>NZ_CP101809.1 GCF_024498275.1 Mycoplasmoides fastidiosum
AAAAATTGGTCGTGATTTTATTAAGAATTATGAAAATAAATTTTTTAAAACTTGTTTTTTCCATGGTGATGTTGGAGTTGGTAAAACTCATTTAGCTTTTACTTTGGTAAATTATTTCAAAGAACTTTACAAAGATAAAAAAATTATTTATGTTGATAGCTTTAAACTAAATTTTGAATATAACAACCATTTACGCGATTCTTGTTTTGACGTTAAAAGCTTTATTCAAAAGTTTGCTGATTGTGACTTTTTGATTATTGACGATTTGCACAAATTTCAGGGATTAAATAATATTAATTCCATGTTATTTTCCCTTGTTGAGTTTTTACTAAATCGAAATAAAAAAATTATTTTCTTTTCTAGCGAACCTTTGCGTGATATTAACGATTTTGATCCCGCTTTAAAATCCCGAATTCTTTCGGGAATTCAATGTGAAATCAAAGAAGCTGATACTAATGTCATTAAAACTTTAATTAAACGCTTTTTTGAAACTCAATCTCCCAATTTAAAGTTGACCGCTGGTGCTATTGAATATTTAGCTTTTTTATTAGGAAAAGATATTCGCCGTGTTTATGGTCATTTAGCAACTCTTTCATTTTATTTAAATGCTGGAGAACAACTAATTATGGTTGATGCCAAAATCATTGAGGAGTTGTTGGAAAAAATTGGTATTTTAGACACAATTCCTAAAAATAACCGAGATGATGTTTATAACCAAATTGTCTTAATTTGTGAAAAATTAAAGGCTGATGTTACTGATGTATTGGGTCGATCCAGAAAACAAGAAATTGTTAATAACAGAAATGTCATTGCCTATATCCTTAAAACAGAAATGAAAATGAGTTTGAAAAAAATTGGCAAAGTACTTGATCGCGATCATACAACAATCAAGAACTCTTTAAATCAAATGGAAAATGAGTTCAAACGAAATAAACATTTTAAAGATTACGTTGAAAGTTTATTTTCATCTAAGTTATCCACAAAATAATTTATTTATCCTCATATAATAATTTTTTTGACAATATTAATTATTCATTATTACTTATTATTTATTAGTTGTTTATTTATAATTAAATAGCATATAAGCTTTTTGTATAGAAGAAGCAAACGAAAGTCAAAACCCGAATGAAGCTAAAAATTTCTTTAAGAAACTTTCATCAACTTAAAAAAGTGGCTGCAATCTCAATTTCAGCCCACTGGTTAAAACGCGAATCTGATGGAGTTTTAATCACTTGTAAAGACAACTATTTAACTATTCATGCTTCAGACAATTTAATTAACGTTAAGTACCAAATCCCAGAGGATAAAGAGTCATTAATGATTATCCAAGAGGGAAAACTTTTTGTTGATGCTAAATTGCTAACCAACCTTGCAGAACACCTGAAAGGTGATTATGTTGAAATTTTCAAAACCGAAAACAACAACTTTCAATTGAAATGTGGTTCATTTGTTTCTAATTTATCCTCATTAGATGATAATTCATTTTATTTTGAGGATTTTGACACTAAAGGTTATCAAGAAATTGAAGTTAGTAAAAATTTATTAAAAGAAACTTATTACCGGTTTAAAGATTTTGTAAAACAAGCAACCGATAGTTTATCTGCTAAAATCAAAATTGCAATTATTGGGATTAATTTCAATAACATTAATAAAAGATTAAATGTTTCTAGCACTGATTCTTATAGTGTTGTTTATGGAGTTTTCCCTAATGAAAACGAAGATTTTGAATTTACAATTATTCCCTCAACGATTCATAAAATTATTGGACTTTTAAGTGCAGAAGACGAAAAGCTTAAAATTTATTTACAAGAAAACAGTTTAATTGTCAAAAAAGAAAATTTACAAATGAAATGTCGCTTAGTTGAAGGATCTTATCCTTCAATTTTGCATTGATTTGACAAAGAATATGAGCACAAAATTGTAATCGATCGTAAAAAATTGATTGAAGCAATTGATCGCAGTGCTTTGTTAACTGATAGTTTTCCTAAAATAATTCAGTGTGAAGTTGATAAAAATAAATTCATCATTGAAAACAAAGGTGGACAAAGAGGTTTATCAAAAGAAGAAATTGCAATTGAAAATTTAAAAAAAAGCAACATCATCATTTCATTTGATTCTCAGAAACTAAAAGCACTGTTAAAAAACATTGAAGATGATCATGTAATTTTTCAATTTAATTCACCTTCACAACCAGCTGTAATCAAAAGTTTAGATGACAACAGCAACTATCAAGAAATCATTTTACCAACAAGAATTTTTTAGAACAAAACACATCAAATTCCCTTCCGAATTAATGTGTTTTTCTATAAATCTTATATAATTTAAAGTTAAATATTAATAAAAATAATTTTAAAATCTTAGGGAATTTTAAAAATTTTATAAATAATAAAAGGTTAACATGAACCAGAGAACTGTTACCAAAATCGGACTTTTTACAGTATTCGCGATGTTAGTGGGTTCGGTTGTTGGAATTGGGATTTTCCTAAAGAACAATAGCGTTTTTAGAGCAGCAGGATATAATCCAACATCAATTATTCTGTCATGAGTAATTGCATGTTTGATTTGTATTGTTACTGGATTAAGCTATATCGATATTAGTTTATCTGCTTTCTCACGACTAGGATTAGCCCGTTGAGCCGAAAAAGTTGGTGGTAAAAAATTAGGTTATTTTATTAAGTTTAATTTACCTGTTTTTTATTATGGTTTGCTACTACCTGGAATTTCTTATTTTGCAGCTGAAATTTTATTATTAAATTTCAGTGGTAATTACGGTGGAATTCTGTCTGATGGTCTTGGCAAATTTTCTTCAATCAGCTTAGTGATTTTTGTAGGAACCGGATTATATCTTTCATTTTTAATTTTTAACTATATTTCTTTACGCGGTGCAGCCTTTTTTCAACGCTGAACTTTAGTTATTAAATTTATTCCTTTAATCGCAGTAATGATTTTTGGAATTGTTTTTGGTGCGGTTTCTGGTCAGAATAATTTATTCTTCTTTCAAGAAAACCCAGCAGCAATTCCAAGACCTGATGGTCAACCAGCTTTTGTTGTACAAAACTTAAATTTAAATTCCATAATTGTTGCATTACCAGCAATTTTGTTTGCATTTGACTCTTTTTTAAATTTTGGAACTTTAGTTCCCGACATGAAAAAACCAAAACGAGATCTACCATTCGTTGTGGCTGGGGGAATTATTACCATTGGAGTTGTTTACTTAGTAATTACCATTGCTCAAATTTTAGTTTCTCAAGGCATTTCTTGAAATGTTTTTAATGCCAATAATTTAGTTAATACATTTGGAATTACTGAAGTTCAAGCTCGTCAAATTAGTGGTGGTATTACTCAAGCATTTTTTGCATTAATCTTAATTTCAGTGCTTGGAGTTTTAAACGGATTTTCTGCTTCAAGTATTAACTTGTATGCAGGAACCATTTTAGAAAATCAAATTATTGGTACCCGCAGCTTATTGAAATTTGCTCGTGGAAACGAAAAATTAGCCGGTTTATACTTACAGTTGATTATTTCTAGTTTATGAACCCTACTATATATTGGTCTTTCTTACGGATTTAATTCAGATGTCTTTATTGATGGGATAACTAATTTTCCAACTTTATTCTTCTTTTTAATTTATGGTTTATTACCTTTATTAAGTTTAATTAAAAAAGTTAAAGCAAAAGTAACTCGTGATCGTCGCTTCTGAGTTAATGCTGTTTTTGCAGTTATTTCATTTGTCGGATGTTGATTCGTTGTTTTATATCAAGCAATTTATGTTTTCTTTATCCGCGCATTTATGAATACTGGAATGGGAATTGGTGAAGCGGTTGGATGAGGTGGCTTTGCAGAAACACTCCCAACAGCCACTCCATATTATTGAGGTGTAGCTGTGCTATTCCTTGTTTTATTAGCCTTTTTTGCTTTTGCTCCTTTTGTTAATAATTTTATTCGCAAACTAATTAACAATCGTCCCCAAAAATATTCTAGTTTAGACGAATTACGTGATCAATATTCAAGACGTTGAAGACCAGCTAAAGGTTATTCAGTTCGAGATTATGAAATTTTAGATGAACCAAATTTAGAATAATTTTTTGTTCCTAAAAAACACTTAAAAATTCAAGAAAAAACCACCTAAAAAAGGGTGGTTTTTTTGATGTTGAAAAAGGCATTAAAGCCTGATTTTACGAGGTTTTCAATGGTTATTTGATATAATAAATACCTATAAATTTATTAGGTTTTATGCAAAAAATTTTAATAAAAACACCATACATTACTTTGGGTCAATTTTTAAAATTTTCAGGGATTATTAACTCTGGAAATGAGGCCAAAACTTACATACAAAAGAACAAAATTTTAATCAATAAAATTGAACGAACCGAACGCGGTGCCAAAATTTATCCAAACGATGTTATAGAAATTCTGAATCAAAAATTTTTGATTGCTCGTGATTAAGTAGTGATTGCTTTCTTCAAAAATTTATTCATGAAAAAACAAGTTTGTTAAACCAATAACAAACTTGTTTTTAAGTTCAAGAGAGTAAAGCAAAAAATCCATCATATTAATTAAGTAAAAGGCAATAATGACAGATAGAAAAAAACTAGAATTAGAAGAAAATAAAACAAATTACAATGATGACTCCATTGACGTATTAGAAGGTTTAGAACCGGTTCGAATGCGTCCGGGAATGTATATCGGTTCAACAGATGTTGTCGGATTACACCAAATGGTATGAGAAATTATTGACAACTCTGTTGACGAAGCAGTTGGTGGATTTGCTAATGAAATCACCGTAACCCTAAAACCAGATCGATTTGTTTCAGTAGAAGATAATGGTCGGGGAATTCCGGTTGGAATTAAAAAAGAATTTAACATTTCTACTCTAGAAGTAGTTTTGACTAAATTACACGCAGGTGGAAAATTTAATAACGATAGTTATAAAGTTTCTGGAGGGACTCACGGAGTTGGTGCTTCATGTGTAACAGCCTTATCAACTTGATTAGAAGCAAATGTTTATCGTGATGGGAATCACTATCAAGCGGTTTTTGTTGATGGTGGGAATACTCAACAACCAACTAAGATCATTAATCAAAATATTGGTCTTAAAACGGGAACCAAAATTAGTTGACGAGCGGACTATTCCATTATTGAAGATAATGAGTATAACCCAGAATGAATTAAGGAAAAACTAAAACGTTTAGCTTACTTAAACAAAGGGGTTAAATTTAATTTTATTGATGAAAATAATGAAGAAAACAAATCTTGATTATATGAAAAAGGAATTGTTGACTGAGTTAAAGAATTAAATCAAAGTCGAAACCCAGTTGAGAAACTGATTATTTCTGGAGAAAAAGAAGGTCAAATCTTAAATCGAAAAGAAGAAAAAGTTAACATTAAAGTTAACATTGCCTTCCAGTATGTCAACATGATTGATGAACCAATCATCTATTGTTTTTCTAACAACATTTTCAATGATAATGGTGGGACCCATGATGATGGATTTAAAAACGGTTTACTAAAAGTTTTACGTAAATTTATGTTGGAAGAAAAATTAATTAAAGAACGTGCTGATTTAGTTAAAGCGGATGTTTTTATTCCATTAACTGCTATTGTTGCCCTATATTATGCAACTCCAATGTATCAAGGTCAAACTAAAAACCGTTTAATTTCACCTGAAGTTTCCAAATTTGTTCAAGATGTCACTGAAGAAGTTTTTGAACGCTTTTTAAATGAGAATCCAGCCGATAAAAAAGTAATTTTAAATCGAGTTAAAGAGCAACGTGAATCCCGATTACGTTATGAAAATTTCAAATCAGTTGAACGAAAAAATTTATTAAATTCTTTTGCATCTTTACCCGGTAAATTAGCAGACTGTGCAACTAAAGATCCTGAAATTTCTGAATTATACATTGTTGAGGGAGATTCTGCGGGCGGATCTGCTAAAAACGGTCGGGAACGGGAATTTCAAGCGATCTTACCCTTACGGGGAAAAGTGTTAAACACCGAACGAATGAATGTGATTCAGACTTTATCAAATTCAGAAATTCAAAGTTTATTAGCTGCAATTGGTTGTTCGTTTAAAGAACAATTTGACATTAGCAAATTGCGTTATAACAAAATTATCATTATGACTGACGCGGATATTGATGGATCTCATATTCGTATTTTGCTATTAACTTTCTTTTATCGTTATATGCGTAAATTGATTGAAGATGGTCATGTTTATATTGCTCAACCCCCACTTTATCGGGTGAGTTATGTGAAGAAAAATATTTATCTAACTGATGATGCTGCTTTAGAAGAATACAAATTAAACAACCCAAACGCGAATTTTGAAGTAAGTCGTTTTAAAGGTTTGGGAGAAATGTCACCAGAACAATTGTGAGAAACCACAATGGATCCAAGTACTCGAACCCTTTTACGAGTCAATGTTGAAGATGCGATGATTGCTGATCAAACTTTTTTAACATTAATGGGTAATAATGGTGAAGCACGAAAAGAATTTATTTTGAAAAATGCCAAAGCAATCAAAAATTTAGATATTTAATTTAGTTAACCAGCAGAAATTAATACATGAATAAAAAAAACAATAAAAAAAATAAAATTGAAAGTATTATTCAATCCTTAAGCACGTCTAAAGTTAATCCGATTGAAATCACTCAAGAAATGCGTCAGTCCTTTTTGGACTATTCCATGTCTGTGATTACTGCTCGAGCAATTCCAGATGTTCGTGATGGATTGAAACCGGTGCACCGACGAATTTTGTTTACGGCTTTTGAAAGAGGGTTTACAAGCGATAAACGTTTTCATAAATCCGCTAATTTAGTCGGGTTAGTAATGGGTTATTATCACCCTCACGGTGATACTTCAATCTATGAAGCTTTAGTGCGTTTAGCTCAAGATTTCTCATCCCGTTATCCATTAGTTGAAGGACAAGGAAACTTTGGTTCAATCGATGGAGACAAAGCTGCTGCGATGCGATATACTGAGGTTCGTTTATCTAAATTAGGTGATCTTTTTTTAGAAGGCATTAAAGAAGATACCGTTAATTTCATGCCTAACTATGATGAAACTAGATCTGAACCTACTATTTTACCAACCGCAATTCCTAACATTTTAATTAATGGTGCTTTAGGAATTGCAGTGGGGATGGCAACAACAATTCCGCCTCACAATTTAACTGAAATTTGTAATGGAGCATTAGCTTTATTAGAAAATCCCAATTTATCTAGCGAAGAAATGGGACGATACATTCAAGGACCTGATTTTCCAACTGGAGGAGAAATTCATAATACTAACGGTATCCAATCTTACTTTGAAACAGGAAACGGAAGTTTTTATAACCGAGCAAAAGTAGTTGTTGAAGAAATCAATGACCGCAAATGTTTAGTTGTTCAAGAAATTCCTTACAACTTAAGAAAAGAAAACTTAATTAAAAAAATTGTTGAGCTAGCTAAACCAGGGAAAAATGGTGTTGTCATTAAAGAAATTGAAGGCAACATTAATGATATTCGGGATGAATCTAGTCGTCATGGAATTAGATTAATTATTGAATTAAAAAAAGAAGCTAATACTGATTTAGTTTTAAACGCTTTATACCGTCACAGTCCACTTCAATCTAATGTTGCAGTTAACATGGTTATGTTGGTTAATGGTGAACCTAAAGTTTTAGGTATTATTGATGTTCTAAAAAATTATTTAGCTCATCAATTTGAAGTTTTAGTTCGCAAGACCAAGTTTAATCTAAATAAAATGCGGGAGCGAATGCATTTGTTAGAAGGTCGTAAAGTTGTTGCTGAAAATTTAAAAGCAATTGTTGAATTAATTCAAGAAGCAGATGATGTTGAAGCCATTTTAGCAACGGATTATCATTTAACTGAGATTCAAATTAAGGATATTTTAGATCAACCTTTAAAAAATTTAAAACGGATTGAACGAAATAAATTATTTGAAAACATCAAAGAATTACAACAAAATATTGATAATCATGAACTTATCTTAAGTTCCAAACAAAAACAAACCGAAATTATTACCAACAGCATTACACATATTCGTGATAAATTCGGAGATGAACGCCGCACCATTGTTTATCATAATTCGACTGGGAAAATCAATGATTTATCATTAATTCCTAATGATCCAATGGTTATTACTTTATCCCAAAAAGGTTATTTAAAACGAACTTCAATTGAAGACTATCGTGCAACTAAACGAGGTGGAGTAGGCATTAAAGCTAATTTAATGTATGAAGACGACGATACTAAAATGGTCTTAACTTGTTATGCGCATGACAAGTTATATTTCTTCAGTTCTAAAGGTAAAATTTATGAAACTTTTGCCTATGAAATCACCCAAACCAAACGAGTGGGTCGGGGGAAACCAGTTCAAACAATTTTTGAATTTTTAACTAAAACAGAAACAATTGCAACAATTTTGGTTGTTAATGATGATTATGATCCAGAAATAACATCATTAATTTTTGCAACCAAAAAAGGATATGTTAAAAAAACTCTTTTAAAAGAATTTAGTAAAATTTTCCGAAATGGAAAACGTGCAATTAGTTTAGAAGAGGATGATGAACTGAGTTTTGTGTTCTTTGGAACTGATGAAGATGAAATTTTATTTGCTTCATCCCAAAACCGTATGAACCGATTCAAAGCTGCATCAGTTCGTAATATGGGTCGAACTGCTAGAGGAGTACGAGGTATCAAGTTAAAAGAAAATGATTATTTAATTTCAGCTTCTTCTACTCAAGCAGGTAATTTAGTGTTATCAATTAGTGAAAATGGGTTAGGTAAACTTTCTTCAGTTGAAGATTTTCGTTTAACTTCTCGTAATAGCCAAGGTATTATTGCTCAAAAAATTTCTGAACGCAGTGGCAAAATGATCATGTGTGTGCTTGTTAAAGGCGATGAAGACATTTTCTTAATCACTGATAAGGGAATCAGCAACCGGTTTAGTTTAAAGAACTTACGGGTAATGAGACGAAATACTGCTGGAGTTGTTTTGATTGATATGAAGCGACTAAATGATCAAAAAATTGTTTATGCAACTAAATATTCTGCACCGGATTCAGAAAATGAAATTTCAGAAGAAGAAGGGTTTGTTGAGAGCGAAGAAACTGGTTTTGAAGAGCAAGAGTAAAACAAATCAAACCAATTCTTGTTTATTACAAGAAATTTCTCATTTTAAATTGAGTTTGATTGGTTAAAATTCTAAATATTCTTTAAGCGTGTAAAATACTAATGAACATGATTTAAAGAATATTTTTTTGGGATCATAGCTCAGTCGGTAAGAGCACGCTCCTTATAAGGGCGAGGTCATGGGTTCAAGCCCCATTGATCCTACCATTTATATTAATAAAAAAACTATTGCAATTACTTGCAATAGTTTTTGTTTTTTAATAATGAATTTAACTGAATAATTATTCTTCAGTTGTAGCATCTTCAACATCAAATTTGTTGATGATTTCTTCATCGTTTAAGACTAAACCTTGAGTGCGGGTATAGAATTTTAATGCTTCACCAATTCCTTGAATTCCAAAGCCAGAATTTTTAATTCCTAAAAATGGTAATACATCAGGACCACGACTAGAAGCGCGGTTAATGTTAACTGTTCCAGTTTGGAATTTTTTACCTAACTCAACAGCTTGATGATAGTCTTCAGTGAAGATAGAACCTTGTAGTCCGTACTCAGACTGATTGATCAATTTAATTGCCTCATCAATGTTTTGATAACGCAAAATAGGAATAATTGGCGCAAATGGTTCTACTCATGCTACATCCATGGCTGGAGTAACTAAATCTAATAAAACTGGAGTGACTAAGTTACCTTCAATTTTCATTTCATTAGTTAAATTTTTAGCACCTTTGTCCAATGCATCCTGATAAAGGCGTTTAGCAACATCAACAGATTTTTTCTCAACTAAGTGAGTAATTTGACAATTGTTTTTAGCAGAACCAACAGTTAAAGCATTCACTTTTTCAACCAATACAGGAATTAATTCTGGAGCCTTTTTATCACTGACAAAAACCCGTTTAATTGCAGTACATCTTTGACCAGAATAACTGAAGCTTCCCTTTACAATTTCATTAGCTGTTTTTTCAATATCAGCATCATCTAAAACTAATGCTGCATCTTTACCACCTAACTCTAAAACATATGGACGCATTGCCATGTGAGATGCTAAACGAATTCCAACATCAGTTCCGCCAGTAAATGAAGCAATAGCAACTTTAGGGTGTTGAACCAAATAGTCACCAATTTCAGAACCACGACCAGTTACATAATTAAATACACCTGGTAATAATTTTTCACCTGCAACTTCAATGTTGTCAAATAGTTGGGCAACATAAGCGCCAACCAATGAACCTTGAGTTGCAGATTTATGCACAACAGTATTTCCTGTAATTAAAGCAGGAGCAACTTTTGCTAACATTAAATTAACAGGATAATTAAATGGAGAAATTGTTAGAGCAACTCCAAAAGGTTTGCGATGATAAACGGCCACTTTATCTTTTGGCATTGTTAAATCAGTTGAATGAGAATACACTTCTGGATTTTCAATTAACTCTAAATAAGTATGAACAGTTTCAGTAATGTAATCAACAGTTCTTAAAATTTCTATTTTTGATTCATTTAAATTTTTAGCAATTTCTTCACTCATCAAATCAGCAATTTGCTCCACATGATTTTTTAATTCAGCAGCAAAAGCCAATAAATATTGAGCTCGTTTTTGATGCGAATAATGACTTCAGACTTCGAAAGCAACAGAAGCAGCATCATATGCATCATCAATTTGTGATTTATTTAATGCTGGATAGGTACCAATTACTTGGCTAGTTTCAGGTGAGTAAATTTGCACTTTGTTTGCACTATCAACGAATTTTCCGTTAATATATGCCAGATAATTTTTCATAAAATTTACCTTCTTTCATCTAACCTAAATTATAAATTATTATCTAAGTTATTTAGTTAAACATAAAAGTAATATTTATAATAATTATATTTAAGAGGCATAATATGGACTGAAATTTACAAGGCTCAAACACTCAAATTGTTAAAGCAATTAGTGAGGCTGATAACATTTTTATCTTTCACCATATTCGACCAGATGGCGATTGTTTAGGTTCGCAATTTGGGTTAAAAGAATTAATTAAAATTAACTTTCCAACCAAAAATGTTTTTTGTTTAGGAGACTCAAAAAATATTTTTAGTTTTATGAATTTTGAAATGGATGATTTTAATCAAATTTCCAAAGATCAAATCAACCACAATTCATTAGCAATTGTAGTTGATGCAAGTAGTGCGAACCGAATTGAAGCCGCTGATATTTTAGTGAATGAAAATTTTACTAAAAGATTACGAATTGATCATCATCCAAATAATCATGATGTTGATTATGATTATTTTTATGTTGATTCAAAATATGTAGCATGTTGCGAACAAATCTTAGATCTTGTTAAACAATATAATTGAAAAATTAATCGCACAGCAGCTAATTTTTTATACCTAGGAATTAACACGGATTCAGGTCGATTCAATTATGAAAAAGTTGGAGTACTAACTTTTGATTTAATGACTTGATTATTTGAAAACGTTGAATTTGATTATTTTTGGATTAATAATCAATTAAAACAAAGATCTTTAAAAGAATTGCAATTTGCTGCTCATGTACTTTCTAATTTTCAGAAAAAAAATCAAGTTTGTTGATACACTGTGACCGAAGCAATTTTACAAAAATATGATCTAACTGAAAATGAGGGAAGCAATGTTAATTTAATTGCTAATATTGATGATAGTTTGGTTTGACTTTTTTTTATTGAAACTTCTGAAAATCGTTACCGTTGTCGATTGCGTTCTAATGGTATTAAAGTTAACGAAATAGCACGATTTTTTGGTGGGGGTGGTCATGATTTTGCTGCAGGAACAATTATTTTGCGCGAGCAACAAGAAGAATTATTAACAATGATTTATAAGACAATTGATGAATACAACTAAAAATAATATGAAAAAAGAATTAGAGATTTTTCATAACATTGAAAACTTAATTAAAAGTCACGACAATATTTTTATTTTTCATCATGTTTATCCAGATGGAGATTGCTTGGGAGCACAATTTGGATTACTCAATTTAATCAAATTAAATTTTCCTGAAAAACAGGTTTTTGCAATTGGGGATCATGAAAATTTATATCCGTTTCTTCCAAAAACAAATACTAATTTAGAAAATTTGGATACTCACTTTTTACAAAATTCTTTAGCAATTGTAGTTGATGGTGATGGCAGTCGAAGAGTTGCTAAATCTCAATATTTATATAATCCAAAAATTTTTAAAACTAGTTTAAGAATTGATCACCATAATTCTCAACCAGATATTCAATACGACTATGAATGAGATGATCATTTATATACTTCTGTTGCTGAACAAATTGGTTGAATGGCAAAAAATCTGCATTGAAAAATGAATAAATTAGCCGCTGATTTTTTATATCTAGGAATTAACACTGATAGTGGACGAATGTCTTTTGAACGCACTAATGCTCGTACTTTTTCAACACTTTCATACTTATGTCAAAATGGTTTAAAACCCTATGACATTAATTTAGAGATTAACCGCAGAACTGAAAATCAGATTCGTTTCATGGGATATGTGTTAACAAACATGAAAATTGTTAACCAATTTGTATATTGCTTTATTACTCAAGAAGTAATCAAGAAATTTAATTTAAATGTCATTGAAGCCAATGATGCAAATATGATTGGCAATATTAAAGGTACAAAATTATGAGCATTTTTTGTGGAATTAGAAGATGGTCGTTTCCGCATTCGACTGCGTTCTAATTCAATTAAAGTAGAAAATTCTTTAGCACCATTTGGTTTAATGGGTGGACATTATTTTTCAACTGCAGGAACTTTTAAAAAAGAACAAACTGATGCAATTATTGAATACTTAAAGGAATTTAGTCTTAATGAAAAATAAAAATCAATTCGAAGTTTTAGGGAGAAAAATTATTGAAAGCAAAAAAATCATTATTTTCCACCATACTCGACCTGATGGAGATTGCTTAGGAGCTGCTTTTGGTTTACAAAGTTTATTAAAAACTAATTTTCCCAAAAAAGAAATTTTAGTTTTTGGCAATGCTCATGGTCATTTCCCTTTTTTGAATTTTGATTTTGCTGATCATCGAGTGATTCAAGATTTTAGTGATTATTTAGCTATTATTGTTGATGTTAATAATCCAGAACGAATCGAATTAAGTGAAATTTTACTTAATTACCAATTTGCAGCAATGATTCGGTTCGATCATCATAATCATGCATCCAGTTTACCATTATTTGCTGAATTAGATGACCCCAATTATGCTTCATGTTGTGAGTTATTAGTTGATTTTGCTTTAACAATGAATTGAGTAATCAATGCTAGAACAGCCACTTTATTTTATTTAGGAATTTTTACTGATACAGGGGGAATGACTTTTCCATCGGTAAAAACTAAAACAATGGAAGCAGTCTTGACTTGTTGGCAACAAGGTGCAGATAAGGATTTGATTCATTCAGAATTAAAAAAACGAAGTCTACAAGAACTAAAAATTCAAAGTGAAATTTTAAATAATTTCAAAACAAAAGGTGGAGTAATTTATTATTACATGGATTTAGCCACCCAAAAGAAATTGGGGATTGATTCTCCTTTACTAGCTAATTTTCCGAATATGTTAGGTAATATTGAACACTACCCCATTTGAATTTATTTCACCCAGGAACAAGAAAATGCAATTCGAACTGAATTTCGTTCTAAGGGCTATGATGTAAAAAAATTAGCTACAACTTGAAAAGGTGGAGGACATGTAAACGCATCGGGATGTTTGCTGGATCACCCTGATAAGATTGCTTTAGTAGTAGAAGATGCTGCCAAAATTTTGCAAGAAAAATAACAACAAAAAAAGTCTTATAAATTTTTATAAGACTTTTTTTTCTGTTGTTCCTGATTAAAGCTGAATTCATTTTGATAAAAATCAAAAACTTCACCTTCTAAATTGATAGAAGTAATATTCTTCTTAGTGAAAGATAATCGAGCATCATCCCGAATTTTTAATTTTTCATAATATTTTTCTCAATAACTACCAGAAATAATAACAGTTGAAAATTCGGGATGCAAAATACGTTCTGCTAAAAAAGGATAAATGTTTTGGGAATGATCTTTCATTTCTAATGATGAATTATCAAAATCAATTAATAATAAAAATTTTGCATTTTTAAAAGCCCGATAAACACTATCGGTTTCTTTTTTATTGGACAAATTATTAAACTTACGATTTTTAATTAATTCATTTAAACCAACAATATTGGTTACATGAATTTTAGTGTTAGTTCGTTTTAAAACTTGTAACAAAATAAAAAAGAAAAAAATTTCTGATGAACGTAAACTTTTTGGCACAATTGAGCAAAAAATATTTTTGTTACCATTAATATAAGATTTATAAAATCACTTGATTTCATCAATAATCTGAAACAATTTGGGATTAATATTGGTAGTAGCTTCAGCCACTTTAGATTTAATCTGTTCAGAAATTTTAGTTAAAACATTTAAGTCAGGACGAATAATATTATGGCTGAAAACGAGTTTGTTATAAAGCTTTAATTGATCTTCGTAATGTAATTGATCTCAAGCTTTCAGTTTAGTGCAACGATAAGTTTCATAATTAAGAATTTTTTCAACGTGATCTTCTTGTCGATAAAACCGGTAATGAGTATTAATGTTAGAGCACAATTCTAATTGAGAATTGCACAATTTTGAACGATTCAAAAATTTAGCTAGCAAAAATCTATTTTGAATAATTTCTTGATCAGTGAGATTCAGATGAACTAACTCAGGATGATTTCTGACTTCTTCAAACGAACATTTGAACAAAGATTTTTCTAAATCATTTTTAAATTGTTCATCATGATTAGTTAAAGTCATAATTATTTAAAAAGTTCGTTTCAGATTTCTGCATCTTCTTTATTATCATTTTTAGAATATTCAAGATCATCTGTTTGATCGTTATTGCGATAATCAGCAAAAAGATCTTCAGTTTCATCGCTAATTTGTGAATCATTAGCGAGTAGTTCAGAATTAATGACTACTTTTCTTGTTTTGGGTTTTTCAGCTAAATTTTTTAAATTAATTGATTGTTTGGTTGGAACAATATTTAATTTGTTATTTTTTTCTTCATAATCTTTAACGATAACATCTTTTAAGTGATTTAGAACACTACGCAAAGAATAGTTCTCATTTTGGACTAAAGTTTTAATTAATTTCTTTAAATAACCAGCATTAATATTGTTAATCCAAGTATGGACAAAACTTAGAATCGCATTAATAGTTGGAATTGTAAAACCTAAAGCATGAGTGTCACTAATTCAAGTTTTAATGCCTTTGGTTGGTACTTTGGAATAGTAAAAATAATAAATATTTTCAGGCGAAACATTACCAAATAATTTTTTGGCATTTTTTACAAATTCGCCACCAGAAACTTCTACACAACTTTTTCAATATTCTTTATAACTTTCAATTTTGGCTTGAATATCATTATCATCATCGCCAAATAATTCTTCATTAATTAAAATGCTGAAATTGTCATAAGAAATATTGATTTTCCCTTTACGTTGCACAATGGATTTATAAGCTAAAGTAGAAAGGCGAGAAATACTTAAGATTTTTTGTTCAACCGCGTATTTATTAATTAGAGCTCAAATGTTTTGATCGATACCAAATGGTTTTTTTAAAGTGGCATAGATATTAGAGTAAAACTCAGTTTTAATTTCATTACTAATATGATCAGAAACGGGCATTTGACTTAAAGAAGCAGAAATTGCTACTTGCTGTCCATTTTCATAAAAAAATTCTTGAGCATATTCATTAGAATTACTTAATGCTTCGTCCATATCAGCACTAATATTGAAAAGTTCGCGATTATTAAGCACAGAATTGTTTTTGTTGATTCCTAATAAGGTTTCAACATTTAACATAATGTAACTAGATCGCGCTCCTAATTGTTTTTTAATAAGAAGAATCAGTTTTTGATTTTTCATGATTTCTTCTAATGATAAGGGTTTTAATAGTTCAAAATGATACAAGTAGGAACCATTTTTATCCTGACTGTACCCAGTTTGTAACAAATTAAAGGTTTCTAATTGGGAGCGTAAATCATCAAATTCTTGAAAATCAAGACCTAAAAAGGTCAATAATTCATCGATAGCAATTGGGGTATTAGCTCGCAATAAGTTATTGCGATTATAGAATTCGGTCAGCAAATGATATAACATTATTGCATTCGAACCCATAGCAGGACCATAAACTAAGTGTAAACTTAAGGAATTTACTGGTTCTAGATTGGTGCTTACATGGAAATAAGCTTTGTTTCTAAGGGTTAAATTAGTCATGATATCTACGATTCTATAAACGGCTAAAAATTGAACAAATCCAAAATTAACAACAGCAATCTACTGATTATTAAAGATAATAATCTGAATAAAAACAGAAAGAATGTTATTTTTGAGATATGGAGTCTAATGTAAGACAAAGCGTTGGTGAACGCTACAGTGATAATTAAAGCACACAAAAGAACGAAAAAAAATTTTATTTATCCTAAAAATCGTTCTTTAGGATAAAGCAACTAAAAAATTGCAAAAAAACCCGTTTTTAGGCATTTTAGGGGCTAAAAAAGCTAAAAACTGGGGAAAAAATATTTTTATACCCATTTATATTGGGGATAAATAGATTAAAGCGAATAAAACCAGATCAAAAATGTCCCCATTTTTAACTGGTAAATAGCATTAGTATACTAGGTGTAAAAGTGATCAAAACACGGTCATTTAAAGGATTTGTTAACAAATTTAAACCCCCTAATTTGGGGGTGGAAAACTGGAAACATTTCTTCAAGGAACAATCCTTCATATATAATTTTTTGATCTCTCTATTAAAGAGTTTTGACGCTCTTTTATAGTTTATTATATAATTTAGAATTAGTGATGACTAAGACCACTGCAATTAAGGGTTTGTTAACAAATTTTCTCAACCTAAAAACGCAGTGATTATTACATTGATCGGAAGAATAATGTTCAAATTAGCAAAATGACTTGGTTTAATTGATAGCCGATACAAAAAAAGTGTCTGATCAAGAATAAAATCCAAGTTTAGACCAAAAAATTCAAGTGATTCTCAAGCTCAAAGCGACTCCCATCCGAAGGGACGTTTTCGCTGGAAACCAATTATTATTGTTTTTATCATTGGAACAATCATTGGACTTTTAATTTACTTTTTAGGCTTTTATGGCCGTGTTCAAGTGATTGGAGTTCATTCATTCGATGTTGCAAGAGAAAATAATCAAACAATTTTGGTTTTAAAAAACAATAATAATACCGAAAACCGAATTAATCTTACAACCACTCCAAATCCCCAAGCGGATTTATCAGCAGATTCACCACTGCAAAGAATTCAAATCAAAGGAAGTTCAAATAGTCAAAACATTGCTTATAACGTGGGTTATGGAAGCGATGCTAAGACGGTTTGATATGAAATTGGCAGTGATCGATTAATCTACAATGTGGACACCGGTAGTTTTTCTATTTCTCGTCCTGGTGAACAATTGATAGAAATTTCTAATACATCTGTGCCAAGTTCACAAAGCTTATTAGATTTATATAATTATTTAAATCTTGCCAAAAGCAATTCCAGCATTCCAAGCCCTTCTTTCTTGCAAAGTGTAATCGTTTCAACAATTCCAATTTTAATTTATTTAATTATCGTTATTTTCTTGATTCGTTTATTTATGCGGGCTCAAGCAGGAGCAGCTGGTCAAGACTCCATTTTTGGAGTTGGCAAGTCTAATGCCAAAACTGTTAAACTAAATATTACCTTCAAAGATGTTGCGGGCATTAAAGAAGAAAAAGAAGAGTTAATGGAAATCGTTGACTATTTGAAAAACCCTGGCAAATATACAGCTATGGGTGCTCGTACTCCAAAAGGGATTGTTCTATATGGCCCACCAGGAACTGGAAAAACTTTATTAGCTAAAGCTGTTTCAGGTGAAGCGAATGTACCATTCTTTGAAGTGTCTGGAGCATCATTTGACGATATGTTTGTTGGAGTTGGTGCTAAGCGGGTTCGGGATTTATTTAACCGTGCTAAAAAAGCTGCGCCATGTATCATCTTTATTGATGAAATTGATGCTGTGGCTGGAAAACGGGGCAACAAAATGATTAATGGAGGATCAGGTGGTTTAGCTGATCAAACCATTAACCAGTTATTGAGTGAATTAGACGGATTTAACACTTCTTCGGGTGTAGTTGTGATTGCAGCTACTAACCGATTAGATTCATTGGATGATGCGATCTTACGACCAGGTCGATTTGACCGACACATTCAAGTGAACTTGCCAGATATTAAAGAACGAGAAGAAATTTTAAAAATCCATTCACGTAACAAAAACTTATCTTCCAAAGTGAATTTAGAAGATATCGCGCGTCGAACCCCTGGATTCTCTGGAGCACAATTGGAAAATGTTTTAAATGAAGCTACTTTATTAGCTGTACGATATGATCGTCACAGTATTAGCACTCAAGACATTGATGAGGCAATTGATCGGGTAATTGCGGGGCCAGCGAAAAAATCCCGAATTATTACCTTGAGCGAGCGACGTAAAATTGCTTATCACGAAGCAGGGCACGCGATTGCTGGGCTTTATACCCAAAAAGGTGATGTTGTTGAAAAAATCACCATCATTCCCCGAGGACAAGCGGGGGGATATACTTTATCAGCTCCAGTAGAGCAAGAAGTCATGTTAAAATCACGTGAAGACTTATTAGCCATTATCACAACAACTCTGGCAGGTCGAGCAGCGGAAGAAGTAGTTTTTGGTCCAAAAGAAATTACTTCAGGAGCTTCTAATGATTTATATAAAGTAAGCAATATCGTTCGGGCCATGGTAACTCAGTTAGGAATGTCCAAATTGGGATTAACCCAATATGTTCCCTCTGAAGGCGAACAAAATCCGTATGTTAAAAATTATTCTGATGTTACAGCTAAAGCAATTGATGATGAAATAAATTTAATTATTAATCAGCAATATGAAATTGCTAAAAAGATCATCATTGAAAACAAAGAGGAATTGAAATTAATTGTTGAATGTTTATTATTATTGGAAACAATTGTGCGTGAACAAATTAATTACATTCATAAATACAAAAAATTACCTCAAGAAGCTTTAAAAGCAAAAGAGCGTTTAGCCAAAGAACGCCTAGTCAAAGAAGAATCAAAAGAAAAAGTTGACCAAGAAAATCAATAACAAATTTATTGTTATTTTCCAAACCTAACTGGAAAAAAGGGGTTAATGAGAACTAATGATTGATTTACGATTATTAAAAAAAGATTTCGAATTTGTTAAAGAAAAACTTTTACAAAAACAAGTAAACTCTTCCTTAATTAAAAATTTAAAAGATAATTATGATTTATTATCTTTATTGAAATTAGAAGAAGAAAAGCTCAATAATCAACGAACAGTTCTATCCAAAAAAATCGGTATTGCTTATAATCAAAATAAGCAAAAAGAGGCTTTGGAATTACAAAAAGAAATGCAGCAAATTAAAAAGACATTAAATGATTTAGAAACTCGTTTAACGTTAGTGAGTGCTGATTTTGACAAAATTTCTCATCAAATTCCTAATTTGCCTGATGAAGCAGTTCCTGTTGGTGTTGATGAAAATGATAATAAGGTGTTATTTCAATGAGGGCAAACTCCTAAATTTGATTTCGAACCACAACCCCACTGAAATATAGCATCTGATTTAGATTTAGTTGATTTTGAAGCTGGAGGTAAAATTTCAGGATCCCGTTTTGTTGTCTATAAGGGTTTAGGGGCGCAACTTTATAACGCTTTAGCTGAATTTACAACTAAAATCCAAGTAACTAATAACGGTTATTATCCGTATGCTGTGCCTGTAATTTTGAGTGGTGAATCATTATTCCGTTCGGGGCAATTACCAAAATTTGAAGCTGATTTATTCAATTTGGGCAATAATAAGTATTTATCACCAACCTCAGAATCACAGTTGATTAGTTTGTATGCGAATACAATTATTGATAGTGCAAAATTACCAATTAAAATGACTGCCACTAGTTTATGTTTTCGTAAAGAATCTGGTGCAGCCGGTCGGGATACACGGGGAGTAATTCGATTACACCAGTTTACTAAAACCGAGTTAATTATGATTTGTGATCAAAAAGATGCAGCAAAGCAATTAGAAAACTTAACCGAAAACGCCCAATCAATTTTAAAAATTTTAAAATTACCATATCAAGTAGTTGATTTGTGTACTGGTGATTTAGGTTTTTCTGCGGCTCGGACTTATGATTTAGAAGTTTGATTACCATCAGAAAAACGTTATCGAGAAATTTCTTCTTGTTCTAATACAGGGGATTTTCAAGCCCGAAGAGCTTTAATTCGCCATCGCAAAACAAGTACAGATAAAACTGCTTATGTTGCGCTTTTAAATGGCTCGGGTGTAGCTATTGATCGTTTATTTGCTGCAATCTTAGAAAACTATCAACAAGCAGATGGTTCAGTTTTAATTCCTGAAGCATTACAACCATATTTAAACAATTTGAAAAAAATTGAAAAACCAAAAGAATAACAATTACTTCAAAAATAAAAAAAGCCCTCAATTTATTGAAGGCTTTTTTATTGGTTATGATCTTGATTTTTTACTAATTCAAAAATATTATTATTAATTTTAGTTGGGGTTTGAGCTGGTAATTTAAAAAATTTAGGTAAACCAATTACTCGTAAGTCTTTAAAATATTTGCGTAAAAAATAATCTAAACGCTTTCGGTAATTGGGGTTATAAATAATCTGTTTAATTTTTTTAGAGAAAACAATATATTGTTTAAAATGATAAGTTTTAAGATTAGTTAAAACCTTCTCGTTAGCAATGATTGAAAGTTCAGTTTTGTTTAAATTAATAAAATTCTCTAACATTTTTTTATTAATGTGTTTTTCAAAAAATAAATTTTCACGCAGAATAATATTAATTAAATCCAAATAATACTCAGCATGCAATAAGCGTTCGTTATTGGTGCGATTTTTACTTTTTATGCTATATGAATCAATACAACTCGCCGATAAGAAAAAGACAAATAATTGATTTAATAACGGATTAATTTTAGAATTTTCTAATAAATAAAATTGTTCAAAATAAAAATTAATCCGACCAACATTCTGGTTGATATCAGTAATAATTTTTCGGAATTCACACAAGAAATCTGTGAATGATTTTTTATCATTTCAAATATTTTCAGGAATATGAGTTTTTAGATTAGCAGGATTGTTAGTTTCTAATAGTGTATCAATGCTATTAATAATTTTGCTGTAATTATATTTATTAACCCTTAATAAATAAATACAATAATCTAAATATCAGTGATAACTATGTAAGACTACTTGAATAAAATTTCAAAAACTACTATCAAAATTTTTGAGTTGTAATGGAGTGTTTCGGAAAGTTTCAAGTTCTTGACTATCGAATTCCATGTTTTGGTTAAACATTTTATTTTCATCTAAATAATAATCATTTAAATGAGCTAAACTAAGATTATCCCGAGCAATATTAATTTTTTGAATCATTTCAAATTGTTCAGAATTAATGATGTGATATTTTTTTAAGATGTAAAAAAATTTCTTTTTAAAATCACCCAGTTTATCAATATTTAAAACACTATATTTAGTTGATAATGAATCATCAATAAAATTAGATTTATTTTCTTCAGTGAAAGATAATAAAATATTTCATTCAGCTTCACCAGAATTTGCTAAAAAAATTAAGGCTTCGATTTTTTTAATATTTAAATCCATAATGAACATTGCCGAATCAGAAAAGACATTATGTAAGTGTTTGTTTTCAATAATTGTTTGTTTTAGGATTGAATACTGATTGAGCATGTTTCTTAATTTTTCTAAAAAAAGTGTTTTGGTTTGTTCAACGCTGCCACATTTTTCTAGAAGTAAAAAAGCTTGCTTGCGATAAAAGAAATTATTCATTAAAAGGACTCGTTTAATTTTGCAAAAAAATTAGTTTGAATATTCCATATAAAATTAGTTAAAAACAATCTAGTTATTCATTAAGTTTTTCACGTAAGACGGGTTCAAAGATTTTATCATTTTGGTTATTGCTGTATCGTGATAAAATGAGTTTAACTTTCTATTCTTAGAAACAAAATTAACTAATAATTTAATTGTTAATCATTTATTAACATTTTAAATTTTTAATTACTACAAAAACAAAAAATTTTGTTTGTTGGAGATATCTATAAAAATATGAAAAAATGAAATAGAAGTATTCTGACATTTTTTTCAATTTTGTCATCTTCAGTATTATTAACAGCTTGTTTAGAAAATCAACAAGTGAATGTTTCCCAATACGATGAAGGCTTTTCTGAAATTAATATGAATAAACCTGGAACAAGCCAAAACATTTCTGTTCCGATTGATAAGAATAATCTGCCAGGAGCAGATTATTTAAGAACCCACAGTGTCAGTTTATACATGGAAGATGAAACCCCTAAGACAACAGGAGTTGAAAATAATTCTGAACAATCTAGCAAAATTAGTGGAACAGGATTTATTATCAATACTTATGCCAACAGAAATGAAGTTAATGCTGAAGGTGAAGCGATTAATGATGATGAGAGAATTCATTTATTAATTGGTACTAATTTACATGTGGCAAAAGCTTTTTTCCCAAACGAAGATCTTATAAAAGTAAATCATCCGGAGGATAAATCATCTCCCAAATTATCAGAAACCCAGAATGGCGCTAGTAAAAAATTTCGAGTTGGGTTTTTTAATTATGGTAGCAGTCAAATTGAGATTAAAGGAGCAGAGAAAGCTAATTTTAACCTTTATCAATCAGACGAACCTTTAATCAGAAATAACGAAATTTCTGAAGAACGTAATATTTATTTGGATGTTGATAGTAAAAATGTGGAATTGGTATATACTGCTACTAATTTAGCAATCAATAAAAAACTATTTAACTTTGATCAAAATATTAATTTATTAGATGTTTATCGAGATGAAATTTCTTCACAAAAATTGTCTGATATTGAATGGGTTGATTCTTATAATCCAGGATTGAATAATCCATTCATTAAAACAGCCGATATTAATCAACAATATAGTCAATTTAATTTTGCAGTTGACTTTGCGGTTTTAAAAATTAGTTTTGAAAAAAATCAACAACCCAACTGGTTGAAAACTTTCAATGAACGAATGCAAACTAATGATGTTAATTTTTCTGCCATTCCTACTAATCGAAATTTTGTGTTGGAAAATAATTTAATGACACCACAATATTTAGTGGGAGGTTATTCAACTTTAACGGTTGATCAAAAAATTGATGAATTAGTTGGCACAGCCGAACCAGTTTTTCAATTAAAACCCAATCAAAAAATCGATGATATTTTACCAAGTGAAATTACGGCTGCTAATTGGCATGATTATTTTGCAGTAAGCAATCTAAATCCAAAATTAGAATTTTTTGGCTTAGAAAATTTTCAATCAAATGATGATCAAGGTTATTTATTCTTTGAAGGATCAGTGAGAAATCAAACAACTTCTGCTGAAGAGTATGTCGCAACTAAAAAAGTTTCTGATATTATTTCTGGTTTTAAAGCAATCAGACCAAACCGAAACAATCCTAATTTAGTTGCTCCAACAACACCATTTCGTCATGGTGAACCTATTGTAAAATGAATTGAAGCAGAAGTAAAAAATGGTACTTTCTCAGATAAAAGTATCTATACAATTGCTAATGAACTTTGAAATCAAAAAATTTATAGTCGTGATTCCTATTTCACAAATGAACATTTCAGACAAGCAAATGTTGATCAAAATTCTGATTTAGTTACTTATAACGGACAAAATTTTTTATCCATTGGCAGCAAAATTTTAACAACTAATTTAAATTTAAAACCAGGTTCATCAGGTTCGTTAGTAATTAGTGATCAATGATTTAGGCCAAATTCGCCCCGAACAGGTTTAAACTTAATTGGCATTTATAACGGAACTAAAGAATACATCAATCCAATTTATCAAACAAAACGACATGTTGGACAATTTTTACTTTTCTCATCAGCTTTCCGTTATGAACTATTTCAAGCTCGTAATAAATTATCTAAACCTTCTTTATGTGATGTTTTAGATCATAAAGGAATTACTGGACAACTAGCTAACAGTTATGTGACCTGTCCTGATATTGATGATAATAATTAGTCTTTTTGAAAAACATCAATGATTGATGAAATATTAGTAACCACACTAATCAAAAAGACAATATCGCCACGGTTAATGATATCAGTGCCACGAATGGGCATTCGAATTTCACCTTTAGAATTTTTAATAGCAATAATAGTGAATTGTCGGTGACCAAATTTGTTAGTAATTTCAGCCACTGATTTTTTTCATAAACTAGAAGCAAATACAGGTACTTCTACAATAAAAGATTTTTGACTGTCGGCCTGATCAAACCGAAATAAATCAACATTTAAACCATAAATACTTTGATAAGCAACCTTAGATGCAATCTCAACATCGGGAATAATTGTTCGAGAAACTCCCATTGATTTTAGAATGCGTTGATGAATTAAATTAGTTGCCTTAGCAATAATATTTTTAATTCCTAATTCTCGTAAGTTAGAACAAATAATGATTGATTTTTCAAAATCTGAAACAGCGACAATTATGATGTCATAATCTTTAATGCCAATATCAGTTAAATTATGGATGTTAGTTGCATCAACTAGTTGAACGTCAGAAAAATCTTTTCCCTTCAGTTCAACAACTTCTTCATCAAAATCAATGATAGTTAAATTTTGATGCTCTTTTTGTAAAACTTCAGCCACACCATAACCAAACCGGCCTAAGCCGATAATACAATAATTTTTTACTAATCGATTCGTTCGATGCTTGAATAATTTAATATCCATAAATCTTTTATTCCAAGTTTTTTAAATGATTTGTCAAGTAGTTAATTTTAATATTAAATTGGGTTAATATGATATTTTAATAATTTGATTAATCTCTTATTTAAAATAAATTTTATTTTACTAAAATATATAGACATAAAAAAGTAGTAAACCAAAAAAACTGATCATTCAAGACGAATCAACTGAAATAGCTTTTTAAAATATGAAAAAACTGGGCAACAAAAAAAAGAAAAAAATTATTTTCTATAAAGAAAAGATTTTGAAAATACTTCTGGGGGATACAATTTATAAAAAGTTCTTCCGAATCTATTTTTTTACTATTTTCGTTGGGGCTTGTTTTTTGTATATGCCATTTTCGTTAAACTCAGGGTGAGTTTATGAAAATAATTCCTATGTTTGATACCAAAATGGTGAAGTTTTTCAAACTTATACTTTTTTTGACAGCATCTTTTTTGCTTCTTCAGCTTTTAGTGATACAGGATTAACAACAAAAGTAACTGGTTATATTTTTAGTATTCCAGGGCAATTTATTATTACCTTATTAATTCAAGTTGGTGGATTAGGTTTAATTGCGATTGCCATTTTGATTTGAAAATACTTAATCAATAAAACTAATTTTACTGCTTCTCAACGGTATTTGTTAAACTCAGAACGAGGTAATGCCAAATCAGGAGAAAGTCACAAAATGATTGGTTTTGCTTTTGTTGTGATTTTTATTCTGCAACTAATTATTTGATTTGCGCTTTCGTTTTTCTTTTATAACGTTAAACCCCAAACTCCTGAAAATGCAGAATTATTAGAATTACCACAATTTAATTATCTGAACGCTGATAAATTTTATGGTAACGTTGGACTATCCATTTGAGCCGCTTATTTTCATACAATTTCAGCGTTAAATAATGCTGGATTTGATATTTTAGGACCAACTTCTATTTATGCTTACAATGGTGGTTTAGGGAATATTCTTTCATTCTTTTTATTAATTGCTTTAATTGCTGGGGGAATTGGATATCCGATTTTTTATGATATTTTTCAATGAATTCAATCAAAAAGAAAAGGTTATATTCATCGCATCACATTGTTTACCAAAATTTCGGTATTAAGTTATTTTGTGATTGCTTTTTTTGGATTAGTATTGATTCTTGTCTTTGAATTACCGCGTTCAAGTAATTTCAAACTTTTTTATGATTCCATTGAAATGGAAAATATCAAAACCCAAACTCCTTTTTATAATTTTTCTAAATTATCGTCTGGAGATAAAGTTTGAAATTTTATATTCGTTACTTTCTCCTCAAGATCAGCTGGATTTTCTAGTGTTCCAATGGACTATTTAACAATTGAATCCCGTTGATTAATGTCTGCTTTAATGTTTATTGGAGCTTCACCTTCATCAGCTGGAGGAGGAATCCGAACCGTTACTTTATTTATCATTATCCGTTTTTTATATAGTCGAGCAGTAGGAAGAAAATATGTTTCTGTATTCAAACGAACAATTCATCGTAATTTAGTTATTGAAGCACTAATGACGTTTATTTTAGCTTTAGCTTTAATTTTTGTCGTTATGATTTTAATAAGCAGTACGACTACAGAACTACAAAGCGGAACAAATGTTATTTTTGAAGCAATTTCGGCTTTTGGAACTTCAGGATTAACAACCGGTGTAACGGGAAAATCTAGTATTGTTGGTTTGATTGGTTTAATTTTTTTAATGTTTGTTGGACAATTAGGCTTGAGTAATTCCATCTTGTTATGAACCAAAAAATCACCAACCCAACAAATTTTACGTTACCAGTATGAAGATTTAAGGGTTAGTTAAAAACCAAAATGTACTACAAAAAAACCACTCTTTTTATAGAGTGGTTTTTTATTTTTTAATTAAGTAATAAATTACTTTTTAAGTTGTAATTCAAAGTGAACCATTGTGTGATCAGAAATTAATTCTTTTAAAGATGTATGAACAGGAGATTTAGGTGGATTTTTTGGTTGTCTTGCACCGGCTTTTTGATAATAAATTTCATCCATAATTGCTTTTGTATAATGATCATATTCAGGATAACTTAAAGCTAAAATTTTTTGTTTTTGATTAGATGTTACTCCGTTATCTTCAACGTCATAATATAAATTCCACAAGTCTCAACGCGTAGGGTTTTGAACATTATAGTTTTGAAATTTATAAAAAGCTTTATCATATGCATTTGCATAAGCATTAAGACGATCAGGACTACTTAAGGTTGTCCGGAATTTAGCAGGACCACGATCTTTATCATAAGCAGTTTCTAATTTTTCACCAGCTGCGTCTAGTGGAAAAATATTTTTATAACCTTCTTTTGTGGCGCGCTCAAAAAGAAAATTATTATTAAAGCGAATGTTAGTATCGGCCATAAAGAAAATATCATCTTCTTTAAAAACTTCACTGAAATATTTAAGTACATCAGGAATTTTTAAAGCATCTCAAGCTTCATTGCTACCTAATTTGCTATCACATTTCGTTCCGTGCTCAATTCCAAACTGTTTTAAATCAGCACAATTAAATTTAGTTTCACCTTGACTATCTCTTGCATCTGGTGATGAAGCATGAGCGGCAATAGTTACAAAAGTTTGATTATTAACTAGATCGGTCCATTTAATAGCACCTGGTCTTCTTGTATAAAAATGCTTTTCATCAGCTTTTTCTTTAAAGAATAAAATATTTCGGTTACCAGTATCATTTAATTCTTGAGATCCACCCTTATCATAAGGACTATCAGTGATATTGAAAGTGCTAAAATCAGCTGGTTCTTGTTGATGAGGAGATGTTTCGTATCTTAAACGATCCTTTTTATAAATAAAACCATAACGTTCACTTAAAGAAACACGTTTTAAAATTGGTTGTTCAGAAACTGAAGGTAAGGAAATAATTGCTTCATATTTTTCTGAGCCAGCTAAATGATTTAAGTTTTTAACTAGTTCAGTAAACCCAGTTGCATTTTTATAAGTGGGTTCGATTACGGTTAATAAATCTAAATTGTTTTGATACAAAACATCAGCTAAAACTTTAGCGCGTTCAGAAGAAAACTTATCTCCCTTTTCTTCATAGTTAGCAATGTTTCACATTCCAACTCGAATATTATTGGTTTGTGGAGCGATTTGAAGGGCTTGACTAGTTTGATTAGAATCCACTTGTCCAGAATCTTGTATTGCATTACCACAGCTAATTAATACAAAACTGAAGGCAAAAGCAGAGATTGAAATTTTAGAAAATAGTTTAAATTTTCGCATTTTAGATAATTTGATTACAACTTTTTAAAATGATTGAAACGGATTCAAATACTGTTGAATCCAATTTTGATTTTACATTAAAACAAATAAACAATTTAATAATTTGGGCTTAAAAAATGTGAAAATTACACGAAAAAACCACCATTTTTTTGAAAATTAAGACAAATAGTGGTTTTTCATTTGGGTTTATTTATATTTCGACTAATGTTGATTTAACATTGCTAATATAAACTTGATTATTATGAATGGTTAAATCAGCAGTCACATTAAAAACTTCTAGTAATGATTTATGATTAATTACTTGAGTGGGTGGACCTTGATCATAAATAACACCATTCTTAATTAGAATAATTTCATCTGAATATTGGGCAGCTTGATTAATGTCATGTAAGATTGCAATAATAGTTTTTTTGTCTTTATTTTGCATTTCTTTCAGCATTTCTAGCAGTTCAATTTGATTTTTGATATCCAGATATGTAGTTGGCTCATCTAAAACAACTGTATCAGTATCTTGAGCAATTGTCATTGCAATCAAAACTTTTTGTTGCTGTCCCCCAGATAAATCGCTAGTAAATTTATCTTTTAAATGAAGCGTACTGGTTTTCTTCATGGCTTGATAAATAATTTCGTGATCAGAATCTTTTAGTGAAGACATCAAACTTAAATAAGGAGCTCGTCCATAACCGACAAAATCATACACTTTAATGCCAGTGATTAATTCATG
The DNA here is from genome assembly GCF_024498275.1 of Mycoplasmoides fastidiosum. Classification (GTDB taxonomy): domain Bacteria; phylum Bacillota_I; class Bacilli_A; order Mycoplasmatales; family Mycoplasmoidaceae; genus Mycoplasma_N; species Mycoplasma_N fastidiosum. The sequence goes on from NZ_CP101809.1 coordinate 28,995, forward strand.
GCCCTGAGCAATATGAGAAACATTTTGGGCAAATTTTTTCAGACTAATATTTTTTAAATCTTTTTCACCCCAAAAAATATTACCAAGATAATGTCGGTTTTGATTGATTACAGATTTTAAAAAAGTTGATTTACCAGATCCGTTAGCACCTAAAATAGAAGTAAATTTATTTTGAGCCAGATTACAACTAATTTTTTTTAAAATTAGTTTTTCAGGTTGAATTATTTTTGATTTGCGAAAACGGTTTGCGAATGATCTTTCATATGTAAAAGAAAGTTGTTCAGTTTTTAAAAAGGTATTAGGATCAAAATTATCAATCGGAAAATCAAAATCAGATAAATTATTTTTACCTAAAAACAATTTATTAAACTTTTTAATAAAACCAATTTTTAAATTAGTTGTTAGACTACCAAAAATGGTTGAAAAATTTTGATCAGTTCTAATTATGACATATTGAATTTGGTGTTTTTTAAAGTAAAAATAAGTAAAGAAAGGATAAAAGAAACCTAAAAATAACTCTAGAGCCACCAAAAATTTAATAGCTGGTTTAATGTTAATTTTGAGTCAAACAATTCCTAAATTTCTTCAATTTCAAATTAATCACAATATTAAATTAATCAAATTAAATGAAAGCACTAATTTTAAATTGGTTGCTACTAATAAAAATTGACTTACTAATTCGTTAACAGTAATTGTGGTAGGATCTAAATTGTTAACAGTTGTTAAGAAATCATTTTGGTTATTTAAAAATTGAAATTGAGATGGCAATCCAAATAAATTATTACCATCAATAGCTCCACTAATTCATCCTGCTTGATAGCTTACTGTAATTTGAGCATTATTGTTTTCAGCAACAATGCGATTTAAAGCTGTTATTTGATTGAGGGTAACAAAATAAATAATCAAAACAACAATTAACAAAATTCATCCAATGAGAATTTTGTAAAGATTTTGTTGAATTTTGGTTTTTAAATCAAAATTATAATAACCAATACTTTTTAAGAAAAGATAAACAAATCATCTGTAGAGATCAATGAAAAATTTTTGCATATTATTCAGATTCCTTATTTAAATGATTGTTATCAACCTTTAATTCAAATAATTGGGGAATGCCATTAATAATTTCAACATTAGCATCAACAGCAAAAACCTCTTTTACCATTTGAGAATTCACCACATTACGGGGGGCACCTTGGCTGTAAATTTCGCCGTCTTTTAAAATGATTAAATTATCAGAATAACTAATCGCTTGATTTAGATCATGTAAAATGGCAATAATAGTCTTACCCCGATCATTCAATTTTTTTAATAGGGTTAATAATAAATTTTGGTTATTAACATCTAAATAAGTTGTTGGCTCATCCAAAATGATCGTATCGGTTTTTTGAGCCAGAACAGTAGCTAAAATAACATTCTGTCTTTGACCACCAGATAACTCATTAATATTACGATCAATAAACTGTAAAGTATTGGTCTCAACTAATGCATTCAAAATATTTTGTTCTTGTTCAGGACTAATTTTGCCACTTAAATTTTGATGGGGAATAGCACCAAAACAAACAAAATCATAAACATTAGAACCACTAGGAATTTCTAAAATTTGTGGAAAATAAGCAACATTTTGAGCAAAAGACTTACGCTTAATTCGGTGAAGATTAATTTTATTCCAGTAAATTGATCCAAAATAATGTCGTTCTAATCCTAGTAAAACTTTAATTAAAGTTGATTTACCTGAACCATTTGGTCCAATAATAGTTGTGAATGAACCTTTAGGAATTTTAAAATTAAGATTTTTTAAAATGTATTTTTCTTTCACAATTAAGAAAGGGAATAATCTAGTAATAAATTCGATAAGTTTTTTCCGACGATAGATGTGATATTTCTCTTTATATTTTTTTTCATGAATTGATAAGTTGAAAACATCGGACAAATGACGAATAAGATTATGACCATGACTATAGGTAAAACCAAGGTTTTTAGTGGAAATAAATTCATCACGGTGATCATTGGAATTATTAAATTTTAAGAAAAAATTATTGAAACGGCTAATCCATAAAAACGGTGGGTATTTAGCTAGTTTTTCAATATTATCAAAACTTAATGCTTTAACTTGTTTGTTACTTAGTTTTCATAATAAAAGACTAATAAATCAACCACCAAGATTAAAAAAATAAACCAATAAAAAACTGTAGATTTTATAAGCATTTTTTTCTGAAAAGCCAATAGTCAAATTTCAAAAAATAGCTGCAGTTAAAAAAACCACAATAATGATTGCGCTTCAACTTAGAAAAGCAAAAGTTTGTAAATAAGTATTTAATGTAGTAGCAGATTGCACAAACCCCGCACCATTATCAATTTGTGCGGTTGCTAAAAAATTATTTTGTTCAAGCGGAATACTAGTGTTAAAAGCGTTGACAACCAATAAAAGTAAATCAGCATCAGCAGTAGCGAATCGGTTCCGTTGTAGCAAAAATTGGTTATTTAAAAATAAACCACTATTCCGAAATAAATAGCTGAGATCGTAATTTCAATTACTAGCATCTTCATACTTTAAATCATTAACTGCTTGGTTTTTAGCGGCTAATCAGGTGTTATGAATTTGGTTTTCTAAAGGGATTAGAACAACAGCAAAAATTAATCCCAAAAAGATTAAACTAGTAAAAACTAATAACGATTTATTTTCCTGCAAATATTGCTTCATTATCTGCGATCTCGTTTAAGAATTAAGAAAATAAAATAAGGAGTAATAATTGCTGTTGATAAGAATCCAATTGGAATATCAGTGGCTAAATTAACCGAAACAAAAGCAGCTAACATTACCATAATTGCACCAATGATGAAAGTGGAAAATAAATTAGTTTTAGTTTGGTTTCCAAATAGTGGTTTAGAAATATTTGGAGCTAAGATCCCCAATAAGGCAACAGTGCCTAAAATAGCAGCTTCAATTCCGGCTAATAAAGCAATTAATAAATAAAGAATTAATTTTAGGGTTTCTACTTTAACACCATAAGAAATCCCCAATTTTTCACTAGTTTCAATTAAATCAATTTTTTTGCGTAAGACTCAAATCACCCCCATGATTAACACAATGACTACAAAATTAATAATCAAGGTTAATCGTCAACGTGAAGAAGTGGCAAGTTGATTAATATCAGGAAATTTACCCAAACTGAAATTAATAATTTGACTGTTAGCAAAATTAATAGTACTACCAGGAGCGGCTGAAATAGTCGGATTCAAAATAGAAATAGAAATGGCTTCAAACAAAAATTGCAAAGCAATTCCAACAATAATAAATTTATCTAAATTATTATTACCAATTTTGGTTAAGGTATAAATAATTGATGTTCCTAAAATGGAAGCACCAATTGTAATTAAAGGTAAAACTTGACGAATGATTTCTTGGTTACGAATGTCACCGTTACGGAAAGAAAAAATGTAGATAGTAATAAAAATAATGTTTAGTGAACCAATTCCTAAAATGGAAACATCAGCTAAATTATTTTTAGTTGTTTTTTGCAATAATAATCCGGCAACACCCAATGAACCTCCTCCAAAAATTGCGATGAGGTATTGTCAAATTCTTAAACTAAAAATTTGTAAACTAAAATTAAATCCTTGGCGTAAAAGGGTTAAACCAAAAAATAAAATAACACCAAAGATAATCGTGATAGAAATAAAATGAATGATGCTTTTTTTGCGTTTAGCATCTTGTTGTTTTTTTACAATATCAGTTTGAAATTGGTGGCTTTGAATTAAGTTAGGCTCTTTGTTAGTTGTTATTTGTTCTAATGGGTTCATATTATTGACTCTTTTGTTTTCAGCCTAAATAAATTAACATTGGAGCTCCAATGAACACCATGTAAATAGAAGAAGGAATTGTGCTGGTGAATGTATTTAAAGTCAAACCTAAGGACATTACAGATGCTCCTAATAAGGCTCCCATAGGCACAACAATCCGATAGTCTCGAGTTCGAAAAATAATTCGCACAATATGGGGTGCAAATAAGCCTACAAACGCAGCGTTTCCAACCAGAGAAACTGAAATTGGAATCAAAATTAAAATAACTAGTAAACCAAAAATTTTTACAGATTTAATATTAACTCCAAGACTAGTAGCCTTATCATCACCCAACTCTAATAAGCTTAAATTTTTAGATAAGAAAATTGATGTAATAAAACCAATGGCAACTAAGACAATCCCAATATATAAAACAGTTTCTTGAGAAGGATATAAACCATAAATATTTTCTGCTCCACCAATACTAATTGCAAAAGATGTTCTAATTGCAGAAGCATTATTGATTCGCAGTAAAAAGTTTAATGTTTTAAAGAAAATACTAATTGCTAAACCAGTTAGAGTAATTTTTAAATAGTTTAGATTGGATAAATATTTTAGGATGACTAAAATAAATCCAACCGATAACAATCCGCCTAAAAAACTGAAAGCTAAATATACGTATTGAAAATTATTGGCATCAACAATTGACCCAACTAAAACGTTCATTAGAATGGAACCAAAAATTACGGCTTCAGTAGCTCCTAATGTGGTAGGATCAGACAAGGGATTTTTAGTTAATCCTTGAGAAATTGAGCCAGAGATAGCTAATCCAATTCCAGCTAAAGCAGTGGCAATAGAAATTCAAGTAGCTTTTCGAATTGGTGGTAAGTCAGTAAACGAAAACGCACCAAAAGTAGGCCCCGTTGATGTGGTGACATTAGTTAGTTGACTAGTGTTAGTGCTAAAAATATTATTGGTTGAAAAAATATAAAATAAGTCTTGGAAATTATATTTACCATTATTAGCAAAACGAATGTTAATAATGGTTAATGCCGTAACTAAAACAACAGCAAACAAAAAAGCCACTAGGTATTTGATGTACCTAATGGTCTTTTGCTTTTGAATACTGATTCTATTTTTATTAAAAGTTACATCATGAAAATTAACCACAACTTCTTTGTGATCTAGAGATTTAATACTCATTTTTTCATCTTTCTTTTTATAAAGTTAAAAATTCAAAAAAACTATAGGGTTTTCTTTTTGTATACAAAAATTCAAAAAACTATAAGATTTTCTTTTTATTGAGTTAAAAATTCAAAAAAACTGAAGATTATTTTAAATTTACAGATTGTTAATGTACTCAACAACCTCTTGTACTTTTTCAGCAACGTCTTGATCCACTGAGTAAGATCCGAATTCAAAATCCTTAATACTTTTAGCTCCGGTGTACTTGAGTGTTTCACTTGCAAATTTACGTAGACTTAATCCGCCTAATTTTCCAGGAGAAGCAACAACTAAAACAACATTTTTATCTAAGAAAAAAGCATTGTCTAAACGACTTAGTCAGTCCATAATGTTTTTAAAGAAGGCAGAGTAATAACCATTGTGTTCAGGTGTTACGATGATAACGTTTTGATAGCCTGTAAGTTTTACTAAGATTTCTTTAATCTGTTCAGGGAATTTTTTTTCTGCTAAAAGAGAATTGGATAAAATTGGTAGATTTTGCTTGTAGTCATTTAGATCTAATAAGTCATATGAACCAGCATATGAAATTTTTTTGGATAAATCTAAATTAATTGAATTTGCTGAATTAACTGCAGCAATAACTAGTGTTTTGTCCATATTTTTCTCATTAAAAAATAATTATAAATATAATACTATTATTTTTGTTGAAAAACAAAAAATTTCTAGGAAGTTTAATTTGGCTTTTAATCTTGAATAATTAGTTAACAATTTATTTAGTCATAAATCGATCAGCAAAAGCTGCTAGAACTCATTCAGATGCAACTCCAGAATAAATTTTAGTAGCTGCTTCTTGAACAATTGGATTAGCTCAATCAGGCGAACAACTAAATGCTCCACTGGTTAACATGCTAATATCATTGCCAGAATCACCTAATACCATTGCATCACTAATATTAATTTTCATTAGTTCACAAAGAGTTTTGGCTGAATGACCTTTATTATAGGGAAAAACAGAAATTTCAAATGAGTGACCAGAAGAAAAAGTGATGTCGCTATCAGAAAATTTATATTTATTTTGAATAAATGTCTGCAATTCTTCAGAGTTATCTAAAAATGATAAAACAACCATCTTGCTCAGATTTTGAAAATTATCTGCTGTTAAATAATCACTTTCAGTGTAATTAATTGAGTTTTCAAAAACAATGTGGGGTAAAGTTTGTTTTTTCTTATCAATGTTAATAAAGACGTGACTTTTTTCTTCAGATGCTATATCTTCACTATCAGCATGTTGCAAAGAACTAATTACGTTTTTTATGATTGGAGTTGCTTTCACTGCTCCTCCATTTTCAGTACTGCGAAAAACTAATAAAGAACAAAAATTAAATTGCTTTAATAGTTCTTGTGAATGCTGAAAAAATTTCTGAGATGTTGTTTCACTAAAGTGGGCATTTAGAAGAAATTTTTGATTTTTGGTATCATAAATTTGTGAACCATTAGAAGTAATTAGATAAGGCATTAATTCAGAATCACTACCAAGAATATTGAAAATCTTCATTGCTTCATCAAGGTAACGGCCTGTAGTAATTATGAAAACAATTTTATTCTCTTTCATAATTTTTAAATAATTAAATAAATGGGGATGAGGCATTTTTTGCTCGTTATCTAATAAAGTTCCATCTAGATCACAGAAAATAATTTTAGGTAAATTATTCATAGTTGGCCTTTTTTTAAAAGCTAAAATAAGTTTTTTCTTTTCATTTCTGCAATTCCTCTAGCCACACCCAAACCATTTAAATTGGTTGTATTAAAATCAACAACATTAAAAATATGTGATAAATATTTTTTGTCTTTTAAATCAATGCCAACACTAAAACCACAATTTTTTAAAGAAGTAAAATCATTTTCTTGATCACCCATTGCGCCAAGTTGGGTAAGATTTAAATTCAAATCTTTGGCAATGATTTTTAATGCGGAAAATTTATCAGTATCAGAAGGACTAACTTCAATTGCGTATTTACCTGAAATGCAAAAATTAAATTTGTTACCAAATATTTCGACTAGAGTTTTTTTCAGTTCTACAGATTTAGGTTTAGTTAAAATAATTGTTAATTTACTATACTGATGTTCGGGTAAAGAATTTTTAAAAAGAATAGTTTTGTTTCGATCAAAATTTAAACGAATAAATCTATGAATGATCAATGATTTGCGAATGTATGTTAAATCATTAATTTTTTGATTTTGATAATTAAAAGCTTGTGCAAAAAAGATTATTTTATTTTTTAATAAATATTTAGTAAGATCCTGAAAATCTTCAGTTAAGAAAGTTTTTTGCGCAAGAATTTTTTTATTTAGGTTATCAAAAATTAATGATCCATTTAAACAGACAAGATAAGGAATTTGATACGACAAATAAGATTCTAAAAGTTCAACATAATGTAGAACATTTGTCATATTTCTTCCAGTAGCTAAAAGAAAATTGTTTTTTTGAGAAACATAGTTTTTCAATGCTTCTAAATTACCATTAGTAATTGTGGAATTTTTATTGCGAATTAATTGATGCTTTTTGTTTTTATATAAAAGAGTTCCATCAAGATCTAATGATAGTAGTTTGATTTTAGTTGAATTCATTTCTTACAACCAATAAATTTATGAATGAATAACTACTTTAATTCTCAAAATAATTAACTATGATTTAATTATATATTAAAAAAATAAGGGGTAGTTAATCTACATAGAATTCATCATTGTTCTATTTGTTTCTTTAATGAAAATTTAATGAAAATCTAGTTCTTTATTGACTATAATTATTATTGCCATATTAATAATAACGGCGAACCATGTCAGGCTAGAAATAGAGCAGCATTAAGTTTGTTATTATGTAATGTGGTTTTTATTTTTTCTGCATAATTTGAAAACCCTCTCAAATTAAAGTCTGAGAGGGGTTTTTATTGATAATAATTTATTTTATAAGAACAATACGAGCTTTAATTCAATCATAAATTTCTTGTCTTATTATTGAATAATCTTTTTGCCCTTGGAGTTCTTTAATGAAATGTACAAGTGTGTTTTCAATGGGGCTGGGACTAAGTGAATCAAATGGTTTTACTGAATTAGAATCGGTTTTTAAGAGATTAGTGGTTGTTCATTCTAAGTGTCAGCCAAATTGGTATAAAAAAGCTTTTAAATAAAGTAAAGCAAATCTTTTATTGCCCTCTAAAAATAGGTGCTTTTTTAACAAAAGAATGAAAACATCAGTTATAAAATACAACAAATTAAATTGATTGTGACTAACAGAAGAATCAGTATCAATTAAGTCTTCTTCTAAATAAACATATTTATTAATGATACCTTCCAACAAATCAACAGCTTGTAAATCATGCAAAGGTTTATAAAAAAATTGTTTTTCAAAAGGGATAGTAGCAAGAATTTCTTGGGTAAAATCTTCTAAAGATTCTAAGACCATCAACATTCAAATCCTTTTTTCTTCAGAGTTAAAAGATAATGCAAAATTAATCATTTTTATTTTTAAAGTTAGTTATTTTAAAAAAATACCTAAGTAAAAATAGAAAAAATGTAAATTATCTAATGTAAGACATTACAAAAAGATAATTTACATTTTTTCTAATTTTTGTAAAGTAATAACAAAATTTTTTCAATCATCTTCTTGCATTAAACGATCCATGGCATCTTTAATATCTGCTTTGGTAATCTTCAGTTTAGCATCCATAATATAAATTAATTCCAATAGGTTTTAGTTTTATAAAAATTGATTATTAAATGCTTCTGGTAATAATTCATAAAAAAAGAATTTATTATATGTACCATCATGAGCATAAACATAAACAATACAATTGGGCGCAACATGATCAGATAAAGTCTGACGACAAGAACCACACATATTAGCCTTTCCAGTTACATCATCGGTTAACAGATGCACTTCTTTAATGGTGGAAGCGCCATTTAATAAAGCAGAAAATAAAGCTGTTCGTTCAGCACAAATTGTATTGGGATAAGCAGAATTTTCAATGTTAAAACCGTGAAAATAACCGTTATCAGTAACTACAATAGCCGCAACGTGAAATTGAGAATAAGTACACATTGCCTTAGGTAAAATTTGTTGTAATTTTGCAAAAATTTTGTTTTTTTCAAAAAGTTTATTTACTTCGAGCATAGTTTTCTAGTAACTTCAAAACATTAACTGGTTTTTTACGAATAGCAATTTTTTCTTCCAATAAGGTAAGAACTTTATTGTTAATTGGATTAGATGAATAGAGTGTGATTAATAAATCGCCTTTACTTATTTTATCGTTAAGTTTTTTATGAAATCGTAATCCAGCGTGAACATCGATACTATCAGTTTTAGTTTTTCGTCCAGCACCTAATTCGTTAGCAACATAACCAATTCCATCGTTGGATAGAACATCAAAATAACCAGATGTTGAAGCGTATAGTTTTTTTTGATACTTAGGTTTAAAAAAACTATTAGCTTTTCATATTTTAATGTCACCACCAAAGCTTTTAAATCATTCAGTTGCAACTTGCAATCCGGCTTTAGTTTTCAAAACATCTAAATATTTCTTTTTAGCAGCTATTTTATCTTTGGCAAGCTTAGTTGCGACTAAAATATCGATCGCAAATTCTTGAATTAATAAAGCTAAATCTTTAGCAACTGATTCGTTGTTTAAAAAAGAATAAGCTTCTGATAACTCAATTAAATTTCCTACACTAGAACCTAGTGGCTGTTGCATGCTTGTAATATGTAAAAATAAATTTACTTTAAACCGAACAGCAATTTTATCTAAAGCAGTTGCTAAAGCAACAGCATCTTTACGAGTGCGAGAGAAAGAGCCCGATCCATATTTAACATCTAAAAATAAATAATCAGTTTTTAGAGCTAATTTTTTAGACATAATGCTTGCTGCAATTAAAGGAATTGAATTCACAGTTCCACTAACATCTCGTAAAGCGTACAGAATTTTATCAACTGGTGCAATTTCTTTGGATTGTTCGATTACAAACATTCCGATATCTGATAATCTTTTAGCAGCATTATCTAAAGGAATATTAGTTCGAACATTAAGAGAATTTAGTTTATCAATTGTTCCCCCAGTGTATCCCAAACTTCGTCCTGATAATTTGGCTACATTCAGTCCACACGCAACAAGAATTGGCAACAAAATCAAAGAGACTTTATCACCAATTCCACCAGTTGAATGTTTATCGATAATTTTTTTTCTGGAATAACTCTTTAAAGAATAAATTTTTCCAGAATGCAAAATTGCTTTCGTTAAATAATAAGTTTCATCGTCATTCATGCCATTAATGGTAACTGCCATTAATCAAGCAGTGATTTGATAATCAGCAATTTTTTGTTGATGCACCAATTGAATGAATTCTTCAATTTCAGCTTCAGTATGAGCTTGTTTGTTTTTTTTCTTTTCAATAAAGGAGACAATATTGAAAATTTCTTTATTTTTACGTTTAATTTTCATTCTAACTATGTAAGGATATTAATTTTTCTGCCTAATTTTAGTTACTAGTTTCTAGTAATTAATTTAATAATTATCATCCTCATCATTTATGTCATCATCACGATCGTGACTGTTAGAAATTTCATCGAGAACTGATTCGGTTGAATTGAATTCAAAGGTTTCATCGGGATGATTTTCTTTTTCATCAATCACCTCATGGCTGTGAGAAACAACAGTTTCGGTTGAATGAAAATCAAAAGATTCGACAGAACTATCGTTTGTTTGTTCGTTGGTTTCTTCTTTGGTTGAATAAGAAGAATCAGCAGACATTTCGTATTCTTCTAATTCTGTTTCGTTTAACTCGTCTAATTGTAAGAAGGTGTTTTCGTCATAACGGTCTTCTTCAAAATGATTAGTTGGTTGTTCAAAAGTTGGCTCATTGACTACTGGTTCAGCAACAGGGGCGTATGAATAATCTTCGACTGATTCTTCCATTTGATAATCATCACTTGAATAATCATCATCAATCATTTCAGTATCGATATAATCATTTTTAACTTGTTTGTCTAAATCACTCACTAAATACTCATCATAAATAGCTACACCAGCTGAAGTTCCGATTCTTTGCGCGCCTGCTTTAATCATTTCTTTGGCATCAGCATAATTGCGAATGCCACCAGAAGCTTTAATTCGAATTTCAGAATTTAGTAAAGAACGTAACAAGGTTACATCCTCAACAGTTGCACCTTTATCTTTACCAGCAAAACCAGTAGATGTTTTAGCGTAATCGGGAGAAACATGATTTAGAATTTCACAAGCTAAGTGTTTTTCTTCTTCGCTTAAAACTCCAGTTTCTAAAATAACTTTTAAAACCCGACCTTTAATTGCTTTTTTAATTGATGATAGTTCGTCAATTAAATATTCTCGATCACCCTGTTTTAACTTATTGATGTTGATTACAACATCAATTTCTAAAGCACCATCTAGAGCCGCTTGAGTTGCTTCAAAAACTTTAGTTTTTGTATCGGTATATCCTAACGGAAAACCAACAACAGTACAAACTCGAGTTTCTGAATGTTCTAGTTTGGCAGCAGCTAGTCTAACATAACATGGGGGGACACAAACAGATTTAAATTTGTATTGCAATGCTTGATCACAAAGAGCAATAATATCTTCTTGTGTTGCATCGGTTTTTAAATTTGTTTGATCGATATAACTATTAATCATTTTTAAATTTTGAGTATTTCTCTTGAATATTGTAAAATATATTTTTATTATAATATATAGATTTAAAAATTAGAATTGATGTTAAATACTGTAATTTAATTCAATCAAAAACATGAAATTTTAATTTCAATAAATCAATAAAATCGAAAGGTACAAACGTGGCAATTAGAGATTTTTTATTATCAGAAATTCCAGGAGTTAAATTAAAAGTAGGAGATCAATTTCCTGATTTTAATTTATACAGTCACAAATTTGAAAAAGAACAACTTTCTTCGTTGAAAGCTGATCTAAAAGTAGTAATGATTGTTCCTTCATTATCAACAAGTTTGTGTGATGTTCAAATGAAAGAGTTATCTGAAGAATTAACCAAATCACAAAACCTTTTAATTGGTGTAAGTAATGACTCACCAATTATTGGTTCAAGTTGATGTGGTGCTAAAAATTCTGAAACAACTTTAATGTTTTCATTAGCTGGTTCAGGGCAACATGGGGTAGATTTAGAAAAAGCAATTGGAGTTTATATTCCTGAATGTGAATTTTTGGCTTATCGAGCTGTTTTTGTTTTAGACAGTAATAATAAAGTTTTATATGCTGAATATGCTCCATCCTTAAAAACTGGATTGGATTTAGCCAAAGTTAATGAATTTGTTGTTAGCCATAAAAAATAATTTTTTGATTAATACCAATTAAAAACAAAAAAACACCAGAAATATTTCTGGTGTTTTTTATATTATGGCACGCCCGGAGGGGCTCGAACCCCCAACCGTCTGATCCGAAGTCAGAAACTCTATCCAATTGAGCTACGGGCGCAAAATAACTAAGCTAAATTTTAACTTAGTTTAAAAATCTTTTTGAAAATTTTTTTCAATCAACTTACTTTTTTAATTTTTTGATCAACTTTTTCGCTAATTTTTAAGGCATCAGAATCATTATCAAAGTTCATTTGCCGATTAAATTCTGATGGATTCGAGTTATTTAGATCGACAGTTGAAGTTGGTTTTTCGTAGGTAAATTCATCATTATTTAAGAAATTTAGAACATTAATGTAATAACGACCACTAGCTTGTAAAAATGGTACATAACCAGTATTTTTAACTTCAAAAACCTTTAAACGATCAAATCTATCAGTAAAATAATTAATATCAGATTGTAAATCAGTTAATTTGGAATTTTTACCTAAAACTAAAAGGGTTGGTACCATTTGAATTTCTTCATAATATAAGCGTTGAGCGTTTTCTAAAAAATTTTTGTTATAAACTTCTTCAAAAATAGAAAGAAAATTGTTTCGATTTTTAATTAAATAATTCAGTTCTGAAACTAAATCTTTTTGGTAATCACTGTAATTAGTTAATTCATTAAAGTTATGAAATTTAGCTTCTTGAGATGCACATAAACTTTGTAGGTCTTGGGGAAGAATCATGGCTTCATAGTTTTTGACTAATTTAAAACTATCTAAAGTTAATGGAGAAACAAAAACAAGTTTGTTGATATTGCCCGGAATTTTTCTTGTAACAGCAGCAGCAACTAAAGCTCCAAATCCGTGACCAATAATTATTAATTCATCTAAACGGTGATGCAGAATGTAATCAGTTACTAATTCAACGATATCATCAAATTTCAAATTCGGTTTAACAGGAGTTAAACCATGACCTGGGTAATTAATTGCATGGTATTCATAATAAACTATCTCTTTGGCAAAACGTTCGTGAACAGAATAGTTAGATGTTAAATCTGGTAAAAATAAAATTTGTCCCCGAATTTCAAAAAAGTTTTGCAAATTATATTCAGTCTTTGCTTTTGAGAACGAATCAAGATTTTTTAAAGTAGAGAAATCTCCATATTCTTGATCATTTTGATATTTATTATTAAAAGTATTTGTATCGTTATTCATTAGTATTATTCGTATTTTAAAAAACTCAGTATTAATAATTATACAATAGAGTAAATTATAATAATTTATTTTTGGTTTGCCACTTTTTAAAGTAGATTAAGAAATTCTCTTTTTTTAATTTTTTTGTTTAATAAATGATCAGAAAAATTCTTGTTTCTTATTATGAAAAACCAATTATATTTTTTGAAGAAGAAGCCGTGAAATGAACTGAATTTTAAGTGAAAGTTGAATTGAAAAAAACTGGATTTAGAATTATTTTATTTTGCTATTGTTTTAATTTGATCAACTTGATTTTTTAATAAAAGTGATTGAATGTATTTAGGTTTCATTCCGTTGTTCATGATAGTTTTATATTACTTAAAACTCAAGTGAATGATGGTCATCATTATTACAAGCTTAGCAGTAGGAGTTGGCTATAGTTTATCACTATTAAGTATTAATCAAAATAGTTCTGTTTTCAACTGATTATGACCAAATAATCGTTTCCATAATGTTATTCTGAAATGAATGGATCAAATATACCATCAAAGATCAAGTGGAGAATTAGTAAAAATGCTAATTCTAAATGTTTATGATTACAAAACCGATATTTATGAAATTTTTCGGGATTTAAGCATTTTGCATTTAGTTGTTGTTAGTGGATTACATTTTCTTCTTTTAGAAAAAATAATTAAGAAAATTTTCTTTTTTAATAAAAATTTTGGGAATATAGCATCTTTTATTTTCATTGGTTTTTACTGAATTGTTATTGATTTTAAATATTCAATGTTTCGAGTTATTTTGGCTGCATTTTTTAAAAAAGATAAACAAGATAATTTTTATGGTCATTGAGCCAAAGTGGCAATTAGTTCTTTGACGTTTAATCCCAAAATATTTTTAAGTTACAGTTTTCTTTTAAGTATGGGAATTATTTTCTTAATTAAATATATTGTCAATTTAAAATTACGTTCCAAAGTTTTAGGGTGATTTTTAATCAATTTTGTAATTTGAATTTTTGTAACAGCGATTTTTCTATCCATTACTAAAAGAATTTATTACTTTGCTATTTTTAATAATTTTATTTTTTCTGGAATAATATTGGGGTTATATTTCTTTGTTTTTTTAACTTGATTTATAATTTATCTTATTCCCTTAATACAGAAAATAGTTGAATTTTTTTTATGAGTTATTAATTTGATGCATTTTAATCGCATGTATTATTATGCTACTTTTTGAAACTCATGACATTCACAAGGATTAATTTTCTTTTTATTCATTTTCTTGTATTTCATTTACTTATTAAATAAAAAATTTAATTAATTTTTTTATGATCAATTTATATTATTGTCTAGATCCTGGTGTTCTTGAAAGTTTAAAAGAAGATTTTGTTAGAGAAAATTTGAATTACCAAGTAATTTCTTGTGAAAGTTTTGAAAATTTATTCGGATCTTTAGAACAAAATAGTTTATTTGATGCACCCGAAGCTTTTATTATTAATAATCCCATTTTTTTAACAAATAAATGAAAGGAAATGCGAGAAAAGGATAATGATAGCAAAAGTAATAATTTACAAATTGATCGATTTGTAAGAATTATGCAACATTTAAAAATGAGTAATATAAATGTTTTGATTTTAGTCTATAGTCCTAGTTTATTAACCAATAAAAGTATTAAAGGTTTATTAGATTTAGTAGATAATTCTGATCATAAAAAAGAAGTTTTAAACGCGCGTACTAAAAAAGCTTTTATTGATAATTTAATTAAAAAAATAATGTGAAATTTGAAACGAATTTAAATAATTTAGTTTATGATTTTTTTCCAAAAGACGCTTTATTTATTCGTGAAATTTTTCATAAAATCGCATTCTTGAAAAGAAAAAAATATCAATGAAAGATTTACAACAACTAGTAGGCAATTACAAGGAACAAGATTTCTTTTTATTAATCGATTGATTATTGTCTGAAAAAAAGAATGAATAGAAGTTTTTAACAATAAATGCACTAATTTAGAAGATGCTAAATTTTTGTTAAATATTTTAAATTATAAGGTTGAGGAATTATTTGCTTTTTATTTTTATAAAAAAGTATAAACAATATAATGAAAATAGCAGAATTAATGGGTCGTCCACCATATGCTTTAAATTCTTATGTAAAGATATATAATGATTTAGGCCCAAAATTAAGCGCTAAATTGGATAAAATTATTGTAAAATTATTTGATTACAATGTATCTATTCGTAAAAATGATGCAATTAGTGTTTTGGAATTGAAAAAGACATTATTGTCTTTTTAGAACACTATGTTTGGAGGTAAACCGTGATCGCTAATGCAGTGATTAATCGTGAATACAACCGCCTAAAAAAATATTTAGATATTATCTTAAGCTCAAAATTAGTTGTTGATGATTTAATCAGAAAAAATGAACAATTAAAAAAAGCAATTACTCATTCATTAGACATTTTTTATTTTTTGTCAGACAAAAAAAATGATGTTGCTGAATTGGATGAATTTATTGCTAAATATAATGACATCGTCGGTTTAAAATATGCAGTTTCTAAAACTGTAAATTTCGATGATGAATATGATCTAATTGATGATATTAATTATTTAAATACAGTTATTAAAAATCTTTATGGTTGTGACATTAATGATTTGCCTTCAAAATCTGATGCACAATCTGAGTCAGAACCAGTTATTCAAGCAACAGAAGAGCCAAGAGTTTTTTCTAGAGCACAAAGCGTTCAAGATAATAAAACATTTGCTGGAAATGATAGTGATTTTTTAAATCCAGAACAAATGCGTGAAGCTTTGAACGAAACTGCTAAATCATTTGCGGCTCAACAAAGATTGCGAGCAGAAATTGAAAGTGGTATTTTTTATATATATAAAACTAAACCTCGAGAAATTATATTTTTAAAATATACTTTATTTTTCTTGTTTAGTTTAATCTCATTATTAAGTATTGTTTTTTCAATTTTAATTCTGGTTAATAATTCATCTAGTTTTTCTTTATCTTTAGATGATTATCAAAAAATTTTAGGATTAAATAGTGAACAAATTGCAAATTTGAGAAGCCGTTTAAATGGAGCAGATCAAATTCAATTAATACCAGTAACTTCATTGGTAGTTGGAATTATTCTTCTTTCTATTTCGCTTTTTTCTTTAACTAAAATTTATCGAGATCTCTGAGGACAGCATAACGATAATATTAAATACTTTCTTTCAACAAGAATTTTGGCATTTATTTCAATTGGAATTTTAGTTATTTTTTTATTTAACTCTCTTGAAAATTTCAGATCTATTTTTATTTTTTCATTACGAGGAAAAAATTATTTTGCTGAAAGCGCAAGTCTTAATGTCAAACTTCGCGATTTATTCTCTGCAATTTATTATATTTACATGATAATAGTGATTCTTTGTGCAGTTTGTATTTTATTGTTTGTCTCAGCAATTTTCTTGAATCCAAAACGAGATGATGCGAAAATTCGGGATAGAATAAATACCATTTTATTCGAAATGAATCGTTAAATTTTTCACTAAAAATAAAATATAGTTGGTGCTTGAATGAATAAAAATTTAGCATTTCAAAAAAATAAAAAAAATTGAAGCAAATTTAAAAATAGGTATCTAATTAATCAAAAAATTAAGGGTTGAATTCAAGGTTTTGATCAAAGAATTACAGCCCTTTTTTTTATTCAAAAATATAATTTATTAAAAAGCAGAATTTTATTTAATAAAAATTTTGCCAAAATCATTCATTTCTTCTTTCCAATTTTTCCGGCCAGTCCATTTCGAGTTATTTCTTACATGGTAATTTTGGCTGTATTAATTGCTATTCGCTTAGTTCTAGGTAAATTTTCTATTCCTTTAAGTTCATTTGGCACTAGAATTTCTTTAGCTTGAATTCCGGTTTTTGTAATTGGTTGATTTTATGGTCCAATCTATGGATTTTTATTTGGATGAGTTACTGATTCTTTAAGTTATTTGATAACTGGAGGAACATGATATTACCTCTATGCTTTACAAGAGCCAACTGTTGCATTATTTTCAGGAATAATCGGTAGTCTATCTCGAATTTTTCGAAATTCAGAAAAAATATGAATCCATCTAGTTATTCAACAAATATTGTTCATTACTTTTTTAAGCATTTCTTATGGCTATATTATTTGGTGATTTAATACTCAAGAGCCTAATTTCAAAATAAACTGATTTAATCAAGGATTATTTGTTACTAGTTTAGTAGCTTTATCAGTTTTCTTTTTGATTTTTGAAGCAATTGTGTTTTACACTTATTTCAAACGAAGAAAAATTTTATTAACTTTTCTTTATGCTTCAATCATTTACACATCAATGATTTTTTTATGGTCTTTTTTATTAGGACCAAAAATTGCTATTATGTATTATCAATTTTTAAATAATGGGCGAACCCCAGAATTGATTAATCAGTATGGACCTGTTGTTTACTTGATTCCGCGCATTTTGCGTGAAACAATTTTCACTCCAATCCGTACTTCAATTCTAACTTTAGTCATTTTTGTTTTGACTCCCATTTTCGAAAAAACATATAATCAGTTTAAAAATTCATACTACATGAACCAAATTTCAGAATTTCAACCTAATCTAAATCTGAAATTAACATCTATTGATCAAGATTCAGGTAGACAGAACCCTAAATAAAATAAAGGTCTTTTTTAGAGTATAATTAAAAGCTAGATATCTTTTTTTGGATAAATTTGAAGTATATGATTAAACAACAGTCACAAAAGAACGAAAGATCGTTTTTTCTTACTATTACTGATATAACTTTTCGCAGTTTTATCGGCCTTTTTTTAGGAGCATTTATTTTGTTTCTAATTTTGGCTATTCTTTATAATTTGCAAGTTTATGTAAACTTTGCTTTTTACACCGCTTTAGGATTAGTTGTTTTTCTGATTGGTTATTTTTTATTACTAATCTGAAATTCTCGAAAAATCAGAGCAACAGAAGAAACAATTGATCAACGTTTAAAAATTAATTTAATTATTGGCATTATCAGTACAGTTTTAGCCTATTTCATTATTGCTTGGCTATTAATGATTTTTATCGGATCTTTTAACGGATTTGGCATTACTTTCGCAAGTAACAATCAAGTTTTAGCCTTGACTAGTGACCCATACACTACAAAAGTAATTGGTTTCATTCTTTTTTATGTATTTGTAACTTTATCTTTACTAATCTTTATTACTTATACCGGATACTTAAGATTTAAAGACAAAGCCAACTTTACCTTTAATGCTCGTCGTAAAATGGTTGAAAAAGTCCGAAGCGAAGCACAAAAACGTGTATAAACTTTTTAAGTAAATTCCCAGATTTTTAAATTATGAAAAATATCAAAATTACCGCACCATTCATTTTAAAAAGAAAAGATCAAGAAAAAACAGTTGATCCGAATGATACTGTTGCTGCTTTAGTGCAAAAACAAGAACTTTCAAAAAAACGTAACCGAGAATTATACGAACGTTTTTCTGGACATTTAGGCACTCCAATTTACACTGAACCCCGTTATGAAGATAATTTTAAATCCGTTAAAGATCTTCATTTTGAAAGAAATTTACAACAAAATTTAGCTCAACAAAGATTAAGTTTACAACATGAAATCTTAGAAATTACTAGCAATGCTCGAATGAAAGTTCAGTTCAAAGGCAAAGACAACAGAATCGCAGAATCTTCATTTCATGGCAAATTGCCACCAAAACTTGATTTAGATATAATTAAAAATTTTGAAACCAATTATCAAGAATATAGTGAACTTTCTAAATTAGACGAAAGTATCTTGGGTCAAAAAATTAGTTATCGAGTTTATGAAAACTATGAAACCAGTGAGTTAGAATTAGAATCATTAAAAGCTAAAGGTTTACAAGAAAGAGATATTATTCGTGATAAAAAAGGACGTATCTTAATTCCTAAAGATGTCTTTTTAAAATACGGTAAACCTAATTTTAGTTATGAAACTAAATACATTTCTAGTGGCAACTATGAATTTAGTTTGCCTAACTACAAAAAAAGCTTAATTGAAGACGGTGGCCGTACTTTATTTCCAAACACTAAGGCTGAATCTTTCAAAGAAACAAAAGTTGAAGAAAAAGAATAAAAAATTTAAAAAATGAAAAAAATATCTTGTGGACTTCCACGAGATATTTTGTTTTTTAATCTAATATGAAAAAAGCGCAGTGAAAATTAACAAATAATCAACTGGTTGATGAATTAATTAAAAATAAATTTTTATATCCTAATCCAGCTCAGATTGAAATCTTTGATAACCTCAACAGAAAAAATAACAGTATCCTTGTTGCACCAACAGGAACTGGAAAAACAATTAGTCTTTTAATTTTCTTAATTGATTATCTATTAAAAAAACCTGATCAAAAAGCTTTTTTTGTTTTCCCTACTAAAGAACTCATTCAGCAAGTTTTCGATGTTGCAAAACAATTAAACTTTACTAAATTAATTAAAGTAGTTATTTTAAATAAAACAACCAAAATTGAAAATTTAATTCAGAAACATTTAATTTTAGCCACTCCTGAGCGTTTGAAAGTTTTTAGTAAAGAGATTAAAAACCATTTACAAAAATTTCGACTTGTTTTAGCTTTAGATGAAGTGGATGTTTTAATTGAAATGGGTTTTCTGAATGATATTCAGTTTTTCATTAAAGAAAATAGAGGTTTAATCACGAAAAAAATTGCAGCCTCAGCTACTATCCCCAAGGGCTTAATGCAACAGTTAAAAATTTGATTCAAAACTTATGAATCATTAATTTTTAATCAGAAAAAAATTACCGAATCCAAACATTATTATTTAATTACTCGACCCGAAAAGAAAAATAATGATCTATTAGTTATTTTAGATTATTTGAATACTTTAACTGGGTCAATTGTCTTTTTTAATACAAAAAAAGAATTAGAATCAGTTCACCAATGAGTTGTTCAAAATTCACAATTTCGTCCGATTTTATTTCATGGAGAAATGCAAGAACGCGAACGAATTCAAGCTATGAATTTAATTAATCATCGCAACATAGTGACTATTTTTGCTACGGATTTATTAGCACGAGGAATTTCAATTAAACATTTACAAATGGTTATTAATTATGAAATGCCCAAAGATAATGTTTGATACATGCATCGATCAGGTCGAACTGGTCGATATAATCAGCCAGGAAAAATTATCTCATTAGTAACTGATAATGAATTTAACATTATTAATCACTTAACTAAAAAAGATATTAAATTTTACGAAGCTAAACTGAATAATAAAAAAATTGTTTTTAAAGACCAAACTTTTAAAAAAATAAAAATTAATGAAAATTTAGAAACAGAGATTAAACAGATTATTGCTAAAGCTCCTAAAAAAATTAAACCAAATTATAAAAAGAAAATAAAAGTTCAAATTAAAAAAGCTAAAACTAAAGCAAAACGTCAAGAAATTGAAAAAAACATCAAGAAGAAATTAATTGATAAATGAAAAGAAGAGTCGCGAATTAAACGAACAACTAAAGAAAAAAATGGCTAATGAAATTATTTTATTCATACCGATATTTAACTAAGTTTATCTTATTGAATTGTTATTTAATTTTATTAATGGTTGCAATCGTATTAGACTTAACACAACTTCGTGGAGCAACCACTTTTAGTTATTCACTGATTTTTTCAACAATTTTTAATTTAATGAGTTATTGATTAAATGAGCGTATTCATTACAAAACGTTTCAAAATTTTCAAAAAGAAATTAGAACAAATCAAGAAAATGAAATTACAAAAAAAATAGTTAAAACTAAATTATTTCTTGTTTATTTCCTAATTATTTTAATTGCAATAACTGGTTTGTGATTTGGTATTTTAATTAATTACTTAGTCAATAACAACATTTTTTCGATCCTTTTTATTATTTTAGGGATTGTTCCAAACCAATTAGCTTACCTCTTTAGCATCTTCATTATTTTTTTGGAAAAGTTTGTGATTAGGTATAAATTATAGAAAAAAGGTATAAAATACTTTATTAGTTTTAGAAAAGAATTCGCAAATTTGAATTCTTTTGAGAAAGCGTGATTTTATGAATAATTCACCACAATTTGGCAAATATGCAACGCAACCAACCGAACATATTTGGAGTTTTATTGCTGTCACAATTTTTGTTTTAGGTGTCGGGATTTATTATTATCTCTCCATTAAAAAATTAAAAACAACTGAAGTACCTAGAGGTTTGGCTTTTTTTGTTTTACTTTATATCGATTGAGTTCGCAATACAGTTGTGGATATGTTAGGTAAAAGGTATGAAACATTTACCTGATATTTTTTATATATTTTTACAATTCTGTGATCATCTAACTTGATTGGTATTGCGGGATTAGAATCATTAGGAAGTTCATTTACAGTGCCGTTGTCATTGGCTCTGATTTGTTTTTTTGGAACTTTTTATTTTGGAATTAAATACCAAAAATGACATTATTTAAATGAATTCACAACTAAAATTGGTTATAAAAAGTGAAAAATTCCAATTCCTGATCCATTAAAATGGATTGGTAAACTAAGCCAAAATTTCTCTTTGATGTTTCGTTATTGGGGAAATATGTTTGCTGGCTCAATTATTTTAGGTGCTTTATACGAATTAATTGTTAACAATTTTGTTGGTCAAAGATTTGGTTATTTAGGAGCAACAATTTCTGGATTTGTGGTTTTTCCATTGCACATGTATTTTGATATGGTGCCAGGATTAATTCAACCATTAATCTTCATGATGTTAACTTTGTCATACTGAACAACAGAAGCGAATATGTCAGCTGAGCAAATGAATGAAGTGCCAAAAAGAATTCAATCAAAACGTTTCTTCAGTACAGAATCGTTAATGATGCCAGATTTTATTTAAAGAATTAATAGAAAATTATTGAAAAAATAAGAACAAGATTATTTAAGGAAAAATATGTCTAAATTTCAACCGTTAGTAGAATTATTAAATCAAGTACATCAAATAAGTGAAACAGGAAAACATGTTTTACAGGAAACAAATGTTAATATTACCAATAGCTTTGGTGCCTATATTGGTGCTGGGGTGGCTATGATTGCTGGTTTTGGATCAGGGATTGGTCAAGGTTATATTGGGGGTAAAGCAATTGAAGCGATTGCTCGTAATCCTGAAGTAGAAGCGCGAGTTTTCAAACAGTTTATTATTGGTGTGGCGATTGCTGAAACTGTCGCAATTTATGGAATTATTATTTCTCTGCTTTTAATTTTCGTTGCAAATTAAAAGTCATTTAGACCAAAGTGGTGACATAAATTATGCAAAATTTTTTACCCAATTTATTGCAACAAGCACAAGCAACTATTATGGCTGAACAGAACGAATCTGTTTTAGGTGGAGATAATTTCTTTAAACAAATTATTCCTAATGTTTGGATTCTAGTTGCCCATATTTTCAGTGCAATTGTTGTTATTTCGGTTATCATTTTTTTAATTTGACGGCCAACCAGAATGTATATGGAAAGACGTCGTAAATTATTGAATGAAAATATTGAATCAGCTGATCGTGATCGTAACGAAGCAGCTCAAAATTTAGCTGAGATTAAAAAAGAACGCTTAGAAACCCAAAAAACCATTAGTGATTTACTTTATCAATCTAAAAAAGATGCTGAAGAAATTACCAACAAGACTTTGACAGAAGCAAATAATAAAGCAAAATTAATTCATGAAGATGCTTTAAGACAAGCTGAACAAATTAAAAAATCTACTCAACAGGATTTAAAAGATGAAGTTTCCACATTAGCGTTAGCAATTGCAAGCAAAATTATTTCTAAAGATGCTAACAATGAAGCCAATCAAAAATTCGTGGATGAATATCTAGATTCATTAAATTAATTATCACAATGAGAAAACGTATTTTATTGTTTAAGCAATTTGCTGAAGCAATTATTAGTTTTTTTGCAACTAAGCAAGAACTAGAAAATCTTTCCAAACAAAATTATCAGGTTTTAAAATTACTTGAAAAAAATGTTGAATTAATTAATTTATTTACTGATTTGTCAGTTGAGTCAAAGCAAAAAATTAATTTTTTAGATCAACTTTTAAGGGTTGAGCCATATGATCTTAACTATGTGAATGGCTTAAAATTTTTTATTGACAGTGGATATAGTTATTACTTTTTAGATTTAGTACAGACTATTGATGCAATGGTTTTAGAACGGTTGAATATTCAAGTGGTGCAAGTGCAATCTGCTTATGAATTAAGTTCAAAACAAAAAAATAAACTAGAAACTGGTTGAACTAAAAAATACAACCAACCATTAGTCTTTCAGTATACTGTTATTCCTGAAATGGTTTTAGGCATTAGTGTACGAATCAATGATTATGTTGAAGACTATTCGTTAAATTCCCAACTAAATAACTTGAAAAAAGAAATTAAAAAAATTAATCCTTAGGAATCATTTTTATGGCTAATTCAAATTTGAAACTAGACCAATACAGTAGTGTCATTCGTAAACTAATTGAAGACTACAAAAAAGAAAAAATTTCTGATGAAACTGGTGTGGTCATCAGTAATGGTGACGGGATTGTTACGGTTGGCGGATTAAAAGAATGTTTATTAAACGAATTGTTAGAGTTTGATAACGGTATTTTAGGAATTGCTTTTTCACTACGATCTGATGTTGTTGGAGTGATCATGTTGAATGATTACATTGACATCGTTGAAGGTAGTTTGGTGAAAAGAACTCGTAAAGTGGTGAGTGTTCCTGTGGGTGATGCCTTATTAGGACGAATTGTTAATGCTCTAGGTCAGCCAATTGATGACAAGGGTGAATTAAAAACTGAATTATATTCACCAATTGAAAAAATTGCGCCCGGAGTAATGGCGCGAAAATCAGTTGATCAACCGTTAGCAACTGGTATTTTGAGTGTTGATGCCATGTTTCCGATTGGTCGAGGCCAGCGGGAATTGATTATTGGCGACCGACAAACCGGAAAAACCGCTATTGCTCTAGATGCCATTATTAATCAAAAAGGTCAAAATTGTTTGTGTGTTTATGTAGCAATTGGCCAAAAAAATTCCACAATTGCGCAAGTTATTAATACTTTAAAACTTAATGGAGCAATGGAATACACAACTGTAGTTGCGGCTTCAGCTTCAGATTTGCCAGCTTTAAAATATATTGCTCCGTTTGCGGGTGTTACAATTGCAGAACACTGAATGCATGCTGGTAAGGATGTTTTAATCATCTATGATGATTTATCAAAACAAGCAATTGCTTATCGCACCCTTTCACTGTTATTACAATTACCACCCGGAAGAGAAGCTTATCCCGGAGATGTTTTCTATTTACATTCTCGATTACTAGAACGCGCGGGTCGTTTAAATAAAGAGAATGGTGGGGGATCAATTACAGCTCTACCAATTATTGAGACTCAAGCCGGAGACATTTCAGCTTATATTCCTACCAATGTAATTTCCATTACTGATGGACAGTTGTTTACCAAATCCAGTTTATTTAATTCTGGTCAACGTCCTGCTATTGATACTGGACTATCCGTTTCTCGGGTGGGTTCAGCTGCGCAAATTGCGGGAATTCGTAAATTGAGTGGTTCATTAAAATTGGATTTAGCTCAATATAATGAATTAAATGTTTTCTCCCAATTTGGATCTGACTTAGATGAAAATACTAAAAAAATTCTTGAGCATGGTGAAAAAACCACTTTAATGTTGCGACAAACTAATAATCAACCATACGAACAAGTCGATGAAATTTTATTACTTTATTTAATTCAAAACCGCTTCATCAAATTAGTTCCTCTGCATGAGATTCAGGGATTTAGTGCTTTTGCCATTAAAGAATTCAAAAAGACTAAAATTCGTCAAGCTTTGATTCAAAATTCAGAACTGAGTCCAGAAAAACTAAAAGTTTTAAAAGCGTTTAGTCGTAGTGCCTTAGAAAATTATGCTAAAACAGTGGAATCATTTAAATTAAGTTCTGATGAATTAGCTAATCTTTAGGGTGAAAATTCATGAGTAATTTAGAATCCATTAAAAAACGGATCCAATCAATTGAGGTCACTGCTAAAATTACTTTTGCAATGAAAATGGTTACAACTGTTAAATTGCAAAAGTATAAAAAGAAATATCAAATCTACCAAAACTATTTTGCGGGAATCATGAATGTTTTTCGCGAAACAATTAATAATCCTGATCTTGATTTAAAAACCGTAAATCGGTTATTTTATGAATATAACAAATGTAATCAAACTAGCGAAAAAAAATTGTATGTTGCTTTTGGTTCAGATCTAGGTATGTGTGGTAGGTATAATTCTGAGATTGTTAAAAAATTGCGAAAACTAATTAAAGATCCAGAAAAAGACCAGTTAATTGTTTATGGAACCCGTTTACATTCAATCATTAATTCCCAACATCCGGAATGAAAAATTTTAGATACAGTTAGTCAAATTGATCGAAATTTAGATACTGATGCAATGTTTATTGAGGCATTAGATTTATTTGATCATTTTCTGAAAAATGATTTTAGTTCAATTATTTTTGTGTATACCAAATTCATTAATTCATTAACATTTGAGCCTGAAACTTTCCAAGTTTTACCAATTAAACTGGAATCCTACAATGATAAAAGTGCTTTAATGTCATATGCGTTTGAAGAAAATTTAAGTCATTATGAACTGGGATTTCATGTTGAACCAGTTGTGATTAGTTTGATCCCCCAACTATTTACCCATCTATTTTATGCGGTTTTATTAGAAGCAAAAATTTCTGAGTCATCGTCTCGCTTTAATGCCATGAATGCGGCCACTGATAATGCTAATGCTTTGTTAGATGAATACAAACTCGAATACAACCGCACTCGTCAAGCTTCAATTACTCAAGAAATTATTGAAATTATTAGTGGATCATCCCAAAAACAAAGAAAGTAGAAATGTTAACAATGAATGAACAGATTGATCAACAACATCAAGACAACGGGGTGATTTACCAGTTAACTGGTCCGGTTGTCGATGTGAAATTTAACCCAAAATCTAGCCCCTTCATTAACGAGGCTTTAAAAGTTATTCACCCTGAAACCCATGACACAATTGTTTTAGAAGTTGCCCAACTAATCGGTAACGACATTGTTCGTTGTATTTCCATGGGTCCAACCGATGGATTGTACCGAGGTTTAGTGGTCAATCGTACTTTAAAAACCATTCAAGCTCCGGTTGGTGAAGGGGTTTTAGGACGAATTTTTAATGTAACTGGACAACCAATTGATGAAAAACCCATGCCTGAAAACATTGAATTTCGAACCATTCATGCCAACCCTCCATCTTTAGAAGACCAATCTTCTAAGCTGGAAATTTTGGAAACCGGAATTAAAATTATTGATTTATTAACCCCATACGCTAAAGGGGGAAAAATTGGTTTATTCGGTGGTGCTGGAGTTGGTAAAACCGTTATTGTGCAAGAATTAATTCATAATATTGCTACTAATCATGGGGGATTATCAGTTTTTGCTGGGGTTGGAGAGCGCACCCGAGAAGGAAATGATTTTTATTATGAAATGGAAGAGAGTGGAGTTTTAAATAAAACTGCTCTAGTTTTCGGTCAAATGAACGAACCACCAGGTGCACGGATGCGGGTTGCTTTAACCGGATTGACCATGGCTGAATATTTCCGCGATCAACGTGGTCAGGACGTGTTGTTGTTTATTGACAATATTTTCCGATTTACCCAAGCTGGTTCTGAAGTTTCAGCGTTGTTAGGTCGGATGCCTTCTGCGGTTGGTTATCAACCAACTTTAGCTTTTGAAATGGGTCAATTACAAGAACGGATTACTTCTACTAAAAAAGGATCAATTACTTCAGTCCAAGCAGTTTATGTGCCTGCTGATGACTTAACTGATCCTGCACCAGCCACAACATTTGCTCACTTGGATGCTAAAACCGTGCTTGACCGAAAAATTGCGGCTCTAGGACTTTATCCTGCAATTTCACCACTAGAATCTAGTTCACAATTATTAAACCCTGAAGTAGTTGGAATTGAACACTACACTGTAGCTCGAAAAGTGTTACAAATTTTGCAAAAATTCCAGGAATTACAAGATATTATTTCTATTTTAGGAATTGATGAATTATCTGAAGAAGATAAATTAACCGTTTATCGTGCTCGTAAAATTCGTAACTTTTTCTCCCAACAATTTTTTGTTGCTGAAAAATTTACTGGCCAATCAGGTAAATATATTCCAGTAAAAGAAACTGTAAGAAGTTTCAAAGAGATCATTGATGGTAAAGTTGACCACTTACCAGAACAAGCTTTCTTGTATGTTGGTAATATTGATGATGTTTATGCTAAAGCAAAACAAATTGAAGCTGATCAAAACAAATAATTGATACAAATAATTGGTTTAATTCACAAGGAATATTATTATGAATCATGATCACGAATTAAGATTACACATCGCCACTCCTGAAGGGGTGAAATTTAATGATTTAATTTTATACGCTCAAATCAAGGTTCATGATGGATTCGTTGGCGTTAATCGTAACCAATTACCAACAATTCGTATCATTCAGCTAGGCATTGCCATCATTAAATATTTAAACGGAACAACTGAAGAATTTTTATTAGGTCCAGGTGTGATGTTAATTGATAAATATTTTTGTCAAATTTATGCCGAATTCTTTTTAAATTCTACAGAAACAACTGATCAGTATTTCTTGGATCATCACCGTGAAATTGAACAAAAATTATTTGATCAAAAACTTGAAGGAATTTTTGATCATCAAACAGAAATTACTTTACGTCGGGAAATTGCTAAATTAAGTCGTAACAGCTAATGCAATAAACAAGCATAGTAAGGAGTGATGATTAACAATGACAGCTGAATCAAATCTATTGCTTATTGCATCATTAATTATCGTTGCTTGTGTTGGAATTATTTTTTATTTTCGATTTCACAATTTTGCTTTAAAACCTAAAGTCAAATACTGGTTATTTGCTTTTTGAGGGGGAATTGCTGTTATTTATTTTGTTGCAGCCCGATGGGGTTTAGATTTTTCTAATTGATTAAATCTGTCCAATGCAGCACCTGATTATCAATATTCAATTGCTTATTCTAAGGTTTTTTTGTTGGATATGTGTCCCTTTTTATCAGTTTTTATGGGATTAAATTTAATTTTTGATAAGAAGCGTAAAATTACTCGCCAGTTAGCTACGATTAGTATTTTTACAGGCGGGATTACTTTATATGCTTTAAAAATTACCAGCATGGGGCCAGTTAATGCCGAATTTATTTTTTTAGGTTTTTACCCGAACCGATTATATTTTTTAATGCACTATAACATTGTGTTTATGGGCGCTATTATCTTGGCTGCTTATCCGAAAAAATTTGACACCAAAGCATTATTTTCAACCGTTTTCATGGGCGGCATTTATTTATTGTATGTTTATTTATTCATTCGTTTTGGTAATGTGCAATGAAATGTAACTGGTTTATCAGTCAATGATTGATCAAATTTTGCAGGCATTCCGGGCGAATATTATGCGGCGGGTCAAATTTTAGGCCTGGATTTTCCAAATAATATTGGGGCAACAATTGGGGTTTATATTGGAGTTACTTGATTAATTTCTTTTATTCATAACGGAGTTAATCTTGGTTTTCACCATTGAAAATTTTTACAACTGAAAAAGAAAATGCAGAGTCATAAACCTTGAATCAATCGAACTAATTAAAAATTTAAACTAACTTCGCCTACTTAAAGGAACAATAAAAAAAGCAAACAACTTTAAATTGTTTGCTTTTTTTATTGTTTTGACGAGAAAAGGAATTAAAGCTAGAGGAATCGATAAACGAAATAACCAAGTGCAAAAATGGAAAAGACAAAAAAGATAATTCCTAAAATTAAATAAGGCAATTCGTGAGTAAATGATAAATAATAAATGCAAAAAAAGATAATTGTCAACATAATTAAACCCATCACAAAAAACGTGCGCAGGAAATTGTAACCAAAAGAATAATTGGTTCTGAACAAACCTAAACGTTTATATCATGGCAGGGTTTTTAACATTTCTTTGGTGGCAGTTGTGCTTAGTTTAATTGTTGAATTTAATAATTTTTCATTAACAGTATCAGTTTTAATGAAAGTAGCACGATTTGCTAGAAATTTTTCTTCTTCTTGCTTTTTGATTAAATTTTCTTCAATTACTTTTTGCATTTCAACTTCTTTAGTAGAAGGGGCTTGATTTTGATCTTCTAACTTAGAGCGGCGATAGTATTTAATTCGTCCGTCTTTTTCGTATTGGGTTCAAGGAGAATTGAACTGTTCTACTTTATTGATTTGATATCGTTGTTTCATAATTAATATGCATTGTTATTTATAACAATTAATATTCTTTTTAATAAAAATATTATTTTTAAATAACAGTTATTTGATTATACCAAAATTTTTTTAAGATCATAAAGATCGATTTTTTTCCAAAGTTCCTTGGATAATGATTTCATCACTAACTAAATCAGAAGGATTATTATTAACTAGTAATTCATAAATTTGGTTAGTTAGTTTATTAGCAGTTTTAGCTAACATTTTAATTTTACCCTTTTGAGCATATGAAATATTTCCGGTTGTCTCAGAAACAACAAAGGCCAAAGCATCAGTTGTTTCACTAATTCCCACAGCTGCACGATGACGAGCCCCAAAAGAAGATTCTAAATGTTGTTTGGTTACTGGAAAATAGGATGAAACTGAAATAATTTCGGTATTACGGACGATCATGCCTCCATCATGTAAAGGCGAGAGTTTATTGTAAAAAATGTTAGTAGCAAATTCAGATGAGAATTTAGCACGAACTGAATAACCTAATTTCACATAATCTGTTAAATCATCTTTTTGTTCAACAACAATTAAACCGCCTACCACATCTTTAGAAAGTCGAGTTAAAACACCAGCCAACTGGTTGGAAAAATTTTTATATTCTAAGTAATCAATTTTGCGTTTTTGTAAAAAAAGTCGCACAATTTGTCGAAAAACATATTGCACTTTTTTGTTACGGAAAAAAAAGACAATCCCCGCACATAAAAAAATGCCTAAAATGCCTGTTGAAATTCCTAACAAAATTAGAATGATTAAATTATTTTCCATTATTTTCACTTTCGATATTCTAGGCTGAAATTATTATTTTCAAATCAAGAATATATGTTTTCTTTGATGGACTCGCTGATATTTTGAGGATCATAAAAATAAAACAAAATATTATTATGATCAATTTTTAAATAATTAATTTTATTTAAAAACCGCCAAAATTCATTTTTGTTTTTTATCAAATACTTAACTGGTAAACAAATCAAAATGGGAGCTTTGGGGCTTTCAATTCGAGCATAAATTTTTAAAAATTGATAATTAATGTATCGCAAAAAAATTGGTCTTAATTTTAACGGTACGGTTTCACTAAAAAATGAATTAAGATCCAAAATAAGATTTTTCAAATCTAAAATTTGTCCAACATATAACTCTTTATTGTGAGTATTATCTTTTTTCAACTGCAAAGAAAAACTTAAATTATAGTTGTGTAAAAAAGATTTTAAATCTTTTTTTTCGCGAGCAACATCTAAGTCAAAATTAAGAATATGAGGATTGAATTTTTTATAAAAAATTCGATCTCCATATTCAGAATTATGGACACCCAATTCAGCAACTTTCATTAATTGAACATGATCATAAAAATCATAACCTCAAATGGTTTGATAACACCGTAATTCATAATCGGTATCAATGGATTGAAAAACCTTATTGATATAATTAACAGCTCATTCAATTTGTTGTTCTAATTTAGCAATTGTTTCGGTTTTTTCAGGATTTAAATGGGTTAAATCCAAAAAAGCAGAATAAACAAAGTTCCTTGTAATAAAAAAAATTTTTTTATAGTTTGAAAAAATTGTATTAATTAGGATTCCGATGTATTTTTCTAGAAAAAGCGATTGTTTTTTTAAACTTTTACAATAAAAATTAAAAGTTAACAAAAAACCTAAACGGCTGTCATTTTGTATTAAAAAATCCTGAAATTCTTCTTCACCATAAAGCGGAGAAATAAAAAGTGGATTTTGTTGAAATAACTTGTGTTTCAATTAAGCACCAAGATGAACTTTATTTTTAATAAAAACAATTGAATAATCAATAAATGAAGCTAATGAAAAAAATAAAGCAATAATAGTGAATCCATTCTGAACAATGAAATAAAACCAAAAATTTGAATTTTGAAATTGGGTGATTGGAATAGAAAATAATAAGGAAATTCACAAAATAGCTATTATTTGTAAAAAAGTCTTTCACTTGCCTAAATTTCTAGCGCTTACAATTATTTTTTTTCGGATTGATATCATTCTCAAACTATCAAGCATGATATCACGAACAATAAATAATAAAACGGCCCAAGCAACAGCGATTTGAAAATTGATTGCCAAAATTAAAAAAGTTCCATTAATTAAAACTTTATCAGCAATCGGATCCACAATTTTGCCAAAGTTGGAAACCACTTTTCATTTTCTGGCTAAATAACCATCAAAAAAATCGCTTATAGCTGCTATAAAAAATAAACAGGCTCCAATAAATCCTCATTGAGAAACAGAAGAAATTAAATTGAGCGCAGTGAAATTAACTGTGTAAAGATAATGGTGATTATTGACTGCTAGAAAATAGAAAATAACAGCTACCAAGGCTAAAACTATTCTAAAAATTGTAATGGCATTGGGAATGTTTTTTCTATGCAAATAAATACGAGAAGGCACTTTAATAACAAATTATTTTTTCTTTTTTATCAATTAATTTTACCATTTAATAAAACAAATAAAAAAACCACATGAATTAACATGTGGTTTTTTTGCATATTTGTGATTAAAAAATTAGCTTTTTTTAACAGATGATTTTTTGTCATCAACCGGAGTAGAATCGTTAACTTTTTCTTCTTCTTGTTGCTTTTTTTCATCTTTATTAGGAAATAAAGAAGTAAAAAAGTCATTTAAGTCAACTCCTTTTTCTTCAAATTTACGAAACAAAGATTCCATTTTTTCAGCTGCTGCTGTATATGTTTCATTCATTAAAGCAATTTGTTTCACATAGTTTTCAATTAATTCTTCAACAGTGCGAACATCAACGAATGATTTTAATTCAGCTGAATCTGCATTAGATTTAATATTTTCTAATTGTTCTTCTAATTTGTCATAAGTTTCTTGTGAAACTTCAATTGTTAATGCAATTTTTTTATTCATTAAGAACTCCAATTTTTATGCGTGAAGTTTAATTCACATCTTTGTTATTTTATCATTATTTTCTAACTAAACCGCACAAGCCAAGCACTCATTAACTTCTAGGTTTTTAGTTCTTGTATAGTATAAAGATTTCAAACCTTTTTTTCAGGCATAAATATATAATCGCGCTAATTCTCGAGTGGAAGTTTGATTAGTTACATATAAGATGGTAGAAATACCTTGATCAATATGAGTTTGAATTTCAGAAATTAAATCAATGATTTTGAATTGGTTAATGTTGTAAGCAGATTTATAGAATAAAGCATTATCTTTACTTAAAAACGGCATTGGATAATAGGTTAATGAATCACCATACATTCGGGTTTCAATTGTGTCAATGATTGGTTGAATTGATGCAGTAGATGATTGAATATAACTAATTGATTGAGTTGGTGCAATTGCTAAACGATAAGCGTTGTATAAACCATATTTAACCACCTCTGTTTTTAATTCTTCTCAATCTTTTACAGTAGGTAGTTTAATACCTTCAAACATTTCAATAATTTTTAAACTGCGTGGCAAATAACTGTTATTCAAATAACGATCAAAATATTTACCATTAGCATATTCTGATTTTTCAAAACCTTTAAAGGTTTGTTTACGTTCTTTAGCAATTTTGCAACTGGACTTGATGGAATAAAAATTAATTGCAGCAAATAAAACAGATGAGAATTCAATAGCAATTGGATCTTCGTAAGCAATTTTCTTTTTTGCTAATCAACCAGCTAAATTCATAGCGCCTAAACCCACTGAATGCAATTCACTATTAGCTTTTCTAACACCAGGTGAATTAGAAATATCAGAGATATCAGAAACTCGTGTTAAAGCACGCATTGCAATATCAACAGATTCTTCAATGTTTTTTAATTCCATTAAATTATTAATATTTAATGAACCCAAATTACATGAAACATCATAACCAATTTCATCCTCCATGCCATAGTCGTTGATTTTAGAAGTAGTTTGTATTTGAAAAATTTCAGTACATAAATTACTCATTTTAATCTGGCCTAATTCTTTAAGAGGATTTACTCGATTAGCATTATCTTTATACATAATATATGGATAACCAGATTCAAATTGGGTTTTAGAAATTTGAACCAAAATATTACGAGGATCTTCTTTTGATTTAATAATATCGTCATCAGCAACTAGTTTATCGTATCAAAGATCCATATCCAAATCATCAAGATGTTTGTGGTATTTTTTGTAAATTGTGTATGGTTCAAAAATATAAAAGGGTTGATTTTTTTCAGCAAGTTCAAAAAATTTATTTGGAATAATTAATCCAATTGATAAAGTTTGAATCCGAGATTTTTCATCGGCATTAATTTTTTTACAATCTAAAAATTCTTTTAAGTCATAGTGAAAAATATTTAAATAAGCAGCACCAGCACCAGGACGTTGTCCTAATTGATTTGCATATGAAAAAACATTTTCTAAAATTTTTAAAACTGGCATTACTCCCGAAGCAGAATTTTTAATTTTTAAGATTTCAGCCCCTCGTGCTCTTAATTTAGACAAATTAATTGCCACACCACCACCAATTTTAGAAAGTTGCATCGCATTTGAAATAATAAAATTAATAGAATTTAGCGAGTCATCAACCTCTAGTAAAAAACAAGAAACTAATCCACCCTTGCGTTTTTTTCCGGCATTTAAAAAAGTAGGGGTAGCAGGTTGGTATCTTTGTTCAATCATTGAAACTGCTAAATCTCAAGCAAATTGAAAATCTCCACCAGCTAAATCTAAAGCAACTGCAATAATACGATCTTCGTAATTTTCTAAAAAGTATTTACGATCATCAGTTTTTAAAGCATAACTTTCATAGAATTTGCTAATCGCCATGTAAGAAGTAAAAGAAAAGTTGTAAGATCTAATTTTCTCCACTAATCTTTTCACATCATCATGATTGTAGTCGCGTAAAAAATCAGAATAATAATTATGTTCAATTAATCATTGAATATTTTCAATTGGTCCGCCATGATTGATGCTTAAATCCTGAATGGATTTTTGATATTCTTTAATGGCTAATTGATCTTTTTCAAGATCAAAAAAACCATCTTCTTTTCGGCGATTTAATAAATTGTTATATTCAATGTATTTACTACTTTGTTTATTCGCACTGCTTTTTTCCATAATCATTACCTCCTAATTTGTTTTTCATTAATTGACATTTTTATAAATTTAAAAATTTATTTTGAAACTCATCAACATCTTCTTGAGTTCCTGAAAGTTCAAACTTTAATAAAATGGGTACGTTATATTTCTCAGATATTACATTTGCAGCATTCGCAAAATTATTCCCAAAATTTCGGTTACCACTAGCAGCAACTGCTTTCAAAAAATGATAATTTTTTTCTAAAAATTTTTCAACTGTTTCAGGCACCATTCCGAGTTTATCGGTGTAAGTAATTAAAGCGAAAGGTTCATTAATTTCGATTGTGTAATTTTGATGATTCAATTCAATAATTCGATTAATGTGTTGTAATTTTTGAATAAAACGTTTAATATTGTTGGTTCGACTTATAAAAACTAAAATCATAAAAATTATTAAAGTATTTGTATATCAGAATAAAAAAAACGTAATCTTTATTAAAAAAAAAAAAAAAAAACAGACACCTTGTTAAACAAAAAAAATTTATGCAAAAACTTATTTTTTACATAAAATTGCGTTTTAATTACGGAAAAAACCTGTTTTCAAGGTTTTTTGTCGCCTGTAGGGTAATTATATTTCAAATATGAGCTAAATCCAAGCCAATATTAAAAAATAAAATGTTTAATTTTTCACGCAAAATCGATATTTTGACGCAAAATGGGGGAAAAATCACCGAAACTTTTGTCAAGCTTTAGGGTTTTAGTTGTAAAATTAGAGCGAATCAAGCAATTAAAATGTGTGAAGACTTTAAGTTCAAAAGACTTTAATTGTTTGAATTGAATCCAATTCCAAAAACACCATCATGGTGTTTTTTTAATCTATTTTTATTTAAATTTGATATTTCGTTTTACACTATGAAGAATAAATTAAAAGCAGTTAACTGAAACCAAATGGAGGACGAGTACTCCAAAATTTTTTGAGATCAGAATGTTCGGCAATTTTGAGTTGACGAAGAAATCCCTTTATCTTCAGATAAGTTGCAATGAGAAACCAAATTAAATAAAGATGAACAAGATCTTTATGAAAAGGTTTTGTCGGGTTTAACACTTTTAGATACTTATCAAGGTGCGGTTGGGATGACAAATCTTTCATTAAATTTAACCAACCTGCACTCTAAAGCAACGGTTCAATTCATGGGAATGATGGAACAAATGCATGCAAAAAGCTATTCTTCTATTTTTTCTACTTTATCATCTTCTGAAAGAATTGATCAATTATTCAAGTGAGTAGAAAATGAACCGGCCTTACAAAAGAAATTGGGAATTGTTTTAAGTTATTATGAAAATATTCATAATGATGAGGATTTGTATATGGCAATGGTTGCCTCAGTTTTCCTAGAATCATTTTTATTTTATTCTGGATTTTTTTATCCTCTTTATTTAGCTGGTAGTGGATTGATGATGAGTAGTGCAGAAATTATTAATTTAATTGTGCGCGATGAGGCTATTCATGGTCTTTATATTGGTTTGCTAGCTAGTAAAAAATTCAAAGAATTTGATGAAAAAACACAAGGAGAATTACAATTCCGCGTTATTCATCTATTAGAAGAATTAATGGAAGTAGAACGAGAATATACTAAAAATCTTTATGACAAAGTGGGATTAACCGAACAAGTTTTAACATATGTAGAATACAATGCTAATAAAGCGATGCAAAACTTAGGTTTTGATTCACAATATACAACTGTTCAAGAAGATGTGAATCCAATTGTATTAAACGGAATTAATACCGGAACCAAGAACCACGATTTCTTTTCCACTAAAGGAAATGGATATATTAAATCCACTAAAATTGAAGAAATTCGTGATGAAGATTTTGAATTTTAAAAAAATTCATTTTAAAACCAAGTATTAAAAATAAAAAAAGAGTTATTAAAAATAACTCTTTTTTTATTGATTTTTTTGTTTGTTTTGGTAATAAGCTAAAAGTTTTTCTAACTCGTCTTTTTTACGAATCATCTTCGTTTTGGAAGATAAATCAATTTCACTAATTAACGAATCAACATCTTTTTCAAAATCAATGATAATTGTAGACTGTTCTAAAATTTCGGTTTTAATTTTTTCTAAAGCAGCAGTTCTTTGCAATTCTAATTCGGCATCAAAAGTAGAATTAACTTGACTTTGTAAACTTGCTAACTGTGATTCTAGTTCTTCTTTTTTCAACAGCATTTCCTGATATTGTTTTAATTTGTCCTGTAATTCTTCTTGTTTTTGGCTAATATTGTCTGAACGCAATGCAATTTCATCTTTAAAATTACCAGTTAAAACAGGTGATTGCTCTTTAGCATCAATAATTGTGGTAGCAATCATTTCTGTACCATGATTTTCTTCACCAATTAATAATTCAGTGGTGTTTTTGGTTGGCACAGCTTTTTTGGTTTTTGTTGGAACGATTATTTGACTATTTTCTTTACTAAAATCATAGTTATGAGTTAATTCGTATTCGGTTAATTTATCAGAAAAGCTAAAACCCAATCAAAAAGCAAAAAATAAATAATTAAATTTTGAACCAATAAGACGTTTCACAAAAAAAGCGTTTTGATTTAATAGAAAAATTAATGATCAAGAACAACATAGTAAAACAAAAAAGACAACTAGAAAAAATAGACCAAACCCCTCATATAGACTGGAATCTTTAACAGAACCAATAATTAATAAGGTAATGGCACAAAGAAGTGAAAATAAAGAGATTAAATGAAATAATGAAGCATTTAAAATCTGCTTTTTAATAAATGTTGAATTTGTTTTTGTTTTGAAATTATCAGAGAAATTTTTTAGATGATTTTTCATAGATTCTTTATTTTAAATCAATATTCTTTAATAATTTTTTTGATGTATCTGAATTCAACTGGATTGAAATCCGTCAATTTAGATAAACAATTATTAAACCAATAAGATAAATTCCAATAATCGATACCGATAACACCCGACCATTAAACAATTTATGGCCATTATAAGTCTCATAAATTGTATTTGGATTAAAATTGCTAAAAATTCCGTAAACTGGAAAAATTTTTGTTGTTAAACTGAGAGCGATGCCAAAAATAACAATATAGTAGGTACTTCAAATTAAGATTGATGCAAAAAGATTACGAATTTTTGCGGGATACATGAAATTTTTGTCACCAGAGCGAAAAACACTAATTGTGAATAAAAAATAACAAATTTGGGTTATGCAATGATTTCAAAAATAAGAAAAAAAATCATGATGTAAATTGTTCAATGTTTCATCAATATTATTTATTGGAACAACATATTCAGGCAAGCCAACAAATACAGCTGGAAAAAGAATTATTCAAAAACCAATGCCAGCAACATATAAATTATTACCAGCAAATAATACTAAAAAATTTGTTTTAAACAAAGGGCTTTTAGAAAAAAATAAATAAAAAAGAACAACAGCAAAAGCAATAAAATTACTTTGAGTTGTTCATTGGATTATGCTATTAATTCAACGATCGCTAATGATGTTGGAAATTAAAAAATTAAGTAAAAAAATTAAACCAGCAAAAAAACTAAGAAAAATATAGCGTTTTTCTAAAAAAATAGGCCAGTAAATTTTAAATTTGTTTCTGGATAACATCTTTTAAAATTTCGAGTGATAAAAAAGCTCTGTGTTCAAAGACAAGTTTACGATTTTTATCATAAACGTGATATGTTGGGGCAACAGTAATTTGTCAACGGGGATTATTTTGGTCTTCTTCTCAAATATCTTCTTTATCAACATCAATTCAGTAATTATAAGTTGTTCCAATAACTTCTGGAGATGACAATAATTTTTCAATGATTGGTACATTTACAGTACATACGCCACATTTTTCCCATTTAAATAAAACAACTAGGGGTTTATCTAGAGGTTGAGAAGTATCATCCAAAATTTTTTCTAATTCAGATAATTTGATTAATTTGAATCCTGACATGAAGAAATTCCTTAATGGTTTTATTATCAAAAAAACGATTACTAAATTTTTATAAAAATTTAGCGATAATAATTCCAATAGATACACCAATAATAATGATGTTCAAAATTAAAACACTATTGAAAATTGGGAAAAGATCACTTACCTTCATTTTTGAATATTTTTTAATGTTGATCTTTTCTAAACTCTTTAATGTTTTTTTAGAATCATTGGACATATCTAAATTTAAAATTTTAATTTTTATTTATTTAAAACGTTCATATTTTTATAGTAGCCACATTCAACACAAACACGGTGTGGTTTAATAATTTTTGAACAATTAGAACAGGCAACTAAAGTAGGATTTTTTAAAGCCATATGACTTCTTCTTTTGTCGCGGCGAGTTTTGCTAACTCTTCTTTGTTGTACAGCCATTGTTATCTCCTTTTTTTATTTTTCTTGGGTTTGAAAACTAAATCAAATCCTTTATTTACGGCAAAATATTATTAAGTATATAATTACATCAATAGAGTTTTGATTTAATAGAAATGATAGTTTTTATTGCAGCACTCAATTACACCACAATACTTAACCTTTATTATAAAACATTTTTATCTCTTTTAATAAAGGAAATTACTATTTGACCGGTTATTTGAACAATTTTTTGGACTCAAATATTCAATCAAACAGGAGAATAAATTACTAGAAGGAGAGTCAAAATGAATTTTTCTAATGATGAAAATTTTAGTGATTTTATAACTGATTATGATTTAAAAGATTTAAGAAAAATTAATCTACAAATTTTTTTTAATAGTGAAGAAATTTTAGATTTTTTAAATGACAAAAAAACTCATCTAACCTTTAATTTAAACCGCAAGTATGAAACTGTTTTTCAAATTTTAGTTGAAGTAAAGACGTTTAACGAATTTTTAGATGTAATTAAAGCTAAAGATATTAATTTAAATGAAAGTTTTTTAAAAATAATTAGACAAAAATTTAGCCAATTTAAAAACTCTAAAAATTTGCAAGATTTTTGAGAAAAGCTTTTTGATTGAAAAAAGATTATAAAAGCGAAAACTTTAAACTTATTAGAAAAGCAAATCAGTAATTATCAAAATTTCAATTTATGAGGTAAAAATAATTTATTTCTTACTGCTAATACTTTGGAAGTTTTTGATGAAGAAAAAAAGGTAGTTCTAACTATTCCTTTTATCTTGTGTCCAGTACAGTTAGTTGTAGACAAAGATAAAAAAATTAACATAATTAAAATCAACCCTCAAAAAGTTTTTTATAATTCTCAATTATTCGATGACGAACTACAAATTTTTAAACGTTATAGCAATCAAGATTTCAATTTAGAAAATGGTTATGAAGATTTATTGTCTAAATTTATTTTTAAAAATTCTTTAAAAGAAAAAGATGGTGAATATAAAAATAAATGATTAAATCTAAAACCTAATTTTTATTTGGAAAATATTACTTTTAGTGATATTAAAATTGAATTAAAAAACCTATTTAATTTTAGATGAATGAAAAATTTTGATACAGGTTGTAATTATGATAATGTTATCCAACAACAAAGATTTCAATTTGAAAAATTTTTTTTAAAACATCAAAATCAACAAGTTTTACATTATGGTGCAGCAAACATTATTAATGAAGAATTTATTCTTAAACTTGTTTTTGCAAATGTTGCTCAAAATAAAAATGCAATTATCTTTAATGATCAATATCGTTTAATTTCTCATTTTTATCCAATTCACATTCACCTTTAAAGAATTTAATTTTCTTTAATTTTCATGACTTGGATTATGGATTATTTTACGATCAAATCTTGAATTTAAAAAATAAATTAGAAGAATTTTCAGTCGATGATACAAAGCATTTTGTTGGAAGTTTTTTGGAATACGATAAAGATGAAAATAATTTTTTGGAAATTTTCCAAAAAATTTATTTAATGAATTCCATTCAAGAACAAAATTTGGATTTTTCATTATGATTAATAAATGAAAAAACTAAAAACAAAAATTGATCTGAATGAGCTATGATTGCTTTTAATTATTGTCAAGCACAAAATATTAAACTAAATTCTCTAATTAAGAAATTGAAAGTTATTTACAATTTATCAATTGATCACAATAAGTTTTTGGCTTCTTATGGTTACGATGATTTTTGAAAAAATTTAAAACAGCATGAAAAATTTTTAGTTGACTATGATGAAAGCGTCATGGAAAAAGGGTTGTTTTACTTAAAAAAATATATTGAACTAAAAAAACTTCCCGATAAAGTTCGTTTTTATACTTTATCTGAAGACGACAGAATTAATTACACTACACTTTATAAATTTTTTTATAATGCTGCAAATACTAAATTATTTTATGTATCTTGAGCAGATTTAAAAATCTTATTAAATGCAAAATTGGTTAATCGCGAAGAATTTTTAGCTATTACTAATGAAAATTGAATTCGTAATCAACCAGTTTTTAACACCTTTATTAATTCAGACTTATTTCAAAAGAGGTTAATTGATAACTTTTCAGATGAAAAATATCAACATAACCTTGATATTTTAGTGCATAACTATTTTTTAAATTTATGAAAGAGAATAACTGATTTTTCTCCCAATCAAAAAAATGAATTACAGAAAATGTTTAATTATGCAACCAATAAAAACGGAAAAATTCCACCAAGTTTATTTATTGATAAATTTTGAAAAATCATTTTAGAATTATTTCCCTTTATTATCTGGGATTTACATAATAATCTTTACTTTAATGAAAAAGTTTTTTATAACAAATTCAATACTGCTTATTGATTTATTTCCCACAAAAATGCAAAATTAATTCCTCAAATTTTTTCACACTGAGAAAATACTCATGTATTTTATTATTATGCTGAAGAGAATCTGGGTTATAGTTTGAATGCGCAAATTAAAAATTTAAATATTAAAGAATTCAATATTAACTACAACTTAAATACTAATAATTATCGAATTGCTAAAACAATCAATAATCTTTTCTTAGCTGTAGACAAAAATGATCATAAAATTGATCGTAAAATTAAAACAATTTTGGTAAATGAAAACTATTTCTTTAAAGATATTAATTTATCTTTATTCAAAAAATTGATAGATGATTTCAATAATTTATTTCTTGAAAAAAATGATCAAAGTGTTAATGTAATTGTGGTCAAAAATCAATTTCATAAGAATTATTTACTCAAAATTTTTCTATCATATCCAACAATCATGACAGCAATTGCCGAAAATAAACTG
This sequence comes from Mycoplasmoides fastidiosum, assembly GCF_024498275.1. Classification (GTDB taxonomy): domain Bacteria; phylum Bacillota_I; class Bacilli_A; order Mycoplasmatales; family Mycoplasmoidaceae; genus Mycoplasma_N; species Mycoplasma_N fastidiosum. The sequence goes on from NZ_CP101809.1 coordinate 71,161, forward strand.
ATTGTTTTAAATTTAGATGAAGAGATTAATTTTCCGGTAGAAAGAATCTTCTTTGTTTTAAATGATCGAATTAGTTTCACAAAAAATTTGTCACTCAATTCATTTTACAATGATCCAAAAATGCGTACTGATTTAATCAAATTTTTATTTTGAGCTAAAAATTCAGTGATTGTTTACGCACCATTCAGCAAAGAACAAATTGATTTAAAAAATAAAAAAAATCAATTACTACTACGTAATTTATTCACAGAAAATTTAGAAAAAAAAGAACGATCTCAAGATAATTTAATTTACCAAGTTCATAAAAAAATTAAAGATTGATTATTCAATTTATTAGAAGATAAGTATCAAATTCAAATAACTTTTAATGAAGCAACAGGTCAATTTTATACATCTGTTTCTGATCGCAAAAATAGAGCTATTCTATTCATTAAATTAATTCATAATGAATCAATTAGTTTGGATCATAATTTAGAATTATCGTTCTTCATGAAACAAAAAAATTATTCAGTCTATAATTTGTTCATCTATGAATGAATTTTTAAAGAAGAAATGGTTAAAAAAGAATTGACTACATTCTTGATTAAAGAAAAAATCATTGATTAAAAAACCACCGAATAATTCGGTGGTTTTTTTCTGTAAAAATTCTCCTTTTTGTCTTTTTTTCATTAATAAATGAACACTAAAGCAGGAAAGGAGTAAAAAATGAAAACCTTTAATAAAATGGTTTTTCAATTATTGACAATTGAAATGTTCACCTTCCCGTTGTTGGTTATTGGAATGAATGAAAAATCAGATCATTCCTATCAAAATCATAATTTATTTTCCTTAAGAAATAATCGTTATGTTCGTCATGCTGTTGATAATGAAATTTTAATTAGACCAATTGAAGAATCTCGCTTTGCTGGTTATGATTTGTATGATACTTTAGAAAATACACATTTGCAATCAGATGTAATAACTGAACAAATTCGAAAAATAGATCAGGAACGAAATGATTATTTACGAAACCGAGCTTCAGAAATTCGGACTATATACAATTCAGTAAACCGGAGCGATATTTTTCATCATACTAAATACAAGCGCAGATATTATAAGTTAACATCTGAAGTGTATGCAAATGCTGGATGTTTTATTCATTATGGAGTCGGCAACAAATGATACGAATGATGTAAAGACCGATCAAGCAGAATTAAGTATGATACTCAATTATCGACTCCTGAGCTTCCAATTTATTTTGTTTTATATAAAGAAAATCATCATTCAGAAGTTGGTTTAAACAAATTTGGGTTAAGTTTAAATAATTACGACTGAGATGTTGGAGCTCAAGATTTTAGAACAGATGAAGATAGACGATTGGCACGAGAATACGAAATTAACCGAAATGATTTGGTTAACTGATGAAGACCAAATGGAGAAATTAAATATAATGTCATGAAAGAATTTTATTTTCCGAATTGGTTTAAAAATCAATTATTTAGTTCTCAAGCACTAGAACCAGGTAAAAAATTATTACATACAGCATGAACTGTTCCTTTTTATTCAGGATATCAAAGTCGAACTAAAACACAATTGCCTAATTTTGTCGAAATAGGTCAAGAAGCTAAAAGTAAATGAATCAACGATGATTGTGAAAATTATGGAAGATTTTCTTATTGTAATCCTACATCGCATCGAATGGTTTGAACTTCATACGGATATCATAACGCAATTAATGCAAGCATTTTTAAAAGTGAGGGTTATTTAAGACCTTATATGAGTGAATTTATTGCTACTCAAAAAAACCAGAAAAGCGGTAGTTATCAATATCAACATATGCACTTTTTTATTGAACCCAAAGTTGGATATGGTAACGGAACTTCAACAGTTAAACTAAAAAAATTTTTTCCAACAGGCGTTAGAGATGATGTGTATACTGATGACATTTTTTATTTAAATTTTGACGATATGTTCATTTTAGAGCCATATTATATGGCTGAAAACATTTATCGAATTCGAGTTAGATTAAATGATCGTTTTTTAAAAGAAAAATATATTGATCTACGAAAATTTTTAGCAATTTCTTCTAAACTTAATTTTGAATTAACATACAAAATTCAAGCTCAAAATCGTGATACATCAACTAATTATGTTTCACTAGGTAAAGCAGGGACATATGACCTAAGAGAATTAATTGATGGCACTATTGTCTCATTTGATCCACGAGGATTAAAAGGTCAAGTGCGAATTTCGGATATCAAAATGAAAGTTAGTTCCAAAGACTCTAACAATTATCGATTAATTGATTATCGAAATAGTAGCGATTCAGGTTACAATGATTGATCTTTTAGAGTTAAAGGAGCAAATCATCCTGATTTTGAGTTATCCAGTGATAATTCATTAAGTCGAATTAACTATCGTCTAATTAATGAAATAAACATAGATAATACAAATTTTAAAAATTTATATCCCTCTGATTTTTTAAATTATCTTAACTTAAGAAAAATTTTTAGTTTTATTGATGATAGAGGGCTCGTTGATAATCGCAAATTAATTTTTCAGTTAAGAATAAAAGTTATTCCTAATGATTTAACCGGAGAACTATTATTACAGTATTATGATTTTGCTCGATTACAAAACATGAACTTAAAATTAAGTAATTTTAAAAAATTACAAACTATTCCTAATCGTATTGTAATTAATGAAACTGGAGCTAATAGTGATCTTGCTAAACCTGAAAAAATTAAGGAAATGATCAAATTAAATAATCCAAATATTGATGAAACAACTATTAATCGATTTAATGTGGAAATTTTGGGCGAAATAAATGATTTTGAACATGAATTTAAAGCTCTAATTAAACCAAAAGATCATCGTAATGCAAATGTTCAAAAACAATGAAATGATTTTTATCAAAATCAAGAAATTACTTTTTACAATAATCTGATATTAGCTCCGGAAGTAAAAACTACTGAACTTGAACATGAACCCGAATGATACACTGAAGATAATATTTGATTAGATTTATTAAGTATTACTCCAGAAATTCAAAATCGTGGAATTATCAGATCAGATTTTATTCTCAAGCCAGTTCCTGAAAATAATAAATTAAAGCTACATGTGAGTTTATTAAAAAATAATATGAGCGGAAGCAAGGAATATAAATTCAGCTATACTCCTCCCCCACCATCAGAACCTGAAGTTGAAGAAAATAATTTAGTTCTCGAAGAAGAGCAAAGTGAATCAACCAATAATTTGCATGAAGAAAATCGAAATGAAGTTGAAGAAAGTGTAAACAATAATTCTGAGAATGAAGAATCAACAATCCCAGGCCCACTACAAAATGATTCACAAACGGTGGTAAATAAACCGATTGAAAAATTGATAGAAAAAACTAATCCGGAAGAAAAAACACTAGTGCCAACAACAAAAGTTTTACAAAATGATCACGATCAAAAAATGACATATGCTTACGGAGCAATTGGTGGATTATCTGGAATTGTAGGACTAGGTGCAGGATTAAAAATAATTAAGAAAATTCGTTTTAAATCTAAAAAACAAAAGCAAATTAATTTAAAAAGTTCATAATTTTTTCAGGTTGTTGTTCATCCAAAAACATTTTAACTGCTTGAAAAACTTTTTCAGCCAAAACAGGAATTTCTAAAAATTGATTTGCATTAAAATTAGATAAAACAAAATTGGAAGTTTCACCAATTTTTGGGCCAATTCCAAATTTAATGCGATGGATATTATTATGACCAATTTTATTAATGATATCCATCATACCTTTTTGTCCGCCTGCTGATCCGTTCTTTTTAAAGCGTAAATTACCAAAATTTAGATCTAAATCATCATAAATTACAAGAATATCTTTATGAAGAACTTTAAAAAAATTAATCATTTTTTGAACACATTGTCCAGATAAATTCATATAGGTTTGTGGTTTTACTAAAATGACTTTTAATTGATCACTGTAGTGAAAAACATAACATTCTCCATCAAATTCATTTGTAGAATTTTGAATATTAAATTTTTTAACTAACTGATCAATCATTAAAAACCCAGCATTATGACGAGTTTGATGATATTGATATCCTGGATTACCAAGACCAAAAATAATTTTTATTTTCATAATTAATAATTTTAATTTAAATTAAAAAATAAAATCAAGTGCGAATTTATAAATTCATAATATACATAAAAAAAGTCCGTTGAATAATTAACGGACTTTTTTAAATAGTATTTAAAACTAAAATGGCGCGCCAGAAGGGACTCGAACCCCTGACCGCAGGCTTAGAAGGCATGTGCTCTATCCAACTGAGCTACTGGCGCAAAAAACTAATCGTATATAACGATTAGTTTTAATAAAAAATTAATGAGATTAATTATTAGGAGCTTCAGATGATTGAGGTTTAGCCTCAGTTTTTTCGCTATGTACTTGTACTTTGGTTGTACGAGTTGGAGAATAATTATTTCTTTTTCCTCGATTTAAATTGTGGCGTCTTTGAATTTCTGGTAACACAATATCATCAGCGGAACGATAAGCCACAACAGTAGGGTTATCGTTTGCATATGCAATAGCATCACCTAAAACGTTAACAATTAAATATGCAGATCGAATAGAAAAATTATTAGCAGGAATAATAAAATCAGCTAATAAAGGATCGGCATTTGTGTTCGCAACAGCAACAACTGGAATACCAACTTTTTTAGCTTCTAATACAGAATTAATGTCTTCTACAGGATCAAAACAAACTAAAACTTGAGGGATTTTAGTCATATTTTTAATTCCGCCATAAAATTTTTCCAATTTATCGCGGTCGCGAGTAAGATCTAATAATTCTTTTTTGGTTCTACCTGCTTGCAAGCTTTCATCAGCTAATAAAACGTCTAAGTCGTTTAATTTTTTAATTGAGTGTGAAATATGTTTGAAATTTGTTAGAGTTCCACCCAACCATCTTTGAGTTACATAATATACGCCCACACGTTCAGCAACACTTTTAATTAAGTTACGAACTAATTTATTTTTAGTTCCAACAAAAATAACTTCGCCACCAGAACGAACAACATCTACCAAATAACTAAAAGCTTTTTCTAAAAAACCAGTGGTTTTTCGGATGTCAATAATATGATTAAATTTTTTAGTGTAAATGAATGGTTTCATTTTTGGATTTCATTTATTGGGTTTTAAACCAATATGAATCCCACTATCAATTAATTTAGGAAGCGGAATTAAAGGAACTTCAGATCGTTTTTTCTTTTTTTCTGAATCTGCAGTTTCATTTGATTCAGAAAAATTATTTGGGTCAGTAGAACTAACTTCTACTTGTTTGGATTCAGTTGAATTAGCTTCCACATTTGGGGCCTGCTCAGTGTTTTCAGCGTTTACTGATTCAACTTCGGTTTTTAAATTTGTCATTAAGACCTCATGTAAAATTTGAGTAGTAATTTGTCTACTTTCTATTTGAGAAAAATAGACAAATAAAGATCATTTTTTAATTTACAATTAAAGAATCAGTGCTTAAATTTTTGATTAAAAAATGATCCTTCATATTATACATTAGATTTATTAAAAATTTTCAGTACAAATTTGTTTCATTGGAGATTATGAGTAATTTAGAAATAGCATTATTAACAGTTACAGCAATTTTGGCTTTTATATTTTTAGTTGTTGGTTTGATTTGATTAGTTGTGCATATTATCCAAAAAAAGGAAAATAAACTATTAATTCAATTCAATGGAATTGAAAATAGTCAAATTGTTAAACGTGAAAAATATATTAATACAATTACAACAAAAAATAAGCAACTAAAATCAATTGCCGATTTTCTAAAACAATCAATCCAAAGTTTGGAAAGCAATATTAAGATTACGAAAAAAAATCTTTTTTTATTGCGTCAAACAAAAACATATTCAGATTTTAAAAATTATAAAAAACAGTTTATTTCAATTAATCAGGATATTCAAAAATTACAAAATGCTATTTCTGAAATTGATAAATATGCTTTAGACTCTAAGGCATTTAAGGAAGATAGTTTAAAACTATTAATTAGTATTAAACAAAAATATGTGGAAATTGATAATTTCTACGTTAATAATTTATTACCTGAAAATTTTTATAACGAAGATTTATTTAGATTAATTAAAAGTATTAGGAAATATTTACAAAAAATTAATGCTTTAATTAGTGATGTTAATAAAGAAGAATTGGTAAAAAATTTTAGTCAAGTAATTTCAAACCTTTCAGTTTATGCTAAATGAAATTTAAAAGCATATGAAAATTTGAAAAAAATGAAAAAAATTGCAAAAGTTTTTCCTGAAGCTTGAAAAACTAAAAACCAATTAGTTTTACACTTTTCTGCAAATGAATTGAAATTAATTAATCAGTGTGATCAATTTATTAACAAAAACTATGAAAAAACTTTGGAAAACATTAAAAGAGGAAGGTTTAATAATTCTGAAAAAAAAGTTAACACAATGTTAAGAGCAGCTTTTTTTTATGCTGCTAAAGTTAATTTAAACAAACAGGAAACAGCTATTTTAAATCAGCCTATTTTGCTTGATGAAATTATTAATAAAACTGATTTTATGTTGAAATCCATTATTAAGTGAGCTGGAGCAATTATTCAAAATTGACAAAGTGAAGTAGAAAAATCAGCTCAAGAAATTTTTACTCAAAATAAAGAATTGAATGAAAAAATTTTATGTCTCAATTCAGCAAATAAACAATTATCACAAGCTAAAGAAGACATGACGAATAAGACTAATCATGAAATCTTAGAAATTAATTTATCAATTGCTCAATATCTAAAAGAAACTAGTCTTTCATTGGGGACATTAAACGAAAATATTTTTAAAAGTAATAAAAATTTTCAAGAAATAGTTCAAAAGCAATGAACTCTAAAAATTTTCATGATTCAAATTAACGATTATGCCAAAAAGCTATTGCCCGAAAATAATGAAATTTACCTTGAAATTCAAAAAAGTGCAAATAAGTGTTCTAAACTTGTGGATAAAATTTTAACAGGTTATGATGTAGCCATAAAAACTCAAGATGAAGCTAATGCTTTGTCAGAGAATTTAGAGTTATATAAAAAAGTAATTACTAATGCTTTGGGATATCGTTTATTGGCAATCAAATTGTATAAATATTGATTTGTTTTAGCAAAGAGACATGACAAGTTTAATTCTGCATTTTCTCGCATGATTTTAGAAAATTTAAACGCCAAAAAATGAGAGGATGTTATTTTTGCCTGTCAAGGGCGAATTGTCAAAATTTCTAACGAATTAACTCGTAAAAATTCCAATTCTCAAAATAAATTTTTCAAATTTTTTGGAATAAATAAACAAAAAACAGCAACAACATCAACATCAGAATTAAATTAAATTCCATTTGGATTTTTGAAATATTACTTCAAATGAATCCTAAGAGTATAATTAAATAAGTTATTGAAACATGATTGTTATAGATTAACAAAAAATGGAAATTCAAAATGAGTTACTATGCAACTGGAAAAATCAAAATAGCTAAACATGCAGTTGTTAGAGCGAAAGAAAGAATTCCTGGTTTAAAAAAATTAAGTGATTTGGAATGTGATATTAAGATAAATCAAATTGCCAATGAGGCTTATGAAAGCCGAAATATTTTTATTTTTTCTAATCCTGATGAATCCAAGATTTACTATTTAATCGATTCATCTTATTGAGTAAATAATAAACCCATTTGTATGGTCTTTAAAAAATCAGAAAATCTTGTAGTTTCATTTATTTATGCCAAAAATTAAAGACTTTTTTATTTCTAGTTTTAATCAATCATTACAAAGATCTTTTTCATTTAATGCCTTTTTTCAAAAATTTAGATATAAAAAAAATCACTTTTTAAAGATTATTAATTTATTAACTTGAAACGATATTAGAAATGTTTTAGGATTAGAATATCGAATTAGATTTTTGACAAGCAATAAGATTCGACATTTACTTGAACACCAACAAGCAAAAGTTTTGATATTTATTTATAATGATGAAATAACTAAATTTTATGGATATCACAAAAGCTTCATTTACATGGATAATGTTTTTGCCAAAAATAATTTAAATGTTTTAGACAAAAAAATGAAATACATTATTTTAGGTTTTTGAAGAAACGAAATGGAACAATATCGTTTTCTAAAAAACCAAAATTATAAAGTTTTTTTGCAAAAGGAAGAATAAATCATGGAAAGTAATGATAAACAGAATTTACCATTTTGAAAACGTAGAGTCAACATTATTCAAACAATTTTTGCTGATTTAAGTTTTGCTTTTCCTTTTCATGATTATCAAAGTCGCATTGTTGATTATGATCAGTGAACTAAATTCGAAATTGCAGTTTTTGATTATTATTTAAATAACAAATTAGAATTAATGAAAATTTCAGAAAGTTTTTTAAGTAATAAATGAACGCTGCAACGTCTACAAAAAACCACATTAGCAATTATTTTGGAAGCAATTTCAGAATTTCATGCGATGCAAACGCCTAAATCTGTTTTGATTCAACAAGCAGTGATAACAGCTCAAAAATATTCTGCTAATCAAGATTACAAATTGGTGAACGCGATTTTGGATAATTATTTTAAGAGTTTGTAATGCGTCAATTTTTTGTTAAAAGAAGAATCAAAAATATTTTTTACTTAGAACTTGATGATGTTTATCATGCTTACAGGGTTTTGCGATTAAAAACCAATGAAAAAATTTTATGTATTTATAACCAACAAAAATTTTTTTGTAAAGTAACCAAAATTAATTCTAAAGAGGTAGTTTGTGAATTAGTTGAAGAAGTAGCAGTTGCTCAAACTAAACAATATCAAATTACTTTTTATTTGCCATTAACCAAACAAAAAATTTGGGATTTAATGGTTGAAAAGTTGACTGAATTGGATTGTGATGTTTTTGTGCCAGTTTTGTTTAGTCGTTGTCAAAAAAATGATGTAATTCGTATTGATCGCTTAGAAAAAATCATTGAAACTGCCGCAAAACAATCCAATCGAATTAATTTAGCCCAAATTAAACCGCTGATTGATTCTGAAAGAATGTTTGAAGAATTAGAACGGTACGATTTGGTATTGTTCGCTGATGAACGTTCACGTTTATTAGAGTTTGCACAAATAACCAGAACTCAAATGCAGAAAACAATTGCTTTAATTATTGGTCCTGCTGGTGGATTTAGTAAAGAAGAATTTGAAATTCTAACTGATAAGGCAATTAGTATAAAATTAAGTAATAATATCTTAAGAAGTGAAACTGCAGCAATTGCTTTAATTAATTATTTCTATTTTGCAATAGAGGGTTTGAAATAAATGAATAGCCGTAAATTAAATTTTAGATGAAGAACTTGGTACTGAAATTTTGCACCAATTGCATCAGCTTTCATGATTTCATCATTAGCAATTTTTATGATTTTAATTGCTGATTTAAATGATAGTTTTTTTGGCGGACTACTATACCCTTTATACATTGCCTTTACTTCACTTATCAGTTTTAGTTTAGCAGTTGCTTATTTATGATTAGCTAATAAAGATTATCTTTTTCAAAAAAATAAACTAAAGCCTCACCGAATTAAATTTTTGAAAAACGGTTCAATTTTTTTTCTAATTAGCCAATCAGTTTACATGATTGGTTTAATCATTAATTTCATCGTGGTAAAAAATTATTATGAATTTAATGGTAGCACTATTGGATTTAGTTTTCCGGGTAATATTTCTGCTGTGGGTTATCTAGGTTTTTTCATGGCATCAGTTTGTTTATTAAATTTAGGGATGATGATTTACTGAACTTTTTTTCAATTTACTTTTGGTTTTGATATTTTTCAATACGACAATCGAGATTACATTGAAGAACTTGTTAAAGCTGAATCCAAAAATAATAAAATAAAAAATTATAATCATTCATGAAACGAAATTGCTGAAAAAAACAAAAACTCTAACATTAAATTTCAAAATCCTAAATGAAGTTATTTTGTTAATGATTATTTAAATTCTAAGAAGGAAAATGAAGAAAATGAATCAAATAAAAGTTAAAAAAATTTATCTTGGTGCTGATCATGCTGGATTTGGTCAAAAAGAATATATGAAACGTTTTTTAAATGAGATTAATTGTTCATTTGAAGATTTAGGTACAGACAGTTTTGCTGCTTATGATTATCCAGATATTGCTGAAAAAGTTTGTTTAAAAGTACAAAATGATCCGGACAGTTATGGGTTAATTATTTGTGGTTCTGGTGTTGGAGTTACGATTGCTGCAAATAAATTTCGAGGTATCCGTGCAGCTTTAGTTGATCGTAAAGATTTAGCATATTATGCAGTCGCTCATGACAAAGCAAATGTTTTATGTTTATCTTCTCGGTTTACAAGTTTTATTGAAAATACCGAGATCACTCAAACTTTTTTAACAACGGAATTTGAAGCAGGAAGACATTGTGCTCGAATTGAAAAAATTGAAAAATTGGAAGAAAAGAACGGAAAATAAGAAATGCAAGTTATTGACATTAAAGAAATTGAAGCTCAGAAAGATAAACTCGAATTCATTCACGTTGTCGGTTGAGCAGTAACTAATCGCAAAAGTGGTAAAGTTCTTGGTTTTTTGGAATTGAACGATGGATCTAGTTTTAATAATTTACAAGTAGTTTATAAAGAAAACGAAACTTTAGGTTTCGAAGAAGCGACTAAGATTGAGTTGGGAGCAGCCGTACGAGTAAGTGGTAATTTTAAAAAAACTCCGAATGCTGCTCAACCTTATGAACTACAAGCTAAAGAAATTGTTGTTTTAGCAAGTTGTAAAAACTTTCCCATTCAAAAAAAAGAACAAACACCTGAATTTTTAAGAACTATTGCTCATGTTCGACATCGTACCAAATATTTTCAAGCAATTCAAATGGTTCGTAATCAATTAAGTACAGCAATTAATAACTTTTTTGCTTGTTTAAATTTCGTTTGACTGCATGCACCTATTTTTACAGGGATTGATTGTGAAGGGGCTGGTGAAGCATTTGAAATTCAAAAAATGGAACACAACCAAGATTTTTTTAAAAAGCCAGCACGTTTATCAGTTTCTGGACAATTACATGCCGAAGCTTTTGCCTTAGGATTAAAAAGGGTTTACACTTTTGGACCAACTTTTCGTGCCGAAAAATCATTTACCAATCGTCATGCCGCAGAATTTTGGATGTTAGAACCAGAAGTAAGTTTTGCAACATTAGATGATAATTTAGAACTAATCGAAAATCTTTTAAAACACTTATTGAATCATGTTTTAACTAATTGCAAAACAGAATTAAATTATTTAGCTCAAGCTAATAAAAAACCAAATTTAGTACCAACACTGAATGAAGTAGTTAATAAAAAATTTACACGTATGAATTATAAAGATGCTGTGGTAACTTTAAAAAATGATTCTGCAGCAGGATTAGTTACTTTTGAAGAAAACAATATTCATTTTGGTATGGATTTAAAAACTGAACACGAACGTTACTTGTGTGAAAAAGTTGTTAAGGGACCAGTTTTTATTTTTGATTATCCAAAATCACTTAAAGCTTTTTATATGAAAGTAAATGATGATGATATTACAGTAGCTGCTGCTGATTTACTTGTTCCTGGAATTGGTGAATTAGTTGGGGGATCTGAGCGGGAATATCGCTATGATGTTTTGAAAAAACGTTGTCAAGAATTGAACATTGAACTTGATTCCATGCAATGATACCTTGATTTACGTAAATATGGTTATTATCGCTCTGCTGGGTTCGGAGTTGGATTTGATCGATTAGTGATGTATGTGACGGGAACGGACAATATTAAAGATACTTTACCTTTTCCTAGAACTTATCAACAAATGAATTTTTAGTGATCATTTCAATTCTATGAAGCGAAATGATCAGAGAGATCCAAGTTTATGTCAGAAATTAAATATGAATTAAATCACAGTGCAGCACATATTTTAGCTGAAGCATTGTTAAAACTCTATCCACATGCTAAATTAGCAATTGGTCCAGCAATTGCTGAGGGATTTTATTATGATGTTGATTTTGGTGAAACTTCAGTATCTGCTAAAGATTTCAACAAAATCAAAAAAACCATGCAACAAATTATCAAACAAAAATTAGTCTTTTCATCCCAGATGAAAACTAAACAAGAATTATTAACCTTTTATCAAAACAATCCGTATAAGACCGAAATTATTGCTGAGTTAGAAGGTAATGATTTACAAGTTGTTTATACTGGTGCCCACTTTTTTGATTTATGTAAAGGGGGTCACGTTCACAATACCCAAGAAATTAAAGCTTTTGAATTATTAAAAATTTCTTCAGCTTACTGGCGGGGTGATGCTAATAATCCAAGTTTAACTCGAATTTATGGAGTAGCTTTTGATAATGCAGATGATTTAGAAAACCATCTAAAAATTTTGGAAGAACTAAAACTTTATGATCACCGTAAATTGGGGCATGATTTATGTATTTTTAGTTTTGATCCTCTAATTGGAGCGGGACTACCATTATGATTAGAAAACGGCACTATTACTAAAAATTTAATTACCAAATTTGTCAATCAAATTCAAGTGGCTCATGGTGTTGATTTGGTAACTACACCTATTTTGGGTTCTAAAGAACTATATCAAACTTCAGGTCACTGGGATCACTATCAAGAAAATATTTTCCCCCCTATCGCTCTAGAAAACCGTGAATATGTTTTACGACCTATGACTTGTCCACACCATATTGTTTTATTTCAAAAACAATTATGATCTTATAAAATGCTGCCCAAAATTTATGGTGAAAATGCCATTTTACACCGGTATGAACATTCGGGGGGATTAACCGGATTAGAACGAGTACGTTCAATGGAATTAATTGACAATCATGCATTTTTAGGTGCTGATCAAATCACCAAATTCATTGAAACAGCTTATAGTATGATTAAAACTGCTGCAACTGGATTTGGGGTTAAATTCAGCCGAATTGATCTATCATTACACGATCCTGATGATAAACAAAAATTCATTAATGATCCAGTGATGTGGTCCGAATCTGAAAGTCAATTAAAAGCTGTTTTAGAAGACTTAAAAATCAATTATGTACCAATTATTGGCGAAGCTGCTTTCTATGGTCCCAAAATTGATTTTCAGATGGAAACAATTGGTCGAAAAATGATCACAGTTGCTACAATTCAATTAGACTTCTTATTGCCCAAAAAGTTTAAATTACATTATATTGATGATCATGGTAATGTACAACAACCAATTATGATTCATGTGGGGATTATTGGTACTTTAGAACGTTTTATTGCAATTTTATTAGAAACATATAAAGGAAATTTACCACTCTGATTAAGTCCAAAACAAATTGTTATTATCCCAGTTAATAATGAAACACATGTTTCAGCTGCTAATGAATTAAATAAGAAATTACAATCATTAAATTTACGTAGTTTTGTGGATCATTCAACCGAACGGTTAGCTAAAAAAATTCGTAACGCTCAAATTCAAAAAATTCCTTATCAAATTGTAATCGGTGATAAAGAAGTTGCTAATTTAAATGAAATAAATTACCGTAAATATGGCGAAGACGCAAGCGTTCAAATTAGTTACGACCAATTTGTTAAAGAGTTAATTCGCTTAAATCAACAACCATCTGTAAAGCTTTAATATGATCTTTGATTCGAAATTAATTGTTTTTGACATTGATTTTTTTCATAGTTTTGACTATGATCTAGATTTGTTGCAAAACATGAAGCGTTTGTTACAAAAAATCAGTGGCGAACAAAACTTGGTCATTATGTCTAATGAAAATCTCATGGACTGTGTCGATCAAATTAAAAAACTAAAAATTCGTAGTGGCTATATTATTGCTAATTCGGGTTCATTTATTTTTAACATTGCAGCTGATGCTATGATGTTTCAGAAAAAATTTGATCCTAATACAGTAAAAGCAATTGCTCATATTGCCACACTCCGGGACTTAGTGGTTATTATTAATGATTTGAATGGTCGAAAAATTTCTTATGAATTAAACGACTGAGCTTATAACTACTGTAATAATAAAATCCTGAATGAAGGCGGAGGTAAAGTTGAGTTTTTCCGTTCTTGGAATGAATTTTTAAATGCAATTAATAAATTAGTCATTGGAAGTGTCGAAATTATTTTCCATTATGACAAAGATGAAAACATTGCTCAAATTAAACAAGATTTTTTATCCAAAATTAACTTAATTGTTAAGGCTGATGTTTTTTTAGCTAAGAATCATTTATATATTAGTCCTATTAATGCTACCCGAATAAATGCATTATATAAATTAGCTAAAGTTTTAGAAATTAATCCTAAAAAAGATTGCTTGTATATCGGGGTTAATAACTACGATGGGCGATTACGCAAGTTTAGTTATTTGAGCGTCACTTCTCAAGAAACTTATCGTTCTTTAACATTTAATTTTTCATCTTTAGAAGAACCGCATTTATTTTTAGCTTATCAAAATAGTTGAATTGGTTGATTAAACAACAATGACTATTTATGATCTCATGAACCAAACCACCGTATTACTGATTGGTTTTTTAACACCCAAGATCAATTATTGCACCGAAATTTTGATATTGATGAGTTGAAAAATACTAAAACCAAATTCATTCAATTTAACACTCGCAAACGATTTAACCGATTTTCCAAAATTGATTTAAATACCCATCAAACCGACACCATTATTATTGATAGTAATAAAAATGAAATTTTGGCTTTACCAGTTTGAGAAGAAAATAAAAAAACTTTATTGCAAAAATTAAACACCATTGAACAAATAAAATAAGTTATAATTTTACGGTTATTATTTTTACTTGGGATAATTTACCTTTCAGAATTATATCTAGGTAGAAATGTTTAAAAAAATAATGAAAGGATTGCACATCATGGCAATTACTAAAGAACGCAAAAGCGAACTAATTACTACTTTTGGTGGTTCAGCAACCAATACTGGATCTACTCAAGCTCAAGTTGCTTTATTAACTGAACGAATTAAATCTTTGACTGAACACTTAAAAGTTAATAAAAAAGACTTCTCTTCTAAACGAGGTTTGTTCAAATTAGTTTCCCAACGTCGCCGTTTACTAAACTATTTGAAAAAACGCAACATTGATGCTTACCGTGATTTAATTAAAGTTTTAGGTTTAAGAAGCTAATTAATAAAAGATCACTATAGACATTAAAAAAACATCCAATTTATTATTGGATGTTTTTTTATCGATTAAATTAAATCAGCTACTTTTTCTTTTTATATACTTCTGGTTTTAAAATACCAATGTAAGGTAAATTGCGCAAAAGTTGTAAATAATCCAACCCAAACCCCACAACAAAATGGGGTTCAATTGTAAAACAAGCAAAATCAACTTTTAAATCTTGTAAACGTTGGGATGGTTTATCTAATAAAGTCACAATTCTTAATGAACGAGCTTTTCGCATTCTAATTAAATCGCTAATTTTAGCAATAGTGTTAGCGGTGTCAACAACGTCTTCAACAAGAATGACGTCACGGTTTTCAACATTAGTTACTAAATCAGTCACAATTTTCACATTATGATTACGTTGAATACCATGATAGGAAGTGACAGTTAAAAAATCAAGTTCAACATCAATACTAACTCCAGGTAACAGTTTGCCAATAAAGGGGATACAGCCTTTTAAAATCCCGATAATAATTGGTGGTTGAGGGTTATGTTGATAAGTTTGATTTATATAATCACTAGCTCTTTTAATTCCTGCATCTAATTCTTCAGTATTAATTAGGATGCTTTCAATACGCGGATCCATCCGAAATTTCCTCAAAGTTGATAATAAGTGGATAAATAATAATTTTAACCAAAAAAACTTGGTGATAATTATTTAATATTCTAATTAGTGATCAAATTTCTATGGTTCAAATTCGAATTGAAAATATTTTTAAAAGCATTGGTTATGAACTTAAACCCGAAAATAAAAGAGCATGGTTGATTCGATGGTTTATAATTTAATTACATTCAAATTTTTAATTGTTAAGATTCTCTGCAATTATTAGAAATGTGCTAAAATTACAGTGATTTTGATAAAAATTATCAAGGATACATAATAAATGTTAAAGTACAAATTTCAAGTATTAGACCCGATTGGTTTACACGCACGTCCAGCAACAAAATTAGTTGGTGTAGCTTCTAGATTTGATTCCAAGATTGAATTGTTTTATGGTGAAAAGAAAGCCAATGTCAAATCAGTAATGAATCTGATGGCTTTAGGTGTAAAAACCGGTGCTGAAGTGGAACTGGTTGTTGATGGTGAGGATGAAGCAGTAGCACTAGACGCTTTGAAAGCAGTCATTGCTGAAAATAAATTAGCCTAATTTTTTAATAATCAACTTACACATTCAATTTAAATACACACACCTTACAGATGTGTGTATTTTTCGTATATATTAATGGATTTTTAATTATTTGTCAATGTTTATATTTTCGAAACTAAAAACTTATTTCCCTGAAAATTGATCAGAATGAAAATTATATTTTGTCAAAACAGTGCCAATTATCTTTAGTTCAATCTTTTTTGCGTTAAATTCATTTGTCGATAACTTCATGGTAACCTCAATTCCTAATGCGACAGCTTCATTAGGATTTGCAAACTCTTGAACCGCAGCAATCAGCAGCTTTTTTATTGGTGTTGGTGGATTTGGTTCGGTTTTAGTTGGTCAATTTTATGGGGCTAAAAAATATAAGGAAGTGGTTGAAGTCATTAATTATCGAATTAGTTTTTCGTTAATTATTGCGTTAGCATTTTCAATTGCGGCTTGAACTGCACCTGCTCAATTTTTAGATGTTTTCTCTCACGGTCAAGACCGTGATCAAAACCAAACAATTGAATATTTAAACATTATTGCCATTTCTTGAATTTTATTAGCATTTACTTATAATTCAGGGAATTTGTTACGCGAAGTTGCATTTGCCAAATTATCATTTATCTCAACATTAATTACGTTAGTGACTAATATTGTGTTTAACTTAATTTTTGTTTATGTCGCAAATTTAGGCGCAGTAGGAACCGCGTATGCTTCGGTTATTTCTCGGGTTGTGGCTTTGATCTTAAATGTCGCATTTATGTACAAAGCTAAACGGGAAATTACGGTTAACTATTTCATGTTTTGAAGATTTTCTAAAGCGATCATGATTCAATTCAACCGTCGTATGTTAGGTACTATTATTTATTCTTTAGCAATTAATTTAGTAATCTTCAGATCTTCTTTATGAAACTTTGGTTTTCCAACTTTAGGTCCGAGCGAATATCAAGTGACTGGACCTGGAGTATTAGGTTTAGCTTTAGCGGTGGCTAACTTGATGACTTCAAGTTTTCAAGCGATTAATGGCAACATTAATTATTTTGTGGGCCGTTATATTGGAACCGATGATTGAAAACTTGCTTTAAAAAACGGCAAAAAAGTCATGGGAGTTAATTTTCTAGTTTCACTATGATTAAGTCTATCAACTGCAATTTTTATTGTAATTGTCACAGTCATTCCCGGATTTGCTTCGGGTGTTTACACTAGTGCTTATGAACATATGATTAGTACACCAGGAGCATCTGAAGCCAGTGCTGCAGCAGTTGCATCTCAAGCTGAAGCTTATTACCTAGATACTTTACGCAACACTGTTTTAGTAACCGCAGCCTTCAACCCCATTTGAATGTTACTATTAACCACTTTGCGGATTGTGGGCGCAGGAGGACGTAGCAATGCGGTTTCAACTGTTAACTTGTTAACAGGAGTGGGCCAAATTTTATGATTAACTGTAATTGTTTATGTGATTCTACCGCATTCACCAGTTTTACGCCAGAATTTGCCTTTAGCTACTGTGGTCTTTTTTGCTTCTGATTTCTTAAGATGAACTTGTTTCGAATTAATGAAATGAAAAATGAAATGAATTCGTAATCTGAATGTGGAACATGATGGGTTAAAAGAAAAAAATCTAACAACAAATAATTAGTTAAAATTATTAGCAAAGATTTTTTTGATTTATAAACTCAAATCTGAATTCAAAAAAATACACACAAATTGTGTGTATTTTTATTTATCTTTTTTGAAGATCGAGAACAAAATTATGCAGATTTTATCCAAGCTGAAAGCATATTTTCCAGATAATCGTGCTGAATGGAAATTATATTTAGCAAAAACAATTCCGATTGTTTTTGGTGCTCTTTTTTTCGCCCTAAATTCATTCGTTGATAATTTCATGGTGACTTCTATTCCTAATGCCACAGCTTCATTAGGGTTTGCTAATTCCTGAACTGCAGTGATTACTAGTTTTTTTATTGGTGTGGGCGTTTTTGGTTCGGTTTTAGTGGGTCAGTTTTATGGGGCCAAAAAATACCAACAAGTAGTTGAAGTCGTCAATTACCGAATTAGTTTTTCTTTATTAATTACACTAATTTTTGCAATTGTGGCTTGAAGTGTGCCTGGTCCTTTTTTAGATGTTTTCTCTCACGGTCAGGATCGTGATCCCGCCCAAACAATTGAGTATTTACGAATTATTGCGATTAGTTGAGTTTTGTTAGCGTTTGCTTATAATTCAGGCAATTTATTACGTGAAGTGGCGTTTGCTAAATTATCATTTATTTCCACTTTAATTACTTTATTTACTAACATTATCTTTAATTTATTGTTTGTTTATGTTGCCAAATGAGGCGCAGTCGGCACAGCTTATGCTTCAGTCATTGCAACTGGAGTAGGTTTAATTTTAAGTGTGGTGTTTTTATACCGTGCTAAACGGGAAATCATGATTAATTACTTTTTGTTTTGAAAGTTTTCAAAAGTGATTTTTATCCAATTTAACAAACGAATTTTAGGCACATTAATTTATAGTGTGGCAATTAATTTAGTTGTTTTCCGTTCATCATTATGAAATTTTGGGTTTCCTTCATTAGGTCCCGAAGAATATCAAGTAACAGGACCAGGAGTGTTAGGGTTAGCTTTAGCGATTGCTAATTTGATGACTTCAAGTTTTCAAGCGATTAATGGCAATATTAATTATTTTGTAGGTCGATTTATCGGGATTGGTGATTGGCAGCTGGCTCTGAGAAATTCGAAGAAAGTAATGGGAATCAATTTTTTAGTTGCACTATCATTAACAATTGCCACAGCACTTCTAATTTATATCTTAACTCTTATTCCTGGGTTTGCATCGGGAGTTCATATTAGCGCTTATAATTACATGGTTAATGTAAAACATGCTTCAGAAGCCGAAGCGACTGCAACTGCGTGAAAGGCTGAAGCCTTTTATTTAAATCATTTACGTGAAACCGTTTGGGTTGCAGCTGTTTATAATCCAATTTGAATGTTATTATTAACAACATTACGAATTATTGGATCAGGCGGCAGAAGTAATATTGTTTCATTAGCAAACATGATTTCAGGGATTTTGCAAATTGTTTGGTTAGCAATTATTGTTTATGCAATCTTACCTTATTCGTCAACTTTACGCGAAAATTTAGCTTTATCAACAGTTTTATTCTATGCATCAGACATCATTAAATGGGGTGGGTTTGAACTAATGAAACTCAAAATGCAATGAATTCGTAACTTAAATGTTGAACACGAAGATTTAGTTGCTAAAGAAAAACTACCACAATTAAATCAATAAATCATAATTATCCAAACAAAAAACCAACCACTATTAGTGGTTGGTTTTTTGTTGATTTTTAAATTTCTTTAAAAATGGTTGATGCATCGGGGAATTTGAGATTATCAAAATTAATTTTAGGCGAGATGAAATTAAAATAAATTGATTTAATCATCTCAATTTTAGCACTGTATTTTCCATTACTATCCTTACCAAATTGATTGGAATTAGAAGGATAAGTAGTTGTAATGACATAAGCATCTAATTCAACAATACTAGAAATTAGGGTTTGCAAGGCTTTTAAAATTGATGGGGATTTGGCTAAGCGACTATTGGGAACTAATGGTTGCTGTAAAATTTTTTCAACTGCTTGCAACAAAGGAATTTTATTAATAGAAATTTGGGGAATAATATCTTGGTTTAATGGATTGTGATAATTAGTTTTAGCAGCTGCTTGTAAACGGTTAATCAAATCTTGATTAACATCGTTATCTGATTGAACACTTTCTAAAATTTTTTGATAAGCAATATCGCGTCCGCCATTATCAATCGTCGTACTTTCTTGAGAGAAGAAAGTGTTATAACTATCGATTTGAGTTTTTTCATAGCCACTTTTTCAAACAATTTGAAAAAGATCAGGATTTTGATAGTTGATTCCAGATCTAGCAATATCAGCCGCTGGAGCGAATGTGCTTAAAGTTTCTAAATCTAATTCAGAATTAATTTGGTAAGTATTTGGATCAGATGCAGAAGCAGAATATAAAGGTACCGAATTGATGGTTTTAGGAATTTCATAAAAAGCACTAGAAACTCCAGCACCAATATGGCTATTAGTTAAAACAAATGGTTGCCGCACGAATTCTTCAAATAATAATTCAATTGGCCGTTTAACCCTTGAAGCCAATTGTTCACTAGTTAAAATTGTTTCATTCTTATTAATTCATTCTGATTTAGATTGTGAATGCGGAACATAAAAATAAGTTAATAGTTCAAACAGCGATTTTAAATCACCAGCTTGAGCTTTTGTTACCAGTCCTGGCAAACCAATCAAACCAAGAAAATCAGTATTATTTAACCGAGTTTGAAATTGATTAAATTTCTCAAAAATTGACATGAGCAACGGATATAAACCAGATAAATCGATGCTAACATGTGCTTGATCAATTTGTCAACCTAAAGTAAAATTAGGTACAATGTTTACATCAAAAGTTCCTGGCATGTCTAATAATAAATTACCATTATCAACTCGATAAGTCATTGCAACAGAGGTGTTAGCAGGAATTTTTAAATCATCTAATTTTAAGTTTTCCATTAAAGTAGATAAAATTCCACTAGCACTATTGTTACCAGTTAAGGGAAAACCAAGCGCATCTAAAAATTTAGTTAAATTAAATAATTTTGTCACATCATAATCAATTAACTTACCGTTATATTGACCTTGACCCTTTAAAGCAAAAGCTAAATCTTTTTTAAAAGTAATTTTTTTAGTATACTCCATGGAAACTTTAGGAGCTTCAGGATTAGTTAAATTAATGACTGGATCTTGTTTTCAAATGATTTGAATATCTAAATATTTAAAAACATATGAATAAAAATCATTGTTTAAAAGTGCATCAATAAAAGCATAAATCTGTTCTAAAGGTGGTAAAGTTTCTCCATTTTCAGGAGTGAAAATATTAATTAAAATATTTCTAGCAAAATTGGGAATGTCAAAATTATTTAACAATGTTTCTTTAGATTCTTTAGTTGGATTGAAATAAAGTAAATCTAAAATTGAATAAAGTTCACCATTATTTTGACGAATGTTAGGGGTAGTAAAATATTTGAGAATGCTATCAACATCACGAGCGACATTAGCATAATAAATTCGATTAATATTAATTTCATTATTAATCAGATCAGCTTTAATTTGTTCGGGAGTTAGACGATTAATTTTTTGTGTTGCCTCTTCATAAATATTTTTGAAATCGTATGACTCATTAATTTGAGTGTAATAAATATTGTGAGCAAAACTTCGGTGAATCAGTACTTCTAAATCATCAACTTGTAAAAAATTATTGGTTTCATCTGATGAAACATTAGCTCTAGAACTGATCGCAGATTGTTCGTTGAGTTTAGCAGAATCATAAACAAATTTTTGTAAATAAGCAACATCAACATTAATTGGTTCACTTCTGCGACTTAATTTTCAGGAAGAAAAATATTTTTCAATGTCACCCTCATAAGTATTACTCTTACGATATCAGGGTTCAACATTGACCTGTTCTGCTAGCACAGTTATTTGTACTTTAGAATTGGGTTGAATAACAATTTTATTAAATAATTTAAATTCATTATCATCGCTGTTAGTTAATTCAAATACTAACCGGAAGTTATTTAAAATTG
The DNA here is from genome assembly GCF_024498275.1 of Mycoplasmoides fastidiosum. Lineage (GTDB taxonomy): Bacteria > Bacillota_I > Bacilli_A > Mycoplasmatales > Mycoplasmoidaceae > Mycoplasma_N > Mycoplasma_N fastidiosum. Next base: position 93,168 of record NZ_CP101809.1, read on the forward strand.
ATTGGGTTTTAGATAAATGTTCTAATTGGAACTGTAAATCTAATTTCTCAAAATCAATGGCAATGTTTGGCTCTAAAAAAGTTAAAAACCGTAAATTATCTAAAATATCATTAGTGATATCTGGAGTGGATAATTTAGTAATTGATTCTTTATAAACGAATGAATTTAATAAAAAATTTAAATCAATATCATAACCAAATTCACTGAATTCACTGAAAAGATCAGATATTTTACCCAATTGACTGGGTTTGTAAAAATTATCAGAAAATTTTAAGTCTTTAAATTCACTTCTTTTGTAATTATTAGTTAATTTTTGAACTAGATCTTCATTTGATAAATTTTTCAAACCGCTTTTATTCATTTCGTTGCGAAGAAAGCGATTAGTAATTTTCGGAGCACAAGCTGCAAGAGTAACTGTTGACAATAATCCTAGAGATAATCAAGTCATTCTTTTTCGCAACTTTAGCTTCTTAAATTTATTTTTGAACATGTTTAAGAAAGATTTGCTGTTGCATATCAAAATAAATAACTGATGTTATTTATTTTGAAAAGTTATCTTTTATTTTTGTTTTATATATTTGTATCAAATGTATTAACTAAATGATTAATTATTCAATGGAATAATATTGTGTTAATACTTAGTGAACTTCATTTTATACAAAGAATGGGATTTAATTTAAAAATTTTCTTTAAAAATTAAATCAATTAAAAAAATTTTACAGAGTAAAAAATAAAAAACTATCTCCTTAAAATAAGCAGATAGTTGTCGATTTTATCAGAATTATTTAGTTTTGAACAACCGATCACCAGCATCACCTAAACCTGGTACGATATAACCTTTATCATTCAATTTTTCATCTAATGCAGCGCAAAAAACTTTGACATCTGGATGAACTTGTTTTAATTTAGTTAATCCTTCAGGTGCAGCAACTAAGCCGATGACAGAAATTGTTAATGGTTGATAAGTTTTAATAATTTCAATAGCAGAAATAATGGAATTGGCGGTTGCAATCATTGGATCACAAATAATTACATCACTATTTTTAACGTTAGTAGGAATTTTTTCGTAATATTTAATTGGGACTAGATTTTTTTCATCTCGGTAAAGACCAATATGACCAATACTAGAATTAGGCATTAAATTTAATAAAGCATCAGACATAGTTAATCCAGCGCGTAAAATGGGCACGATAACTACCTCATTTTTTAGTCGATATCCAATGGTTTTAGCAACTGGAGTTTGAATTTCTTTGGGACTAATTAAGAAATTTTTGGTTGCTTCATAAGCAATTAATTGAGTAATTTCGTATAAATTATTACGAAAAATTACTGAACTAGTTTCTTCATCTCGCATGCGAGATAATTTATCCTTAATTAAAGGATGATCAATAATAAGATGCATGATTGGTTTCTTATGTTTACTGATTTTCTTTGAAATGATAAAACCTTTTCAAAATTAAAGGTGATTATAATTTATTTTTTGGGACGATTGAAATATATTTTGTGAACCTTGTTAGTATAAACGCCCACGAAGACACTATCAATTGATTGAAATACTTGTTTTAGTTGATAAGTAAGTTCTACTAATTCTTCATAAGTTGTGATTGTCCGATCAATCACTAGAAAAACTTGCAAATATTGTTGTTTGGCTTTTAAACGATCATTCACTAAGCCAAAAGCAAAATTATAATCAGTGTGTAATTGAAGATTGAAACTGACTTTTAATAGATCTTTTCGAGGGACGCGTTCTAAAACGGCCTTAAAAGTGAAAAAGTCTTTAATGGAAACTTGATCAAAATTAATGGTTTTTCAACTACTTTGATGAAAAATTTTTTGAGCTAAAAAATTTGCTTCTTTAATTAAACCATTTTTTTCTAAAGTTTGAAATTGTAATTTAGTTTTAGCAATTATTTTTTCCCGGTTGTATAAAGGTTTTTGTATTTCTTTGGGAGGGAGATGATCAATCACTTCTTTAGGGCTTTTTAAAACATAATCAAATTGTCCATTTTCTAGACCCCAATAACCTGAATTGATAAAATAATAAAAAGTTAAAAACCCAAAAGGCATGATGAAAAATAAATTATAAAAAGTTCATTTCTTCATTTTTCATTGCTGGATATGATAGGAATGGTATCAAAAAAGAACAATGAAGATTAAACTAATGCCAAAACTAATACTCATACCAATAAGACTAGATTTAATATCCAAAAAAATAAAGTTAGTATTAATTGTTAATAAAACAATTCGCGACAAACTTCGTCAAATGTTAATTGCTAAAATTCAAAAAAAGAAGCAAGCAAGCAGATTAGCAATTGAAATTAATCCGACAAAAGCTCTTAATCAATTAACAAGATTTTTTACTGTTTTTTTCATACACTAAATACTTTTTGGTTTTTAATGGCTTAATTATACAAAAAGAAAACCCAAGGAGTGAAGCCTTGGGTTTTTCGCTATAAAGTTTTGTGAAACTATCATAATCCGTTGATTAGCTTCTCGAATTAAAGACGCAATTGCTAAAATATTATCTTCAACATTCATTTGACGCCTGGTAAAGTAAAAAAACAATATCTTACTTTCTTGTTGAGCTTCTTGCCGGCAATGTGCTTCTTAAACATTGTCAGCTTCGTACCATCTAGCGCACACTAGTTTTCCCTTGCATGACCTAAAGTCTAAAGAAAGAACTGATGGTTGCATAGTTGAAACTAACTAACCAATTTTAATCGGACAGAACCTTAAAGTTGACCATCGCAAAAATAATTTACTGAGTCGCACCCACGAGTTGTCATTGAATTTGTTTCTAATTTTTGTTAATCACAGCAGTAATTAAAAAAACCGCACAACATCATATAAACGTGAGTAATTTTAACAAAATTAAATGAGAATAAAAAAATTTTTTAAAGTTTTATGAATTAAAAAACTTTTTGAATTGGTTGAATTAATTCGGCAACTAATGACTAAAAAGAAGGTTCTTTTTACTTATGAATAAAGAGTATTTAATCGGGATTTAAGTGATTTTTTAATCAGGCTAAAATTATTAGCATATAATTAATCCTTAAGAAAGGAATTGTCAAAATTAACGCTAAAAAATGCAAATTTAAATCAAAAAAGGTGGATTTATGATTGATGACCAACTAAAAAAAGATAAATTCCAAAAGGGATTTAAAAAAATTTTTAGTAAAGAGTGAAACTATGGTCAGATTAATGTTCGTAGTATTAATTTTGGCAGCCTAAAATTTACTTCGTATTATGATCGTAAAAATATTTTACGACGCTATTTATTATCAGCCATCATTGGCGCAATTATTGGGGTTTTTAGTTTCTTTTTTCTTCAGAATGCGGGAATCTACAACTTAGGTATTTTTGGCCTCTTTCAAGGAATTTCTCGATTAGTCTTTTTTGAAATGACCTTTTCAGGTTATTCACAATACCAAACTAAGATCGTTTTTAATTTATTATTCTGGTCGTTAAACTTATTTTTCAATATTCCCTTTGCTTTTTTTGGGTATTTTAAAGTGGGCAAACAATTTGCAATCATTTCGATCATTAACATTATTTCAGGCACAATTACCGGATTAATTATTTCTTCAATTCCCCAATTAAATAATTTCTTTATTTTCGGTGATCCATTAACCTTTAATCAAGAATTACGCGCTGCTAATATTCAAATTCTTTTGTGACACAATGTGCAAAAATTAAGTAGTGGCGAATTTGTAAATGATTCATCACGGGTTGTAATTATTTTAATTTATGGGTTAGCAACCGGATTTTTCACTTCTTTTCCAGCAGCTTTAATTTTTATTTTAGGAGGATGTCGAGGAGGATTAGATTGATATCTTTTTTATTACAGTAAAAAAACCATGAAATTTTTTGGTGTAGTAACAATGTATATTAATTTAGTAATTACTTTTGTATCCTTCATTCTTGGTTCGTTTATTCCTTATGCAATTTTTGTCAACCATTCACCCGATTGAACTGGAAGAAGAGTGGTTGATGTTCAAAATTTATTTTCTCCAGTCTTATTAGCCACTTTGTTATCAGCATTCATTCGTAAGCAAGTAACCCAAAAATTTTATCCGCAATATGATGTGGTTTCTTTAAAAATTTACACTGACAAAATCGAAGAAATCCGGGAAGTTTTTTTAGCTGAAAAACTTGCTCATGCTTTTACGATCAATCGCTCTATCGGGGGATATTCACTAAAAAGTCACCCAAATATCGAAATTGTTTGTTTTTATAAAGAAGTGCCCAAGATTACTGAAATGGTGCGCAAATATGATGAGCACTGTTTAATTATTACCAATCGGGTGATTAGTATTCAGGGAAATTTTCGAGTTCAATCGGATCTTGATTAGTAACAATCAAAAAAAATTCTGCAAAATCTTGCAGAATTTTTTTATTTACTTAGGGATCAATATAATCTGAAAAATCATACGAAGATTATTTAAGAAATTTTTAGAATGGTATAATTATTTTTGTTAAACAAATTATTTTAAAAATTCGATTCAAATCTCAACTTTTTTGTAGCTAAAATGAATCGAATTTTTTTATGAATTTGGTTACTATTCTTAAACAATTTATTCATTATTTTCTATATGAAAAAAATAAAAATTCTTCTTACTGAAGAAGAAATTAAAAAGGATATAGAATTAGCTCAACACTTAAATAGTGAGGGGAAAATTGATTCTGAGATGCGTTTTTCAGGTCGATGATCTGAAGGAACATCTAATTTGAATTACTATACCAATTTGTTACTAGCAATTTTTTTAGGTATTTTCGGAATTGACCGTTTTTATTTAAGAAAATATATTTCAGGTGTTACTAAAGTTTTTTTCATTATTTTTTGCACACCTTTTTTCTTGTGATTAATTTTGGGAACAAAACTTTATGAAAGCTATCCTGATGTAATTGTTATTTTTTCGTTATTGTTTTTTTTAACTGCTTTTTTGTTTTATTTTTTAGACATCTATTTTGCAATTAGAAATCCGCGTGATGCTGATTTCAAAAAGTTGGTACGCTAATGAGCTTATTTGCCAGAATTAAAGCTTTAGGTCTAAAAAGATTTCTTGCTATTTTATTTTTAGCTGCAGCTGATGTGTTTGTAATTGCTGCACCATATTATTTAAAGTCATTAATTCCAAATTTACAACTTTATCTAGGAGTAAAAGAAGCGGATATTTCATTAATGACTTCGATCATTGGTTGGGTTACTCTTTTAACTCAATTACCTGGTGGGTGATTAGCCGATAAGTTTAGTTCGCGAAAGTTATTAATTTTAGCTGTAGTAATTACTGGATTTGTTACTTATTGATTTGGTACTTTAATCTTATGCAGCGATCGAATTAACGAGCAATCTTTAAGAGCACAATATTTTTTAATTTTTGCTGTTTGAGGGGTTAGTTCAACCTTAATTTTTTGATCGCCACTAATCAAATTAATTTCTCAACAAACTGATAAACAAAATCAAGGTTTTATTTATGGTTTACAAGGCTCATTAAACGGGGTTGTAGGATTAATTTTTGTTTTTTTAATCGGAATTATTGTGACTTCGGTAAGCACTCGTTATGTAACTGTTGATAATGTTACTTCTGAAGTTCGTTATGTAATACCATTTGCAGTTTATGTATACATTTTTGGAACGATTTTAATTGGTATTGGAATAGGAGTTTACTTTTTTATTGCCGAGAAAAAATCAAATGAAAAATCTAGCATTAGTCTAAAAGAATTATTTTTAGTGATGCAAGATTGAAAAGTTTGAGCCCTTTCTTTCTTTATTTTAGGAATGTACATGTTCCAATCAACGTTTGCTTATTATTTAAACCAAATGTTGGTTAATACCATTAATTTCCCAGTGATTGCACTGACTGTAATCGGGGGAATTCGATTATATGGATTACGTTTTTTTGTTAGTGCTTGAGTAAGTAAGTGATCTGATCGTTTAGGTTCAATTACTCTAGCTTTGATTCTTGCTTTATTTTTAGGTTTAATCCTAACTGTGATTTTTATTTTCTTACCAGGGGTTGAGGGAACAGGATTAATGATTTATGTACAGTATTCACCAGTGGCTAAAATTGTTGTTGCTGTTTTCATGGTTTGTTTATTCTTCATTTCTTCTGTCTTATCCTGAATTATGGTAACTTTACGTTACGCTCAAGTTGCTGAAATCCAACGCCCAAAAAATTCTTATGGTGCTGTAACAGCAGTAATGTCATTCATTGGTTTTTCTTCTGATGCTTGATTCTATCAATTAGCGGGCAGTATTCAAGCAAATCCGTTATACAAAGTTACTGATGCTAACAATAATGAACACACTAGTCAAGGTGGATACCAAATCATTATTGCAATTGGCATTGCGGTTTCAATGCTTGGTTTACTTGCTGGATTTTTGGTTTGATACTCTAATTACCGTGTGATGAAAACACACAATTTACGTTACTTTAGATGAAGAGAGTTAAATAATGTCTAAACAATTTTTATTAGCCCACCGTGGGTATAGTGCAATTGCTCCTGAAAACACTGAACTAAGTTTTGATATTGCTGAAAGATTTGGTTTTGATGGAATTGAAATTGACGTCCATCTAACCAAAGATAATCAATTAGTGATAATCCACGATGAAACAACGGGCCGTACTGCTGGGTTTAACTGCGAAGTTAACAAAGTTACTCTAGGTGAATTAAGAAGTCTAGATTTAGCAAAAAATTTTGTTCCAGGTAGTATGCCCCAACAAATCATGACTTTAGAAGAATTCTATGATCGATATTTACATGTTGAACATTTCCGTTTTATTAATGTAGAAATTAAAACCGATATCATCCATTATGAAGGTATTGAACAACGCATTCATGAATTATCCATTAAATATCCCGAAGCAAAAGATAAAATTATTTTTTCTTCTTTTAACTTTGATTCTTTAGTAAAAATGCGTGAATTAGATAAGGAATGGAAATTAGGCTTTTTATTTTGGACTCGTTCACAATTAGAAGCAATTGATCCTAAAAAAATCAAAAGCATTTGTCAATTCATTCATCCATGAACTAAAATATATGACAAAATGAAAAAAGAAATTTTAGCCTTTAAAAAACCACTTTGTCTGTGAACAATTCGAGATCGTAAAAAATATGAACAATATCTAGAAGATGATGCTGTTTATGTGCAAATCTCTAATTACAAATTCTAAAATATTTTCATACAAAAAATCATCTTGAAAAAGATGATTTTTTGTTTTTATAAACCAATCAATTCGGACTGAATGAGTTAAAGAAATGATTTTAGTTTAGAATTACACATATGACTAATTCTAAAAAAATTTTAAACCTAACTCCAATCAATGCTAACAGTCGGGTTAACTGATTTCCTGGGCACATGCATAAAAGCGTACAAGAAATTGAAAAAATTAAATCACAGATTGATTTAATCATCGAAATCAAAGACGCACGAGCACCTGTGGCTAGTGATAATCAAGAATTGAGTCAAATTTTTGCTCAAAAACCAATCTTAAAAATTTATCTTAAAAAAGATTTGGCAGATCAATTAATTGATACCAAATTAAGTTTTTGTGTTTTTGATAAAAATGTTCGCACCAATATTATTCGAGCAATTGAGCAGGCCTTAAAACCCAAATTAGATCAAGCCTTAAGAAAAGGAATGAAAAACCCGATTCTGCAAGTTTTAGTTTGTGGATTGCCTAATTTAGGTAAATCAACTATTATTAATAAATTAGTTCAAAAAAATGTTGCTAGAGTTGCTGATACTCCAGGATTGACTAAAGCTTTTACTCGATTTCGCTTTCACCAAAATATGTGAATTTATGACACACCTGGCATTTTTTATCGTCGGGTGGAAACTGATGAAATTGGTTACCAGTTAGCATTAATTGGAGCAATTAAACGCGATTTAATTCCTTTGCAAAAAACTTTGGCGTATGCTTACGATTTCTTGTTAAACAATTATTCACCACTTTTAAAAAAATTAATTCAAATTGATCCGCCCGAACTATTTGATGATTTTATTTTAATTTTGTGTCAGCAAAAAAAATTTATTAAAAAAAGTAATGTGTGAGATGTTGAAAAAGCTATGTGGTATTTTTATGATTTAATTCGTACTGGTAAAATCGGTCTCATTTCTTGAAATTTATCTAATGATAAAAGATCATAAACAGCGGAAATAAAATAAATAGAGCCACAAAAAACAATTAAATACTCTTGTTGCATTTGTGCAACAAAAGTTTTAATCTGATCCCATTCTAACTGTGAAACTGCAGTATCAACATCATCCTTTGCAATTGCTTTATCATGTTGAAAAAAACTTACATAAAAACGATTCGCTAACTTTTTGGATAAGTACTTAATTGATTTTTGATAATTTTTAGTTTGTAAAGATGAGTAGACAATAATGATTTTCTGATGTGCAAAATTTTTTCTTAAATTAGCGTACATCTTTTTAATGCCGTGAAAATTATGTGCACCATCTAATAAAACATTATTGCTAAACAAAGATAGTCTGCCTAAAATATTTTTCCTAAAAATTTCATAATCTAGTTTGTAGTTAAAGTATTTGCAAAATTTAATTAAACTACAAGCCGCGTCATTAATAAACAAATCATTACTAATTTGTCTGTAATTAACAAAAATTAAATCTTGACGAATTTTTAACAAAATGGGTTTAATGTTTTTATTGCTATAACTAATAAATACAGGTTCTTGTTTTTTTGCAATTAATAATTTTTGAGCAGCAATAGCATCAATAGTTGATCCTAAAACATCTTGATGATCAAAAGACAGGCTAGTAACTAAAGTAGCCAAATTATTTTTGAAGACATTGGTAGAGTCAAATTCACCCCCAATTCCAGCTTCAAAAACACAAAGATCACAACCTTGAGCATTAAAGTGCATGATGGCAATTCAAGTGAATACTTCAAAAAAATTAATGGACTGATTATTAACTCATTCCTTAATTTGTTGTAAATATTTGATCAAATCAGTATCACTAATCATTTGTCCATTTACTTTAATGCGTTCGTTATGATCAATAAAACTGGGAGAGGTAAACAATCCAACTTTATAACCATTTTGAATCAAAGTTTCAGCCAAAAAATTGGATAATGATCCTTTGCCATTAGTCCCCACAATATGAATCACTTTTAGTTTTTTATGAAAATTAGAAAATTTTTTTAAACGTTTTTTAAAACGTTCTAAATTACCACGATCTAAGTTAAAATCTTGAAAAAGTTCAATTGTATTTTTCATGTTCCTGGCTTGTTCGGCTTGGTTTTAAATCCAGAAAGCCGTTTTTTAATATAAAATAAAGTTAGATTTATTAAATAATTTTAATAAATTAATTATTCATAAAGGTAGCAAAATGAACGATCTACATTTACAAATCCGCTGAAAAGGGATGGAAAAAGATCCAGTTGTTGAAGCCTATTTGCAAGACAAACTGTCCAAGTTATTAGAATTTAATTTTGTTAATTCTGAAGAAACCTTTAAAGCTGAAGTAGTTTACTACGAAAAAAGTAATAAATACAAATCTTCATTAGCTTTTGGGGTGAAAGGAAAACCAGGAATTTATGCTGAATCTGGCCAATTTCCTAATTTACAACATTCCATTAACGAATTAGTTGAAAAATCATTAGACCAACTACGTCGAATTAAAACCCAATTTAAGAAATAGTTATTTTTTAATTTAAAATATTTTAAATAAGTTTCAAAATCAATTAAAAGGGATTTTGAAACTTATTTATTTATGCTTAGCTATTTAAATTTAATGAATTAATTAAAAAAAGGATAACTTGATGGATTCTAAAAACCAAGCACGATTAAATCAAATTAATGAATTATTAAAATTAGAAGAGCAACGGCAAAACGAACACATTGAACTAATTGCTAGTGAAAATTTTGTTTCTGCTGATGTCTTACGTCTAACCGGAAGTATTTTAACTAATAAATATGCTGAAGGTTATCCTGGAGCCCGATATTATGGGGGGTGTGAATACATTGATGGTATTGAATCAATGGCTATTGATTTAGTCAAAGAAATGTTTGACTGCCGGTTTGCAAACGTTCAACCCCATGCAGGAACACCCGCTAATTTTGCAGTTTATTTAGCTTTAGTACCCGCTGGTGGCAAAGTGATGGGGATGGATATTAATGCTGGAGGACATTTAAGTCACGGTACTAAAGTTTCATTTTCAGGAAAACTATATGAATGTGTGGCTTATGGGGTGGATCCAGAAACTTTATTATTGGATTATGATGCCATTGAAGCTCAAGCTTTGGCTGAAAAACCCAATATGATTATTGCTGGTGCTTCTAATTATTCACGAGTGATTGATTTTGAACGATTTAAAGCAATTGCTGAAAAAGTTGGTGCTTTTTTATTGGCTGATGTTTCACATATTGCTGGATTAATTGTGGGCGGGCAACATCCTAATTGTTTTCCGTGGTGTGATGTAATGATGACAACCACTCATAAAACTTTACGAGGACCGCGGGGAGCAATTTTAGCTTGGAATAATCCAAAATTAAGTCGCAAAATTAATAGTGCTGTTTTTCCAGGAACACAAGGCGGACCCTTAGAACATGTTATTGGGGCAAAAGCAGTTGCTTTTTGTGAGGCTTTAAGTCCTGAATTTAAAGAATACGCTCAAAAAATTGTAACTAATGCTAAAGCTTTTTGTCAATGATTTTTGGATAAAGGGGTGAAAGTTCTGACTAATGGAACTGACAACCATTTATTTACCTTAAATATTTTAGATAGTTACGGAATTACTGCTGATCATGTGGAGAAATGATTAGAAAGTGCTAATATCACAACCAATAAAAATACCATTCCTTTTGATACCCAAACTCCACAAAAACCAAGTGGTTTACGTCTAGGTGTAGCAGCGATGACAACTAAAGGATTTGACGAAAAAGATTTTGTGCAAGTTGCAGAATGAATTGACCAAATTATTCGTTCTCAAGGGGCTGAAGAAGTGATTGGAACAGTGAAACAGAAGGTTCTAAATTTATTAAATTTAAAGGGTCAATTAAATTAAAAGTCAAGAATCAAAATTAAAAAACCTATGCGGTGAAAGCATAGGTTTTTTAATTTTTATGTTACTTTTATTCTGATTAAACTATTCAATTTTTGAAGATAATTCACTTTTTAGTCTCAAATTAAATAATTATTATTTGATAAGTGGGCTTTATATTTTAACAAATGGGATAAATACAAGTTTTTACATGGTTTTTGGACCATATAAAGTTAAGTGTAGTTTGCCAAACTAAATAATAATTTAACTTTATTAAAATCAAAAAGGATTACAATTAATTATGTTGTGAGAGATATTAAATTTAATCATTGTTATGAATGAATTTTTTAATATAAAACAGATTTTTTTCAAATGAATAACTAGTAATTTGGTCTTTATTGAGATCAAAAATTATAAATTTTTACAACGTAGAATAATTTATTCAAGATAACTTAGAAATTCATTAATTTCATCAGTCGATCAAGAAGATGATTATTTTCATTTTTAAAAAAATTAATACCTAATAATTAATAAATTAGGATTAGTTCTAGGTTTAACTAATATGAAAAAAGTTGCCTCTTTCTCTTTATTGAGTGTTTTTATTATTACTTCTTTTGCAATTGCTTTATTTTTATCGCAAAATGTTTTTGAAGTTTTGTTGCCTTTTAATTATTTTTCTGCCTTTTTTATTGTGTTATTCTCAATAATGAGCGTCTTTACATCTTTATTAGTTTTTAATCATGTGAAAAAAACTAATTGAGCAAAATGGAAAATAATAATCTACTCCCTAGTTCCAAGTTTAATGTTTTTTGAAAAAAGCAATATTAATTTCTATTTAGATTATTCAGTTGCTGACTGATTGCTACTATTTTGATACGCATTAGTTATTGCGATCTTTACTAATCACTTTACTCTTATTGATTTATTTTCTAGAAACTTTAATTTTGGAGCTATTCCTTCTCTTTGAGTAACACTACCGTTGTTTATGTTGAGTAGTATTTTTGTTATTTGTTCAATTATTTTTTTTGTCTTTAGTTGAACAATTTCTATTAAACAGCGTTTTTTTCATAAATCAGATTCATTTAAAAATACTATTGGTTTTATTTTAGTTCCTTGAATCTATATTTTAAGTAAAACAGAAAACAATTAAAAATTCAATTTAATTAAACTACTTTAATTTAAATTAAATTTTTCATGAAAGGATTTTATGACCGGACTTGTTAAATATATTCCTGATCGATTTAGTAAATATAAAATTGCTCGCAATGCAACAATTGCAAAAGTAATTTTGCACTTATTAGGTTTTATTTTTATCATTGTTATCATTTCTGTTTTTAATTGATTAACTAATGAAATTCATCTAAAATATTCTCCCGTTGATAGTGAATCTACTGCGCAATTAATGTGACAAGATTATTCTGATTTAGTAAGTTTAGTTTACTTTTTATCAGCTGCCACTGCTTTAACATATTTAATTAACTTGATTTTATCCATCTTATTATTTGCAATTTCTACATATTGAAAAAGTGAAATTAAACAAAATATTAAAAAACATAAAAACTACGAATGATTCTGATTTTTTAATTTTTACAGTTTAGTTTTTCAAATTATTGCTATCTTGTGAATTTTTGCATTCATCGCTGATATTGTATCGCTTGTTAAATTACATAAATTTTTCAAAGAACTTGATAAACAAGAAATGCAACAAGAAAACTACAATTCAAATCTTTTGGTTGCAAGTTAAAAACAATTAAATCAATAAAAAAACCTTATGCATTGTCTGCATAAGGTTTTTTTATTATTCGTTTTCTTCGTCGTTAGAAGAATCTTCAAAATTAATGGTTTCAGAATCGTAATAATTCTGTAGAAAAGTAGATTGACAATACTTTAAAATACGGGGTGATAAATTGTAAAGTTTTTTTAGAATTGAGTTATATCGAAGATCTCATTTCACATATTTAGTTAATGCTAAACGTCATTGATCAACGTATAAATTTCAGAAATAAGCAATGTCTTGAATGTTTTGAAAATCAGTATAGACATTATTTTCTTTTAAATATTGTTTTAATAAGAAAAATCCAGAACGGCCAAAATTTTCATCTTTTAACATTAAATTAACCATAACGTAAATGAAGGCATGATCAAAACTAGTTGCTCGTTTCAAAATTAATTCTTCAATTTCGACATTAATTAAAATTCAATTAAAAAATTGTGGTGCAATTTTTTCAAAATCAATAATAATAGATCTAAAATTATCATCTTTGATTTTTAAATAATGTAATGTTTTTAAATAGGAATTTTTATTTTGAAATGATTGGGACAGAAAAGAGCTAATATAATTTTTAAAAATAATTAAATCATTTTGTTCTAGAAATTTAATTAGATTTTGATAGTCTTCAATTGTTTCTAATTGTTCTAATCTATAGCGTTTGAATTTTGAATCATAATGAATTTTAGAACCATAAACATTTTTAAAATCAGCTAAATTGGGTTTGATTTTATTTAAGTTGGATAAAGTGTAATTATGATAAAAATGCATTAAAGATTTATGATCATAATGATTTATTTCAGCAATATATTCATTTGCTGTTCTTTCAAATTCACTAATATTTTCTTGATTTACTGATTCTTGAACAACTTGATTCTTATTGGAAGAATTTGTTGATAAGGATTTTTCGTTATTTTCAATTTTAGACTCTTCTAAAATTTGTGAATCAATCTTTTCAGTTGATTGTTCTTTTTTAGATTTTTTGATTTTACTGAAAAAATTCATAGTAAAAAGAAGTCCTTTAACCATTAAGCCTAATTTAATGGCTAATTGTTTTTCAAATAATTTATTACAAAATTTTTATTGCCATAACAAAGGTAGCAAAAATGCTTTTATATAAATTATACTTAAATAATTTTTGATTTTTAGATTTTCAAGTTTACTTTTTTGATCTGATTTTCAGATTTAATATTAAAATTTAAATTTATGTTAATACAATCAGATTGAAACTAAAAATGAATAAACAAATTTTGATTATTAATGCAGGGAGTAGCTCAATTAAATATTCCTTGTATTCATTAGAACAAAATGCTCCTTTAGCCGAAGGAATTTGTGAGCGAATCGGCATTGATGGTAGCTTTAGCATCAAATATAACGGCCAAAAAGAAGAAGCAAAGGCTGATTTTTCAAATCATGAAAAGGCTTTAAAATTTTTATTTTCCTTTTTAGAAAATAAAAAAATTTTAGAAAACCGTAATTCCATTGTAGGTGTAGGCCATCGAATTGTGCAAGGTGGAAATTATTTTAAAGATTCTACTTTACTAGAAACTAAAGAAATCGCGAAGATTAAAGAATATATTCCTCTAGCACCATTGCATAATGAACCAGAAGTTTTAATTGTGGAAGAAATGCAAAAATTATTACCTCATGCTGGTAATGTTGGAGTTTTTGACACATCATTTCACCAAACCTTAACTGATGAAAATAAAACTTATGCTATTAATCACCAATTAGCTCAAGATTTAAAAATTCAACGGTATGGTTTTCACGGAACTTCTTATAAATTCATTACTGAAAAGATGCGAGCTATTTTAAACAAAGATAAAGTCAATATTATTGTGGCACATTTAGGTAATGGTGCTTCCATTACAGCTATTCGTGAAAATTTATCCATCAATACTTCAATGGGACTAACTCCACTAGAAGGTTTGGTAATGGGGACTCGAAGTGGTGATATTGATCCAGGAATTTTTAATTATTTAAGTCAACAATTAAAATTAGATCCCCAAAAAATTGATACTTTATTAAATAAAGAGTCTGGCTTATTTGGGATTTCTGGTACTGCAGATATGCGGGATGTAATTGCCGGATCTAAAGCTGGTAAACCCTTATCAACATTAGCTTTGAACTTATTTTGTAAACGAGTAGCTAATTACATTGTGATGTATGCAAATGATTTAGCGGGCAAAGTTGATGCAATTGTCTTTACAGCTGGTATTGGAGAAAATGCTTTTCCAGTTCGAGCTTTAGTTTGCGAAAAAACTCCATTGTTAGGACTAGAAATTGATCCAATAAAAAATGAAGGTTCTGTTGGAGCATTTCAAGTAATTTCATCAGAAAACTCTAAAATTCCAGTTTATGTAGTTCGCACCAACGAAGAATTAATGATTTTTAATGATGTAAAACGGATTTTAAAATTAGCCTAATTTGGTCCAAATAACAAAAAAAAAAAAAAAGTAGCGCTACTTTTTTTTGCATGCAGAATTAGTTATTGAAATTAAAGAATTTTATTTTCTTCAATTTCGTCAATAGAAAAATTTTCTTTTTCATAGTAAATGACCATTTGACTATTTTTTTCGCCAAAATTTTTCATTGGTACTAATTTTAAAATTAGATCACCAATAAAATAATCATTACGATTGCCAAAATTTTTAAAAACAATAGTATTGGTTTGTGGAGGGTTTTTTTGTTTTCAACGAATATTAATTGCCATACGTTCTTTTAAAAAACGTTTATTTAAACAAAAATGACAATATTTTAATTTCTTTTGATATTTATCTTCAATGCAAAAATTACACTCAAATAAACGATAATAACGAATTAGTTTTTCAAAATTAGTTTCTAATAAAATCTCATCAAAATAAAATTTGGCATTTAAGTTTAAGCCGCCTTTTTGATCTTCGATGCGCTTAACAAATTTTTTGTATTCATCACTGTAAACAATGACACTTTTATAAACATTTTCAGCTAAAATTTGTTTTGCATTTAGATGATAATGATCAAAAAAATGTTGACCATAATAACAACGGAAATAAATTTCTTTTCTATTTAAATTAGATTCATTCAAAATTTCTAAAACAGTGTGTCAATCAACATTGAAAGCATGACAAAAAGTTTTGATTGCTTTTTTATTAATTTTGACATCAAAGGCATTATCAAAATAACCGTTTCAACTTTTAGTTTCTTCATGCTGTTTTTGTAATTGATCTTCAATGTTTTCAGTATCATCTGCTTGAGAATTATTTCAAAATGTTTTCGTATTTTGAAAACGTGAAGATCGAAATTGAACAGTGGTATTTTGTTGTTGGCTATCAGAATCAAACCCATACACCTTATCAAAAATGGATGTAGCTTTTCCTTCTTCTCAACTTTGGTTTTGGGTATTTTGAAAAAATCGTTCCAAATTTTGATCAAAATCATCTTTTAAAAAAAGTTCGCGATCGTACTTATCACGTGCAACAGGATCTGACAAAATTAAGTAGGCTTGATTGATTAAAACTGTAATGTCATGAGCATCATCTTTTTTGTAAATGTCAGGATGAAATTTTTTTAAAAGTTTACGATATGATTTTTTAATTTCAGCTGTTGTTGCTTCATAATTAACTTTTAAAATTTGGTAGTGGTTTAATTTTTTCATTGTACAAATCTAAACTAAAAAGCAAAATAAAAATGAAAACGAGGTTTCCATTTTTATTTTTTTATAAACTTTTTAATGACGCTAAATTTTCTCTCTTGTTTAGTTAATAACCGAACAATATTTTCACGATGTCTTCAAATTAATAGTAAAGCAATTGCTAATAATAATAAGAAAACATAGGTGATTAAAACTCAATCAACAGAACGATTTTGACCAAGAATAAAAAAGAAACGGGGTTGTATTGCTCGGCTACGACTAATCCAATAAAACCGTTGTAAAGCAGGAATTCAATAAAAGAAAGGAGTTAAAAGCGCAGCAATAATTGAAGAAAGTGAAACATAACTTTTAATTAATTGTACTGCTCATCAAATCCCCACAAAGAATAATCCAAGTCAAGGGGAAACAAAAAAAGTAAATCCAGCAAAAGAAGCAACAGCTTTACCACCTTTACGAAAACCGCTGTAAAGAGGAAAACAGTGAGCAAATGTTGCTACAGCTGGAGTCAAATAAATTAGAAAAGTTAAAACGTACCGGAAATCAGTTTGCATGTTGTTTTCGGTAATATATCCGCTATCTAAAATTGCTAAACTAGTGTAACCAGCAACCAGATAAAATAAATATCCAGCTAAAATGACTTTTCCCATGTCAGCAAAAGCTACTAAATACCCAAAACGCAATTTAGACAGACGAGCTAAATTAGTTGCCCCGGCGTTTTTACTTCCTTGATTTAATAGATCAATTTTTTTAATGTAACTAACTATTTTTGAAAATGAGATTGATCCGATTAATAAACCAATCATAATAGAACATAAGGTCAATAAAAATATAAAAAAATTTGCCATTTTTATTCTCCATTAACCTTTTCTATTTTTTATAAATGTGATATTAACACTTTAAAAAAAGGTTTTTCAAGTCAAAAAAGATGACTTTAAAAAACCCATTTTTATAAATCTAATTATAGTAGAAATTTATTAAAAACTTAATTTTACTCAAGCCTTAAATACTTGTACTAATTAACATGAAACCAACAATATACCCAGCAGCTAGGAAAAAAATTAATGGTACAGCAATATATGCTTTTTGATTAGCTTTTTTTCACATTGCTAAAGCAATAAAAACATAAAGTAAAATCGAAAGAATTAATCAGGGAATTAATAAAATTGCTTCTGGATTTCTAATTGCTAACATTTCAGTATATTTAT
Organism: Mycoplasmoides fastidiosum; assembly: GCF_024498275.1. Lineage (GTDB taxonomy): Bacteria > Bacillota_I > Bacilli_A > Mycoplasmatales > Mycoplasmoidaceae > Mycoplasma_N > Mycoplasma_N fastidiosum. The sequence goes on from NZ_CP101809.1 coordinate 110,784, forward strand.
CACCATATAAAGGATTTAAACTAACCAAATTAGAATAAAAAGGAATTGATAAATTAAAAACACTGGATCCTAAAATGCCTGAAGCTGCAGTTACAAATAAACGCTTAGAGGCTAGAGAAATAAACATTGAAATTTCAGGTAAACTAGTTGCTAAACTAAGAAAAAAACTAGCAGCCGCACTTTTAGGAATTTTCAAAACGGTATCAAAATTTTCAACAATTCCACTGTTTAAATAAGCGCTAAAAGACAAAAAAGGAATCATTAAAAAAATTACAAAAATAAGTAATTTAGGATTAATTTTTCAAGCTCAAGATTTTTCTAGATAAGGAGAATATAAATCTTCTGATTCAGGATTAAACTTATAAGAATAGATAAGGTATGAAAGTCAAGTTAGAAAGAATAAAAAATTAATGAAACTAAATCCACCAATGTTAAACACTTGCCCTCATGAAGGAACTAATAAAAAAAGAAGCATTACAAAATATTCGACAAATGTAATTACTCATAGCAAGAAATTAATGCGAATAATTGGACTTCAATTTGTTAAATAAAACTGATTTAGTTGTTGATTTTCATTAACATTTGAATTTTCATTTTGAGATAACTGAGTGTTTAATTGATGACTAGCAAATCCCTTCTTTTTTTTAAATGGAGTAAAAACTCCAAAGCGTTGATTTGGATGAATTTTTTTATGAAAATTAATTTGCTGTTTATATCACCAAATAAAAAGATAAACTCCAAAAATACTTAAAATAAAAATTTGAATTGCATTAGCACCAGTGACATTGTAAAGCGAGAACAAAACTCCGGTTGGTAAATGACTAATTCGATCAATACTAGCGCCAAAAAAACCAGTAAAAAATTCTGGTAATGAAGTTACCACAGGCAAAATAATGCCACCAATGAAAGCAACTGAAATATTTAATTTAACGGTAATAATTTTGATGTATTTAACAATGAAATAAATCGCAAAAATAACGATGGAGGAAAATAAAAGAAATCAAGCAATAATTTGGTATCCATCTCATAAATAATTTGCAAACGGAACACCACCAATGTTATTTTTGATCATATTTATAAAAAAAATTTAAGAGCATTTTTAAAAAAATGTTGAACTAATTTTTTAAAAAAATTAATCTTTAAATTATACAATATTATCAGTTTTCTGGGCAAGCATTTTTGTGCTATAATCTAAAAACATGCCTTGAACGAAATTTAGGAGAACAAGGATTTTTCAAATTTCACAAATATCACTTATGAATAATCAAACAAAAGATACTCAAACAACTAATAATACTAATCAAAAATTAGTTGAACCAAAACAGTCAAACAATGTTGCAGCAACTAATAGTCCTAAACCAGTAAAAGCTGCACAACGGGTTGTTAATAAAATTGATGAAGTAGCTAAAAAGAAAGTTTTAGCACCTAAAAAAATTACAGTCACTAAAACAAAAGATAGAACTTCCAAACCTAAAAGTTCAACTAAGAAATTTTTCCAAAGATTTGGCAAATTAGTTGTGGGTTTTGGTGCAATTGCTTTGATTCCATTAATCACTTTAGCTGCTAGAGATAATGATCCTTACAATACTAATTTATTTCGTGAAATTACTTCAGAACATGTTCGCAATAATACTGAGTACCAAGACTTACCTAAAGTAAATGTTTCTTATGGGGAATTAATTAGAGGTACTCGTTCCTATAATAACGGGAACTATGTTTTGTATTTTGGTACGGAAGCATGTTCACACTGTGCTGAATTTTTATTTAGTAACGCTAATTTTTCACAAGGAACTCCCCCATTAGGAAACGCAAGTAACAATGCCAGTTGATCTCGAGGAATTTGGGGACAAGGAATTACTTATGCTGATAACATTAGTAATCCTAGTGTTAAATTCATTATGTTTGAAGATCAACCTCCAGCTTCTCAAGATGCTTATAGCGATCGTTTATTTACTTTGCCATGATCAACTAATCAAAATAATAGTTTAAATAGCGGAATTGTGGCCGGTCAATATGTGCGTAATGATCAATCTGCACTAGATTTTCGTGCACTATTCTCATTTGCCAAAGCCAATTATTCCCAAGTAATTGGCACTCCATCTGTGATGGCATTTAGGAACGGAATTTTTCACTGGTATAATTTAACCGAAACAACCAATAGTTCTGGAGACAACAACCAAACACCGCCAACACCTGAAGTAAATACTGCAGGAACAGCAAGTAAATTTATTGATTTTTTAAATAGTGTTTATAATTCCAACTCATAATCAATAGATTGATTAATTAAAATAAAATCAGGAAAAAATATTAAAAATCACAACTAGTAATTTCAAAACAGGTTGTGATTTTTTCATATTTATTTAAATAAAAAAAAGGAGCTTTATTATGAACGATAAAATCAAAAAAAGTTATGACACCATTGCTAAATACATGACAATTGATGGCTTAAGTGGTTATGAAGATGAAGTTGCAGCTAAATTTCAAGCTGAGACCAAAAAATTTCAACTAAATTACCAACGTGATGGTTTAGGTTCAATTATTGCGCACTACCCTAATGCTAAAGGGCCAAAAGTTATGATTGTTGGTCATTTAGATGAAATTGGATTTATGGTATTAGATATTTTAGATGGTGGACAAATTAAATTAAGTACTGTTGGAGGAATTTGACCCCAAGCAATTGTTTCATCAAAAGTTGAATTAACAACTACCAGTGGGAAAAAATTCTTAGGAGTTATTGGTCATACATCAGTACACATTATTACACCAGAAGCCCGCAATAAAGCATTACAACTAAATGACTTATTTGCTGATTTTGGTTTTAGTTCCAAACAAGATGCATTAGATAAAGGTGTAGAAATTGGTGATCTAATTCACTTTAAATCCGAAACTTTTTTAATGGACAATAATTTAATTGCAGGAAAAGCGGTTGATAATCGCATTTCATTAGCGGCATTAGAAATGATGCTTGAAAATCTAAAAGATACATCATTAAAAAATGATCCATATTTTGTAGGAACAGTACAAGAAGAAGTTGGTTGTCGTGGAGCTAAAACCATTGCAACTAAAATTAAAGCTGATATTGCTATTGCTGTTGATGTTTGTGCTTCTCATGATACTCCAGGAGCGATTCCAGGCAACACTAAAATTGGTGCTGGAGTAGCAATTACTTTAAAAGACTTCTTTAATCAAGTTAATCCTAAATTAGCTAAATATGTAACAGATTTAGCTAAAAAATTAGACATTCCTTTCATGAGAGTTGTATCACAAGGCGGTGGAACCGATGCTAGTGAATTACAATATAGTAACGATGGGGTTCCAACCTTAATTGTTTCGATTCCACAACGTTATTTACATGCAGCGTATGGAGTGGTTAGTTTAGATGATTTTAATCACTTAGTTCACTTATTAACTGAATTCATTAAACACTTTGATGAAAAAGCTTTAAAAGCAATTAGTTATCAATAATTTAAATCTAAATAAAACCCTTCACTTTTTTAAGTGAAGGGTTTTATTTATTTATTTATTTATTTATTTATTATTTAGTCAGAAAATGAAAGATTAAGATTTACGATAAATCCGTCCATTTTTTCGCACCATTAATGTTTTGGGGCGAATAACTTTAGGAGTAGTTAGTTGATTCATTAATAAATTTAAATCGTATGCTTTTAAATTCATCATTGCTTCAATGACATGATGAATGGTTCGATAAAAGGTTGATCTAAAACCCTGAACATTTAATTCACGAATAACTTGGTTTCAAGTCATTCGCTTCTGTTTCTTAATATAGAAACTAATAATGGGCACCATACGATTTCAACGATTAAGCGACAATGCTGCTGCATTTTTTTGCGCTTGATCAAGGTCAAGATTAAATTTTTGGTTTTCACAAAATTGTCGGTACTTAGCATCAAATTTAGGAAACAATTGATTTCATTCTTCAATGCTAGGATCCAAAATATTTGATTCGGGATCTGATTTGGATGAATTCTTTTTAGATTTAAATATTTTATTCATGTACTAATGAGTTATTTAAAAATAAATTTTTATTCTTAATTAATTAAATTCAGTTATTTTTAAACGATAATTATAACCGGTTAATTTGCAACTGAAAAAGACTAATATTCCTTTGGTTCTGATTTCTCAATCCGGTTTAATTTAATTATTTGTTATAATCATCATTATACAAATTTAATGATAAATCAGCTTATATAAATGGCGAAGAAAAATAAAAAGCGAAAAATTAAAGCTACTGTTGTTGAAGCTGTTTCAACTACTTCAAACGCTGAATTAATTACTTCAGTTTCTGAACAAAAACCTTTAGAATCAACTGATAAAAAATTGGCAACAGCAGTTCCAGTTGAAAAAAAATCAGTATGACAAAAGATTAGTTTTATGGTGCAAGATAACTGGGAAAATTTTGTTATTTGATGAAGTGCTTTAGACTTACGCCAAAAAATCATTCGAGTTGGTATTACTGTTGCTTTAATTGTTGCAATCATTGTGGTTTTATTTTTAACATTGGGCAGATAAATCAATAAATTAAATCCATCAATTACCAAATACAAATTTTTGTGTTTGGTAATTTTCTTGTTTAATTCATTTAATGAAAAATGAAAAAATTGAACAACAACTATGAATCAAAAACTATTAAAAAAAATTGAAAAACTAAAAGCACAAATCAATGAATGAAATGATGCTTATTACAAAGGACAGATCTTAGTTGATGATGAAGTTTATGATGCTGCATTACGTGAATTAAATTTACTTGAAAAAAATCATGGTGAATTTCTATCTGCTGATTCACCGACCCAAGTTGTGGGAACAACAGCAAAAAATGTTTTTGTCAAAAAGGCCCATCAAATACCGATGCTTTCATTGGATAATGCATTTGATTGAAACGAATTAATGACTTTTTTTAATAATTGTTACAAAGTTAGTGCAGAATTAGAGGGATTTGTTTTAGAACCCAAAATTGATGGTTCTAGCATTAGTTTAATTTATCAAAACAATCAGTTAGTTGATGCGGTTACTCGGGGTGATGGTGTAATTGGTGAGAGCATTTTAGCAAATGTTAAAACAATTAAATCAATTCCTCATCATACACCCAATGGTCCAGGTGATTTTGAAGTTCGGGGTGAAATTTTTATTAGTAAATCAGAATATGAAATTTATAAAAATCTAACTCTAGAAAAACTAATTAAAGAACAACAAGAAAAAATTGCAAAACAAAGCAGCAATAAAGATTTTGTAAATAAGGACATCAAATTACCAACTGTTGGTAATTCACGAAATGTTGTAGCAGGTACTTTGCGCTTATTAGATCCTAATATTGTTGCCCAACGACCTTTACAAGCTATTTTTTATCAAATCATTCATCCACAACAATACAATATTGTCACTCAAACTCAAGTGCATGCAAAATTAATGGCTTGAGGTTTTAAAACTCCTGATCAAAACTATACTTATCATAGTAGTGATTTAACAGCATTAGAAAAATTTATTACTAATTTCGGAACATTAAAAGATCGTTTAGAAATTCCGTGTGATGGTTTGGTTGTAAAAGTTAACAACTTAAATACATATGAACAAATTGGCTATACTTCTAAATTTCCTAAATGAGCAATTGCTTTTAAATTTCCTACAACAATTAAAAAAACAGAATTATTAAATATTTATCCAACCACTGGTCGTACTGGCAAAATTACTTATGTTGGCGATTTAGCTCCGGTGAATATTAATGACACAATTGTGCGTTCAGTAACATTACATAACGCTGAATACATTCGGGAAAAAGATTTACGAATTGGTGATTTGGTTTCGGTTTATAAATCTGGAGAAATTATTCCTAAAGTTATTGGTGTGGATTTTGATGCTCGTAAACCAAATGCAGTGCGCTGAGTACCAGATGATTATTGTTCTAGTTGTGGTTCAGAGTTATTTCGTTCAGAAGAATTAGTCGATGAATTTTGTCCTAATCCGCAATGTCAGGCTAAATTAATTGGACAATTAACTCATTTTTGCTCTCGAAATGCAATGAACATTGTTGGCTTATCTGAAAAAATTTTAATGAAATTCATTGAATTAGAAATTATTAAAGATATCACTGATATTTTTACGATTAAAAACCATCGTCAATTAATTTTTGATGCCAACATTCAAATTAAAGACAAATTATTTGATAAATTAGTTGAAGCAATTGAATTGGCCAAACAAAATGATTTTGCCAAAGTTATTTTTGCTTTGGGGATCCAACATGTTGGGCAACGAAGTGCTAAGTTAATTGCTGAAAAATATTTGACAATTGAAAATTTGCAACAAGCAACAGTTGCTGAATTGACAACTATTGATGACATTGGTGAAAAAATTGCAGAAGCAATTGTGATTTGATTTGCAGATTCCAAGAACCAAATCATTATTGAAAAATTAATTGCAGCTGGAGTCAATTTCCAAACAAAAGCACAACCCCAAAATGGAGAAATTGAAACTTCAATTTTGACAAATCAAAATATTGTTATTACTGGTACGTTTTGAATCACTCGTCAGGAATTAGCTCAAATTTTAATTGCGAAATTTAATTGTCAAGTCCAAGATAATTTAAATCAAAAAACTAATTTTCTATTAGTGGGTGATAATCCTGGTTCCAAAGTTCAAAAAGCAAATAATAAAAATATTCCAATTCTAAATGAATTAGAAGTGAAAGCCATTATTAACAATGAACAAAATTAAAATCTTTGACAGCAAAACTGGAACAAAACAATTTTTAGAAGACACACCCATCACACTTTATAACTGTGGACCCACAGTTTATAACGATATTCATGTTGGCAATTTACGTTCACCAATTATTTTTGACATGTTAGTGCGTTTTTTAAAACTAGTTAATCAACCATATTTATACGTGCACAATATTACTGACATTGATGACAAAATTATTCAACGTGCTAAAGACGAGAATTTATCAGAAATGGCGATTGGGATTAAATATACCGAACATTATTTAGCCATTTTAGAACATATGAATATTTTATTGCCACAAATTATGCCTAAGGTTTCAGATAATATTTCAGGCATTATTGCTTATATTCAGCAATTGGTTAATAATGACTATGGGTATTTAGCTGGAAATGATGTTGTTTTTTCGATTAATAAAGTTAGTCAGTATGGTGAACTTTCCAAACAAAATATTGCCGAACTAATTGCTGACAGCCGAGAAGCAAATCAAAATGAAGAAAAACAAAATTCACTGGATTTTGTTTTATGAAAAAAAACCAATGTTGGTTTAAATTGAGATACTCCATGATCAACTGGTCGGCCAGGATGACATAGTGAGTGTTCTTATTTTATTAATAAGTTCATAGGACCACAAGTAACTATTCATGGTGGTGGAGTTGATCTTAAATTTCCACATCACGAAAACGAAAATGCTCAAAATTATGGCATTTGTCAACTACCAATCGCTAAAATCTGAATGCATGTGGGCACAATCACTATTGATGATCAAAAAATGTCTAAATCATTAAAAAACTTTGTTCTAGTCAAAGATGTTTTAGCTCGGTTCAATCCGGATGCATTACGTTATTTTTTCTGTCAAAACCATTATCGTAATCCGACTAATTTTACTTGAGAAAAAATGACAGAAGCTCAAAAAGAAATTCAGAGCTTATTACATCCAATTCATGTTGCTCGTACTAAATTGCTTAATGAAAAAAAATGTGATTTTACAAAAGTACAATTAGCTGATGAAGTGATTGAGGTTTTGAGTGATGATTTGAACTTACCTAATTACTTAACTTATTTACAACAAGTCCGTAATGATTTGAACAAAGCCATTAAACAAAATGATAACAAGCAAATGACTCAGTTGATGCATCAGTTAATTTATCACTTAACTGCTTTTGGATTTGATGTGCCTAATTTACATACACCAGAAATTAAACAATTAATTACTGATTGAAAACAGTTATTGAACGCCAAAAACTATCAAGCAGCCGATGTAATTCGCGCACAATTAATTGCTACAGGAGTTTTGTAAATATGAAATCCCATTTCTCAAAAAAACCCGAAATCAAAACAAATGAGACCACAAATCATAATTTGATTTTAGTCGGACGTAAAGCTGTAGGCGATGCTATTAGTGATTCATTTTTAAGATCTAAAATTTATCGAATCTATTTAACTTCTTCCCAACAACACTTAATTAAATTATGTCAAGATGAAAAAATTGGGGTCGAAATTGTTACTAAAAATTGATTTGAGAAAAAATTTCGGAATGAAAATCATCAAAATTGTTGTTTGATTATTCGGGGACGAGCTTCATTAAGTTTAGAACAATTAATTACTAGAACTCAAAACCAAAAACGTAGTTTAATTTTATTGTTAGATCAAATTCAAGACCCCCATAATTTTGGTGCAATTTTACGTACAGCAGCAGCTGCTAATGTTGATGGGGTCATTGTAGCTAATCGCAATCAAGTGAAACTAACTACCACTGTTTTAAAAGTGTCAGCAGGTGCTGGATTATTAATTGATGTGGTTGAAGTTAGTAATTTAAATGCGGCATTGGATAAATTGAAAAAAGCTGGTTATTGAAGTTATGCTTCTTTATTAGGTGATGGTACCCAAAATTATGATCAAGTTGATTATGCTGATAAATCAGTTTTAATTGTTGGTAATGAAGGTAATGGCATTAGTAAATTATTAGCTCAAAACACTGATTTTAAAATTCAAATTCCCATGATCAAACAAGTGGAATCACTTAATGTAGCAGTGGCAACGGGGATATTAATCTACCAAATGGTTAAATAAAAGTGTTACAATTAAACTAGTTTTTTAGTAGGGAATTTAAATAATTATGGTTAAAAAATTTCAAGGAATTGGAGCAAGTAATGGGATTGCAATTGCACCTGCTTTTGTTTTAAAAGAATTAGTTTTTAACTTAGAGCACGAAGTTTTTAGTGATGTAACAACTGAGTTAGATAAGTACCAAAAGTTACGAACAAGAGCTAAACAGGCGATTGATCAAATCATTGAAATTGCTAGTGCTAAATTAAGTCAAGAAAAAGTTGATATTTTTGAAGCGCATAAACAACTTATTGATGATGAAGAAATTCGTCAAGAAATTATTACCTTAATCAAAGAAGAACAAAAACCAGTTGCTGTAGCAATTGATTCAGTGTACAACAAATATTTTGAAATCTTTTCAGCAATGGAAGATGAATATTTTAAAGAACGATCTAGTGATATTTATGATGTGAAAAAACGTTTGTTGGCGTTTGCACTAAATTTAGCACTACCCGACTTATTGTCAATTAATTCTGAATGCATTATTCTTGCTCACGATTTAACTCCTAGTGAAACTGCTCAGTTAGATCCCCAATTTGTTAAAGGTTTTCTAACCAACATCGGTGGCCGAACTAGTCATGCTGCTATTATGGCAAGAACTTTAGAAATTCCCGCAGTTGTTTCATTAAAAAATATTACTGATGTTGTTACTAATAATGTTTTGTTAGGCATGAATGGTAGTAACGGAGTGGTCGAAGTTATCAATGATGATGCTACCAAAGATGCTTGATTAAAACAGCAAAAGAATTTTGGCGAATATTTATCTAGCTTAGAAAAATATAAAACTCAAGAAGTTACTACAACTGATGGGGTTAAAGTTTTAATTGAAGGTAACATTGGCCATCCTCATGATGTTGAAAAAGTTCTGAGCAATGGAGGGCAAGGAATTGGTTTATTTCGTAGTGAATTTTTATACATGGAAGCTAATAATTGACCAACTGAAGACGAGCAGTATCAAAGTTATAAACAGGCTTTAGAGAAGATGGGTGATAAAGTAGTTATCATTCGTACTTTAGACATTGGTGGAGACAAACATCTAAATTATTTTGATTTTCCCCAAGAAATGAACCCGTTTTTAGGTTATCGAGCTTTGCGTTTATCTTTGGATAAACGTGATGTTTTTGAAACCCAACTACGAGCTTTGTTACGCGCTTCTGTTTATGGGAAATTAGGAATTATGTTTCCAATGGTGGCGACTGTAGAAGAATTTTTAACTGCTAAAAATTTGACTTTAAAATTAGCCAATGATTTGCGTCAAGAAGGTTTTCAAGTTGCAGATAACTTTGAAATTGGCATGATGATTGAAATTCCTACTGCAGCAGTTTTAGCTGAAACTTTTGCTAAACATGCTGATTTTTTCTCTATTGGTTCAAATGACTTAATTCAATATAGTTTAGCAGTGGATCGAATGAGTGAGGATGTCAACTATTTATACCAACCAAACTTTCCAGGTTTGTTATCGATGATTAAAATTGCAATTGATGGGTGTCATCGGGGTAAAAAAATCATTGGTATGTGTGGGGAAATGGCTGGAGAAATTTTATCTGTGCCATTATTAATGGGAATGGGATTAGATGCATTTTCAATGTCTGCTTCTTCAATTCCCCAAATTAAATACCTTGTTTCCAAAATTAGTATGAAAGATTGTCAAGAATTAGCTGCTAAAGCCTTAACTCTAGAAAGTGAAGTTGAAGTTAATCAATTAGTTAAAAAATTCTTGAATGAAAATAATGTTGTTTGGTATTAAAATAGCAAACAAATTTGATTAATCAATTCGAACGAATTGAAAACTGAAAGGATTGTTTAAATGAACAAAAAGATTTGCATTATGACCGATACTTCTTCTACAATGAATGAAGAAACCGCAAAAAAACATGGAATTGTCCTATTGCCCTTAAACATGATTGATGAAGCAGGATTTGACCATTTCAATAATTTGTCATTAGAAGTGATTGGTCGAAGAATGGAAAGTGGTGAGTTTTTAAGAACCAGTACTACTCCTATTGGCTTATTTGTGCAAACAATTGAGGATTTATTTAAACAATACGAAAAAATTATTTATTTGACACTTTCTTCAAAAATTTCTAGTCAATTTTCCCAATCTTTAAATATTTTAAAAACCGAATTTGGCAATGATAATTTATTGGTATTTGATTCGGCTAATTCTGGGTATGGTTTAGAAGTTTTAGCAACTCAGTTAGCTGAGCAAGTGAATAAACCAGATTTCAAAATTGAGCAAGTTAGCGAATTGATTCGGGATTTTCGCACTAAGAATTTTAGTTATTTCACCTGTGAAAATATTAAATACATTGCTCGAAGTGGTCGGGGTGGTAAAAAGATCTTAAAATATTTTGGCAAAATTATTCGTCCAGTTATTTTATTTACTGATGAAAATTCTCTAGAAACCATTTCTCGAACTCTAGAGGGTGCCATTGCTAAAATGGTAGCAGCAATTGCTAAACGGTTAAATACTAACCAGAGTATCATTAAAAAGATTGTTATTTACAATGGTTTGGGTAAACCAGAAATTATTCAAAACTTAGTTAGTTTAATTAATGAAAAACTAGAATATGCTGTAGATACAATTGGCATAGTTGATGTCCCTAAAGTGGTGTTTGTTCATACTGGGCCCCAAACTTATGGAGTTTATGTTGAAACGCTTTAAAAAACCTTTATTGAAACCATCATTCTACAAAACTCCACTGCATTAGTGGGGTTTTATTTTTGAAATATCGATAATAAAGTTTTAGTTTGACTTTTATTTAATTTTCAAAATAAATTGGTTTAAAATTTAGTTCTGTGACAAAATTAGCGATCAACAAAACCAATTAAAAAATGGAAAAAAAATACTTAGATCAAATTTATCAAGAAATTATTAACGTTCCTGATTTCCCGATTAAAGGGATTAATTTTAGAGATATTACCCCATTATTTTTAAAACCAAAGTTGTTTAAAAAAATCATTCAAGAATTAGCTAATTTTGCTCGAACTATTCAGGCCGACATTATTTTAGCTCCTGAATCCCGAGGATTTTTATTTGGACTTCCGGTTGCTTTAGAAACCAATTTAGGTTTCGTGTTAGCACGCAAACCAAATAAATTACCCCGCGAAACGGTTAGTGAATCTTGTACTCTAGAATATGGCACTACAACCTTTCATGTTCATAAAGATGCAATTCAACCAGGTCAACGAGTTTTAATTCTGGATGATTTGTTAGCAACAGGTGGAACCACTAACTGTTTGGAAAATTTAATTCGTAAACTTGGCGGCATTCCTGTAGGAAGCGCTTATTGTGTAGAATTAGCTTCACTCAAAGGTCGAAAAAATCTAAGTGGTGAAATTTTAGTTGTCGCTAGTTTTGAATAAATTTGTAATTAATTAGACTGGCTAGAAAAGATAAAAAAAGACTTCAGAAATACTCTGAAGTCTTTTTTTATTATCTTGGATAAATGTATTATTTAGATGCAGTTTGAGTAGCTGCAACAGGTGCTGTTGCTGTCACGGAAGCACTAGTTGTGGTTGTTCCGCCACTTGTTGTGCTAAAACTAGTATAAAAATTTTTCAAAAGAGTTACATTCTTTTCTGACCATTGCTTGACTAAATCAGCAGTCGAACTAGCGTTCATATATTGAGATTTAGTTGAATCAGTAAAAAGATCAGTTGCTACTTTTTCAATTCAATCTGCAATTTTATCGTCTAAATTACTTGCTTTTTGATATTCACTTAATTTAGCGTTTGACCCATTAGTTTGAAGTTCAGTGTGATTTGTCCCTGTTGTTGAGTGCAATTCAAGAAGAGCAGCATTGAATGCAGTGAAGAATTCAACGAATTGATTTTTAATGTTTCTAGTTAAATATTTATTGATTGCACCATTCTTTTTAAAAGCATTTGAAAAATTATGAGAAGTATCATTTTTGAAAAAATTACTGTTCAATAAATTTTTCATTGCCACTAGAATAGTGGTTAAACTTTTTGCATTTAAAGTTTTAGCGTTCAATAAGTGAAAACCATCTTTTAAGTTTTCATTAGTTAAACGTTGATCACCATATTTATCTAAACTATGTTCCAAATTAGTTACCAGTAAATCAGTTAAATCAGGATGAGACACTAATCAAGTTGCAAAATTTCTATAGGTACCGTTACTTCCTAAAAAACTGTTTCAAGTAGTTTCGGTTTCAAGGCCCATTCAAACTTTGAAAAGTTTATCGTATAAATTGTAACCACCAGTTTTAACTAAAGTAACAAAAGAAGAACCGCGTTTATTTAAATTAAAAACATCGACTAATGCAGGATTATTTTCTAATGGTGTTTGAGTTTTGATTGTTGTTTGTCCTGGTACTCCAGCTACAGTACGAACTAAATCTCTTTCATCTAAATCAGAATGTAAAAATTGTTTAAAACCTTTGACATCAGTTCGCAAGTATTGTTCATCTCACAATGGATTTAAGGTATTTCAATTTTTTACCTGTGCATCAGCTTCACTGTCTTGTTTTAAAGTTAACTTTAAGAAAATGTCTTGTGCCATTTTTTTATGACCATACATAGTTGGGTGAATATCAAATAAATTATGGGCATAAACTGTAGCATTTTTATTTCAATCATTAGGATCATCGACATTTATTCAATCAACATTAGCTTTTTTTGCCACGTCTTTAATGATTGTTTGATTAACTAAATTAAGAATGTATTGAGTTGCTTCTTTATCCTTTAAAAAAGAACTTAGAATGCTTCCAATATTAAAACCGATACTACGACTACCACTTGAACTAGAAGTACCACCACCAAGAGCTAAATTATTAACTAAATTGTTTAAAGCATTACTAATACGAATTAATGGCATTGGATAACCTGTTAAAACAATTCTAGCTTTGGGGTTTAATTCTTTAATTCTTGCAATTAAATCTTCATAACTTTTAATGATTTTTCTATTAGTACTACCCAATTTTAAATACAATGATGGTAAATTACTAGTATCAGCTAAATCAGTCAATGGAATTTCAGCAAAAAAATCATTTGCAGCTAATGAAACAGTAATTAAGTCAGCATTTTGAACTTTCTCTAAAATTTTGTTATATTGACCTGTGCTAAAATCACCAAAGTATTTAGGTAGACGATCCTTAAACGGACTATTTAAATCAGCATTAGTTTTTTGAACAAAGTTAAAATAATCACTTCGAGATTTCACATCATAACCTTCTGGTGTTTTATTTAAAAAATGTAACCAGTCAGTTGTACGTGCTCCAGAAATAGCTAGATTTGTGTAATCTTCTAATTTTTCAACTGAGTTTTGATTAATATAATGAGCTAAGAATGACGGATAACTTCAACCATTGACTGCATTAGTGCTTTGATTAAAATTTCCGCTAGTTTCTAAACCACCTAAATCAGCATTATATCCAGCAGCTACTGAATCACCAATTGCAACATAATTCACTTTGGTTGGATTATTAGCTTCGGATAAACCAGAACAAGCAGATAAAATCAATCCAGAAATTATGCTTAATGGTAGTCAAACTCCCTTTAATTTTTTGAATTTCAACTTAGACCTCTTTTCAACCCAATTTAGAACCTAAATCAAGTTTATTATTCATGTTTTGAAAATTAATTTTTTCCAATTAAATCCCATCTATTATACGAGAAGAATGAATTTTTTTAGAGAAAACTTTTTGGTTAGGATTTGACAAGAAAAAAGACAATGTTAGTATATAACATTGTCTTTCTGTATTAATAAAATAAAATCTGATTTACAGTGAATTATTCGGGGATTAATATCAATTCTTGTTTTTGTTTGTCCCAATCTAATAAATACTTTTTCTCTTTCACCAATTCATCATTAATGATTTTTTGGGATAATAAATTTTCAACATGAGTTTGAATAAAGCGCTTAATTGGTCGGGCTCCGTAATTAATATCATAACTGCGTTCAATAATATGATGAACTGTTTCATGGGTGAAAGTTAGATAATAATGGTCTTTTTTCATGCGTCGAATTAGTTCGTTCATGAATTTTTTCACAATTTCAAACATCACATTGGATTCTAATTTATTAAAAATGATGATTTCATCTAAACGATTAATAAATTCGGGTCGTAAATAGCGACGCATTTCACCTAAAGCTTTTTCAGGTTCATTATCCAAAATGTATTTAGCTCCAATATTTGAGGTCAAAATTAAAATGGTATTTTTAAAATTAATTAACCGTCCTTGACCATCTTTAATTTCTCCATGATCTAGAATTTGTAATAACAAATTCAAAACATCAGAGTGCGCTTTTTCAATTTCATCTAAAAGAATTACAGAATAGGGATTGCGTCGAACTGATTCAGTTAATAATCCAGCTTGATCATAACCAACATATCCAGGAGGAGCACCAACTAATTTAGAAATAGAATGTTTTTCCATGTATTCAGACATATCGATGCGTACCATTTTGCGTTTGCTATCGAATAAAGCAAAAGCTAATGCCCGTGCAACTTCGGTTTTACCAACCCCAGTTGGACCTAAAAACAAGAAAGAACCAATTGGTTTATCTGGATCATTAATACCTACTCGTCCCCGTAAAACAGCATTAGTCACTAATTCAATTGCATTATCTTGACCCTTAATTTCTTTTTTTAACGTGTCTCGTAAGTGCAATAATTTTTCTTTTTCAGATTCAACAATTTTTTGTAAGGGAACTCCGATTGCATCAGAGATAACGGCTGCAATTTCTTCTTCAGTTACTTTATCTTTAACTAATTTAGAAGATTTTTGTAAATGTTCATCAATGGCTTTGATTTCACGTTCTAAATTTGGCAAAGTAACATACAGTAGTTTAGATGCTTCTTCGAATTTAGCTTCAATTTGATAACGTTCAATTGCTAATTTAACTTTATCAATTTGTTCTTTATATTTCTGCAGTTTCTTATGTAATTCTTTTTCGTTTTTTCATCGTTCTTGAATGATGGCTTGACGATCTTTAGATTCAATTAAGCGTTTATCGACTTCTTGTAAACGTTCCCGACTGTTTTCAGTATCCTCTTGAGCTAAAGCAGCTCGTTCGGTTTCTAAGTGAATGATTTCACGGTTTAAAACATCTAATTCTTTTGGTTGGGAATGCATATCGGTTTTGATTCGGGCTGCAGCCTCATCAATTAAATCAATGGCTTTATCGGGCAACATGCGATCAGTAATGTACCGATCAGATAAATTAACTGCAGCAACAATCGCTGAATCTAAAATTTTTACCCCGTGAAATAGTTCTCAACGTTCTTTTAATCCCCGCATGATTGTGATGGTTTCATTTTTAGATGGTTCGTTAACCAAAATTTTTTGCATGCGACGTTCTAAAGCGCCATCTTTTTCAATATAGTTACGATATTCATTCAAAGTAGTAGCACCAATGATTTTAAAATCACCCCGAGCCATTAGTGGTTTTAAAATATTGGCTGCATCCATTGCGCCACTAGTTCGTCCTGCACCTACTAATTGGTGAATTTCATCGATGAATAAAATAATTTTGCCTTCTGATTCTTGCACTTGTTTAATTAGTTTATTCATGCGTTCTTCAAATTGACCTTGAAAAGAAGCTCCAGATAGAATATTAGACAATGAAATTTCATAAACTTCTTTATCCAATAAATTAGTTGGCACATCTTTAGCAACAATCCGTTGAACAAATCCTTCAACAATAGCGGTCTTACCTACACCTGGTTCACCAATTAAAATGGGATTATTTTTAGATTTACGGGAGATAATTTCAATCAACCGGCGAATCTCGTTTTCCCGACCAATAACTGGATCAATTTTATTATTAGCAACTTCTTTATTCAAGTTTCTCCCAAACTCTTCTAAAGGTGGTAAGTCACTACTTTTTTTGAAGTTAAAATCCATATCTTGACTCCTTGTTTAGTTTTCTAATGTTTCCTAAAACACTAATAATTCTACCATAATTTTGCCAAAATTAGCAATCTAACCTATCGACTGCTAATTAAGTTAAACTGCCTTTACACCAATTTTTCAGTTGAAAAAGTCGAATATTCAAGTAGAAATCAGCAGAAACACCACGGATTAGCAGCGCTTAAAATTGTTAATGTATTATAATTAGCATTTAATGTATTGAAGCTAATTAGAGTTGGGAGGTGAGGTAATTTTGAAGCAAAATAAGAAAAAAACCCCTAATTTCACCCAAAACCGGGGATTGAGAACCAAACAATTTCTAAAAGACCAATGAGCTAAAACTGATAAGTGAAAATTATCGTTTTCATGAATAGCTAGTTTGATTGTGTTTTGATTTATTACCTTATATCCAGTCATTCATCGTAACTTTTCGTGAATTAATACTTTATCCACAGCATCAGCCATTTTAGTGGGCATTAATTTTTTGATTTTTGCTAATCGTTATTTAGTTTTCAGTTTTTGGTTTGCAATTGGAATTCAAGCGCTGAAAAAATTGAAACTAGGAAACAGACGTTTAAGATCTAGTTGAACCCACCAATCCGGAGGAAATATACATCATTCAGGGACAAAGGGTTTTGGTTCAAATCACCAAAAAAATCAAGAAAAACCCTTTACCTTAGAAGCTTATAGTCAAGTTTTGAGAGAGAAATCAATCATCCCTTGTTTATCGATTGGTTTGGTCTATTTAATTGTTTTGATAATTACAATTATTGTGGGCTTGAGTATGGGGATTATTTAAAAAAATTATGAAAGTAAAACAAATTAATCTATGGCATTATCAGCGGGCATTGTAGGCTTACCAAATGTGGGTAAATCTACGCTTTTTAATACAATTACCAAATTATCAATCTTAGTCGAAAATTATCCGTTTGCAACAATTGAACCTAATGTTGGTGTAGTGAATTTGGTTGATGAACGATTAACCAAATTAGCCCAAATCATTGAACCTAATAAAATTACATATGCAACTTTTAAATTTGTTGACATTGCGGGATTGGTTAAAGGAGCTTCTAAAGGAGAAGGTTTGGGTAATAAATTTTTGCAAAATATTCGCGATGTTGATGCTATTTGTCATGTGGTACGATGTTTTGATGACAAAACCATTTTATCAACTTCTGATCAATTAGATGCAGTTACGGATGCTCAAGTAATTGATTTAGAACTGATTTATGCTGATTTAGAAGTGGTTAAAAAAGCACTCCATAATTTGCCTAAAAAAATGGGACAAAAACTGACTAATCAAGTTGATGCGTGAGATTTATTAGAACGCATTAAACAATTCTTAGATCAAGAAAAACCAATTCGTTTAATGGAATTTAATGAACATGAATTAACATTTTTGAAATCTTATAATTTTCTGACCCAAAAACCAATGCTTTATATTGGTAATGTTAATGATAATGACATTGCTAATCCTGAAGCGAATGAACAATTTCAAAAATTATTAGCTTATGCACAAAGCCTTAACGCTAATGCTATTGCTTTATCAGTTAAATTAGAAAACGAACTATCCCAATTAGACCCTAATGATGCTACAGAAATGATGAATGAATTGGGTATGCAGGAAACTGGGTTAAATAAAGTTATTGGTGCTTCTTTTAAGTTATTAAATTTGTCAACCTATTTTACTTTTGGTAAAACTGAAGTTCGCGCTTGGCCATTTCGAAATGGTTTGAAAGCACCTCAGTGTGCAGGAATTATTCATTCTGATTTTGAACGCGGTTTTATTCGAGCAGAAATTATGCGGTATGATGATTTGATTCATTATGGCTCTGAATCAGGTGTCAAAGAAAATGGCAAAATGCGTTCTGAAGGCAAAGAATATTTGATGCAAGATGGTGATGTTTGTTTATTCAAATTTAATGTTTAATTTTAATTTATATGAAATTTAAAACCCCAATGCAATTACCAAAACCAAATGCCCTGAAAAACAATCGGGGCAAAATTGTTGTGATTTGTGGACCAATGTTTGCTGGCAAATCAGAAGAATTATTACGCCAATTGAAACGATTAGAATACTCCGGTGTCCCTTACATTATTTTTAAACCCCAAATTGATAGTCGCACTAAAGGCACTGCTAAATCTCGGGATGGACGAGAAATGAAAGCAATTGTCATTAAAAACAGTGCAGAAGTGAAAGAACATTTAAAACACATTAAAGTTTTTCCGTTTGTGGTTGCATTTGATGAAGCCCAATTTCTGGATGCTGATATTGTGAATGTTGTTCGGGATTTAGCAGCTTTAAAAATTACTGTTTTAGTTACAGGTTTGGATACTGATTCTAACCATCAACCATTCGGACCAATGGGAAACTTATTAGCTATCGCAGATGAAGTCCGCAAGTTAACTGCGATTTGTTTGAATTGTGGTTCTGATGCAACTCGTACTTATCGAATTCATAAACCCGAAATGGTTTTAGATCAAATTTTGATTGGTGACACTGATTCTTATGAAGCGCGATGTTCTAACTGTTTTAATATTGGTCGCAAAAAAACAGAACTACAACGTGAAATGATGCAATCTTTAAAAGTTGCTAAAGATAATTTTTTCAGCAACCAAAAACCCAAAAATCATTTTTAAATTTCTTCATTTAATTTCAAGAAACCCTATTTTTATTCTCATCCTATGCAATATAAAATTATTACTGCTCAATACGAAAAAGCTGAAAAAATTGCTAATAAATTACGAGCCATTTTAAAAAATCACCAAGAAAATGATGCAACGTTTGAGTACTTATTCTTAATTGGTGGGGATGGCACTTTTGCGCATGCAGTGACCCAATATGCATTTCAAGAGAATCTAAAAATCATCGGAATTAATGGAGGAAATGTTGGCTTTTTTTCCATGTTTGGTGAAAATGATTTGGAAAAAATTTTGAATATTATTGAACCACAAGATTTAACATGTTTATGTTACAAAACTTGTCATTTAATTAGACTTCGATTTGATAATCAAGAACATTTTGCTTTTAACGATGTAGTCTTTTTTGCTAAAAACTTATTAGCTTTTGATGTTGCAATTGATCATAATTTTTTAGAACACTACCGGGGTAGTGGTTTATTGTTTAGCACAAAATACGGTTCAACCGGTTATAACAAATCAGCTAACGGTCCAGTGATTTTTCCTGAAGTTCATGGCTGAATTATGAACGAATTATTTGCTCAAGGCACATCAATGATTCATACGGTTAACAATCCCATCATTTTATCTTGAACGACACAAATTCAATTACAGGCAACAGATAATTACCGAAAATTCCGAATTAGTTTAGACGGAATTGAATTAGACGGTAGTGATAATTTTGAAACTTTTGAATTATCTTTAGTGGAATCTAAAGCATTATTGTATTTTGCTTGTGATAGTCAAACTTACATTAAAAAACTAAGTTCTATTTTTCTTAAAAAATACTAATCCTATTCTAATTAAAGACTGATTTATCAACAAAAAAAGCATGATCTCAATCTTGGTTTATAATTACTAATTAACTTGTTAAAAACAGGAGTTAAACCATGAAATTTTTAAGAAAATGGTTTTGAAAAATCATCACTTTTAACGGACGCTTTTTCACAAAGAAACAAGCACTTTTAGAAGCTAAAACTGTTCGAAATGAACTGAAAACTAGTGAAACCACAACTGTTGATATCACTGCAATGATTCAAGCTTTAGGTGGAGTCAAAAACATTGCCAACATCAGTGCTGTTGTCAATACAATTAGTGTTGAACTAAAAGCATGAGAAGCAGTTCAATTGCAAGAACTACAAGCTTTAGGAGCAAAAGGTTTGATGCGTTCAGATTTAAAATTAAGAATGGTTTTTGGTGATGACAGCCATACTATTGTTAATTTAATTGAACAACAAATGCACAATGAAACAACTAAATAAGAAAAAATATTAGATGAACAAAAAAATTAAAAATTTCTGTATCATCGCGCACATTGATCATGGTAAATCAACTTTATCTGATCGGTTAATTGAGATGACTGGAGCTTTATCCAAACGGGAAATGACTGCTCAAGTACTTGATTCAATGGAACTAGAACGTGAACGGGGTATTACCATTAAACTAAATGCGGTGCGCTTAAATTATACTGATCCAGTAACAAAAGAAAAATACGAACTCAACTTAATTGACACACCTGGTCATGCTGATTTTAGTTATGAAGTTTCCCGAAGTTTAGCCGCTTGTGAAGCTGCATTATTAGTTGTTGATGCTTCACAAGGCGTGCAAGCTCAAACGATTTCTAATGTTTATTTAGCTTTAGAAAATGAATTAGAAATTATTCCAGTACTAAATAAAGTTGATTTACCAGGAGCTAATGTTGAAGCAACCATTCAAGAAATTGAATCCCGAATCGGTTTAAGTTGTGAATATGCTCCCCAAATTTCTGCAAAATCTGGCTTAAACTGTCAACAAGTTTTAGATGCAATCATTAAGTATGTACCCAATGCACCAACTCCAAATGATCGACCTTTAAAAGCGCTAGTATTTGATTCTTATTATGATCCTTATAAGGGAGCGATTGTTTTTATTCGGATCATTGAAGGAGTTTTAAAAACTAATGACAAAATTAAGTTCATGGTTTCAGGCAAGGAAATGCAAGCAGTTTTATTAGGAATTAAAACTCCTAAATTTGAAGAAGTTGCCGAACTACGGGCTGGTGAAGTTGGTTATTTTGCAGCTAATATTAAAAACTTACACGATGTAGCTGTTGGAGATACAATCACTCATACTGATGCTCCAGCTGCTGAAGCTTTACCGGGTTATCGTAAGGTTTTACCGATGGTGTTTTGTGGGTTATATCCAATTGATACTTCCCAGTATGCAGCATTTAAAGATGCCATGAATAAAATTGCTCTAAGCGATGCATCATTAGTTTTTGAATACGAAACTTCTCAAGTTTTAGGATTCGGAATTCGCTGTGGTTTTTTAGGTTTGTTACACATGGACATTATTAAAGAACGTTTGTCCCGGGAATACAAAATTGATTTAATTGCCACTGCTCCTTCGGTAAGCTATGAAATTCATTTAACTAATGGTGAAATCTTGACAATTCATAATCCAACTGATCTTCCTCATTTATCCCGAATCAAAACAATTTATGAACCGTATGTTAAAACCAAAATTTCGATTCCTGAGAAATACACTGGCAAAATTATGGAATTATGCCAAGAGCGGCGGGGAATTTATTCTGACATGCTTCTAGATTCAGCAGTTCAGCGTACAATTGTTTATGAAATGCCATTAAGTGAATTAATTTATGGTTTTCACGATCGAATGAAATCAGTTTCTAATGGCTATGCTTCATTGGATTATGAATTAATTGGTTTGCGACCCGCGAAATTACAAAAAGTAGATTTATTACTGAACGGAAATCCGGTTGATGCTTTATCATTCATCACTGATCGTGAAAGTGCTTATTACAAAGCTAAACGGATTGTTGAAAAATTAAAGGAAATTATTCCTCAACACCTGTTTGAAATTCCGGTTCAAGCCGCAATTGGCACCAAAGTAATTGCTCGGGAAACAATTAAAGCGTTAAAAAAGAATGTAACTGCTAAATGTTATGGTGGTGATATTACCCGAAAACGGAAATTATGAGATAAGCAAAAAGAGGGGAAAAAACGAATGAAAGCGATTGGAGTGGTTGATGTCCCTCAGGATGTTTTCATCAAAATTTTAGAAGAATAATCATGCTTAAAAATCGGGTTTTTTAACCCGATTTTTTAATTTCAAAAAATTTTCAAAATTCTGTCTTCGTATCAGGTTTTTACTAATAAAAACGACGCAAAAATTAGATTAGCTGTTTAGATATGGTATAATCTGAAATAGATTATTCGTCCTTAGATTTCTAATTATTCTGTGTCGCTTTTAAATGTGCAGTAAGATCTAAAAGTTTAGGTTGGATAATTTGAATTACGATTAAATTCAAAAATTTTTTTAATATAAGAAAAAAGGAAAAATTAATTTATTCTAAAACTATGGAAAATCTTAACAAAGAACTAGTTGAAGTAAAAATGGTTGAACACAAATCTAGTGCTGAAACTAGATCTTTACAGTCACTAAATCAATTACAACTTTCAATTGAAGACAAAGCGGCTCATTTATCTCTTCAAGTGAACCAAGTAATTATTAAACCTTACTTGAATCAAGCTTTAGACTACTTGCTAAACTCCCGTGATGAAGTTGTTTCTTCTTACAATAATTTAAGTGAAGAAATTGCGCAAGAAGTAGAAATTTTACTTGAAACCAACCGCGTTCTAAGTGTTAAAGTTGCTGAAGCAAAACACTTAATTTCTGAAACTCAAGCTTTAATCCGCAATCGTTACAGTGATGCAACTGAATTTGAAATTGCAAGTGGCGTATTAAATTTAGATGAAGAATACAACACTGTAGCTCAGAACTACGAAAAACAAATGCAATTAAGTCAAGAAGTTGTTAAAAACCGCATGCGAATTCAATCATTATTGGAAACCCAACAATTATTAGACTCTTCTCTTTCAACTCGTGTTGCTGAAATTCAAGTTGAAATTGACAATTTAACTCTTTTATTAGAAAATCTAAGTTCTAGCTCATTCAGTGGTAAAAATTCTCGTGAAGGCGCTAAATTTGCTCACGGCGAAGATTTAAGCCGAACCATTGCTAACTTATCTGAAGCTGGTGCTTATCAAGATGACAGCAGCTTGTACGCTGAAACTCATTCTAGTGCAGTTGGTCGTGACTTACGTAATTTAGCTGAAGGTAAAGAGGCTGACTTAATTGAAGGCACTCTTTCAGTTGACCAAAATGATTTATTTGTTGTACAACAAACTAAACCAGTTAACTTAGCAAGAGTTGGTAAAAAATAAGTCCTTTCACCAACTTTGTTATTAAACATTATTTACTAAAATTACTGCAATAGTTTTTAATAACAAATACGTGATTAATTATTAATGCAAAAAAACAGATCATCAACTTGATGATCTGTTTTTTTGTTGTATTTAAAGAAACTAATTATTGCAAATTATTTAGTTAAGAACTCGACCACTATTAAACATTAGGGCTAATTTTAAACTTAACTGTTGGGTTTGAGTTTGGTTAGATAAATTAAATTGTTGATTTAATAAATTTAAAATGACTGTCAATTGTTTATCACTACCTGATTGCAGTTTGGTCAGTTCAGTTTTTAGTTCTGGTAAACTCAATTGAGTTGATTTTTGGACTGGATCAGTTGGAGTTGTTCCAGCAGCAGGTGGAGTTTGTTGTGCTCCTTGTCCTGCAGTAGTAACAGTATCTGCTTGCACTACAACTGTTGCAGTTTGAGAAGAAGAGGATGAAGAACTAGAAGAAGCCATCGAAGCAGAAGCATCAGCTTGTGCTTTATTTTCTGTTGTATCATCTTTAATTAACAAATCATATAAATAACCACTTGTTTGACTATTTTCACTTTTAGCAATTGCTTGAGCTTTAGTTTTAATTTTGTTATCTCAGTCAGTAACTTTGGCAAATTCTTCAACCACTTTAGCAAATGCTCCATCTGATTTTAATTCACTAATTACACCATCTAATAATTTCATCAAAACACTTTCATTAGTTTTAGTTGCATCTGTAGAAGTTGGTTGGATTGATTGAGTTATTTTTTGAATTTGTTCACTTAATTCTTTTGCATGACCTACAACTTGTAAAACATGGCCATATTCACTTGCTAAACCAATTGCTTGATTTAGAGTATTGGCATCATCTAATAGTGGAAAATTAATTATTTCTCCACTTTTTTTTCATAAAATTGGCTGTAATTTATTTCATTCATTTTTAAATGATTGATATTTATTTATTAATGTAGCACTTGCAGTTTTTAATTTCTGAATGTTTGTTATTTGACTGTTTTTAGTTGTATCAGCAGTTTCAGTGCTTACAGGTTGTAATTCTTGAACTAATTCTGTTAAATCAGTTAATAATTTAGAATTAGTTGTATTGCCTAAAACAGTTTCATAACGATCAAGTCCAGTACTTAATTTTTGTAGTATGCTAACAATACTTCCCTGATTGTTTGTGCTTGTTTGCAATAAATGAGCAGGATTACTTTTTTCATTAACTAAAAAAGCATTTAAACGAGCAGCATCTAAAGGAACATTTTCCTGTGCATATAGTGCTAATAAATTAATAGCATTGTTATCATTTAATAATAAAGCTTGGTTGAAAGTAACAACTTTAATTTGTTCTTCAATTATTGCTCATGCCTTATTTTTGTTAGCTAAACCAGCAACAATACTGTAGATTTTTGTACTTTTTTTTCTTTTTTCATTACCTACAATTGTTTCTGGAGCATCCCCTTGATTTCACAAATCAGCGCCTTGTTCACCTAAAACTTTATTGCGCACCTTAGAAACTAAACTTTTTATATGTTCAGCACTAGCACTAGCTTTGTCACCATTTAATAAAAAAGCTGGTGCTTCGTTATTAATAAATTTTTCAAAGCTAGCTGTTACACTATCTAATTCAAACGCACTAGTTTGAATTTTTTGTAAATTGGGGCTTAATTCATTTAATCTAGTTTGGTATCGATTTTGAATATTTAAAAATGTTTCTAAAAAAATTGTTCAATTAGTATTATTAGCTGTTGCCAAATTGGTTAAAGCAGTAAAAAATTCGTTATTTAAAGTTGATAAGGAATTAGTAGTTGAACTTTCTGGCAAATTATTTAAAGCGTCTAAAAGATCAGTTGTTTTTTGAGTCATTAAATCTAGAAAAGCAGTTGCTTGGGATTGTTTATCAATTGAAATTTTTGAACCAGTAGCAGTAACTGCTGTTTTTAAAGTTGCAACTAAATCAATCACTGTATTTGGACTTTGAGTATTAGTAGTTGATTCATTTTTTAAGGTTTCAATTGATTCTTTAACATCATTTTTTACAAAAAGACTAATCCGGGCAACTGAATCAAAATTAGCTGTAATTATTTTTACAGCAGCGTCACGCTGAGATCTTAAAACAGTTTTAACTGCTTCTTCTCTTAATAAACTACGAGCTGTTTCTTGTTGGGGTTCAGTAGCTCGTCTTTGGTTATTAGGTAAGTTGGGAATTTGGGGATTATTTAATCGTCCATTATTACTAGAATTCACACCAGCACTGTTGCTAGTATTTTGTCCGCATGCAACAAGAATTAAACTGCTAGTAACAGCTAATCCCAAATTAACTAATAAAAATCTTTTTTTAGTAAATAATTTCAGTTTTTTCATAAACAAAAATTCCTTTTTTGCGCAAAACAAATTGATCATGCCTAATTTGCTTTTAACGCAATTAGAATACATTTTAATAAACTGTTTTTAGTTTCTGTTTTTTAAACGAAAAATTTGTGGAAAAAATTGGGGATAAATTAAATTAAATCTAAACAAAAAGGATCATAAAATAATGATCCTTTTTGTTTTTGCATATAATAAATTAATTTTTATTTTTCAAATAAAACATTGCCATTATTGAAAATTGATATTAATCGATTATTAAGTGTAGTTATTTGAGTTTTAGAAAGAAACCGTAGTTGATTATTTAAAGCAACATTAATTCTTGCTAAAACTTTAGTATCTTCAGCAAAATCAAATTTAAATAATTCTTTAGAAAAATCCTCTAATGAAATTTTTGCATTAGATAAAGTGGACTTAACAATCCCTTTTTGATAGAGATAACCAGAATAAGTTGGACTATCCCCTACAGTTTTAGTTGCAATATTTTTAGCTAATGCATCAGGGGTTATGTTTTTATTAGAATTATCATTTTGAGTTGTTGTTGTTGTTGTTGGCCAACTAGTTACACTGGCGAATTCATTAAGTGCATTTTGAAATTTATGAACTGCCCCGCTTCCTGTGATTTCTTGAAGCAGTTCGTTTAGAGAAGATTTCACAGTATCAATATCGCCAGCTTTTGGAAATAAATTATCAGTAATATTTGAAATTATTGATCCTAAATCAGAACCGATACTAAAAATTTTTATGTAATCACCATAATTTTTGGCAGTATTGATACCATAAGCAAAAGCACTAGTAAGATTAACTAATGGAAAATTTAACTGATCATTCACTTTAATTCATAAATGATCTTGAATTTTAGTTGATTCCCAAATTTTTCTAAATTTGTCAAATTTATTAGACAATGTTTCAGCAGCTGCTTTTAAATTAATGACTTTAGTTTTAAGATTATTTACATCACTATTTGTTTGAGTCACTGTTGTTTGAACATTGTTTGTTAGTAATTGTTCAAGCTGTTTTAAATCTTTTACTAATTTAGAATCAGAATTGTTAGCTGACTTACTTAAAATTTCAGCATAGTCAGTAATTCCATTTGAAATTTTGTTTAAAGCTTTAATGGCATCATTATCATTAGATTGTAACAAAGTTAAAACATTGAAATCAGATTGAGTTACCAGTGTTTTTCAATCGAATAAATCAAAGGTAATTGAATCGTTTATATGACGGGCGGTTGAAACTCAGATAAGTTTTGATTAGAAGTATTATTACTTGATTTATTAAAATCCTGATTGCTGTTATTGTCTTGCTGGTTATTAAAATTCGAATTACTATTAGTCTGATTTGTTGGGGTTTTTCTTTTATTTCTATTTCAGGTTGAACATTGGGAATATTTGTAGAACAAGCTGCTAAAAATAAACTGCTCAAACTACTTAAACTTAGGAAATTAATTCATCTTTGAGATTTTTGTAAAAATTTAATTTTCTTCATTAAATAAAATTTATTTGCTATAACAAACACCAAAAAAATTTTTGGTAGATACTGATCTATTTTATATAAAAAATAATTTTTTATACTAATGATTTTGATGATAAATGTATTAATTTTTAATCTAAATAAAAAAAACAGATCATTTTACTGATCTGTTTTTATGAACTAATTTTAGATTTAAGTAGTTTTGAAATTAATTTTACCATTATTAAAAATTAATGCCAAATTCTTATTTAAATTGGTGGATGAATTTAATTTATTTGTGTTTAATAAATTATCTAAAATCATTGGTATTTCAGATAAAAGTTGATTACTAATTTGTTCTAACTTTTCTAATTCTTGTTTTAATTTTTGGAAATCAATTTGATCTAACTTTTGTTTATTGGATGTTTCAGTGTTATTTAATGAAATAATCTCGTCAATTATATCGATTAAAGATATAGTTGGATCTGATGAAGAATGATTGGATAAAGCCGTTAATATTTGCACAATCTCTAAAGATAATTCGGTGGCTGTACTTAAAATTTCTAAAACTTGCTCATAACTTTCTGCAATTAAAATTTTTTGATTGAAATCTTTAAAATTTTTGATTATAGGAAAATAAATGGATCCATCTTCATCATATGCTCATAAGAATTTTTTTACTTCTTCTCAAATTGGATGAAAAGTAGTTAAAAGGTTATTTAAATTTAACTCAGAATTATCAGGTTTTTGATTGGTCTGAAGATTATTATCTAATTTATCTATTGAATAACTAGAAAGTATCTTTAAAATATTGTTCAATTCAATATTTTCGGTTTTAGTTTCTAGAAGTGACTTAACTTTATTTTGATTGTTATTTCAATAAGATTTTATTACTGTAACATCATCCAAAATTTTTTGATCTAAATTAGCTGCAAATAATTTTAAAGCTGAGTCATTAAAATTTAAAAGACTTTTGTTATAAGTAATTATTTTTATATCATCCAGAACTTGTTCCGCAAATTTAGTTTGATTTTTTAAAAAATATCGATGTTATAAAGTCGAAAATACAAATCAGATTTTTGATAATCAGAACCTTTAATAAAAGAAGGTGAAAAATTTGTTAGATGAGAAAAGTTATCAACGGAATGTTTAAGAATATTTATTTTAAGAATATTTTTTAATATCAATAGTTTGTCATAAATATTTTTCTTTGCAGAGTTCAGTTCTGCGACGTTGAAATTATTTATTATGAAATGTTCTAATTTTGTAGTTTCATTATTTAAAGGATCTGTGGTATCTTTTAATTTTATTAAATTAGCACTAATTTCTTTTACTCTGGAAAAATAATTGTCTACTTTTAGAACAATTTGATCAAGGTTGAAATTAGAAGAATTTTCATGGGAAAAAGCAAAATCTGATACCGCTTCTTCTAAGTTTGTTTGTAAACCATACAGTGAGTTCTTATTTTCTTCTTGGGAAAAAGAAATTAAACTATTTATTAATAAGCGAGATTGAGTAAAAATGTTTTCTAATATTTTAAGAAGATTATTTTTTTGTACTTCTGAAAGTATACTGTCTTGATTCTCTTTAATTAATTCTTGTAATTCGCGAATAAAGGGAATTGGGGTAGTGTTTTCTGATTGATTTAAATTTATTTCTTCTGAATATCCAACTAATTGTTGTAGTTCAGTGATAAGTTCTGTTTGATTAAAATAGGCAATTTGATTAATGACATCTAAATCTTTGGTTAAATGTTCTTTCACATTTTGTATTTGAACTAAAAAATAACGTTGAATTCCTGGACATTGTAATAATTTGCTACTTCTTTGCTCTTGAAGTTTAGTTGGTAAAGTATTTAATATTTTTGTTTTAGAAAAACTATTATTTTCATTAGATAAAACTTTTTCATTATTAATAGTTTCTTTTTGAGCTTGAGCATTAGATTGATTTTTGTTATCTGTTTTTCGAGAAATATTTGCTTCTGATTTATCTGTTGTTAAATCATTTTTTGATTTTGCATCTTTATTACTAATCTGAGTTCCTTCTGAATGAATATAAGAATTTTTTTCACTAATTTCATTTGAACTTTGGAATATTTCTGATGAATCAGATTCTTCTTCAGTTGGTTTATTTTCTATTTCTAGAGGAATATGTTTTTGATTTGTTGATGTTTCAGATTTTTCTACAGGAGCTTCAAGAGAAAAATTAGATAATTTGGATTGTTCAGCGCAAGCAGATAAAATCATGCTTCCGAATAAAATTATAAGAAGATTCGTTAATCTAAATTTTTTAGATTTAAAAAGATTCTTTTTTCTCATTGATAAACATTTTTATGATTCTAAAAAACAATTAAATGGATTTAATTTAATTCACAAATTATTAATTATATAGATTACAAAAAAATCTTGCTTAAAACGGCATAAAGTTTTATATAAATTAATTTTTTAGATATTTTCAATTAATTAGAAATGTTTTAATTTTTGGAAATTTTATAATCAATTTTTCCATTGTTAAAAGCTAATGCTAATTCCTTATTTCAATTAATAAAATCATTAGATTGGTTGAGTTTTGACATTTCTTCGAAAAACAATGGACTTTGAGTTAATGAGTTATTGCTTATTTGTTGTAATTTTTTCAATGCTTTTTTTAACTTTTCTAAATTAAGTATTTCATTTTTGGATTGATGAGAATGATTTGAATCATTCATACCAATTATTTCATTAATTATGTTTTTTATTGAAATAGTGGCATCTAAATCAGAAGAATTTGCAAAAGTTTCTAAAATGTGTGAAATCATAAACAATAATTCTTCAGACATACTAAAAATTTCTAAAATTTGCCCATAACTCTCTGCATTCATAATTTTTTGCATTAAATCTTGGACATTTTTTATTAAAGGAAATTCAGTTTTTTCTTGATTATTTTGAGTGAATAAAATATTTCTTATTTCTTCTCAAACCTGAATAAATGAATTTGAATTTTCAGTTGGTTGATAACTATTGAAAAAATTTGCTATTAATGCATCGATCTGATTATTAGAAATTTCTGTAGCAACTGTAGTTAAAACAGATTTAAATTCGTTATTATCAGTATTTGCCTTTAAGAGATAATCTATTTTACTTTTATTGTTATTCCAATATGATTTTATTTTTGCAACACTTTCAGGCAGATTTTTATTTCAGTTAGCTGCAAGTAGATCAATAGCAGATTCGTTAAAATCTATAAGACTTTTGTTGTAAATTAATATTTTGATACTTTCTAAAAATTTCTGTAAATTATTAGTTTGACTGTTTATAAAATCATTAATTTTATAAAGTTTTAAATTAGTAGCATCAAAAGATTTAAAATCATAATTTTGAGTAAAGGAAAGGGGAGCAATTTGGGAATTAAAAAAATCACTAATTGGATGTTTTAAGATATTTATCTTAAAACTATTCTTTAATAAAATTAGTTTTTGAAATAATTCGCTTTCTATAAAGTTGGTTGCTTTTAAATTTGAATGACTTCTATAAAATTTTCCAATTCAAGAGTTTTATTGTTAACTCGAATTGCAACGTCTTTTAAATTTGCTAAATTATGAATAATTTCATTTATTCCAACATAATAGTTATTTGTAGCTGTTAATACTTGATTTAAATTAATTTTTTCATCATTTTCATATGTGAAGGCAAATTTGGTTACAATTTCATTTAATTTTGTTTGTAAATTATTTAATGAAATTTTCTCTTCTTTTTCAGAGAAAGAAATTAAAGAATTTAATAGAGAAGTAGATTCAGTAAAAAGTTCTTCTAAAATCTTGATAAGATTATTTTTTTGTTCTTCAGAAAAATTAATATTTTGGTCATTCTGAATTAGTTTTTCAAGTTCTTTTATTGGTGAAATATAAAAGTTTTCAACTTGATTTAAATTCAAGTTATCTTTTGTAGTGGTTGCAACCAATTGTTTTAGTTGCTCAATAAGTTCTGACTGATCGAAATAAGCTACTTGACTTAGAACATCCAAATTTGTCAAAAAATATTCTTTTATAGATGTTATTTGATTTAGGAAATAAATTTTAGCACCAGTAGTATTTAATAAATTTCTAACTTTTTGTCTTTGATCATCAGTTATTTGGGTATTTAATATATCTTTTTCTAAATTGACTCGAGGTGTAATTGTTTCAGGAAAAACATCAAGTTTATTTTTCGATGGATTAGATTTTTTTGTATCGATCAATTCATTGTTTTGTTTAGAAGATGAAATGTTATTTTTAATTAAATTTTGATCATTTGTTTCATTTTTTGATTGATTTTCATTATTTTTTGTTTTTTTAGTATCATTGCTTGAATCATTTAATTTATTTGTGGTTAAGTTTTCATCAACTAAATTATTATTTTTAGAATTATAATTCTCTTTTTTAATTTCAGATTTTTCTAAAAAATTTAAATGATCATTTGGATTTGATTCAATTTGATCATGAGATTTATCTAATGGATTTATTCTATTTTCATTCCTGTTATTATCAGATTCTGGCAAATTCTTTTGTCTATTGATTGAATTTTCTGGCTTTTTCTCTTGGTTTTTAATTATAGGGTGTGATAGTTCTGCATTTTCTGCACATGCAGATAACACCATACTTCCTAATCAAATTGCAATTAAATTCATCAATCTAAATTTTTTAGATTTAAATAGACTACTTTTTCTCATTAATAAATTATTTCTTTAAATTAATAATAAACAATTAAATTTATTTAATTTAATTCGTAATAATTAATTATATAGATTCAAAAAAATAAACTTATATAAATCAAAATAAAATTTAATTTTTTAAATTTAACTTGTTCATTAAAACAGCAGATCATTTTATTGATCTACTGTTTTGCAATTGAAGTTTTTAAGTTTGAATGATTTTATAAATCATTTTTATTATTAAAAATTAATGCTAGTTCTTTATTTAGAACAGTTGATTCGCTATAGTTATCGATTTTCACTAATTCTTGTAGAAATACTGGGATTTGAGACAACGAAGTATTACTTATTTGTTGCAGTTTTTCAATCGCCTGTTTTAATTTCTGAAAGTTGATTTGGTTATTTTCTGATGAATTAGGCATAAGCGAATTATTCATTGTAATTATTTTATTAATAATATCTTTTAATGAAATTGTTGCATCAGAATAAGAAGTTTGAAAACATTTCTAAAATCTGAGAAATATCAAAAATTAATTCTATAGATCTACCAAAAATTTCTAAAAATTGTTCATAACTTTCAGTTCCCATAATTTTTTGGCTTAATTCATGAGCATTTTTTATTATTGGAAAACTGACATGGTTATTTTTATCGCGAATAAATAGAATATTTTTTATCTTTGATCAAATTTGATGAAAAATATTTAAATAATTATTTAAATTTTCGGGTTTTTGATTACTTTTTGATGAGTCTATCATTAACGTACTAGTTTGGTAATCAGAAAATATTTGAGCAATAGTTACTAAGACAGCATTTAATTCACTTTCAACAGTATTTGCATTTAATAAATATTCTATTTTATTTTTGTTGTTATTTCAATAAGATTTTATTATCGCAGTATCTTTGGATATTTTTTTATTTAAATTAGTAGCAAGTAAATCTAAAGCTGATTGATTATGATCTAAAAGACTTTTGTTATAAATGAGAATTTTCATATCACTTAAAAATTTTTGTAAAATTTGATTTTGTTTTTTTATAAATTCATCAATTTTATAAAGTTTGAAGTTAATGATAGAATCTTCATAATCATAATTTTTAGCTGAAGAAAAGGGATTTGGGAAATTAAGAATATCACTAATTGGACGATTTAAAATGTTAATTTTTAAAATATTTTTCAACCTTGTTAATTTTTCATAAAAATCTTTTTTTGTAGAATTTTCTTCTGAAATTTTATTGTTGCTTATTATAAAGTTTTCCAATTGAATGGTTTTATTATCCAAACGAATTACAACATTTTTTAAATTTTCTAAGTTTTGATTAACTTCATTTATTTTAGATAAATAATTATTCACAAGTAACAGAATTGCATTTAAATTAAAATTTTCAATATTTTCATGATTGAAAACAAGATCTGTTACTTTTGCTTTCAATTCATTTTGCACTTCAGTTAATGAATTTTTATTTTCTTCTTCAGAAAAAGAAGACAAACCATTCAATAATGTTTTGGATTCAACAAAAATTTCTTCTAGAATTTTAATAAGTTGATTTTTTCTTCGTTGGAAAAAATAGTTTCTAAATTTTCTTGAACTAATTTTTCAATTTGTTTTATTGAAATAATTGATGAAATTTGTTCGATTTCATATTGATTTAAATTAATTTCTTGAGAAACAACAACTAATTGTTTTAATTGTTCAATAAGGTCTGTTTGATTAAAATAAGCAGTTTGACTAAGAATATCTAAATTAGTTGAAAAATTTTCTCCTATACGTTCTATTTGATTGGAAAAATAAAATTTAACTCCAAGAAGATTTAATAAATCTTTAGCTTTTTGTTTTTGTTCATCTGTTGGTTGGATATTGTTAGGATTTTCTCCTAATTGAAGTTTGGCATTATTTTCTTTAGAAGAAACATCGGGCCTAGAACCTGAGAAGCCAGATGAATTTACATCGACCATTTTATTGTTTTGTTTGGAATCTGAACCCCTCTTTTCTATTAAGTTATGATTTTTTATTTCATTTTTTAACGGATTATCATTATTTGGAATTGTTGAAGAAGTATCAGTACTTGTTTCACTGGATTTATTTATTGTTAAACGTTCATCATTTAAAGAACTATTCTTGGAATCATGATTTTCTCTTTCAATTTCAGATTTTTCTAAATAGTTTGAAGAATTATTTTGACTTAATTCAGTTTGATATTGAGATTGATCTAATGAATGCAATTTATCATCAGCGTTACTATTTTCAGATTCTGGAAAATTCTTTAGTTCATTGATTGGATTTTCTGGTTTTTTTTGATATTCAGTGAAAGAATCAGATAATTTTGAGTTTTCTGCACATGCAGATAAAACCATGCTTCCTAATCAAATTCCAACTAAATTCATCAATCTAAATTTTTTAAATTTAAATAGATTACTTTTTTCATTAATAAATACTTCTGCAAATTTAAAGAACAATTAAATTTTTATAAATTTAATTCACTGAAATTAATTATATATAGTCATAATATTTTTTAAATCATAAAATATTTATTTAAATTTGGTTAACAAATAATTTTTCATAATTTATGTTTTTAATAATTATTCATTAAAAATACCAATCAATAGAATAATCTGTATTTTTAAGTAAGGAAATTTTAACTAGAGATAATCATCCCATTGTTAAAAATTAGAGCTAAATTTTTATTTAATACAGTTGATACATTTGATTCATTTATTTTTAACAGCTCAATCAAAAAATTTGGCATTTGATTTAATGTATCATTGCTTATTTTTTGTAATTTATTTAATTCTGTTTTAAATTCGATGAAACTAATTCCGTCAGTTTTATTTTTTTGAGAAAGTGTAATGTCATTAGTTGAGCAAATTGTGTTAATTATATCCATTAATGAAGATGCGCCATAAGAAGAGGAAGTTTCTGAAAAAATTTCTAAAATTTGTGAAATAGTGAAAAATAATTCTTCAGATGTCCCAAAAATTTCTAAAATTTGCTGATAATTATTCGTAATATTTATTTGTTGATTTATTTCTTGATATTGTTTAATTATAGGGAAATAAACTTGGCCTTTTTCATCATGATTTCATAAAACAGTTTTTGTTTGCCTTCAAATTTCGTTAAATTGAATCACAAGGTCATTTCAATTTTTGATTTCTTGATCAGTTTTAAGCAAACTGTTTAATGGATCTGTTTTATAATTGGAGATTATTTTTAAAATTGCTTCTAATTGGCTTATGTTATTTTCTGTTTCTAAAAAGTGTTTTATTTTATTTTGGCTGCTTTCTCAATAACTCTTTATTTTTTTAGCATCTTCATAAATTGTATTGTCTAAATTAGCTGCAAATAAATTTAAAGCTGAATCATTGAAATTTAATAAATTTCTGTTGTAAATTAAGATTTTAATATTTTCTGATAATTTATTGATTATCTTAATTCTATCTTTTATAAATGCATCAATTTTATAAAGCTGTAAATTAAAGTTAAATATTTTAAATCCACGATTTTTATTTAAAAAATCATTGTTAAAAAATTGATTAGAAAAACTATCAATAGGATATTTCAAAATATTTATTTTTAAACTGTTTTTAAATGTTGTTAATTTGTTGTAAAACTGTTGTTTTGAATCATTTTCTTTTGAAATATTGTGATTAGTACTTATAAATTGTTCTAATTCTTCTGTTTGCTTATTAAATTTAAAAACAATATCTTTTAAATTTGTTAAATAATTAGTAATTTCATTTATATAAGAAAAATATTGATTTACAGTTGATAAAAATGTATTCAAATTAACTTTTGTCACTTCATCAAGCGGAGAAACAAAATTTGTTATTTGAGTTTCTAATGTTGTTTGTAATTCAACAAACGATTCATTATTTTGTTTTGCAAAAATTGATAATAAGTTATTAAATAATGATTCAGATTGAATTGAAATTTCTTTCAAAATTTTATTGATAACATTTTTTTGCTCTGTGGATAAAATATGATTTTGATCATCTTG
Source organism: Mycoplasmoides fastidiosum (assembly GCF_024498275.1). Lineage (GTDB taxonomy): Bacteria > Bacillota_I > Bacilli_A > Mycoplasmatales > Mycoplasmoidaceae > Mycoplasma_N > Mycoplasma_N fastidiosum. The sequence continues at coordinate 146,889 of NZ_CP101809.1, forward strand.
AATTAGTTTTAGGAGATCCTTCATTAAATTAATTTCTGGAGATATTTCTGATGGATTTGGAATTAAATTTTTATCATTTTTAGCAGAATGAAACAATTGCTTTAATTTTTCCAGAAGATCTGATTGATCAAAAAGAGTAGCTTGACTAATAAATCCTAGATCTCTTAAAAAATTTTGACTGCTCTCTGATATTTGTTTTGAGAAATAATTTTTAATTTCTGCACGGTTTAGCAAAATTTTTGCTCGTTCTTTTTGTAAACTAGTCGGATGAATATTTAAATTATTTTTTTTCTTGACAGAATTAGGTTGACTTTTTTTAGAAAAATTATCAGATTTGTGTCCAATTATTTTGGAATCTATTGATTCACTATTTTGTTCAGGAAATGAAGTCTCTTCTTTAAGAAGATCCTTATTTTTTATATTATCTTTTACATCTGTTAAATTATTAGTTTTTGGTTTACTAGATAATTGATTTTTATTAGATTTATCATTTGAAGAATTATTTTGATTAGCTGAATTAAACGATTTTTCTTGTCTAGGTTTTTCAGATGATTTAGAAAATTCTTCTGGATTCAACTGATTTTGTGGATTTTGAGTTTGTTTTTCAGTTTGAGAATGAGAAAGCATTGGATTTTCTGCGCAGGCTGATAAAATCATGCTTCCCAAAAAATTAAATTTAAATTGATTAATTTTAATTTGTTAGATTTAAAATAATTAATTTTTTTCATTAATAAGTAATTTCTATGATTTTAAAAAACAATTAAATTTTTACAAATTTAATTTAATTAGATCTAATTAAACTTTTTAATTATTTAAAAATTTATTTTTAAATGAAATACAAAAAATCAAGTCAATTGTTTAACGACTTGATTTAATTTTTTATTTGCCATAATTAAATTGTTCGGCTAATTCAAAAGTTAATTTATCTTTTTGTGACAAAAGATTGGATCTTGATAAGCTTCCAATAATTGTGAATATCTTTTGTGAAAGTTTAGGATTAGCAGAATTTGTTCTCGAATTATTGGTCTGTAATTTTTCTAGTTCTGTTTTCAACTTATTAAAAGAAAAATTTTCATTTGAGTGAGTTTGAGTATTTTCCTTTTTAATTAGTTCATCTAATTTTTGTATGAAAGTTTCAATATTTGGAGTTCTTGCTATATCTGGATCAACTGATTCGGGCCTAAATAACGAATCTTCAGAAATATCAAAATCATCAGAATCTTCAAATGCTAAAAAAATATTCCGATCAGAGCTCACAAAGGTAATAATCTTAAAATAAAAATGGCTAAATTCATTAATTTTTGCAGATATTTTCAAAATATCTTGGTAGTTAGATGAATTTAAAATTAGAGCATCTAATTCCCTTGCTAAATTTAAAAAAGGATAAATAATTTCTTTATTACTATTTTCAATTCAGATAAATTTTTTAAATTTTTCTCATTTATCTTTGAATTCAGCTAATTCTGTAGATAATTTATTTTCAGTATCGTTGTCAGAAATTTTTTTAATTTCTTCTAAAGTACTTTTAACATTGGTATCAGTTTGATTATCTGTAGTTAAGAGATTGTAGATGTTGTCACTAATTTCACTCTTTTCAATATTTTTCAAAATTGCAATATCTTCTGGAAGCATCACATCAAGATTTAATGCTAATAAATTGATGGCCTCTGAATTATTTACTAGTAGATTTTTATTAAAAACAATTGTTTTAACAGTCTTATTTAACTGCAAACTAATTTCTTTGTATTCAAATAAAATTTTTTGAATTTCACCAAGTAAAGAAGAATCAAGATCGATGGAATTGGGATCTTTGTTGTTTTGTGTTCTGTCTTTCAAAAATAAAACTTGTTGTTCTAAAATATCTAGGAAATTTTTAAAATTTTTAGAAAAGCCATTACTATTGGTGAAAAGACTGGAATGATTAGTTATAAAATTTTTTGCTTCTTTTAATCATGATTCTAAATTAATAATGGTTGTTTCAATAATTTCAATTTTATCTGCAAGAATCTTTAATTTTTTAAAATAACTATCTTGCCCACTTAAAATTTCACTCAAAATTTGTTCTAAATCATTAGGTTGAGCTATTAAATATTTATGAATTGCCAAAATAAAACTATCACTTGTTGTTTTCAGATTATGTTCTGATTTATCACGAATAAGATCAGTAATCTGTTTAACTAAATTTTCAGATTTATCTATCAACTGATTGAAAATGGATTCAAAATTATCTTTTTCTTGAGTTCCGAAATTATTTATTTCACTTTTTAGTTGTTGTATTAAATTTGGTAAATTAGTTGGGGAAACTTCTTGGGACTGTCTGGAAATATATTGGGGTAGAGATGTTGATTTTTGAATGTTTAAATATGGCAATGCCTTATTAACTGTTTCATTATTCTTAAAAGAAGCTGCTAGATCTAAAATATCAAAAAAAGAGTTAAAAATTTGATCTCTGCTTGAACGATTTTCATATTCCAATAAGTTCTGAAAATCTTCATTATGAACTAAAGCTTGTGCTCTTGAAATTTGTTCTTGATTAGCTCTTGGAATTCTTGGAGTTTTAGAATCAGATTTAGAGTTTGTTTGGGCATCGTCTGATTGGGAGTTGTTATCATTTTTGATGTTGTTATTTGATTCAGAATGATTAGATTCAGAATCATCACTAGGTTTTTGAATTTGTGTTTGTGCAGCACAAGCTGACAATAAGACACTACTCACAAACCCAAAGTTTAAACCAGCAAATTGTAGTTTGCTTGATTTAAAAAGATTGATTTTTTTCATTAAATAAATTTTCTTTTAAACTTGCTTTCTTATATTTTCGAAAATATAAGAATTAAATCTAATTATAATGATGAATTTTTTTCTGACATTAAGAATTTAACTATGGAAAAATAACAAAAAAAACAAACCAACTAAGTTGGTTAGTTTTAATCTATGCTCTTCCGTAATTGAATTTTTCAGCCAATTCTAATGTTAATTTATTTTTCTCAGTTAAAACATTTAAATCTAATAATTTTGCAAGAATTTCAGATACTTTTGATAGAAAATTAGCATTACCATTTCTTAATTCTAAATCATCATTTTGCAATTTTTCCAATTCAGTCTTTAACTTAGCAAAAGAGAAATCATTGTTTGTTGGAGTGTCATTTTTTTCTTGCTTAATTAGTGTATCCAACTTTTGCATGAAGATATTAATTTCTGAAGTTTCTTCTTCAATTTCTGAAATGGAATCATCTCAAGAAATACTAAAATAATCAACATCTTCAAATCCTAAAAAATTATCTTTATTTTGACTTACAAAATTAGTGATTTTAGAATAAATATTGCTAATTTCGTTAATTATTGCAGATATTTTTAGAACGTCTTGATAACTAGATGCTTTTAAAATTTGATTATCCAATTCTTTAGCTAATTCTATGAAAGGAAAAATAGTTTCTTGTTCGTTTCTTGTTTCCCAAATTAGTTTTTTAAAGGTTTTTCATTTTATTTGAAAATCACCTAATTCTGTGGTTAATTTGTGATTTGTATCAGCATCAGAAATTTTTTGAATTTTCTCTAAAACAGTTTTAATACTTGTTTGATTTTGATCTACGTTTGTTAAAACATCATAAATACTTTTATTGTCTTGGTTTTTATCGGCTATTTTTAAAGCATTAATATCATTATTCAATATTTTGTTGGAATTTAATGCTAATAAATTAATTGCCTCTGCATCGTTAATCAATAAATTTTTATTGAAAACAATTAATTGAACAGTTTTAGATAATTCATTCTTTATTATTTCATATTGTTCTAAAATTTGCTGAATTTCGCCAAGTAAAGAACTATCTGACTTTAATTTATCGGGATCAGAGTCATTTTTATTTCTGTTGATTAGAAATAAAACTTGATTTTCCAAAGCATCTAAAAAATTTTGAAAATTATTCAAAAAATTTTCATTGTCATCATTGTGGCTAAATAAACTGCTATTAATATTTTTAAAATTTTTTATTTCTTTTAGTGCTGATTCAAGGCGAATGATACTTTCTTTAATAATAATTATTTTGTTAGCTAATAAATTTAGGTTTTCAAAATAAGTTTCCTGATTTTTTAAAACTTCTCCTAATACTTGTTCTAAATCTTGAGGGGGTGCTGTTAAATATTTTTGAATACTTGAAATAAAATCATTTTGATTTCTTTGAAGATTATCTTGTGAATTATCATCTAGAATTCCATTGATTTTTGTAATTAAATCCTCAGTATTTGTAATTAGTTTATTAAAAATAGTTTCAAAATTAGTTCTTTGGTTTTTATTTTCAGTTTTTGTAAAAATTCCACCAATTCCAGATTTTAATTGTTCTAATAAATTTGGAATTTTAATTACTGGTGTGGATTTTGATTGTCTGCTAAAAAACTTATGCCGATTTTTTTGTTTGTCAATATTTAAGGAAGATAATGTTTTTTCTACTACACGGTTATTCTTGAAAGAAAACGATAAACTCAAATTATCAAACAAATTGTAAAAAATTCGATCTCTATTTGTACGGTTTTCATACTCTAACAAATGCTGAAATTCTTTATTTTTAACTAAAACTTCTATTTCTTCAATTTGTTTGTGGCTGGCTCTTGCAATAGTATTTTTTTTATCAGATTTTGAATCTGTTTTAGCACTATTAAAATTATTTTTTTGAGGGCTATTATTGATTTTGGATTTTAAATCAGATTCATTATATGAATCTGATTGATTATCACTGGGGTGATCGGACGGAAAGTTATCATCAATTTGGGACTGTTTATTTGAATCTAGATTAGATTGAGACTTTGGATTATTTTTATTATTATTTGAATAATCAATTGAAGAATTTTTGTTGTGTCCTGAATCATTGCTTAATTTGGAATTGGTTTCAGATTTGTTATCATATTTTTGCGACTGAACTTGTTGTGAACAGGCTGATAATACAAAATTACTTATTAACCCAAAACTTAAAATACATAGTCAAAGTTTACTAAATTTAAAAAGTCTATTTTTTTTCATTAAATATTTTTTCTTTTAATTTTTCACATTGCATAAAATGTAGAAACTAATTTTAATTATACTGGTAAGTAGTATTTTCGATATTAAGAAAGTTTCAATATTAAAAAATCTTAAAAACAAACCAATCAATCAATGATTGGTTTGTTTTTAATTTATTTTCTTCCAAAATGAAATTTTTCGGCTAATTCAGAATGTAATTTATTTTTCTGAGTGAAAAGATTTAAATTTGTTAACTTTAAAATAAACGTAGATATTTTTGATGAGGGATTAAGGCTGTTGTCCCTAAATTCTCAATCATCATCTTGTAATTTTTCTAATTCATTTTTTAGTTTGGTAAAAGAAAAATTAGCATTTGTTGGAGTCTCAGTTTTTTCTTTTTTTATTAATTCATCTAATTTTTGCATGAAAGTTTTCAACTCTGACATTGCTTCTTCATTGACTAAAGGAGTCTCTCTTTGAAATAATTCATTAAAAAAATCTGTATCTTCACGTTCTGCAAAAACATTTTCTTTAGTGCTTACAAAGTGAGTAATTTTAGAATAGAAATTTCTGATTTCATTAATGATTGCAGATATTGTTAATACATTTTGATAAGTAGATGCTTTGTTAATTTCATCACTCAATTTTTTAGCTAGATTTATAAAAGGATAAATGGTTTTTGTTTGATGATTGTTTTCTCAAATTAATTTTTTAAATGATTCTCATCTAGATTTAAATTCATCTAATTTTGTATCTAATTGGTGTTGATTATCAGCATCTGAAATTTTTTTGATTTCTTCAAAAATAGTTTGAAAACTAGGCTCAGACTCATTTTTAATTGTTAAAGTATTGTAGAGATTTTTTTCTTTATCTACTTCTTTCAAATTATTTACATCGTTATTAAAAGTTGTATTAATATTTAATGCTAATAAATTAATTGCCTCTGAATTATTAGTTAATAAATTCTTATTGAAAACTATTACTTGAAGAATTTTATGCAATTCACTTTTAAATTTCTTATAGTCACTTAAAATCATTTGAACTCTATCAAGTAAAGAATTATCAGAAGTATTAGTATTAGGTGCTGAATTATTAGATGAAAGTAAAACTTGTTGTTCTAAAGTGTTTAAAAGACTTTGTAAATCGTTTGTAAAATCTTTATCAGTTTCATTATTAACAAAAAGATTATTATTAGCTGATTTAAAGGCATTAATCTCTTTTAATAAAGATTTAAGATTCATAATATTTTTTTCAATAGCAGATAATTTATCAGCAAGCAATTTTATCTGATTGAAATAATTTTGTTCTTCTTGTAAAATTTGACCTAATACTTCTTGTAGATTCTGAGATTCAGTATTTAAATATTTATGAACACTCATAATAAAATCATTTTTAGTTTTTTCAAAAACACTATCTGAATTATCACTTATAAAATCATTAATGTTTTGGGTTAAGTTTTCAATGTTTGTGATTAATTTTTGAAAAAGTGATTGAAAACCGGTTCTTTGATTTTCATTTTCTTGTTTTGAAAAAACATTATCAATTTTAGATTTTAGCTGCGTTATTAAAGATGAAATTGGAGTTGTTGTAGTTATAATTTTGTTTGCTTGTTTTCTAACAAAAGAACCCCAATTAAGTTCAGGTTTTTGAATATTTAAATAAGGCAATATTTTTTCAATTATTCTATCGTTATTAAAAACTTCCACTAAATTTAGAAAATTAAAATAATAAGTATAAATTAGATTTTTATTTTCGCGGTTTTCGTATTCTAATAAATGTTGAAATTCTTTGCTATTAACTAAAAGTTTTGTTGTTGCTATTTGTTCTGCACTAGCTCTTGGAGTCTGGGGTTTTGTATTATCAGATTTTTCATTTTTTTTGGGAATATTAGGTTGGTCTGCTTGGGTATTGTTGTTAGTTTCAGCATCATTCCCAGAATTTGAATTAGCTTCTGGACGAGAATTTGTTTGGCTATTATTTGCTTGATTGCTATTATTAGTTTGGGAATTATTATTTGAATCAGATTTAGAATTAAATTGTGGAGATTCAGTTTGGTTATTAGATTTTTGATTTTGTATTTGTTCAGCACAAGCTGATAAAACAAAACTAGTTATAAAACTGAAAATGAAACTAGTCAATCAAAGCTGACTAGATTTAAAAAAGTTAAATTTTTTCATTGAAATGAATTTTCTTTTTAATTTTTCTAACATCGAATTAAAATCAGAAATTAATTTTAATTATAAAGATGTAATATTATTTTTTCTTATTAAGAATTTAGCTGCTAGTAGATTAAAAAAACAAACCAATTTTGAATTGGTTTGTTTTTTTAATTATTGTTTTCCGTAATTAAATTTTTTGGCTAATTCAAGGTTCAATTTATTTTTCTGCATTAGAAGATTATACTTTGAAAGTTTGTTAATAGATATAACCACTTCTGATAAGGAAGTGAAATTATCAGTTTTAAACTCTCATCCATCATTTTGTAGTTTCACTAATTCGGTTTTGAGTTTAGTAAATGAGAAACTATCGCTTGTTTGAGTTTGACTGCCTTCTTGTTTAATTAATGCATCTAATTTTTCCATGAAAGTTTTAAATTCAGGGATTGTTGTTACATCTTCTGGTTTAGGATTCTCTGATGGAATACTAAAATAATCAGTACCATCAAAATTTGCAAAAGAATTCTCTTTTGTACTCACAAAATTTGTGATTTGAAAATATCGACTTCTAATTTCATTAATTAATGCAGATACTTTTAATACATCCCGATAAGTTGAGGATTGTTCAATTGCTTCATCTAATTGTTTTGCTAAATTTACAAATGGATAAGTAGTTTTTTGTTTGTTATCTACTTCTCAAAGTATTTTTTTAAACTTTTCTCACTTATTCTTAAATTCATGTAATTCATTTTCTAATTTGTTTTGTTTATCAGCATCTGCAAGTTTTTTAATTGCTTCTGTAATGATTTGGAAACTATTTTGGGATTGAGTTGTAGTTGTCAAAATATCATAAAGTTTTTTATTATTTTGATCACTATTAACTTTTTTCAAACTAACTACATCACTATCAAGGATTGTATCAATATTTAGTGCTAATAAGTTAATTGCTTCTGAATTATTAATTAATAAATTTTTATTAAAGGTGATTATTTGAACAGTTTCTTGTAATTCGTTTGTAATTTTTTTATAATCATGCAAAATTTTTTGAATTCTTTCAAGTAAAGAATTGCCAAAATAAATTACATCATTATCTACATGGGTTTGTGTTTTGTTATTTAAAAGTAATACTTGATTTTCTAAAGTATTTAGAAAATTTTGCAAGTCATTTATAAAGCCATTATCTTCACTATTGTTAGTGAAAAGATCATTATTGTTAGTTTGAAAATCTTTTATTTTTTTTAATGTTACCTGAAGATCAATAATACTTTTTTCAATAAAAAGTAGTTTATCAGCAAGTAACCTTACTTGATTTAAATAGTTTTCTTGATCCTGTAAAACCTGAATTAGTGATTTTTCTGAAGCTTCGGGTGTAATAGTTAAATATTTGTGAATATTAGAAATAAATTTATCCTGTTTGTTTCGTAAATCTTCTTTTGAACCATCGTTAACAAAATTAGTGATTTTTTGAATTAAATTCTGAATATTTGTGTTTAATTCTTCAAAATAAGATTGAAAACTGGATTTTTGAACTCTATTTTCTTCTTTTGTAAAAACACTATTAATTTTAGATTTTAGTTGATCTATTAACGATGAAATTGTAGTTATTTTTGTTGATTCAGTATGTTTAACTAAAATGGGGAAATTAAACTTGGGTTTTTGAATATTGAAATATGGGAGTACATTTTGAATTGTATCATCGGCATTGAAGATATCTTGCAAACTTAAAGTATCAAAGAAGAAGGAAAAAATTCGATCTCTATTGCCACGATTTTCATATTCTAATAAATGTTGAAATTCTTTACTGTTGACCAGAGTTTCTGTTTTGGTAATTTGTTCTTTAGTAGCTTTTGGGAAAAAAGGAGCTTTAGTATCAGATTTGGGATCTGTTTTATTATTAGATTGATCGGATTGATAATTCTTATCATTTTTAGAATCTGTATTTGTATCAGGACTGGACTTAGATTTAGAAGCAGAATTAGGTTGAGAGGATTCAGTATTATTCTCAGATTTCTGAGTGGGTGTTTGTGTAGCACAAGCAGATAAAATAAGACTACTTATAAAGCCTAAACCTAAACTAGTTAATCATAATTGGCTAGTTTTAAAAAGGTTAATTTTTTTCATGGAAATGAATTTTCTTTTTAATATTGTTTTTCACATTTCATTAAATGTAGAAGATAATTTAGATTATAAAGACCAAGTATCATTTTTTCATTTAAATAAAATCCTATGCTCTAAAGAGGGAAAACTACAAATAAAAAAACAGCCTTTAACTAAGCTGTTTTTATTTGCTTAAATTTTAATTTTAGAAGCATCAATAATTGGGGCAACAAATTTAGTAGTTATATTTGAAGCCCAGTCACCATAAACACCACTATTATTTTCGCTTAAGAAAAAGTTAGGTACTTTCATATTAATTAAAACAACATGGGGGTCTAATTGCACCAAATCATCAGCTAACGCAGCAATGTTGTATTCGGTTTTACCAAAGAAAATAGCAATTTTTGCTAATTCTTGCACACTAGCTTTTACAGGCATGCGAAAGACTGAGCGGACAGCTTCGCCCAAAGTAATTTTTACAATCGATACTTCAGGATTAAATTCTTTGCCACTATTATTAATGAAGTTATCTTTAACGATTTGACGAATTTGTGGCTCTAAACTATAAAGTTCATCATTGGTTTTTACACCCTCTAACAGTGCGTCAATTTGGGCATTAGCGGCTTCGTATTTATAAACACTTGTTTGGGCTGAAATCCCATAATATAAGAAAGCATTAGTGATATCGAAAAATTCTGGGTTTTTTCATAACAGATTGAAGTTGTTTTGGTTTTTGTATTGATCTTCTTGAAGATCACCAACTTTTTCTTCAATGTTATATGAAAGGGTTGGAATTAATGCTCTTTGGGATAAATGTGGATTATTAACAAAAGTTTCAAGCTTATCAGCTACTGGATTTCATAATGGTTGATTATTAAAAGTATCAGGTAAATGATAAAAAGCCCGGGATAAGTTGACAACCATTGGTACAGATTTAATTAAAAATTGTTTTTCAACTAAATTTTTAAATAATACTTCTACAGGTCGAGCGGGATGATTGGGTTGGTTTACTTTAGACCGATCACTATCGTGAACAAATAAGTAACTTAAAATTTCGAATAAAGCTGAAGAATCACCTTTATCAAACCGATCGTGTAGTTTTCCTAAAACATATTGTGCACCAACTGCAGCATTTGCGCCTTGGTTAGTACCGCTATGGTTGATCTGATTCATTTTATGATAAATTTTTTCTCAAAATGTTGGTATTTGAGACAGATCAATTGTCATTGATGAATCTGAGGCTTGTCAACCTAAATTAACATTTTGGGCTTTACGAACATCAAGAGTTGAATTGATTGATAAGTCTAAAGGAGAATGCAATGATTTAAAAGTTAGAGAAACAGACTCATTAGCTTTCACACCAATTGTGTTAAACATTAAGAAATTAGCAAAATTCGTTAAAAATAAATTGGTGTTGGAATTAGTGGATTCTTCACCTTGACTTAAAGATTTAATGATTGCAGAAAAATCAAATAATTTATTTAAATCAAAACTTTGATTCTGACCATTGAATTGATGACTACCAACAAAATTAATCATTAAATCTTTTAAGAAAGTAACCTTAACCTTAAATTCGTAAGAGATTTGCGGGTTTTCTAAATCAGAAATGAATAGTTGAGGATCATGAATTCACTGTACTTCAATTCGTAAATTTTTATCGAAATAATCGGATAAATTTAAATCCAAAATTTGTTGAATTCAAGCAGAAACAGATTCAGTCGATGGTAAAGTACGTTTGCCATCATGAGTGTCTAAAATGGCATCTAAAATGCGACGGATTAATTGATTGTGTAACGTTGAATCTAAGATTTCATCACGTTTTACTTTATCAGTTAAAAAGATGTGTAATGGTGATTGTAATTTACCAGTGTTATCTCCCACAGAAGGGGTAATTAAAAATCTCATGATTTTTTCAACATCTTGAAATCCTAAACTAGCTTGTAATCGGAAGTATTGAGTAAACCAATCATTTACATCTTTTTTATAATCACTTGGTTTCATTTCAAAAAGGGTACGACCAACTTTTTGACGTAAAAATTCGTAATTTGCTCCAGAACTAAAACCCAGATAGAAGGTATTAATGGCATAACTACGTGAAGTAATAAAATTAATTTGTTTAGGATTGTAATTAATTTTATTACCAGCAGTGATTCCCGCAATGGCTTCCATGGTCACTACAAAATTATAGGATTTAGCAGCAATTGATCATGAAGCTGCATAAGAGTTAGGCAGACCATTACCATTACTTGTCACACTATAATCAGGAGTAATTACTCCTTCAAATAAACTAATAGTTAAGGCAACAGTTGACTGGGGGGCAATGCTGATTGAACCAAATAAATCAAACGGTACAAAAGCATTGTTGGTAATATTAAATTCTAATAAGAATGAATTAATAAAAGTAGTGACTGAACTTTGTTTGGTTAATAAGAAATTGAGTTTTAGTGTTTCAAAGTCGATAAAAATATTTCGATTATTTTCCATGACCTCTAATAAAGAATCATGAATATCATCGCGAATGTCTTTTTCAGTTAAAGCAGCAATGCGCTGACGATAAGCTCGACCTTGAGGAATTAATGCTGGATCAATGGCATATTGCCAAGAATCGGAATTACTTTCAGATGGAGTCAAACTGGAGTATTTAGTATCAATGCTTACTGGTAATTCGGATTTGGGCGGCTTAGAATAATTTTCAGTATGTCTGGCGATCTTATAATTATTAGTCATTGTCGCTTGTTCAAGCGGCTGGGAAATTTGGCTAATAGTTTGAGTTGGATTCACACAAGCAGCGATTGCAGGAATGGTTAAAAAATGAAATCCCAAAAAAGCTAATCTTCGTCTTACTAAGCGATATTTATTTAGTTTTTTTTGGTGTTGTGAAACCTTTTGATTAGTAGTCATAAAGACTCCTTTCAATCATTGTTAAAGCATTTGCATTAACAATGGTGCGGGTTCTGATTATGAATTGGTTTTATTGATTGACAATAAAATGACCAATGATATTTTGTGAAAAGAAGCAACCTAGTTGGTTAACTTCACTATTATACAAGTATTCTAAAATTTGTAAATAAATTTATTAATGAACTAAATTATGGTTCTTTACTTGCTTGTAAAAATTAAGAAGGAGATAAAATTAAACCTCATCTAACCCTTTTATATCATGATTTTTTAAGATTAATAAAAATAAAAAACTTACTCCTAACAAAAAATGTTAGAAGTAAGTTTAAAAATTTGATATAAAAAGAGATTCTTTTTTTACAAACAGTGATAAAAAAATTTTTAGAAAAAATTAATTATTTGGTTGTTGTTGCAGCTGGTGTTGAAGTGGTTTTTGGTTGGGTTGTTAAAGGAACTCAAGTTTTAGTTAAATCAACTGGATGGTAAGATTTTCCATCTACAAAATAGTCGGTTCAATAACTTCCTCAATCCATTGCTTTAGCATATAAATCTTTTGCTTCAGTTTTGAAATCTTTATCAAATTGTTTTTGATAAATGTTAACTAGTTGATCTAAAACCATGTTAACTGAAAATGGTGAACGTAAACCTTCGTTTCATAGACCATATTCGACATGATGAACTGAATATTCATCAGAATTAATTCTGTTAAGTTCATCACTCACATTATAAGTTTTAGAAAGGCTTGCTAAACTTTTGACATAAGGAGTAGACCCAGATGTTGCTTGTCCAATCAAAGTACTTCAGTCTTGATTTACTGCAGTAATAATTACAGTATCACTAGTTTTGTTAAAACTTTGTAAATTAGTGGTATCGTCTATTCCTTTACCTAAGTTTCATCATCAACCATTATCATCAATATTAAATAATTCAGCACCACGGTCATCCTCTGGTAAACTTTGGTTTTGTCCAGCGTATCGAACACCATTTTGGGCATTGTAGTCTAAATTTAATTGATTAGTTGTGCTAGTTTGAGTAGCATCAATTGGTAAAGGTTGCTTTAAACCAATATCATGGTAGATAAAGCCAAATTTGGAAATAGTTTGAATTGTAGCATTTCCACTACCACCAGTTGATGGCGGGAAAGTTACTAAACTTAAAACTTTAGAATTAGTGTTGGTGTAGTTGTTATTATCTGGATCATAATTTGTATCAACTACATTAATTTTTTTGAAGTATTCGCGAATGGCTGCTAAGCGTTCTCGTAAATTAGCAGAAATTAAAGAAACATTAGCCAATGCACTTTTCATGAATTCATAACGAATGTCTTCTTTGAAGTTTTTTTCAAAAGCAGCAGTTTTAGTGTATTTATCCAAACCAGATGCTAATTGAAATAAGTAAACCATTGTGTCACGTTGGCTACCTTCAGCAGCCGGAGATGATCCTGGAGTTGCTTGTTGTTCAAATGCTGGGTGGTGATGTAATACTTTTTTAGCAATTTGGGGAACAGTGGTTGTATTAGTGGTTTTAGGATTTAAAGAGTCATAATTGATTTTCCAATTAGTTTGACCGCTAAAACTTTCAATTTTTTTTACTTCATCTTGATTCAAGATTACTTTTTGATAAAGTTGACCAATTTTTTTATCAGCATCTTCATTACCTGGGAAAAAGATTGGAACTTGAGGAGTATTAGGTTGATTTTTAACTCAGTGATTGAAACCAGCTAAATTTAAACGTTCAGCATTAGTTGCAATATTTTCGTCTCAGAAATTCATGTAGGAGTTGTAACGATACAATGCATCAGGAGTTTCTGTGTTAGGAAAATCGGTAGCATACTGATTTAAACCATTGGCTAATTTTGCTTCAGTAGTTCCAGCTGTAGCTTCAGAAGGTTTTTCACTAGTATATTCATATACTTTAGGTCCAAAAGTAGTATATGGATCACGGCTGGCTCGGAAATTAGTTTGAATTAAACTTTCGAAACTTGGCAAAATGTTTCTTGCCGCAGCAACTGTTTTGTAGTCATCAAGAACAAAGCGTTCCATAAACATTAATTCAGCGGCTTTATTAGTTCAAAACTGATCGTTTCTGGTAACAACACCTTCAGTGTAAATTGCATTATTCCATAAACTTGGACCGTGTTCAGCTTTTTCTAATAAATTTTTAAAGCGATTATTAACTTTAGTTTTAAAAGCTTGTTTAACTTGACTAGTATTGTCATTTGTTAATACAAATTTAGCTGGGTTAGTAATATATTCACGCAGTTTGTTTTCTCGATATTGGTAAGGATAATAATCAGGAGTTACTTGTAAAGATAATAATAAGTCGGCTTGACCATTATAGTTAGACAAAATTTTATAATTTTGTACCTGACCACAAGCAGCTAATGCTAGATTAGCAAGCGGTAACAATAGTAGTGAACCCTTAATTAAAGAGTACTTCTTTTTTTTAAATTTCATATGTAGGATTAAAAAAGTATTTTTCTAAATAAAAAGATAAAAATAGACATTTGATTTTGCCGCTTATTATTAATGAACGTTAATGATTTCAATGCCAAAAAAGGAGCAGATGAAAACCAAATGTAATGTTTTATCGTAAACAATTAATTAAAAACTTCAACGCAAAAAAGACCTGTCTTTAATAAAAAACAGGAAATGAAGTTTTTAAATAGGAATATGGATTGAATTAAGGAAGAATTTTTTAGATCAGCTAAAAAATAAAACTCAATTCAAAAAGATAATAGACGGGTTCAATTATAACGAATTTAAATCAAAATTTACAAAAATTAGCTGTTGATAAAAAAATTTAGGGAATAAATATCAAGTAATTAATCAGGGCTTTAGTGTTCATAAAACAAGAAAAAACCACCAACTATAAAGTTGGTGGTTAGTAGGTGGTTAGTAATAAAATGGTGGAAGTGAGGGGAATCGAACCCCTTTCCGCAATTTTCTTCCAAATGAAGTCTACAGTTTAGTTTCATTTAGAATTTCCTAACTATTAAAACCTGAAACGAGTCAAATAATTAGTAAGATTGAAAAGTTCACCAAAAAGTTCAATCAGGCTTTTTGATAGAGCATAAGGGATAAAAGTTAGTTATTTATGCACTAACCAACAGTTTTTGCTTAAAAAGTTAAACGTATATAAGTTTTATTTGTAAAAAGTTAAACGTTTAGAGCTAAGCTTTGTGAAGCCAGTAGATTTACATCCACTTCTTCGTAGTTTGTTTGTTTATTTGCGGTTATTAAGACCTTCAGCTATAAGGGGCTAACCCCACTGCATTCACATGTCCAAAAATCACGTCGAAACCTTGACACTCCCGAATGTTAATCAGCTAAAGACTAGTAAGTAATGAATTAATAATTCGCCAAGATTAACACTTATATTTTATAATATAAGGATTGAAAATTAAGGAATTTTTCGATGAAAATCAATCTATTAACTGTTGAAGGTTTAGAGAAAATTAAAAGTGAATTACGCAATTTGGTTGAGGTTCAACGACCAAATATTATCCGTGAAATTCAGTTAGCCCGTGAACAGGGGGACTTGTCTGAGAACTATGACTATGAGGCTTCTAAAGCACAACAAACAGTGATCGAATCCCGAATTCAAGAATTACAAGAAATCTTGAATCACTATGAAATTATTCAAGACAAACCTACCGAAAAACGTAAAGGTCAATCAGTTTCTGTTGGCAACAGTGTAACTCTATTTGATTTAGCCGAGAACAAACAAGTGACTTATGAAATTGTTGGTTCATTTGATACTAATCCTGAACAAAATAAGATTTCTAATGATTCACCTTTAGCTAAAGCTATTATTGGTTATAAAATTGGTGATATTGTAGAAGTGCGGGGAATTCCTAATCCTTACCGCATTCGCATTGAAGATATTCGTTAATTTTTGCTTTAAAAAATGACATGAACGAACTAAAGAAAAAGAAAACTACGGTTTTCACAATTTATAAACCCGGGTTGTCAACAACTAAAAAGGCTAAAAGAATTTTAGATGATCTGTTAAATGATCTTCATAAACCAAGAATTTGCCGAACTTGTCATTCCCGGGAATTTATTTACAATCAAGCTCAAGAACATTTTATTTGTCATAATGCTGAATGCGCGCAGCCAACAATACTTTATTTGCCTGCGTATGGTTGAAAATTAAATTATGCAAAGCTGGAGCTTTTTTTAGCTTTAATCATTGATACCCAACAAATCGAAATGATTCAGGCGAATCTAAAAATGTCAAAACAAGTGGCACGAAAATGACATAACCGGTTCATTGACCAAATTAACTGGAAAAAGTATAAACTGAGCAAAGACTTATTAGATGTACGTGAGGTCTATGCTTCAATTAGTTGACAACAATATTAATACTTACTAATTTTTATGTATCGAACTTATCTACCTGGTTGCAAAAAACCCAAACCACTTCGTAAAGCTTGTTCCAAACAAAAAAATGCAGTTGTACAAAAAACATGTTCAGGACAACGAATTGTTCCAGTCAATAAAAATCATTCCAAAAATAATTTGAAACGAAATATTGGGAAAATGCCTGTTTCTAAAATTGTGAGCGGACGAATTTTTAAAATTACTGACAAAGCTGTTTATGTTTGTTTCGAAGATAAAATTGGCATTTGTCCCCTACATCATGTAACTGATTTTCCAAATCGTGTTCCAGATTTAATGAAATTAAATGTGATTCAAAATTTTTTAATTTTAACTAACATTAAAGAACGAATTCAAGTTACTAAATTAATGCATGTTGATTCTTATTGACTTCTTTCTTACAAACGGATTCATCCTGAAGAATTAAGACAGAAAAAACGACCAATTCCGACTGCTTCTCATTATCGCCATTTATCCCGCACAATGAGTTATTGGTTAAGTAGACCTAATTATCCTGGTTGTTGACGCACAGAAGTGATTAATTTTGAAATGGCTTTTAAAAAAACTTTAATACAAAATCAAAAAACTAATTCTGTCCAAAGCTGAGAAAATCCACCAGCATCAAAACCGAAACAACAACCAATAAATCAAAAAAACCTTCTAGCTAATGAAAACTAGAAGGTTTTTTTGTCGAATTAAACCCTGGATAAGGCAGCAAAATCAATTCACTGACTCTCTTTTTCGTTAAAGACAAATAAAATAAAATTACGTAAATCGTGATTAGTTAGATGTTCAAATTGTTGAGCTGTTTCAGGATTTAGTAAATATTGTAAATAAACATAAGTGTATTCAGCAATTTCAGCTGTTTCAAATGCAAAATCATTAGGGAAACAAAACCCATACATTTCCATCAACATGTCATTCAATAACTGTTCTTCAACTGGACTTTGTTGGGTTTTGATTTTTAGTAAAGCTTGAAGTTCTTTTTTCTTCTGATAAATTGGAATGTTCGGCAATTCCAGAGTATTGATTTGATCAGTAGTTTTTAAACGAGCATTCAAATATTTTACATCCAAACTGACACCAACCATATAAAAGGATTCAAAAACAAAAGCTTTAGGAACATCATGAATGGAGGGATGACTGAAAAAATTAGCAATTTTAGTTTGAAGATTTTGATCAATGACAATTTCGGTTGTTGCATTAGCCAGAGCTTGTTTAACTCACTGAAAGAAATAACGAGAAATAAAAATATCATCAAAAAAAGCGGCTGCAAGCAGCTGCTGGAAATTTTTTTCGTCTTCAGTAAAAGTTTGATTAAAACTGAGAATAAATTGATTTAATCTTTTAGAAGTGGTTGGGTCTAAATCAGCAATTTCTTCTAATTGTTCCAACATACCACGGGCCATTTCAATTTCCCCCGTTGCAAGATAGTTTTTAATTTCAATTAATTCTTTTTCAATTCGAGAAGGATACATTGTTATTTATTCTTCGGCTTAAATTTTTTATGAAAGTGTTTTTTAGTGGGCGGTTTTGGTTTTAATTTTTGAATAACCGATCGCAATTCGGGGACATCAGCAAATTTTTCTAAAATCAATTTGTTAGCAAATTTTAGTTGGTGCAAATTAAATAATTTATGAAATCATTTAGTTTGAATTAAATACAAAATTTCACGACGTGCTTCATCAATTTTATTAATTAATCGTTTTGGATATTTTCATTTTTTGATGTTGGCAACTAATTCAGTTTGGTCTAAAACTTTGCAATGATCATTACTTTGAATGCGAAAGTCTAAATCCAAATCAACATATTTGATCGCGCCTTCTTCAATAATATAAGGCGAAGCAATATTGACATAAAAGCTATGACGGTCTTCAAAAACATGAACGACAATGTTAAATCATTTCTTCTTAAAGAAAAATCAAAAGCGCGGCACACTGTTGTTATAACAAAAGCTACGAGCACTGTCTTCTTCACTTTTAATCGAGTAAACGCTTTTAGGTGGTAAATACAAACACAAAATGGTTGGTGTTTCATACAATAAATAGGGATATTCGACAATGCGATACAACCAACCATTGTATTTATAAGCGTGTACCATGTATTTAATTTGCTTGAACTTCATAGATCTAATTTTACTGGATTAATTAATAAAGCAATCAGATTTTCGCATTGAAAAATGCAAAATTTGGCTAAATCAGCTAAAAATGTGTGGTTTACCGATATAATTAAAATTTAGTGAAAGGATTTTTATGAATCAAAAATTTGCAATTAATGTTGTGATCGAAATTCCCAAAGATTCCAACATCAAATACGAATACAACCGCGCTGATCAGCGTCTTTATGTTGATCGCATTTTATATGGCGCTAGTTTTTATCCTCAAAACTATGGTTTTATTGAAAGAACAATTGACTGAGACGGTGATGAACTAGATGCTTTAGTTATTGCTGATCAAGCTTTTCAAGTTGGTTCAATTGTTCCTGCGCGCATTCTTGGCGCGATGAGTATGATTGATGGTGGGGAAAAAGATACTAAATTAATTACGGTGATCGATGTTGATCCTCGTTATAGTACTTATCAAAACATCACTGATGTTCCACCTCATTTATTAGATGAGATCAAAGATTTTTTTGCCACTTATAAAAACTTACAAAAGAAAAAAGTTGAAGTTGGCCAGTTTCATGATGTTAAATATGCAATACAAGAATTGCAAGAATGTCAAAGTTTGTACCAAAATTACAAAAACTTAGCTAAAAATGAATTTTTAAAATTAATGCAAGAAAAACATCCTGAAAAATATCAGAAATAAAATTGATGAAAAAAATTAAAAGACTGATGACTCCTGAGTTTTGGCAAGAAACTTGGGTGCAAATTAAAGAGTATTTACACAACATTTATGTTGTTAATCGCAAAAAACTCTTGCTAAATTATGCATTAAGTTTAATAATTATGACTGTGATTTTTTTAGCAGCATTTTTATTACGGCAAAATGCAATTAATGCCACTTTTCAACCTAGTTTAAATGGTTGAATTATTTTAGCTAACCGAGGAATTTCTTTTGGCTTGTTAACTGGTTCAGCTTGGGTTTATGTTTTACAAATTTTACCCGTAATTTTAACTGGTCTTGCCTTACTAAGAAACATTAATTTTTTTGCAACAGTTGGACTTAGCTTAATTTTTTCTGCGGGATTATCAAATGTAATTGACCGCGGTTTACCTGATGTTTTTGGACAATTTGTTCAAGGTTCAACAGCTGCTGAAAACGGTATGTATATTGCCCGAGATGCTGTAGTTGACTACTGACAAATGTCAGCTAGTGGAGCTGTTTTCAATTTTCCAGATGTCTTTATTATTGTGGGAATTATCTTATTCTTCTTATATTCTTTTTACAATGGTTATATCGAAGCTAAAGTAAAAATGAAAGAAGAGCAAGAACGTGAAGCAGCCGTGACTCAAGCCGCTGCTGAACAAGAACATTTATCTAAATCAAAAAATTTAGATCAGCTTTATAAAAAATAATGAAAATGCATTTTTAATATCCAATCTTTCAAATAAAAAAACTCCTTTGATATCAAAGGAGTTTTTTTATTGCTTAAAAATTATTGTTAATGAGTTTTTAAGAATAATTGACTACTCTTAAATCTTCGATCATATCTTGAACATAATCGTATTTAATAATTGGCAAAATAGTAGAAGCAACTAAGAACACGATTGCGGTATTGAAAACTAGCATTGGCAAAGCTAATAAGAAACGCAATATTAATCATTGATTATAAGGAAAAGTAGAAGTGGTGATATCAAAGATCGGTAATAAGAAAATATCAACACTAATTTGACTAATCAGATTAATGGTTAGTGAGGCAATGAAAATCATGTATCAATTACGTTCACTGGTATTGTGCCCAACCATATTAACATTGATTTTGCCGTATTTAGCTAAATTAATGAACTTTGGTTGGTTTTTGCGACTGGTCACTTTGTATTTGGATAACGGATATAAAACCCAGATCAAAAAAACAATAAAGACACAAGAACCAACCAAAATTCATTTCATCATGTTTTGGGATAAAAAGGTAAAACTAACAATGCTTTCAATTTGAAAGTTGCTTGTTAGAAATTGGAAGCCAACTAAAGTTAAAGCAATTAAAAAGCCAATTAGACTTGTACAAATAACTGCAAAATTAAAATTTTTATTTTGGGAATAAATCATGAAAGTTTTAACTAATCCAGCTAAAAATCCATAACTCATCGCCGCAACAAAATAACCGTAGTGGAAAATTCCTGAAGTTAAGATAACAGTTAATAAATCGGTTAAAGCACCAATGATTAGACCTAATAAGGGACCAAACAAAATGCCGCCAATTCGAATCAAAATACTTTCAATTGTAATTCGGCTACCAACATAAACCCGGAATAAAACTCCTAATGAGTTAGCTGATAAAACTGTTAAAGTAAAAATAATCGCAACCGACATCGAAATGACCATCGCGATATTGGTAATACCCTTAATTTGAGTTCGAGGAATAATATAATATTGTTTTTTTAAAACAATGCGATACCAAATTTTTTTAATTAGGGAAAGAACAAAAATTAGTCCAACAAAACCTAAAAAAATTAAAATCGCTTGAGTCGGTCCAATTGGTGGACCACCCGCATCAACGTGATTATTCATATTTGGTGTAATTCTACAATCTACATATTTTTAATTTTACAATAATTAAAATATTTTGTGCAAGAAACAGTGGCTTGTTAGAGTTTATCAAACAGATCATTGTTAATCGATGAAAAAGAAAAAACCACCTGTTGTAGTAACAAGTGGTTTTTTGATTGCTTCAAATTAAAGATTATTTAACAGCAGAATCGCCAAAAGCTTCTTTAGTTTCAGTTAAAAAATCTTTAGCTGGACGAAAGCCTAAAAATCGTCGCACTTCTCTTTCATCTTGAAAGAAAACAACAGTTGGTAAACTGTGAACACTGTGTGCTCGAGCGCTGTCGATTAAAGTATCAACATTAACTTTGATGATTTGAATATCATCTGCTAAAGAATTGCCTTCATAAACACGTTCTAAAGTATCTTTAAACATTGTACATGGAGGACATCATGTTGCATAAAAATCGACAATAACACGTTTTTCGCTCGCTAATAAACTTTGAAATTGTTCGTTGGATTCAACTTCAATATATGACTTCATAAAATCACTTTTTCCTTTCTAAAAATTACTAAATTTAATTATTTAGCAATTTTGATTAATTGAGTCTCTTCTAAAAGTGGGTCAATGATAATTTCAGGAGTATCAATTTCGAATTCTAACTCAATTTGTTTTTTGTTATCTAACAATTTTTTGAATTCTTTTCCGATTTCAGAATTTAAAACTCCGGAGTTGTATAGGAAAGAAATATCAAATTTAACTTTTAAAACAGGTAAACCCAATTCTAGATCATTTTCTAAATGATTAGCAAATAATCGAGAATTAATGCGGCGATTATAAGATGAAGACAATAAAATTTCTTTAGCTTGGTGCAAATCAATTCCGTTAATTTCAACAAGATTTTGCGCGTAACGATCAATGTCTAAATTAGGAATATTGTTATCTTCAAATTCAGACATTTTTCTAGTTGAACTAGAGCTGCTGGTATATTTTGGACTAGAAGCAACATTAGCACTAGTTGCTACTGGTGATTCAGCATTTGAAGTTTTTGCAACTTCTTTTCTACGATTTCATCAACGAATCAATCGAGCAAAAAAGCCTAATTTTTCTTCTGTTTGAAGATCAGGAACAACTGATTTAACAGGTTGAGGTTTATGAGCTTCAGTGCGGGTTTCAATTGGTTGAACCGGAGTTGATACTGCTTTTTCATCAAAGCTTAAAAAATTACCAGTTTTTAAATCATAAACTACACTACAAATTCATTCAAAATCATTTAAGATCACCTTATGATTTTTTTCATCATAAGATAAAACCGGATATAAAGTGTTGTCAGATTGTTCAGTATCATAAATATAATCACATGAACCATCCATTGATTTATTGAAGACAACTAGTTCGTCTCATAAGCTGTAATCAGGTTGTGCTTTAAGTGATTTAAAATAGCGGATAATGTATTGAACTAATCATGAATTTTCATCAGGATAGACTGGTTTTTTTGATTCCATATTTGTTATATAAAAACCTTGCTTTTTTATTTTTTAAGAATTCTTAAAATTATTAATTTTTTGTTATCAATACACATTTTTAAAGAATGAATTGATGTATGTATGCGCTTTAATTATATATGATTTTTTAGTTAAAGAATCTAGATAATCAAAACAGCAACAAGAAAAAAATCTCTTTTAATCAGCCGCTAAAATGGATTTTAATCCGAATTGATTCGTTTAGAAAAACAATCGTGTTTAAAATATAAAAATTATATTTACTTAGAAATTTAAATACAGTAAATTTGGGATTAAAACAGATTTAAAATCGGTGAACCAATTGATTTATTTTGCAGTTTTAACTGCAGCAGTTTTTTTATTTTTTTGATCTTCAGGTTTTGGTTCTTCATAAACAACATTTTTAGTCAAAAATTGAATGACTTTTTGTTGTAATGCTAGTTTTTTTAAAGCAGTTTTATCTTCAATGGCACTAGCAAATCGGGGATTTTGTTTAGCTAATTCCTCTTTAGCACTTTCTAAATCAGCATCTTCAACAGTGATATTTTCTTTTTTAGCCACAGCATAAGTAAAAGCATAAAGTCTTAAAGCATTTACTGTGTCATAAAAAATGTTTTGTTTCAGTTGTTCTTCACTAATGTTAATCATTTTGATGTATTGTTTATAACCACCTAAAGCTTTAAATGTTTCGTTCAACATATCTACTGATTCTTGGAAGAAAGTTTGGAACTCTTTTTGTACAGTTCGTTGTGGGAAATAACTAAGATCGTGTTCAGGATTAGCAATTAATCAGCGCACAACTGCATCTTTTAAAGCTTTGTTTTTACGTTCGCGTAGTTCTTTAGATAATTTTTTATTAATTAAACTACGATAACCACTAACTGTTTTATCGGTTAAATAAGGAAATTGACTAACAAATTGATCGTTTAATTCGGGAACAGTTTTAGTTTTTACATCGTGAACTTTAATTGCAAACTGCACATCTTGACCTTTTAGTTCTTCTGCATGATATTGTTCAGGGAATTTGACAGTGAAAGTTTTTTCCTCCTCTTTTTTTAAACCAACTAATTCTTCAGCAAAACCAGGAATAAAATTGGAATTAGCTAAATCTAATTCGTAGTTTTCGGCTTTTGCGTTAGGAATTAGTTTGCCATTTAAAGAACCTTCAAAATCAAAAACCACAACATCATTAGCAGTAGATGCTGCATCAGTGGAAGATAACATGGTGTGAGCATTTAATTCTTTTTGAATTTCAGCATCAACATCAGCATCAGTCACTTTAGTTAACTGTACATCAGCTAAATCGGTTGGGATTTTAGAATAATCTCCCATGGTAACGGTTGGTAAAGATTCAAAACCAATTTTTACGGTTGCAACATTGGTTTTAGCATCTAAGTTAGTAATTTCATAACTAATTGGTTCACCAATAATTTCTTCTAAGCGAGCATCTTCATTGGTTTCTAATCAGTTAGAAGCAGCCACAGAAACTTTATTTAAAGTTTTTTCCAACCAAACTTTGCGGTTAACAGATGCTTCGGCCATTTCTAAAGGAACTTTTCCCTTACGAAAACCAGGAATTTTAACTTCACTAGCTAAAATCCGCATTTGTTTCTTCCCAACTTCTTCAAAAATTTCTGGTTCGGTTTCCACAGTTACAAAAGTGGTGTTTTTATCAGTGGTGAAATTTAAAATTTTCATTTCTATCTTTAATAATTTAATTTTTTGTAATTTTTAAATTGGAAATAACTCATTTACTTTAATAAATGTCAAGTCGTATACCAATTAATGAAGTTTGTGAAATTAATATTTTCGTCTTCGTTTTGCGGCTGCTTTAGATTTTTCACGCGCTTTTAGACCGGGACGTAAATAAAAATCATATTTCTTTTTAGTCCGACGAATTTCACTAGAAACACGTTTAAACTCTTTTAGAGCTTGTTCGATTTCGTTGTTAACTACTTTAATTTTTGCCATTGATTTACTCACCTCCCGTTCTTATTAAAATTGAGTGATCAATTCTGCATTAGAAAAAGATCATGCATCTGCCTAATATTAATTTTGCAAAATCAGAATTATTGATTGTTATTCTGAGGAGAATTCATTTTATTAACGTGTTTTGCTAAACGAGATTTCAAACGATTAGCAGTAGATTTTTTGATTAAACCTTTGCTAGCTTTGCTATCTAAAGCTTTAAAAGCTAAATTAACTTTGTCAGAATTACCGGTTGCTTTAGCTTCTTTAATGCGATTACGTAAATATGATTTTTCAGCTTTGTGAACAGTTCGAGCTGCACGGGCACGTTCAGCACTTTTTGCATTTGACTTAATATTTGCCATGATCTAGGTCCTTTCATTTTTCTAAATTTTTGTTTTTTTACGGTTAAAATTAACTATTAGTACAGTTCTAAAAATTACTCGCGCACGAGTAAAATTAACTAATTAATTATATTATAGAATACTAATTAAATAACGAAATTAATCAGGATTAATTATCTGGATTATAACCTATTATTGAAGATATTCAATTAGGTGTATCATTTAATTAAATAATTTGGAACTGGGAAAATATTAGGATTTTTAAAAATTCATGAATCAAATTATCATTATTGTTGTCATTGTCGCTGCAGTTTTGATTTTCTTCTTTGTGAAAAAGGGAAAAGGCAATAAAAGCAAAGACTTAAATAGTTCAAATACTGGTCAAGGCGAAAAGCGGGACGAAGTTTGACGAACAATTAAAGAATTTTTAAAACAAAAAGAGCAAAAAGGTTTGGAAGTTGTTTCCACCTATTCAATCCAACGACCTCGTCAACGGGATTTACATAAACGTTTAAAACAAGCATTAATTTTCGATGCTAAACAAAAAGCTAAACAAACCAAAACAAAGTATCAAGCTCCAGTTATTCCTGAAAAATTTGAATTAGAAGCTTATTTCGAAAATTTAGCAATTGAAACGTTTGAAAAAAGTAAATTTCAGCGTGAAGAATTTAGCACTTCTTCTGAAAATGAAAAATTAGAACCAATTCTTTTTAATAAGTCACACCGTCCAGTGGTTGTAAAAAACCAAACAAAAAAAACTAAAGCATCGAGTGTAAAATTGTTGGTTCAAAAAATTAGTAACAAAGTTTTCAAAAAAGAAACTGATCCAAATGATCCGTTCAACTCCACTCGAGAACGTTATGTACTGATTTTTCGAACCCGTAATCCCCGAACTCGCGAATTATTAGAGCCTCAAGCAATTGAAGTGGAAATTCTGAAAAATGCAATTGATAAGCGCAATACCAGTCGCAAAATCATCATCAATAAAGAATTGGACATGGAAAAAGAAATGGCATGAATCAAACCAATTAAACACCTTGATGATAAC
The DNA here is from genome assembly GCF_024498275.1 of Mycoplasmoides fastidiosum. GTDB lineage: Bacteria > Bacillota_I > Bacilli_A > Mycoplasmatales > Mycoplasmoidaceae > Mycoplasma_N > Mycoplasma_N fastidiosum. Next base: position 172,924 of record NZ_CP101809.1, read on the forward strand.
AAAGCTTTAGAAGAGCAAAAACGCGCGGAAAAAGCTGCTCAGAAACATGCCATTTATCTGGAGAAAAAGCGCAATGAACAATTGTGATACCAAAAAGGCCCAGCTAAAGTGATTATTAAAAAGTTTGAAGCATTAAAAATTAAAATGGGTTCTAAAGTGAAAAAATAGTTTTATTTTTTATTTAAAAAATCTAACCATTTAATGATGCCAGGAAAATGAATTTGCATTTCTCTGGCATTTTTTTGACACCATTCTAGACTAATTTTTTTAATTTGTTCTTGTTTGAGTTTTTCAATTGCTGCAAAAGGAATGAAATAAATTTTTTCAGCACATAAAAAATTTAAAATTAAAAAAGTGATCCCACCAAATTTTTCAATGCGTTGCATTTGGTAAAATTGATGTTTCTTTAATTGAGTTAACATAAAATCAGGTTGCTGGGTTTCTTTTACTTCAAATTCAATATACTGACCTTGATAAAGTCCATAATAATCTAATCCGGCTTTAAGAATTTGTCCATAAATCCGTCGGTTAGATTTATCAATTTTATTAAGTTTTAAAGGAACATGATTTTTCTTGAAAAAGGCAATATTTTGCATGTAATACCAATCAATCGTATTATTAACTAAAGTTTCAGTAAACATGCCTCGGTTTTGATAAAACTGCATCACTCACCTCCTGTAGTTATTTATTATTGATTTTTCATTAAAAAGGTGAATTAATTATTTGTTATTTAATTGGATTTTAGGCATTAATGGGTTATTTAGTTAATTGATTTTAATCATTTCACTAAAAATTAATCAATTTTGCCAGTTTTCTTGTATAATTACTAGTGAAATTCGTACAAAAAAATTAAGGAGCAAGATTTCAAAAATCTTGCTCCTTCTTGTATGATTAGAAGATTTTAGATCGTTTTTAATTATTCAGAAGAACCATTTATTCGATGAATCCAACTAAAACCAATTCATTAATTACATATATTGAAGAAGTTGCCCAAAAAAATAATTTAGAAATTGAAAAAGTGGCACATATTTTAGCTGATTCTTTTAAAAAAGTTTATTTAAAAGAATTTTCTAGTAACCAAATTCAGGTTGAAATTAATTTGCAAAGCGGGCAAATTAATATGTGACGCTATGTTAAAGTCGTAACTGATGATTTCTTTTATAATGACGGTGACGAAGATGATGAAACATTAATTCCATTATCTAAAGCTCAAGCTTTAGCAAAAAAGAAAAAAACCAAAATCCAACTGAATGACTTCATTCGGGAACGCATTGATTTAGAAAGTTTTGACAAAAAATTTGTGCGCTCCATTTTAAGCATTTTTAACCAACTGATTGTTGAAACAGTGAATAAAAATGTTTGTGAAAAATGGATTAAATACAAAGGTCAAGTGATGTGAGGTCGGGTTGAAAAATTAGATGAAATCAATAACAAAGATTTCAAAGGCGCAGTGATTTTATTAGAAAATCCCGAAGGCGAATCAACTCAAGCTTATATTACTCGTTATGACATGATCCAAACGTCTGATCGTTCAGGTAACCGGATTGTGGAAAATTTAAATCCGGGCAGTACTTATTTGTTTTACATTAAAGATGTGCATGAGTTTTCTTCTGGTTGACCCGTGAATTTAACCCGAACTAGTCCTGAGATTGTTAAATATTTAATGGCTCAAAATATTTCAGAAATCAGTGAAGGCATTGTTGAAATTCGTGGCATTGCCCGATTAGCAGGAATTAAAACCAAAATTGCGGTTTATTCTAATGATGAAGTGATTGATCCAGTTGGTTCTTGTATTGGTCCTAACGGCCGTAAAATCAAAACCATTTCCAACCAGTTACTGAATGAAAAAATTGATATTCTGGAATGAAATGCTGATCCAATTAAATTAATTGTTCAAGCAGTTACTCCCGGAAAAATTTTGGGTTATCAAATTTTAGATGAAAAAGAAATCATCTTAATTACTGATGAAGAAAATTATTTAGTGGTAATTGGGAAAAAGGGCGCTAATATTAAATTAGTTTCCATTTTAACTGGTTGAAATATTGAAGTAAAAACAGTTGCTGCAGCCCGTGAAGAAAAAATCAATTATCAAACAATTGATAACACAACTTATGAGCGGGGCAATATTTCTGATCGAATCTTCCAAAAACACCATGTAAGTTATCAGGATTTCATTGAAGAATTAAATGATGCTGAAACCACCGAAACCAAGCGAACCAAACCCCGCAAGCAACGTCACGATTATTACGAAGAAGATGCAGAAGAAGACGATTATTTTGATGCAGAAGATCTTGAATAAACTTAAAAATTAATTACATCCAGGAGGCCAGATATGAACCAGAAAAAACCAGGAACCAAACCTAGTCGTTCTAGTGCTAAGCCTAATAATAAGAAAGCATCCACTCGACCCCATGGTGCCAAACCCACTAATTCCCGGTTTGTTGGTAGAAAAAAACCCGATCAACGAACCCAAATTGATGTGAAAAAGTCCTTTGAAGCACCCCAAGTTGGATTAAAAAATAATGTTTTTATTTTTACTTCAGCGCTTTCAGTGAATGAATTTGCATCTAAAATTGGCAAACATCCAGCTGAAGTTGTTAAGTTTTTGTTCTTAAAAGGAATTATTGTAACGGTTAACTCCATTCTAACTGAAGAGCAGATTGGTGAACTTTGTCTAGAATTTGGCTATGATTTCGAAAAACGTGATGCAGAACTTAGCGAAGAAAGTTTGTTGAATAGTTTAGCCTTTGATGATGATCCAGCTGATTTAGTACCGCGGCCTCCAGTGGTAACTATTATGGGTCATGTCGATCATGGGAAAACCAGCTTATTAGATCAAATTCGACAAACTAATGTAACTGAAAGTGAACATGCTGGAATTACCCAACACATTGGTTCATACCAAGTAACTAAAAACGGCAAAAAAATTACCTTCTTAGATACTCCAGGTCATGAAGCCTTTACAAAAATGCGGGCTCGTGGGGCTAGTGTAACTGATATTGTTGTTTTAGTTGTTGCAGCAGATGATGGGGTAAAACCTCAAACCATTGAAGCCTTAGACCACGCTCGGGATGCGGGAGTGCGTATTATTGTGTTTATTAACAAAATGGATGTGCCAGGGGCAAATCCGGATTTAGTCCGATCTCAATTATATGATCAGAAACTAGTGGTTGAAGAATTGGGCGGTGATGTGCCGTGTGTGGCTGGTTCAGTAAAACAAAACCAGGGAATTGCAGAATTGTTAGAACTAATTCTGTTTGTAGCTGAACTAGCAGATCTGAAAGCTAATCCCAAACGTTTGGCCCACGGAACAATTATTGAATCTCGTTTAGATAAGGGTTATGGCCCGATTGCCACTTTTTTAGTACAAAACGGAACCTTATTGAAGGGTGATTTTTTAACCCTAAATTCCACCACTGGTAAAGTTCGGATCATGCATAATGATCAGTTAAAAGTGATTGAAGCAGCGGGACCATCCACTCCAGTAAAAGTGGCTGGATTATTAGATATTCCCCAAGCTGGGGATAAATTCTTTGCCTTAAAAGATGAAAAAAGTGCCAAAATTGTTTACCAAAAAATTTCAGAAAAGAAATGGAAAGAACGCATTTTTAACTTATTAAACACCCAAACAGTAACAGCAGATGGTCATAAACGAGTTAACATCATTGTTAAAACTGATGTGCATGGAAGTTTAGAAGCAATTAAGAGTTCATTGGATAAACTGAATGTTGACAAAATTAATTTAAACATTGTGAGTTCAAACACGGGTTCAATTAATGAGTCGGATTTACAATTAGCTAAAATTTCTGGTTCTACGATTTTTTCTTTTAATGTTAAACCAACTAAAATCATCCGCACAATGGCTGAATCAGAAAAAATTATGATTCGGTTCCATAACGTAATCTACACTTTAATTGATGAAGTACAACAATTAATGTTAGGATCTTTAGACCCAGTCGAGATTGAAACGGTTTTAGGTGAAGCAGTGGTTCGTCAATTATGACGACACTCTGATGTGGGAGTGATTGCGGGTTGTCATGTGACTGCTGGGAAAATTACTCGGAATGCTAAAGTGCGGGTTTTACGGGATGGGATTGTCATTTACACTTCCCGAATTGCTTCTTTAAAACATGGCAAAAAGGATGAGAAGGAAATTTTAATCAATAATGATTGCGGAATTATCATTGAAAAATTCCAAGACATTAAAGAAAACGATGTTCTTGAAGCCTTTGAAACTAAATTTGAAGCCCAACATGAAGGTTTAGTTGTCGAAGAAAAAACTAGCAAAAATAAAGCCAAAAAGAGTTAGCAAGCATGAAAGAAACTCGTATTCAAATCCGACGTCTAGAAAAGACAATTTTTCGTATTTTGAACGAAACTTTAGTTAGTGAGCTTGATGATAGTTTTTTTATGACCATTGCTTTTACTGCGGTAAAATTAAGCAATGATAAAAGTTGGTTGACGGTTTATGTTGATCACTTAGATCCTGAAAACGCTTCTAATGCAATTGCTAAATTAGATGCTGTTAAAGGTTTATTTCGCAATAAACTCGCACAAGAGTTAACGATTTATCGGATTCCCCAAATCAAATTTGTTTTTGATGAAGTGATTGAACACGCCAATAAAATTGAAGCGTTAATCAATGAATCACTCAAAAAAATTAAGGATTAAAATTCACGATGAATGATAATAAAAAACCACTCGGCGATGATGAAATTATTGAAGATGGCTTAGATTTAGTTGGTCAAGAAGTCACTCATAAGAGTGATTTAGAACTAGCCAATTTATTTATTGTCCACAATAATGATGCCTTATACAATCCCGAAGCGGCGTTTACTAACATTGATACTGGTGTGGACGAAGAAGCTGAAGCCACTAATCTGGTGACCGGAATTGATGAAGCTTTACGTCGGAAAACTTTAGCTGATGTGCAAAAAAAGCAAATTGTTTTTAAGCACTTATTGGCTGAAGATTACCGCAAAAAATGAGTGAAAGCTAAATGGAAACAGTTCACTAATTTATTTAATTTAGAAAACCAAACTTATAAATCTAAATTTAATTACCAATTAGAAACTGATGACTGAAAAAACTACGAACGGACCCGAATTAAACGCCATCGTAATAGTGAAATCATGCATGGTGATTTTTTAACTTATTCGGATTTACAATTAAGAAACAACCGTTCACTACGAAAGATTTGGTCGATTGAAATTTTAATTACCTTATTAATTTTCAGTTTATCAGTGGTGTTTATGGCATTGTTATCTAGTGTCCGTCAAGCCTTTAATTTAACTGACAATTCCTTAATTGGCAGTACGTTAAACAGTATTTCTACAGCTACTTATGTCTTTTCAGCCTTGGCAATTATTCTATTAATTGTCCCGTATTTCTTTTTATTCACTTCGTGGTTTGTGGTGATTAAAGATGTTGACAAATCCCGGAATTTCCATTATTTCATGATTATGTTTCTAATTTTTGCGGGTATTTTCATTGTCATTGCTACAGGACTAATTATTACTTATTATTCATACAGCTTTGCTTTATGAATTCCCCAATAAAATACCATTAAAATTAATTAAAAACTTAAGCCTAAAAACTTAAGTTTTTTGTTTTTTGAAGGATTATCACATGAACAATTCGTTTAAACAACTTTATACACCCGCTGAAATTGCAGCTTGAAAACAACAAATGTTAACAGCAAAAATTTTTGCAGTTCATAAACCCTTATACTGGACTAGTCAGGATGTGATTAGTTTTTTAAAACACTTCTTGGGAGTTAAAAAAATTGGTCACGGCGGAACTTTAGATCCTTTAGCTGAAGGATTATTAATTGTCGGGATTGATGAAGCAACTAAACAATTAGATCAATATTTAACTGATGCTAAAATTTATCAAGCTGTCATTGGCTTAAACCAAAAAACCAAAACCGCAGATCAAGAAGGTGAAGTAATTGAACAACGCGATGTGGTGGTTGAATTAAAACAAATCCAAACCATAATCAATCATTTTAACGGTTTAGAATACAACCAAACCCCACACCAATTCTCAGCAATTAAAGTGAATGGTAAAAAATTATATGAATACGCTCGAGCCGAAAAACCAGTGGAAATCACTCCCCGCAAGGTTAAAATCCACCAGTTAAAATTGCTTGAATTTAGTTTTCCTGATTTAACTGTGGAATTAGAAGTGTCTAAGGGATTTTATGTTCGCAGTTTTGCTGAAGATTTCGCAGCCAAACTAAACACGGTTGGTTATTTGAAAAAATTGGTGCGTTTAGGTTGTAAGGGCTTTAGTTTGACTGCTGATACGTTAAACATCATGCGTCTGAAAAAATCATTGAAGCAATAACTTATTAGCTAATTGATAAACAGCCCTATTTTGACGAAAAAAATTAATTCATACAATAAAAAAACTACTAGATACAACAGTCTAGTAGTTTTTTATTATCAATTAAAACCAACAGCTTATTTGACTATTCGTTCAATTAAATTAATGACTTCAGCCGCAGTATGGGGTTGAGTAAACGAACCTTGGGCCACTTCCAACCGACCACCACCAGAACCATGCATTTGCTGGTTGATTAATTGCACAATTTGGTTAGCTGAAGTGTTGTGACTAGTTCAAAAAGTTTTACTACCTGCTAAATAATACTGATTAGTATTATTTTTGTAATTAAAAACAACCACTAAATAATGATTTAGCTCATTAAAAAAACTATTTAAAGCCATGTTGATTGCTTTAGGATCTTGGTCTTCTAATTCTAATGCCACAACTAAACCAGTTGGAGTTTGGTTTAATAATTTTTGCGCTAAAAAAGATTGCAGCTGTTTTTTTTGTTCTTGATTAAAACTTACTAATTTTTGACTCACAAATTGTTTTAGTTCTTTGACTAATTCTTTATTAGCATTTCAACTAGATTTAGTATTTTGATTGTTTCATTTGTGCGTTCATTGTTCAATGATTGTTGCAGGGGTTTGTAATTTAGTTAAAGTTGCTAGTCCTTCACTGAATTCATTATGCAGTTTTTGGTTTTGGTTCATTAAAAATTCAGCAACTTTTTCTTTACCTGAAACAGCTTCAATTCGTCATGATCCCGCCCCTTTTGATTCTAAATTGAAGATTAAAAAATCTTCAATTTCCCGACTATTACTAATGTGAGTTCCCCCACATAATTCCAAACTTTCAGCAGAAATTTTCACTAGTCGTAATAAACCAGTTTGTTTTTTATAAGTATCTTCAAAATAAGCATTAGCACCTTGGGCTTTAGCATCTTCTAAAGTGGTTAACACTGTTGTTACTGGATGAGCTTCAGCAATTTTATTCAAAACATAATTTTCAAATTTCACTAAATCTTCAGGTTGAGGTTTAATGTGTCAGCGGAAGTCCAAACTAATTTTGTTTACAGCTTTAGCGGCACCTTCTTGTTTAATATTAGGGCTTAAAATTTGTTTTAATGAAGCATGTAATAAATGTTCAGCTGAATGTTGTCGTGACAATTGCAGCCGTCGCACCGGATCATGTTTAGCAGTTACTTTTTGGTGCAGTTTTAAAGTAGCAGCTGCTAGATAATGCACGTTTTGGTTGTTGGGTGATTTAGTCACGTCACTGACATAAAATTGATCAATTCAACCATAGTCACATTCTTGACCACCTCCTAAAGCATAGATCGGAGTACGATCTAAAATGACATAACCCGGCTCGTGATTTAATTGATCAACTACTTCTCAATTTTGGTTAAATAATCCAATCACTTCAGCACTAATTTCTGTGTTCAAGTAATCAAATTCTGATGGAGTCACAAAATTTAATAAACTATTATTTTGGGTTCCTAAAGCATTTTCATTTTTTAGTTTTTTAGAAATTTTTTTATGTTCATTTAAAAAAATTTCATATTGATCCGCATCGTATTGGTAATTTTTTTGTAACAAAATTTCATCTAATAATTCTTTGGGAAACCCATAAGTTTCAACTAAACGAAAAACTTCTTTAGCATCCAACATGAAACCATTAGCTTGTTCAATCATTTGGTCTAAAATTTTTCAGGCTTGCTCTAAGGTTTTTAAGAATAAACTAAATTCTGAATTAATTAATTGATGAATTTTATTTTTATTGGGATTAAGGTTTAAATAATAAGAACCTAAATTTTCAATTACCGCATTAATGCCAGCATCTAAAAAGTGATCATCTAATTCTAAAATTTTTGCAAACCCAGCAACCCGACGTAAAAGTTTGCGAGCAATATAACCCTGACCTTTATTATCAAAAACTACTCCATCACTCACCATTAAAACAATGGAACGTAAATGATCAGCAATTACCCGATAAATGTAATTGATTTTAGTTTGTTGGGGGTTGTGACTAAAATAATTGGCAACATCATATTGCACAGTTGCATATTTTTGCACAGCACTAATAATGGATTGAAATAAATCAGTGTCAAAATTAGTTGGAGCATCTTGGGAAATGGATAAAATTCGTTCTAATCCTGCTCCAGTATCGATATTTTTTTGTAATAAAGGAGTGTAGTTATTTTGTCCATCATTATTGAATTCAGAAAAAACAATGTTTCAGATTTCAATGAATCGATCATTTTCTAGATCTTCAAAAAATAACTTAGTTCCCAATTTTGCAGGGTCATATTTTTCACCCCGATCATAAAAAATTTCAGTACAAGGACCACAAGGGCCCATACCCACATCTCAGAAATTACGATCCCGATCACAACGAATAATATGAGTAGGATCAATCCCTAAACTTAATCAAATTTGATATGCTTCATCATCAGCTTCAAAGACTGTGAAATATAAAAGTTGGGGATCAACTTTTAAATCTTTTACTAAAAAGTCATAACAAAATTGAATTGCTTCTTTTTTGAAATAATCACCAATTGAAAAATATCCCATCATTTCAAAAAAGGTATGATGGCGTGAAGTTAAACCAACATTTTCAATGTCGTTGGTTCGAATGACTTTTTGCACATTAACCAGTCGTTTGGAGGGAGGTTCAATCTGACCAGAAAAATAATGCTTTAAGGTTGCCACTCCAGAATTAATAAATAATAATGAAGGATCATTATCAGGAATTAATGAGCGGGGCTCTACAAATAAGTGGTTTTGTTTTTTAAAGAAATCAATCCAAAGATTTCTTAATTCTTGACTGCTTAATTTAATCATGAATATTGCCTCAATCAGATTCGTCTAGTATGCCGCCCCCTAAACAATATTTTTGATCGGTTGAATATAAGACTAAATATTGTCCTGGAGCAGTGGTGTTAATTAATTGGTGAGTTAGGGTGATGGTGGTTTGATCAATGTGACTAATAGTAGCAGAAACTAAAGTTCCAGTATGACGAAACCGAACTAGAACCGGAGTATTAATGGTTAGTGGCTCATTGATTCAATGCATATTTAAAATCCGACTTTGGGATTTGTATAAGTATTTGTGAACTAAATTTTGGGGACAAACAAATAAGAAGTTTTTTTCAATGTTCTTAGCACAAACAAACATTGGTTGTTCATAACCTGAAAGTTCTAAACCCTTGCGTTGACCTAAAGTATAAAAACTAACTCCGTGGTGTTGACCTACCACTTGTTTGGTTTGAATGTCTAAAATTAAACCATCCTGAAAAGATAAGTAATTACTCATAAATTGTCGGTAATTTCGTTTACCAATAAAACAGATCCCGGTTGAATCTTTTTTATTTCATACCGGTAACTGGTGTGCTTTAGCAATTGCGCGTACTTCATTTTTATCTTTAATGTGACTTAAAGGAAACAAAACGTGACTAAGCTGTTTTTGATTTAATTGGCTTAAGAAATAAGTTTGGTCTTTTTTAGGATTAGCAGCAGTTGTTAAATAAAATTGTTGATCAATTTCCACAACTCCAGCATAATGACCAGTAGCAATCTTAATGTTGGGGCCAAAATCTGAGATTAGCTGATCTAATAAAATGCCAAACTTAATTTTGGCATTGCAAATCATATCAGGATTCGGGGTTTGTCCGGCTTTTAGTTGTTCCAAACTGGGGACAAAAACGGTTTCTCAATATTGATCAACAAAATTATAAACTTTTAATTTGATATCTAATTGCTGACAAATGGCTTGTACTGCAGCTAAATCAGTTGCATCAGTACACGGTTCTTGATCGCTTTTATGTCCTAAAATATCGTTGTTTAATAAAACATCCCAGTTCCGCATGTAAACAGCTTGTAACTCAGGATGTTGTTGCTTTAATAAAACAGCAGTTACTGCTGAATCAACTCCTCCAGATAAGGCAACGATAATTTTTGGACTTGTACTAATCATAAATTTAAATTATAAAATATTTTTAAAAGTCATCCAAAGAAAACAAAAAAATAACCCTTTTTTCAAAGGGTTATTTTCGTTTGCTTATGCAGCAATAGTTTTCACAATGACTTTTAACGTAATACCTAACAGTAGAATTATAGTTCGTTAATCAAACGCAATTTTCCAGCTTATTTTCGCAAGTCTTCTGTTTTTTGTGAATAGGCAAATTTCGGATTCAAAACTGTTTTAAATAATAATTCCGGAGCTTATCATTTAAGGTTAGGTTAAGGGATAATTATAAGGGTTGTTTTAAAAGATTTAATCGTTAGAATTTTCGAAAGCAAAAATGCTTTAAACTTGTTTTCACAAGTAAGAACTACAATTTGATTAGGTTTTAATAAAACAATTTTTTTAAGATTATATTGGATTCAGCAATAACAATTTGCGAATCATCTTTGTTATTAGATCGAGTTGTTAATCTTATATTATATAAAGCAATTAATACATCATATAAGCGTTTAAAACTACTTAACAAAAGTAATTAGCTTTAAACCCCTAAAGCTTGCTTAATTGTCAGAACTAAGATCAAAACAATTGAACAATTCAATCATTAACGTTGATAATTTTTAAACCGTTGTATTTGTTTCCAACTAATCTGTTTATTAATTCTTTTTATTAAAGGTTAATCGCGTTGTAATTAGGGAAAAAGAAAATTCTTTAAAATGCTCTTTCGCATCAACCTGTTAATCATTCTTAACGGCTGCTTAGGATAATAAAAAAAGTTAGCAAACTATTACTGCATCTAGTCCACTAACAAGAATTTTTATCTTGGAGTTAAGATAAAGAAAAATGCTTATGGTAAAAAACATCGTCGTTGTTACGATAATTTGTAAAATCTTGTTCTTCTTATTGAACAGCTTCACTCTTCAATAATACTATCAAAATATTACGTCCCTAATTATATTGAAAAATCCTTTTAATTTTTGATTTTTTTCTAATAAGTAAGCAAGAAAATATCTAATTTGATAAGTGATGTACTTAAGCTTTTTCTAAATATTTTTATTTACCAATTTACGGAAAAGATTAAAATAATTTCAAATTTTGTCAAATTTATAACAATTTTTGGGCTCAAACCAAATTTAATTAACTTGAGCAGATAAATTTCATAAATCCGAACCATATATACCAGAATTTGCTGAAAAAACTAAATTTAATTTGGCAAAACCCTGTTTTATGATACAAAACTGATTAATCAGTTTTTAATTCGGGATGGACATATCAAAACCCAAAAAGTGAAAAATTCATTATAATTATGCATATATAGTTTGGGAATACAAAATATTTCGAACTAGATTACATAAAATAATTTCAATAATTATCGAAAATAAAGTTCAATTCATTCGTCAATTGACAATGAAGTTATAACTTTATTAATTTTGTTTGCTAACTATATTTTTATAAAAAATTTAGGTTTATTTAGTTTTAAACTTTGAATTTAAATTTTTTGCAGATAAATAAAAATATTTTTTACCTTTAACTTAAATAAAAAGAAGAAAAAATTCTATGAAAATTAAATTTAATAAAAAAATTGGCGTGTTAGCTGGTCTTTTGACAATGTCCAGCTCACTGGTTTTAGCAGCTTGTGGTGGAAATCTTGGCTCAACTGTAGGAGATAGTGATACTGATCGAATTGTTTTAGCAGTAGCAGATCCTGATAATCCACGTTGAGTTCGTGCACGTCAACAAATTACTGAAGGAATCAATTGATTCAAAGATTCAACTGGAAAATCTTATAAAGTTACTTCTGATATTACTAAAGTACAACCGGATCAAACTTCTTTTGTTGAAACCCAAATGAACTTGTCTCCAAAACCAAAAGCGATTGTTGTGGGAGCAGTTAACGATCAAGCTGCAGCTCTTGTTCGAGCAGCACGTCGTGATAACATTCATTTTTTAGCATATGATCGTTTAATCAATAATACAACCGATTATAAATTTTATGCATCATTTGATAATTTTAAAGTAGGTCAATTACAAGGTTTAGCGATTGTTAACGGAATTACTGGTCAAAATTTTACTGAAGTTAGTCAGTTTGATACTTGACTTGCAGTTGAAGCAAATAAAACTACTACAAAAAGTTATGTTAACAAAAATATTTATGCTTTAGGTGGAGCTTCAACCGACAATAATTCAAGCATTTTCTTTGGTGGTGCAGTAAGTGTTATCAATAAATTAACAGAAGCATCTGAAGGGAAAGTTAAAATTATTAACGGAGCTTATAAAGGAAACGGAAACGAACTAGATGAACCTAGAAGTTTTACTCAAGCTTCAGTTGCTGATTGAAACTATCAAGCTGCTCAAACACGAGTGGAAACTTTTGCTTCTAATGAAACTCAATTAAAACAAGTTGCAGCTTTTTTAACTCCAAATGATGGTATGGCTTCAGCAGTGATTAATGTTTTAAAGGCTAGAAGACTTGATCCAAAAAATTATATAATTACTGGTCAAGATGCTAATCCTGAAAACTTAAAATTCATTAACGATGGAGATCAAACAATGACCATATCCAAGCCGGATTTATGAATGGCTCGAGTAGTTGGGGTTTGAGTAGATACCTTGTTGAAAAAAGGTGATTTTGTTGCACCAACCAAAGCATTAGCTGAAGAAATTTTAACCAATATTAAAAACGATGATATTTTCAAAAGTTATGCAGTAAGAGAAGGGGTTGGAATTGACCAATTTATTAAACTAGATGATAGTTTTTATAAAACACTAAAAGACAATCCAAGTTCTGCAGTATTTACTTTTTTACTAGATCCAATTTTAGTTAATAAAACTAACATTAATAAATATTACACACCACAAGTTTAAATAAATTAAAACTAATTTCTTATTTTTAATTTATTATTAAGAATTAACCAAAAGCCCTATATTAAAACACTGATGGATTTAATATAGGGTTTTATTTTAAATACAAGAAATATAAACATTCATGCAAACCGAAAACATTTTAGAATTACATAAAATTACTAAAAAATTTGGACCAGTTATTGCTTTAAATGATGTTTCATTTGTGTTACCTAAAGGTAAAATTATTTCGATTGTTGGTGAAAATGGAGCGGGTAAATCAACGCTTCTAAAAACAATTTCCGGGGTTTATCCATATGGTAGTTATGATGGAGCGGTGATGTTTGATCAGAAATGAACCAACTTTAAAAATGTGAAAGATTCTGAAAAAGCGGGAATTGCAATTATTCACCAAGAGCTTTCTATTTCACCATATTTATCAATTTATGAAAATGTTTATTTAGGAAATTTAAAAACCATTGGACCAATAGTTAATTGAAATTCCATGATTCGTAGTGCCAAAAAATATTTGGATATGGTTGGTTTTCCTAAAATAGATCTTGAAACAAAAGCAGTAGATTTAAGTGTTGCAAATCAGCAACTAATTGAAATTGCTAAAGCTTTAAGTAAAAACGCTAAATTAATTATTTTTGATGAACCAACTTCTTCATTAAATGATCGAGAAAGTTTTTTACTTTTAGATACCATGAAACAGTTAAGAGATGAACATAACATTACTTGTGTTTTTGTTTCGCATAAACTAAAAGAAGTTGAATATGTTTCTGATGAAGTCATTGTTATTCGTGACGGAAAATTTATTTCCCAGTATTCTAATAGTAAAGAAAATCCCATTTCAGAAGATCGTTTAATTAAAGACATTGTTGGTCGAGAACTTTCTAATAAATTTCCCCCACGGGGTGAACCGAATATTGGTGAACCCATTTTAAAATTAGATAATTTTACTGTTGTAGAAAAAGACAATAATAAAGTTGTTGTCAACAATGCATCCATTGTTTTAAATCAGGGTGAAATTTTAGGTATTAGTGGTTTAGTTGGTTCAGGACGTAGTGAATTATTTTTATCAATGTTTGGTAATTCTTATGGAGTACGTAAATCTGGTAGGATTACTTATAAGAATAAAGAAGTGAATTTTAAATTACCAGCCGATGCAATTAAAGCCAAAATTATGTATGCATCTGAAGATCGCAAAAATTTAGGATTGATTCAAAAGTTTTCAATCCACCGAAATATTGGTGATGCATCAATTCATTTGTATTCTAATTTATTTAATGTTGTCAATGAAAATCGCTTAATTAAAACTTCTCAACGTTTAAAAGAAGAAGTGAACATTAAAACTCAAAACATTGAAAATGAAATGGGTTCACTATCTGGTGGTAACCAGCAAAAAGTTTTAATTGCCAAAGCTTTAGCAACTGAATTTGATGTTTTAATTATTGATGAACCAACCAAAGGAATTGATGTTGGATCTAAATTTGAAATTTATAACATCATTATTAAACTTGCCCAAAGTGGCAAATCGATTATTGTTATTTCTTCAGAATTAGAGGAATTATTAGGCATTACTGACCGCATTTATGTCATGAATCAGGGTAAAGTGAAAGGCCAAATTTTAACAAAAGAAGCAACTCAAGAAAAAATTATGCAAATCGCAATTACTTAATTTTTAATTATTAATTATGAATATTGAAAACACTAAAAAATTTGAAGAATCAACAAAAACCAGTCAGGGGTTTTTGGGTAGGACTAGTACACAAATTATTAATTTGGGAAATCGCATTAATCTTTTTTTAACAACTAGTCAACATCAGTTTCACAAAAGTGTTGATCGAATGATGCGACCAGTGCGCGAAAAAACCGCACAAGTATTTAAACCAGTTTTAGATTGAAAGCATCAAGTATTAGACACTAATCCGGTTTATTTAGGAGTTACAAAAAATTTAAATAAGTATTCAATGTTTTATATTGGACTACTTATTTTAATTATTTTTATTGCTACTACTCGGGGTGATATTGTTCGACCAAATATTTTTAATAACATTTTATTGGGAAGATATACTTATTTATTCTTCTTAGGCTTTGGAATGTTATTTGTGATTGTTAGTGGCAACATTGATCTTTCGATTGGAAGCTTAATGGGACTGTTAGCAACAGTAGCGGGATTGCTATTAACTAGGTCTTATAATCCGGTTTTAACAGTCGCAATTATTTTTCTTTTAGGAATCTTCATTGGTTGATTCCAAGGATTTTTAATTGGGTATTTACGCATTCCGTCATTCATTGTCACTTTAGGGGGAATGTTATTGTATGCAGGTTTACAAAAATACATTTTAAATACTGAATCTGACTCTAATAGTTTTAATATTGCTTCTATTGAAAGTTTTCGGAACGCTATAGAAAATAGTATTCCGGATTATACAATTCGAGGCTTTCATTTAGTTTCGATTATTTTATTCATCATCATTTCAGTTGTGATGGTGGCTACTTCTTTACGATCTCGAATTAAAAAAGTTAAATATGGTTTGTTAGTTCCTAAACTTTGGGTCTTTATTTTAACTAACAGTTTAAAAGTTCTTGGCGCTTTAATTATTGGTTTATTGATTAGTTTTTCTGATGCGGGCTTACGTTGGAAAACCATTTATCTATTAATTGGTTTTGTTTTATTTATTTTTGTTTCTACTAAAACTGTATTTGGTCGAAATGTTTTTTCAATTGGGGGAAACCGTAAATCTGCCGAATTAAGTGGAATTAATGCTCGTAAAACCACAACCCAAGTTTTTATCTTAATGGGCTTTTTAACCGCAATTGCTGCAATTATGAATTTAGCTAATAATTCATCTGCAGTTGGTGATACTGGAGTTGGTGAAGAATTAAATACCATTGCTTCTGTATTTATTGGTGGAGCTAGTGCTTATGGTGGTGTAGGGACAATTAGTAATACCTTCTTAGGAGCTTTCATTTTAAGTGTTATTGATAGTGGATTTAACATCCTAAGTGTGAACGTTAACTTACGATATGTAATTAAGGGAGCAATTTTAGTGCTTGCAGTTGCATATGATGTTATTTTCGGGAAACGAAAATAATTAAGAAAAAATTCAAACAAAAAAAACAACAAAAAAGTTTTGTTGTTTTTTTGTGCTGATTAAGGAAACATTACAATGAAACAAACACGAAAATATGGTTGTGTTGATATTGGTGGAACCAATGTTCGATTTGCTTTGGTTGAAGATAATCAAGTTGTCTTTTTTGAAAAATTTAGTGTTGATCAAACTGATCCCATTAAAACTTTAACCCCAATTTTTGCACTAGTGAATGACCATCAAATTACAACATTAGGAATTGCTTGTCCGGGTCCGGCAAAGTATGGTGAAGGGATTATTATTGATCCACCTAATTTGGCGGGGTGACATAATTTAAACTTGAAAAAACTCTTTCAAGAACACACTAAAGTTAGGGAAATGATTTTTGAAAATGATGCAAATGCAGCCGCTTACGCGGTACATCATTATTTTGGTCAAACCATAAATGGAGTGACCCAATTTTATACCATCTCAACTGGTTTAGGAGCCGGATTAATTTATAAAAACGAAATTTTTGGGGGCTATAATCACTTGGCCCAAGAAGTAGCTCGAGCACCATTAGCTCCGTTTGTAACCAAACAAACTTGAAATTTATCACCCCATGCTCTAGAGTTATTTACCAGTGGGACAGGTATGGTGAATCGGGCTGATACTTTGGGTTTAAAAGGGGTTAATGCCAAATGAATTTTTGACCATTATCAAAAAAATCCAGTTGCTACCCAAGTTGTTGATGAAGCAATTGTGACTTTATCCCATTTATTTGCTACTTCGATGGCATTTGCTGCGCCAAATTTATTTGTTGTGGGCGGTTCAGTGGGAATTCATAACCAGTGGTTTGTCGAAAAAGCTTTTGCTCGGGCAAAAGCTTTATCATGACCAAACCAATACGCCCAAACTCAATTAGTATTTGATACTTTAGGTGATGATGTAGTTTTGATCGGCTTAAATTATTTAATTCGACACCAATTTCAATCATAATTCATCTTGATAACATTAAAAAATCCTTGGTTAGTAACCAAGGATTTTTTTGTGTTTAATTAAGTTTATTCTTATTGTTTTAATAAGGCAAACATGCGGGATTTATACGCTTCTACACCGGGTTGATCAAAGGGATTAACTTCTAGTAAATAAGCTGAGAAAGTGGTGGCAACACATAAGAAGAAATAGAAGTAACCAAAATTAGCTAAAGATCAATCTTCTAGTTCTAACACTAAATTATTGACATGACCGATTTTAGTGTGAGCTTCAATGGTGCCCTGAAAAGCTTGCTGGTTAATGAAACCAAAATCCTTATTAACTAATCAATCTAACTGATCATCATCTTGAAATGAAGAAAGTTGAACTACTAAATTAAACTTAGGTTTTTTAATTCGTAAAATGGTTTCAAAAAAACGTTTATCACCTTCTTGTAATAATTGTCCCACAGAGTGTAAATCAGTTGTGAAATTTAGCACAACTGGCATTAAGGCTTTGTTTTGTTTACCTTCAGATTCTCCAAATAACTGTTTAGCTTTTTCTAATAAAAACATCGCATCAGGATCATAAGTAGCTAAACATTCCATTGCCATTTTTTGTTGGGTATACATGAAATGGCGCACAGTTGCATATAAAGCAGCGGGATTGTTTACTAAATCACCATGATAACAATCACGTTTAGCTTGTTGAGCTCCTTTTAAATATTCGCGTACATTCACGCCAACTAAAACACTGGGAAATAAACCAACAGCAGTTAAAGTTGAAAATCGTCCGCCAATATCATCTTCGACAACAAAGCTGTGATATTGATTTTGATCAACTAAATTACGCAAAACCCCTTTTGTTTTATCGGTAACAGCAACAATTAATTTTGCGGCCAATTCAGGGTGATGATGATAAAGTTGTTCACGAAATAAACGAAACCCTAAGGCCACTTCTAAAGTAGTTCCGGATTTGGAAATAACCACAATACCAAATTTTTCACTACCTAATTTCTTTTGTAAAGCAGCCAAATAATTTGGGGAAAAAGTAGCGACAAAAATTAAGTTTAATCCAGATTCATTAAAAAATCCTTTGGATCATTCAATTCCTGCTCGGGTTCCGATGTATGAACCACCAATCCCTAAACAGACGACGTGTTTAACCCCTAATTGAAGTCATTGATCCCGAATTGCCTCCATTTTTTGAATCATTGGTTCATGATCAATATCGACTCATTTTAACCAACCAGACCAAGCCGCAGCACCTGAAGCGGTGCGGTTGTTTCAAGCAGTAAAAATTTCTTGAATACGGTTTTGATACAGTTCGTGTAATTGTTCTTTAGTGGTATCAATTAAATAATTTGTATTAATTTTTAAGTTCATGTGATTAGTTTATTTTTTATGTAAATTTGATTTAGAAATCAGCTAATTCAATTATAAGACATAAATTAGCTTCTGTTGGTGGTTCACCAAAAAATCCCTCTTTTAATTCCAAAAATTAAAAGGGGGATTAATAAATGAATAGAAGTTAAAAATTAACGAATATCAGGGAAAACAAAGCGTTGTTTTTCCACGGCTTCAACCACCACTGCTTCAGTGGTCATTAAGGTTGTGGCCACACTAACTGCTTTAGTTAAAGCAGTTAAAACTACAGTGTAAGGATCAAAGATACCTGCACTTCAAGCATCAGTGATTTTGTTAGTTTCGTGATTTAAATAAATTCAAGGTTCAAGCGAAGTTAGTTTTTGAATTAATTCTTGATCATCATACCGATCTTCTCGTCACAAGCGTTTGGTTTGTGATCCTACTCCAGCATTAGCCAAAATTTGTAAAGCCGGAGTTTTTAGAGCACGAATTAAAATTTCAGTTCCCCCATTAGGTTTGGGATAAGCTTGACTTAATTGGTAGGCAACATAAAACAAACTCATCCCGGCTCCAGGAACAACCCCATTTTTAATGGCATGTTGGGTGGCATTTAAAGCATCTTCGATGCGGTATTTTTTCTCTTGTTGCTCGACTTCGGTTTGTCCGCCAATTTTAATCATGGCAATTTTAGCTTGTAAAGCAGCAATGCGATTTTGCAAATCATCATACTCGCGGGTTTTAGGACTTAATTGTTGTTGCTGATTGACTAATTTTTGTAAGTAAGTATGGTATCCAGATTCGTCGGCTAATTGATGAATAATTGTTGTTTGATCTTTAGTAATTTTAATTTGGTTCACAATAACTAAGTCATCTAAACTTAATTGGGTTAATTCAGTTTCTAAATAAACTGGTTTTTGACCAATGATTACAGCTAAATCATCCAGAATTAATTGGGTATCAGAAAAGTAATTAACTGGTTTAATTGCGATGACATCTAAGATGTTTTTCATTTTGTTCATTGCTAAAACTGCAATGATTTCATCACTGAAACTTTGGGCAATTAGGACTAATTTGGTTTTAGTACGAGAACATTCTTCTAGAATTTTAAAGATCGCTTTTAAGTTGTGAAATTTCTCGTTATAAACTAAGATTTTCACATCATATCAATTAATTTCAGGCTGGTTTAAATCAGTTAACATGTACCGAGATAAATACCCCCCATTAAACTCAAAACCCTTATTTACTTCTAAACTAGACTCAAATGTTTGCGCAGTTTCAATTTTAATGATGCCATCATTACCAACAATTTCATAAGCTTTACCAATTAATCGGGCTAAAGTTGGATTAGCCGAAGCAATTGTTGCAACTGAGATGATTTCTTCGTTATGCTTAATTTTTTTAATTAATTCTTTAAGATAACCAACAGCAATTTGTGCAGCTTCAGCAATTTCTTTTTTTAAAGTGATTGGATCACGGTAATCTTCAATATTTTCAAAGGCGAGATTAACTAAAGCTTGTAACAAAATGGTGGCAGTAGTGGTACCATCACCTGCATCTTGGTTAGTTGTATTAGCCACTTCTTGAACCATGGCTGCACCAATGTTTTCAAATGGATCAATTAAACTAATGTCTTTAGCAATTGTAACTCCATCATTAATGATTAAAGGGACTAATAAATTTTTTTGTTGCAAAATGACATTGCGACCTTGGGGTCCAGCAGTGGCAGCAATAATATCAGCAACTAAGTTTAGACCACTTAAGATCTTATCGCGAGCTTCGCGAGAACGTAAAATTATTTTGGGCATTTTTGCTCTTCTTTCTTTTTAGCTAGTAAATATAAATTATCAAAAATTGCAGCGACAGTCATTGGTCCTACTCCGCTTGGAACAGGTGAATAACCAGCACATTTATTTAATAAACTTTTTTTTGGGACATCACCAACAATTTTATTTTCAGCATCAAAATTAATTGAAACATCAATAACATAAGCTGCAGTAGCAATTTGCTCGGGTTGAATAAAATTAGGACGCCCAACCGCACTAATGACTAAATCAGCAGCTAAAGTGTGCGCGGAAATATTGGGAGTTCGGGAATGACATAAAGTAACAGTTGCATCTAAAGCCATCAACATGGCAGCAAGGGGCTTGCCCACAATATTACTACGGTTGATAATAACCACATTTTTGCTGGCACAACTCACACCATAATGTTGTAATAAACGAATAACCCCTTTGGGGGTGCAAGGTAATACATGTGCTAAAGGATCAAACTTCTTGGCCATTCAAGTTTGTGCAGTTGTTTCTCAACTTAACCCATCAACATCAAATTCGGCTTTTAAAGTTTTTAAAATTACTTCTTCATTAATGTGATTGGGTAGAGGAAGTTGGACTAAAATGCCATCATGAGTTTGTTCAGTTTGGAATTGGTTAATTAAATTAACTAATTCCACTTGACTAATAGCTTCAGCTAATTGAATGTGCTGCACAATTGCGCCCACTTCGGCTGCTGCAGTCATTTTTTTTTGAATATAAACAGTTGAAGCAGGATGATTCCCCACTTGAATAATTACAAGTTTAGGCGGGGTAGACAACTGGCTAATTTTTTGCTTGGTTTCAGCCAACCAGGCCTGTCCAGCAATCCGACCATTCATAATTAAGGTTGGTTTTTGATGCATAAGAACACCTCGTTATGATCGGTCATAATTATTGAAGACAAAGCAGTTAGTATAATTTTATTCGAATTAATTTAGTTTTGACATGTGATTTGCACAACTTGAGTAATGAAATTATTCCCAAATAATTAAAAAACTATTCGAAAATAATTTTGCCACAAGAAGCTCTAGTTTTCAATTATAATCAACATATAGTTAAAATTGGGTTCTCTAGAACGTTGTTTATATTACATGGACCAGTTTAAACATGCGATTTTGAAAGCGCTTTGTTACAATAGTCAGCTTAAGCGGACTAATTTTAACAGCTTGCTCCCAGGGAGTTGACCCATTCGCTGATTCTAAATTTGAAAATGATGATGGATGAACTGATCCATCTCACAATAATGATGGCACTGAGACTGGAGAAAAAGCTCCAGAGGTTTTTAATGCTCCAGCTACAAGAACTACAAGTTGGAATGGAGTTCAAAACCAGATTCGCACTCATGATGTACGCAATAATCTTTATCGTTTGCCCGATTATCAAAAAAATTTAGAAGTTTTTAAATACATTAATTCTCGAGCAATTAGTTTAGTTACTCGGGCACCAAGTTCACCATCAGCAACTGTAACAACTCCAACAATTAATTATGGGACTGGTTGAATTTTAGGCGCAGCTAACCAAGCTACTGTCAAAAATCAGGACCGTAGTTATTATGTTTTAACCAGTACTAGTTTGGCCAATACCTTTTGAAAAAACACAACCACTGGCAATTTTTTTGAATTTAGTTACAGTCCTTTTTTCCAAAAATTTTTAGCAGATTATGAATTGCCTGGAGAAAATAATTTGTTAGGTTTAAATAATGAATCAGTTCGATCATGACAACGTTTAGGTCGAAATGTTTCGAATTATTACCCAGTTAGTTTTACTGCGGATGAATTACATTGAAATGCTACTAATTTCAAAACTAATTTTTACCAATATTTTAAATACGAAGAAGATAATACTGACAGAAATTCTGGTCAAAGTCAACAAAATCAACCAGCTGAATCAGTAACGACCGCAAGTGTTTTAACAGCATCTTCAAGTGAAACACCAGCCGCCACTGAATCAGACCCTACTCCAACTACTACACCATCAGATCAAACTAAATCATCACCATCACCGTCTTCAACTCGAAGGGGTTCAACTTTTAGTCAGCAAGACCATTCGGGCGAAGCTGAATCTTATGACAATAAAAAATTTGCATTAAATTTTTCAGTCATTAAACTAAATTTTAGTCAAGCTTATAATAAGGCAAAAAATGAAGAAAATTTAGGAATGACTAATTATTTGGACTACTTGCAAAAAAATGTGGCTGAAACTGAAAATGATACTTTGTTTAATGCTGAAACTGATGGGAAAGGATATTTAGTTGCTTTTCCCCAAATTGGAAATAATCAGCAAGTATCAACTCTAAATTTAGAAGTGAATGGATGATCAACTACTAATTTGGTTTTAGATTCTAAAACAACAGGAGTGGATGGGTCTTTACTGAATGTCCGAACAACAAATTCAGGTTCTGCTTGAGAAACTTTTTACAATCCAGCGAATGAATTTTATGGTCACAATTTACAGAGCACTTCGGGATTAACTGGTTCCATTTTTTTAAATTATTATCCAGACAAACCACTTAATTCTCGTTTTCAATTAAGTGCAATAAATACAACTGATTTATCTTTGAATCGAACTCGGGGTTATCGTTCAACTGGTGATTTAACTTATTTCACTCGTTTTGTTGTTGGGAAACAATATGATCTGATTAATGGATCTAACACAAAAACAGCGGAAGCACCAGTTTCTACTAATAATTTATGTCACTACTTAAACACTAAAAAAGCAGCCGATAATCAAGTTCGAAGTTTAAGTTATTGTTAATTATTTTGCAATAAAAACAAAAATATTTTTTAACCTGAACGCTGTAATCAGTTGATTCACCACAGAGTTTGTGGTTTCGTGCTATAATTCGGATATCTTCGTTATCACGAATTATGAAAGGAAAATCATTTTATGAACTATCCTTCACCAAATGACTTTAGCAGTTCTGGATGAGATGTGAAACGTCATTTTCACGCCCAACTGAATTCTGCTTCAAGTAACTTTATTCTTAAAAGTTTTTTCAAAGCTTCATTAATGTTTTTGGTATTTGGTATTCTTGCTTTGTTTACCACTTGGGGTTTTGGAATTTTAATTGTTCGACTAGCTGGTAGTAACAATGGGTTTGGCAGTTTACAGTCTTTTGCTTGATTGCTTGCTTTTGTACCCCTTTTTGCTGGTCATGCTTTTTATCGAAAATGATCAAATGATGTTGAATATGCTAGCAGAAACACTATTGTTTGAAGTTTTCTTTTATTAGGCGCTGCTTATTTATTATTGATTTCTTTGGCTTTATCTTTTGCAACAGCAATTGATTTAGTTTATGTTGTCAACCAAAATAATATACTTGGTTTAACTTATGGAGCAATTTTTAATTTAACTGCGCGAAACACTTTAATTGTGTTTGCTGGAAGCTGATTAGTTTATTTAGTTCCAGCTGCAATTGGTCGTTTCTTTATTAAACGTAATAAAACAGCACAAAATTTATCCCGAATAATTGTTATTTCCCAAACAATTATGATTGTGCTTTTCATTTCATACTTTATTTTATGATTTTTTGCAGGTAATCTGGGCAATAGATTTTCTCCTTATGCAGGATTATTATTCATGGTGCTTTTTGGAGTTGTGGTTTTATTAATGCCAATTGTGAGTTTTTTTAAATTTCGCAAAATTGCGGCTGTGATTGACTATGCAGATCCGCATGCAGTTAACAACTGAAGTTTATTTTTTGCTTTTACCATTTTCATCCAATTACTTGATGTTGCTTATTTATTATCATTATTAATGCGATGACGTAATATTCGTTAATCTAATTTAGTTATTAATCAAAAAAACAACAAAGTCCTTCCAGACTTTGTTGTTTTTGTTTTGTTTGAAGGTTTTGAATTAAATTAAGAATAATTTGTTTTTAGAAAAAGGTACTTAAAACCCATTCATTATTCGTCAAAACCTTTTTTCAAATCAAATCGCGTGATGGAATTATAATCATTTTCATAATGAGTGGTGTATCACGCTCCCCACCGGGGCCCATTAGCAGTTACCTTTAATCAGTCACCATTTTTAAATGAACGGATATGACGGTAATTTAGTTCTAAAAAACTGGAAACAGTTAAATTTTTATAGGAGAAAAACCATTTATATTCAATGTTATCTTCGGATAAATCGGGTTTTTTAACCCACTGAACCCAGTCCCAACTGTTGTAACGAAAATCGCGTTTATTACGTAAGCAAAAAATTTCTTTCTTTTCAGTAAATCAGAAAATTTTACAAGTTCGATAATCATAAATAATTGTATAAGGCGGAGGCGAACCAACGCTAGATCAACCACTTAATAAGGGTTTGTAGTAATAACCCCCAAGAAACCACCGCATGCGTAAATCGACAAAATGAGTTGCACTAGCTCGAGTGGTAATAAAAGATAAA
Organism: Mycoplasmoides fastidiosum; assembly: GCF_024498275.1. Taxonomy (GTDB): domain Bacteria; phylum Bacillota_I; class Bacilli_A; order Mycoplasmatales; family Mycoplasmoidaceae; genus Mycoplasma_N; species Mycoplasma_N fastidiosum. The sequence goes on from NZ_CP101809.1 coordinate 197,683, forward strand.
TTAGTACGATCATTTCCAACTTTAATGACTAATGGTTGTCATGATGCGGGATGATTTTTAACAGGAGCAACAAATAGGTTATAAACATCTAGAGGCTTGGATGGATCATAATATAAGGCCATATCAGATCCGCCAACAGTTTGGGGGGACACACGATAGCTCATGCGTTTTAAATCTGCAGGTTAAACAAGTCAATTTTGCAATGGTTCATTAGTAACTGCTAGTTGTAATTTGATTTGAAATTGTCCAGCAATTGAAGTTGGAACTAAGGTTAGGGCAAATTCAAAATAAGAATCATTAATCAATGTTCCCGCAACAATCCGACCATAAGAATCATGAAAGAAGTAAAGTGGTGGAGTTTTAGCAGTGCTACTGTTTTCGGTTAAATATACTTTTTGGTTGGGACCTAAAACTCCTGATAACCGAAAAGTTTTACTTTCGTCTCGGTTCACAAGAAAGATTTCGGTTTTACCCATCTCATCCATACTCGGAGCAAAAGAAGGGATTCTAGAAAGATTGGTATAGCAATCAATCGTTTCGGCAATACATTCATCATAGTCCGGATCCTTTCGGTTAGTGGATCGTCGTAACCGGGCGGTTCCGGCTGTTTTTGAACTAGGACAAGCAAAAGCAAGCGAACTACTTACCCCGCCAGAAACATCAGCGATTGCAGCTTCAGTTGGCGGGGTTAGCAGTGTAGCCATTTGTGCTGGATTGGTTGGTAATCATGGTTCTTCGTTTACTGTAGTTTCAGCATCAACATAGCGGTCATTCATAATTTCTGGATCGTTGATTCGGGTTGATTCCACTACCCGACCAACCGGATGATGAATATGATCTGGATCAATCGAAACAGTATCTAAACGTCAGGCTGAACGGACTTGGTTACCATTAATGGGGCCGTCTGAAAATCATTCGCGTTGGTAAGCAAAACTGGTCCGTAAAAAATCTAAGGCAACTGTTGCCCGACCTCGGTCACCAGATTCATGAACAATTTGGTTACTCATAACCAAATCATATAAATTCTCACCCGTTCTCCGGGCATTATAAACTCGCTCATCAGCGCGAATTTGGTACAAATACGCAGTTCTACCGGTTTCAGGTGATGGTGATCTTAACCAACTGCCAAAAAACCGGATGGCTGCGGTAGGAGTTTCTGAAGTTGAAATAAAAAAGTCATTTCGAAATCCAGTGCCTAAAATATGACGAAAAAAATTCCGATCACTGCCCCGACCAGAAAACCCATGTTGAAAAATTTCTTCAGGTGTTCGGCTATCTACGCGCCAAACATATTTAATTGCCATTTATATGGACTTATTTCCTTGTGTTTGATAGATTAACAACAATTGAAAAGGTGGATTTATAAAAAAATAAATCCAATTTATATGATATACGATAAAACAATCTTGTAATCACAAAAAAATTATTTTTGCTAGATAAAATCCCAACTTCACAAAAAATATTTCTAAGTTTTAATTAATAACAGGTAAAATTAAAGGAAATGTCGGGTTTTTCGGGATTTTATTGCTTGAAAACCGAACTTAAATGCATTTCATAACAAGGATTGATGTCGCCCAAATGCGTAAAAAAATTATTTTAAAACATACTAAAGATGCTAGTTACACCCCTAAAAAAGATTTTAAATTTAGCATCACTGATAAATTTAGTAGTTATGATGCTCATAACATCAATAAAATCGCCCAAACTTTAAACAAAAATGTTAAAGTAGAGGTTGAAATTCACAATCAAACTGCTAAACGCAGTTTATTTCAAAAAATGGCAGATACTTCTTTCCAAGAGGTTCAATCCCAAAAAGCATTCACTGAAATTTATAACAATACCCACCAAATTAAATCAATGTTGGCAGACAAAGATCGTTATAACGATGATGCGCACAAATTACAGGCTGATTTGGATGCTTTAATTCTTGACAACCAAAAACGCATTAGTTTTTTGAAGAAAAGTTTAAAACAAGAAAACGAATTATTAATTGAACAATTAGAGCCAGCTTTCATTGAATATCGTAATGATCATCCCCAAATTTTTTCCAGTGACGAAATAAGCGCTCGAGCTGATGAAATTCGGAAACGCCGCAGTGAAAAACAAGATCCAGATGGCTTTAATCCAAATCAAAAATTGGTTTTCAATGGTTTAGTTTTGAACCCTAAATTATTGAGTTCATTAAAAAAACGCAGCCAAGTGAGTTTAAATAAACTGAATGATCCGAAAGTAGAATTATTGAATTCTGCTGAATTAGTTTTAGAAACTTCTTCTGAAGTTCATGTGCTTGAACCAACCGAAGTTTTAGGGGACGAATCAACAGTTAGTCACGAAGAAACTGATAATTAAACCGGATCATCATGGCACGATTGAAAAAAACTAAACTTGAAATTAACAAAATTAAAGAAGCTATTAATCCCGCTAATCGTGAACCAACCCCTGTTTTACCCCATGATTATGGACATAATGTTGATAAAAAACCCAACAAACTAAATGATCAACAACGCTGAATGATTATGGCCAGCACTTCTTTAGTGGCGCTAGTAGCCTTAATCATCATGATTTTAGTTGTGACTAATGTAATTTAGTTCTAGATTTATTAGTTATCCCAATTGCATTTCTTAAAAAACAGGCTTAAACGCCTGTTTTTGTTTTTTAGTCAATAAAATAAGACAACAATTAGGTTGAATTAAAAAATATTTGACAACCCATTTTGGCGTTTTCTCCCACTTTATTTCCGGTTTAAAAGGCAATTTACGCGCAATTTTAGGTTTGTAAATGATAAAATAGCGTTAATTTAAGTTTGGGCTTTTAGACCAAACTTAATTTTTATATTTACAGCAAATTATTTATAAGAAAAAATTAATAATTTGGATTTTATTCCCAATTGTTAATTAGATGGATCACTAAGAGATTTCTTGAACTAAGAAATGGCTCGGTGAAATTGTGTTTTTAGATGACTCAACGTAAAGTTAAGCTTATCAAAGTTTTTTTTGCGCTTTTAGCAACCCTTTCAACCATAGGACTTGGCGCTAAACTTTTGATAAATCCGTCTCCCGCTTTAATCGCTCACCATTCTGGATTGCGTACAGTACATCATACTGATGCTACTGTGGTTGACGCAGCCGAAACCGGAACTCATATTTATCGTCCTAGTTCGCTAACGTTTACCACGGATAAAGATACTTGAAACCAGAATGATTTAGTTCTACCCTCTCAAGTTACTGCTGAGAAATTACGCTCAATTTTAACAATTGTGCCACAAAATTCCGCTGATGGCACAGCTACAGCGACTACTTCGGGTTATAAGTTTCAAAAAATTAATACTAATAATCCTGGTACTTACGATGAAATTCAAAACGATGCGTTAAAAACCCAAACTACATATGATTTGGGTCAGATCAGTCAGTCTAATTTTAATTCAGCGGGAATTGAAATTGTTGAAGCTGATGATTTAAACGGAACATTAAGTTTTCGGGTTTATGAAACTTTACAAACTTACACGATTAGAGATGGAACTTATTTACGTGATCCTCAAGCTACTAATTCAATTAGTAGTTATCGAGCCCTAATTTTACCGCCAACTAATTACCAACCAAAACCTACTCCAGCACCGGCCACATCAACTCGAGATCAACAAGATGGTGCAGATACAAGTCAAACTAATCAACAACAGCAACAACCAACTCCAGTTACAGTTGATTCAACCCTTTGAACTTTACCAGATTTATTCCCACTAAAAAAGAACCAATACATTTTCGGATGAAAGAGTGACCAGTTAATTAATGACTGAATTCGGAATAGTAACAAACGGGCCTCTACAGTTAGTGATGACGAAATTCAACGTTATTTTGTTAGCGTACTAAGAACAGTAGACAATTCTACTTTAGATAATGCTCCCCAATACACTATTAACAAAACTGCAAATGATGGTAATGGTCAATTAATCATCAATATCCAACTGCCTGCTGGTTATGGCAATTCTAATAAAAGTATCACTCGAACCTTTTTTGGTTTTACTGGCACCACAGTTACCCGAGGTGCGGGAACTGTTTTAAATACTTTATCTGAACAAATTTTAATTAACTCCATCATTCGACAACCGGTGTGAAATTCTGGGTCGGGACGCAATGAAGTGAACTATTTAAACCAGCAGGTAAACCAATTATTACCTTCTGAATTTTATAATGTTAACGCAACTAGAAACATCATGATCGAGGTTGATAATCCCGAGAAAACTGATGATAATTCCAAGCCAGCTAAAATTAACCGCAAATATAATTTTTTAGATTTATTCAATGGGGTAGAAATTAAATCACCCCAAAATGGTAATACTCCCGCAATTTCAGTCACTGAGGGAGCAAATCAAACTGGATCAATTGGTTATTTAACTTTTAATGGTGAAAAAAGTGGTGAGGGCAATCTGGCCGATTTGGATAAATTTGAGATTACCAAAGTTGAAGGTTATCCAAATGATCGAGCAGGGACTTTAAATTTATTAGTTTATTTTAGTGCCTTATCTGAAAATGGAACCTTAATTGAGGGGACTCCACAAATTCTAACTTACAGCGGATTTCGCACCAATATTGATACGGGAGAATCTTTATATTTTGCTTGAAACGAAAAAATTCCTGAACAATATGCCAACTTAACAGCTGCAGATACAGTTAATATTTTTCAAGAAGCAGCGGGAAGTCAAAGTGTCAATCCGAGTTTAACTAATTATGTCGATAATGAACAAGCTAAAAATTTTGTTACCCAATTTTTCACTGGTTCTGAATATGTCTTCAAAAAATATAATGAACGGTACAACTTAGCTGCACGAACAGGTGCTCAAGTTTCATTAAGCATTTCTACTACCACTGATCCAGTTAATCCCAGTTTACGTACTTCTAATTTACAAGTACAAATTAAGTTTGCCCAGTTTGGCCAAATTGCTGAACAAGTTTTCACTAAAATTTTTGAACCAAATTCTACCAATACTTTAGTGCCAATTTCTTTACAAGCAACTTTACGACCAAATCCCAACTTCTCTTTCCGGGGCCATATTTATTCTAGTAAGTTAGCAAGTGAATTAACTCTAGATGAAATTAAAAACTTATTTAATTTCCGGATTCCTGAGGGGGGATCGCCTTATACTAGTTCTTTAAGCGATGCCACTTTTTTCTATGCGGCTAATGATCGATTAGGTGAATTATCAGTTTCCATTATCTTTCCCAAATTCAATAATATTGAACAATATCAATTTAGTTATAAGTTTAATAACTTCAAAATTAATGATATTTTACGAACCAAATTAGAACTAAACTTCACTCCATTAATTAATTTGAGTGCGGATTTTTTGTCACGTGATCCAACCAGTATTGTTAGTTTGACTCCTAAAGATATTTTAGATAATTTGTTTAATAATTTGCCAGAACAAATTTTTAAACTACTGTCTGAAAACAACATTCGCATTGTTGAACGGGGTACAGATTATGTTATTGTGGAAGTAAATGTGAACTGAAATGATTTAACCAACCAAGCAATTAATGTTGGCCCTAGCAATCCTGCTCAGCAACAAAGTGCAACTAGAAAAATTTTGCATGAAGATGAAACACCTGCAAATCCTTTTGACCAAGTGATTCGGTTTCGGATTGATGGATTTATTGGTGGCACCAATGCTTTACTCGCCAATAACCAATCACCTAAAGTACCTGATGATGTATTAAACCATAATCAAATTATCATTGTTGGGGCAGCAATTGGCAGTGGCTTATTCACAATTATTGTTTTAACTGGACTTTATGTTTTAGTGCGCAACCTCCGGTTACGTCGTTCAGAATTTTTGAAGTCTGATGACACTCCTCCAGTCAATCGCCAACAGAAAAATAAAACGAAGGGAGGTGCATAATTATGCAACAATTTTATAACTGAATCAAATGGTTTAAAAAAATCATTGGCGCTAAAATTTTTGTTTTATTAGCACTTATTCCTATGTTGGGTTTAATGGGTCATTGGGGTAGAATGCCATCTAATCCACCGGCTTTAATGGGACAATCTAAACATTTCCAAGTTGATGCAGTTAGTGTGCCATCTTCTTCATACACCGTTAATGACTTTCATTTTCCCACTGTAGAATTTGCGGGAGGAACCGGATTAAGTACTTATAATGTGCGTAATCTTTATAATGTTGGGAACACTGGGTTTTCATTATTGTATGCGAGAAAAACTAGTGCTGTAACCAGTAGTTTGAACACTAATGCGACTCCAGATCAAGTGATTGATAGTTTGGTTTATCTAAATCAAGCTGATAATGCTGTGACTTGAGCTGTAACTAAGGATGATTTAATTAGTAATTTAACCACCAACCGCTCAGCAAATGGAGCAAGTAACTCAGTTGCAACCAAAATTATTTTTAACAAAGTGGTTTTTTCCCAAGCAACTAACAGTTTCTTTTTAGCAACTGCTGCGCAAACAGCTACACACACAAACGATCAAGGTCATACGGTGATTTTTAAAATTAATCGCGATAACGGGGGAATTACAGTTTATTTTGATTCAGCCCGTACGAGTGTTAATATGATTAATACTGGTAATGTGGATTATAAAACCCGACCATTTAGCAACATTGAAATTCAACGCGATAGTGCTAATCCTACTTTAATTGTTTTAAGAACCCAATTCTATAAAACCCTAAGTGATAACAGTACTGCTCAAGATGGGGTGCAAATTCGTCAAGAATTTGTGGGGATGTTAATGTCTGAAGGACGCATTTTAAACAATTTATTAAATGCTGGTTTTTCAGCAGAAGATACGAAATTTATTGAAGATAATCCTAATGCTAAAATTATTGCTACCAACTCTTTCTTGCTGAATAATGCTTTAGTTTTAATCACCCAACACCAATCAGGCACCACTTTACCTACTAAAGCTGTAGCTTATAGTTTTTCTTTAAATGGAAACCGGTTCAACACACCATTACCCCAAAATTTAGAGGTGATTAACAATAAATTAACTACTTATACCGTCTGAAATAATAAGGGTAAAACTTATTTAACAACCACTTCGATTCCCACTCAACCCCAAGCTAATCAAACCAATAACAGTGATTTGCTAATGTATGAATTGGGAATGCAAGTAGTAGTTAACAATGCTAATTTAACTGCAACCAAAATTAGTAAAACCATTCCGAATTTTGATGGTTCACAATTAAAAGGCATTGTACCAATTACTAATAGTCGGTTATTAAGTTTGAATGTGAACTACTTAACAATTAGTAATAATCAACAACTGCTAGCTTTAGATGCTAATTTTAATTTTGTTAACGTTGTTGCATTAGTCAACATGTATAACACCACTGGAGCTAATGCCACAACAATTAACCAATTAGTAAGTGGACGCGATTATTATTTAATTTATTTATCAAACGGACGAATCATTGCTTATAACAACAGTGGGTTTGTTGGATATGCTGCTAATTTAGCTAAAGCTGAAGGCTTAGAAGCAGTTGTTCCCATTTCATTTGTGGATCAAAAAGAGATTAGTAACGGAGCTGATTATTTCACTCAAAGTTTTGCTCAATTTCAAACTACGTTTCAAACTAATTGACGCAGCTTACTACAATATGTGCCCGCATATATTGGGGTTGATCCCAAATTGGAATTTGATTTTATAAAAAAAGAAGCTACGGCTGCTGATACCCATTTTTCTGAAGAAGTTGATGTTTTTGTCTACCAACGTTTACGTAATTTAAGTACGGATGGGACAGTTTATCAAGCAGATGCTGAAACAAACCGTCCCCGCATTTTCTTGGGGCATCATAGTTATTATTTGTACAATGGTGTTTCCAAACTAGAACAAAAAAGAAACGTGTTTGAAAACCAAACCATTTTAGCTTCCAATGTTGCTGAATTTTATAACCGAACTGAAAATTTCGGTGCAGCAATTACGCGGTTTTTAACAATTGAAAACGTTGACATTTTTGACAAAATGACAAACGGCTTCCAAAATGTGCGGTTACAGTTTAGTTCGAATGATGCTACTGGTGTTTTAACTTTAACTGTAGCAGTTGGTTTTTTATACGTCAACCAAAATAATAATAGTGTGCGTCTGGGAAACCAAACTTACACTTTTAATTTTAATAACTTTACCATCGGGGTTTCTGATAATGATTTAGATTACACAATTAACCCCTTTGCGATTGATCGGATTAATGAGCGTTTCCGCAGCATGAGTCCGAGTGAATTAAGGTATGAAGATTTACGTAATAACTTCATTACCTTATCTAATTTCTTAGCAGCTCAAACTCCAACGGTGCAAATTCTCCCTGATGAAGTGACTGGAACAGCGGTTGTTACTTTAACCTTCAACTTCACCAACCCCAATATTCAGTTACCCCAAAAAACTGATCCTAATTTAATTAATGTTACCCGCAATTCCATTACTTGAAAAACCCTGTCAGTTTTCAAACAAACCCCAGAAATTAATGAAGCAATTTTGCTTTATTTCAATACTTCTCAAGAAATTGCTAGCAAGAGTGCAGCAACCCAATTAATGCAACCCACCGCAATTGCTACCCGAATTCAAAACACTGCAACTGTTGAAGAAAAAATTCGGTTAATTACTAATGAATGAAATTTAGTCAATGCTTCATCCACTGTACGTCGGGCAATTAGTGATATTACAGTAACTCGACCTCAGGATTTATTAGGCATTTTTGATTTAGAAATTACTTTAAAAGATTCATTACCTGGTACTAATGTGCGTTCATATTCTCATTCGTTCACTGATTTTGCCCGCACAGCTAAAACTGATGAAGATATTTTTAGTGTCACTTTCCTTAATCGTGAAGATTATTTAACCCGGTACAACCCTCAAGGTTCACAAAACTTATTTAGTTTAGTACCATCTTTAGTGACCCAATCTGATTTAATTATCCGGAATCAAAACCAATTAAGCGAAACTAATGGGGTTTTAGGTGGCTTGATTGATATTTCAGCGAATGCGGTTCAAGCAGGATTTAGTACCACTTTAGCAGCGAATGATACAACTGGTGAATTGTTAGTAACTTTATTCTTTCCTAATTTCATCGAAAAAGTCCAAAACCCAATTACTAAACGTGAAGAAATTCAAGTTGTAAACAGTAAACGGATTTATCAAATTTTCACTGGATTTGCTCGTTCAACTAACATTCAAACTAATCAAACCGAATACTTTTTAAGTTGAAAATCCTTCAACGATTTAACTAGTCCAGATTTGGAATTACCTGGAGAAATTCCCCAAGCCCAATTACCTCCAAGTCAATTATCGCCAACTGAATATGTGCGAATTGTGCAAAATTTATCAGTAATTAATCGCGTTCAATTATTTGCTTTTATTTCTGCCACTGTGTTTGAAAAATACCGCAATGTGGAAACCAGTGATTTAGATATTAAATTTTCACCAAATGATCAATTAGGGACTTTAGAAGTTAATGTGGTGTTTAATAACTGAAACTTTACCGAAGGAATTACTAGTTTTGGTCAAACTTTTTCAGGATTTAAAATTGATAACACTGAATTTAACCGTCAAGTGCGTGAATTTAATCCCTTAGTGCGCAATGCTTTAACTGATCGGGAATTAAGTGAAATTCGTTCTGGTTTACTGCCTTCACAAGTTAATGCGGATATCTTGTCACGTTACTTTAGTTTCACTGGCACAATCTTGAATAACTTACACAAAATTATTTACTTTATTTATGATGAAGCAGCGGGGACAGCTGAAGTAATTTTCTTTGTCCGAACACCTGAAAGTGAAAACCAAATTTCTAGCACACCCAACCAGCAACTAGCACAACAAACTTTAGTTCAGCACGCAGCAACCGACGTCACAACCGGTGAAAACGGAGAAGTGACTTTTGATACTTCGTTTATTCCCCGTGAGACTTTAAAAGAACAGGGTTATGTGGAATTGATTAATGCGAACGCACTATTAAATGGTTTTCGTACAACTTCTCGATTGAGTACTCGTGAAGGTAGTATTATCAATTTAGTGATTGCAACAGTTGTACCAGCAATTGTCTTTATTTTATTGATGCCAATTATTCTTCGCTTGCGAAATTATATTTTGGTTCGAAATGTAAAACGAAGAATTAGTGTCCAATTGCAATCTGATTTAGAAAACGAAATGATTCGCCGTAAAAAAATTATGGAATTGGATGAGAGCATTGAAATGTCCCGCACTATTCGTTAAAATTACTTTTAATTAAGCATTATTTTTATCCTCATTTAATACCCACAAAGCCCGTAAACTTTGTGGGTATTTTTTTGTTGTTTATTAAAAAAATAAAGGGAAATTAAATTCAATTCAACTAAAAATTTCACAAAATTTATCACCAGAAATTATTCAATACTAAGGCGCTTTTTTTTTTTTTTTTAGGAACTGATACAATTACAACACTTGTCAAAATTTAGAATTGTAATGATAAAAATTACATTTTCAATGCATTTTTATTAATCAAAATATCAGTTTAAAAGCTAATAATGACAAATTAAAAATCATCAAAAAATAATGATTATTATTTTTAGATTTTCAGAAATCAACTCTCATTTTTAATTTAGTTAATAACTTTTTTGTTTAAGAGAAATACTCAACAAATATTGTCAAATTCTTGATCCTATTCCAAAAGGAGCATTAACAGTGCAACGGTTTTTAAATGACTTTCAAAAATTGAAAAAATGATTTGTATTAGTTTTTTTGATGTTGGTTGGAGTATTGCCGTTTTTTTCTTCTATCCAATTTGTTAATCAACCATCAAAAACAACTTTAAATTCTGGCAATGCAAAAAAAATTCAACAAGCAGCTGCAACCCCAACAACTTTTTTACCTGCAACTACTCACTTTACTGTTAGTAATTATCGCTTTCCTGCTCCAGAATTTGTTAATGGTAATAAACTAACCACTTATAACATTCACAATTTATATAACATTGCTAATTCAGAATTTTCATTGTTATATGCTAAAAAACAAACTGCTGTTGATTCTGTTACAGGCACTGTAACACCAGATCAATTAATTGATAGTTTGGTTTATTTAAATACTAATACAAATCAAGTAGTTTGGGCTTTAGAAGCAACTAATCTAATAACTGCTTTAACAACAGATCGATCTGCTAATCATCTTAGTGCTACAGTGGCAACTAAAATTATTTTTAATAAAGTAGTTTTCTCGGCTCGTTCTCAAAATTTTTATTTAGCAATCGCTGCACAAACCAATAATCATGACAATGATCAAGGACATACAGTGATTTTTCAAATCAACCAAACCACTGGAGCTACCTCGGTTTATTTTGATTCTGCACGAGTTATTGTCGACATGATCAATACGGGCAATGTTAATTATAAAGAACGCCCGTTTAATAATATTGAGATCCAAAATGATGGCACAACTCCAACCCTAATTGTTTCTCGAACCCAATTTTATAAAGCTTTAACTGATGAAAGCACAATAGTTAATCAAACCTCAGCTACTGGAATTAATCAGGGTAATAAAATCCAACAAGGATTTTTAGTGATGTTAATTCGTGCTGGACGAATTATGAATAATTTATCCAATGCGAGATTATCAGCCACTGATCTTAGTTTTATTAATGCTAATGCTAACAATAAAATCGTTGTGACCAATTCCTTTATTTTGAACGGAGCATTAGTGTTTATTACCCAACAATTTAGTGCAGATAATACACTACCAACTGAAGCGGTTGCGTATAGTTTTTCATTAAATGGTAATCGTATTAATGCACCAATTGAAACTAATCTTGAATTTTTTGCTAATCAGCAAACTTTTTTTAAGCTGTGAAAGTATTAAAATAAAACTTATTTAATTGCCACTACAGCTAATCAATTAACTAGAGCAACAACAACTTCATTTGGGAAAACAACTACCACTGAAAAATTATTAATGTATGATTTATCAATGCAATTAGATGGCAATAATGCTCATTTAACAGATACTAAAATTGAGCGCAATTTTAAAAGAATTTCAACCAGTTTTATAAACAAGCACTCGTGAAACTAGTTTTATTAATTTAGTTTTGGTAATCATCACCGTACTTGTTTTTGTTATTTTGTTCCCATTAATTTTAAAATTCCGTAATTTTATTTTAGTACGAAGACTAAAACACCGAATTAGTCAGCAACTAAAAGCAAATTTGGATGTTGAATTATAGCGAAAACAAAAAATGAAAGAACTAGACCAAACAATTCAATTAACCCAAAATTTGCGTTAATAAATTTATTTTCATTTCTTGGTTTGATCTAAGTTTTTTAACCATTCCAACCCTTGAATAATCCTTGTTATTCAAGGGTTTTTTCTGTAATCAGTACCCTGATTTAAATTAAAAAATGATAAAATAGCCTATTATTTGTGCATTTGTCACAAATCAGGTTGATATGCTTAAATTATCATTACATAGTTTTTAAGCTTCAAAGTTGAAAAGTTCACATCCCGAATTTTTAGTTTTTTAAAAATTAAGTTGGATCTCCGAATGACGAAACGTAAAGTTAAGTTCCTAGGAATTTTTACGATTTTGTTGGTTTCACTTTCTGTTATGGGGACTGAAATCAAGTTAGCATCACAAACAACCAGTCACCAAACAACCCAAGCATTAAAACACCATTATTCTGATGGAGTTAGACTTGCAGATTATCTACCAAGTCACACATTGAAAGCCGTGAGACAAAGTGGTAGTACTACTGGAGTGACTACCAGTATTTATTTACCCAGTTCAGTTACTTTAACTGAGACTAAAGATGCTTGGGATCAAGATAATTTATTGTTGGCTTCGCAAATCACAACTGACAAAATTAGACAATTGTTAGTGATTAATCCAGAAGGAAGTGCAAATAATACTTCTGGCACTCCCACAGCAACTAATTCGGGTTATAAGTTTGAAAAACTGAAAACAGGGTCTGTTAAAACTTATCAACCAGTGGAAAAAACCAGTCTAAATTCAGAATTAAGTTTTAGTTTAGGTGAGTTAACTACTTCTAGTTTAAATTCCTTAGGAATTGAAATCACGGAAGTTGATGATTTAGCAGGAGTATTAGGTTTCCAAGTTTATCAAACTTTACAGACATATACAGTTGATGGAACAACTTACAAACGCGGTACAACTAATTTGGACAAAATTAGTCAGTATCGGGCTGTGATTTTACCGCCAACTAAATACAACACTAAACCCCAAGAACCCGAAGTAGTTACACCTGCTCCTGCTGCTCCTGTACCTGCTCAACAATCAAATCCACCAGCTGCTGCAGCACCAGCTGGAAACATTGCAATTACTACAACTGGACCAACTTCACCAGTTCCAGCTCCCCGTGCTAAAAGAGCTGTAGATGCAAAAACTACTGCTCAAACAGATAATGCAACTTGATATTTGCCAACTGATCAATTTCCATTAAGAAAAAATGAATTCATTTTTGCTTGAAAAACTGATCGATTAGTTAATGACTGAATTCGTAATTCTAAAAAAACCGCATCTGCTGTTACAGATGATGATGTGAAAAATTATTTTGTCAGTGTATTAAGAACATTTGACAATACAACTCACAACAGAGATGTGCCAGAATTTACAATAACCAAAAAAGCCAACGAAACTAATGGCCAATTGGACATAACAATTACGTTGGATAGCAAATACCGCAATTCTGTTAAAGAGGTAAAACGAACTTTTTTTGGATTTAATGGAGCAACAATTCCTGATCATGGAATTAAATTTAATTATTTGCCTGAACAAGTTTTAACAACTGCAGTAATTAAACAACCGGTTTGGAATTCAGGGAGTGGTCAATTAGAAATTAATTATGTTGGTCAACAGGTAAAGAGTTTGTTACCATCACAATTCTTTAATGTGAATGCTAATCGTAAATCAATAGTTGAATACACAAAAGAACCAGAAACAAATTCAAATAAAAATCAAACTCCACCTTCTTCTACTACTCCATCTGTTACAACCACTTCATCAGCTACAGCACCAACCCCACCTTCTACAACACCGTCATCTTCTAGTTCTGTTTCATCTTCAAACACACCAACTGTATCAGCAAGTTCATCTGCTGGCACCACTTCTGCTGAACCAGAAAAATTAACTCGTCCATTTAATTTTGTTGATTTATTTAATGGTCAAATTATTAAAAGTACTACATATGGAGATACAACAGCCATTACAGTTTCACAAGGTGATAATACGACCGGATCAATTGGCTATTTGACATTTAACGGTAAAAAAAGTGGTGATACAGAATTAGGTGATTTACCACATTTTGGTATTACTAAAATCGAAGGTTATCCCAATGATCGAGCCGGAACTTTAAACTTACTAGTTCACTATACAACTTTAACTGAAAATGGTACTTTAGTAGAAGGAACTCCTGAAATCATTATTTATCGAGGTTTCCAAACTAATGTTGATACGGGAGAATCATTATTCTTTTCATGAAACGATAAATTACCCGAACAATATGCAAATTTAACACCAGCTAATACGGTAAGTATTTTCCAAGAAATAGCGGGATTAGATCCTTCTAGTGCTAACTTAAATAATTTTGTTGATACCGAACAGGCCAAAAGTTTTGTGTCACAATTCTTTACTGGCTCTGAATATATTTTAGATAAATACAATGCAAAATATGATTCGCTAAAAAACGAAGGAGCTCAAGTTTCATTAAGCGTTAATAAAGTCAAAAACTCAACCACAAATAAAGAAACTGAAAGTATTTTAGCTCAAGTTAAATTTGCTCAGTTTGGCCAAGATAAAGAAAAAGTTTTCCAAAAATATTTTTATCCTTCTTCTGAAACAACAATTGTTCCCCAAGCATTACAAGCAACTTTACGACCAAATCCTAATTTTGCATTTCAAGGCCATCTTTATTCTAATAAACTGGCAAGTGAATTAACTTTAGATGAAATTCGTAATTTATTTAATTTTCGAATTCCTGATAATGGTCAGCAATTTACCAGTCCTTTAGATGAAGCAACTTTCTTCTATGCAGCTAATGATCGATTAGGTGAATTAATTGTTTCCATTATTTTCCCCAAGTTCAATAACATTGAGAAGTACCAATTTAGTTACAAATTTACCAATTTTAAAATTAATACAATTTTAAAAACTAAACTAGAACTAAACTTCACTCCATTAATTAATTTAAGTGCAGAATTTTTAGCTAAAGATCCAGCAAGTGTTGTAGATCTAACCCCCAAAGATGTTTTAAACAATTTGTTTGATACTTTGCCAGAACAAATTTTTAAATTACTATCTGAAAATAACATTCAAATTGTTGAACGGGGCAATGATTATATTATTGTTGAAGTTAGTTTAAACTGAAATGATTTAACTAATGAAACAAATGCTAATTCCCGAACCCCAACCACTCAAGCACGGAAAACTAAAATTCTGCATGATGATGAAAAAGCTGTTGATCCGGATGATCAAGTTATTCGCTTCCGCATTGATGGTTTTACTGGGGGCAACAGCCGCATCTTTTCTAATAACCAATCACCTAGAGTTTTAGGTGATGTTTTAACAGAACAAGAAATTTTAGTGATTGGCTCATCCATTGGTGGAGGGCTGTTTGGTATTTTAATGATAACAGGGCTTTATGTTTTAGTTCGGAATTGACGGTTAAAAAATTCACAATTTTTAGCTTCTGAAGCAGAGAAAAAACTAGTTAAGACTAAGAAGAAAAAATTCGAAAAAGAGGAATAGATTATGAATCAATTTTGACATTTTTGCAAACGTTTTAAAAAAACTATTTTTGCTAAAACCGTTTTAGTTTTTAGTTTAGTTCCCTTTTTGAGTTTAACTAATTCAGGATTTTTAACTTCTCACAATAATCATAATTTAGTTAATCAGAAAAACCAGTTACAATCAGCCCGATTAACAGCAACTAACACTACTTTCAGTCCTGAAACTAGTTCTAATAATGTGGCTAATTTTCAATTTCCAACGGTAGAATTTGTTGCTGGTGCAGATTTAAGCACATACAATATTCGTAACTTATACAATGTAGCTAATTCAGAATTTTCACTATTATATGCTAAAAAAACCCCAAGCGGAACTAAATCAGGAACTTCTTCTACTAATCCAGAAGATTTAATTGATAGTTTAGTTTATTTAAACAGCAATGATAATACTGTTGTCTGAGCTTGAGAAAGCAGTAGATTAATTTCTAATTTAAACACTAACAGATCCAGTAATAGCATTGGCTCTAAAACCGTTACTAAACTTGTCTTAAATAAAGTTGTTTATTCTGCTGCAGCAAATAGTTTTTTCTTAGCAACTGCGGCAAAAATGACAAATGATAGTGATGATGACGATGCTGGAGCAACAGTTGTTTTCAAAATTGATCGAACTAATGGGACTGCTTCGGTTTATTTTGATTCTGCACGAAATGAAATTCAGATGACTAATACAGGTAATGTTGATTATAAAAATCGCCCATTTAGTCATTTAGAAATTAATCGTGATAGTCGCAATCCCATGTTAATTCTTTTACGATCACAGTTTGATAAAACCTTAAGTGATAGTTCAACTAATCAAGCAAATTCCAACACTAAAATTCGTCAAGATTTTGTTGGTGTATTTGTTGATCAAAATGGAGTTAGTGGGGGAGTTAATTCTTTATTAAATGCTAATTTATCAACTGAAGATCAAACTTATCTTGATGGAGACGACAGCAGAAAAATCATTGTAACTAATTCTTTCATTTTAGATGGAGCATTAGTTTTAGTAACCCAACGAAAAGAAAGTACTACTGTACCAACTAAAGCAACAATTTATAGTTTTTCTTTAAATGGAGCTCGATTAAATGCGCCAATTGCCACTGACATAAATTTAATCAATGGTAAACAAACGTTTTTCAATCTTTGAAGGGATGAAACTAAAACTTATTTAATTGGTACAGTTGCACCTGATACTACGTCTGCTTCTTCTGCACCTAATCCCGCTGGTGCTGGAACTCCAACTCCAACTAACACTGATTTATTCATGTATGAATTATCGATGTATTTGGATTTCAATAATGCGCGCACAACCGCAACTAAAATTGAAAAAACTATTCCTCACTTAAACGGACGACATTTAAAAGGAATTGTCAGAATTCATAATTCCCATTTATTACCAGCCCAAGCAATTTATCTGGGCATCAGTGATAATGACTTATTAGTTAGTTTAGATGAAACATTTAATTTTGTATCAGTTGTGGCTCTAGTTAACAACTATCAAAAAAGTGGCAACAAATCTAATAAAATTATTCGGTTAGTTAAAGGGATTCATTATTATTTATTCTATTTATCTGATGGTCAAATTATGGCCTATGATAACGGGGGATTTGCTGGATATGCCAGTCAATTATCCAAAACTAATGGTTTTGAATTAGTTACACCAATTTCTTTCTTGGCACAAACTGAAATTAAAGATGGAGCACAATATTTCACTAAAACTTTTAGTGAGTTTCAAACATCTTATAAAAGTAATTGAGAAAAAATGGTGCAATATGTTCCAGCTTATGATGAAGTTAAGCCCGAATTAGAATTTGATTTTATTGACAACAATAAAACAGATGCAAAGGCAAATTACTCTCATGCTGTTACAGTTAATGTTTATCAAAAACTAAGAAGTTTAAATGCCGATGGAACAGTGAATACTAACACTGGCACAAATTCTGCATCATTGCCCCGAGTTTTCTTGGGCAGCAACCAATATTTTTTATACAACAGTGTTGCCACAGTTTCTGCTAAAACTAATGTTTTTGATCCGCAAACTGTTCTAGCTTCGAATGTTGCTAGTTTTTATTCCCAACCACGTAATTTAAATGCGGCAATTGATCGATTTTTAAATTTAGCCAATGTTGATATTTATGACCAAAGATCTGATGGCAAGAGAAATGTAGTTTTACATTTTAATGCTAATGATACAACTGGTGTATTGACTTTAACCGTTAATATTGGTCATCTATGAACAACATCAGGTAGCGCTAACAGTCTACAAAACAATAAAACTTATACTTTTACTTACAATAATTTTTCTCTTGGAGAAAATGCTGATAATTTAGTTTACAAACTAAATCCTTTAAATGTTAACCAGATTGCTAATAAGTTTCGGGAAATGAGTCCTGCTGATTTAAAGAAAGAAGATTTAAGAAATAACTTCATCAACCTTTCTAATTTTTTAGCATCCCAAAAACAAACCGTTCAAATTCTTCCTAATGAAGCTGATGGGAATGCGGTAATCACTTTAACTTTTGACTTTGATAATTTAAACATTCATTTACCAAATGATCCCCAAGCAATTCGTGTTACCCGAAATTCCATCACTTGAAAAACGGGGAATGTTTTTAAAGCAACTCCCGAAATTAATCAAGCAATTGCTTTATACTTTAATACTTCGCAAGAAATTGCTACTCATAATGCGGCCACTCCTTTATTAAATCCTTCAGGACTTGAAGGCCAATTGCGAAATGCAACCAAATTAGAAGATAAAATTAAATTAGTTGTTGATACTTGGGGATTAGTGAAAGTTTCACCTTTAGTCCGCGGTTTGATTGGTGCAGTTAGCATTACCAAATCGCAAGATCTATTGGGGATTTTTGATTTAGAAGTTATTTTGACCAAACCTTTGGGTCATACAAATAATTTAAAATACACACACCGTTTTCAAAATTTTCAAAAATCAGTTTTAACTGAAGGTGATGTTTTTGAAGTTGACATAATTAATAAAGAAGATTATTTAGCAAAATTCAATCCTTCACAAGAACAAAATTTATTTAATTTAGTGCCTTCTGCGGTTGCTCAATCTGATTTATTAACTCGAACCGCAAATACTTTAAGTGACACTAACCGGATTCTAGGTGGACTGATTACGCTTTCTAAAAACGCAGCTGATAGTGATTACAGTATTTCACTAGCGCCAAATGATGCTAAAGGAGAATTACTAGTTACTTTATTCTTTCCGAATTTCATTGAAAAAGTTGAAGCAGTTGGCACATCAAGTACAAGTCGGGTACAATTAGTAACTAATAAACGAATTCATCATGTGATTAGGGGATTTGCGCCAACCCAAACATTACAAACTAGTCGGACTGAATATTTCTTAAGTTGAAAATCATTTAATGATTTAGAAACACCTAATGCAATTAATCCTAGAGAACTAGCCCAACAATTACCCCCACCTGCAGAATTATTGGCTTCTGAATTTAGTACTTATGTTTCGAAATTACCAACCTTAATTCATCGGGTACAATTGTTTGCTTTCATTTCTTCTTCAGTTTTAGAACGCTATCGTGATAATCCAGTTGATTTGAGAGTTGATTTAACAGCTGATGATCAGTTAGGAACTTTACGAGCAGATTTTGCATTTAACAACTGAAACTTTACCGAAGGGTTTACTAGTTTTAGTCAAACTTTTTCGGGATTTAAAATTAATACCCAAGAATTTAGCCGGCAAGTACAAACTTTTGATCCCTTAATTCCTAATGCTTTATCCGATCAAGAATTAGCCACAATTCGTTCGGGATTATTGGCATCACAAATTGATGCCAACTTATTAGCCAAATACTTTAGTTTCAGTGGTAGCATCTTAAACAATTTAGCTAAAATTGTTTATTACATTTATGATGAAACTATTGGTACAGCCCAATT
This sequence comes from Mycoplasmoides fastidiosum, assembly GCF_024498275.1. Taxonomy (GTDB): domain Bacteria; phylum Bacillota_I; class Bacilli_A; order Mycoplasmatales; family Mycoplasmoidaceae; genus Mycoplasma_N; species Mycoplasma_N fastidiosum. The sequence continues at coordinate 217,339 of NZ_CP101809.1, forward strand.
GCTTTTCTTTGTCCAACGTCCTGATGCTATTAGCCAGCAAAATAATGTTGCTTCAACAGCGCAAACCCAAACTCACAAAACAACCATGCGCTATCATGAAGGATCTGCAACAGTTGATGCGGATAATAACATCATTTTTGATTATCAATTTATTCCTCGCGAAGAATTAACTAGTCAGGGTTATGTAGAATTGGCAAATAGTGGAATTGTGTTACAAGGCTTCCAACAATTACACCAAACCAGCACACGGAATGCCAGCATTATGCGTTTAGTTCTAGCAACACTAATTCCAATTGTTGTTTTCGCTGCGGGAATGGGGATTGTGATCCGTTATCGTAACTATGTTTTAGTACGCAATGTGAAAGTCCGAATTAGTCAACAATTAATCTCGAATTGGGAAGCAGAAAACCACCGTCGGAAAAAAATTGATGAACTAGATAAAACAATTAAATTAGCCAAAAATTTAGGTTAGATTTATCAGTTTATTTTTAGATTTTACTCTTAACATATCAACAACTTTAACCCTTGAATAATTTTGATTATTCAAGGGTTAATTCTGTCATCAGAGACAAGATCTAAATGAAAAAAATGGTAAAATTTCATATTATTTGTACATCTGTTACAAATCAGGTTGATACGCTTGAATTACGATTGAATAATTTATAAGCTTCAAAGTTGAAAAATTCATATCCAGAATTTTTAGTTTTTAAAAATTAAGTTGGATTTCCGAATGACAAAACGTAAAGTGAAGTTTTTAGGAATTTTTACGATTTTGTTAATTTCATTTTCCATAACTGGAACTGAAGTCAAGTTGTCATCACATACAATAAATCAACAACAAACCACAGGTTTAAACCACCAGTTAAATGGTGCTAAAACTGCCAATCCATTGCTCTCCCACATGTTGACCAGAGTCACACACAGCAGTAGTGTAACTGGTCCAACTACCAGCATCTATCTACCAAGTTCAGTTAGTTTAACTGACAGTGAGCATGCATGAGATCAAGACAATTTATTATTGGCGTCACAAATCACAGCCGAAAAAATTCGTCAGTTATTAGTTATTAATCCAGCAGGAAGTGGAAACAATAGTGCAGAAACACCAACCCAGGATAATTCGGGTTATAAGTTCGAAAAACTGAAAACTGATAATTCCAAAACTTATGAATCGGTGGAGAAAAATAATTTAAATACGGATTTAGGTTTTAGTTTAGGCACTCTAACTGCTTCAAGTTTAAATTCAATTGGAATTGAAATTGTGGAAGTTGATGATTTAGCTGGAGTCTTAGGATTCCGAGTTTATCAAACTTTGCAAACATATACGGTTGAAGGATCTACTTTTAGTCGTGGTACGGCTAATTTAGACAAAATTAGTCAGTATCGGGCTGTGATTTTACCACCAACTAAATATGGCACTAAACCAACAACTCCTGAACCAGTTCCGGCTGCATCGAATACTGCTGCCCAACCCGCTGCTCCGGCTGCTCCAGCAGCCCAAACACCAGCAACTGAAACACCTGCAGTAACCACTTCATCTTCAGGTGGTTCCACTCCGGCTGCGCCAGTTCGGGCTGCTCGGGACGTGTCAGCAAAAAGCGGAACAGCGACAACACCAGTTGATAATTCAGTGTGGTATTTACCAACTGATCAATTTCCATTAAAAAAAGATGAATTCATTTTTGCTTGAAAAACCGATCGGTTAGTTAATGACTGAATTCGTAATTCTAGTAAAAAAGCATCAGAAGTTACTGATACTGATGTCAAAAATTATTTGGTTAGTGTATTAAGAACATTTGATAACACAACACATAATCATGATGTGCCCCAATTTACAGTAGAACGTAAACCCAATGATGCCAATGGTCAATTAGAAGTAACAATTAAACTAGACCCCAAATACCGCAATTCCATTAAAGAAGTTAAACGCAATTTTTTTGGCTTTAGTGGTTCAACAATTCCTAATCAAGGTATTAAATTAAATTACATCTCAGAACAAGTTTTAACTAATGCGGTAATTAAACAACCAGTTTGAAATTCAGGTAGTGGCGTACTAGAAGTTAATTATGTTAACAGACAGGTCAAGGATTTACTGCCATCACAATTTTTTGATGTGAATGCTAATCGCATAGCAACAATCGAATATACTCCAAAACCAGAAATGAGTTTGGATAGTGCAAACCCATCAACACCATCATCTTCAACAACCACAACTAATCCACCTGCTACAAGCGTTTCTAATTCTGCACCTGCAGCATCAGCTTCTGCAACCTCTCCAGCTGCATCTGGGGGTTCAAGTTCGGCTGCAACCCCAACTTCCCCAGAAAAACAAACACGCTTATTTAATTTTGTTGATTTGTTTAATGGCGAAACTATTAATAGTAGTACATATGGGAATACACCTGCACTGGAACTTTCAAAAGAAGAAGGCATGGAAAAAGGAATTGGTTATTTAACATTTAATGGCAAGAAAAGTGGGGATGCAGACCTTGGGAACTTATCCAATTTTGGTATTACCAAAATTGAAGGTTATCCCAATGATCGAGCAGGAACTTTAAATTTATTAGTCCACTATACTAGTCCCACTGAAAGTGGCGCTTTAATTGAAGGAACTCCAGAAATCATTATTTATCAAGGGTTTCAAACGAATGTTGATACGGGGCAGTCTTTATTCTTTTCTTGAAAAGATAAACTACCCGAGCAATATGCGAATTTAACTCCCGCTAATACAGTAAGTATTTTCCAAGAAACTGCTGGATTAGATCCTGCTAATTCTAATTTAAATAATTTTGTTGATACCGAACAAGCTAAAACTTTTGTGTCACAATTCTTTACTGGCTCTGAATATATTTTAGATAAATACAATGCGAAATATGATTCATTAAGAAACGAAGGTGCCAAAGTTTCATTAAGTGTTAACTCTGTAACAAATCCCACAACTAGACAAACAACCGAAAGCATTTTGGTACAAGTTCAATTCGCTCAATTTGGTCAAGAAAAAGATAAAATTTTCCGAAAGTATTTTTATCCATCTTCTCAGGCTACAATTGTTCCTTCAGCTTTACAAGCAACTTTACGACCAAATCCTAATTTTGCGTTTCAAGGTCATATTTATTCAAATAAATTGGCAAGTGAATTAACGTTAGATGAAATCCGTAATTTATTTAATTTTCGTATTCCAGAAAGTGGTCAAAATTTTACCAGTCCTTTAGATGAAGCAACTTTCTTTTATGCGGCTAATGATCGCTTGGGAGAATTAATTGTTTCCATTATTTTTCCCAAATTCAATAACATTGAAAAATACCAGTTTAGTTACAAATTTACCAATTTTAAAATTAACACAATTTTGAAAACCAAACTAGAACTAAACTTTACTCCATTAATTAATTTAAGTTCAGAATTTTTAGCTAAAGATCCAGCAAGCATTGTTGATCTAACTCCTAAAGATGTTTTGAACAATTTATTTGACACTTTACCAGAACAAATTTTTAGTTTGTTATCTGAAGATAATATTCAAATTGTTGAACGGGGGAGTGATTATATTATTGTTGAAGTTAGTTTAAATTGAAATGATTTAACTAGTGGAACCCATAATGCCAACAGAAATAATAATTCTGCAACTCCAACTAATCAAGCATTTAAAACTAAAGTTTTGCATGATGATGAAACAGCGATTGATCCGGATAACCAAGTTATTCGGTTCCGCATTGATGGTTTTACTGGGGGCAACAGCCGCATCTTTTCTAATAACCAATCACCAAAAATTTTAGGCGATGTTTTAACCGAACAAGAAATCTTAATGATTGGTTCATCAATTGGTGGTGGTTTATTTGGCATTTTATTAGTTACTGGACTCTATGTTTTAATTCGTAATTGACGATTAAAAAATTCCCACTTTTTAGCATCTGACACCGAGAAAAAATTAACTAATAGTAAGAAGAAAAAATTCAAAAGCGAGGAATAGATTATGAATCAATTTTGAAATTTTTGTAAACGTTTTAAAAAAGCTATTTTTGCAAAAATAGTTTTAATTTTCAGTCTTATTCCCTTTTTCAGTTTAACTAATTCAAGTTTTTTAAGTTCGGCTCATCACCAAAATTTAGTGAACCAAAAACCCCAAACCCAAGCTGCTCAGTTCACTGCAACTAACAATGGTTTCAGTCCTAACAGTAGTTCTAATTCATTATCTAATTTTCATTTTCCAACTGTAGAGTTTGTTGGGGGAGAACATTTAAGTACTTACAATGTGCGTAATTTATATAATGTTGCTAGTTCAGAATTTTCTTTACTCTATGCTAAGAAAAAATCGGCTTCAGGTGGAAGTACTTCTAGTACAGACCCAATAAAACCAGAAGAATTAATTGATAGTCTAGTTTATTTGAATAGCACAAATAATAACGTTGTTTGAGCATGAGAAAGCAGCGCATTAATTACTAATTTAAACACTAACCGTACTAGTAATGGTGTTACTTCCAAAACAGCAGCTAAATTGATTTTAAATAAAGTGGTTTATTCCGCAGCATCTGATAGTTTCTTTTTAGCAGCTGCGGTTCTAACTTCTACTGATAGTAGTGATGATGGTGATAATGGTGCAACCGTAATTTTCAGAATTAAGCGAACTGATGGAGTTGCTTCAGTTTATTTTGATTCTGCGCGCAATAATATTCAAATGACTAATACAGGGAATGTTGATTATAAAAACCGGCCTTTTAGTCACTTAGAAATTAATCGTGATGGCACTAATCCGGTGTTACTTCTTTTACGAACCCAATTTTATAAATCTTTAAGCGAAAATTCAAACACAACAACAAATGCTAATACTAAAATCCGTCAGGATTTTGTTGGAGTTTTTGTTGATCAAAATGGTGTGAGTGGTGGGGTGAATTCTTTATTAAATGCAAATTTATCACCTGAAGATGCAAAGTATTTAGAAGATGAGGGAAATCGAAAAATTATTGTAACTAATTCCTTCATTTTAGATGGAGCATTAGTTTTAATTACCCAACATAAAGAAAATACTACACCACCAACTAAAGCTACTATCTATAGTTTTTCTTTAAACGGATCTCGGTTAAATGCACCGATTTCCACTGAAATAAATTTAATCAGTGGAAAACAAACATTTTTCAATCTTTGAAGGGATGAAAACAAAACTTATTTAATTGGAACAACTGCCCCTGATACAACAACAAGTTCTGCACAACCTAGTGTTGCTACTTCTGGAACTGCTAGTTCCAGTGATACTGGTTTGTTCATGTACGAATTATCCATGAATTTAAACCTAAATAATGCTCGTACAAGTGCAACCCCAATTCAACGAACTATTCCACATTTAAATGGACGACATTTAAAAGGGATTGTCAGAATTCACAATCCCAATTTATTATTGCCAAACACCACTTATTTGGCGCTGAGTGATAATGATTTATTGATTGGTTTAGATGAAACTTTTAATTTTGTATCAGTACTATCTTTAGTGAATAATTACCAAAAAATTGGAACTAATGCTAATCAAATTATTCGGTTAGTGAAGGGTGTTCATTATTATTTATTCTACTTATCTGACGGGCAAATCATGGCTTATGATAATGGAGGATTTGCAGGATATGTGAGTCAACTTTCCCAAAATAATGGTTTTGAATTAGTAACACCAATTGCTTTTACAGCCCAAACCGAAATTGTAGATGGAGCGAAATATTTCACTAAAAGTTTTAGTGATTTTCAAAGTACTTACAGACAAGACTGGGAAAAAATGGTGCAGTATGTTCCAGCTTATGAAGGGGTTAAACCTAATTTAGAATTTGATTTTATTCAAGCAACTCCAACGGATACAAGTGCTAACTATTCTCATGCTGTTACAGTAAATGCTTATCAAAGACTCCGTCATTTATCAGCTGATGGCACAGTTAACACTACCACAAATAATGTTGGTGGAACTTCTAATGCATCACCCCGAGTTTTTTTAGGAAGTTATCAGTACTTTTTATACAATGCTGCAGCAACTGTTGCTGCTAAAACAAATGTATTTGATCGTCACACTGTTTTAGCATCTAATGTAGCAAGTTTTTATTCGCAACCACGTAATTTAAATGCCGCAATTGATCGTTTCTTAAATTTAACTAATGTTGATATTTATGATTTAAGAAGCAATGGGACCAGAAATGTTACTCTAAATTTTCATCCTAATGATACCAACGGAACCTTAAGATTAACTGTTAACATTGGTCATTTGTGAAAAACTATGAATAGCACAAATACCCAATTAACTAACCAGATTTATGATTTTACTTATAATGATTTTTCCATCGGGGAAAATCTGAATAATTTAGCGTACACATTAAATCCTTTAAATGTTAACCAAATTGCTAATAAATTCCGGGAAATGAGCCCGGCAGATTTAAAACAAGATGATTTACGTAACAACTTCATTACCCTTTCTAACTTTTTAGCAGCCCAAAAACAAACAGTTCAAATTTTGCCAAATGAAGCTGAAGGTAATGCAGTAATTACTTTAACTTTTGAGTTCACTAATTTAAATATTCATTTACCAAGTAATAAAGATGCCATTAGTGTGACTCGTAATTCAATTACTTGAAAAACTGATAATGTCTTTAAAGCAACCCCTGAAATCAACCAAGCAATTGCTTTATACTTTAACACTTCCCAAGAAATTGCTACTCACAGCGCTGTAACACCTTCGTTATCTCCTTCAACATTAGAAAACCGATTACGAAATGCAGCAAATCTAGAGGACAAAATTAAATTAGTTGTGGAAGAATGGGGATTAGTTAAAGTTTCACCTTTAGTGCGAAATTTAATTGGTGCAGTTAGCATTACTAAATCCCAAGATTTATTAGGACTTTTGGATTTAGAAATTATTCTAACCAAACCACTAGGTCATACAAGCACTCTAAGATATAGCCATCGTTTCCAAAATTTCCAAAGATCTGCTTTAACAGAAGATGATCTTTTTGAAGTCAATGTCATTAATAAAGAAGATTATTTAGCCCGATTCAATCCACCACAAGAACAAAACTTATTTAATTTAGTTCCGTCTGCAGTTGCCCAATCAGATTTATTAACCCGAACCGCAAACACTTTAAGTGATACGAACCGTATTTTAGGTGGTTTAATCACCCTTTCTAAAAATGCAGCTGATAGTGATTACAGTATTTCATTAGCGCCAAATGATTCCAAAGGAGAATTACTAGTTACTTTATTCTTTCCTAATTTCATTGAAAGAACAGAAACAATCACTCCTGGAACTACGGGCCAAGTACGGTTAGTAACTAATAAACGAATTCACCATGTGATTAGGGGATTTGCGCCAACCCAAACAACCCAAACAAGTCGGACTGAATATTTCTTAAGCTGAAAATCTTTCAATGACTTAGAAACCCCGAATGCAACTAGTCCTGGAGAATTAGCTCATCAATTACCACCTCCAACAGAATTATTAGCTTCAGAATTTAGCACTTATGTTGCTAGATTACAAGCATTAATTCACCGCGTACAATTATTTGCTTTTATTTCTTCAGCAGTGCTAGAACGCTATCGTGATAATCCAGTTGATTTGAGAGTTGATTTAACAGCTGATGATCAGTTAGGAACTTTACGCGTTGATTTTGCATTTAACAACTGAAACTTTACTGAAGGGTTTACGAGTTTTAGTCAAACTTTTTCGGGATTTAAAATTAACACCCAAGAATTTAGCCGGCAAGTGCAAACTTTTGATCCACTAATTCCTAATGCACTAGATAATCAAGAATTAGCAACAATTCGTTCGGGGTTATTAGCATCACAAATTGATGCTAGTCTCCTAGCTAAATACTTTAGTTTCAGTGGTAGTATTTTAAATAATTTACCAAAAATTATCTACTACGTTTATGATGAAACCATCGGTACAGCCCAATTACTTTTCTTTGTCCAACGTCCTGATGCTGTAACTGAACAACAAACTAATTCAAACCCAACACCACAAACCCAAGCGCATAAAACAATCATGCGTTATCATGAAGGTTCAGCTATAGTTGATGCAGATAATAACATTAGTTTTGATTATCAATTCATTCCCCGCGAAGAATTAACTAGTCAGGGTTATGTAGAATTGGTGAACAGTGGGATTGTGTTACAAGGCTTTCAGCAACTACACCAAACCAGCACCCGTGATGCAAGTATTATTCGTTTAGTTTTAGCCACATTAATTCCAGTTGTTGTTTTTGTTATGGGAATGGGAATTGTGATTCGTTTCCGGAACTATGTTTTAGTGCGGAATGTCAAAGCCCGGATTAGTCAACAATTAATCTCGAATTGGGAAGCAGAATACAACCGTCGTCAGAAGGCATTACAACTTGATAAAGAAATTACAGCAACTAGAAACTTCAATAAATAATTTTCTTTAATGAAACCAATACTAGAATAAAAAAAGAGGTTAATTATGAATTAACCTCTTTTTTGTTGGATGCAATTTGGTTTAACATGCGGGGTCTGGTTAATAACTCGTCTGCTAGCCGGTTGATAATTTCAAAAGTATTATGAATTAACAACACATGCTGTTGGGGCAGTTCTTTCAATTTACAATGTGAGGCATTGTTTAGCAGATCAACAACTGCATGTAATTGTTCTAAATAATTTTCTTTAAAGTGATCAGATAATCTTTCTTCAATTGCTTTTAAATTCACCCCAATTGAAGTGTTATTTTTACAAATAGTTTGAAACATTTGCTCCATGATTACCCGCAATAAAACAGCAGCACTCCGAGGTGAAATCGCATAAACTTTAGCGGCTTCATTGAAGAGATTAATGCACAAATTATCCATATCCAGATTAGGTTGACTAATAACATTCAGATGACGGACGGGATAGACTAATTGTAAGTTGGAGCAAACTTTATAAAATTTTTCCATATCCCAAGCTTTTTCATTACCCCCATGTAACTGACGGAATTCTTTTTTGAATTGGTCATAATATTCAATGTTTCAATAAGCAAACCGTTTACAGTTTTTACAATAAGACAATTTCAAACTATTATCATTGAATGTTTTCAGTTTTTCTTGTCAGCCTGATTTTTGTAATTGGGGACTAGTTTGGGCTAATTTGACTAATTCTTCAATTGATAACCAATCTTGATTACGACGTTTAAAACAAGAAGGACAGACAAAGTTATTTTGAGTGTAATACGGTAGTTCTAGTTTTTCTTTGGAATCATCTAATTTATCTTTTAATTTAATTCCTAGTTGGGGATTAGGTTTGCTTGCTAAATTAGAAGTTAAAGAACTAGGTTCATCAGAATTAACTGGAACTGAATTTACAATAGCTGTTGCTGGGTGTATTTGTGGTTGGTTTAATTGTGTTAGTAAACCAGTTGGTATTTGTTGGGGTTGTGAAACTACAACAGGTTCAACTTTGTTTTGAGCTGGATGATGACTAGTTTTAGACGTAGCTTGTAAAACCGTTGCATCTTTAGGTTGCTGATTATTTGTTTGAACTGGTTTAGGAGTAGAATTTTTATTTTCAGTAACTGTTGATTTTTTAGCTACGGGTTGTTTTGATTGATTGGGTTGTTTAGTTGACTGTTGAGCAGCTGGCTTATTTTGCTTATTCGCTGCGGTGGCATTATTTTGCACAGTCTGAACTGGTTGGGGATTTGTTACAGCTTGTTGATTTTGCTTTAGTTTTGATTGGTTAGGATTTACTTCAGTAGTCTGAGCTTGTAAAACCGTTTGTTTAATTTTAGTGGGGTTATCTTGGTTGGTTTCTTTATTATTTTTGTTACCCATGTGTATGTCTATATTTCTTAATAAATTCTCAAATTGGATTAATTTGAATTTCAAAAATTTGATAAATGGCGATTTAGATCAAATTCAGTGGATCACCTGTGTTTTTTATTTTATTGGGAAATTTCTAAATAATTACTAAAAGAATGCAAAAAAGATTTAAATTAGCAGTTTTGCTTCTGAATTGGGATTTAAATGATCTTTTCAAAACCATCTCTAACAGCTTTTAAGCGTGTTTTTTTGTGAAAAAATAGTAAATTAATTTGGAAAAAAGAAAATTTCTTGTACAATTGTCTGTTGAATGTATCTTTATGATACGCCAAAAACTGTTGCATTTTCTCACGATTTTCAATCCAGGTTAAACTGTGATTTTTCTTGGAAAATACGAGTGTTTTTGCCAGTTTATCAGCATTTTGTTTCATAAAAAATACAAATTAAGTAACTAACCGAAGGTGAAGTTACTTAGTTTTATTTGTGTCTTATGGAACTAAAATCTTGTTGATAAATGATTTTTGACTAAAAAAGAAAAGATTGTTTTTAACATTTTATGAATGAAATTCGAATTAAATTAATCTCATATGATTTCCGGCTATTAGATCAGTGAGTGAAAAAAATTATTGAAATTACTAACGCCAATAATGTCAAAATTAAAGGCCCGATTCCCCTACCAACTAAAAAAGAAATTTGAACTTTTCAACGATCACCCCACGTTAACAAACCTTCCATGGAACAATTTGAACGACGCACCCACAAACGGTTAATCGTTTTAACTAACTTCAATAATGATGTGATGGTAGCAATTCAAAGATTAGTTTTACCAGCGGATTTAGAAGTAAATTTTGAAATTAAATAGAAGTAAATAGGTAAGATGATGAAATCATTAATCGGAACTAAAGTTGGTATGAGCCAAATGTTTAGTCAAGATGGGACTTTAATTGCAGTAACTGCGATTCACGTTGAACCAAACGTGGTAGTAGGAGTGAAAACCCAATCAACTCATGGTTATGATGCAGTTTTAGTGGGATATGGCGATATTCGCGAAAAACTAGTTTCTAGACCAGTTAAGGGGCAATTCAAAAAAGCAAATCAACCATTAAAACGTCATTTAATTGAATTACGTGGTGTAACTGGTTATAACGTTGGTGATTTGTTAAAACTAGAAGATAGTTTCCAAATTGGGGATTTCGTGGATATTCAAGGAACTTCACGTGGTCATGGTTTCACTGGAGCAATTAAATTGTGAAACTTTTCCATGGGAGCCCGTTCTCACGGGGCTGGATGACCCCACCGTTACCAAGGTTCATTAACTGCTGGTCGTGGTGGCGCGAGTGCGCAACGTGTGTGAAAAGGGAAAAAAATGGCCGGAAGATACGGGAACGAAACTGTTTCAGTAATTCATTCAGAAATTGTAGGACTAGAACCAGAACAAAATTTATTATTAGTTCGTGGTTCAGTGCCTGGACGTAATAAGGGAGTTTTACGGATTAAAACTACTACCCGCTCGAAAAAAGCGACCAAAACACCTTTCCAAATGTTTGTCCGTGATTCTGGCGCAACTAAATAAGGAAGTGAACTATGAAGAATTTTAAAATTACAAACAGTAATGGTGCAACAGTTGGTGAATTAGAGTTATCTCAACAATTGTTAACTGCTGAAGAAATTCACAATCAATCTTTATTTGATGCGGTTTTATTAGAACAAGCTTCAGTGCGTCAAGGCACTCATTCTACTAAAACTAAAGCAGAAGTTTCTGGAACTGGTAAAAAACCATTAGCCCAAAAACACACTGGTAATGCTCGTCAAGGTTCTCGTCGCAACCCGCATTTTGTGGGCGGTGGAGTTGTATTTGGTCCTAAACCAGGTCGTAATTACCGTAAAAGTATGAATCGCCAAGTTTATGCTTTAGCATTTTTGTCTGCTTTTTCACAAACTGTTAATAGTCAAAAATTAACTTTATTAACTGATGATTTTCACCGTGACAGCTTACCTTCAACCAAAGCAGTTAACGACTTGTTAAAAACTTTTAATTTAACTAAACAAAAGGTTTTGTTTGTTGTGAACGATGACAATCCTAACTTATTTTTAGCAGCCCGTAACATTAAAAATTTAATTGTGAAAACTGCTTCAAGTGTTTCTGTACGTGACTTACTAAATAATAAACACGTAGTGATGCAATTGGGTGGTTTTCAAGCAATTATTCGTTTACGCACTAACTTGGAAATGAAATTGAATTTGTTCGATGCCAATTCCCAACCAGCAACTAAAGGACAATAGATCATGGATTTAACAAAAGTAATTTTACGACCCTTAAATACTGAAAAAGCGTATTTGTTACGAAACCAACAAAACCAATATGCCTTTGTGGTCGCAACAAAAGCAACTAAAAAACACATTCATGATGCTTTTGTGGCAATCTTTGAAACCGAACCAGTGGCAATTAACACCACTTTGCGCAAACCAAAACCAACCCGATACGTGAACAAAGGTCGTCGGGGTAGTACTAAGTTAATGAAAATTGCGTATATTTCAGTTGACAAAGGTGTCATGTTGTATGCTGATCAAGCAGCTGAAAATACCGCAGAAGCCGCTGAACCAAAAACTGATCTAACACAAGAGTCAGTGGCGAAGAAAGAGGATAAATAATTAGTATGGCAATTAAACACGTTAAGCCACGTAGTAGTGGTCGCCGTAATATCCGGTTAATTGATTATAAACGTAGTCTTTCTGCGACCCAACCCGAAAAAAGTTTAACCAAAACGTTAAAGAAAACGGGGGGACGAAATAACTTAGGTAAAATTACTACCCGTCACCGTGGCGGTGGTCACAAACGTAAGTACCGGATGATTGATTTTCACTACGATAAACCCAACATTGAAGCAACTGTGAAAACAATTGAATATGATCCAAACCGAACCGCTTTTATTTCTTTAGTGGCTTATAAAGACGGAACTAAACGTTATGTGTTGAACTCTGATGGATTAAAAGTGGGCGATAAAATTGTTTCTGGTTATGAAAACATTGACATTAAACCAGGTAACTGCTTACCATTAGGTCAAATCCCTGAAGGAACCTTCATTCACAGCATCGAGTTAGCTCCACGTAAGGGGGCTCAATTAGTGCGAAGTGCGGGAAGTCAAGCCCAAGTTTTAGGACGCGATGAAACCGAGAAATATGTTGTTGTTAAATTACCTTCTAATGAAATGCGCAAATTTTTATTAGATTGTCGCGCGGTTATTGGTCGAGTTTCTAATTCTGATCATAATTTAGTGAATTTAGGTAAAGCTGGTGCTTCTCGTCGGTTAGGAATTCGACCAACCGTACGGGGATCAGCCATGAACCCGAACGATCACGTTCACGGTGGGGGAGAAGGTCGAAGTCCAGTTGGACGTAAACAACCCCGAACACCATGGGGGAAACCGCATATGGGAGTGCGAACCCGCAACAAGAAAAAACCATCTAATTCTTTAATTGTGAAATCCCGTCACATGAAATCTAAGCGTAAATAATAAAGGATCAAGTACATTATTATGTCTCGAAGTAGTAAAAAGGGTTTATTTGTTGAGCCAAGTCTGTTAAAAAAAGTGGTGGCTATGCAAGCAAGCGAAAAGAAAAAACCGATTAAAACTTGATCTCGTCGTAGTACGATTTATCCAGAATTTGTTGGTTTAAACTTTGAAGTTCACAACGGTAGAAACTTTGCCAAAGTTTATGTGACCGAACATATGGTTGGCCATAAATTAGGTGAATTTGCACCAACCCGGGTGTTCAAAGCCCACACATTAGCTAAAACGAAAAAATAAGTCAATTTGGAAAGGAAATCAGAACCATGCTTGCTAAAGCAATTCAAAAAAACATTCGTGTTTCTGCAAAAAAAGCTGCGCTTGTTTGTACTTTAATTCGCGGCCATAAAGTCCAAGATGCTTTTAAAATTTTAGATAATGTTGAACAAAAAACCGCTGCTTATTTAAAAAAATTACTAGCCTCTGCAACCGCAAATGCGGTCAATAACCACGGAATGGACGGAAATAGTTTATACGTTTTTCACGTGGTTGCCAACCAGGGCCCAACTTATAAACGCACTATGCCCCGGGCCAAAGGCCGCAGTGATTTAATGCGTAAACGTTCCACCCATTTAGAGTTGTTTGTTTCAGATAATCCCAATGAAAAAGCTGAACGCAATGCTAAATTGTTAAAACCGCGCGCGCACCAACACAAAATCAATTCTTCAACCCCAAATAATCAAGGTTCCATTGTGGTTGAATCACAAATTTTAGATAGCAAAGGAAATACCAAATAGTTATGGGTCAAAAAGTTAGTCCAAATGGTTTACGATTTGGAATCAATAAACAATGAGTGAGCCGTTGAAATGCTTCTAGTGATAAGCAAACCGCACAATGATTAGTTGAAGATGAACGCGTTCGGTTGTATTTTGCAACTAAATACAAAAACGCAGGCGTGGAAAAAGTGGAAATTGAACGCTTAATTAATTCTAAAGGCCAGCAACAATTTTTTGCTTATGTTTATGCGGTTCAAGTTGGAATCTTATTGGGGAAAGCCAAAACTTTAGATGAAATTGAACGGGATTTACGCCGCATTGTCGGACGCAAAACCGAAATCAAAGTTACCATTAAAGCCGTTAACAATCCCGCAACTAGTGCCCAATTAATTGCACGAGAAATTGCTGATGGAATTGAAAACCGGATTTCATTCCGTTCTGCTCAGAAAAAAGGTATTAAAAAAGCCATGATGGGTGGGGCAAAAGGAATTAAAACTAAAGTTTCTGGTCGTTTAGGTGGAGCTGAAATTGCCCGAGATGAAGGTTATTCTGAAGGTGTGGTACCTCTTTCTACTTTACGAGCGGATATTGATTATGCGTTTGCCATTGCCAAAACTACTTATGGGGTAATTGGGGTTAAAGTTTGAATTAACCGCGGTTTATATTTTGGTAAGGGCTTCATGCCTGAACCAGCCGCACCAGTGCGAACTAACAGTGGTTTTAACCGCAATAATCGCAACGATCGCCGCCGCCGCCCCGATCAACGTCCTCGCAGTCAAACTGAAAAACCAACTTCAGCACCAGCCGCAGAAAAAAGCGAATAAGACAGGAATTAAACTATGTTACAACCAAAAAAAGTCAAATACCGTAAACCACATAAAGTGAGTTTTGAAGGTCCAGCTAAAGGTAACTCATATGTTGCATTTGGGACTTATGGTTTAGCAGCGCAATCTGGCGCGTGAATTAATGCGCGTCAAATCGAAGCAGCGCGGATTGTGATTTCAAAAAAACTGGGTAAAACCGGTAAAATGTGAATCCGCATTTTCCCCCACATGTCACTAACTAAAAAACCTTTAGAAGTGCGGATGGGATCAGGAAAAGGAGCGCCCGATCGCTTTGTAGCTGTGGTGAAACAAGATACCATTATGTTCGAAGTGGCGGGAGTGCCTGAAGCAGTTGCGAAGTTAGCGCTGAAATTAGCGGGTAATAAATTACCAATTAAAACCCGTGTGGTCCAACGCCAAATTAAACCAGCAGCGGTTGGAACCAAACCAGAAGTTAATGCCGAATAAGGGGGATGTCGATCATGTTAATTAAAGATTTACGTCAAAAACAAGATGACGAACTAAAAATGTTAGTTGTCCAATTACGGATTCAACAAATGGAAAACCGGTTCCAAGCAGCTCAAGGGGAATTAACTAAAACCCATTTAATTCGTGAAACCCGACGGCTAATTGCGCAAGTGTTAACGGTTTTACATGAACGTAATTTACGCATGGAAACTAAGGATTACCACCGTTTTAGCAAAATAATTATTGAAGAAAACAATAAACAAGCCGCAACAGAAGCTGCTGAAGCTAAAACGGGTTTATTAGATCAAGTTAAAACCAAATTAAGTGGGTTGAAACTGAAAAAACAAGAAAGTGATGTGCAATAATGAATCAAGTCGAAAAAACCCAACCAACAACTCCAGTGACTAAAAAATACCGCAAAGTCTTAAAAGGTGTTGTTGTTTCTACGAAGAATGCAAAAACCATTGTGGTTAAAGTCGAATCCAAATTCAAACATCCCTTGTATAAAAAACTGGTAATTCGTCACAAAAAATACCACGCGCATGATGAATTAGAAAAAGCCAAAGAAGGCGATTTCGTGAGCATCATTGAAACCCGACCGTTAAGTGCTTTAAAAAATTGACGGTTAAACAAAATTTTAACTGAAGCAAAATAGACCATTAAGGAGCTTAGGAGAAAATTATGATTCAATTCATGACACGCATGAATGTTGCTGATAACACCGGCGCCAAAGAAGTTGGGGTCATTAAAGTTTACGGGGGCACAGGTCGCCGGTATGCTTCAGTGGGCGATATTGTTTTAGTTTCAGTTAAAGCAATTTCTACCCATTCCAATGTAAAACGGGGCCAAGTGTTCAAAGCCGTGGTTGTCCGCACCAAAAAAGAAATTCGCCGACCTAACGGCATTATTCTAAAATTTGATGACAACGCGTGTGTTCTAATTAAAGAAGATAAATCCCCTCGGGGTTCACGGATTTTTGGTGCAGTAACCCGGGAACTACGTGAACGTGGTTTTAACAAAATTTTATCTTTAGCACCCGAAGTAATTTAGAAAAAGGAAAAACACAAATGCAACGCATTATTAAAGGTGATAAAGTCCGGGTTATCGCGGGAAAATTTAAGGGAACAGTTGGCAGTGTTTTAGCTGTTTATCCCAAAGAACAAAAAGTTTTAGTCGAAGGTGTAAACCGGGTAAGACGTCACACTAAACCCAACCAACAAACCCAAGATGGGGGCATTGTGGAAAAAGAACTACCCATCCACTGATCTAAAGTAACTTTAGCCCATGATAAATCTAAAGCCGTTTATACCAAAGTTGGTTATACTTGGGATAAAGATAACCACAAACACCGGATTAACCGCAAAACCGGTTTACCAATTGGAAAACCAAAATAGGTCAGATTTAGAAAGAAGATCAAGCTCATTATGTCTCATTTAAAACAAAAATACAAAACTGAAATTGTACCCGCGCTTTTTAAATCCCTGAACTTAAAATCAGTGATGCAAGTTCCCCGCTTAGAAAAAATCGTGATTAACATGGGAGTTGGTGATGGCGCGGCTGATGCGAAACTTTTAGAAGCTGCAGTGGCTGAACTAACCATCATTACCAACCAAAAACCAGTTACCACCAAAGCCAAAAAATCGATTGCTAGTTATAAAATCCGGGAAGGTCAAGCAATTGGGGCAAAAGTAACATTACGTAATGCTAATATGTGAGCTTTTGCTGAAAAACTATTTAACATTGCTTTACCACGGGTGCGGGACTTTCGTGGTTTTAGTCCCAGTGGTTTTGATGGTCGGGGGAATTTCACTTTAGGAATTAAAGAGCAAACAATTTTTAGTGAAATCAACTACGATTTAGTGAAAAAAATCCGGGGGATGGATGTTACTTTTGTGACTTCCACTAATTCGGACGATCAAGCCTATGATTTATTATTGGCACTAGGATTACCATTTATCAAAAAACAAAAAAAGGAAGCTAATTAGTTATGGCAAAGAAATCCTTAAAAGTTAAACAAAAAAAACACCAAAAATTTGCCGTGCGAAACTACACGCGGTGCGAACGCTGTGGTCGTCCTCATGCAGTGTTCCGTCGGTTTGGGATTTGTCGATTATGCTTCCGGGATTTAGCGTACAAAGGCGCAATCCCTGGGGTGAAAAAGGCTTCTTGATAAGCAATTTTAATTAAAGGAAAATCATTATGTATACTGACCCAATCTCTGATCTGCTTGTCCAAATAAAAATGGGAATCAAGGCTCACAAAACCAAAATCAAAATTGCTGGCTCCAAACTAAAATTAAGTGTAGTAACTTTACTAAAAGCAGAAGGCTACATTTTGGATTTTAAATCCGAAACCCGCAACAAGAAAAACCAAATCACCATTTTCTTCAAATACCGTGATGGAGTTGCTTCAATTAACGGGGTGCGTCAAATTTCTAAACCAGGTTTACGTGTTTATGTGCAAGCAGACAATTTGCCTAATGTTTTAAATGGTTTAGGCATTGCGATCATTTCTACCAATAAGGGTTTAATGTGTTCTAAACACGCCCGTAAACTGCAAATTGGTGGCGAAGTTTTAGCTTATGTTTGATAAATATCACACCTCATTCAGCAACATTGAAAACAATTAAAGGAACGAACAAATTATGTCAAGAATTGGAAACCGCATTTTAGCAGTTCCCGGGAACATTAAAGTTTTATTAGATCGCAACTTAATTACGGTCACTAACGGCACTGACCAAGTGGTGATGAAATATAACGAACACCTGGTAAAAATCCATTTAACCGACAGTACTGTCAGCACGGCTAAAGCAAATTCTTCCAAAGAATCCCGCATGCAATATGGAACAATTAACGCTTTAATCAAAAACGCAATCGAAGGCTTAAGCACCGGATTTAGCAAAACCTTAAAAATGACTGGGGTCGGATATAAAGCCGCTTTAGTTGGGGATAAGTTGGTGTTAACCTTAGGGTTCTCCCATCCGATTGAAATTGTGATTCCAGCTGCGATTAAAGTCGAATTAGTTTCACCAACCGAATTAAAAATTAGTTCATTCCACAAGGAATTATTGGGTGAGTTTGCGGCCAATATTCGGAAATGACGCAAACCTGAACCATATAAAGGTAAAGGAATTGCTTATGCTGATGAACAGATTTTACGGAAAGTTGGTAAAACTTCTGAAGGTGGAAAAGGGAAAAAATAGGATAAGAGCTGATCATGAAAAACATTAACTTAAACCGCCGCCAAAAAAGTTTGTTACGCCACAAACGGATTTTAAAAGCCGTACGTCGGAGTAATGAACATTTACGCGCCCGCATTACCAAAACCAACGGACACATTTATGTCCAACTAATTGATGACCAAGCAAACAAAGTGTTATTTGCGGCGTCTTCATTACAACTAAAATTAGCTAATGGCAACAAAACCAATGCCACCAAAGTTGCTTTAGATTTTGCAAATAAACTAAAAGCCCACAATATTAGTCAAATTAGTTTTGATCGGGGTGGTTCAAAATACCACGGCCGAATTGCAGTGATTGCTGAAACTTTACGCGAAAACGGCATCAAAGTTTAAACCTAAATTGTTGAAAACGGAATTAAAAAATGAATACTGATAATTTAAAACCATCCAATCCAACCCCAGAACAAACCGAATCCCACCAAACCGATTCCCAATCAGTTGTTAAATCTAATCCAGCTGATGCTAAAGCAGCTGCAGTGGCTGCAGTTACCAAAAGTATTGGTGATGCAATTAAACCAGCACCCCGCTCTAGTAACAGTCGTCCTGGAACTGGTTCTGAAGCTCGTAAACCCCGCAACCCGGATAACCGTCGCAACAGCGATCGTAAACTAGGGGGAGCAACTTTTAAACCAAAACAAGAATTTGAAGAAAAATTAGTGGCTTGAAAACGGGTTTCTAAAACGACTAAGGGGGGGCGTCAAGGCCGGATTTGAACTTTAGTTGTTGTTGGTAACAAAAAGGGTTCCATCGGCTATGGCATCGGCAAAGCCGAGGAGTTTCCTGATGCAATGAAAAAAGCGGTTAAAAATGCGTTGAAAAATGTGGTAAAAGTGAAAATTAATGCTAATGGCACGGTTTATCACGAAAACATTGGAAAACACTGTGCTTCCCGAGTTTTAATTAAACCAGCCAAAATTGGAATTGGAATCATTGCGGGGGGACCAATTAAAACCGTTTTAGAACTAGCAGGATACACTGATATTTATTCTAAAAATTTAGGTTCATCTTCTTCTATGAACATGGTGCAAGCAACAATTAAAGCGTTGCTAAAACAACACACCCCAGCTGAAATTGCAAAATTACGCGATAAACGCATTGAAGAATTATAGAAACGAAAGGCGATTATTTGCTCATGTTGAATCAACTAAAATCCCATCCTAAAGCTCGTAACCACCGCTCTAAACGGGTTGGTCGGGGCTTTGGGAGTGGTATTGGGGGCCGAAGTACCCGCGGAACTAAAGGGCAGTTAGCCCGTAAATCAGGGAACGTGCGTCTAGGTTTTGAAGGGGGACAAACCCCATTGTACATTCGGGTTGGTAAAATTGGGTTTAACAACCATAATTTTGCAACTGCGGTTAGTGTGATCAATTTATTTCAATTATCTTTTTTTCCTGAAGAAACTGAATTTGATTTACAAAAACTAATTGAACTACGGTTAGTGCACCCGCGAAAAACCCAACGAATTAAAGTAATTGGGAACCACCAATTAACCCGACCAATTAACATTTCTGCCCATGCTTTTTCTAAAGGGGCTGAAGCCGTGATTAAAGCCGCTGGGGGCAAAATCCATTTATTAAAACCCTAACGGGGTTAATGCACCAAAAACTTGTGGGTTTTGGTGCTTTTTTCATTCAGCTTTGTTGTTTGCCATCACAAGTTTGTGGTGGCAAATTTGTCACTCAAAAGCCTGAAGTTTAGGATAAAATTAGAACATCTTAGTCAGCATTAGCTGATGTTTGAAGTTAGGTTGTATTGTGAATCTGAAACCAGTTACTAAATCAAAACAAACTTCCAATTGGGCTAAAATTTTCAAAAATAAAGAGGTGTTGATTGCGATTGCATCAACGGTTTTATTATTGAGTTTATTCCAGTTTGGTGCTCATATTACTGCTCCATCACTTCGATTAAAAAACTTTGGTGATAATGGACCCGGGATTGTGGGCTTATTAAACCTTTTAGGGGGAGGTGGATTGAACCGTGTGAGTATTTTCGCGGTTGGTATCTCCCCTTATATTACCGCCCAAATTATCATTCAAATGTTATCAACCGATATCATTAAACCCCTAGCCGAACTGAAAAAATCGGGGGAACGGGGCCGGAAAAAACTAGAATTATACACCCGGCTAGTCACTTTGCCGTTTGCGGTGGCCACAGCTTATGGGGCTTTAGTTTTGGTTTCTAATGCGAATCTTTCGGATTTTATTGTTGATAACCGCATTGTGACCAGTTTAGCCCAAGTTCCAGCCAACCAACAAGTGTTATTAGTTATCTTGTTAGTTTCAGGAACTTATGTTGCCCTATTTTTAAGTGACATTATTTCTAAAAAAGGGGTTGGGAACGGACCAACTTTAATTATTATGTCTGGAATTGTTTCTTCAATTCCCCAAAACATGACTTCGGCCTTCGGTTTTTTCCGGTTACGTTCAGCTGGAGATAATGCGGCTTTTGTGGCGATTGCCACTTTTGTGGTTTATTTATTTTTCTATTTTGTCTTATTGTTCATCATTACTTTTATTAATGGGGCAATTCGCAAAATTCCGGTGCAACAAACCGGACAAGGTTTGATCAAAAACGTGGAAGATTTACCGTTTTTACCGATCAAAATTATTCCGGCTGGGGTGATTCCAGTTATTTTTGCGGGTTCATTACTAGCTATTCCAGGAACTGCAGCCGAGTTTGTTCGGACTTCAGACCCTGGAGGATACCAGTTTATTCAAACTTATTTAACCCTGAACTCTCCGGTGGGTTTGACCATTTATGGGTTATTAATTCTTGCCTTTTCATTTTTTTATTCTCACATTCAAGTTAATGCGGAGGAATTGACCGAAAACTTTGAAAAATCAGGACGGTTTATTCCCGGAATTAGTATTGGTCAGGCAACGTTTAATCACATCCGGCAAATTGTTAACCGAGTTAACTGGTTGGGCGGACCATTTTTAGCCGTCGTAGCTGTTTTACCAAATGTGATTACGATTACAACGGGATTACCCGCTAATGCAGCTTTAGGGGGGACAGGAGTAATTATTTTGGTTTCTGGTTCGATCCAGTTTTGGGATGCGATCAAATCAACTTCAACCTCAGTTTACTACCGAACCCAAAAACAAATCTTACAACAACAAGTGATCAGTAATTCTGATGTTTTATTGGATGAAGCTTTAAACTTAGAACCAGGTGCTAAACCCCGTGATTATTTATACGGTCAACAATTAGATCGGGATCAGAGTGATGAATGACACTTGTGGTAAGGCCTAGTTTTGAAATTAAGTTTTTTAATATTTAATCATTGTTAAAAATGGTTTCACTACACTGAAGCAGCGCTTGAATTGTTAGTAGAGTTTAAAATCTTCATGTTAACTGAATCATTGAACTATCCCCAATTTAATCGAACAACAAGCATCAATTTGGGTTATTAAACCCAGAAATTTCAGTATCATCAATTTGTAACTAGGGATGGAAATTAGGTACAAATATCGTTGATGTCATTTCTTTTTACAGCAAAAAAATCGGGTTCAGCCCGATTTTATCTTGTCTTTTTAATCATTTCAAACTATTAACAGCATGTTTTTATGAAATTTATTTTACTTTTAGGTGCACCTGGAGCTGGGAAGGGTTCGATTGCGGAATATTTAGCGCAAACTTACCGGTTCGTTCATTTATCAACGGGCCATATTTTTCGGTCTTTAGGTTCATCAACCAAACCAATTGCCCAAAAAATCCGGGCAATTACTTCTGAGGGCAAACTAGTACCTGATGATTTAACAAACGATTTAATTTTTGAAACCCTAACTAATTTAGCGCAAGAACATCCGGAACAAACTGTCATTTTAGATGGTTATCCCCGCACAATTTCCCAAGCTGAATTCTTTAATAAACACTTTTTGTTTGATCATGTTTTATTGTTAGAGGTTTCTGAAGCAGAGATTTTATTCCGCTTAAACAACCGGTTAGTTTGCACCCAGGGGGATCATACTTATCACAAAGTTAATAAACCACCCCACCAACCTGGGATTTGTGATGTTGATCAAACCCTTTTATACCAACGCAAAGATGATCAGGCTGATGTCATCTTGCACCGGCTTGAAGTTTATCAACAACAAACCACACCTTTAATCGAGTTATACGAACAGTTGGGATTATTAACCCGCATTGATGCTGGAGGTAGTTTAGCTTCAACCGAAACTGCGGTCATAAGCATTTTAGGTTTATCCCAAAAAAAATAATTTTCCCCCGGTTTTGTGATACAATCAACGTGTATTTTTTGTATTTTGTAAAAAAATACAGTAAAATGCGCCCAAAATTAACGCTAAAATTCGGTGTTATGACAAACTAAAACCACATGATTTATTTGAAGAACCAAGAGCAAATTGCTGGCATTAAAGCTGCAGTGGGATTGTGAAAAACCACCATTACAGCTTTAAAAAAGTTAATTGTTCCTAACAATACCCCCCTGGATTTAGCTAAAGCTGCTGAGCAAATTGTTCGCGCAGCAGGGGGGAAATTGGTTTTTCAAGGTTATCACGGGTTTCCCGGGGCGTTGTGCGTGTCGGTTAATGAGGTGGGCATTCACGGCATTCCCGATAATACGAAATTTAAACCAACAGATAAAGTTGGCGTCGATCTTGGAATTAGCCTTAATGGGTATATTTGTGATGCGGGGTTCAGTCAAATTGTTGATCCCGCAACCAATCCCGAATACCAGCAGCTAGCTGAACACACTTACCAAGCTCTAATGGCAGGGATAAGTGCGGCTAAAGCTGGTAATTACACGGGTGATATCACAACTGCAATCAGCCAATATGTGGCTGAAAATTGTCCCCAATACCAAATTCTGAATGATTTTTGTGGGCACGGATGTGGGATTCATTTACATGAGGATCCATCAGTGCTTAATAAGGGCTTGCGCCCAAAAACTGGTACCCAATTGGTAAGTGGTATGGTGCTTTGCATTGAACCAATTCTTACCGATCAAGCTGATGGGTCGTATACGATTGATCAGAAGGATAAATGATCAGTGCGGGTGAAACCGCGCGCGAAAGTTTGTCACTGAGAACATATGGTACTGATTTTAGATAACCAAACTGAAGTTTTAACAGCATTCGATGCTGAAGAAACTGGAGGTGAGGTTGATTAATTGTTAATAAGCTGGTAAACAACCAGATCAAGTTAAGGAATTTAAGAAAGCACAAAGATTAAAGGTAACCGGTTTGAACGAGCGGAACGACAAAATTAAACTTCGTGGTACGGTCAAAGAGATTTTGCCCGGTGGAGCTTATTTAGTAATTTTAGAAAATGAAGTTAAAATTACTTGTCGAGTTTCAGGAAAAATGCGACAAAATAAAATCCACATTTTACCTGGTGATGGAGTTGATGTGGAAATGTCATTATACGATCTAACTAAAGGCCGGATTGTTTATCGTTATTTCAATTAGATGCAACAATCAAGCTTATCTTCCGAATTTTTTTAAAGCAACAGAGTTAGACTTGCTTGCAATTAACCATGATGACCAGGTTTGGACTGGAACAATCATGCTGGCAACAATTGGTAACTAAGCTGCTTTAAAATTTCAGCAAATAGAAAAAAGAGGTTCAGCAATCATGAAAGTTCGCGCGTCTGTAAAACCAATCTGTAAAGATTGTAAGATTATCAAGCGCAAAAAACGCGTGTGCGTGATTTGTAAAACGCCAAAACATAAACAACGCCAAGGTTAATGGGGTAAAAAAAGCAACAGAAGTTAGCTAACAACTTTAACTAAATTGCTTGAAACAATCATTTACCATTTTTATTTTATTAATAAATCATTTGAAAGGAACACTTGCCGCATGGCTCGACTTTTAGGGGTTGATATCCCCAATAACAAGCGCCTAGTAGTATCTCTAACTTACATTTTAGGAGTTGGTCCAACTGCTGCGCGTAAAATTATTCAAAAAACGATTACTGGTCATACCAAACCAGTAACAACTTTATCAACTGCAGAAAAAACTGCAATTGCTGCTTTAGAAAACACCCGAGTGAAAGACTTAGACAAAGAAGTTTTTGCCCAAGTTCGTAAAGTTATCGGGGATTTGCAGACAACTAAAGACGAATTCGCTTTGTTATTAGAAGGGGATTTACGGAAAGAAGTTAGTCTAAATATCAAAAACAAGATGGAAATTGGGTCTTATGAAGGGATCCGTCACCGTCGGGGTTTACCAGTACGGGGGCAACGCACCCGCACTAACGCGCGAACCCGTAAAGGACCACGTAAAACTGTGGCCAACAAAAAAATGGAAAGTAAGTAATCAAGTAGGAATTAAATTATCATGGCTAAAAAGAAAAAAAAGAAGCTGTCTAATCCGAACGGATTTGCTTATATTCACTCTACAGCTAACAACACCATTATCACTTTAACTGATGAAGGTGGCAACGCCATTGTTTGGGGTTCAGCCGGCACCATTGGTTATAAAGGTACTAAAAAAGCAACCCCTTATGCAGCGGGACTAGTCGCTGAAAAAGTTGGTAAGGATGCTTATGCAATGGGATTAAAATCCATTGGGGTTAAAGTTAATGGAACTGGTGGGGGTCGAGAAGTAGCGATTCGGGCGTTAAAAAACGTTGGTTTTACCATTCACGAAATTGCTGATGTTACCCCACTACCGCATAATGGTTGTCGTCCTCCTAAACGACCACGCTAGATTTTAATTGTCGTTTTCATGAACACCGGGCAAGAATTGGTTGATCCAATCGAAATAACCACACGAATTGTGGTTTTTTGCCTTACAATTTCCAAATAAGATTTACTTAATTAATAGAAAGATTTCGCACATGCAAAAATTTTCAAAATACCGCATTGAACCGATTATCGAAGCAACTAATCCCAATTTAGGAACGTTTGTTTTTGATGCGCTAGAGCAAGGGTTTGGCACCACTTTAGGTAATGCTTTACGACGAGTTTTATTAAGCTCAATTCATGGTGCTAGTGTTTTTGCAATTAAAATTCCCGGAATCACCCACGAATATACCACAATTAAAGGTGTGGTTCAGGACTTGACTCATATTATTTGAAACATCAAAAAATTAACAATTAAAGTCAACGAACGAATTGTTGATTTAGATGAGTTATCTAAATTAGAAATCGAAAAATGACCAACCCTAAAAATTAATAAAAAGGGAAAAGGGATCGTTTATGCACGAGATATTATCTGCCCAGTCGGTTTTGAAATTTTAAACGGTGATTTAGAAATTTGTGAAATTGCAGATAACACCAATTTTGTGATGGATTTATACATTACTGTTGACCGCGGTTATCGTTCTTTTCACGAAAACCGGGAACTAATTAGCAGTATTAACATCATTGCCATTGATTCCAGTTTTTCACCAATCTTACGGGTGGCTTATAAAGTTACTGAACAAAAAACGACTAAATGAGGGGTGACTGAACGTCTAGAAATCAAAATTGCAACTGATGGTTCGATTAGCGCTTCTAATGCTTTATCTTTAGCCGCGCGAATTCTTTCTTCTCATTTAGAACCAATCGTTTCGATCAACCACGAAATTTCCCAATTAGAAATTATTCGCAAAGAAGAAGATCAGTACAAAAAAGCAGTTTTATCAACCCCAATTGATGAACTAGAACTAACTATGCGTTCATTTAACTCACTAAAACGCAACGGAATTCACACCATTCAAGAATTGATTGATCGTCCTAAATCCAGTATTGAACAAATTCGGAACTTAGGTAAAAAATCTTTAAAAGAGATTATGCGTAAACTTGCTGATCGCAACCTAACTTTTAACGAGGAACCAAGCAATTAAATTCACATCACCCTGAACAACTTGTTTGTTGTTTATTTTTAATTACTTCTAATGATTGAAGGAGTCATGTATGTCATATATCAATAAAAAAGGTAAGACTTCAGCTGTCAACAAGATGATCAGCCGTCAACAAGTTTCTGATGTTTTATCTTACAACCAAATTATTACCACCCACACTCGGGCGAAGCAAACCCAAATTTATTTGGAAAAACTAATTACTTTAGCACGTAAAAATAATTTAGAAGCCCGTCGTAAAGTTGCGGGGTTCTTACTAAAAACTAAAAAACACGAAAAAGACGAATTACTACGGGTTTTATTTGACGAAATTGCACCCCGCTATGCGACTCGTAACGGCGGCTATTCCCGGGTTTTAAAATTAGGCAAACGGGCTGGTGATAGTGCAGAACAATCTGTACTGCAACTAGTTTAATTGATTCATTCGTTTTTAGTTGCTGCAAAGATCAAACAATTTCAGTTGAAAACCAACTGAAATTGTTTTTATTTTAACTTGTCTTGAATCCTTCTTGGCGGACTTTTCAATGATTGGTTATTAACGAATCAACCTAACTCCAGAATTGGGAAGGGTTAATAGTATATAATTAAACAAGGACGTTGTTGCTTGAACCAACACGACAATGAAAATAAAGGAACATGATGATGGCTTTAGCTGCTACTCCAGATTTGACGAAATTGCAATATAAAGTCACTGGCTTAATTACCCGTTGGTTTCAAATTAATGAATCTGAAATTCATGACTTTGAATTTCTGGCAACAAGTGAGCGTAGTCTGGTTTTTCAGTTTCGAATTCAAGAACAGCAGCAACAATATTGTCTGCGGTGAAACTTGACCAAAACTAAAACTAATTGATTAAACGAATACTATTATTTAACAGCTGCGGGTTTAAATGCGGACTATGCTTATTTCGATGTGGAAACCGGAAATTACATCAAAAAGAAATGACCTGGTGAACCGATTCAATTAAGCATGATGACCCCTGAATTATGGGAACAGTTACTACAAACTTTAGCCCAATTTCAAAACCAAGAACTAGTTCAAAAACACCAGTTCAACTACACGCCATATAATTTGTATTTGAATCACAACACCCAATTAGACAGTGAAGACTTGGAATTATTTGTTCAAATTGGCGAACTAAACAAAACCCTACCCGTTGTTTTAGCCCATAATAGCTTGGATTTAGCCAACATTTTATACGATCCAGCAACAGGCATGCGGTTCATTGATTTTGAATGAGTGGGTTTAAATAATCCTTATTTTGATTTAGCACATTTGATCTTCAGTAGTGAATTAGATGCCCAAATGGTGCCAGCTTTATGTGCCAAATTTAACGAATACAGCTTTTATAAACTGAATGTAGAATTATTATGACTCTTTGTTTATTTTGCAGCTTCACTAGGTTATCAGTGAGCCAATCATTATGAAATGTTACATGGTCCAGGTTCAATGCTGGATTATAAAATTAAAAGCTACCGGGCAATGCAGAATTTGAAAAAAGAACATAAATTCCAGCGGTATTTGAAATAAACGAATTTTTATCAACAACTTTTTAACTCATGAGGTATATCAACTTTTCGGCTAAAACGGCAATCTTGGGCGAATAATTAAAAAAATTATTCGCCTTTTTGTGTTAATTTAGTTAATAACTAAAGGGAACGAACCATGCGGTTAGTTTCAAGTGGGTTCTTAGTTGGTTTAATGCAAATTTTACAACTATTTAACTACTACTTTAATCACTTTAAACATTCATTACTGACGCGGTTTTTGACTGGATTCTTTGGTCTTTTACCCAAAAACAAGGAAAAAAAATTAGTTAAAAGCGCTCTTTTGGTGTAAAATTTAGGAATTATTAGCAAACTAAGGTTTAGATTGCTAATAATTG
This sequence comes from Mycoplasmoides fastidiosum, assembly GCF_024498275.1. Classification (GTDB taxonomy): domain Bacteria; phylum Bacillota_I; class Bacilli_A; order Mycoplasmatales; family Mycoplasmoidaceae; genus Mycoplasma_N; species Mycoplasma_N fastidiosum. The sequence continues at coordinate 245,612 of NZ_CP101809.1, forward strand.
CCCAAAGTTTCATGTGATTTATCACCCCTTCGATTTGGTTGTGTCAAACCATTTTTGAAAGATGAAGATTTAAGAACAAAATAAGGTTAATTGTGAAGATGAATAATAAAACTAAAACCTCCTCTCCCCTACCTGTTCTAATTTCCCGTAACGCAGTTGTTTTTCCGGGCGGATTAGAACGAATCGAGTTGGGACGAGCTATTTCAATCGAAGCTGCGTACTGATCACAACAAGAGCATGAGGATCAAATTTTGATCGTTTGCCAAAAAACATACGATGATGATGAACCAACCCCAAAACATTTATACCAAATGGGTACGTTATGTAAAATCATCAAACGCGAACCAGATGTCGATAACTCAATGGTCATTTATGTTGAAGGAGTTTGTCGGGCTAAACTGGAAGAAATGTATCTGAAAACATGGGAAGAAAAAAATCAGATTGATTGAAAATTCTCTCCTAAAGGCGGAGTGATTTTTAATTCCGATTCATTCTGATTGGCTAAATATAAACCAATTAAGCCCCGTCGTAATGGTTCGGTCAGTGATATTCAGTTTTTAATTAGTGAATTATTACGCAATCTAGAAGAAATTTTTGGTGATGATGATTTTAATTTACGTCAAGTTTTAGATTTCGCAGATCAACACCCTGACAAAGTTTCTCAAATTGTGGATCTGTGTGCTCAAGTGTGACCGATTCCTTTTGATGATGTGGTATTACACAAACAACAATGACTTGAAACCGTTGATGTAAAAAAACGGATTGAATTAATTTTACGCAGTAACGAAATTTCTAATCAAACTAAAAATAAAATTGATGAATCAATTTCCCGGAAAGTTCATAACAACATTAGTAAGCAACAAAAAGAATTTTACTTACGCGAACGAATTAAAGTCATCAAAGAAGAATTGGGTGAAAATCCTAATAAAGATGAAGAAATTAGCGCCATTCGCGAACGTTTAAAACGAGAACCGTTCCCCCCAAGTGTGAAACAAAAGGTTTTATCCGAATTAAACAAACTTGATTTCACTGCTTCTTTTTCTAACGAAGCCATCATTTCTCGGAACTACATTGATTGAGTGATGTCATTACCATGATGAGAAATGTCTAAAGAAGAAGTCACCTTTGAAGAAGTAAGTCAAGTTTTAAATAAAAACCACTATGGTTTAGAAAAACCAAAAGACCGCATTCTGGATTTCTTATCCGTTCAGCGTCGTAAAGGGTCTAAATCTGGTGCAACCATCATTTGTTTGGTGGGACCACCTGGGGTCGGAAAAACTTCATTAGTGATTTCAATTGCTCAAGCTTTAAAGCGCAAATTTGTCAAAATTTCGCTTGGTGGGATCTCGGATGAATCTGAAATTCGGGGTCACCGAAAAACCTATATTGGGTCAATGCCCGGACGAATTCTTAAAGGCATGAAAAAAGCCGGAGTTAAAAACCCGGTCTTCTTACTGGATGAAATTGACAAGCTAACTTCAAACCACCGCGGTGATCCATCTGGGGCCTTATTAGAGGTTTTAGATCCGGCTCAAAATAAAAACTTCTCTGATAACTACATTGAAGAAGATTATGATCTATCCCAAGTTATGTTCATTGCTACAGCTAACTATGAAGAAAATATTCCTGATGCCTTGTATGATCGGATGGAAGTGATTCATTTAACTTCATACACTGAAAAAGAAAAACTAGAAATTGCTAAAACCCACTTAATTGAAGAAATTCTGAAAGAAAATAACATTAAAAAATCCGATCTAAAATTCACGGATGAAGCAATTAATTACATTATTGCTCGTTACACTCGCGAAGCTGGGGTGCGAAACTTAAAACGATTGCTATCAACCATTGCTCGCAAACTAGTTCGCGCTCAAGAATTAGATCCTAAATTCAAAGAAGTAATTAATATTCCTGAAGTTCAAAAATATCTGAAAAAAGAGATTTATGAATACAATACCAAAGACACTGATGTTGCTCCAGGTATTGTTAATGGCATGGCTTATACCGAATTTGGTGGTGATTTATTACCAATTGAAGTTACTTATTACAAGGGAACTGGCAAAATTAATATCACCGGAAACCTAAAGCAAGTGATGCAAGAATCTGTTACAGTGGCTTTAAGTCATGTGAAATCAAATGCCAAAACTTATGGTGTAGACAAAATTAATTTCGAAGAAATTGATTTAAACATTCACGTGCCTTCTGGCGCGGTTCCTAAAGATGGTCCTTCTGCAGGAATTGCTTTAACTTCAGCAATTATTTCTGCTTTAACTAAAATTCCGGTTGATTCCAGCATTTCCATGACGGGAGAAATTACTTTGCAAGGTAAAGTTTTAATCATCGGTGGAGTTAAAGAAAAAGTTATTTCTGCAGTCCGGGGCGGAGTAAATAAAATCTTTTTACCAAAAGATGATGAACGCTACTTAGATGATGTGCCCGCAGAAATTTTAGCTAAAACCAAAATTGTTTTAGTGAAACACTACTTAGATGTCTTCAAAGATGTGTTTGGCAAAAACCGAATGAAATCAAGTGCTAATAAACCAGCTGCGATGACTTCTAAAACTAACATGGAATCTAAAACAACCACTTCAACTAGCAATTAAAATTATTATCAACTAAAAAAACCAACCCGTTTTTAACGGGTTGGTTTTTGTTTGTCAATAAAACAATGATTTATCGATTATGAATGTAACAATTCGAGCTAATGAAACTAGGTTAAAATAACAAAACCAACCTATTATGTTATTAGGTTGGTTTTGTTATGAAATCATTCAATAAGCCATGTTCTGTAGTTACATAATGAATTGAAGTAACTTGTTAATCATTAATCTAACCGAAATTAAATCTACTGTTTCATTCGAAATAATTTCTGATTTTATCTATTGATTGTTAATTCTCGCTAGATAATTCCCTTACCAAAATTTAGGTTTCTCACTTGCAGAGTTTACCGCGTTTCACCCGTATATTTCTATACGACTCGTCTCTGTGGCACTTTGGTTAAAATTAAACCATGGCAAAACTGCTGTAGGTCAAATTGTATGGTCGTCACGAATTGCTTCGCGCCCAGGTTTATTGTTTATTTCCTGGTGCAATCACTACTAGCATCTCAGCATAGTGTGAGCATGGACTTTCCTCTAATTGGTTTTAATATACCAACCAGCGATTAACTTGAATAAATGACAGTTTAATTATACCATTTTTCAAGTTGTTACAAATGGTGAAAAATCCAAAAAAGAAAGCCCCCTGTTGTTTTTTTGACAAACAGGGGGATTAATTTTCAGGGAAAAGTGAATAGTTAAGCCGCTAATTTTTGATTGATGGATTCTTCTAATTCTTTTAATAAAGTTTTTTTCGCAGTTGTTTTATCAGGTTTGTGAATGATTGTGGAACGGAATTTGATTAAGAATTTTTGAGCGAAAATAAATCCAATTAAAGGCAAAAACAAAGCAGTGACACCGATGTTAAGAACTGAACTATTTTTATATTTGGATCCTAAATAGATGACCACAGCATTAAAGATGAAATTAAAGCTAGCAAAAAGAATTGATAAAACATAAAAACTTAAAACTAGCTGTCAATAAGTACCACCACCTAAAGGACTAGCAAAAAAAGCAGCAAAGCCGTTGTTGTGAATGAATTCATAACCAAAACTAAAATCAACTGCACCTTCAGCATTTGGGGCTAAAACTTGATAATTAGTGGGAATCATTAACCCAAATTGGTAATAAAAAACAACAATTATTAAGATTGAAACAAAAATAAAAGTTAGTAAATTAACAATTGAACTTAAATGAATTCATTTTTTAAGTAATGAATTAAGTTTCATAAGTCTCCATAAAACAAATAATTAAACTCAAAATAGTTTAGTTCATAATGAAATTTATCACTAACAAGCACAATGATAACTTATTAGTGATAAATTAGGTTCTGGGTTGTTAACAAAAAATCAACAGTTGATTCAATTATAAAGTAAAAAGGGCTTCTACCCCGATATTTCTTTAGCGAACCCACAACCCCAATTAGATGTAATCAGACAATAAAAATGGGTGCTTTTATTCTGTTACAACTGTAAAACACTGCTTTAAAACCCTGTTTTTTCAGGCCTTGGACTTAATTTTAATGATTTTTTACAAAATTTTAGAAAAAACTGAAAAAAAATTAGCAATTAAACCAAAAGAGTGCTAAAATTAGCAGTAACCATGCTTCACTGCTAAAATTTCTTGGCATTTGAAGTGGTTATTATTTGTAACATATAGATGCAAATAAAATTAAGAGGAAATTTAAAGGATACGCATTAATATGAATCGAAATTTAATTATTGGGATTGACTTAGGAACAACTAACTCTTGTGTAGCGGTAATGGAGGGGGATAAACCCATCGTTTTAGAAAACCCTGAAGGAAAACGAACTACTCCTTCAGTTGTTGCATTTAAAGGAAAAGAAGTAATTGTTGGTGATGCAGCAAAACGCCAAATGATTACTAATAAAGATACCATCCACTCCATTAAGCGTTTAATGGGAACTGATAAAAAAGTAACAATTGATGGCAAACAATATACTGCTGAAGAAATTTCTGCTAAAGTTTTAAGTTACATTAAAACTTATGCTGAAAAAAAATTGGGACATACAGTTACTAAAGCGGTTATTACTGTTCCGGCTTATTTTAATGACGCTCAACGAAATGCCACTAAAAACGCTGGTAAAATCGCGGGATTAGAAGTTGAACGAATTATTAACGAACCAACCGCAGCAGCCTTAGCTTATGGATTAGAAAAAGCTAATCAAGAACAAAAAATTCTGGTTTATGACTTAGGGGGTGGGACTTTTGATGTTTCTATCCTAGACATGGCACAAGGAACTTTTGAAGTTTTATCAACTTCAGGAGACAATAATTTGGGTGGAGATGATTGAGATCAAAAAATTATTGACTGATTGCTAACTGAAATTCGCAACGAACACAACATTGATTTATCTAAAGATAAAATGGTGTTACAACGGTTAAAAGACGGGGCTGAAAAAGCCAAAATTGATTTGTCTAGTTTAAATTCTGTGCAAATCTTATTACCATTCTTATCCATGGTTAATGGACAGCCATTAAACGTGGAAAAAACTTTAACTAAAACCCACTTTGAAAATCTAACCAAAGATTTATTAGACCGCACCATTAAACCATTAGAAGATGCGATTACTGAAGCAAAAATTAATAAATCCGAATTAGACCAAATTTTATTGGTGGGTGGCTCTACCCGAATGCCAGCTGTGCAAGCTTTAGTTGAAAAAATTACTGGTAAAAAACCAAATCTATCCATTAACCCAGATGAAGTGGTAGCTTTAGGAGCAGCAGTACAAGCGGGGGTTTTAAGTGGTTCTGTAAAAGACATCTTATTATTAGATGTGACTCCATTAACTTTAGGTATTGAAACCCAAGGCGGAGTTGCTACACCATTAATTAAACGTAATACCACCATTCCGGTTTCTAAATCTCAAATTTTCTCTACTGCAGTTGATAATCAACCAGCAGTTGATGTGCACGTGGTGCAAGGTGAACGCCCAATGGCTAACCAAAACAAATCATTAGGGAACTTTAATCTAAGCGGAATTGATCCCGCACCTCGGGGAATGCCGCAAATTGAAATTACTTTCTCCATCGATGCCAACGGAATTTTAAATGTTACTGCTAAAGACAAAAAAACTGGTAAAGAACAATCTATTACCATTACTGATTCATCTGGATTAAAAGAAGATGACATTAACCGGATGATTAAAGAAGCTGAAGAGCACGCTGAAGAAGATCGCAAAATTAAAGAAAAAGCCGAAATTAAAAACGAAGCCGAAACTTGAATTAGCATTTTAGAAAAACAACTTGAATCTGAAGATGCTCAAAAATTATCTGAAGAGCAAAAAGCTGAAGCTAAAAAACAAGTTGATGAGATGAAAGAATTGTTAAAAGCAGAAAAATATGACGAACTAAAAACCAAAATGGACGTCTTAAAAAAAGCTAGTGAAGCAATGGCACAACAATTCAACCAAGCCCGCACTCCTGAAGATATTCCTGAATCTGAACCAGACATTAGTCAAGCAGAAGTTGTTGAAGAAGTGACTGAGGAAGTAAAAGAAGAAAAATCCAAATCTAATGGAAAATCTAAAAAATAAAACAAATTTAGAAATTCATCCAACCGATAAAAACATTCTTTTACAAATTTTAGATACTGAACAATTTTTTCAAACTAAACTGATTTTACATAAAGATCAGAACCAGCAAATTCAAATGGGCAAAATTATTGCAACTGGTCCAGGGTTAGATTTAACAAAAAAAGGTTTAACCAAAAATACAGTAGTGATGATTAAAGCTTTTGCTGGGGTCAGTTTCCAAAAAGATGATCAGAGCTGAAAAATTATTAATCACGAAGATATTATTGCAATTGTGCACCAATAAAATCTGGTTTAGTTCAGAATTCAATTAAGAATTCAACTGAGATTAATAACTTAATAAGATTAACTCCCAAACCATTGTGGTTTGGGAGTTTTTTATTGGGGTTTTGTTACTTAAACCTGTTTTTGAATCCTGTAGGGTACCTAAAATGCAAATTTATGTTCTAAAAACGCTTAAAAATTCAAAATTCAGGTCCGGTTTTCCTGAAAAAAACAGAATTTCTAAAATTATGTTTAGAATTATTAGTAAATGTAGTGTATTTAAATGTAAAAAGGAAGTTTTATTTTGAAAAAGAAGAATGATAAATATAGTTGAGATCTAGAAGATCTTCTTGATAATAAGCCATATGAAGTCCTAGAAAAAGACTACTTACGCGAAAACAAAAAATTAGTGAAATTATACGAAGCTGATCCCTTCAAAGCTCTAGCTGATTTTCGGGCTTTTATTAAACAATATGAAAAAGTAAATTTATTAGGTAACCGAATTTGGAACTATTTATCTAATACTTATAATGTGGATTTATCTAATTTGGAAATTAAGGGATTAATGGACGGATTACAATTTAAGTTAATGCCTTATTCTAAAGCCTTGTCCAATTTATCTAATACCATTATTAAAAACAAATCCAAAATTCAGAAGTACTTACAAGAAAAAGATCTAGCTGAATATACTTACATGTATAACCGGATTTTTCAGGGAGCACCCCACAATTTAAGTCCAGAAATCGAACAATATATTAGTAATTTTGAACCATTATCTGGTTCTTATTACAATGTGTTCAGCGGGCTAGTTGACCGTGATTTTGTTTTTGAAGATGCTGTGGATTCTCGAAAACGCAGACACAAACTTAATAACCGGGCTGATTTAATTCGTTATTTAAAAGAACCAGACCGTAAGTTGCGTCAATCTGCTTATTTAAGTTGACAAAAAACCATCTTCCAATACCGCGAAACTTTAGCAACTACTTTAGGTTATTTCTATAATGATGCTAACATTTCAGCTAAAACCCGAAACTTTGAAGGGTATGTAGCTGCAACCGCATTTGATGATGAAATTGATCCAAGTTTCATTCAACACGTTTATACTGAAGTGGAAAAATATGGTTGAATGTCCCGAAAGTACCGTACAACTTTTAACCGAATTTTAAAAGCTAAATATAAATTATCAAAAGTAGAACCTTGAGACCGGATGATGAGCTTGGGTAGTTCTAAAGACAAATACACTATTGAAGATGCCCAAAAAATGGCTCGCGAAGCTTTAGCTGTTTTGGGAAAAGAATATTTAGCTAATTTAGATCGGGCTTTTAAAGAACGCTGAATTGATTGAAAACCTAATCCCAACAAACGCGGTGGGGCTTATTGTATTGGGGGTACTAAAGGGCTACGTAAAATTTATATGTTATTAAACTACAACGAAAAATTAGATGATGTAAGCACTTTAGTTCACGAAATGGGTCATGCTTTACACGCGTGTGAATATAGCAAACACCAACGTGTATACGCAAGCAATAAAATCTTTTATGCTGAAATTGCTTCAACTGCAAATGAAGTATTATTATCTTATTACCTACTGAAAAAATTTGCAAATCAACCCCAGAAAAAACTTGAAATTTATGAGGAATTACTTAGTACCTTCTTTGGGACTACTTCCCGACAAATTATCTTTTCTGAATTCGAATGAAAAGCTAATGAGTTAATTAATTCTGGTCAACCATTCAATTCCCAAATTGCTATGGATTTGTATGATCAAGCAACTAAAAAATACAGCCCTCCAGTTAATGATCGCAAAGAAACTGAAGAAGACAAACAAGCTTTAGCCAATATTCTAACTGTGCCCCATTTTTACAGTGGAGTTTTCTATGTTTACAAATATTCCATTGGTGAAGTTGCTGCGGTTTTAACTGCGGATAAAATGTTTAATGGAACCCAAAAAGACATTGATCAGTATTTCCAATTTTTACGCGCTGGTTCTTCTTTAAAACCATTAGAAATTATTAAACTATTAGGAATTGATTTAACCAAATCTGATCCATGAGTGGCTGCTGGAAAAATTGTGGATGGTTGATTAAACGAATTTGTGAAATTAGCAAATGAAGTTTATCTGAAAAAACCCCAACGTCGACCACGTAAACAAGCCCAATAATTCGGGCTTAATTCATTCCAACTAATTTATGCTATTTTTGATTTTTTAGATTAAAATTAGTAAGCATATTGTGTCGTTTTGATCCCTCATGTTGAAGCTAGTAAAACACTAGTAAACAAATTTTCGTCTAGAGTCCAAACAGGAGTTTAACTAGTTGGAAGCAAACTAAAATTAGTTAATTTTTTGCACAAAATCATAGTATAAAAGAAATGATAATTAGTTCAGTTGATAACGAATTAATTATTAATTTTTTTGTTTGAGCGCCAGCTTTAATTTATAAAAAATAATTGGTTAATTCTTCAAATGAATCTTTTCAAAGCTAATGGCAAAAAAACCGGAGTTTCTGCGGCTGTCAAGCAAAATTTCACCAAAGACCAAGTGGATTTAGTCAAAGATGTGATTACCAAGTCCGATCAGGTAGTGGTGGATATTTTTCATTTCATGAACAAAACTTTAGATGCACCATCTAAACAAGAAATCGTTGTTTACCGGAAAGCAATCTTAAATTTGCTGAACCAAAAAAACGATGAAAAATTTAAATACATCTACGATATTGCCTCTAAAAGTGTTTACCAACAAAAAGAAGAAGAGGAACGAATTCAACTGGAACTAAAAAATGATGTGGTTATGAGCCCCAACATTTTTATGTTGTCCTGAAGTGAAATTACTAAAAACATTCAAAATAGCTTTTTGGACAGTAATGATTTAACCCCTGAATCATTGAAAAATGCCTTCTTAGAAGAACACCGCCGCTTGGCTGAACTACGGGCAAAAATTAATAAAATGATTCAATTAGGTTTTGATGTTGCTAACCCTAATGAATTAGAAATTCAAGAACGCACTTTTTTAAAATTAACTGATTTAGTTAATATTTTCTTATCTGAAAATTTCCAAGATGTTGGGGCAATGGTTCAAGAAATTGAAGTTTTTGAAAAACGCTACAATTTGGACAAAGAAGAAACTGGTTCAGTGTTTTTAGATGCGAACTACAAAACTATTACTAACTTAACCAAACCCAAATTCCCTGGTGATGCTGCGAATAAATCATATGTTGATGATCGCATTGATGAACTCAGTCGTCAAGTGGCATCGTTGTCTGCTAATGCTAAGAAATAAGCCTGTTAGAAAACAGATAATTAGTTAATTGAATAATTACAAAAAAATGAAATACTTATTAAAAAATAAAATCAACAAACTAGCCAATGCAATTGGAACTGAATTAATCGAACGTGATTTAGTAATTCGCCTTTCCATTTTAGCAATCTTTGCGAAAGAGTCTGTTTTCTTATTAGGTCCTCCTGGAATTGGGAAGTCCCTAATTTCTCGTAAAATTTCTTCCATTTTTAACAATGTGAAAGAGTTCTCAGTTTTGATGAACAAATTCACTTTGACTGATGAAATTTTTGGGCCAATTGACATTAACAAACTAAAAGAAGGTAACTTCTCCCGAAAGATGAAGGGTTATTTACCTGATGCTAATGTTGCCTTTTTAGATGAGATTTGAAAAGCGTCTTCATCCATTCAAAATACTTTATTGACTATCTTAAACGAAAAATTATTTGTTAACGATGGTAAGTTATTGCATGTTAATTTGTATTTTGTGATTGCAGCTTCTAATGAGTTGCCAGAACGGAACCAATCTCTAGAAGCGTTATGGGACCGGTTCTTAATTAAGTTTAACGTCGGCTCAATTTCTGATCCCCAGAAATTTTTGGCCATGGTGACTGACAGCCGTAACTTGTTAAATACCAAAATTATTCGTCCTGAAGAAAAACTAGATTTTAGTTTGATTGATGCAATCGAAAAAGAAGCTAAAAACGTGGTGATTCCCCAAAAAATTCTGGACTTAATTTTAGAAATTAAAGCCGAAATTGAAAAACGTAATTTAGAAGTTTTACGCCAAAATCCGTTTTCTGATGGGTTTGATCAGTACTATGTTTCTGACCGAAAATGAAAGAAAATTATCAATATTTTAAAAGTTTCAGCTTACTTAAACGAACGTTTAGAAGTAGATGTGACTGATTTTGATGTGCTGCCATTGATGTTGTGAAACACTTTAGAACAATTAAGTTTTTATGAAAAACTAGTGAACCGTTACATCTACGAATACAAATACAAACAAATTTATGATAAACGGGTTAACGAACTAAAAGATTTACGCCAGGAATTAATTCGATTAATTACTCACGCCACAGTTTCTGAAGCGATTGTAATTGAAGCCCACACTAACCCTAAAGGGGTGGAATACTACGCGTTTGTGGATGATCGCAAACAAGTATACTACTTCTTGAAATCCGAAATTGATGCCATCCCAACCAAAGCCCGCTTTAGTATTGACTGGTTAATTTCTTATGTTTCTGAAGAACAATTCACTGAAGGATTAGAACCAACTGCGAAGTTGTTATTTAAATACGAAAACAGTCATTTTTACTTGTATGAAGATAATGACGAAACCAAACCAACGGTGCAGATCTATACCAACTTCATTACCAAACAACAAACCAGTTATGAAATCATTCCGTTAAATGACGCTAAACGCCAAATTTGGAAAAGTTTGACTGCGAAGTTCATTGGCTCAATTAACGACCAAGCTAGTCGAATAACCACCCGTTTTAGTGAAAATAGTTCCCAATACAACATTTTCTGGGATCATAACACTAAACTAGCAAATGAAAAATTAGCGGCTACAGCTCGGGATAATTTGTTGGGTTTGGCCCAAAAAGTGCGTAATCTAACCGCTGATTTAGCAAAACTAAAATATGGTTTCAGTGTTACCAGCACCGAATCATTGTGTCCCCTTGATTTAAGTCTAACTGATGATTTAACCAAACCCGTAACTAGTCATGAAAATTAGTCGTCAAGATGCGGTCGGCATCATCACTGCTTTAGTTTATGCCAATCCAAATCTGTTAGAAAAAATTTATGCGGACTTAGAACAAAAATCAATTCCGATCTCTAAACACTACGAAATTCTAGATAGCTATCGTGATAAAGTTTTAGCCGAAGTCACCCGCGGTCAGTTTGCTAAATACACCAAATACTTTCCGGTTTTAAGTTTATTTGAAACCGAAGAAGATGATTTAGTTGCTGATGGAGCTTCATTATCATTAGGTTTAAAAACCTATGCGGCTTTTTCAAGTATTTCCCAAGCTAAAACTCGTCCCCACTTGAAAAAATTTGCAAATAAATATTTGTGGGATTTGTCAAAAAACGACATCTTACAATCTGAAGTTGCAGTTAATCATTATTCCAAATTTTATGATTTGTTAAAACAAGATAAAGCTTTAAAAGAATTAATTGATAGTTTGGGGGGGACAACTTTGCAAGAGGTTTCAGACTCCAAAGTTAACATTGAAGAAATTCGACAACAATTTATGTTGCCCACTGAATTTTATTCATTAACCCAATCTTCAGATTTACGGAATTTGTTCTATCTGGAATTAATTAATTTAAAAGACAAAGATTTAGAAATTATTTTCTTTAAAAAATTAATTGATAACAGTTTAATGACTTATTTGTTAGGGAACAAATCCAACACGAAAATCCCCCAACAACTGATTTCTTCGAATGAAAAACGGTTTTCAGGATCAATTGTTTTAGCTTTAGATACCTCAGGTTCCATGTTGGGTATTAACGAGGTTATTTCCAAAAATTTTGCATTATTGATTTGTGAAATTGCTTTAGCAATGAACCGGCGGGTTATTTTGTTGATGTATGGGACTGAATACACTTACATTGACTTAAACCCTGGAGCTGCACGGCATGATTTAAGTCATAAAATTAGCACGTTTTTAAATCATGCTTATTATGGGGGGACTGACATCCAAAACCCCCTAGCTCGAATTATGGAAATTGTCAACCATAACAAAGAATTATATTTTGCGGATGTGGTGTTAATTTCAGATTTCTTGTTTAAAAACAATGTTCGGGAAATCAAACGCAACAGGGACTTTTTAAAATTCAAAGAACGGGGCAACCGGATTATTGGTTTAGAAATTAATCAAGCAAATACGCGTACGAAACGTTTGCCCGACTTTGTAGATGAACATTACATTTATTTCTTCAACTGGATTCAAAAATGAACTCAAGCCGATTGAATGGAATATTTCAAACGTTTCTTTACAGTTCGTCCAGACATTGCTGATGTTAATGATTATTTAAACCAACCCTACTACGGGTTTTTACGCAAAGTTTATACTAAAAAGAGTATTTAAGCTCAATCCTAATTGGAGAGCTAAATATTCTTTTTTTTGGTATTATATTTAACCTCGCATCGGGTGGATAAACCACTGAGCGCACAGGTTTTTCTTTTAATTTTTAGCGCCAATTTAACCCAAAAATCACGGCCTTAAAACAGAAATTGACCAAAAGTTACAGGAAGTTGTTATGAAAAAGAAATTACACAAATGATCCGGATGATTCAGTTTAGCTTTAACGGGTTTATCAATTATTGGTTGATGGTCTGGTTCGGTGACTTCTTGATCAACAACCCCAATTCAACCAATTCCATCCCGCTTAATTCAACAACAAGCCGAAGTAGTTAATCAGACTTCTGAAGCTGATAACACTTATTTATACCGACCAGGGGCCCTAGTTTTTCAACCTCATCTGACCAATTGGACCCCGAAATATCCGTCCCAAATTACTCCGACAGATTTAGCGGGGATGTTTAGTTTCACCCAGCAAACTTCTTCAACAGGACTGCCAACAGCGACTGCATCAGGTTATGAATTTCAAACTGTTACTAACAACCAAGCAACTAAAGTCGAAATTAGTAATTTGCAAACTACTTTCAAACATGGTTTAGGTCAGTTAGCCAACCAAACAACCAATTTAATCATTGAAATAGTGAGTGCTAATGATGTTTTAGGCAGCGTGGATTTTCGGGTTTATCAACCAATTAGTGCTTATAGTTTAACTAACGGGGTTTACAGTAATATTCAGTTAACTGATTCAGCAAATTACCGGGTATTAATTCTACCCCCCCAAAACCAACAAGCTAGTACAACTGATCCGTCGTTGTGAAAATGGAAGCAACAACCAGGTTTAAAACAAGCCCAGTTTCAGTTGCAGTGAAACAGCGATGCAAACATCATTAGTTTCATTAATCAAACTGCTTTAAAAGCTTCAGCAATCACTGCTGATTGAATTAAAACTAATTTTTTGATCACCACAGCCGATCGCGACCAAGCGTTAGCTTATTTAACACCTAATGATTTACAGGTTACAACTCACGCTAATGATGCAGAAGGTTGATTACGGGTTGATGTTAAATTATCTGAACATTTTGCCAATCCCACCAAAACTTTTTCCCGAACTTTTTTTGGGTTTAAAACAACCCAACCAGTTACAGCTGATGACCGGATTAAACTGCATTTATTAACTAATGACCAATTGTTAAATGCTGAAATTCAAGCTCCATTATGGGAGACTCAAGGTACTGATTCTTGGGTGGGACAAACTGTGCAAAATTTGTTGCCCACCCAATTCCTAACCGGGCGGAATCCAGCTGCTGGGTTAATTAATTATTCGCTGTTAGACTTAATTACTGGTCAACCAATTACAACTGGTGCTGCAGAATCTGGTGTCGCTCCTTTAAAAGTTAATGCAACTGGGTTCAACAACGAAATTGGTTATTTAAGTTTAGCCAACCAACGTTGAAACCAAAGTAATGAAATTCAAGTACCCGAATTTCAAATTACTAATGTTAAAGGTTTTGGAAATGATCGCACGGGCGAAGTAGATTTAATCATTTATTACCAGACGGTTAATAATGCTGGATCACTTATTCCCGCTGCACCAATGCATGTACAATACAAAGGATTTAATACTAATCCCTTAAGCGGCTCATCCCTATTTTTTAGTTGAAACAGTTCATTACCAACCGAATTTGCCAACTTCAGTAGTGCTAAATTATGACAGTTATTCAAAAATCAAATTAATGATCCCAATTACAACGGTGGTTATTTAACTACTCCAGCAGCCAAAACTTTTGTCCAACAATTTTTCACCAGCTCCCAAGCTTTCTTAACCGAATTTAACCGACCTTATAACGCAAATAATCAGGGAGCTCAGGTTAGTGTTAGACAAGTGAGTAGTAATGATCATCAATTAACTAATTTGCAAATTAGTATCCAAATGGGTCATTTTAACAACCAAACTAACCAGGTTTTAACTAACACTTTTCTAGTTCATGGCAGTCAAACTAATTTAGCTCCTGATCAAATTAGCACAATTGCACCAAAACCAGTTTTCTTGTTAGAAAACCACCAGTTTGCCAACCGGTTAGCAAGTAGTTTAACCGATGCTGAAATTTTGGAAATGTTTCAATTAACAATTCCTGCTTCAGGCGCTGGTTATACTACTAGTTTTGATCAAGTAAAAGTCTTTTCGATTGCGAATGATCAAACCGGAGAATTAGTCGTTTTATTATTGTTTCCCCAATTCAACGGAATTGCTAATTACGAATTTAATTTCCGAATTAATTACTTTAAAACTAACCAATCTCTAGCTCAAGGATTATCTTTAACTCATGTACCCGTAATTAATTTACCAGCAACTTTTTTAGCGCGTAATCCCTTAGATCCAAATGATTTAACAGCGGCTGAAATTTTAGTAAACTTATTTTCTAGTTTACCTAGTGCAATTGCTAATTTGTTAGAGCCTAAAGATTTAACCGTTGTAGAACGCACCACTAATTCTGTGGTGGTCGATTTAAAACTTAATTGAAACCAACTTTTAGAACGCACGAACAACAGCAACAATAGTCTTACCCAACAAAGCCGTGTTGTTCATCAACAAGATGTGCATGATGAAACTGATGTTTTACGGTTTGTGATTAGTGGATTTTTAAGTCCAAATAATCTGATTGTCCACAACCAAAACCCCCAAAATAAGGGTGCGGTTTTAGACACAACTTACATTATTTTGATTGGTTTAATTTTAACCGGCTTATTACTAATTTTAGTATTAGTGAGTGCGGGTGTTTTCCATCGTCGTCAACAATTGTTTAACCAAGATCCTTCAGCTTACGCGCAAAAACCAGTCCGAGTACAGCCAACTAAAAAACCAGTGACTGTCAAACCAATCCCACCAAAATCAAGTGTTGCAAAAGTAATTCCTAAACCAGCGGCTAAATCAAGTACGAAGTTTAGCAAATCAAGTTGGTTCAATAAAACCGTGAAAACCACAACTGCACCCACTGCTAACCTTAATAAAGTTGTTATAAACAATGAAGCAAAAACCCATAGTTTTAGTCATCAAACTCCACCAACCCCATCAGTTCAACCAAGCTTAATTGATCAATTCATGCCATCAGCTGCTACTATTCCAGCCGCACCCAAACCAGCGCCTAAACCAAAACCGGTTGCAAAACCAGTGCCACCAGCTGCTCGAGTCAAACGTTCGGCTGCTGATATTTATTTCGCTTCTTGAAATAATCCACCAACACCAACTAAAAAACCAACCGTTGACAAACCAACTGTTCAACACTCCATACTTGCAGCCGGATCAACCCCAAAAACCCGAGCATCTAGTTTATCTAAATTCCGGTTTGGTTTTAAGAAAAATCCAATGTTTTTAAACATTCGGGGCTCAAAACAAACACCAACTACTAACGCAACTAAAAAAGTAGTGGATCGTTATCACCGACCACGAAATACGATGAGTCATCGTTCAAAAGACTGGGGGAATCAATAATGAAACACCATTGCAAAAAATGACGCCATTATGCTAAATTCTCGTTGGGATTAGTTTTAGGTCTTGGACTTTTCACTACCACGATGGGAAGCATTAGTCATCGCCACACAATCCAAACCACCACCCAATTAATTCCGGGATTGCAAACCCCACTTCAACGTCAAAGTGGCAATGCTACTTTCAACAGCCTTCTGTTAACTGATCCAATGTTTATTAACAATGGTCAATTAGGCACTTATAACGGGCGTAATATTTACAATGTTGCGAACGGTTCATTATATTATGCTCGGGCAAAATCTGGGGCTAGTTCCAAAGTAGAAGGGAATAACTTTGATCGTTTAGTTCTAGTCAATAACAGTGATAATAGTGTGAAATGAACTGTAACTGCAGATGATTTAGCAACAGCCATTACTCTAAAACGGACTGAAAGTAGGTTAACTGGTGCAAGTGGGGCTAGTAGCACTGTTGCGGTTTCTACAACGGTTTCACTTGTTCGGTTGCAAGGTTCAGTTTATTCAGCTACTGCTCAAGCTTTTTTTGTTAGTGTTTTTGCAGTCACAAACAGAAGTGCTAATACTGGTCACACGGTTGTTTTTAAAATTGATCAAGCTAGTGGTAGCAAAGAAGTTTATTTTGATGCCAATATTGAACCTAATAGTATGGTACTAAATGGCACAAGCTATAAGGAACGTGATTTTAACCACATTGTTATTAAAGAAGATGGGACTAATCCCAAGTTCTTATTAATTTCTGGTAATTTAACTGATAGAAATAGCAATGTTGCGGCTTTTGGACTAAATGGCAAAACTTATGATAGCACAACTGGCATCACTACTTCTAATTTAAGTGATGATTTCGCTAATGTGCTTACTGCGGGTGGTAAACTAACTGTAACTAATGCGTGAGTCAAAAATAATACTTTGGTTTTAGTTGCTTTTGCTCAAAATAACAAAGCAACAGTGAGTCAAAATGCAGCAGTCTTTGCTTTTGATTTAACCAACCATAACGGATTATCCAACCCTAGCGTAGCTGCTTTAACAACTTTAAATGACCCGAACAAACAAACTTTTTTTAATCTTGTAGAAAACAGTCAAGGTTTGTTTTTAAACGCCACAAGTCAGCAACCAAAAACCGGCGCATTCAGTTCTGCTGGAAAACTATTAGTGCAAAAAATTGAGACTAGTACCAATAATAACCAAGCAAGTGTGCGGGTGGAAAAATATGAAACCAATGTTGATTATTTAGCTGGAACAAGTTTAACTAGTTTTACAACCGCATTAAATAACAACACTAGCTTAGCAACTCAACCAGTTTATGTTGGGGTTAATGCAAACGGGGTTTTAGTTGGTTTAGATCAAGATTTTCATTATTTACAACAAATTACCATTGCCAGTCAAATCCCAGCTACAGCCAAAATATTAGACATCACTAACAATGGTGTTAACTATTTATTGCATTTAAGTGATGGGCAAATTCTGGCTTATAACAACAGTGGGTTTGTGGGAAACGTTGGCAATTTAGCTAATGCAATTGAATCAGCTGCACCAATTGCTTTTATCCCCCAATCCCAAATTACGAATGGGGCCCAATTTACTACTAAAACTTTTGAAGAATTTAAAACTGAGTTTGAAAAAAACCACGCCCAATTTTTTGTGCAACATGCACAATACAATACTGTAAATTATCAACCAGTTTATGAGTTTGAGTTTGTTAAAACACCTGCTCCTACGGATGCGGCTTATCATGAAGAAGTAACAGTAAATGTTTATCAAAAATTACGCAGCCTACAAGCTGATGGTCAGGTTAATACTACAGATACTAATGGGGCGAAATATTTTGTTGGATCTAACCAATACCAGTTATACAGCCAAGATGCAAGTGTTAGCTTAAAAGATTTAAGCAACACTTTCATTCCCCAAACTCGACCATCTGATGTAGCAGCGTTTTATAATAGTGCTAATAATTACCAAGCTGCAGTTCGCGATCTTTTACAATTAAGTAATGTTAACGTCAATGATCAAGCTAATCAGAAAAATAATTTGTCCATTAAACTAACCGCAGATGATGTTAATTTAAGTTTAACAATAACGGTTAGTTTAGGTTATGCACGTTCTGGTGGGGCACAAGTTAATGATAAAACCTTTACACTAAAATTTGATGGATTTAACCGTAATGGGAATTTGTTACAAGAATTAACTTATACAATTAATCCAAAACCCAAAGAAACTTTAGCTGCCCAGTTTAGCCATAAATTACCATCTAGTTTAACTCCCCAACAAGTAATCACTAACTTCATCCAATTGTCTGACCAATTAGCCAAATATCCCCGCACTATTAGTATTGTGCCTAAAAATGGGAACGGAACCGCTTTAATTACCGTTAGTTTTAACTTTATTGGTAAAAATGTTTTCTTGACTGAAAACAAAACTGATCGCAACGTTTTAGTGACTTCAAATTCAATTACTTGAGAAACTCCCCAAGTCTTTAGTTTTGACCCAACTTTAAGTGATAATGTTTTATTCAGTTTTACACCCTCTGAGGCCATTTTAGATAAAACAGTTCAATATAACCGTACTACCAAAAAACTCCGGGAATTAAAACCCAGTGAAATTGCAAAATTATTTAAAACAACAACGACTAACCGGATTGACCGGTTATCTGCAAATTTAAAAACCGCAATTGATGATTTAGGTTTAATTGATGCATCAGTAGTGGCACGAGACCTAATTGATGATGTCCAAATTCGTCGGGTTAATGATTTATTGGGTAGTTTTAAATTGTTCGTGCGTCTAAAACAATCTTTACCAGGAAGTTTAAGTACGCAATTTGAACAAATTTATCGGGGTTTTAACACCCGAACCCCAACGGCTAATGATGTGTTTCGCATTAATTTTACTGATGATCAAGCTGTTTATTTGGAACGATTTAAACCAACTCCAACCCAAAACTTATTTAACCGTCTACCTTCATCAGTAACAGTGGATGATTTGTTACAACGCCGAACCAATGAACCAAGTTTAAACGGGGTTCAAGGATGATTAATTCAATTATCAGCTGAAGCCGCTAATGCTGAACCAGAAATTAGTGTTAGTGCAGATAATCCTGGTGGTAATTTGTTAGTATCACTCTTCTTTGATACTTATTTAGAATATGATGCAACAACAAATAAATTCCAGTTCTTACGTAATGTTAAAATTAGTCGGGTGATCTCTGGTTTTCAAACAGGCGCGCCAGTTAATGAAGCAACCGGTTATTTCTTAAACTGAAAATCCAGTAATGATGTTATTTTAGCTGACACTAATTACCGGCTGGAACAAATGACGGCTTTAGCTTTTGCTGATCAGGTTAAAAATTATTCAGATTACCAAATTGCTAATTTATTTGCTAATTTTTCGCCTGAAGTTCGGGCTAAATACCAGTCCCAACCAAATTTAATTAAATCCAATTTAGCAGTTGATAACAACCAAGGGACAATTACGGTGCACCTGAACTTTGATCAATGGGAAAATCAACACCAAGTGCGAAGTTTCCAACAAAAATTTTCCGGTTTTTTAATTCCCCAAAATGCCTGAGAAAATGCGTTAAAAACATTCGATCCATTAGGTACAATTGATTTAGAAGCTCCGCAATTATTACAACTGCGCTCAAACACTCCAGTAAATCAATTGAGTCAAACCACTTTAGCGCATTTTTATTCTTTCAGCGGTAGTATTTTTAACAATCTAGAAAAAGAAATTTATTTCATTTTCGATGCAGAAAATGGGATGGGACAAATTCATTTTTTTGTGAAAACTCCGCAATTAGCTTCTAACCCTAACACCATTCTTCGTTCTAATGTACCAGCAATTGCAACTGCATTAACACCCCAATTGGTTGATTCTGCTGCTGTTGTCCAACAGGCCGATGAAACTAAAGATGCAAGTACGAAGGTCTTTAATACTGATGCAATTCCGTACCAAAGGTTGCAAGCCAATGGTTTTGTTGAACTAACCCACTCAGGGCAAATGCTAGAAGGCTTTCAGCCTGGTCAAGTTACAGATGGGTTTTGATCAAGTGTTTTATATATTGCATTAGCAGTAGGATTACCGTTATTAGTTTTCTTACCAATTTTAGCTGGTTTATACTTCATCTGACACCGGCGGGCAACCTTGTTTTATGAGCGTAAATTACGTCGCAAACTAGAAAGCGAATACCGGAATCGGAACCGATAATCAAGTAGATTTATTAGTTGGTTTAAAAAAAGAAACAAAGTGAAATTAATTGAAAATGAATAAAAAAGCACATTTTGCTATTCTAAATATTAGCAATTTTAGTATTAATATCGATAAAGCTCGTCAAGGAGATAACCTGTATAAACTGGTTCCCTTCACTAATTTCACCCAGTTAATTGACTTATTCAATGTTACTAAAATTTATTCTTATGCTTCAAATGATGCTGATTTTGAAACTGAGTTTTATCAAGCTTGTAATTTTCAAAAGGGTCAAGCCTATCATTTAAGTACGAGTTTAAAAAGCAACTTATACAATATTTATGAAGCAATTAAACAACACGACCAACTAGATACTCCAGCAATTCGGGTTGTATTAAGGA
This sequence comes from Mycoplasmoides fastidiosum, assembly GCF_024498275.1. Lineage (GTDB taxonomy): Bacteria > Bacillota_I > Bacilli_A > Mycoplasmatales > Mycoplasmoidaceae > Mycoplasma_N > Mycoplasma_N fastidiosum. The sequence goes on from NZ_CP101809.1 coordinate 266,473, forward strand.
TTGGTGAGTACTTTGCAAATAATGATTTCTATGCTTTAGAAGCGTTAATTCTAGTTTTACAAAAAAACTTTCTAAACAACCGTCATTTAAAATTTTATTTTGATTTACTAGTTGATCGACCGGTTTATGATTGAAGTTTTTTAGATCGGGCGATCAGTTTATTGCAAAAAAATTTTGGGACTCGGTTATTCTTAATTAATTCTCTTGTTGATGCTTCAGGAATTATTGGATTTCAAAAAGCCCCATTAAAAATTCAGAAATTTATTGATCAAGTTATTTTTCAAAAACAACTTAAAGGATTTAATTCTTTACAAAACGTGGTTACTGAAATTAAAACCAATAACCGGATTAAACAGTTTTATATCAACCAGGATTTTGTGAAAGTTAAATTAAATGAATACCCAATCATTTTCTTTGATTTTGCAGATCAAGTCATGGAAGAACTAAAAACAGGGGTTTTAAACCGTCAACGTGCCCGACCCCATATTTCTCCAAAAGTGATTTATCACGTTAATTATGCTGTGAACACCCATGAACGTGATTTAAAACAAACAGAATTTATCGCTAACAAAGTTGCTGTTGTTTCCACTGAAGCTCGGTTGGATCCGATTTCAGCAATGTTAAGTGATTATCACTTATTTTTAGTCGAAACTAAATACCAAAATAATCCGTTTACTTACTTATTTGACTTGGCCAATCAATATTATGCAGAGTTTAAGAAGTCATTATTCTATGGCGATATTGTTGTTTTGGAATGAAACATCCTTAAAATTGCTAGAAAGTTCTTCTCACCAGCGGTATGGTTATTTGCTTTAGCGCTTTTCAATTTACATATTGCTAAAATCATTACTTTGTTACAAAAAGTGGGAGTTAAATGAAACCTGTTTTCTACTGGCTATGGCTTTGACCGAAACTTTAAAAAGTATGATGATGCTAAAATTAATTTACTGTACATCACTAATACCATTAACGCGGCTAAAGAACCCTTTTCTTTCAAACCCCGAAACACTAGTATCAATTCTTTAGTTGATAATCTGAAGTTATGTTTAAACTACAAACCAATGCAACTTCGGTCTAGTTCAGCTGATGTGACGATTAAATTCAATCACGATTTGATTGAATTAGAAGCGGAATTAAAAATGATTGATAACAACAATTCCTTGTTGTATTACATCAATAAGTACTATAAACCAACTAAAACTGCTGATGATAAAGAAATCAAAGAACTAACTAAAGAACCGAAAAAAATTGATGAAGCCTTATTAAAACAAATTGGCAAACAAATGCCTTTATGATCAACACGGGTGTTTGAAGCAAATGAAGTAATTGAAGAGTGTAGCAAATTAAATTTATTTAATCCTTATTTAAATATTTTCTTTCGTGAACGTGATTTAATTGCTGCTGATGACATTAATTTTAATGATTTAATTTACTTCTATTATGTGGCATATGTGTTTAAAGAAGAAAATAAACAAATCAATATTAACTACGAAGATCAGGAAAGTTTTGATAATTTATTTTTAACTCACTATTTAAAACACTTAGAAAAAACTTGTAATTATTTAGGAATTAACAAAAGAACCAAACGCGATCAGAAGAAAATTATTTTAGATCAAGGTAAAATTTTTCGCTTATCCCATAATTCCAAAGCAACAGACAAGTTGTTTCAAGAATTTGCAACTAAACTAACTGACATCCATGATGCTAAAAGAGCCCGGTTAGAAAATAATATGAAAATTTATTATGAAAAAATGGGACTAGATGATGCAGCTAAAAATAGTAGTGTTAACGAAGCCTTATGAAAACGGATTATGGAACGAAACAAAGTTATGACAAAATTGAAATTACACAAACGTTTCAATCTGTTACGGCAAAATAGTTCGGTTTATAATTATAACGACGTTGTTAAAGATAGTGCTATTACCAAACGGTATGTCCCCAGTCGCTTATCGATTAATGCTAATTTAGCCGAACGCAATCGATCCCAACGTTTTACGCCCAAACCACAAGATGAAGAATAAAAAATAAACTGGTTTTTAGTAATGAACAAAATTATTTTAAATTGAAAAACAAATATGCAAACTTTTCAAATTGAAAAGTTTTTATCAGGGGTTGATAAGTATTTACCAGATAACTACATTATTTTGCCGTCATATTTAGGGTTGTTTAATTTAATTAAATACGGCAACAAAAAAGTCTATTTATCCCAAATTGGGCTACAAGCTGTTGCGCCGTTAGCTTATGGTGATTATATGGGTTCAGCTTCGTTTTTAGAAGCGAAAGAATTGGGTATGAGTTATATCATGGTTAATCATTACAATAGTTTTGAAGAAGCGCCCAAACTAAATAATTATAAAAACCAAAACTTGCGTTTGAAAATGCTTTTAGAATACGGCATGAAACCAATCGTCATTTTAGGAGCGCAAATTACTGATTTAATTAGTGAAATTAGTCCTGCTCATGATTTACAACTAGTGATTCAAACAGAACTAAAGCGGTTGTTTGATGGGATTGAGTTTGTTAATGATTCTGAAGTCGTGTTTGTGTATATGCCCTATTTTTATTTACGCAACCGCGTGCATCTATCTAATGAAGTTATTAAACAGCACTTATCAATTGTGGAGAAGGAACTAATTAAATTCTTTGGCGAATTTCCGGTGAAAAACAACTGTGCTGTAATTTATGGTGGTTTGATTGCTGATAAAGAAAACTATTCCTTAAAAGAACATGGCTTATTCTTGGATGACGGCCATGATTTAGACCAAGTTTTTTACTGGTTAGACTTTGCTAATATTAAAAAAACCCAAGAACGGGCCAATGAATTGAAATAAAAGCGTAACAACTTTATTTTTAACAATTTTCCCTCCTTTTGGAGCTTTTTATTCACCGAAAAACTGGGTTTTTCAGCCCTAATTCTGGTAAAATTCGAAGAAAGCTATAATGTTATAGTTTGTTTTGATAAAATGAGACTAACTAGACAACCAATCAAAGATTTTGATTGGTTGTGGTTGTGTTTTAAATCAGTTAATTTTGTTTGAAAAATAACAAATTCTTTTCTTTTTAAGCAAGGAAATATTTATTTTAGAAAGTAATGGTAATCACAAAATGTGATTTAAACGAAAGAAAACTAAATATTCTTTGCGCTGGTTAGCATTTGGTGCAGTTGCTGTTTCAGCGCTTGGAATTGGATTAGGTTTAACCCGTCCAAAACAACAAGCGACATTATCTTCTAATGTGACAAATAATTTGTCAGGATTAACTGCTGAACGTCGTGTTCATCAAGACGCGGTTCGCATTGAAACAGCTTCCACCAAATATGTTTCGGCTCGCGCAGCTAAAGCTTATTTGTCTTATGCCAACAATACTAATAAAATTACCATCACCAACTGAAGTGGGATTGCTGGTGGTGAATTAGTTTTAAACACTAACGATAAAATTATTGATGTTATTAGTTACGATAAAAACGGCAATAATTTTATTGGTATTACTTTAGAGAATGCAAGCAGTTATAAATTTGTTGTTTACAACTCCAATAACATTACCAAAGTTTATCAAGAATACACATTAACCGAAAAATATACTAAAGCAGTATACATAAATGGTTTTGTTTATTTCTTTAAAACCGAAACAGCCAGCACTGGAGCTGCTGGGGATTTTGCGCTTTTAAATACGAATGTTCCAAATTCTACTGTTGAAAAGAAAGCATTAGATACAACAAAATTAAAAGATAAATTAATCACTAATTTAACACCAGTAGTTAGTGGTGATGGTTTAGAGATTTATTTATTAACCTGATTGGATAAACCAACAGACACTTTAAGTCAAACTAGTTCATTTAGCAAACTTTCATATGCCTTTGTTGACCAAGACTTAAAATTTAAAGAAGGTTTCAATAGTGGCTCTGGCAAAGATATTGCATTTGAGCATAATTTTAATTCCAGCAGAAATTTTAAAGACTTAAACTGGGATAATTTCTTTCGGTTTGTTCCAAGTTCCCAATTAGCTTTATCTAATTTTGTTGCCGCAATTAGTTTGACTGATGCAGTTTTATTGATTAATTTGCAAAATAATTTTGCTGCCACAATTATTAATACACCAAGTCGTGACCCAATCCAATCAATCATTTTTAAAGATACAACTGCTTATGTATTGATGCAAGAGGCGTCTAAAAATCAAATTTACCGCTTAGCTTATAATAGTGGTCAATTCTTTCAAACCCAAGATTTCCAAGCAATTACTGGTGCTGCAAAAACAGATTCTGACTCAAATTATGGTTTAGTCAATGTTCTTGATGATGCGGGAGCATACATCTTAACCAATGGTACTCGTAAATTCGGAATTAGCTCAACGGATGTTGTTAGTTTAAATGACAATTTAACATATCGGTTATTTGTAGAAAATAACTTCTTTGATTTAAATAATGATACACAAGCAACAACTGGTATTATTCCAATTTTTGCATCAGAGGTGAACAAAGATATTTTTTCTGCTGAAAACCGTAGTGATACAACCAAAACTTATTTAGTGCAAAGTTTAAATTATTTAACTTTAACTGATAATGTGAATAATTCATCAATTAGTGGCGGTAGTGATCCTGCTCCTGCAGCAACCCAAACAAGTTCAGCTACTTTTTATGCTACTTTAGTGAGTGATTCTTGATTTAGCCGCACAGTTTCATTAGAATCCCGGGTGACAGTTGGTTTTGATCGTTTCTTAACTTTAGCTTCACGTTTATCGATCTTATGAGCCCAACCTTTGGACTTATTAGTTAAATTAGGCCGTGCACCAATTCAAACTGAGGCAACTCCCGAATTCATTCGTGATACTTTAAAACCATTAAATTACGAACGTTTAAAAACAAGTTTTTTCGATATTCCAACCGTTAATTTTTATATTTCTAATATTACTTTTGGTAATAATGACATCGTAAGTAGTTTTGATTTAAATGCCGCACTAACTTTTGTGAATGGGTTAAGTAATTCTTCAAATACAATTATTTCGACTTTCAATTATGTGATTAACCCATCGTCCACAACCGTTAAAGAATTCCGTGCTTTAGGTCAACGTGATGGTAATCCTGACATTGATATCTTAGATACAATTAATCCAATCAATGGTTCGAATTTACCGGCTAACTTGTTTAATTTCCTACCATCTTATGCACTACGTTCACTGGATGCAAATTTATTCCGTCCTGATGTACCACGGATTATTGAGTTTTACAACCGGTTCACAGTTTCATCCCCAGGAATTAGTGCAACTCCAATTGTTTATCCCAACGATGAACAAGGAACTTTACGCATTGATTACATCTTAAACCAAGTAATTAATGGTACTAACCGGTTTAGTTTTAATTTCACTAATTTTAAAAAGACAACTGATTTCTTTGTGGGATTAAAAGGTAAGGCAATTGCAAACGAACCAAATGCTTTTGACTTCTCCACTTTAGAAGCAACTCCCAACGATAGTGAGGAGCAAGAATCAACCGGTCCTAACTACTACAATTTAGACCCGTACCAACTTTCAACTGGTAAAACCCTAACTAATTTGTTTAATGAATCAGAAACTTTTAATAATGATATTAATCCGGCTACGGCTAGTGAACTAACCAAGTTCTACACGACTTTAAACAATTCTAATTTGGATTTAATGGGTTATCATCCCCAAATTACTAACCTATCAGTACAATCTGAAGGAAGTTTATTGAATGCGTTAGTAAATGGAACACTTTCTTTCCAATTAACTTATCCTAAAGATACCATTACTCCTTCATTAGCGCGGGCTTTAGGATTGGATGAAAATTTATCTAGAGTTTTTGTTTACCGTAACGTACCAAAACTAGAAGATTTCTACCACTTTGCTTTTGATCGTCAACGTTCTGAAGCTGTAATCCAAAATTACAGTTCTGATATTGACATTACTCCTGAATTCCGTGCTGATGTCATTGATGCTTTAGTGGCAACTGGATTTAATAAGGATTCAGCCCAATTTAACTTAAGTTGAAACAATGCGGTGTTAGATGTGGAAGTTATTCCCCAACGTAATGTCTTTACTGACACTTTAAAAGTCTTACCACGGAATTATAATTTCCAACTATCCTGAGTTGCTAAAAACCGTCACCAAACTTTAGTGATTGCTTTAAGTACATCAATTCCACTTTTCTCAGTTTTAGCAACTGGAGTGGGGGGATTCATTTTTTACTGAAACAAGAAAACCAACTTACGTCGCTTCTTCTAGGTTCTGAATCGTTTTTAAATCGAACAATAAAAAAACTAGCTTAAAAATTAAGCTAGTTTTTTTATACATCATTTAGATCAGTTCATTTTTCAATGTCTAAAATTGTTTGGTTTTGCATTGCTGCAGTAACGATTTGTTCCATTAAGTATTCAACTGCAATCATCGAACGCACATCATTTTCACAATATTGTTTCATTAACCTAACATTAGTAGTTCACAAAGCGTTATTAATTTGGTTTAGATAACGTTGAATTGAAAGGCTTTGACAAATCATCCCGTTTTGTACTTTTTCAATCACTTTGTAACTAGTGGCTTTGGCTTTAGCTAAAAATTCGGGAGGAACGAGTTCAATCACTTTTTTGATGGAATGATAAGCTCGTAGTTTAACTGCTAAAATGGTGGTTTTGCGATAGTCAAAAAAATCAGCTAAATCTAAAGTATTAGTAATGATATCTAATACTTTTTCAAAATAAATTGGTTCATTAATTAAAACAGCCATTTCTTTTAATCGGGTATTTTCAAAGGCCTTGTTATAAACAATGTATTTGGGATTTTTGTTGGGATCAACATGAATTAAATCAATGATTTCTTTGAACATTTGCACATTTAAGTGCAACGGATCATAAACCCGGTTTTCACAGTGATCAATCCCTGCTCCATCAATGTTTTTAATGATGGAAATTTGGTTGACAATTTGCTGATAGGGATAGGTTTGTTCCATGATCGCTAAAGGTAAAGCTAATGATTCAAAGTCATAATAAACTTTATTAGGACTTTGACAATATTCTTGATAAAGTGTTACAGCTTTTTGGTTGACCAAAAAAGCTTGGGGAGTTGCTTGTTTAAAAAAATATTTACCAAAAAAAAGGGTTTGCAGTTTGCGGTTGATGATGGCTAGATCAGTTTTTCGATTAGTCCAGTTTCGAAAAAACCATTCAAATAATTTTTTTGTTCTTAAAAAATTCCCACTATAGTTCGCTTCAGGATACAAACATAATAATAATTTTTTTCAACTAATTCAGTCAATGAATTTGGATTCACCATTCAGATCAGCATAAAAAAAATCGGGAGTTAATTTTCTTGTTTTAAATTTCGATAAATCAAAGAAATGATCAAAATCAATGAATTCATTAGCATGAACTTCGCTATTTCGTAATGGAGCAATCAATTCAGGATGAGCTAAGCTGGTATAAATTCAATTGAGGGTTTGCTCAGTTTTATTGAATTTATTACGTTTTTTCTCGGCTTGCACCAACTGGTAAACCTGGTGGTAAGATTCTCATTGTTCGGATTGAAGAGCTAAACAGTATTCAGCAAAATAAGTTTGGTAATGATAACCTTCTAACATTTCATTGGGCAATGGTTGAATAAAATAATCATTAAAATGTAATGATTTATCTAAAAAATTATTGACATTAATAAAGCTATACTGTTTTCAGTCCACTTCTTTTTCATCATGTGCATTAATAATTTTCCAATCCATTATTCGGGCACACGAAATACCCGCAACTTGTTCACTTCAGTCTTGTTCGGTTGCGGGATGGAAAAACAGCTGTTTTTGAGAATGGTTAATTAAATCGTATTGATCAGTATGGAACTTTATTAATTTATGTAATTTATTGTTAACTTGACGGGTATAAGGAATATTTGAAGTAATAATAAAATCAATAATAGACCCTCCCACTGCGCGTTTAGTCTTTTTCAATAAAACGTTTAAATAACAACTAACTTCAAAATACTGGGCGCGTTGCATGATACGTTCAAAAAAAATAAAGTCTAAAAAATTATCCCGCTTTTGGACCGTACTAGCTTTGGATTCAATGACATAAAACTTGTTATTTTTTTTAATTAAAGCCGAAGGATTTAAATAAAAATTTTGGTAAATAATTTTGGGTTTTAAATAAATAAATTCTTCTTGGTCTAAATTTTCTAAAATAATCTGGGATGAATCTCTATTAGTTTTAAAGCTGTGGTCAAAAATTTTTTGAAAGGGAATTTTGAACCGAATGGCTAAAAATTTTTTTAGTTCATTAAAAACAATTCCGTAAACCGCAAACTGGTTTTTCAAAAAATCTAGTTGTTCATCATTAATTAACCCAACAACTTTTTTGACTAATTGTTGGGTTAATTGATCTTCTGGTTGTTTTTGGAGTTTAGTTAATAGCTTAAATAAGCGTTGTTCGTTTTTAGTGCTGAACAATAAATCAAATGCTTCTTCAACTTCAGCTTCATCTAATTCGGTTGCTTCTTCGTCAAAATCTTCATGATCAAGCGGATCAGTGGTTGATTCGGTTGTTTGTTGACTGAATTTAGTTAGTAGTTGACTGATTTCTTCTTCATTCTTAAACCAAAAAAATTTGGGTAAACCTAAGTTTTTTTTGAAATCACTTTTATTAATTAACTCTTTTGGCATAGGTCGTAGTTTCTGTTTAAACAAGCAACTTTAGTGATTAACTAAAGTTGCTAAATTTCTGATGGATCTCGAAAGGTATTTTACCATTAATTAAAGCCCGAACCTCTTGGGGATTTTTCGATGGTAACTGAATCACTTTTAAAAATAAAACTTTTTGATCAGCTGTGGCCACACCAATGCCGTTACGGTCTAAACTAACAATTGTCCCAGGCGCTTGATCAGTATGACTAGTGGCATCATAAGTTAAATGGTGGATTTTAATTTCTAAATCCTGGTAGCGGGTTTTGGCTAAAGGCTTGTTATATAAACCCCGTACTAGAGCATCAATTACTGCTGCGGGTTGGTGCCAATCAACATAAATTTCGTGGGGTTGAATGTTATAAGCAAAACTGACTGCAGACTCATCTTGGGCCACTTCGTGATATTGTTGATTAATTAGTTTAGGAAAATGATTTTTTAATAATTCTGTAGTGGCTAATAAAAATTTTTTTAGTAGTGATTGATAAGTTTCATCAGCACTAATTGGAATAACTTCTTGAGCTATCACTCCGCCCGCGTCCATTTTTTTGACCATGCGCATTAATGAAACCCCAGTTTCGGACAATTGGTTAATAATCGCTCATTGAATCGGTGCTCCCCCGCGTAAAGCGGGTAATAATGAACCATGCACATTCCAAGCGCCTAAGCGCGGAATTTGTAAAATTTTTTCGGGAATAAACTGGCCATAAGCAGCAGTTAATAACAAATCGGGTTGCAAACTTACTAACTGCTCATAAATCTGACTAACTTTTTCGGGTTGAACTACAGGAATCTCGTGTGCTAAAGCCAATTGCTTGACAGGCGAGAAAATAACTTCTTTTTTGCGATTATAATGCCGATCTGGTTGACAAACCACCAGAATTGGGGTTAGGTTCATAGCGATTAGGGTTTGCAACGTATTTGCGCCAAACTCGGGCGTGCCTAAAAAAACAATTTTGGTCATAGTTGTTAGTTGGGTGAGTAATTTAATCCGCAGTTAAAAATGTTTTAATTAATATTAAAATTATAAATTAGTATTTACTTTTATTTTTTGAAATCCGAATTAGACCATTTGGTCTAATTCTTTAATTTTATATGAGATTATCCCGTTCCCAACCATCAACCCCCAATTTAAAATTTTTATTTTTTCAACCTTATTTAAAGTCAGTAATTTGGGGTGGGCAAAATTTAAAACAAATTTATCAATCCAATTTGGATAACATTGGTGAAGCCTGATTAATTTCGGCTTATCCGCATCATAGTTCAGTTTGTTTGAATCCGGAATTTGCTGGAGTCAGTTTAGAAACTTTGTTTCAAGAGCAAAAAACCTTATTTGATCATTATGAAGGTGCTTATCCGAATTTATTAAAACTGATTGATACTGCACAAGCTTTAAGCATTCAGATTCACCCTGATGATGCCTACGCTCAGGCCAAATATCATTCGTTTGGTAAAAACGAATTTTGGTATGTGCTTAAAACTAATGGTGCCCCCTTTTTAATTGATTATCAAGGTGATGATGTAACTTTAATCAAACAAAAATTAGCGGCTCAAGATTTTAGTAATTTATTTGCGGAAATGCAATTAGCTCAGGATGAAGCAATTTATATTCCTGCAGGCACAATCCATGCTATTCCTGAACAAACAACGGTGTTTGAAATTCAGCAATCATCAGATTTAACATTCCGGATTTATGATTATGATCGGTTACAGAATGGGCAAAAACGTGAACTTCATTTAACTCAAGCCATTGCGTGCTTAACTCCTAAGACTCCACGTTTTGTTTATCGGGCTTCTGATCAACAATTAATCCAAAATGAGTATTTTCATTTAAACAAAATTGTGCATTCAGGAGAAAACCGGACTTATCAATTTCCAGATTTTGCCTGGTTAGAAATAGTGGTCATTAAGGGTTCGGGTCAACTGGATCAAACTCATGCCATCAAAGTGGGCGATGCTTTAATTATGACTAAATTACAAGGTAATAGTTTTTCTCTTACTGGGGAATTGACCGTGTTAGTTAACAAAGTGCTGCGACAAACCAAATAAATTTTTAGGACCCGAAATAACAAAACAAAACCCTCCTGTTGCTTAAAAAACAGGAGGGTTTTAATGTTGTCAGTTACTAATTAATTAGTTTTTAATTTCGGGTAATTTTTCTTTATATTCACTACTACTGCTAAACTCACGTTCCAAAATTTTGCGTAATTTATTTTGGTAGTAAGCAATCATGTGTTTGCCACGGAATGTATGGAAAATAAATAAGGCGGGGCCAAAAATGATGATTGGTAAGAAAATGGCTAACAGGATATAAATAATGCTATTAGTGAAATTGGGGTACAACTGAACACGTTGGAAACCGGTTAGGGTTTGTCCGGAGTGGGTTAGTTCGATGAATCCGCGATCACGTAAACTACGGTAAGGAATCACTTGGGTATTAAAGGTTTTAACGTTATCGGTTGCACTGTCAGCCGTATCGGTATTTACTTCGTCTTCATCAGCAAACCGTACATAATGGGCTTGAGTGACATTGGTTGCACTTGGATCTGGTGTTGGTGCAGGAGTGGCATTGGGATCGGGATCAGTTGGATTTCTAGTGTCATCTGGTTCAGGATTAGTTTCGGGTGCGGGATTTTGGGGTTGGGGTGCAGGGTTATTATTTGCGGGTGGGGTTGGGGTGTTAGTTGCTCTGGGAGCTAACTGCGGGGTTTTCACAAAGAAGTGAATTTGACCACTCCCATCATTAGCATTGAATAAGAAGTACACTTCTTTTTCTAAATTATTAAACACACTATTAGCAAAAGAATAGAAGTTAGCTAAAACGGTTCCACTAGCTTGATCAGCCCGAGTAACACTTTTAGCTTGAATAAAGCTGTCATCATTCGGGTCTAAACCATTAAACGGATCAAAGGTTTCAACTGCGTTTTGTCAGGCATCTTCAGGAATTAAGAAACCAGAAAATTCTTGAACAAAAGTAGTTACCCCATTCCCTTCGTTTCACTGGTCAAAATTTAAAGTAATTGTGATGGTCCCCCGACTGTTGCTCACATCTAAAGTAGCTTGTACTAAATCCGGATTGCTGCCATATTTTCGTTGGGCTGCTGGGGAAAGATCAGCAAAGATTTTAGCTAATTCATAATCATTTGATAACTTACGTAATTCAGCATAAAACTGTCCTGCAGTGGTATTTAATGTGCTTAGATCTCGACCTAAAACAACATCATTACTTGCTTTTCAGTTAATGAAATAACCAGTGTTATTATCAATTTGTTCACCAGTTTTAAAACCAGTATAAACTTTACTAATTTTGCGGTTACGAATTAATTGGAACTGACCAGATAACTGGTTGTATTCTAAAAAGGTTTCAAAGAATAAAGAAACCAATAAATTTCCCCGAGCATTATCCGCGTTCAAACTAATGACCGGATTTGCTTCAGCTGCAGGTTGGGATAAATTGATTAACCCCCCTAAGACTTTGTTCTCAGCACTCAATTGAGCAATGCCGCGTTGCACCAAATCTTCAGCCACAATATTTGATGGTAATAAGTTAAATAAATTTTGATCATCAGCCGGACTAAACTGACGTAAATAAGCTTCGCGATCTTCTACAAACCCAACAGTAAACGCATCTGAAACATTCGGATTTCTGCGGGCAAATCCGGTAAAGCTGTGGCTAAATTCGCGGACTAAACTGCCTGGTAAAGGATTAATTAAGGAAATTTTTAAGGTAAATGAACCTAATAAATCATTAATATCAGTGATTGTTACTTGGGAAATTAAATTCCGAACCACTGTGGATGCGGTAATTAAACCCAGTACATCAGTAGCGACTTTAATTTTGTCAGTTAAATTTTTTTCAGTGGTTTGATTTTCTTCTTTAAACTGGTTGGCAATATTACTTGGTTGTAATAAACTTACACTTTGTTCGGTGTCATTATTAGTGATTCTTTTTTTACTAATGTCATCAAAAGTATTAAAACCAAATAAAAAGGTTTGGTTGTAATTACTATCTGCTTTAAAAACTGATGGGGTTTCTCATGTAACAGAGTTTGGGGTCACTAAAGTGACTTTAGGATCAATGCCATGGGTTGATAAGGCCACATTATCACCCCCAAAATCAAAACTAATTGTAATGATGGCAGTTCCTTTAGTGTTATCAGGAACTAAATTAATGGTGTAAGAATATTTTTGTAATTCGTCTGATAAACTAATGAATTGATCAATCACATCACTGTCTTTCAGTTGGGAAGGAAAAATCCGGGAAAAATTAGGGTCTAATTGATCCCCAATTTTCGGGTTCAAAGTATAATTTAATTCTTCTAAGATTCGGGTTGTCCCGTTAAAACCATTAAAAGCAAATTGGAACCGGCGGGGGTTTTGACGGGTTCCATTGGTTCAAACATAACCAATGTTAACAGTAACTAAAAACCGTGCAGGGCGGTTAGTTGCATTGAAAGTAATTGATAGATTATTAACATCAGCATATTTATCATTTAGATTAACATTTTTTAACCGTAAAAAATCAGCCACAGCAATGCGGTAGTTTTCACTGCGGTTATAAAATGCGGCTACATCAGTTGGTAAAGAACGCAAGATGAAATTGCGGGGAATTTGTTGGGCAATGTTTAAAACCGCATCCCGAGCATAAAGTTGGTATTTATAAGAACCCAAAAAATAACGCACTGAATTTGGGGTTGCTGTTGCTTGGGGTAGTCCGGTTGATGGATCTAAGTTCCGTAGTTTTTGGTAGGCATTAACCACCATTTCATGACTGTAGTCTAAGTTTAAATCAGTGATGGTGGTTTCATGAAACTCGTATTCATAAATGGGTGCAAAACCAGTGTAAGCATAAGCGGGCCGGGGAGTTAAAAAAACGGTTTGGTTGGCGCGAAACTGATTTTGGAAATCACTGGGTTTTAAAGTGGTGTAACGAGCTCCGTCCCGAATTTCGGATTGGGGAATAAACGAAATTGGTGAAACCGCTTCAAACGCATTATTTAAGTTTTGGGCATAAGCTACAAACCCGCTGTTATTGAAAGCTAGAATTTGTCCATTAGATAAATGAATCAAGTAATGACGACCATCATTACTGATGCTTAAAATTTTCACTCCATTGGGAATATTGGATAACAACGCAATTTGTTGCAAGTAAGCAAAGTTTTCAGATAGTGCCACTAAAACATGGTTTTCATTCACGGTTACATAAGCCGCTCCATTTAACAGTTTGTTTTCATTCAAAACGGGGACAAAACTGCTAGGGTTCATATTGGCTAAATAGGGAACGTTTTGTTCGTATTTACTAATTTCGACTGCAGCGTTATTAATGTTAATGCTAGCGCTTAATTTTTGCACTAACACTTTACCATTGCTGGTGAAATTTTGGTTATTTTCTTTTTGGCTTTTGGCGTTTAAAAATAATCCCTTTGAATTTGTTTCAACAGTGAAAAAGGTTTGTTTAACTGAATCATTAAAACTGCTAATAGCAGTTTCTGCAGGTGATTGTAAAACATTACTATTCAAAGAAAAAGAATAGATTTTAGGACTATTGGCAACCGCTTCATTCGCTGAAGTTCTCACAAAGAAAACTAATAATAAGGCACTGTTACTAAAAATGGAATTAGTAACAATTAATTCTGCTCCACTTTGGATTTGGGCAACATAATTAGTTGGGGTTGCTAATAACATTCCACTAGTATCAATTCTTTGGTTGCTAATTAAAAAAGCAGTAATAACATTATTGTTATTATCTTTATTTAAATTCCCAGCAACCATTAATAAATTCGGATTTAATCCATCAGTCCGAATGACTAAATGGTTGAATTCCCGAGTGGAATAATTAGTTCCATTAGAAGCTGTTAATTTTTGGGCTTCTTCGGTTTTAGTGTCATAATAAACACTAATTTCTCCATCAGTCCGATTAATTTTTAAAACAACCGTATTACCACTAGTTGCACTAGTACGGGCGTAAACACTCACAAAAAAAGCATTAGCGACACTAGAATATTGGGCTTTATTAATTCTTAATCCAGTAATATCAGCTGGATCAGCACTTGTGCGTGCACCAGTTGGAGTTGCTCGGGTAGTTTTGATTTGAGCAATCATTTCAGTAGCACTAATATTTCAAGTTAAACTGTTATCACGGTTGTTGATTAAAACTAAATGATCAAATGGTTCAGTTGCTGCTGTTGCTGTATCAGAATTGGTTTTAGCTTTAGCATACAATAAAGCAAACCCAGCCGCATCATAAATATTGTGCACATTATAAGGGCCTAATTTGCCCCCATTAATAAATTCTGGTTCAGGAAAATCAAAATCAGCTAGGGTTTTAGCAACTGGAGTAGGTGGTTGGATTTGTTCATCGGTTGTGGTCAAAGCATCCTGGTGTCTTTGTAGTTTAAATCCAGCACTAGGTTCGTCCAATTTTTTAGTTAATTGGGATTGGTTAGTAATTGTTTGGCTAAAAATGGAAGCAATGGCAGTAAAGAAGCTGAAACTAATTAAAATAACAAACCAGATTTTAATTAGTTGACTGCATTTTTTAAGTCAAGTTGGCATTAAATTTTACCTCAATCATTGGATTGATAATTAGCAGATGATTTCACTGGACGGGGGCGATCATTATTTTTGATTTTATGATGAACCAGCTTAGTTTTTTGTTCAGTTGCCTTTGTTGATTTGCGACGAAAGAAGCGTTTACGACGTGGATTAATTTCAGTATCAGCTTCTAATGCAGTTCCATAAATGCGTTTCCGACGGTAGTAAATACTACCACTTACTACTGCGCCAACAAACAATAAAGCAGTCATGGAAGCGCCAATAATTGCAATATAAACATTATCTAAAATTGCAATTTGGGCAACTGGGCTTTGGTTGTTAGTAACAAAACCATTTCTGCCCAAAAATCCGTTAATGACAAATCTTAAAGTTTGGGTTCGTCCTGTTTGGTTAGCTTCATTTGAATTAGCAGCTACTTCATTTTCGTGCCGGACTAAGTCCAATTGGGTTTGGGTGTCTTGTTCTGGTGTCTCATCAACATTTGCTGTTTCAGAAGTTGGTTGTTCATCAGCTGCAGCATCAGCATTGCTAGGGTTGTTAATGCTATTGTTAGTGCGATTAATTAATTCGTTCCAGTTGATTTTCAGATCGACAACAACTGAATTAGGTTTTCGTTCAACAATCTCTAAATCATTCGGGTTTAATAATCGCGCAATCGCGGTTGGTAAACTTGAAAACAAGTTAGTTAAAATATCATTTGTAGTTAGATCATTTGGATCTAAGGGATTACGGGCTAAAAAAGTTGAAGGTAAACTAATAACAGGTACATGGGTTAGTGATAAACCGTTTTCTAAAGCTTCGTTCTGTCGAAAGTTATTAACCCGAAAATTAAATTCGTAATTTTCAATTCCGTTAAACCTAGGTAATAACAAGACAACAATTAACTGCCCTTCTTGATCATTAGAGATTGAGAAAACTTTAGCTTCTCTTAAATCTGAAGTGTATTGATTACCACCAGGGGGAATGGTTAAGTTAAAAATTTGCAAAATCTGATCGTCAGTTAACCGACTGGCAAAAGTCTGGGAGAAACGGTGATTTCGTAATAAAAACTCTTGACGGGGTTCAATTGTACTAACTAATTTAGGATCAATGTTAATGCTGTTCTGGTGGGCTATAAAAGTGTTAGTAAAAACTTGATCACGTGTACCGTTAAAACTAGCCATTTTGATCGAAATCTTGATACTGTCTGATTCGGTTGCAGCAGCATTTACTTTAACAGGTTCAATTGCCACAGTTGCGCCTTGGGCAGCAACTGGGTCATATGATTTTTGGTATTCATCCGAAAAATAACGTGAACTAGTAAAGAAGCGGGAGACAAATGATTTGGCAACCGCATTATTTGTAAAAGCTCCAGTATAGTTATTATTCCCAATTTGGTTGCGGAATGAAGTTAAAATCTCATTACTAGTTAGAGTTGCTAAATCAGATGGTAAACTACTGTTTCAAGTGAAAAATAATGATGATCCGCTGTTAGTGTTGGTGTTAAATCCAGTGTATTGCAAATGCAATGGGGTTGCTTGTACCACTGCAGCAGCATTATTTAGGGTTTGAAAATAAATTAATAAATCAACTGTTCCCTTTCGATCATCCGCAAACCCCCGAACTTCAGTGATGTTGAATTCTGGTAATTCTGCATTCGAACCAGTTTTAGACCGATCACCGGCTAGGGTTAAGTAGGCAATTCCATTTTCAAAACCAGCAACTTTAACATCTAAGGGAGCAAGTTCATTAGAACCTTGCCCACCCCCACCAGCTGCAGCAATTTTTTTACCAGTAACCAAATCGAGTAGAGAATAGTTTTTATATGATTCAGCTGTAGTTTCTTTTCAGGATAAAAATTGGGTCGGCAGCAAATCACTAACTTTTTTGTTAATAAACGAAATAGTATTACCATTTGATCCTGGTCGATCCCATAAAGGCAATCTAATTTCAGAATTCAATAGCTGTTGGTTACTTAAAGCATTAATGGTGACACCAGTGCGGATGTTTCTGGCACTGGTGTTGGCGTGATTAAATCCTAAAAAAGTTCGAAAAAAAGTTTTGGGATTATTAGAAAAATGACTATCTAATTCAACTTGCACTCCTAAAATTCCCGCAGCTAAGTTATGACTTAAACTAATGCGGGGTTGAGGAAAAGTTAATTTTTGGTGGGGCGGAGTGTAATCAGGAACAATCGCATAAAAGTTGCTGGTAATGAAGTTTAAGGGAATTTGGTTAGTGCGTAAATTTGATTGGCGAATTAAACTGATGATATTAGCATCAGTATTTCAATTAAACCGGAAGGTGACGCGTCTTAACCGAATTGCTGTATCCCATTTTCACAAGGTGGGATCAGTTTCATCAGCCCGATCAGTTGGCGGAAGAATCACAGCTCGATAATTAGCAGTAGTTGTGTTAGTTAACTGCGCATTGCTATAAGTTGTTCCAGATACTGTATAAGCACTAATGGGTTGAAAAACTCGGAAATTTAAAGTGCCGTTTACATCATCAATATTAGTAAATTCAATATTTAAATTACTAGCAACATTAGTGGATAGTTGTCCTAATTGAAAATTTAAAGTTGATGATAAACTACTTGTTTCAATTTTAGTTCCCACTCCATCTTCGTCAACAGTTTCAAATTGATAACCAGTATCAGTCGCAGTAGCTTCTCCATTGGCAGAAGTTTGGGGCTTGATATCAAACATGGAAACCACATCTGCTGCTGTGACTTGGGAAGGGTATTTTGGAGTTCATCGGGATTCTTGGGGTTTGAAAACCAATGAAGAAGGTCGATAAAGATAAGCACCATCACCTTCAGTAGCGGTTGCTACTGCGTCAGCATGTTGAACTCTAGTGCTGATTAGTGGTGGTTTTTGGGTGTGAAGTGTTGTATTATTGTTGAAGTTTGTAATTGATCAGAAAGCAATACTGCTTGCTGTGATTAAACAAATTCCACTCATTCAACGTCATAAAAAAGACTTTTTTTTCATATGCATAACAACTATATAACCAATCAATCCTAGATTGATTTGACTACATAAGGTAATTTGAATGATTGATGCGTCAATAAAGCTCCATTATAATACCATTTTGGCCTCATTATGACCCCAATTTAATACTATCATGGTGCTAAATTAATTGGATATATTATACTAGATTATCAACAAAGGGGTTTGGCATTTTCAGTGATTGATGACCAATTAATCGGGGATTAAACTGGTTTGATTATTAAAAATCTAAAAATTGTAATTTAGGTTAAAACAAAATTAGAAATAACAAAATCCTTGCTAAATAAAGCAAGGATTTTGTTTTGTTATTAATCAATGAAAAAAGAGAAAAAAAGCAAACGATTAGCTGTGGGTGCCAAATTCTTTTTCCAGTCTTTTTTTCAATTTGTTTTCGTAATATGCAACCATGTATTTCCGTCTTAAACGGTGAAAGACATAAATTGCAGGACCAATTAAAACTGTTGGTAAGAAAATTGCTAAAAGAATATAAATAATACTATTTGTGAAGCTTGGATATAGTTGTAATTCTTTAAAACCGCTAATAACTTGACCAGATTTAGCTAGTTCAACAAAGCCACGCTGACTTAAACTCCGATAAGGAATCACTTGGGTATTAAAGGTCTTAGTTTTGGATTGATCAGTATCAGTGTCATCAGTCTTAGTTGCATCGTCCATTCTAATTATTTTAGTTTGAACTTGATGGACTAATGTAGTTGCTGGAGCTGCAGGAGCATTGGCTGGTGTTGTTGGAGTTGGTGGGGTGGGTTGAGTACTTGGAACGGTTGGATCAGGAGAAGGAGTTGAATTAGATTGATCAGTTGAATCAGCTGGACTGGTTGAGCCATTTGAATTTGTTTGATCATTCGGATCAGCTGGAGTTTGGGGGGCAGTTGGAGCAGCATTGTTGTTATTATCGACTGGATCAGTTGTAGAACTAGTTGTACTTGCGGCTGCTAATTTAGGAGTTTTTACAAAGAAGTGAATTTGACCAGTTCCCGTGTTGGTGTTGAATAAGAAATAAATTTCTTTTTCAACGTTATTAAATACACTATTACTAAAAGAATAAAAGTTAGCTAAAATCTCTGCACTAGCTTGATCAGCTGGAGTAACACTTTTAGCTTGAGCAAAACTAGGATCATTTGGATCTAATCCGTTAAAGGGGTCAAATTCCGCAACAGCTTCATTTCAAGCGTTTTCAGGAATTAAAAAACCTGAAAATTCTTGCACAAAACTAGTAATGCCGCCCCGTTGGTTTCATTGTTCAAAATTTAAAGTGACAGTAATAGTGCCCCGATTATTATCAACAGCTAAATTGGTACTAATTAAATTCGGATTAGCTGAATATTTTTCAGTTGCAGCAAAAGATAAATTAGCAAATAACTCCGCAATTTGATAACTATTTAATTGTCGCAAATATTCATGGAATTGATTAGCAGTTAACTGATCAATTTTTAGGTTGCCATTTTTTAAAACAACATCATTAATGGATTTTCAGTTAATGAAATAACCAGTGCTATTATCAACTGGGTCACCAGTTTTAAATCCAGAATAGACACGACTAATTTTTTGGTTGCGTAATAAGGTGATTTGACTAGTTGTTGGGTTGTAACTTAAGAAAGATTCAAAATAAAGTGAAACCAACAAGTTCCCTTTAGGATTATCAGCACTTAAACTAATAATGGGTTTAGCTTCTTCTGCAGCTTGGGATAAAGTAATTAAACCACCTTGAATTTGGTTTTGTTTACTTAAAACATCATTAGCTCGTTGCAATAAATCTTCAGCCAAGACTTGTGAAGGTAAAAGATTAAATAAGTTTTCATCTTCTAGTGGCGCAAACTCATTAACATATGCTTCTTTATCTTCAAGAAAAGTGACCGTAAAAATATCAGCATTAGTAGCCGCACGACGAGCAAAGCCATTAAAGTTATGACTAAATTTTGTAGTCAAACTACCTGGTAATGGTTGGGATAAAACAACTTCTAATTTGAATGAACCCAATAAATCATTAACATCAGTTATATTGATTTGGGTAATTCAGCGTCGTACAATTGGTGAGGCAACAAATAAGCCTAATTCATCAATAGCAACTTTAACTTTTTCAGTAATATCTTTTTCTTGACTTCCATCACTAGTTCGGAATTTTTTAACCAAATCAGAAGGTTGTAACAAAACAGCAACTTTACCACTATCATCTTTTAAAGTTTTTTGTTTAATTTCTTCAAAAGTACTAAATCCAAATAAAAAATTCTCGTTGTAATTAGGATCAGCTTTGAATACAGATAAAGTCTCTCAAGTCACTGAATTATGAGTTACCAAAGTTCCATCAGTAATGTTAGCGGGAGCCAAAACAACATTTTCACCTCTGAAATCAAAGGTAATTGTTAAAATGGCCGACCCGGTGGTGTTTTTGGGAATAATATCAACTACATAGTTATATCTTTTTAACTCATCTGATAATTGAATAAATTCATCAATCACTTGATCAGGTTGCAAATCAGATGGGAAAATGCGTGAAAAAGCTGGGTTTAAAGTTTCGATTGTTTTCGGATTT
The DNA here is from genome assembly GCF_024498275.1 of Mycoplasmoides fastidiosum. Lineage (GTDB taxonomy): Bacteria > Bacillota_I > Bacilli_A > Mycoplasmatales > Mycoplasmoidaceae > Mycoplasma_N > Mycoplasma_N fastidiosum. The sequence continues at coordinate 287,237 of NZ_CP101809.1, forward strand.
AAAGTGTAACTAAATTCTTGTAATAGATTTTTAGTATCTTGAAATCCTTGAAAGGTAACATTAAATGTGGTTGAATTAACTTTAGCATTATTTCTTCAAGCATAACCAACTGTAACATTAATTGTTAAACGTGAGGGATTATTACTACCACGGAAAGTAATGGCTACATTATTTAAACTAGTATATTTGTCGTTTAAATTAACGTTTTTAATTTCTAAAAAATCATCAATTGCAACTTGACGATTATCTTGTAAATTATAAAAAGCAGCAACATCAGTTGGTAATGATTTGAGAACAAAAGGACGCACTACATTTTTAATTTTTACACTAGCTTCTTTAGTATAAAGTTGATATTTATAAGAGCCAACAAAGTATTTTATTCCAGTGGTGTCACTAGTATTTGGTAAACCATTTGTTCCTAATTTCCGTAGTTTTTGGAAAACATTAACAGTTGCTTCTTCGCCATAATTTGCATCAGCAGGAGCTGTGCCTTTTTCAAATTCATACTCATAAACCGGTTGATAAGTACGATTATTATATGGATTACCGCGCACAAAAAAACTAGAAGAATTAGCTTCAAAAGATGTTTTAAATTCATCAAACTTTTGAGTGGTATAACGGGCACCATCATTAATTTCACTTTGAGGAATAAATGAAACAGAGGCAACAGTTTCTAAAGCTAAATTAAGCTTATCAGCATAGCCAACAAATCCATTATTATCATAGGCAATAATTTGACCATTAGATAAATGAATTAAATAATAAACACCATTATTACTGATGTTTAAAATCTTAACACCACTTGGAATACTGTTGATTAACGTAATTTGTTGCAAATAAGAGAAGTCATTTTTTAAAGCAACTAAAACATGATTTGCATTTACAGTTACATAAGCTGCTCCGGGTAGTAAGTTATTGCCATTGTTAATTGGAGCAATGCCACTTGGTGCTAATCCAGCTAAATAGTTTACATTATTGGCGTGAGTGTTTAAAGTAACATTGGCGTTGTTAATATCCACTGATGCAGATACTTTTGATACTACGAGTTCACTGGTTGAAGCATAATCGCCTTTAGTTCCGCTAGTGCTTTTTGCGATTAAAAATAAACCATTAGAATTTTTTTCAACGTTAAAAAGGGTTTGTTCTCCAGAATTATTGGTTATAGCCCGTAAATCAGTACTTTGAGGGTTTTGTAAAAGATTATCCCTTAATGAAAAAGAATAAATTTTAGGATTATTAGAAGTTGTCTCACTTGATGCACTCAAGACAAAATAAACTAATAATAAAGCTCCATTATCAAAAATGGAGTTGGTAATAATTAGTTTGCCACCAGCGTTTTTAATTGTATCTGTAAAATCAGATGATGCAGCAGATGTAAAAACACCAGAAGTACCCAATGTTCCTGCACTAACTGAAAATGCTGCAATAACATTTTTGCCAGATTGATTATTCAAAACACCTGTTAACATTAAAATGGTTGGATTTACACCATCAACACGAATTACTAGATGATTAAATTCATGAGTCTTATAATCTGTTCCATTAGATGCTGACATACTTTTAGTCTCTAAAGCAGCATCGTGATAAACAGATACGGTTCCTTCATCTCTAGTAATTTTGATAATAGCAGTATGACTTTGAGTGTCGCTAATTTTAGCAAAAACACTGACAAAAAAGGCATTAGCTGCTGCGGAAAATTCGGCTTTATTAATTCGTACACTAATTGATGCAGTTGTCACGGGTGCAACTGTTGCTGAATTACTCTCAGAGCTGCTACTAGATTGAGGAGAAGATGTTGATGAAGAAGAACGATTAGTGTTGATTGTGTTTTTAATTTTTTCAGCATCAACACTTCAAATTACTTTATTATCGTTGTTACCAATTAAGACTAAATTATCAAAAGGTTCAGATGAAGTTGAACTAGAGGATGTTAATTTAACTGAATTAGTGGATCTAGCTTTAGCATAATACAAAGAAGCTCCGTTAGCGTTATAAATGTTGCGTACATTGTATTCGCCTAATTTTCCATTGCTATTAACAAATTCTGGTTCAGGAAAATCAAAATCATTAATTGTTTTAGTTGCTTGTACAGTTTTAGCTTGCTGTAAAATTCTATGACCATGTTGATCGACTAATTTTTGATTGACTGAATTAAGTGCAGTTTTATTTGTTGGACTAGTCGGAGATGTAGTATGAGCAAAAACCGTACCTATTGTTGCAAAAAAACCTAAACCCACAATCGCTGTTAGACCAATGCGCAAACGTTGATTGATTTTTTTCATTAATGATTTCATTAGATTTTCCCCCAGTCATCAGCTCGATAATTAGCAACTGTTTTTTTATTATTTTGTCGGCTTTTATTTTTAATTTGAGATCTATGATGATTGTTTTTATCAGAACTTGAACTTCGAATATTGGTTTTATTCTTTTGTGACAATGAACTAGGTTCTGGTTCTAACCCATCAGTATAATATTTACGACGACGATAAAAAAGGGTGCCTTTAATCGCAGCTGCTGCAGCTAAAACTGTGGTTACGATCACGCCAATAACAGCAATGTAAGCATCATCTAAAACTGGAATTTGGGCAACAGGACTTTGGTTGTTAGCTTGGAAACCATTTTTGCCTAAAAAGCCATTAATCACAAATCGTAATACTTGATTTTTGCCATCACTAGTTTCATCACTGCTACTGTTGTCAACGGCTGTTAGTTCATCTTCATGATGAACTAAATTAGTTGAAGTAGTTGATGTGGTTGTTGATCTATTAGCTGGTGTAGTAACAGCAGGATCAGTCTCATTATTTGGGTTTTGATTGGTTTGATTATTAGTTCGGGAATTAGGTTGTTCTTCAAGACTATTATTAGTACGATTTAGCAATTCACGTCAGTTAATTCTTAAATTAACTACAACATAATTTTCACCCCGTTCGACAATTGTTAAATCATTAGCATTCAATAATCGGGCAATTGCAATTGGCAAACTGGAAAATAAATTATCCAAAATATCACTAGTGGTTAAATCACTCGGATCTAATGGGTTTCGCGCTAAGAAAGTTGCTGGTAAATTAATTTCGGGTACATGAGTTAAAGACAAGCCATTTTCTAAAGCCTCATTTTGTCGAAAATTATTGATGCGGAAATTATATTCGTAGTTTTCTACTCCATTAAATTTAGGCAACAACAAAATCACAATTAATTGTCCGTCTTGATCATTAGCGATCGCAAAAACTTTAGCAGTGGATAATGGATCAGTATAAATTTCACCCCCATTAGGAATGGTTAATTGAAACATTTCCAAAATTTCTTCATCAGTTAAACTGCTAGCAAACCGATTAGCAAACCGGTGATTACGTAACAAAAATTCTTGTAAGGGTTCGATTGTGCTAACTTTATCATGAGGAATATTCACTACACTTTGATGTGCTAAGAAAATGTTGGTTAAAACGTGTTCTTTCATTCCATTAAAATTTGCCATTTTAATGGAAATTTTAATACTATCAGCTTCAGAAGAATTACTACTTGTTTGTACTTGTTCAACTGAAACTTGAGCTCCTTGATTTAAATTAGGCTCATAACGTTTATAAAATTCATCAGAGAAATAAGTTGAACTAGTAAAGAAGCGGGACACAAATAACTTAGCTGCATCATCATTAATGAATGATCCAGCATAATTATTATTCCCAATTTGATTCTTGAAGGTGTTGAAAATTTGGTCACTACTTAGTGTTGCTAAATCAGTTGGTAAAGAACTGTTTCAGCTGAATAATAAAGATGAACCACTGTTTGGGTTAGCATTAAAACCCTTATAACGCACATGCATTGGCGCAGCCTGAACTAATTCAGCAGCATTGTCTAATGTTTGGTAATAAATTAATAAATCAACTATTCCTACCCGATCGTTAGCGACACCTCGAACTTCAGTGATCTTAAATTCAGGTAAATCAGTAAGTTTACCTGTTTTAGCTCGATCACCCGCTAGAGTTAGATAAGCGATTTCATTTTGAAATCCGGCAATGGATGTTGGTAATTCCAAAGGAGCAATTCCAACATCAGTTTTTTGTTCAGTTGCTGCAGCATCTGCTCCACTGGCCGTTAAAGTTTGGGGAACTTTTGGAACCACTTTATTACTAGTATCAATTTTTTTACCCGTAATTAAATCCAATAAAGAATAATTTTTATATTTCGCATCAGCATTACGAGCATTTAAAAATTGGGTAGGTAATAAATCACCAACTTTTTTATTGGTAAATGAAGTAACAGTACCATCAGGTTGGGTTTGATCTCATAAAGGTAATTTAATGATAGATTGAGTTAATTGTTCATCAGATAAAATGTGCAATTGAACCCCTGATTGTACAGCGTCTTGAGTATCAGTTTGAAAACCTAAGAAAGTTCTAGAGAATGATTTATCAGTATTAGAAAATTCATCATTAAGTGTAACTGCAACATTTAATCGACCTAAATTATCCGTTGGAGTTAAAGTAACTGTTGGTGTAGGAAATTTTAATGTTTGGTATGGCGGTACAAAATCAGGAGTTACTACAAAGAAATTAGTTTTTACTGCTTCTTCAGTTACGGTAGAACTTTTAGTATTTAGTTGATTAATGTAGCTAATGATGTTGGCATTGCTGTTTCAACGAAAGGTAAATTTAACTTTGTTTAAAGTTAGACTTTCATCTCACTTTCACAGAGTCGCATCACTAGTATCTTTTTTATCAGTTGGCGGAAGAATTAAAGCCCGATAACTGTTATTAGATGAATTCAATTGAGTATTTGTTGGTACGTTACTACTTAATTGATAAGCACTTAATGGTTGATAAACCCGAAAATTGAGTGTCCCTTTTACATCATCAACATTAACAAATTCAATGTTCAAATTTCTTAATTGATTATTAGAAAGTTGACCTAGGAAATGTGAAACTTCAGCGTTTAAACCACTAATTTCTACTTTAGTCCCTTTACCACTAGCATCAACTTTTTGAAATTGATAACCTGAATTAGTTGCTGTTGCTTGACCATCACTAACAGTTTGGGGTTGCAAATTGAACATCGCACTAATATCAGCCGCAGTCACTTGGGATGGATATTTAGCAGTTCATCCCGCTGTGCGCGGAGTAAAGGTTAAAGAAGATGGACGATAAATGTATGTGCCATCAGCTTCAGTTGAAGTTGCTGAAGGTGCTGGTGCTGCGGCTTGGGCTTGGTGTAATTTAATTTTACTATTGGAATTAATGGAAGTAGTTGCTGCTGGGCGAACTGATGCGATTCCTCAAAGCGTACTACTGGTAATAATCAGACCAATCAGACTAATTCAACGTCGTGATTTAAATCTTTTTTTCATAGTAAATAAATACCGATTGCTCGAGAAAAAAAGAACGAACAAAAATGAAAAAACACACTAACAAAAACAATTTATTTTTGGTAATGTGCTTCATTTATCCGATTCTAAAACATTTAGTTTTTTGAGAAAAAACTAAAATCACTTAGTATTATGATGCCTGAATTGGGATTACTAGCAATCAATAATACTAACAAAAACAAGAAGATTAATTGGGTGAGATTTTGTTATTAATTTAATTTATTTCGCTTCTTTTGCAGCAAAAATGAACTAAATTACAGGTGACAAACCCTTCAATCCTCTAATTACTCCGATTTTATTATAAAAATCGTAAAAATAGCATGAAATTTTACTAAAATTCAGCAATTTCATTAGGAATTTAAATGGGAGAACTTGATACAATTTTGGGGGGAAAATGGCCCCATTTATCCCCCAAAATACCATAACTATTCCACCGTTTTAGGGAAAATATATTATTATCAAAATACTTGTGGTTATATTATGAAGATGTAACCATTTTGGCTTGTGACTACTTTTTGTTTTGTTGTTTTTATAAGTCAAACTAACAAACATTCATGTTTAAAAAGGTTTTATCATCATTTTTATTATTAATTAGTGGTGTGTCAGTAAGTAGTGTTATTTTTACGGCGCATGATCATAGTTCGGTAAATACAGTAAATACACTGAAAAATTATCGTTCTCAAGCCCAAACTAGTGATCAAATCACTTTTAATGCTAATACCCGGTTTCCAACCATTATCTCTGAGGTTGGACCAGTATTATTTAATGAAAACACGGTTTTTCAATTGGATTGATTTGGACAAACAGTTTGGAAAACAGATGTTAAAGAGGAATTAGTTCGAATGGGTCACATTGCTCCTGAAGGAGCAAGTGAGCCCATTTTTGGCTTTCCAAAAGGCATTGCCGTAATTGGTTGAACTTATTCACAAATCACTAAAAGAATTTATTTACATGTTCCAGCCACCCGGGTGGGAAATGATCAAGCTAACGATAATTGAAAATTTCAATATATCGTTCCTTTAGATCCTAAAACTGGTAAATTAGAATTAGTTGCTCCTGATAAAACACCTCGGTTTGATGCCAGAGGTTCAACTTGACATGGTGAAATTCCGAAATTGGGTTATCAATATGGGGTCATTAGTCAATTAGGTGATGGTTCCATTGTGATTTATGGACTGTTAGATTTAAGTGGTATTTCTAATGGGGGAGCAGGTTATGCGGTTTTTTCGCCCAATACAAATACTTTAACTATAGGAAAAGGAATTTTTGGATTAAAAGGAGTACAAGCTAAATTTAAAGTGGGTGATTTGGCTTTATATCGGGTTAAACCAATGAACACCATTCCCATTAGTTCTACCAACGCTTTGTTCATTACTCACAACCCAGTTACCAACTATGTTCATGCTCATTTAACAGATAATAATTTTGGTATTGGTAATACCCTTTGAAGAAATAGTCTGTTAACCCGCACTCCTCCAGCAGCAACTACGGGATTTCCGATTGTAAGTGAAACTGATCCATTAATTGTGAATAATAATTATGGGATTACTAAAGATTATTATTACAACCATGTTACTGGTGAAACTTGATTACCTTATTTAGATAAAATCTTTTTTGTTAATCCCGATGATTCAGCACTAGGTTATCAAGCAGAACCAATTAATTTACCCAAAATCAAATCGGGAACTAATCCATGAGATAGTGGCATTATTTACAGTAGCTACCTAGATTTGCGGGGTGATTTATTTTTCAACATGGCAACTTGGGATGCAACTGCTAAAGATTGAAACATTGATACCACAATTTATAAATTGTCAGCCACAACCAGACAAATTACACCTTATGTGACTTTAACAACTTCAGATAATCCTGATATTTTAGAGAAGAATCAACATTTTAAAATTTTTGCCATTCCAACTCAAGTGGGCAAAATTATGTTAATTAACAAAAAAACCGGAATTGCAGTTGCGATTGATGAAAATCCCAAAAACCTTGGTTTTGGTCGAATTATTGGAACATTAAATGGAGATCACTCCTTCTTAAAAAGTCCTGATTTCAACCTAAATGTTGGCGCTAAATTTAGACTGCCTTCACAATTGCAAACCGATAATTTTACTGCTAATGGTAATGGCAATATTGTTAATTATGATGTCATCAAGATTGATGATACTAACGGATCAATTACCGTGCAAGCAACCATTAATTATGTACCGTGATTTGCGTCTCAAGATAATAATGCTAATGTCAAAACCACCCAAATTACCAAAACCTTTACAGGTTTGCGAACAGTTAATGATTTGCAATTTAGTGAATTAGATTATCAATTAAAAAATTCCCGAATTGACTTCATTGATGATCAAGCTTTAACAAATTTTGACTTATTAAATTTAACTGATAATGGTTTTTCTGAACAACTAAGATCAAAAATAAAATATCATGTTCAAAAAGTAGATAATACTCAAGGCACATTTGAAGTGCAATGAACACTAGTCGATTATTTTCCAACAATTGATCCAACTACTAGTCAAAAACTAAACCTTACTAAAACTCATAAATACCAAGCAATTGCCACCAGTGACACAACAGGATATCAAATAGGATTAATAAATGGATCTTCAGTCACAGCTGGAACTTTAAATCATGTGGAAAGCACCAGTTTTAATCATCTACCCCATGTTAACCAACTTTTATTAAAAAATATTAGTCCTTCAGAATTGGCTAATAATAAACAGAAAGTTTTAGAACTACTAGTTGATCGTTCAAAACTAAAGGGTTATCCGTTGTATTTGGTGGATGTGAAATTAACAGCCGATGATATCAATCACACTTTAGCTGTGGAAATTACCATCCCTAAAAATGTTAATGAAAAACTAAATCTTAATAATAACCAAGCCCAAACGTTAAAAACCACATACACTGATCTTGGTGCTTCTGGTCACATTGCACCAGCATTAAGTCTGGATAAATTTAATAATACAACAATTACTTCCAATTTAATTCAAGCTGATTTACACCAATTAAAAAATGAAAAACACAAGCAGCAATTGCTTAATTCATTAGCTAGTCAAATGAGCATTGCAAGTGTGTGAAATAAAATTTTCACACACAATAATTTGGATTATCAAAATATTTTTCAGGTTTCTTTAGTGCCTGATAACATCAAAGGTACGTTGCAAATTATTTTATTAAACAATAGTAACTTGAAATTTGACTCATTTAAAGGTTTTGATTCCAAACGGAAAATTAATGTTATTGAAATAACTGGTTTTCAAAAAATTACTCCTGATAACTATGATCAAAACCAGATTCAATTTGCTAGCCCAACAGATATTAATTTATTAGCCTTACAAAGTAGTAAGTTGGCATCTAAAGTAACAGTGAGTGATTTAGTAAAATTAGTAACAATTGGTGCAGCGATTAAACAACAATTTCCTAATTTTACATTAAATGACACCAACACCAAATTAACAGCTAATGATGTATCAGGGCAATTAAGTGTACAAATTGATTTAGCTAACGAAAATAAAGTTTCTACCAATCAGGATCAAGTGAATTTACCAAATCTTTATCATTACACATTCACTGATTTTGCTAAAGAAAATGGTACAGCCAAAAATTTTCAACCATTCTCCCAATTTCAATTGGGCAACAGAGTTAATTTAAAAGGGTTAACTAGTCAATATATTTTTGAACACCAGCAAGATTTTATTTTAAGACAGCAAGGTTATACTTTAACTTCAGCGAGTGAAATTGAAGTGATTTATGATCAAGGATTAGCCGCAGTTTTCATTACTTATAATTTTGCTAATCAACCCGAACACCAACACGATATGATCAATAACTTTTCTGTAGTTTACCGACTTTCATAGTTAATTATTTCTCATAATTAAGACCAATTATTTTTTAACAATGATTCTTGTTCTTTTTTAAAATAGATCCATAATTTTGAAAAAGAAGTTAATTATTCATAAATGTATTTTTTGCATGTTATGAATAGCAGATGTTCGATTAATTCAAAACATCTTCTTATCTTTTTGGAGGAAAGAAATTGAAAAAAATTTCTTTTTTTCTACTTTTAACAATCGGTGCGTTTTCAGCTAGCAGTATTTTGCTGGCAAGCCAACTAAACCAAATGAGTACCGAACAAAACCAAGGATTAAAAATTAATCGACATGCTGAAGCAGATGATTTGATTAAATTTAATGCTAACACCCGCTTTCCCACTATTATTTCTGAAATTGGTCCAGTTCTATTTAATGATAATACGGTTTTTCAATTAGACTGATTTGGTCAGACGGTTTGAAGTACCAATGTTAAAAGTGAATTAGTTGCTAAAGGCCATATTGCTCCAGAGGGAGTAGGTGCGCAGATTTTTGGTTTTAAAGCAGGAATTGCGGTAATTGGCTGAACTTATTCGCACATCACCAAAAAAATCTACTTGCACGTTCCAGCTACTCGGGCGGGAAATGATACAGAAAATGATAATTGAAAATTTCAATACATTGTGCCATTAGATCCTAAAACAGGAAAATTGGAATTAGTGGCTCCTGAACAAACTCCCCGGTTTGATGCAAGGGGCTCGACTTGACATGGTGAAATTGCCAACTTAGGTTACCAATATGGCATTATTAGCCAGTTGGGTGATGGTTCCATTGTGATTTATGGCTTATTGGATTTAAGCGGAATTTCTAATGGAGGTTCAAGTTATGCAATTTTTTCTCCTAACACAAACACATTAACTACAGGAGGAAAAATTTTTGGGATTGAAAAACCCATGCCTAAATTTAGAATTGGTGATTTGGCTTTATATCTTGTAAAACCAATCAACACAATTCCAATTAGTTCTACCAACGCGTTGTTTATTACCCATAACCCGCGCACTAATTATATTCACGCTCATTTAACTGATAACAAATTCGGTATTGGAAATAGTCTTTGAAAAGATAGTCCACTTACTCGGATTCCTCCAGATACTAGTACAGGATATCGTGCTATAGATGAAAGAGATCCCTTAATCCTTAATAATAATTATGGTATGACTAAAGATTATTACCATAATCCGATTACTGGAGAAACTTGGTTACCTTATTTGGATAAAATTTTCTTTATTAATCCAAATGACTCAACTCTTGGTTATGGGGCAACTTCAACTAATTTACCAAAAATTAAAAGTGGAGTTGCCCCATGGGATAGTGGGATCATTTACAGCAGCTATTTAGATTTACGAGGTGATTTATTTTTCAATATGGCCACTTGGGATGGGGCTACTCAAGATTGAAATATTGATACCACCATTTATAAATTATCGGCTACTACCAAACAAATTACTCCTTATGTGACTTTAACAACTTCAGATAATCCCGATATTTTAAAAGAGAACCAACACTTTAAAATTTTTGCGATCCCGACTCAAGTTGGCAAAATTATGTTAATTAACAAAAAAACTGGGATTGCAGTTGCGATTGATGAAAATCCTAAAAACCTTGGTTTCGGTCGGATTATTGGAACGCTAAATGGGGATCACTCCTTCTTAAAAAGTCCTGATTTCAACCTAAATGTTGGGGCTAAATTCAGACTGCCTTCACAATTACAAGCTGATAATTTTACTGCTAATGGTAATGGCAATATTGTTAATTATAACGTGACTGATATTAATGATAACGATGGTGCGATTACAGTACAAGCAACCATTAATTATGTACCATGATTTGCATCACAAGATAATAATGCTAATGTCAAAACCACCCAGATTACTAAAACATTTACTAACTTGGGAACAGTTAATGACTTACAATTTAGTGAATTAGATTACCAATTAGAAAAATCTCGAATTGATTTCATCAATGACACAGTTATAAAAAATTTTGACTTATTAAATTTAACTGATAATGGTTTTTCTGAACAATTACGCTCAAAAATAAAATACCAAGTTCAAAATGTAAATAGCACTGAAGGAACATTTGATGTGCATTGAAGTTTAGAAAATTATGCTCCAATAATTGATCCAAACTTTGCTCCAAAATTAAGTCTTACTAAAACCAAAACCTATAAAGCAATTCCAACCACTGACACTACAGGATACCAAATTGGTTTAATCAATGGTTCAGCAGTTGTTAACGGAACTTTAACCAATGTAGCAAAAACTAGTTTCAATAATTTGCCCCATGCAAACCAGCTTTTATTAAAAAATATTAGTCCCTCTGCGCTAGTTAAAGATAAAAGAAAAACCCTTGATTTATTAATTGATCGCTCCAAGTTAAAAGGCTATCCATTATATTTAATGGATGTTACATTAACGCCAAATGATCAAGAACGTACTTTAACTGTTCAAATTAAAATTCCTCAGAGTGTTAATGAAAAATTAAAACTTGGGGGAAATCAAGAACAAAGCTTCCAAACTATTTACACTGATTTAGGCACTTCTAGTCAAGTGACACCAGCATTAAGTTTAGAAAAATTTGAAAAGACAACAATTACTGCCAACCTAATTCAAGCAAATTTGCAACAGTTAAAAGATGGAAGCGTTAGAAATGAACTAATCCATTCATTAGCTAGTCAAATGAGCATTGCTAATTTATGAAACCAAATTTTTACCCACAATAATTTTGACTATCAAAATGTGTTTGAAATTTCTTTAGTACCAGATAATATCAAAGGATCATTGCAAATTATTTTATTAAACAAAAGTAATTTTGCCTTTGATTTATTTCAAGGATCTAATTCTAATCGCAAAATTACAGTGATTGAAATTACTGGCTTCCAAAAAATTACTCCTGATACTTATGATCAAAACCAAATTCAGTTCGCAGGTCCCACAGACGTTAATTTAGTGGCTTTACAAACACATAAATTAGCTTCACAAGTTAGTGTGAATGATCTTCAACAACTAGTCACAATTGGTTCAGAAATTCAAAGACAATTTCCTAATTTTAGTTTAAATACAATTAACACCACTTTAACTGCCAATGATGTTTCTGGACAATTAAATGTTTTAATTAGTTTAACTAATGAGAATAAAGTTTTAGCTAATCATGATCAAGTTCGTCTACCAAAAATTTATCAGTACACTTTCACTGATTTTGCTAAACAAGATGGTTCAGCTAAAAGCTTTCAACCATTTTCACAATCGCAGTTGACAACTAAACTTGATTTAAAAAGTTTAACAAGTCAATATATTTTTGAACACCAAAGCGATTTTATTTTGAGACAAAAGGGTTATACCTTAAATTCAGCGAGTGAAATTGAAGTGGTTTATGCCGAAGAATTAAATGCGATTTTCATTACTTATAATTTTGCTAACCAACCCGAACACCAAGATGATGAAATCAATAATTTTTCAGTGGTTTACCGAGTTTCATAATTAATTATTTCCATGAAATTTCACTTGTTCTTCTTTAAAAAACTTTGATTTTTTAAAGAAGAAGTCAGATATTCACAAACCAAATTATTAAATTTATTAATTATTTTTTGATTTGTGAATAGTAAATGTTTTGTTCATCCAAAACATCTTTATATGTTTTTTTAAGCAGAAAATTTATGAAAATTTCTTTTTTTCTTCTTCTAACAATTGGGGCACTAACAACCAGTAGCATCTTGCCTGCAAATCAATTGCAGCAAATAAGTTCTGAACCAAACCAAAGCCTAAACATTAATCGCCATACGGATATGGATGATTTAATTCAATTTAATGCTAACACCCGATTCCCCACCATTATTTCTGAGGTAGGGCCAGTACTAGTGAATGGTAATACCGTTTTTCAATTAGATTGATTTGGTCAAACGGTTTGAAGTATAAATGTTAAAGATCAATTAGCGGCCAAAGGTTTTATTAATCCAGAAGGGGCTAATGAAGCAATTTTTGGTTTACCTAAGGGCACAGCATTAATTGGCTGGACTTATTCTCGTATTACTAGCAAAATCTATTTACACATTCCTGCAACCATCAAAGGCAATGATCCGGGACAAGATGATTGAAAATACCAATACATTGTTCCTTTAGATCCCAAGACAGGTAAATTAGAACTAGATGAGCCCGCAAACACACCACGATTTAATGCTAGTGGCTCCACTTGAAATGGCAAAAGAGGTAAACTAGGTTTTCAATTTGGACTGATTAGCCAGTTAGGTGATGGTTCAATTGTTGTTTATGGTTTATTGGATTTAAGCGGAATTTCTAATGGGGGATCAAGTTATTTAATTTTTTCTCCTAACACTAATACACTGACTACAGGGGGACGCATTTTTAATATTGACCCCAAAAATTTTCACCATTGAGTAGATGGTATAGATTTTTATTACATTAGACCAATGAACACAATTCCCATTAGTTCAACCAAAACTTTATTCATTACTCATAAACCAACTGAAAGTGATATTTATACACATTTAATTGATAATCAATTTAATCTAATTAATAATTTTTGAAGAAAAAGTCCACTATCTTGAATTTCTCCAAAACAAGACGGAAGATTTCATCGTGTAGGCCGGAGTGATCCGCTAATTGTTAATAACAACTATGGAATTACCAATGACTATTATTCCAATCCAGTTACTGGAGAAACTTGATTACCTTATTTAGACAAAGTCTTTTTTATTCGTCCCGATAATTCAGAATTGGGCTATGATGCAAAATTCATTAATTTACCTAAAATAAAATCTGCAGCTGAACCATGAAATAGCGGCATTATTTACAGCAGTTATTTGGATTTACGTGGGGATTTATTTTTCAACATGGCCACATGAAATGCTACTGATAATGATTGAAACATTGATACAACAGTTTATAAACTATCTGCTGCTACTAAACAAATTAGCCCTTATGTTAGTTTAGCTACTTCAGATAATCCTGATATTTTAAAAGAAAATCATCATTTTAAAATTTTTGCGATTCCCACTCAGGTCGGCAAAATTATGTTGTTAAACAAAAAAACCGGCATTGCGGTTGCGGTTGATGAAAGCCCAAAAAATCCTAATTTAGGCCGAATTATTGGAACATTAAATGGAAAATACTCCTTCTTAAAAAGTCCGGATTTCAATTTAAATGTTGGTGCTAAATTTAAGTTACCATCGCAATTACGAACTGATAATTTTAGTGCTAATGGCAATGGCAACATTGTTAATTATGATGTGACAGATATTGATGACACTAAAGGCACGATCACAGTGCAAGCGACCATTAATTATGTACCGTGATTTGCATCACAGGATACTAATACTAATGTTAAAACCACCCAAATTACCAAAACATTTACTGGTTTACATACAGTTAATGACTTGCAATTTAGTGAATTGGATTACCAATTAAAAAATGCCCGAGTTGATTTCATAAATAATGCAACATTAACAAATTTTGATTTATTGAATTTAACTGATAATGGTTTTTCTGAACAACTACGCCCAAAAGTTAAATATGAAATTCAAAATGTGCAAAGTGATGGGTCATTTCAAGTGCGTTGAACTTTGAATGATTATGTGCCCGCAATTGATCCCAATATTGGACGCAGATTAAGTATCAGCAAAACTCAGCAGTACCAAGCTCTTGGAACTAATGATCAAACTGGATACCAAATTGGTTTAATTAACGGATCATCAATTATAGGTGGACATTTAAACCCAGTAACTACAACTAGTTTCAAAAATTTACCCCGAGCTACCCAACTTTTATTAGAAAATATTAGTCCTTCAGAATTAGCAAAAAATCCAAAAAAAGCATTAGATTTATTAATTGATCGGTCCAAACTAAAAGGTTATCCGTTATATTTGATGAATGTGAAATTAACCCCAAATGATTCACAACGGACTTTGGATGTTGAAATTACTATTCCTGCAAGTGTAAATAAAACACTAAACCTTAATAGCCAGCAAGCCCAAATTTTTAAAACCACTTATACTGATTTAAGTGCGCCGAATCAAGTTGTACCCCAATTAAGTTTAAATAAATTTAAAACGAAAACTGTCACAACAAATGCAATTCAAGTTGATTTAAATCAATTACACGATAATGGGGTTCAAGCTCGATTAACAGGTTCACTAGCAAGTCAAATGAGCATCGCTAATGTCTGGAACCAAATTTTTGAACACAATAATTTTGACTACCAAAATATTTTTCAAATTTCGTTAATTCCAGACAACATCAAAGGATCATTACAAATTGTTTTATTAAATAAAAGTGATTTCTCCTTTGATTTATTTAAGGGCTCTAAACCCAACAATAAAATCACAGTTATTGAAGTAACGGGATTTCAAAAAATTACCCCTGATGCTTATGCAAAAAACCAAATTCAATTTGCAGACCCAAAAAATCCCGCTTTATTAGCGTTACAAACTAACAAACTAGCATCAGAAGTAAAAATCAGTGATTTACAACAATTAATAACAATTGGTGCAGCCATCACACAACAAATCCCAGGCTTTAGCCTAAATGAAAATAATACGACTTTAAAGGCCAATGATGTTTCAGGTCAATTAAATGTTTTGATTAATTTGACTAATCAAAATAAAGCATTAGCTAATCACGATCAAGTGAATTTACCCAATTTTTACCATTATACTTTTAGTGATTTTGCAAAACAAGATGCTTCAGCGAAAAGTTTTCAACCCTTTTCGCAATTTCAATTGCGGACTAAAGCTGATTTAAGAACTTTAACAAGTCAATATATCTTAGAACATCAAGATGAATTCATCTTAAGACAAAAAGGCTATCGTTTAAATTCAGCTAATCAAATTGAAGTTGTTTATTCTGCAACATTAAATGCTGTTTTCATTACTTATAGTTTTGCCAATCAAATTGAACACCAAAATGATGAAGTCAATAATTTTTCAGTAGTTTATCGACTTTCATAACTAATTGCTTTTGATAAAAACAATTAGCTATTTGTGTGAAATTTATTTTGTTCTATCTGAAAAAACATCAGTTTTTTCAGATAGAAGTGTACGTCATTCATAAACTAAAATACTAAATTTATTTACTGATTTTTAGTTTAAGAATAATTGATGTTTGATTAACTTCAAACATTTTTATGTTTTTGAAGCAGAGAATTTATGAAAATTTCTTTTTTCCTTCTTTTAGCAATCGGAACACTAGCAGCTAGCACGATTTTTCCGGCTAGTCGTTTAAAACCAACTCATGCTGAGCAAACTCATGCATTAAAAGTAGATCAACAAGCAGACACAAATGATTTGATCACCTTTAATGCGAATACCCGATTTCCAACGATCATTTCTGAATTAGGTCCAGTGTTAGTAAATGGTAACACCGTTTTCCAACTGGACTGATTTGGTCAAACCGTTTGAAGCACCAATGTATTGACAGAACTAGCCGCTACTGGTCATGTGGCCCCAGATGGTTCAAATGCGGTTATGTTTGGTTTTCCCACAGGTACGGCTTTGATTGGTTGGATTTATTCTCGCATCACTAACAAAATTTATTTGCACATTCCTGCCACTCGAGTGGGCAATTCTCAGGATAACGACAACTGAAAATACCAATACATTGTGCCGCTTGATCCCAAAACCGGCAAATTAGAAATTAGTACACCAGATCAAACTGCCCGGATTGGGGTGCAGGGTGCTACTTCTAATGGTAACCAAAGTAATTTAAGGTTTCAATTTGGCATCATGAGCCGATTGGGGGATGGATCGATTATTGTTTATGGTCTTTTGGGCACAACAGGGATTGCGAATGGGGGCAGCAGTTATTTTGTTTTTCACCCAGGGACTAATAAAGTAGTTACGGGGAATCGAATTCTAAATATTCCTGGGGATGTCTGAGATTATCGTGTTAACGATTTATATTTACACACCACTTTACCGATCACCACAGCACCAATTAGTCAAGACAAATCACTTTTTCTAATACGGCAAGTAGTGAATGATCCTGGTAAAAACAGCACCAATTTATGAAATTATGGGAGATATAAAAGCAATATTTTTTCACTGGTTGTTGATAATAATTTCCATTTGGTAAGTGGAAATTGAGACACTACACCAATTCGTTGAAAACCCCAAGATTCCAATAATTTCACCCATCCGCACCGAGATAGTTCATTAGTAGCTAATAATAACTATGGCTTAAATAATGAATATTATGACAACAAAGTTACTGGTGAAACTTGGTTACCGTTTTTAGATAAGTTATTCGTAATTAAATCTGACCATTCAGCTTCAGGTTATCAAGCAACAACAATTGCTTTACCCAAAATTAGAAATGCTGATGCCCCATGAAATTCGGGCATCATTTATAGTAGCTACCTAGATTTACGGGGTGATTTATTTTTCAATATGGCTACTTGAGATGCAACAACTAATGACTGAATCATTGATACTACAGTTTATAAATTATCAGCCACAACCAAACAAATTACGCCTTATGTGACTTTAACCACTTCAGATAATCCTGATATTTTGAACGAAAACCAACACTTTAAAATTTTTGCCATCCCTACCCAAGTGGGCAAAATTATGTTGTTAAACAAGAAAACTGGCATTGCGGTTGCAGTCGATGAAAATCCCAAACACCCAGGGATGGGGCGGATCATTGGCACATTAAATGGTCAACATTCCTTTTTAAAAAGTCCGGACTTTAACCTAAATCTTGGGGCTAGATTCAAGCTACCTTCCCAATTACAAGCTGATAATTTTACTGCCAATGGTAACGGCAATATTGTCAATTATGATGTGACTAATCTCAATGATAATGATGGTTCAATTACTGTACAAGCAACCATTAATTATGTACCTTGATTTGAATCACAAGAAAATAATGTCAATGTCAAAACGACTCAAATCACCAAAAGATTTACCGGCTTACACACAGTTAATCATTTACAATTTGGGGATTTAAATTATCAATTAAAAAATGCCCGAGTTGATTTAATTACGGATGCAGTCTTACAAAAATTTGATTTACTAAATTTAGTTGATAATGGTTTTAATGAACAATTACGTTCAAAAATTAAATATCAAATTCAAAACGTAGATAAAACTAGTGGGAGTTTTGAAGTCCACTGAACTTTAGCTGACCATGTCCCCGCAATTGATCCCCGCTTTAATCAAAAAGCAGTTTTAACCAGAACCCATAAGTACCAAGCTTTGCCAACCACTGATACCACTGGGTACCAATTAGGATTAATTAACGGATCATCAGTTACTGCAGGTACTTTAACAACAGTACCAACAACTCGTTTCAGTGATTTACCCCGAGCCAGTCAATTTTTACTAAAAAATATTACGCCTTCTGAATTAGCTAGGGATCAAAATAAAGCACTAGATTTATTAATTGATCGCACTAAATTAAAGGGCTATCCGTTATATTTAATGGATGTGACACTAACCCCAAATGATCAAGCCCAAACTTTAGATGTGGAAATTAAAATTCCAGCTGCAGTTAACCAGCTACTTAACCTTAATAGTCAAAAAGAACAAATTTTAAAAACGACTTACACGGGTTTAGCTAAATCAACACCAGTTGTACCAAGGTTAAATTTAAATAAATTTAAAACTCAAACAGTTACTCTTAAAAGTATTCAAGTTGATTTGAACCAATTAAATGATGATAATATCAGAAGTAGACTAACCAGCTCTTTAGCTAGTCAGATGAGTTTTGCGAATTTGTGAAACCAAATTTTTACGCATAATGATTTTAATTATCAAAAGGTTTTTGAAGTTTCTTTAGTTCCAGATAACATTCACGGATCATTACAAATTGTTTTGTTAAATAAAAGTAATTTTGAATTTAGCTTGTTTAAACCTACAGAGCCAACAGGTAACATTACCGTTATTGAACTAACTGGGTTCCAAAAAATTACCCCAGAAACTTACGCTCAAAACCAAATTCAATTTGCGGGAATAAGGGACCAAAATTTATTAACTTTACAAGTTAATAAACTAGCATCTGAAGTGCAAGTGAGTGATTTACACCATTTAGTAACAATTGGTCCCGCAATTAAACAACAATTTCCCAATTTCACATTAAATGATACCAACACCAAATTGACAGCTAATGATGTATCGGGTCAGTTAAGCGTGGCAATTAGTTTAGCCCAAGAAAATACAACTCGTGCCAACCAAGCCCAAATTAATTTGCCCAATTTTTATCACCACACTTTCAGTGATTTTGCTAGAAAAGATGGGACAGCCAAAAATTTTCAGCCCTTTTCCCAAGCCCAATTATCCAAAACAATTGATCTTCCCAATTTAACTAGCCAATATATTTTCAACCACCAAAACGAGTTTATTTTAAGAAGTCATGGTTATAGTTTAGTTTCACCCAATCAAATTGAAGTTGTGCATTCCAAAGCATTAAATGCGGTTTTCATTACTTATAATTTTGCCAACCAGCCCGAACACCAGTATGATGATGTGAATCATTTCTCTGTAGTCTATCGTCTTTCTTAATTAAAAAGAACCAAAATGTTTTAAATTTAATCGATTATAATTAACGCGTTCTCTTTGCAACATTAATCCATAATTTTGCAAAAGAAGTTAATTATTCATAAATTTAATTATTAAATGC
The DNA here is from genome assembly GCF_024498275.1 of Mycoplasmoides fastidiosum. Classification (GTDB taxonomy): domain Bacteria; phylum Bacillota_I; class Bacilli_A; order Mycoplasmatales; family Mycoplasmoidaceae; genus Mycoplasma_N; species Mycoplasma_N fastidiosum. The sequence continues at coordinate 307,108 of NZ_CP101809.1, forward strand.
TTTCTCTTAATTTTTCATTTATGAGTAGTAAGATGTTTTGTTAATCCAAAACATCTTTTTATATTTTTAGAACAGAAAAATTAATGAAAATTTCTTTTTTCCTTTTTCTAACCTTTGGTGCACTTGCAACTAGTAGTATCTTACTTGCTAGTCAATTACCACAAAATGCTTCACTAAAAACTCACCAGCAAGCTGATACAAGTGATTTGATCACTTTTAATGCTAATACCCGATTTCCCACTATTATTTCTGAATTAGGACCAGTCTTAGTTAACAAAAATACAGTTTTTCAACTAGACTGATTTGGTAAAACCGTTTGAAGCACTGATGTTTTAGCTGAATTAACCCAAACTGGTCATGTTGCACCTGGAGGATCAAACTTACCGATGTTTGGTTTTCCAGAGGGAACAGCTTTAATTGGTTGAATTTATTCAAAAATCACCAATAAAATTTATTTACACATTCCTGCTACTCGGGTTGGAAATGATTCGGGAGATGATAACTGAAAAAACCAGTATATTATTCCTTTAGATCCCAAAACGGGAAAACTAGAAGTTAGTACACCGGCAGAAACCGCACAAATTGGGGTTAAAGGTGCAACATATAACGGAAGAGAAGCGCGATTAAGATTCCAATTTGGTATCATGAGCCAGTTAGGTGATGGTTCTATTATTATTTATGGGCTTTTAGGAACAACCGGAATTGCGAATGGGGGCAGTAGTTATTTCGTTTTTCATCCTGGCACTAATAAAGTTGTTGCGGGTAACAGAATTTTAAACATACCGAGAAATACATGAAATTATAGTGTTAATGGTTTAAATCTACATACTACCTTACCAATTACTACTGCACCAATTAGTCATGATAAATCACTTTTTTTAATTCGCCAAGTAGTGAATGATGCAAACAAACCAAATAATCACTTATGAAATCACGGAAGAAATAAAAGTAATATTTTTTCATTAGTAGTTAATAACCAATTTCAATTAGTTAATGGTGACTGGGACCATGTTCCAGTGCGGTGAAAACCAAAGGATCCAAATAATTTTATTCATCCTGATCGTAGAAGTTCATTAGTTGCTGATAACAATTATGGTTTGAATAACGAATATTACGATAATAAAGTTACTGGGGAAGTGTGATTACCTTTTTTAGATAAATTATTTGCAATTAAAGCTGATAATTCACTTCAAGGTTATCAAGCAACAACAATTGATTTACCGAAAATTAGAAATGCTGACGCACCGTGAAATTCGGGAATTATTTATAGTAGTTATTTGGATTTGCGGGGTGATTTATTTTTTAATATGGCAACTTGAGACAGTACTGTTAATGATTGAATCATTGACACTACCGTTTATAAATTATCAGCTTCTAGTAAACAAATCACGCCTTATGTAACTTTAACCACTTCAGATAATCCTGATATTTTGAGAGAAAACCATCATTTTAAAATTTTTGCCATCCCCACTCAAGTGGGCAAAATTATGCTAATCAATAAAAAAACCGGGATTGGGGTTGCGGTTGATGAAAACCCTAAAACCCCTGGTTTTGGGCGGATTATTGGGACATTAAACGGCGAATATTCTTTTTTAAAACGACCTGATTTTAATTTGAACGTGGGAGCAAAATTTCGGTTGCCTTCTCAATTACAAGCTGATAATTTTAGTGCCAATGGTAATGGTAACATTGTTAATTATGATGTAACTGATATTGATGATAACAAAGGATCCATGACAGTTCAAGCTACGATTAATTATGTACCTTGGTTTGAATCACAAAATAATAATGCCAATATAAAAACAACCCAAGTTACCAAAAGATTCACTAATTTACGGACCGTTAATGATTTACAGTTTAGTGAATTAAATTATCAACTCCAAAATGGTCGGGTTGATTTTATTACTAATGAAGTGTTGCAAAAATTTGATTTACTTAATTTAGTCGATAATGGTTTTTCTGAACAATTACGATCAAAAATTAAATACGAAATTCACAATGTTAATAATAATGCGGGCACATTTGAAGTGCGTTGAACACTATCAGATTATGCGCCTGGGATTGATCCTAACATTGCTACTAAAAAAACAATTACCCAAAATCATACTTATAAAGCAACACCAATTGATAATTCTGCGGGATATCAGATTGGTTTAGTGCATGGATCATCAATTACTAATGGTAAATTAACTAACATTGCCACAACTAGTTTTAATAATTTGCCCAAAGTAAGTCAAATATTATTAGAAAACATCAGTCCATCCGAATTAGCAGCCAATCCAACCAAGACATTAGATTTATTAATTGATCGTGCTAAATTAAAGGGTTATCCGTTGTATTTGATGAATGTGAAATTAACTCCTGATGATAAAAAACGAACTCTGGTTGTTGAAATCACAATTCCACAAAGTGTTAATCAAAAATTAAATCTTAATGGTCAAAAAGAACAAACCTTTACAACCACTTATACTGATTTAGGAACCACCATTCAAACTAAGCCCCAATTTAGTTTAGATAAATTTCAAAACCAACAAGTAACTAAAGGTGTAACTCAAGTTGATTTGCAAGATTTAAAAGACAATTCAATTAAAACCCAATTAACTCAATCACTAGCAACCCAAATGAGTTTTGCTAATTTGTGAAACCAAATTTTTGCACATAATAATTTTGACTACCAAAATGTTTTTAACATTTCTTTAATTCCTGACAACATTAAAGGATCGTTACAAATTGTTTTATTCAACAAGAGTGGTTTCGAATTTGATTTGTTTAAAGTTGCAGAGCAGAAGAGCAAAATAGCTGTTATTGAAGTGACTGGTTTCCAAAAAATTACTCCAGAAATTTATACTCAAAACCAAATTGAATTTGCTGCTCCCACTGATGCTAATTTATTAGCTTTACAACTGAAAAAACTAGCTTCAGAAGTCCAAGTGAGTGATCTACAAAATTTAGTAACAATTGGTACTGGACTGCAACAGCAGTTTCCAAGCTTTAGGCTAAATGCGACAAACACCACTTTAACAGCTAATGATGTATCGGGTCAATTAAGTGTTGTGATTAATTTAGCTAAAGAAAATACTGCTTTAGCCAATCAAGCTCCAGTCAATTTGCCAAGTCTTTATCACCATACTTTTAATGATTTTGCTAGAAAAGATGGCGCAACTAGAAGCTTTCAACCATTTTCCCAATTTCAATTATCCAAAGAAATTAATTTACAAAATTTAACTAATCAGTATATTTTTGATCACCAAAAAGACTTTATTCTAAGAAATAGGGGCTATGATCTAGTTTCACCTAACCAAATTGAAGTGATTCATTCTAAAGCATTAAACGCAGTTTTTATTACTTATAACTTTTATAACCAGACTGAAACCCCAAATGATAATACCAATCATTTTTCTGTTGTTTATCGTATTTCTTAGTTGATAAAATTTAAAAAAGTGTTATAAATGACTAGAGCGCAAGTGCTCTAGTTCTTTTTTTGAAAGGTCAACAAATTTCTAAAAAAAGAAGTTATTTATTCATAAATTTAATTATTAAATTTTTCCAATTTATTTTTCATTTATGAATAAAAAAAGATGTTTTGTTTGCCCAAAACATCTTTTTTTTATAATTTGGGGTGAAGAAATTGAAGAAGGTTTCTTTTTTCTTACTTTTAGCAATTGGTTCTTTTTCAAGTAGTAGTTTTTTGTTGGCTAACCAAATTAATCAAGTTAGCACTGAATACGATCAATCATTAAAAATTCACCGCCAAACTGACAAAAGTGATCTAATTCACTTTAATAACAGCACTCGTCTGCCAACGATTATTTCTGATCTAGGTCCAGTTTTAATGAATGGTAATACCATTTTCCAATTGGACTGATTTGGTAAAAAAGTTTGAAGTACTAATGTTTTTGAACAACTAAAAAATTCAGGACATATCGCACCCGATGGCACTAATGAAGAAATTTTTGGATTTCCTGTAGGAACTGCAGTTATTGGATGAAAATTTTCTAAAATTACTCACAAAATTTATTTGCATATTCCTGCTACTCGTATAGGAAACGATAATAATGCCAACGATGACTGAAAATATCAATACATCATCCCTTTAGATCCTGAAAACGGCAAATTAGAAATAGTAGAACCAAAATATACGCCCAGAATAAATGTTAGCGGATCTACATGAAATGGTACTTATAAAGGATTAAGATTCCAATTTGGAATTATTAGTGAATTAGACAATGGTTCAATTTTAGTTTATGGCTTATTGGGAACTACTGGATTGGCAAATGGTGGATTTAGATATCATGTTTTCAATCCTGCAGTGAACAAAATAATTTTCTCAGGAAATATTTTGGGGATGCAACCTAGAGATTATGGTTTTCAAGTGAATAATCTTCTATTACATACAGTTCAGCCAATTACAACTATTCCAATAGGTAATAATAAAACTTTGTTTTTAACTCGTCAAGGTTTACATCCTGATACAGAATGGAATCATGAACTTTGAAATGAAGGTCAATATAACAGTAATATTTTTACCTTTTTGGTAAACAATAATTTTCTTTTGGAAAATAACTTATGAAAAGAAAGTCCTTTGTGATGACAACCGTCTTCATCATCTTCATTTATTCACCCTCATAGAAACTCAGTTTTGGTCACTAACAATAATTATGGTTTGAATAACAGTTATTATCAAAATTTAGTTGCAGATGAAATTTGAATTCCTTTTTTGAACAAAATATTTTTTGTAAAACCCAATAATTCAACTTTAGGTTATAAAGCAACTTCACTTGAATTACCTAAATTAGTAACTAATATATCTCCTTGATATTCAGGAATTTTATATAGTAGTTATCTAGATTTACGTGGTAATTTGTTTTTTAATATGGCAATTTGAAATGATACTGTTAATGATTGAAAAATTGATACCACAGTTTTTAAATTAGATGTTACTACAAAAAAAAATTAGTGTTTATGTCGATTTATCTAATTCAGATAATCCTGATATTTTAAAAGATCGTGAGCATTTTAAAATTTTTGCTGTACCTACTCAAGTAGGTAAAATTATGTTGATTAACAATAAAACAGGAATTGCAGTTGCTATTGATGAAAATCCAAAAATTTCAGAAGTAGGTCGCATTCTTGGAACTTTAAATGGTAAACATTCTTTTGTGCAAAGTCCGAATTTTAATTTAAATTTAGGGGCAAATTTTTTATTACCATCACAATTGTCAACCGAAAATTTCAAAGCTAATGGCAACGGTACAATTAGCAATTATGACGTGCTTAGTGTTGATGATAATAAGGGCACAATAACTTTAAAAGCAACCATTAATTATTTGCCATGATTTGAAAATGAAACAAGTAATAATGTAACAACAACTCAAATTATCAAAACATTCAGTGGATTAAAAACTATTAAAGATTTACAATTTGAAAAATTAAACTATCAATTAGCTAATGCACAAGTTGATTTTATTGATGCTAATGTTTTAGAAAGTATGAAATTATTTAATTTGAAAGATAATCAGATTAGCAACCATTTAAAACCTAATCTTAAATATTCCATTGAAAATATGTCTAATTCAACTGGTAAATTTACTGTTAAAGTTAACTTAAATAAATATAGAACTGAAATTGATCCAAGAAGTCCTGAACAAACTTATAATTTGACTTATAAATATAAGGCTTTACCAGTTTTCAAAAATAAAAATGATTATCAAATTGGATTATTAAATGGTTGCAGTTTGAAGGCTGGCTTAGTTAATAAAATTGAGGTAACGAATTTAAATGAGTTACCTGAAATTCAAAGAACCATTTTAACTAAAATTTATCCTTCATACTTAGCTAAGAGAAAAAACGAAGTTTTGGATTTATTAATTGATCGAACTAAATTGAAAGGTTATCCATTATTTCTAGTAAAAACAAGAGTGATTGCTAATGATCAAGCAGGCACTTTAAAAGTAGAACTAACAATTCCAGCTGATGTGAATAAAAGATTAGGTTTTAAAAATCTTAAAGAACAAACTTTTAGTACAACTTACACTGGCTTTCCAATTCCTAATTCAAAAATTAGTCCCCAATTTTCTTTAAATAAATTTAATAAAATAGCAACACAAAATCATTTAATTAATGTAAATTTATCTAATTTAAAAGATCGGGATAATCGTTCGAAGTTGGGAAATAGTTTATCTAGTCAAATTAAAATAGAAGATTTATGAGAAAATATTTTTGAACATGACCACTTTAATTATAGTGATGAATTTGATATTGCTTTAATTCCTGATGATATCAAAGGAAAATTAAAAATTTTTTATCTAAAAAGAGCAATAACAATTTTGTACTTTTTGGAAATAACAAATTTTTAGTGATTGAAATTGAAGGATTTCAAAAAATTATTCCATCAAAATATGAGGAAAAATTTTTCAATTTTGCCAGACCCCAAGACCAAGAATTAATTAGTTTACAGCGCATTAAATATGCTTCTGAATTAAATTTAACTGATTTAAAATCACTAATTAAGATGGAATCAGAAATTAAAAATCAATTCTCTAATTTTGTTTTAAATGAAAATAATACTAAATGAATTGGAAATGATCAAACTGGAGAAGTTAGTGTGACAATAGAACTGCCAAAAAATCCAATAAGTCACAATCAAACTCAATTGCCAAAAGTTTATCAACATACTTTTAGAGGTTTTACTCTTAACACTAATTCCAATTTTAATTTTCAACCAATGAAAATGGAACAATTGAATACCAAAGTTGATTTAACTAAAATTACAAGCGATTATATTTTTGCAAATCAAGATGAATTTATTCTTAGAAGTAAAGGATATGATTTAAGAAATAAAAATCAAATTCATGTTAATTATTCTGAGATATTAAATATTGTTTTTATTAGTTATCACTTTGATCAACAAAAGAATTTACCAAAAAATATAACTAAGCATTTTTCTTTTGTTTATCATGTAGAACCAAATAATTAATTTTTGTTTAAAATAAATCAAAAAAGATCTAGTCGGAATTTACTGCTAGATCTTTTTTTATGATTTATTTAACATGAAACAAAATACTTCAAGTCATATCGGTTATTGTTTTAAAATGTTTAATTTCTAAGCAATGTAACTGTTTTATAATTTCTAAATTAATTAAATAAAACTTAAACAAAAAAAAAAAAAAAGATTTAAAATCAATAGTTAATTTAGAGCTTAGATAAAAACTTTAATTTTTTATTCCAATTAGAAATAAATAAATTTGTATAGCAAATTAAAGTAATTATTAAAAATAATCTAACTTTATTTTTTCATTTAATAAATTATTTTTAATAATTTATTATCCAATTATGTCAATAAGCTAATTTTTTGTAAAACCTAATTATCTAAAAATGAATTAGGTTTACATTTGATCCAATTGTTTTTGATTACTTGATTAATTCAAACAAGTAAATAACAATTCAATTGATAAACAAGCACTAAATTCAAATTGAATTATTGATTCAATTTGAATTTTCCAGTAATTTGAGTTAAATGAACTTTATGTCCAAAAAATTGTCCAAATTTTGGTTTTATTTTTTAATTGGAAGTATTTCTGTTAGCAGTTTGCTACTACCAACTTTCATTAATGAAATTAAAACTTTTGATGCTACTATTTCTAAAAAACAATTGCAACAAGATAGTGCTGAAGTCATTAATTTTAACGCTAGCACCCGTTTACCAACGATCATCTCTAATGTTGGTCCGGTGTTAATGGATGCTAATAATACTATTTTTCAATTAGATTGATTTGGAAAACGCGTTTGAAGCACTAATGTTAAACAACAATTAATCGATAAAGGTCATATTGCTCCAACTGGAACCAATGCGGCCATTTTAGGCTTTCCCCAAGGGGCTGCAGTCATTGGCTGAACTTATTCAAGTATTACCAGCAAAATTTATTTACATATTCCTGCTACGATCAAGGGGAATGACCAAGGTGATAATAATTGAAAATACCAATACATTGTTCCCTTAGATCCGGTAACTGGTAGATTAGAACTAGAGGCCCCTGAAAAAACACCCCGCATTAATGTGAGTAGTTCAACTTGAAATGGTAGAGGTGGAAGTTTAGGATTCCAATATGGCATTATTAGTCAGTTAGGCGATGGCTCGATTGTAATTTATGGATTATTAGATTTAAGCGGTATTTCTAATGGCGGAGCTGGTTATTTAGTCTTCTCACCTGGAACAAATACCTTACGTCAAGGTGGTCAAATTTTTGGAATTAGTCCCACTGATTATTACCACAGAATAGAAGGCTTAAATTTCTTTAATGTCCTACCAATTAATACTGTCCCCATTAGTCGTACTAACTCCTTATTTATCACTCATAATGCAAGAACAAATAATATTTATGTGCATTTAACTGATAATAATTTTGGCGTGGCCAATAAACTTTGAAAAGACAGCCCTTTACTTTGAAATCCTCCAGCAGCCAATACAGGATTTAGACCAATACCTAAAAATAACCCATTAAACATTAATAATAATTATGGCATTACTAACAACTATTATTACAATACGGTTAATAACGAAACTTGATTGCCTTATTTAGATAAAATCTTTTTTATTCGTCCTAACGGTTCTGCTTTGGGTTATGAGGCTAGTTCAATTGAGTTACCTAAACTTAGATCAGGAATTGTGCCCTGAGATAGCGGAGTTATTTACAGTAGCTATTTAGATTTACGGGGCGATCTGTTTTTCAACATGGCAACTTGGGATGGGAATAAAAATGATTGAACAATTGGTTCAACCATCTATAAATTATCTGCAACTACTAAACGCTATACTCCTTATGTTGATTTAGCTACATCAGATAATCCTGATATTTCCCGAAACACCAGCGGATTTAAAATTTTTGCAGTTCCGGTACAAGTGGGGAAAATCATGTTAATTAACAAGGAAACTGGGATTGCGGTTGCAGTTGATGAAGACCCTGCTGCACCTGGATCAGGCCGAATTATTGGTACTTTAAATGGGGCCCATTCATTCTTACGTAGTCCTGATTTTAGTTTAAACTTAGGCGCCCAATTTTTACTACCATCCCAATTACAACCCCAAAATTTTCGGGCTAGTGGCACTGGATCCATCATTAATTATGAAGTTGTAAATGCCGATGATACAAAGGGCACAATTGAAGTTAAAGCAACAATTAATTATGTGCCTTGATTTGAAACAGCAACTAGCACAAATGTCACTTCCACCCAAGTAACCCGTACTTTTACGGGTTTAAAAACTACTCAAGCTTTAAAATTTGATGTTCTTGATTATCAACTAAGCAACACTCGGGTTGATTTTATTGATGATGAAGCTTTGAAAAAACGTAATTTATTTAATTTAGCCAATAACGATATTGATTCAAGCCTTCAAACTAAACTAAGTTATAGTGTTCAAAATGTTAATCGGGATACTGGAGAATTCCAAGTTAAAGCAAGTTTAGCTAATTACACTCCAGTAATTGATGCTAATGGTCCTGAACAATCATTCGAAGTTAGTCAAACTTATCAAGCTTTAGCTGCAACGACTGTTACATCTGAATACCAAATTGGTTTAGTAAGTGGTTCATCAATTACTGGTGGACACTTAAATCAAGTAGCTAGTGTGGCTTTAACTAATTTACCACCAGTTCTTCAATTTTTATTAAGTGGTTCTCGTCCTTCAAGTTTGATTCAACAAAAAGATCATCTTTTAGATTTATTAATTGATCACAATAAATTTAAAGCCTATCCTTTGTTTAAATTAGATATCGATTTTACAACTAACCCACAAAATAATCAGTTGACTGCTAAAATCATTATTCCAGCAGCAATTAATCAACAATTAGGTTTGGGCGAACAACAACAAATCATTCAAACTACTTACACAGGTTTTAGTACAACTGGGGCTCGGGAAAAACCATTTGTCAATTTTGAAACCTTTAACAACCCGATTATTGATGGGGATGTGGTTCAATTAAACTTGAACGACTTAAAAAATAGCTCAGAAAGAAGAAGTTTACTGAACTTGTTACCATCTGATATTCGTATTAATCATTTGTGAAATTACTTTTTTAAGCATAATGATTTTAATGTCGAAGAAAATTTGGGAATGACTTTATTACCCGATAATGTTCAGGGAACATTAGATGTGGTTTTAACCAAACGCAATCATTCTGCTTTAGCTTTGTTCCAAAATTATGAAGTAATTCATGTCAAAATTGAAGGCTTCAGACAAGCTACACCCCAAAATTACCAACAACATGGGATTAGTTTTGTAAACCCTAACAGCGAAACTTTATTGCAATTACAACGCCAAAAAAATGCTTCTGAAGTTACTTACCAAGATGTGAATCGATTGGTTATTTTTGGTACTGATTTGTTAAAACAAAGTCCGAATTTCAGCTTAACTAACCAAAATACTAAATTGTTTGCAAATAATAATTTGGGTGAATTAAGTGTGGTCATTACTTTGCCATTTACTAATCGTTTACAAACTCCAACTAACCAAATTAGCCTACCCAATATTTATCAATACACCTTTCGCAATTTTTCTCGAACCCAGGCCAATACTTCATTGTTCCAAACCCTTTCTCAAGAACAGTTAACAACCCAATTGGATTTAACTCAACTAACACCCGAACAAATTTTTGCCAACAGCAGTAGTTTTGTTTTACGGTCTGAAGGGTATAAATTAACAAGTGCTAATCAAATTAGTGTTCAATATTCTAAAACTTTAGATGTAGTCTATATTACTTATGATTTTAGTGGTCAACGTGATTTAGAACCTGATGTTCCCCTTTATTACACTGCGGTGTACAAACTGAATTAAATTTCTGTTTTTCAGTTTTAAAAACCAAAAGGCTCTAACCAAGTATTTGGTTAGAGTTTTTTGGTGAACTTGGCCATTAAACTCCAAGTAGAATATAATTTTCTGGAGATTTATTTCAAAAAAAATTTAATACCATTTTCATATCAAAATAATACCATTATTGTATTATTTTCCCACCATTTTAATATAACTTTCATTGCAAAAATCCTAAAAAAGCTTTAAAATCATTACTAAGATTAAGGTTGGTCAAGCCTGCAATATTGTGGGAATATTCCTGTAACTACAACTTAAAAAGTTCATAATGAGCGGTTTTGATCATAGCATTAACTTGATTTATCAGAAAACTGAATTAAATTTCTAAAAATTTTAACCCAAAAACAGATTTATGGTTCTGAATTTGGTTTTGGGCGCAATGAAGCAAAAAAAATTATTTTATGGAATAAACTTATTTTTATTTCTTGAAGAAAATTTTTAAGCGTATTGAATCAATAATTTTTTGTAATTATTAATTTTCAATTGCCTTTTTTGATTTGTTTTTGTCCCTTCTTGTTTCCATGAGAAGAATAAGTAAAAATTTGAAAAAACCTGATTATTTGTAACCTAACTGGGTTTAAATTCGATCCAATTATTTTGCATTATTAATGCAAATTCAATTGTTAAACAAGCACTAAATTCATTTTGAATTACTCTTTCAATTTGAATTTTCTAGTAATTTGAGTTGAACGAACTTTATGTCTAAAAAATTATCCAAGTTTTTGTTTTATTTCCTAATTGGCAGTGTTTCTGTTACGAGTTTATTATTACCCACTTTTGTGAATAAAGTAAGAACTTCTGATGCAACTGTTACAAAGAAACATTTACAACAAGATAGTGCTGAAATCATCAATTTCAATGCTAGCACCCGTTTGCCAACAATTATTTCTAACATTGGTCCGGTGTTATTAGATGGCAATACCATTTTTCAATTGGACTGGTTTGGCAAGCGGGTTTGGAGTACTGATGTTAAACAACAACTAGTGGATATGGGTCATATTGCCCCAGAGGGGGCTAATGCACCCATTTTTGGTTTTCCCAAAGGCACAGCAGTGATTGGTTGAACTTATTCAAGTATTACCAATAAAATTTATTTACACGTTCCCGCAACGATCAAAGGGAATGATTCCGGAAATCGAAACTGAAAATTCCAATACATTGTGCCACTGGATCCAGTAACTGGTAGATTGGAATTAGTTGCCCCTGAAGAAACACCCCGGTTTGATGTAAGTGGTTCCACTTGAAACGGTCAAGGGGGCGGATTAGGGTTCCAATACGGCATTATTAGCCAGTTAGGTGATGGTTCGATTGTTGTTTATGGGTTATTAGACTTAAGTGGGATTGCTAATGGTGGTTCGGGTTATTTAGTTTTTTCTCCAGGCACTAATACCTTACGACCAGCTGGACGAATTTTTGGAATTAATGATTATCACTTCAAAGTTGATAATCTGGATTTCTTCTATGTACTACCAATTAACACCGTTCCGATCAGTCGCACTAATTCCTTATTCATCACTCACAATGCTGTCAGCAATAATATTTATGTGCATTTAACTGATAATCATTTTGGGGTTGCTAACAACCTTTGACGAACCAGTCCTTTACGTTGGGCTCCCCCATCAACTAGTACAGGATTTCGACCATTAAGAAAAAATGATCCGTTAAACATTAATAATAACTACGGAATCACAAATAATTATTATTACAACGCGGTTAATGATGAAACTTGATTACCTTATCTTAATAAGGTTTTCTTCATTCGTCCGAATGGCTCTCCGCTTGGTTATGAAGCTAATTCAATTGAATTACCCAAACTTAAATCGGGAATTGCGCCTTGAGACAGTGGCATTATTTACAGTAGTTATTTGGATTTGCGGGGTGATTTATTTTTTAACATGGCAACTTGGGATGCTAATAAACGCGACTGAACAATTGGCTCCACGATTTATAAATTATCAGCTACCACTAAACGCTACACCCCTTATGTTGATTTAGCAACATCTGATAATCCTGATATTTTCAAAAACACGAGTGGATTTAAAATCTTTGCGGTTCCGGTTCAAGTGGGCAAAATCATGCTGATCAACAAAGAAACCGGGATTGCGGTTGCGGTCGATGAAGACCCAGCTGCGCCTGGGTCAGGTCGGATTATCGGAACTTTAAACGGAACCCATTCATTTTTACGTAGTCCTGATTTTAGTTTAAACTTAGGCGCCCAATTTTTATTACCATCCCAATTGCAACCCCAAAATTTCCGAGCCAGTGGGACTGGGTCAATTGTGAATTATGAAGTTTTAAAAGTCAATGACACAGAAGGTAGCATTGAAGTTAAAGCAACAATTAATTATGTGCCCTGATTTGAAACCGCAACTAGCACAAATGTCACTTCCACCCAAGTGACCCGTACCTTCACGGGGTTAAAAACTACTAAAGATTTAAAATTTGATGTTTTAGATTATCAATTATTGAATGCACGGGTTGATTTCATTGATGATGAAGCCGTGAAAAAACGTAACTTATTTAATTTAGCCAACAATGACATTGATCCTGGTTTACAATCCCAATTAAGTTATGCGGTTCAAAATACCAATAATGATACGGGTGAATTTGATGTTAAAGCTGGTTTAACTAATTACAGACCAATTATTGATACTAATGGTCCTGAACAATCTTTAGAAGTCAGTGAAACATACAGGGCTTTACCCGTAACGACTGATTCAGCAACATACCAAATTGGTTTAATCAATGGTTCATCAATTACGGGAGGAACTTTAAACCAAGTAAGTAGTGTGGACGTGTCAACTCTATCCCCAGTTTTACAACTTTTACTAACTGGATCCCGTCCCTCAACTTTAATTCAACGGAAAGATCATTTGCTAGATTTATTAATTGATCGCACTAAATTAAAGGGTTATCCATTATTTAAACTTGATGTTGATTTTGTCACTAATGTTCAAGATGATCAGTTAATTGTCACCATTACAATTCCTGCTGCAATTAATCAGCAATTAGGTTTTGCTAATCAGCAACAAGTGATTAAAACAACTTATACTGGTTTTAGTGATCCCCGAATTCGGGAACAACCCTTCATTAATTTTGAGACTTTTAATAAACCAATCATAAATGAAGATGTGGTGCGATTAGATTTAAATGATTTAAAAAATGCTGCTGAAAGAACCAGTTTGCTCAACTTATTACCATCTGAGATTCGCATTAATCACTTATGAAATTATTTGTTTAAACATAATGATTTCAATGTTGAAGAACATTTGGGAATGACTTTATTACCCGATAATGTTCAGGGCACATTGGATGTGGTATTAACCAAACGCAATCATTCTGTTTTAGCTTTATTCAATAATCATGAAGTAATTCATGTTCAAATTAGCGGGTTTAAACAAGCTGCTCCAGAACAGTATTACCAAAATACAATTAGTTTTGTAGGCGCAAGCAGTGAGGCTTTATTACAACTCCAACGCCAGAAAAATGCTTCAGAAGTTACTTATCAAGATGTTAGTAAACTAATTAATTTGGGAGCTGATTTATTAAAACAAAGCCCGGGATTTAGTTTAACCGAACAAAACACACAATTATTTGCTAACAATAATTTGGGTGAGTTAAGTGTGGTTATTAGATTACCCTTTAGTAATCGTGCGCAAACCCGCACCAATCAAATTAGTTTACCGAACATTTACCAACATACTTTTCGGAATTTCTCTCGCACCCAAGCTAACACCTCATTGTTCCAAACACTAACCCAAGAACAACTAACCACCCAATTGGATTTGCACCACTTGACTCCCGAGCAAATTTTTGCCAACCTTGATCATTTTGTCTTGCGGTCTAAAGGTTATCAACTCACAAGTGCAAACCAGATTAATGTGACCTATTCGAACACATTAGATGTGGTTTATATTACTTATGACTTTAGCCACCAGCGGGGCTTAGAACCTGATTTACCCCTTTATTACACTGCGGTGTATCAGTTGAATTAAGATTTTGCATAATTGTTTCATCCGTGTTTAATCCTAGATTAAACACGGATTAGTATTCTTGTTATTTTTTCTTTTAGTAATTTCTCCTTTTTGTATTTTTAATAATGAAACGCTTTTCTAAATTTTGACTTTTATTTGCTTTATCTACGTTAGTAGCTACGAGTGGGGTAGCAAGTTTGCACACTAATTATGCCCCCCAAACTTTTGTTTTAAATGAATCAATTAAACACACTGCAGCTAATGAACGAATTAATTTCAACGCCACGACCCGGTTGTCAACCATTATTTCTGATATTGGTCCGGTGTTAATGGATGATAATAACACAATTTTCCAGTTGGACTGGTTTGGGAACCGGGTTTGAAGCACTAATGTGTTCCAAAGTTTAGTTGATGCGGACTACATCGCTCCTGAAGGAACGGCTTATCCCATTTTTGGTTTTCCCAAAGGCGTAGCAGTGATTGGTTGAACTTATTCTAGTTTGACCAAGAAAATCTATTTACTAATTCCCGCAACCCGCACTTCTAATGAGAATGTTAGTGAAAACTGAAAATTCCAATATGTTGTGCCAATTGATCCTAAAACGGGGATTTTAGAAATTACTACACCCGAAACAACCCCACGGATCGATGTGCGCGATTCAACTTGAAACGGTACACATGCGGGGTTAGGTTTTCAGTTTGCGATTATCAGCCAGTTAGGTGATGGTTCGATTGTGATTTATGGTTTATTGGATTTGAGCGGGATTGCTAACGGCGCAGCTGGTTTTGCCGTGTTTTCTCCTGGGACCAATACAATCAGACGGGATCGACAAATTTTTGGCATCCGGCCCAGAGAATATAACTATACAGTGGATGGGTTAAATTTCTTTTATGTTTCACCGATTACCACAGTTCCGATTAGTCCAACCCATGCTTTATTTTTTACTCATAACCAAGTAACTAATAATATTTATGTTCACTTGACTGATAATAATTTTGCTTTAAGTAACAAATTGTGACGAACTAGTCCGTTACGTTGGGTTCCCCCAGAAATTAGGGATGGGTTTAAAAGAATTCCTGGTCGGGATCCACTCGTGTTAAACAACAATTATGGTTTTACTAACAACTATTATTTCAATACGGTAAACAATGAGACTTGGTTACCGTATTTGGACAAAATTTTCTTTATTCGTCCCAATGGTTCAGAAATAGGCTATGAGACAAGTTCAATTGAATTACCGAAATTACGTTCAGCTTTAGCTCCGTGGGATAGCGGAATTATTTACAGTAGTTACTTGGATCTACGGGGTGATTTATTCTTTAACATGGCAACTTGGGATGCAGTGAAAAAAGACTGAAACATTGGTTCAACTATTTATAAATTATCAGCTACGACTAAACGCTACACTCCTTATGCGGACTTAGCAACATCTGATAATCCCGATATTTCTAAAAACACCAGTGGCTTTAAAATTTTTGCCATTCCGGTTCAAGTTGGCAAAATCATGTTGATCAACAAGGATACTGGGGTGGCTGTTGCAGTTGATGAAGACCCGGCTGCTCCAGGGACAGGTCGGATTATTGGAACTTTAAACGGAGCCCATTCATTTTTACGCAGCCCTGATTTTAGTTTAAACTTAGGGGCCCAATTTTTATTACCTTCCCAATTACAACCCCAAAATTTCCGGGCCAGTGGGACGGGGTCAATTGTGAATTATGAAGTTTTAAATGTTGATGATAGTGCGGGCACCATTGAAGTGAAAGCAACGATTAATTATGTACCGTGGTTTGAAAATGCGACCAGTACTAATGTGAACTCGACCCAAGTGACCAAAATTTTTAATGGTTTAAAAACCACAAGCAGTTTAAGACTGGAACAACTGGATTACCAATTAGCGCGGAGTCGAATTGATTTCATTGACGATGAAGCAATTAAACGCCGTAACTTATTTAACTTAACAAATAACCACATTGATTTAAGTGTCTTAAAACAACTCAGTTATGAAGTTAATAACCCGAATTTTGCGACTGGCGAATTCCAAGTTATCGCCCGATTAAAAAAATATCACCCAGTGATTGATCCTCATGGTCCGGTGCAAAATTTAGCAATTAATAAAACTTATCAAGCCTTGCCGGTTGATGGTAATAACACTGATTATCGCATTGATTTAATTGGCGGTTCTTCTTTAGTCGGGGGGCAATTACACCAAGTAAGATCAGTCAATATTAATAGTTTGCCAGCAATTGTGCAATTTTTACTAGCTAATTCTCATCCTACTGCATTAGCTCAAAAGAAAGAACAAACTTTAGATCTATTAATTGACCGGTTAAAACTGAAGGGTTATCCGTTATTTAAACTTGATACTCAAATTACAGCTAATGCCCAAAATAACCAGTTAACTATAAGCATTACTGTTCCGGCTGCAATTAATGAAAAACTGGGGTTTGGCACAACCGCCCAAACAATTACAACAGTTTATACTGGGTTTAATAATAAGATTGCTCGAACACAGCCAAATCTAACATTCGATAAATTCGATCAACCCCAAATTGATCAAGATCAGGTGATAGTTAATGTTAATAATTTAAAAAATAGAGCTGACCAGAAGAAATTAAGTAGCTTCTTACCATCAGAAGTTAACATTAGTCATCTATGAAATTACTTTTTCGCCCATAATGATTTCAATTTAGAAGCGAACTTAGGAATTAATTTATTTCCCGATAATGTGCGGGGAACTTTAGGTGTCACTTTGACTAAACAAAACCATTCCACTTTGGATTTATTCAAAAACCACGAAGTGATTAATGTAACAATTCAGGGGTTTAAACGAACCGCACCCGAACACTACCAACAAAACGGTATTAGCTTTGCTAATGCTAATGATGAGCGTTTATTACAACTCCAACGGAGTAAAAATGCTTCAGAAGTTAGTTATCAAGACATTAATCAATTGGTTAGTTTGGGCGCTGATTTGTCCGGACAAATGCCTAACTTTCAATTAACCGCTCAAAATACCCGGTTATTAGCTAATAATAATTTGGGTGAATTGAGCGTTATTATTACTCTTCCCTTTGAAAACCGTTCACCAGCCCGTTCGAACCAAATTGGCTTGCCCAATGTTTATCAGCATACTTTCCGAAATTTCTCCCGAACTCAGGCGAATACTTCATTATTTCAGGTTTTAAACCAGGAACAACTAACCACCCAATTGGATTTAAGCCAACTAACTAAAGAACAAGTTTTCGCTAATCTAAACAGTTTTATTCTACGTTCTAAAGGCTATCGTATAACTAGTGTTGATCAAATTACAGTGAGTTATTCTAAAACATTAGATGTAGTTTATATTACTTATGATTTTAGTAACCAACGTGATTTAGAACCAGATTCACCCGTTTATTTCACTGCGGTGTATAAATTGAGTCAACCCAAGTAGTGAGTGGTTAACTATTAAATGAATTCCTAGTTTTTACTTAGCTGTATAAAAGAAAAAACAAAATGAAAGCCCACTTTCATTTTGTTTTTTTGTTGTGATAACAATTAGATGAGCGCACTTAGTTGGAATTGCTTTGGGTTTGGTCGGATAATTTGTTGCAAGTCTCTGAATTTTTGCTATAATATTAGCGAATCGCTCCGTCTTGTTTATGATGGGTGCAAAACCAATCCTTTGCCTAAGTGGCGAAACTGGCATACGCAGCAGACTCAAGATCTGCCGGTAGCAATACCGTGGGGGTTCGAGTCCCTTCTTAGGCACCATAATTTTGGGATTAAAATCCCGATTTATCTATTAATTTAGAATTGGGTTCCCAAATTTTGAACTAGTTGCATCAAATGATTGTCTAGCTACTTTCATTTGCCGGTCTACTTATTTAAGATATCCAATCCTTCAACTAAACTAAATAAAAATACGATAAATTAAATCAAATCAAAATTGTTTCAAAAAAAGCTATGGTCAAAAACCATAGCTTTTTTTGATTTTAAAAAGCCGAACATTAATTCATAATTTGTTTGTTCGGTTGGGTTAAAGCAAGCAGAACGAATTATTCGTCAATAATTTCGTCTTCACTCACTTGGATTTCTTCATCGACTTCAAACGAATCAGCAACTTCAATTTCATCGGTGTAATCTTCATAGCCTTCTTCAAACAGATCATCTTTTTCGTATAAAAACATGGTGTTAGCAATTTTTTCGGCTTTTTCAACTGTGATGCATTCTTTTAAACATCAAGTGGTGGGACCACAAACCAAAAAGCGTTTGTCTTGGCATAAGTCAACATAAAAATCGCCAATTCAGTCTTCAACTTTTTCTTGTTTGAAATCAGTTGCCTGACTCCAAACTAAAGATCATAAGTTTTGGAAACTGAAATTTTGGTTATGAAATTGGGTTAGTGCAATTTCATAAGCTAAATCAGTTAACATGCGGGGGTTTAAGTGTTTGGTCATAAGGGGTTTGCTTCTTTCTTATTAATTGCTTGAATTTTGGATCATAATTTTTTCTGAATCACAATCACAGTGTATTTTTTACTGGTTGGGTTAAAAGTGAGTAATTTTTCCAGATCTAACGGGGTTTGATCTAAAAAACTGTCATAAGCAACGACTTGGCTTGTTTCATTATTGTAATTCAAAATTGGGTTTTCTTTATCATAAATTACTGGTCGTCATTGTTGTTGGTGCTGGGGCAGAATCAATTGGTCAGTATAAGTTATTTCGGGATTTTGGGTTTGTAAAATCTGGAAACTAGTTTGCAATTGCTGGTATTCTTCTAGACTTAGAGCCAAAAACTGGTGTTGGGTTAAACTGATGTTGCCTTTTAATAAATTAGCTAAAGATGCTAAAACCGGATCTGCTGCTTCACAGAAGGATTCAAGAATTAAATCAAAGCTTTGATCAGTTAGTTTAATAAATTTGGCATAATCAAATTGTTTAGCAGTTTCTGGTTGCAAATAAGGTTGAATTAAATCATATAAGAAATGATAAGTTTGCAACTGCGGATCCTGGCGAATTTGGTGGTAGTTTTGACGGAAATAATCAATGATTTTCCCAATTAGTAATTCATAAGTGACACTGTAAATATTGGCATACAATTCCGCATACATGGTGTAACGATTGATTAAGAAGTTGGTGATTAAATGATTCGCTTTGTCATAAAATGCAATTTTGTTAACGTATTTAGCTTGTGCAGGATAATTGATTAAATCCAGTTGTTCAGCCCGGACAATAACAGATCATTTAATCAACAAATGAATGTTCCGACTACCATAACTTAATCCTGAAAAATGCGAATCGCGCAACAAATAGTCCAACCGATCCGCATCAATTTGTGAAGAAATTAAATCTTGCACCCAATTTAATTCGGGCGCTTTATTTTGTTTAGTAATAATTTGAGCAACCTTTTGCACATAATATAGCGGATCAATTTTATCCTTGAGTGCTTGGTTAACCAAAATTTGGTGTACTCGGGTTTCGGGTGAACTTAAGATTTGGGTGGCATAAGCTTCGTGCGAAAAATGCATGTATTCTTCAAACGCATGCGAATGCGGACCATGCCCCACATCATGTAATAATGCAGCTGCTAAAGCCACATTAATCGCCACCCGGTCTTTATCAGGTTGTAAACAACCCTTACGAATTCATTCATCAATGAAATTGGCCGCAACTTGATACACTCCCAAACAATGGGATAAACGAGTATGGGTTGCAGTGGGGAAATTATTATAAGATAAGCTAAGCTGTAAGATTTTACTTAACCGCTGCATTTCTGGGGTGTTAACCAATTGGTACAACCACCGGCGGGAGCGGTCAAAATTAATTTCATTATGAATCGGGTCTTTAATGAAATAACTTTTCTTTTTTTCTTTAATTTCCAAGTGAAACCGGGAGTATCACGGTTTAGTTTTGTGGGGTGAATTCATCTAAGAATTTTAAGACCTCAAGCAAACGGGTTCGGCATAATTGATAACCCATTAATTTAATGATTTTAAATAATTCTGGACCATGTTCAGAATAAGTTAATCCTAAACGTAATGGAATAAAAAAGTCCATACCTTTTTTATTGGTTTGGGCCATAATTTGTTTTAAATACGCCCGCACATTAGCATGATTTCACTCTTCAGTGGAATCAGGTAAAAGTTTTAGCCCGATTTCTAATACATCGCGATTATCAGCTAAAACTTGATGATGGTCTTGGAAAATGGTTTGCGCATTAGAAGGCGAATTAAAAATGTTATTAGCTAATTCGTTTAATTGCGCAGCATAAGAAATTTGGTTTTTAAATAATAGGGCAATTTCTTCTTTGCTTTCGTTTAGTTGGTTTAAATCAATCACAAAAAAGGGATTAACAAAGTTTCAATAAACTTTGTCATTTAACCGGCGGAAGTGTTGCCCAGAAATTCATAATAATTTTTTATAATCAAAAAAAGCCGGCGCTTTAGAAAGGTGAGCAAGATCAAAATTATTAATCATCTCCTCTAAAGTCATAATTTCTTGTTCAGGAATTCCTGGTCAACCTAATAAAGCTAAGAAGTTAACAACAGCTTCGGGTAAAAACCCATCCTTACGGTAGTTTTCAATGAACTGTTTAGTTGTTTTATCGCGTTTAGAAAGTTTTTTTCCATCAGCCCCAATAATGATGGATAAATGGGCAAACTGGGGCATTTTAGTATAACCTAAAGCTTGGTAAGTAGCAATTTGGTATGGAGTATTAGAAATGTGTTCTTCGCCCCGTAAAACATGACTAATTTTCATGTCATGATCATCAATTACTACTGCAAAATTATAGGTGGGAATTTTATTGGAACGTAAAATGATGTAATCACTTAAAGCAGTACCTGGAACACTAATGTTACCCCGAATCAAATCATCCCAGGCATATGTAGCTTCATCGCTTAGTTTCAACCGAATTGCAAACTCTTTCCCGGCATTAACTTTAGCAGTGATTTCTTCAGGGCTTAAGTTTAAACAAGTGCGATCATACCGTGGGGTTTGGCCGTTATCTAATGCTTGTTGACGTTTTTGATCCAGTTCTGCTGGAGTACAAAAACAACGGTAAGCTAAATCTTGTTCTAATAATTGGACCGCAATTTTTTGGTAAGTTAATAACTTTTGGGACTGCAAATACGGCCCCGAATCACCAGGATTATTAAATGATTCATCGGGGAAAATATTCAATCATTTTAAATTATCAAATTGGGAAGCTAATCCTTCTTCGATGTTACGTTCAACATCGGTATCTTCGATCCGGAGAATGAAATTGCCTAAATGCCGCTTGGCAAATAAATAATTAAAGATCGCGGTCCTAGCTCCGCCGATGTGTAATTCTCCAGTGGGAGAAGGAGCGTAGCGGGTCCGGACCGTTTTAATTTGTGAATTCATGACATTAATTCCTTGACTTGGATATTCTAGTAGACACTAATGAAATATTTCAACATGAACCATGGTGAAATCTGTTTTTATGGGTTAACAACCAGAATAAAAGGAGACAGGCGATTAGTGGTTTTCTTCAGTGAAATGTGGATCGTTTAATTCAATTAAAGTTGATCCAGTTCCACATGTAAAAATTTGGTTAAAAGGGGTTTTTAATTTGGCCTGCATTAAAAATAATTCAGGTGAAATTTGAAATACCGCGGATTGGTATTCGTTAAACACTTCAAAGGGTTGGTTATTGGTTAGAGCACTCACTAATTTAGACACGTAGTTATTAGCTAAAAATTTAGGTTGAATTTTGAAAACTTCACGAACTTGGGTTTCATCAAGCGCAATGTTTGTGAAGTGAAGTTTCATTTTTGGCAATTGAATGTGGGTATAACCAACCACCTCATCACCAAAGTTTTGCACTCGGCCAACTTTGAATCCAGTTAAAAAGAAAGGAATATCAGGGCTAACACTTGTTGCAATGTGTCGGAAATTAATTGGCAAATCAAATCGGTCTGCATAATATTTAATTAACGCTGCAGCACATGCAGCTACAGAGCCTAAACCAGAACCTAGTGGAATGTTCTTTTTAATGTCAATTCGTAAATTGACATTAATGGAATGATGGGCGCTTAAATAAAAAGCCGCTTTGGTGACTAAGTCGTTTTGCACGTGTAACAAATTACCTGCTGGATCAAAATAACGGACTTCTAAAGTCGGATTTTTAGTTAAATGTAGTTCATCATAAAGTTCAGGTACTAAAACAAATACGCTATCAAACGGTGTTTTTTTGTAGCTTGGTGCGTATTTGAAAGTTTTTAATCCGAAAGTAATGCGGGGATGAGCTTGTAAAATCATTTTTAGTCTAAGTTAGTTCTTCTTCTCACTAGTTAATAGAGTATATTATATTATACCCACGCTATTTTAGTCGTGTTTTTATGGGCTGGCTTGACAAGTTTAGCCACTTTTGTGGATTAATATGGGGATTAATGCCTAAAAGCCACCAACAGCGGTTTTGTATTAGCAGTTATTAACCTTAACTGCTAATCTTATGGTATAATTTTGGAATAAATCACTCTTAACTGCTTTAATGGGCGTTTCATTATCCCATTAAATACCCGACATTAATTTAAAAGAATTGATCATGAAAGGATCTCTTTAATGAGTAAACGAGACTATTATGAAGTTTTAGGAGTTAGTCGTAATGCGTCTGAAGCTGATATCAAGCGCGCATTTCGCACTTTAGCTCGCAAATATCACCCCGATATTAATAAAGAAAAGGGCGCTGAAGATCAATTTAAAGAAATTAATGAGGCCTATGAAGTCTTAAGTGATGCTCAAAAACGCAAAACTTATGATGATTTTGGTCATGCTGGTTTAGAAAATACCGGATTTCACGACCAAGGCTTTAACCCGTTTGATATTTTTAACCAGTTTTTTAACCAACAAGGCGAAACTTTTTTTGGCAACGAGGACGGATCAGGCGATATTGATGATCTGTTTGGCCGGGTGTTTCGTAATAATTTTGGTAACCAACGTTCTCCGAATCAGAATCCTAATGAAATCGAACAAGGCATTGAAATTAGTTTTGTCGAATCCATTCGGGGAACAAAACAAAACTTCCGCTATTCTTATCAAGCTAAATGTGACCCATGTCGGGGCACAGGAGCTTTAGATGGGGATGCTAAAAACATTACCATTTGTAAAAAATGTAATGGTTTAGGCGAAGAAATTGTTAAACGCAAAAGTCTGTTTGGAGTTGTTTCAACTCGTTCTCGCTGTTACACTTGTCATGGTTCAGGAAAAGTTCCAATTAAAAAGTGTAAAAGTTGTAACGGAAACGGGTTTAACCAAGTGACCACCACTTTGGATTTAACCATCCCCGCAGGAGTTCGTGCTGGTCAATTTTTAATCTTTAAAAACCAGCATGGTTCCACTGAAGTAACTTTAAAAATTCAGATCTTTGTCACCCACTCCAATGTTTTTGAACGCCACGGCATGAACATTTACACTAAGTTAGTTGTTAATCCTCTACAAGCAATGATAGGGGGAGATTTGAAAATTCCTTCGCCTTGAGGGATTAAAACCATCCGGGTAAAACCCGGAATTAAAAATGGCGAACACTTAAAAATTGTTGGGGCTGGTTGTCGAATTAGTCGCAATAATAAATTAACTAGTGGTGATTTAATTGGTGTTGTCGAATATGCTAGTCCCCAAAAATTATCTGATGCAGAAATTAAAATTTTAAGTGGGATTAAAATCGAAGAACCCAAAGAAGCAGTTAATTGGATCAATAAAGCTTTAAGTGAATTAAAGGAGTAATTGCTGTATGAATGAGCTAAACCCAAAAAGAAAAGCTAAACATAATAATAAGACCTTCTATACTAAAGCATCCGCTTCCAAACTTAATCAAGAAAACCGAGCTCTAAAAGCCGAAATTACCCGCTTAAAAGCCGAGCTAGCAAACACTGGGTCCAATTTCGGCTCCCAAGCCCAACAACCTAAAACCCAAGGAACAGGAAACGGATCAGTTAATCCATTACCAAATCCGGATTTTAAAAAAATTTTAAATGACCACCGCAACAAAATTCAGGAACTAGAACAAATTAATCGCGAATTAACCAAAAAATTACACCATTTACAACCAAGTCAAAAAAATCCAATTCCAACCCCAACCAATTCCAAAAAAACTCATGGTGATTTGGTAGCAGAATTAGAACGATTAAAACACCGCATTGATGAAACTGAAAAACGGCATAAAAAGGAATTAGAAGCGCACGAAATTGAAGTACGCCGCAAACTTCAGGGTGAAACTAATGATGCTTTTTTAGCTAAAGTGCAAGAAAAAGCTGAACAAGCAGAAAAAGTTTTAAACCAAAAAATTATTGCTTACCAACAAAAATTTGAAGCGGAATTAAATCACGCTAAAAAGTATGCTTTAGAAAAACAAGCAATTGAACTGGTAACAATTATTGGTCAGTTTGAAAGTGTTTTAAGCATGAACCCAACTGATCCGGTTTTAAAAAATTATGTTTCTGGTTTTATGATGTTTTTAAACATGTTTAACCAGTTATTAGAAAACTTAAACATTCGAAAAATTCCGGTGCAATTAGGGGATGAATATAATTCTGAAATTATGGAAGCCTTCGAAACCGTTCCAGCTCAACCTGGTCAAGAAAATAAAGTCGTTGTCATTGTTGCTCCTGGTTATCAATTACACGAACGCATCATTAAACCAACTTTAGTCAAAGTTGGAGCAGCCCAAAATTAATTGAGCAATCAATTAATTTTTTGTTTTTTACCAACCTGTCTGACCAATTTTTTTGCACGAAATTATCAAGTGCACAACAACAGAAAAAACCAAGTTAATAATTTTATTATCAACAAATAATTCCCAAAATTAAAAATAAAAAAATTCTAATTAAGCTGATTTAAAAAGCAAAAACCACTAATTATTGCTCTATAATTAGCGAATACGGTTTTTTGCAAAAACCAAAACCAACAAACTGGATGGTGATGAATTTTCAGCAACATTTATGGCACAAAAATACATTCGGGTTGCCCAATTATTTACCAAATTGGGCGGCAATTTTTTAAACCTAACCCAACATAATCAACAGCTGAAAATTACTAGTCCGATTTTGTACCAAGCGGGATTAGAATTAGCCGAAATTTTTGCTCATCCCAAAATTGAACAAATTATTTCCTGAGGAATAAACGAGGAACGGTTTTTACAAACTTTATCCCCAGCTGAGCGGCACAAGCGTTTAGAAGCAATTTTATTACGCCAGCCTCCAGCAATTATTTTAAGTCACCAGTTTTTATACCGTGATGAATTGGTTAGCTTGAGTCAAAAACATGATAATCAAGTTCCGATTATTGAATCAAATTTTGCAGCTGAAACAACAACATCAATTTTAGGAACTTGATTATCCCGTAAATTTGCCCAAGTTCATACTTTACACGGTGTGTTGGTGAATGTTTTTGGCGAAGGGGTTTTAATTACTGGTGAAGCAGGAATTGGTAAATCCGAATTAGCAATGGAATTGTTATTAAAAAACCATTTGTTTGTTGGTGATGATTCTATTGATGTGGCCGTGATTGGGAATGAATTGTGAGCTCGAGCTAACCCAGTTGTTGCTGGGTTTATTGAACTGCGAGGACTAGGCATTTTAAATGTCAAAAAAATGTATGGAATGCAACGCTTAATTGATCATACCCAAATCCGGATGGTGATTGAACTACGCAAAGAAAAAGATTTGGATCGGGATGAAATTGATCGCATTGGTTCACACTTAAACATGAAACCCCTACTGGGAATTCATGTCCCCCATTATTTATTACCAGTGAGTTATGGGAAAAAATTAAGTGA
The DNA here is from genome assembly GCF_024498275.1 of Mycoplasmoides fastidiosum. GTDB lineage: Bacteria > Bacillota_I > Bacilli_A > Mycoplasmatales > Mycoplasmoidaceae > Mycoplasma_N > Mycoplasma_N fastidiosum. Next base: position 333,725 of record NZ_CP101809.1, read on the forward strand.
TATTGCTGAAGCCGCAGTGATTGATTTTAAATTGAAATACTATGAGCATTATTTTGCTTTTGATGAATTTCAAGATCGCATTATTGAATTAACAACAAGAAAGGATGATGATTAGTAACAATGTTTCATGGTATTAATGACATCAACTTAGACAACCGCTTTGGCACCTTATTTCACATCGGTCGACTTCCGGTTACCTTATATGGTTTTTTAGTAGTTTTAGGTTTTATTATTGCTGTCATCTTTTGTGCAATTAAACTAAGCAAATTTTATAAAGTTTCTTATGATCCCTTGCTTAAATTTGCTGTAGTTGCTTTTCCAATTGGAATTGTGTTTGCCAGTATTTGATCATACGCGATTGGTAACTCCAATGCGTGATATGCTGGGTTTACCGGAAACGGTGGTTTAGCGATTCAAGGTGGAGTGGTTGCGTCAACGCTCTTAGGCTTATTTTGGTTTCCGTTATCCATGCGCAATCCCAAATACTGGGTTAATGTTCCCTTAGGCAAACAAGCCGAAGCTGAAGCAGTCCGTCGGGTTTCAACTTGAATCTTTTTTGACGCAATTGTTCCCGTGGTTTTAATTGGTCAAGCTGTGGGTCGATGGGGGAATTTTTTCAACTACGAAGTGTTTGGTCAAGCCGTGGGCAATTTGACTTATGCTCAAGCTTTAGAAGCAATTAAAACGGGTAATACCGAAATTTTACCGCTGAACTGGTTACGTCATGCGATGCCTGGGGTATGAACTAACATGTGAATTGCTAGTATTCCCAACCCTGGGGGAGCAGCTAATCCCGATCCAGCATGAATGAATGCGGCTCGGTTCCACCAACCCTTATTTTTATATGAATCCTTCTTTAATGTGATTTTCTTCACTTTAATTTACAGTGGATTCATTAACATGATTCCCAAATTTAAAGCCGGAATGATTGGGGGGTTAGCAATTACTTACACTGGTTTATTCCGGGTAGCAACTGAACGGCTACGCTTTTCAGCCGGAGGTACTTCATTTAGTTTTAACCAATCATTTGTCTTATCGATTTTATTGGTCGTTTTGGGGACATTAATTATTAGCTATGCGTTTTTAGTGGCGGGTAATCGGAAAATTCGGCACGTACACTGGTTTGGGTATAGTGCGGATTGAATGAAAATCCAAGCTTATCAACTGCCATGGTTCCGTGATTTAGCTTTAAAATACGGGCATTTCCAAGACAACTTTTTAAAAACCAGTTTAACTACTAAAATTAGTCAGGACATCCAACGCTTAAAAAGTTTAGACACCGTCCGGTTAACTGATTATGTGTTAACCCCAAGCCAAACTAAGTTCTATGGTTCACGTTATGTCACTTATTTCAAACATGACATTTGAATTGAAAATTAATTGAATTTGCACAAGTCAAAGAGTTATTTATTATGGCAATTACTGATGGATTACGCAATAATCCCAATTTATATGATTTTTTAATTATTGGGGGAGGACCAGCTGGATTAACCGCTGCAGTGTATGGTGCACGTGCGGGTATGAAAGTCGGGTTTTTAGAAAAAGATACACCTGGGGGCAAAATGGTTAAAACGGGAAGTTTGGAAAACTACCCAGGGTTTGAAACAATTGGGGGAGCTGATTTATCATTAAAAATGATGAATCACGCCTTGGCAAATGAAGTGAGCTACATTTATGGGCATGTCACTAAAGTAGTTCATTTAGATCCCTACTGAGCAGTTCACACTGCGGATGAAAAAATTTATTATGCCAAAACCGTTTTTGTTGCTACAGGGATGATTGAACGCAAACTTGGCATTCCTAATGAAACCGAATATTATGGTCGGGGTGTTTCTTATTGTGCGGTTTGTGACGCGGCCTTATATAAAAAACGCGATGTTGCAGTGATTGGTGGGGGTAATTCCGCGGTTGAAGAAGCGATTTATTTGTCTAATGTGGTAAATAAAGTGCATGTGATCCACCGGCGTAACGAGTTTCGGGCCGATGCGAAAATTGTGGCCAACATGAAAAAAATTGACAACATCATTTTGCATACTCCCGCAGTTGCTTTAAGTATCGAAGTTGCTGATAATGTGGTTAATGGAATCACAATTCAAAACACCGAAACCCAAAAAACCGAATTAATTCCGATTGCGTGTGTCTTCCCGTATGTTGGTTTAAACCCGGTGACTGATTTTGTCAAAGATCTAGCAATTGTGGGTAATGACGGATTTATCATGGTTAATGATAAAATGGAAACCAAATATAAAGGCTTGTACGCGGGTGGGGATGTAATTCAAAAGGATTTACGCCAAGTGGCCACTGCGATTAATGATGGAGCAATTGCGGCCATTGAAGCCAAAAACTACATCGCTAACCACTTCGTTGATCGGGACTAGAGTTTTTCATGCTTGTTGATAATCGATCAACAAGCATGCTTTATGTTTGTAGGGTTGTGGGGTTGAAATAACAAAAACCGATCAGAAAGGTGGGGTATGACTTTTAACGAAAAAATTAAGCGCGAAATCATTGATTGAGAATACACGAAAAATGATTTCATGGTGATTATGGCTTTTTATTGTTACAACAATTACAGCCTATTAGAAGATCCAGAAACCAAGCAACAGTTTTGAGAAATCAAAAACTATTCCCAACACCAGTTACAATTTTTTCAAAAGTATTTACAAAAATACTTTGAACTACCAACCAAACTCGTTGTTCCTGATCAGCCAACCAAAATTTATCGGTTACAAATTCCTGATTTTCACACGATCCCGTTTCTAGAAGATCTAGAAACTAGTTGCCGGATTTTCAGTCAAAATAAAATGAACCACCAAGCAATTTTAACAGGGATCTTTTTAGCCCATGGGGTAGTTTTAGATATTGAAAAAAATGTTTATCACGCAGAGATTGGGGTTAGTGACTGGTTCATTCAACAACTGATTAGCAAAATCTTGAAAAAACTGAAAATCCAATCCAAAGTTTTCAATTACAAAAACAAAACCAAGATTTATGTGAAACGGGCTGAAAGCTTATCTGATTTATTAAAATCAGTGAACGCGGTTAACCAAATGCTTGAACTTGAAGATCATAAAATCTTAAAGGATTATTTAAACCAACAACAGCGTTTGAATAATTTGGATGTGGCCAATTTATCTAAAGTCACCAAAGCTGCCACTGAACAAGTAGCAGCAATCAAAACCATTATTGATCAACGCAATATTTATAAGTGAAATGATGAAGAACAAATCATCATGGAAGAACGGTTAAAAAATCCCTATTTAAGCTTGCACGAACTGGCGGTTTTCATTCATGATAAATACAGTATCGCGGTCACTAAATCAGGGGTGAATTACTTATTACGTAAAACCAAAAAATGAGCAAAACAAAACCAACCTAACTAATTAGGTTGGTTTTTTATTATTAATTATTGGCTTTAACTAACTGCTGAATGTAGTTGGATCATTATTTTACAGTAGCAGTTGAAACCACATTAGTTGGGGGGTGTAACTTGTTTTCGATACTGCTCCATTTGGTTGGCTAAAATTTGGGCACGTCCGCCAAAAATTGCTTGGGTGGAACTGCCTTTGACTAAGACTGCAACCGCACCTTGCTGCTTGATTGTTTCTGTATCGAGTTGATTCAGATCAATGACAACAATGCGTAACCGGGTGGCACACGCGGTAATGCTTTGGATATTACTAAAGCCCCCATAAGCCTTAACTAAAGTGGGAATGGCTTCGGTTGGCTCGGTTTTTTTCAGCTCAGTTCAAGTTTTTTTATCAATTAAGCTTAGTTGTTCATCCGTGGAATAAGGAATTTTTCAACCAAATTTTTTAGCGCCAAAATACATGGTGACAAAACTGAATACTCCCATTGCTAAAGCAATCACAATCGCTCAATAAAACTGGGTCCCTTTTTGCACGGGCACTGCGCCATAAATAATGTAATCAATGAATCCTCGGGCAAACCCAACCCCGACATGTGCTCCTGCTAGTTTCATGAACATGTAAGCTAATCCGGATAAAGGCACATAAATCACATAATAAAATAATGGGGCAACAAACAAGAAAGAAAATTCTAGTGGTTCAGTAATGCCGGTTAAAAAAGCGACAACCATGGATGAACCAATAATGGCCACTGCTTTTTTTCGGTAGGTTTTTTTCGCTGCTAAAATCATGGCTAAACCAATACCCTGAATCGCACCCAAATAAATCGGATAATCTTGGGTAAACCGGCCCGCATAAACATTTAGTTGGGTTTGAAACCAATTAAATACGGGTAGAGATTGGCCTGTAGCATTGGTTGGTAAATGGTTAAATGGTAAACCATTAATAAAGTTTCAAATGTTCTGGTCGCCAATAATTAGCCCATTGCGAGCTTGTAATTCAGCTACTAGAGTTTGAAATTCGGGGATTTCAGTAATTTGTAAACGCTCACCCGCCTCAACAACACTAGCTAGGGTTAAACGTCCGCCCAATTCGGTTTGAAACGCGATGGCAATCAAAATGTGGTGTAATCCTAAAGGCATTAATGACCGAGCTACCATCCCATAAACCAAACCATCCACACCCCCAGGTGCGGTTGCTAACCGATCACCAATGATGCCGATTAACTGACCCACATAAGGTCAGATAACTAAAAACAACATGGTTAATCCAGTAATCAGTGGCATTAATAAAATGGGGACTAACCGAATCCCAGAAAAGAAGTTTAAGTATTTAACTTCAATTTCACTTCACCGGTTTAAAACAAACGCAACAATCCCGCCAATAATAATCGAACCAAAAATCGAAGTTTGCATCGAAGTAATCCCTAAATTACTGCCGACTAGATACCTGATGTTCGAGTCTTTATGGAACCATAAAATATCTTGAAACTGGTTTTGGTGATCGAAGTGAATGAACGCACTTTGTAATGAATTAAAAACCAAATAGCCAATGACCATCATAAACCCAGCATAAATTTTGTTGGTCTGAGCAAACGCAATGGCAACAGAAATACCAAATAGAATGGCGATATTAGCAAAGATTACTTCGGAAATACTTTTAAAAAAAGCAGCAAAACCATTAGCTGTAGCAGTATGAACATTTGCGCCAATAGCCCCACCGATTCCTAATAATAAACCCGCAATGGGTAAAACCGCAATTGGCAGCATTAAAGCTTGGGACAATTGGGTCAGAAATGAACGAGTGACATCAACAACCCTTTTTCACTGGGGGTTGTCAAACCACTTCACGGATGAGATACGCATAAAAATAACTTAATAATTCTTAAAATTATTATCTACTAATAATTTTACCCAAAAAAATCCTTGCTGGTTATTAATTCATTTTTGAGTTATTTTGATGCGAAATGATTTTTTATTATGAACTCTATATGGCAGGGGACAGTTGAAATTACCACTGATTTATAATTAGAAGTTCAATAAAAATTCAGTCCATCAATAATGGGAAAATTAGTTATTTTTTTCTGATAAATTAAATGATTTTCTCAAGGTAAATTACACGAATTTTTCATGAATTTTCACTTCCCAAAAAATAAGACAAATGGAATGAAAAAAGGAGGTAAATTAAGGAAAAAACAACTGTTTTTTCTAGATAAAACAATGACTGTAAAAAGGTTAAAAATTTATCTTTTTTCTCAGAAAACCCCAAACTTTAAACTTCTAATTTTGGTTTAATTTTTCTTATTGGTTCTAAAAAAAAAAAAAAAAGCCCGTATTTTTCAGGAAAATACGGGCTTTTTTGTAGATTCTGCGCTTCGTTTTTTTGGGGTCACTTTGACCCCATTTTGGTATTAGAATACCACCATTATGGTATTAATTTATTTATAATAAAAACAAATTTATCCCGCTGCTGTTTCATTAACAATTTTTCAAAATTTAGTGAACTGTTATTAAGGCATTAAATTACTGATTTTGGCAGCATTTTTTTAGATTTTTAACCCACTGTTTTTCATGAGAAATATTGTGGGTTTTTTGATGAAGAAAACCGTTGTTTTCTTTGGCATTTTTTAGCGGTAACTGAAAAAAATCAAAATTAAGTTAATTTTGACTTTTTCCATTGCTTATTGATCGAATTATTTGAGCAGTTCATTTTTTGTATAAAAAATGAATTTAAGTTTTTTTGAGTTTATGAATTCTTCTCCTAAGCGTAATTGACGTGGTAATTTTGCAAAACTACGGCTTAATTCAGCAACCAGTTTTTTAATTGGTTTAGCAATTTTAACTTCTAGTACTGTTGCACTAACGGCTTCTCTGTATTTTGTTTCCCAAGCTTATCAAAAACAAGTCGCACTAGAACAACAAGATCCAGTTCAAACCCGACTAGCCCGGTTTCAAGCAACGGGCATGGGAGATACTAATCCGGTTGATTCCAGTCAGAATAATCATGATGATGTGAATTTATCCGCTTTTGTTGGTCGGGATTTAGCTGATCTAGAAAATTTTGTTATTGAAAATACCCATCGTTCAATTTCCTTTCAAGGTGATCTACCTAAAACGGGAATTAAGGTTGTTTCAACTAATGTTAGTTTAACGCAAACTAATGGGGTTATAACTGTTGCGAATGCTTATGACTATGTCAATCTTAAATATGTGCAATACAACCCGAAAACAAAAGAAATTAAAAATGTCAAATATGCACCACCATTAGGATTATTTAGTAACAATGAAACCGAAAATGTTTGACCAACTTTAGAAACAAGCGGAAATGAACTAGAAAAATTCTTTCCAACCCGAACAATTCGAACTACTATTGCGGCACTACTTAATAAAAGCCCCGATGGTAGTTTCACCAAACAAGAATGATTCGATGCATTCGATAAACCCAATATGACATTGGATTTATCGAATTTAGGCTTGAGTTCAATTGCTGAAATTTTTAACCCCAATCTACGCTGGGGTTTGGGAATTTATGATTTAAAAGCAAGTATAACTACTAATCCTAATTTTGAAATTCGTTACAGTGGAATTGGCACCATTAATGTTGATGATAACTTTTTAACCCACTTTCCCAACCCGAATTACAAAAACTTTCCTGGCTTAAAAACAATTCAAGCCAGCCGCAACCAAATTGAAGCGATTGGCGACTTCAATACTTTTAGTAACAACCACTATTCCACTGAATTTATTAGTGATGAAGAACTAAAAAGTCCGGTTTGAACCGCTCCAGATAACCAAAACTATTACCAATACTTAAGTGGTTTGTGAGCTGATAATGAAGTGAAAGATTTAGCTGCAGTTCAAGGAATTAAAACTTGAATTACCCAAACTTTAGCAGGAGTTAGTTATGCTGGACCAACCGCTAGTTCTAGTACTAAAACAGGAACTAAAACGGTTAATGACTACACCAGTTTTCTAGATGCTGTTTCAGCTGATCCGTTGTATTTCAAAAATAAAGATGGCACTAAATTTGTTAACCAAACTAATCCTACTACCACTAATAACAATAATAATGGGTTAGTGGCAGGAACTGATGGGCTTGTTCGCTTCGATCCGAACGCGGGTATTCGTACCAATTCAGATGGTATAGTTGTTATGAATATCAGAAATGAAATTACTTTTGATAAAGGAACTAATTTTGGTGCGGTTCGTTTAGATATCAATAAAGACATTGCGCGGATTGATTTTTCAAGCAACCGGATTGAACGCATTCCTTTATCAAAAAACATGTTTACTCATGTGAAGTTCAACAACAATCGCTTGCGTTATATTACCCCCATTGCTGCAAAACCCCTACCATGGTTTAATCACGCTGCTTATTTCAACAATATTTTAACTAATGAAGTTTACACGCAATACTTCAACCCAACTAATTGAGCCAAATATTACGATCAAACCACAGAAAACTTACCAAGAGGTTGAAACCGTGGTTCAACTGATAGTAATGATAATTTGCACATTACCCGGCTAAAAATTGGAAATGAAAACTTTACTTTACCAACTTTTTCTTTTTATGATAACCAATTACTAGATTTCTGACCCCAACAAGACACAGAAAGCAGTTGGTACACCTGACCTAAGTTAACCATTCCGACCAGCAACCGAGTCCAAGGTGCAGGCGCTAATGTTAATTCTAATGTGAATGGTTATCCCATTGGACCATGAAACCACAAAATTGGTGATGATGCTAATCCATACTATCCCTGGTTCCACCGCACTGCATTTGGCCCAACGAGTGCAATTAATCGAAATACCACGGCTCAATTTAGTACTTATTTAGGCGTTTTTGGCGCAGGAAGTTTTCTGTTTGATATTGCTGCTAATGAAACAACCCGCACGGCTTCACAGAACTTATATGGTATTTTCTTTAACCAGTTAAATGATAATAAGGCTTTAACTTATCTACAACGTTATAACAAGTCCATTGATTATAATGTGACTTTAGCCCAACAATATAGTGATCCATTCATTCTGCCAGGGTTTAATTCTGGCTCAGATGTGAGAAAAATTGGGACTACTAGTGATAGTGGAACAGTTGTTAATAACGAACCAAGTCGCAAAATTTTTGATGACCGCATTTTAAGTAATGCTTCAGACGCGTATAAATCATATAACTCCCAAGTCCCTTACATTCTGACTCGTACGCTTCCCCAAAATCATTCAGTAGCTAATTCTTGGGGGAAACAAGACGGCAGAAGTGGCAACGGGCAAACAATCCAAGCCAGTTTAGTAAATGACCAGGGTGAAGATGTTACCCCAACCGAATTTAAAAACATCGATTGGGTTAGTTTTTATGCGCAAGCTAATGGTTTAAATCATGATTTAGCATTTCAAGATTTACCAACCAATTACGAACCAAGCACCATAAGTGGCACACCAACTGGAGCTAATGCTGCAGATACTAATAATGGTAACCGGTTCTTATTAAGTGTGCTTGGTCAGATGCCATATCTAAACGGGCGCAAAAACGCTCGACCATGAACTTCGGGTTCATCCAACATCGCCCAAGGTTTGGGTAATGAATTTTTTTACACTAATGATAACGGGACTGTCACTCCCAAAACATCAACCCTGACCTTAAACATTAGTGCTCCATTACAGCAGTGAAACTATACTTACACCATTAATGTTTTAACTGACACCACTTATTTCTTAAACCCGATTAATCCCAGTCAACCAAGTGCACCAAGTTTAGGTCGAAGCCAACAAATAAATGACAACAGTGGCAACCGAACCCTAGATATTTCCCAAACCAATTTCAACAAGAAACACTATTTTGTTTCGTCAATTACCGCATCTGATTTGATTAATGGTTTTGATGAATGAGCTGTAGCTGATCGGTATGTTTCCAGTTATATTGCCAATGATAACACTTCGGTTTTCATTCGGTCGTTTGATCAAAACCGCAACCAGTTAGTGGTTGGGTTTAATGTCTTTGACCCGTTGAACAACCAAATTAAAATTGCAGATATTACATTAACTAATTTTGCAGTACAAGAAGCATTTTTAATTAGTGATAGTAATGAAATTGTCACTGATTTTGATGATCGTAATCGTGCGCCGAATACGTTTGCTCCCAAAGACACCACTGCAGCTTTAGCTTGGATTAAAAACCATCTGGGTGTGCGTTGAATTGGCTTAGCTAAAAATAGTGCAAACAACGGGGGGAATACTACGGTTCCCACAACTACAACCGGAGCAAATGCGGTTTTAAATAACCAAAATATTTACAAACTAGATCAATTAGATCACCATGAAAATTATTTAACCGGAATCTTTTTCGATAAGATCCGGGGAACTTTGTCCTTCACTTTACAAATTGGGGCTACTGCGGCAAATGGGGGGATTAATTTAGTTAGAAACTACACCATTAATTCCTTTAAAAAATTGGAATATTCCATTGATTCTACCAATGTGGCAAATGATTTATCCGCATTAGATTATACTGATGACAAACTAAAAGAATTTGTTACTTTAAAAACCTTTCAAACCATTAATGGCACTGAAGAAAATGTTCAAACTAAAAAATGGAGTGAAGCAATTAGTGATAATCAATTAGACACATATTTACCACCTGAAACCGAGTTAGGACTAGTTGATGTTAACCGCAATGGGGAAATTGGTAGTGTCGATTTTGCGGTTGTTTTACGCGAACAAAATAATTCGGGACGGGATAATTTTATTGATTTCAAACAAACTAATTTCTTTAATTTATCCAACTTTAATTCCACGTTTGCTTGAAAACAAAATAATGATAATCTTTCAGGAATTGCCTTCATTCCTTACAACCAGTATCAAGACCAACAAGTAAGTGCATTTAAAGCAGCTTTATTAGCAGCTGCAGACCAAGCTGCTTTTAGTCAACTGATTTTGCCATTGCTGGATTTAAGTGCAACTGCACCAACTTTTGGAACTGATAAACACTTAACAGCAACGACCCAAGAATTAAGTATGGCCCAGAAAAACCAATTACTAATTGGTTTTCATGCTGGGGCAAACTGGAGTCAAAATGACATTAATAATAATATCACCACCATTGCTGATGCGAATTTAGTGAGCATTAATTCCCTAACGATTAAAGGCGGTTACCGGTACGGGAAATTTTATGCGGGAACCGACCAAGCTGCACCAATCACTACTTTACCTTCGTTACTAGTTGCTTTAAAGCCCAATCTAACAACCACCCAAGCCATTTCAGATGCTTATAAGGCTTCAGCAACCCCAACGAATCAAAGTCCAACAAGTGGTTATACTGGTGGGGGTAGTTTATTCCACCATGCTTTAAGTCAAGAATGAAAAGATTTGTTACCAAGTGAATGATTAACCCAATTACGGGTGTTAAAAAACTTGCAACTTAGTCAATCAAGCACAAACCTTGATTACACCGCATATGATAATTTAACGGGGTTTTTAAACCATGTTTTAACCACTTCAACTTCTAACCCTAGTTATGGCACAACAGTTGACATCAATAATTTAGGTGGAATTTCGGTCAATAATTCCACTGGTGAAGTCGTGATTAGTGCTAACACCTTATTGATTAACAACAGTTATACTAACAACGATCGGGCCGAACGTAATTTAGTGGTGCAACCATACCAACAAGAAATTCGGTTCTTCTTAGACAACTACTTCAACCGCATTAGTGGGTTAGTTCATACAGAAGTGAAATTACCATTTACCCAAAACGCGCTTGTTAACCGCAGCTTTGGGAATGAGAGTGTGATTGGGATTATGGACTTGTTAAATGAATTACTAACTAAAGCCCAAAAATTATATGATGCATTAGATAATAACCAGCAATTAACTGTTTCAGAGCAACTAGCTGCTACCGATGCAATTAACATTCTGAAATTCCGGTTTATTGATCCGCTTTATTATGCTAACCCCGATGCGGATCAGTTCTTTGTAACCAAATTTGGAACTAATGATGTACCAAATAATCAAGTTGGTAAAATGACCCAGTTTAAAACAATTAGTTTTACTAACCAAGATCATAGTAAGGGTCAAGTTGACATTAAAGTGGTAATCGAAAACTACATTCAAGGTTTAGATGGCACGCACTTTCGACTGGGTGATCAAGAACAAACATTCCACATCACTAATGCTTTAAGTTCTTTCTTGTTACCAACTTGGAAAAACTACAACGAAAACAGCATTGTGATTGCAACTGATGATCCTAGTCTAACCTCATTAGAAGGCCAAAATGTTGCTGGGACAATCGTGAATGATGGGTTTAAAAAATATGCAGTAAAAGAATATTATGACCAACTGATAACTAAAACCAATCCGGATCATGCTGATTACATTAGTTTAACTAACCAAGATCAATTGTTTGATCTGGTCACATGAAGTTTAGTGGATAATTCAGGCATTAACATTAATCCTAACAGTGTTTATTATCAAACCGTTTTCAATAATTTAAAAGCCAGTTTAACCAATTTGAACTTGAGTTTTAACGTTCGGAAATCTGATATTCAATACAGCGAGAAAAACGAACAAATTTATTTATTCAATCCGTTCTTGAGTTTTAATCCTAAGGAAATGAACCTTAGCCAAGTTCAATTACTGAGCGTTATTTTTGATCCCAATAAAACAAAACCTAATTTAATTGATCCCCAAGGTAATTACCAAAACGTGAATTTAAATAGCGTCATCTTACAAGGCTTTAAACGCCAACCATTACTAATTACGCGTAAAGATGATCAAGCTTCTGACTTTTTAATCAACTTTGATAACGAATGGAAAAGGGCTAATCAGCTAACTGGTTCAGAAATTTTAAGTTGGTTAAAAGCCAATTCCAACCAACGAACCAAGATCAATAATTTTTTACAATCATTCTTTAATGTGCAAGGATTTTCCCGGGCGGATAATCCGTTATTACTAGTTTTAAATCCTGCACTTCTTGCATTATTAGCTCAAGATGTTCCAGCTGCAGCGCTAAATCAATTTTTAGAAATTAATGAAGGTTTAGGTGAATTTAGTTTTTTAGCAAACAGTATTCAAGTGGTTAATAGTTACCAGTTACCTGATCTTAATATTCATGCTGAACCAATTAATATTACCACTTTCTTAGCTAACCAGCAAACTGCTCCAGTAACCTTAACTAATTTGCAACTAGTTAACACCCAAGTTTTAGCTAATGATCAGTCAGCAGTAACTAATGGGTTAATTAGTGCGGGAGTGAACCAAGATATTCGGGCGGCAACAAATTCATTAGCATCGGATAATTTTGCTTTAGCTTACCGGTACTTACAATTAAGCCAAGCCATAACTTCAGATACCACTAACCAACGTTTAGTGATCACGGGAATTCATTCGGATTTAGCAGCCGGACAAATCATTATTGATTATGAAATCCAGAATGCCTTTGTTAATGGCAAAATTATGAACTTACAAAAACAGTATGTGATTACCGGATTTAATTCTAATTCCAATAATTTCTTAACCACCCATCTGCCCTGAATTATTGTACTAATTCTAATTGCAGGATTGGGTTTATACTACGGGATTTGACGCCATCAACGCACCACTAACAGCATTAAATATGCGGGTCAAAAACGCACTAAAGTGCGTTTATTCAGAACAACAACTACTAAATTAAGCAAGAAGAACAAATAATCAGGAGCGAAAAAAACATGACTAAAAAATTAAAATTTTTCGCTGGTAAATGACTTTATTCCAGCCTAATTATTTTGGGTTTAAGTACCATTACCACTTTCAGTTTGACTTGAAATGAAGTGGGCAAAATGCACCAGCATTTCACCAATTCAATAATTCGCCAACAAGCTGAAGCAACTAGTGGACCAACTGTTGATTACATTAGCTGGGATGATGATACTCCCCGTCGGATTATTGATCTTTTTCCTTCTTCCCGATTAGCTAATCGGGTGTTAATTGCTTTACGAGCCACTAATACGAATGGTCAAGATCCCTATAGTTTAGGGGTGAATTCCAACTTCACTAAAGAGGCAATTAAACAAGTTAAATTACTGAATTTAAACGGGTTAAATTTAACCGAAATTGATGCCATTTTAAACCCTGCTTTAAGTTGGGATAATTTGTGAAGTATTGATTTATCGAACAATCATTTTGGGAATTATGAGATCAAATTCAATAAAACCAAAATGCCTAAGTTGTACAAAATTTTAGCAACAGGATCCCACTTAGAAAAAATGATTGATGTTTCTTCTTATGTGGAAGATCCGTTTGATAAAACTACTGCTGACCAAACTGATGCACGCGCTAAAGCCCAAGCCCAGTATGATAACCCAATTCGTACCAACGTGCCCCGTTATTTTGATGTCGCATCCAATAATATTCGCGAAATTCCGAAATACTTTTTAAAGATTAATTTAGCTTATTTAAACATTAGTAACAACAAACTCGGAGCAGGAAGTACCACTGATCCGATGGGGGTTTATGCAACCCCGTGATACTCTTTAAAAACAACTAAAAATACTGCGGGATTATTGAGTATTCAAGACCCTAGCATCCGTGGGCCATACGGCATTGATATTTATAATTCCGGAGCGAAACAAGCTGATAATCCCAGTGAATACAAATACACTGATGAACAAGTTGCCCGCTGACGCCAATCCCCCTGGCCAATTCGGGGCTTAACTTTTGGGAACTATAACGACCAACCCGCAGCCGATGGTAGTTTAGACAGTGGGGTAACTACTGGCACTGGCACGACAAAAGATAGCGGGCAAAAACTCCCGTTCTTTAGTTTTTCAAACAACAATTTAGTTGCCCCAATGGTGTTTCGAAATGGTAATGTTGATTTTGATCCAACTTCTGCAGTTTCCCCCCAGCAAAAAAGTGTTAATGTTTATGCGGGATTAAATGATTATCAAAAGTCTAGTTATAAAACAGCTCAAGACACAATTATTGCTGAAGCCAAAACCAGAAATGATGCTAATAATCCGAATGCTAACGCCGAATTATTAGTGCCCCAGCCCGATTCAATTTTTCCGTTCATGACGTTAAACACTTGATCCCGCGCCTTTGATCGGGGTGGTTATTTATACTCCCGATCGCTTCTAGGGGTTTATGCGTTCCGCTCTTTTAATGGTTATGGTTTGTTTGAACAAACCCAAGATTCCCGACCTAATAATCAAGAGGGAAATGACTGGGATAATACTGCAGAAAACAACACCAATCCCGAACAAGAATATGCGGGTACAACGGCATTAACTGGGGGCACAGGCATTCAGTGAAAAGTACCGAAAGCTTCTGATTTTGGCAAAACTGATGCCAGTGGAGCTTGAACTAATTTATTTGGCAGTGCAACAACTAGTTTTAAAGATTTTTTAGACGGAACTAATAACGGCAAAAAAACCGGGTTCTGGGGTACGAAACAAGTAAACACTGCTGCAGCGACCAAAATGAGTTTTACTGATCCAAATGACCAAACTTATTTTGGGCGATACAAACCCTTCCGTACGTTTTTAGTAACAGCCAAATCGTTTGCTAAATCAGCACGTGATAGTGCCTTATCTGGCAACATTTATGATAGTAATTTATTTTATGATGCCCAAAATTATGAAAACTATAATGCCCAAATTAGTTTAACTCCTTCAGGAAACAATCGCTCTGCTTTAGCAGCTAATTACAGTGAGCTTTATGTGCCTTTTACCACAACTAATACTTCAGCAACAGTGAAACATTTTGCAGACTACTTTGGTAACCGCGCTTTACAAGTAACGGGGTTAGCTCCAGAAACTTGGTTATCTAATATTGACCGCTCCAGTAGTTTTGGAATTCCCACAACAGCTGCATTACCTTACAATTCTTCATTAGTACTAAACAATGGGTTATACACATATGCAAGTAATTTTAATGTTGTGGATTCAGTTCAAACTGCTTTTAGTGATACCAATAATTTTGCAACTTCAACTAGTGCAACTACGGGATTAGATTTATCTGAGTACCAAAATAAATTTCCGCAAAATGTCGAAGTGAGCGACATTCTTAATGGCAATGCTAAATTCTGAAAATCTAATAACCAGTTTGATCAAGTCTACATGTTGCGACTAAATCCCCAAGATGTTGTTTTAAGTTATGATCCAGAGGCTGGATCATTAACTTATCAATTCCGGATTTACTCACCTGGATACTCCCGACAAGGCCGGTTGCTACAAGCGAATGATGCTAATGCAACCCCAGAAAAGAATGCAACCCCAACCATTGATATTCAAGTTAATCAAACCGTAACTGGGTTTGCCCAAGCTGAAATTCAGAAGGAAAATAATGCTGGTAATTTTGAAACATTCAGTTCTAGTGCAATTACTGATCCAACCAATACTTTGGAGTACCAAGTGCCCAAAAGTATTGCGGATCGGGTAACTAACATTGAAAATTATAGTTTGATTGATGCTACTAGTATTGCTAAAACGTTTAAAACCAATTATTTAGGTAATAAAGCCAAACCGAATGTAACTAAAGCAGAAATTGAAAATAACCAAAGTAGTTTGGTTGAAGTTGATCCCCAATGAATTAGTGAAATCACTAAAAACCAGGTTGATGGAACAATTCAGTTTAAAATGGCAATTCCCGATTACACCTTTGAAAACGGGATTAATTTTGCTTATCCTGAAAAACTGAAAACAACAGTTTATAAA
The DNA here is from genome assembly GCF_024498275.1 of Mycoplasmoides fastidiosum. Classification (GTDB taxonomy): domain Bacteria; phylum Bacillota_I; class Bacilli_A; order Mycoplasmatales; family Mycoplasmoidaceae; genus Mycoplasma_N; species Mycoplasma_N fastidiosum. The sequence goes on from NZ_CP101809.1 coordinate 349,775, forward strand.
TGAACCGGTTTACCTAAAACTAATACGACAGTGATTGGTAAAAATATTGCTGATCCAAACGGAGTCCAAACCTTTGTTGCAGATAGTTTTACAACTGCTGATAAACGCAATTTATTTAACCAAATCATTCGCAAACCACCAAGTCAAATTACAGCAGCAGAAATCTTTCAATTAGGCGCAGTTGAAACTGATGTTGCAACTTGAAATGTAGTTAATGCCACTAATGCAGCGAATTATTTTGAATTGTTTCCCAATAATGCCAATGGTTCTTTATTGTGACAAGTGAAAATTCCGGGTGATCCAACTAACGGGATTCCCGAACAACGGATTAGTGTCTTATGAGAACACTTGTTTGATCAAAGCACCACCATTACTTGAAAACCCCAAGCAGTTTTACAAAACTTCTTTTTAGGAAAAACTCCTGAAGAAATTAAAATTGAATTTAAAACTGATCCCGAAAGATTCATTACCGTTGTTAACAAGCCAACTACTGCTAAAATCACTGCCAATGATTTGGTCTTTGCTAGTGACCAGTCGCAAAATTTTGTCATTAATGTTAACAATGGTCAAATTCGGTTCGCTAATTTACAACTGAAAAACTACTATTTAAACGGGAATAAATATATTAACGGATTGATTGAAAATCACAGCAATAGTACTCCAACTTACCTGACGATTCCCGTGTCCCCCAACTATCAAGGCCAACGTCCAGTTGCAACAGTAACTTGAAAACCTGATGCACAAATTTTACAAGCAATTAAGGATTATTTGAAAACTAATAATTTAGTCCAAGTTGATCCAAACCATCCCGATCTAACTACAGTTGATCAAGTGTTAGATGCCATGAATGTTTATGATTACAAACAAGCTTTAGTGAATCATAATATCAACCTAATTGACCTTGACTTATTTACTTTAGCCCACATTAGTAAAAGTGATTACCAACAAACTGGTAATCTGAACCAAAACATTGATGTTGATAATCGTACAGGGAATCTAACTTTTAAAAACCTAAGATTCATTAACTGGCAAAACGATAATAGTTTCACCACTACAGAACACACTTTAGCACCTAAAGTGGTTCAAGCTAATCCGGTTGTGAACAGTTTTGTTTGGGCGAATAATGTAAGTCCAGGGTTAATTAATAAAACCGTATTAGAAGTCGCAACGATTTTACAATCACCAACCCAAGCTCCAGCTTATATTGATGCTTTAAATGTGGGGGTTAAAACGTTTGATGCTAACAACATCATGCAAAATGGTTACCGAGTTGATCCCACTAAAATTGAGATTGATATCCAAAAGGGAACGGTGCGGTTTAACAGTGGTGCAGTAACCGTAACTAATTTCATTACAGCAGCAGGTCAAACAGGCAGTGATCATGTTGTGACTGAAGCAAAAACTTATAGTTTACCCAACAAACTTTCGACTAGTTATTTAGTTAACAACAACATCAGTTCACCAAACGGCTTTAAAGATGATTATGCCAACTTCTATTATGGATTTCGGTACAATGCAGCCCCAACTACAACCGAACATAAAGCGTTAATCGATCAAGAAGTGGCTGCTTTAAATGCCCCTAATTTAGTTAACCAAACTGCAGAAGCAGGCGCAAATATTTTACGCCGGTGGTTAATCGATAATAACACAGCCCGAATTAGTCCAGTCGATCTAGCCCACATTAACAGTTTAAAAAATCAAGCAACTGATGCAACAGTTCGGGCTGCTGTCTTCAATAATTTCTTTTATGTGCCCAATTTTTTAGGGTTTGTTAATTCTCCCGTGGCATCTGGAGTGAACCGCACTTATTTGATTGCTGAACGAATTGAAAACTCTAGTTTAGATTCAGCAATTTTAATTATTCGGAATCCGTTCATTGTTAATTATTTAAACAACGGAATAACTTCGATTCATCCAATTAGTAACCTAATTTTCAGTGGTTTTTTACGGAATGGTACCACAATTAGGTTTCACAAATACCAAAACCAAACCGTGCCCGAACAATTAAGTAGTGGGGAATTTAGTGCCAACTTCTTACCTAATTTATGAGCTAATGCTGATGCGGCTGCAGTGAAAGCTGATTTAGATTTCTTCACAGCTAACCGGAATAATCCAACAGTAAAAACCACTGACCGGTGACGCGATATTCAAGCGGCCTGAATTAGTACTTTTACCCCAACTAATGTCCCTTATGGTGGGGCTTATGATACAAGTGTTGTTTATCCATTAGATATTACCATTTCTAATGGGGAACGCACTTTAAAAGTGAATAAACTCCTGTTCCCATTATTTGCAAGCACCTTAGATCGAACCAATCCAGTTCTTAGTGACTATGAAACTCCAGCTTCTGAAATTTGGTATTTAAATGCGGGAGCAAACACCCAGTTAGTTGTCAACCCAGTAGCTACTTATGAAGAATTGCTAAACCAATCTCCGCTTGTATTATTGCAACAATTAGGTTTAGTTCCTGGAGTCCAAACTGATTCAGCTAAAGCGTTCCAACAGTTTTTAGCTTTAAAAGTTTACTCATTATTAAATGGCGCTCATTCGGTGTTAACTAATAATGTCAATGGGACTAATTTATTAGGTCCAGTGGGCCATATTGGTAAAATTGAAATTACCAAAAGCGATTTAGTTTTAAGGGAGATCCAAATCAGCACCCCATGAATTGCGGGTCAGATTGGGGCCACTTTAACTTTTGATGATATTCATTTAAGCTTTCGCACTTATTCAACTGAACTTTATCCGAATAACACAGTAACAATTGTGCAGTGGTTAGCAAAAACTTTTGGTGGACAAAAATCAGTGGCCGAATTATTATTTGAATTTAGCCAAGCCATTGCTGATGGGCGGTTTGATGAAGTTGCATTTAACCAAATGCTACAACAAGGTGATGGCTTCTTCTTTATTCATTCAATCTTTAATGATCCATTAACCCAAGCTCGTTTAAACCCGGCTGTGAAACTTAAAGATGCAGTTCAAATTGATGTAATAAATGGGATAGTGAGTTTTAAAGATTTACAAATTCTCAACGGGTATTTAGATAATCTGCCCCAAAAAGACCAAATCATTAATGTACCCCCAATTCAGTTAACTGTTAGTTCTAATTTCAATACCGAATTTCGTTTTGATGTTGAACAATTACGCAGTGATCCGGATTTAATCCAATTAAAACCATCAGAAATTCAAACTTGATTACTGGCTCATCCCGAACGCTTACAAGCCTTAGTTCATTTTCCTGAAGCATCCCAACAACTAGAACAACCTGATATTAGTGTTCAAGCTAATGACATTTTGGGCCGGGTTTATATTGAACTAAGTTTCCAAAACTTTTATGAAAATGGTCAAAATTTAGGCCATAAAAACTTCACTTATACTTTAGACTCGTTAAAAAACGAACTAGGTTTAGTCCTTGGTCCAGTTTTAGGGGGCAGTGGTGCTGTTGGTTTAGCTGGTTTAGCTTATTATTTCTGAAGACGCAAACACTTGGGTGGGAAGAAGTTTTATATGGCCCAAACAATTGTGAACGAGAAAAAATAGCACAATTCAATGTCAAACCATTTAATTGATTAATTCTGAATTAAAAACAACCACTTGCATCAAGCAAGTGGTTTTTTGTTCTTTCAACCAGAGTAAAACCCATTCAATCACGTTTTTTAAATTCTTGTTATATGCAATGCCAATTTAAGTGCCAAAAGCGATTTAATTCGTTTAAAAAGGCCATTAAATTTGGTTATGGTAAAATTGGGGCAATATCACCGATATTTTTTACATTCTCACTAAATGTTGTAACTTTTTTTAATCAATGCGTGTTCAATGGGGTAATTGAACATGCGCTTTGTGACATTAACTTCTCTTTTTTTGTTTTTTAAGGTTACAAGTCGTTATCGTTTTTTATTTATCATCTGCATTTATTTATGAATCGAAAATTCAAAAAAATGCTGTTGGGATTCGCTGATCAATACCGCTTTTCTTTATCAGCGAATTGATTAATTAGTTTCGCTACTCTAACATCTAGCATTACTGCTTTTGTTAGCTCTGCTTATTGAGTCGAGCAAGCATACCAAGCTCAGTTAGCAGCTGAGCAATTTGACCCAGTGCAGGCTCGGGTTGCTCGTATTACTCAGTCTGGTCAAGCAACTGTGCCGGGGGGGGGGTCATCTACCACTAATCCAGCCGTAGATACTGATTTAAGCGGGTTTTTAGGTCGCGATTTAGCTGACATTGAAAATATCATTATTGAAAATGATTCTAAAGCCATTTCGTTTCGTGGCGATTTACCTAAAACCGGCATTCGGGCGGTGGCAACTAATGTTAGTTTGACCAAAAGTGGTCAAACAATCACTGCTAACGCTTATGATTATGTCAATCTAAAATACGTTCAATACAACAAAAAAACAAAAGCTGTAACTAATGTTAAATTTGCTCCACCACCAGGTTTGTTTAATTTGAACGAAGCACAAAATAACTGACCCACACTTGCAGAAACTGATAACCAGTTATCTAATTTTTTTCCAACCCGGGGAATTCGCAGTGCAGTTGCCACTATTTTAGGGAAAAGTCCAACTGATACTTTTACTAAAGCAGAATGATTTAATGCTTTTGATAAAACCAATATTACCCTTGATTTATCGAACCGCGCATTAAGTTCCATTGCTGAAATTTTTAACCCCAACCTGCGTTGGGGTTTGGGGATTTATGATTTATTAGGCACGGCTAATTTTCAACCTTTAGAAGGTAGTAATGTTAATTTAGAAATTCGTTACACGGGCTTAAGTACATTAATTGTTGATGACAACATTTTGACTCATTTTCCCAATCCGAATTACAAAAATTTTCCGGCCTTAAAAACAATTCGGGCCAGTAAAAACGCCATCCAAGCAATTGGAAATTTCAATACTTTTAGCAATAATCATTACTCTACTGAATACCAGAGTGATACTGATTTGCAAGCGACTTCATCACCCGCTAAGAGTTCAGAAAATTACTACCAATACTTAATGAGTTTATGGGCTGAAAGTTCAGATGTTAAAGACTTACAATCTGTTAAAGGAATTAAGAAGTGATTAACAACTACTTTACCTAGTGTTAATTATGCAGGAAGTAGCAATAGTTCAGTGAGTAAATCTGGTGCTAAAACTATTACTGATTATGCTAGTTTTTTAGATGCAGTTTCAGCCGATCCGTTTTATTTTAAAACAAGGGATGGTGATAAATATGTCAATCAAAAAAGTCCCAATACTTCCAACAATAATAACAATGGAATGACTGCTACAAGTGATAGTGTTATTCCCCATGATCCTAACAGTAACATCACCACTAATGCCAACGGTACTATTGTTGCAACCCATCGAGCTAGTACCAACACTGATGTCACTTTAGATAAAGGGATCAATTTTGGGGGAGTAAAACTAGATCTTTCCAAAGATATTTACCGACTTGATTTTTCTAACAACCAAATTGAACGCATTCCGTTATCTAAAAACATGTTTACTAATGTTGATTTTAGTAATAATCGGTTACGCTACATCACCCCAATTGCGGCTAAACCTTTACCATGATTTTATGGTTTGATTTACATAATTGCTAATTTCGATTCAACTGCTTACAACTTATTGAATCCAACTAAATGAACTAATTATTACAATCAAGAAAATGACAATAAACCAAATGGTTTTGATAAAGGCAATGACACGCGGGCGTTTGACAGTTTCCGACTTGGTAATGCAACATACACCCTGCCAACTTTTTCTTTTTATGGTAATCAATTACTAGATTTCTGACCCCAACAAGATACGGATAGTAGTTGATACACTTGACCGAAAATAACAATTCCTAATTCCAAACGAATTGGGAACACTGGAGCAACTGTTAACTCTAATGTTAATGGTTATCCAATTAGTCCGTGAAACCGACAAATTGGTGGTACTACTGAATTTTATCCCTGATTTCACAAAGTTTGAATTGGACCTAATGACGGGGAACGTTTATTTGCTACTTATTTAGGGGTTTTTGATGGTAATTTCATTCATAATATTGTGCCATCAAGTATTTCAACGCGTGCTAGTGGTAATAATTTATACGGTATTTTCTTTAACCAGCTAAACGATAATAAAATTTTGACTTATCTGCAAAGTTATAGTAAGACAATTAATTACAATGTAACCTTAGCTAAAAACAACAGCAACGAAAAGTTTATTTTACCTGGGTTTAATACTACGGAATTAAAGCAAATTGGAACAACAAATTCGCCAACTACAAGTTCTAGTTCTGGAAGTGATATGAATCCAGAACGAAAAGCTTTTGCTGATGATATTTTAAGTACGAGTTCAGATGCTTACAAATCTTATAATTCCCAAGTCCCTTACATCTTAACCCGCACCTTACCCCAAAACCATTCGGTTACTAATTCTTGAGGCAGACAAGACGGGCGAACCGGAACCGGCCAAAAAATTAATGTGCAATTAATCAACCAAAACAAGGAAGATGTAGCTGATGCTAACTTTAAAAACATTGATTGGGTTAGTTTGTATGCTAATGCAAATGGCTTACAAAATAATTTGGCTTTTCAAGAACTGAATGGTAGTTATCAACCATCAGCAAGTAATGGTTTGCCTACTACCACTCCTCAAGGACAAACTGCAATAACCAATAATGGCTATAAATTTCTAACTGAAGTTTTAGGGCAATTGCCTTATTACAATGGTCGGAAAAATGCTTCTCAATGAACTGGTGCAACAGGAAATAAATCAACCGGTTTAGACTTAACCCAGTTTGCCACTATTACTGGTGAAAATGCGGTACCACTTTCACCATCATATAACTTAATTATTTCCGCACCTAATCAAGAATGAACTTATCGGTACACCATTAATGTGTTAACTGATACTAGTTATGTTTTAAATCCAAAAGATGCAAATGCAAGTGATAGTGCCAGAAGATATGATGTTTCTTCTAATGTCAATTTTCCTCACCGGTTTAAGTTTGCTTCAACCGTTACCACAACTGATTTAGCCAATAATATTGACCAGTGAACTTCTGGGACAGCATACATTCAAAACTACATTCGTAATGACGCTAAATCATTGATCATTAAAAGGGTTGATTTAATCAATAACGAAATTGTAGTTGGTTTCAATGTGAATGATCCAAACAATAATAAAATTGCAATTAACGATATTACATTAACTGGTTTTGCCACTCAACAAGCATTTTTAATTAATAACGATAAACAAATTAATTCCTTTGATGATCAAGATAATGCTCCAAATGAATTTGCGCCTAAAAATCGTGAAGCAGCAATTACTTGAATTAAAAATCACGTAGGAATTCGGTGAATTGGTTTGACTAAAACAGATAATAGTTTAACCACTAATCTGAGTACGACTGCTACTAGTGGCAGTTTAAGTAGGCAAAACATTTATAAATTAAATGAATTAAGCAATCCAGAAAATTATATTAGCAGTGTCTTCTTTAACAAAAATGATGGAACTTTATCATTTACCCTCCAAGTGAATGCTAACGCAAGTAATGGGGGAATTAACTTAGTTGAAAATCACACTATTACCACTTTTAAAAAATTCACTTATTCAATTGATACTTCAACAGCAGCAAAAAACTTAAGTGCATCAGAATACACTGATGAAAAATTAAAAACATTCGTTACTCTAAAAACTTTTCAAACCATTGGTGGTCAAGAAATGAATGCTTCATCCAAAGTTTGACCAACAGATGAAAGTGAATTAAAACAATTCTTACCCCCAGAAACCCAATTAACATTAACCGATATTAACCGGAATGCTGAAGTCGGCAGTGTTGATTTTGCAGTTAGTTTATTTGAAAAAAATGCTGATGGCACTAATGGTGATTTAATTGATGTAAAAACAGCCAGTTTTTTTGGTTTATCCAATTTCAATTCTGCATTTAATTGAAAACAAAACAATGATCGAATATCGGGGATTGCTTTCATTACCCATAGTGAATATCAAAATAAACCAGTAGCTGAATTTAAAAAAGCACTAGTAGAAAGTGTTATGAATGCAACTAAATTTAATGAATTAATTCTGCCATTATTAGATTTAACTGCAAGTGCACCAACTTTTGATACTAATAATAATTTATCAGGTGCCTCATCACTAACTGAAGAACAGAAAAAACAATTAATGATTGGGTTTCATGGCACAACTAGTTTAAGTGCTGCAGATGTTAATACCAATGTTACAACTAGAGATGATGCGAATTTAGTTGGCATTAACTTTTTAACAATTAAAGGGGGTTATTTACACGGTAAATTTTATGCCGGATCTGAAGCTGGCGCACCGGTTAATAATTTACCATCATTATTAGTGGCTTTAAAACCAAATACAACCCAAAATCAAGCGATCAATAATACTTATAAAACATCTGCTAGTCCAACAACTACTACCCCAAGTGCTCAACCAAATTCGGGTTATACTGGTGGGAATAATTTATTCCATGATGCATTAAGTCGGGAATGAAAAGATTTATTACCCAGTGAGTGATTAGCCCAACTAAGAACTTTAAAAAACCGCCAAGCCAGCCAATTAATCAGTCAAGTTAACTACCAGAAATATGATACTCTCACTGGCTTTTTAAATCATGTTTTAACAACTTCTACTTCGAATACTAGTTATCAAACCCATGTTGATATTAATAACTTCAGTGGGATTGAAATTAATAATTCCACGGGTGAAGTGAAAATTGCGGCTAACACTTTAGTTATTCATAATGTTTATAATGATATGACTAAAGCTGAGCGCAGCTTAACTCCCCAACCTTATGCCCAGGAAATTAGTTTCTTTTTAAGCAACTACTTCTTCCGGATTGATGCAAAAACTAAAGAACAATTACCATTTGCTGATAATGAGGCCGTGAATCGTACTTTTGCTAATGAAAGTGTGTTAGGGATCATTAACCAATTAGATGATTTATTAACCAAAGCTCAAAAACTTTACAATAATTCGATAACTTTATCTGGGGCTGATTTATTAGCTGCTGAAGATGCGATTAACATTTTAAAATTCAAATTCATCAACCCGATTTATTACACTAACCCCGATGCCGAACGTTTCTTTACCACCCAATTTAGAACCCAAGACGTGGCATCAACTTATGTAAATCAAATGACTAAATTCACTAAATTAGACATTAGTAATCCTGATTATAATGGGGGTAGTTTAAATGTTACAGTCACTGTGGAAAATTACATTGAAGGATTTGATGGAACTCATTTCACTTTAAAAAACAAAACAACTACTTTTCAAATTACTAATACTTTAGGAGTATTTTTATTACCCAACTGAAACAACTTTAGTGAAAGTAATTTAAAAATTCGTACCGATGATCCAACCCTAACTAGTTTAGATGGCGAACAAAGTACGGGTACAGTAACTAATAACCAATTCCAAACTTGATCAGTTAAAGATTATTATGATCAACTGATGACTAAAACTAATCCCAATAATGCAGACTACATCACATTAAATAATTCTGATCCGTTATTTGATTTAGTGACTTGACGTTTGGTCGATAACACCGGAATTGAAATTAATAACCAGAATTCAAAATACCAAGAAGCTTTTCAAATTTTGAAAAGCCAGTTGAATCCGTTTGCACCAACATTTAATGTACGAAAACAAGATGTTTATTACAGTGCGAAGAATGAACAAATTTATTTACTTAACCCCTTCTTACATTTCAATGTAGTCGATGCTAATCAACGACAAATCGAAATTTTAAAAAATATTTTTGACCCAAATAAAACCACTGAAGAACTAATTGATAATTTCAATAATTATCAAACCGTCGGTTTGGGCAATGTGATCTTACAAGGGTTTAAACGCCAAACCATTGTGATTCAGCCCCAAGATTACAATCAGGATAATTATCAACTAAATTTAAATGGTACTTTGGTAGCAGTAAACCAACTTTCAGGTGCAGATATTTTAGGCTGATTAAAAACTAACTTAAATGAACCAGCCGCAATTAATACGTTTTTACAATCCTTCTTACAAGTTCAAGGTTTTTCCCGCCCAACTAATCCCCTATCTTTAGTTTTAAACCCCCAATTTGCTCAATTGTTAGCTGTGGATACTCCCGTGGAACAATTGACTGATTACATCCTAATTAATGATGGTTTGGGTGAATTAACTTTTTTAACCAATAGTATTCAATTAGTCAATAGTTATCAAACTAATCTTGATGATGTTAATCCTCACCCAGTTAATTTAACAACCTTTTTAGCTGATCCTAACCAAGCAGAGATTAAGTTGACCAAACTAAAATTAGTTAATTCTCAAGTCCTAACTGAATCAACTGAACAAATTACAAATGATTTAGTTCGTCAAGGTTTTCAAGCTAATATTCGCGACGTAACCAAAGCTTTAGAAAATGATGATTTTTCTTTAGCCTATCGGTATTTACAATTGGGCCAAATTTTAGTGAGCGATGATAACCAACAACAATTAATTATTCGTCAAATCCATTCGGATTTAGTGAATAACCGAATCGTTATTGATTATGAAATTAAAAATGCGTTTGTCAATGGTCGCATTCAGAATTTACAAAACCAATTAATTTTGACGGGGTTTAATTCTAATTCCCAACTATTCTTAAAAATCCATTTACCATGAATTATGGTTTTACTAGTTGTTTTAACTATGGGAATCTATTATGGCATCTGACGTTATCGTCATGCAACTAATAGCATTAAATTCATGCAAAAAACAACTCACCAATCCCGTTCACGAACGACTAAATTACAGAACAATAAAACCAAAAAATAGGCACCAGTTGGGGTTTTAAACTCAAATCTAAATAATCTTTTCGAAATCATTATGCTTAATTATGACTAAGACGCAAAGAGGTTGTTATGTCGGGTTCTTGTTATATCCAAGCTGGATTATTGCTTCAAACCCCGCAGCATATTTCCAAAAAGCACAAATTGGAATATGATAAAATCAAGCTAACTTATAGATATTTTTTATCTCATCATTAAATTGTTGTAACTCTGTTTAATGACAATCTGTTCAATTATGAAATTGAACAGATTGTTTGTCTCATTAATTTTTTTGTTTTTCGATCTTTGAAGTTACAAGTTGTTATTGTTCATATTTATCACTTGTTTTTCTTCATGAATCCAAAATTCAAAAAGATCTTATTTGGATCTACTGATAAATATCGATTTTCTGCACCAACAAATTGGTTAATTAGTTTTGCAATCCTACTTTCTAGTACTACTGCATTTATCAGCTCAGCTTATTTAGTTCACCAAGAACACCAAGCTCAACAAGCAGCTGAGCAAATTGATCCTGTTCAAGATCGGTTAGCCCGAATTACCCAGTCAGGCCAAGTAAATGCGCCGGGGGGGGGGTCATCTGCTACTAATTCCGCAGATGACACAAATTTAAACGCGTTTTTAGGCCGTGATTTAGCGGACATTGAAAACATTATTATTGAAGACACCAATCGGGTAATTTCTTATCAAGGAGATTTACCGAAAACTGGAATTCGGGTTGTAGCAACATCTGTTAGTTTGACTAAAGGATCAGTCACAATTAGCGCTAATGCTTATGATTATGTCAATTTAAAATACGTTCAGTACAACAAGAAAACTAAAGCTGTAACTGATGTTAAATTTGCCCCACCACCAGGTTTATTCAATTTAGACGAAACAAAAAATAATTGACCCACACTTGCAGAAACTGATAATCAACTAGTTGATTTTTTCCCAACTCGGGCAATTCGTGCTGCAGTTGCAACTATTTTAGGTAAGGAAGTAACTGACACTTTTTCTAAAACGGAATGATTTGATGCATTTGATAAAACAAGTGTCACCCTTGATTTATCGAATCGAGCCCTAACTTCTATTGCTGAAATTTTTAATCCAAACCTGCGTTGGGGTTTGGGAATTTATGATTTATTAGGCACAGCTAATTCCTCTGCTCGGATTACTGGTAATGGAAATTTTGAAATTCGTTATCAGGGTTTGAGCACCATTAATGTGGAAGATAATATCATTACCCATTTTCCCAATCCCAACTACAAGAATTTTCCAGCATTAAAAACGATTCGCGCAAGTCGTAATGCGATTCAAGCAATTGGTAACTTTAACACTTTTAGCAATAATCACTACTCTACTGAATACCAAAGTGAGAGCGATTTACAAAGTACTTCAACAGTTACAAAAAAACCAGAAAACTATTATGAATATTTAAAAAGTTTATGAGCAACAGGTTCGGGTGTTGAAGATTTACCATCTGTCAAAGGAATTAAGAAGTGGCTAGAAACCACTTTATCTGGCATTAGTTATGCAAATTCCAATGCAAGCTCAGTAAATAAAACGGGTAATAAAACTATTACTGATTATGCTAGTTTTTTAGATGCAGTTTCAGCCGATCCAGTTTACTTTAAAACAAGAGATGGTGACAAATATATCAATCAACAAAATCCTTCTACCTCAAACAAAAATAATAATGGTTTGTCTGCTGGAGATGATGGTGTTGTGCCTTATGATCCAAAAAGTAACATCACAACAACCAACGATGGTACACCAGTTAACACAAGCAGCAGTGCAAATTTTAATTTAGATAAAGGCATCAACTTTGGTGGAGTTAAATTAGATATTTGTAAAGATATTTATCGCATCGATTTTTCGAACAACCAAATTGAACGGATTCCGTTATCGAAAAACATGTTTACCAATGTTGATTTTGGTAATAACCGGTTGCGTTATATTACCCCAATTGCTGCCAAGCCATTGCCATGGTTTCAAGGTTTGATTTTTTTCATTGCCAATCTTAATTCGGCTTTTTATAACGTAGTAAATCCAAGTAATTGAAGTAAGTATTATAGTCAAGAGAACGAAACTCAACCTAGTGGTTGAAATGCTCAAACTCAAAGTGTATTAGATTCGTTGAGAATGGGTAATTATAATTTTACTTTACCCACTTTTTCATTTTATGGCAACCAATTATTAGATTTCTGACCCCAGCAAGATACAGATAGTAGTTGGTATACGTGACCGAAATTAACGATTCCAACAGAAAAACGAATTAAAGGTGAAGGTGCAACCGTTAATTCGAATGTTAATGGGTATCCGGTTGGTCCTTGAAATCGGCAAATTGGTAATGATTCAGCTGAATTTTATCCATGATTTCACCGAGTATGAATTGGAACCCAAAATTCAGGAACTTTTTCCACTTATTTAGGTAATTTTGACGGAAATTTCATTCACAATATTGCTGCTAACGATAATATTCGTGCTCGATCTTCTAATTTATATTCCATTTTTTCAATCAATTTAACGATAATAAAATTCTAACTTTTTCACAAAGTTATAGCAAAACAATTAACTACAATGTCACAGTAGCTCAAACTCATTCAATGCAAAATTTTGTTCTACCAGGTTTTGAAACAACAGAATTAAAACAAATTGGAACCACCGATTCAACCAGTTCTTCAACTTCTTCTTCCCAAACCGCAAGAACCTCTGAACCTGAACGAAAAATGTTTGCTGACAATGTTTTAGATCCAAATTCTGATGCTTACAAATCTTATAATTCCCAAGTCCCTTACATCTTAACTCGGACTCTACCCCAAAATCATTCAGTTACTAATTCTTGAGGGAAACGAGATGGTCGAGTTGGTCCAGAACAATTAATTAGTGTTCAACTTCTAAATCAAAATAACGAGGATGTAACTAAAGCAGAATTTAAGGGCATTGACTGGGTAAGTTTGTACGCAAATGCGAATGGTTTAAATAATGATTTAGCATTTCAAGAATTGAGCGCTGATTATCAGCCATCAACAACAAATGGTGTGCCAGCATCTCCAGCTGGAGTCTCATCGCCTGCTAATAACAATGGTAATAAACTTTTAACTGAAGTTTTAGGTCAGCTCCCATATTTCAATGGTCGCAAAAACGCCAAAGCATGAACTGGTAGAACGGGAAATAAAGCAGAGGGATTAGAGTTTAATCAGTTTGCTATTGCTACTGGAACAAATGTTGTGCCAATTTCACCATCTTATAATTTAATTATTTCTGCACCAGTTCAAGAATGAGTTTATCGTTACACCATTAATGTATTAACCGATACTAGTTATGTACTAAATCCCAAAGATGCAATGGGAAAAGAGAGAACATTTGATGTTTCTAAAAATACAAGTTTTACTAATCGTTTCAAATTTGCATCAAGCATTACAGTAACTGATTTATCAAATAATATTGAACAGTGAACTTCAGGCACTGCTTACATTCAAAACTACATTAAAAATGATTCGAGTTCAATTCGGATTAAATCAGTTGATTTAATTAAAAACCAAATTGTGGTTGGTTTTGATGTTAAAGATCCAAACAATAATAAACTTGAAATTGCGGATATCACTTTAACTGGATTTCCCAACCAAAGAGCTTTTTTGATTAGTAACGACAAACAAGTTGACTCATTTAATGACAAAACAAACGCTCCAACAACCTTTGCTCCTAAAGATCGTGAAGCTGCGATTAATTGAATTAAAGAACATGTTGGCGTGCGCTGAATTGGGCTAACTAAAACCGATAATAGTTCAACTACTGATCTTGTTACTACTGCTGGCAGTAATGGTTTAGGAAGTGAAAATATTTATAAGTTAAGCGAACTAAAAGATCCTGAAAACTACATTAGTGGCTTATTCTTTGATCAAAATGATGGGACATTATCATTCACATTACAAATTAATGCTAATGCGGTAAATGGGGGCATTAATTTAGTCGAAAATCATACCATTATCACATTTAAAAAATTCACTTATTCAGTTAATACCACATCAGTTGAAAAAAATTTAAGTGCATTAGATTATACTGATGACAAATTAAAAGAATTTGTGACCCTAAAAACCTTTCAAACTATTAATGGGCGCGAAGAAAATTCTAAATCCAAAAAATGATCAGATGCAACTAATGAACTAAATGATTTTGTACCACCAGAAACTGAATTAGCATTAACTGATATTAACCGCAATCCTGAAGTGGGAAGTGTTGATTTTGCAGTGACATTATTTAACAAAAAAACTGATCAAACCCGCGGCAGTGTGATTGCGGTTAAACCGGGTAGTTTTTTTGAACTATCAAATTTTAATTCCGTTTTTGGATGAAAACAAAATAATGATCGCACTTCAGGAATTGCTTTTATTGATTATAGTGCTTATAAAGATCAACCAATTGCTGCATTTAAACAAGCTTTAAAAGATGCCAAAGATCAAATGGCTTTTAGCCAGTTGTTAACTCCGTTATTAGACTTGACTAAAGCTGGACCAACTTTTGATTCCACGACTAAAAAATTAAGTGGTAGTAGCACATTAGAAACTAATAAACAAAACCAATTAACAATTGGTTTTGGAGCAAATGTCACAGCAACTGCGAGTGAAATTGATACTTATATTACAACTAAAGATGATGCTAATTTATTAGCTATTAACGGTTTGATCATTAAGGGTGGATATTTAAATGGTAAATTCTACCAGGGAACCGCAGCGAATGCGCCCATCACTCGTTTACCCAATTTATTAGTGGCTTTAAAACCCAATACGACTCAAATTCAAGTCATTGATAACAGTTATAAAACACCAGCTAATCCGCCTGCAACTAATCCCCAATCAAGCTCAGGTTATACTGGGGGAAATCAGTTATTTCATGATGCACTAAATCGTGAATGAAAAGATTTATTACCAAGTGAGTGATTAGCAGAATTAAGACGGTTGAAAAACCGTCAAGCCAGTCAGTTAATCAGTCAAGTTGATTATCAAAAATATGACACATTAACTGGGTTTTTAAACCATATTCTAACGGCTTCAACTTCGAATACCAGTTATCAAACTCACGTTGATATTAACAACTTCAGCGGAATTGAAATTAATAATTCCACTGGGGAAGTGAAAATTGGTGCCAATACTTTAATCATTCATAATATTTATAGTAATGCAACTAAAGCTGAGCGCACTTTAATTCCCCAAGTGCACAATCAACCAATTAGTTTCTTTTTAAGCAATTACTTCTTCCGGATTGATGAAACAACTAAAAAAACAACTACCATTTGCGGATAAAACAGCAGTCAACCGCACGTTTGCGAATGAAAGTGTGTTAGGGATTATTAATCAACTAGATGATTTATTGCAGAAAGCCCATCGCTTTTATAATGCTTCAACAACTTTAACTGGAGTTGATTTATTAGCGGCTCAAGATGCCATTAACATTTTAAAATTCAAATTTATTCACCCGATTTACTACACCAATCCGGATGCGGAACGTTTCTTTACTGAGAAGTTTACTGATCAAGATGTCGATAAGAACCATGTTGGTCAAATGACTAAATTTAGTAAATTAGAATTTAGCGAGACCGATTATAATGCGGGAACCTTGACGGTCACAGTCACCATAGATAATTACATTGAAGGATTTGATGGAACTCATTTCACAGTTAAAAACAAGACAGCAACATTTCAAATTACTAATGCACTAGGGGTGTTCTTATTACCGAACTGAAAAGAATTTACTGAAAGCAATTTAAGAATTCGTACCGATGATCCCAAACTAACGGCTTTAGATGGACAACAAAGTACAGGCACAGTAACTAATAACCAATTCCAAACTTGATCAGTGAAAGCATATTATGATCAATTAATGACCCAAAGAAATCCTAATAATGATGAATACATCACACTAAACAATACTGACCCATTATTTGATTTAGTGACTTGACGTTTAGTGGATGATACTGGGATTGAAATTAATAATCAAAACCCCAAATACAGTGAAGCATTTGGTATTTTACAAAGTCAATTAAACCAATTTGCCTGAACTTTTAACATTCGTAAAACGGATTTATATTACAGTGCAAAAAACGAACAAATTTATTTATTTAATCCGTTTTTACACTTTAACATCCGACATGCAAACACCCAACAAATTGAGATCTTAAAAAATATTTTTGATCTTAACAAAAATACTGCAGAACTAATTGATAATCAAGGTAATTACCAAAACGTTGGTTTGGGTAATGTGATTTTACAAGGCTTTAAACGACAACCAATTTTGATTCGTCCTCAAGATTATGATCAAGAAAATTACCAGTTGAATTTCAATGGGAATTTAATGAGTGTAAACCAAGTTTCAGGTGGGGACATTTTAGAGTGATTAAAAACTAATTTAAATGAACCAGCCGCAATCAATACTTTCTTACAATCCTTCTTACAAGTGCAAGGTTTTTCCCGACCTGATAACCCGTTATCTTTAGTATTAAATCCCCAATTTGCTCAATTGTTAGAAACTGATACTCCAGTGGAACAATTAATTGATTACATCCTGATTAATGATGGGTTCGGGGAATTAACCTTCTTGACTGATAGTATTCAATTAGTCAATAGTTATCAAACTAATCTGGATGATGTTAATCCTCATCCTGTCAGTTTGACAGCTTTTTTAACTAATCCAAATCAAGCCACAATTAAATTAACTCAACTAAAATTAGTGAATTCTCACGTATTAGCCGAAGCTACTGAAAAAATTACGACTAATTTAGTTCATGAAGGCATTCAAGATAATATTCGCGATGTAACTAAAGCTTTAGAAGATGATGATTTTTCTTTAGCTTATCGGTATTTACAATTAAACCAAGTATTAACTAGTGAGACTGATCAACAAGAATTAGTGATTCACCAAATCCAATCGGATTTAGTGAATAATCAAATCCTTATTGATTATGAAATCAAAAATGCATTTGTGAATGGTCAAGTGCGTAATTTACAAAGTCAATTAGTTTTAACGGGGTTTAATTCTAATTCTCAAGTTTTTTTAAAAACCCATTTACCATGAGTATTAGTGCTATTAACTGTTATCACAGCCGGAATTTATTATGCAGTTTGGCGTCACCGTTATACCACTAACAGCATTAAATACATGCAAAAAACTGCTCATCAATCCCGGTTACCAAAAACTAAAACGGGTCGTGATAAAACAAAAAAATAAGAACAGGAGGTTTTTAAATTTCAATTTAAATAATTTTTTAGAAGTCATGAAACAGAGTTATTAGTCATACACAAAGAATTTGCTATGTTGGATTCTTGTTATATCCAAGTGGGATTATTAGGTAAAACTCAACATTAGATTTTCAAAAGTGGTAAATTTGAATATGATAAAATCAGGTTAACATATTAAATATTTTTTTTATCCTATCATCAAATTGTTGTAACTCTGTTTAATGACAATCTGTTCAATTATGAAATTGAACAGATTGTTTGTCTCATTAATTTTTTTGTTTTTCGATCTTTGAAGTTACAAGTTGTTATTGTTCATATTTATCACTTGTTTTTTTCATGAATTCAAAATTCAAAAAAATCCTGTTTGGATCTTCTGATAAATATCGATTTTTTTGACCAACAAAATGGTTAATTAGTTTTGCAATCTTAGTTTCTAGTACTACTACGTTTATCAGCTCAGTTTATCTAGTACATCAAGAACATCAAGCTCAACAGGCTGCTGAACAATTTGATCCAGTTCAAGAACGAATTGCTCGGATTAGCCAATCTGGTTTAACAACTACGTCGGGGGGGGGTCATCTACTACTGATTCAACCGATGACACAAATTTAAGTGCGTTTTTAGGTCGTGATTTAGCTGACATTGAAAATATCATTATCGAAGATACCAATAAGGTAATTTCTTATCAGGGGGATTTACCTAAAACCGGCATTCGGGTTGTTGCAACATCTGTTAGTTTGACCAAATCAGGACAAGCAGCAATCACAGCTAATGCTTATGATTATGTCAATCTAAAATACGTTCAGTATAACAAAAAGACTAAAGCTGTTACTGATATTAAATTTGCTCCGCCACCAGGCTTATTCAACTTAGACGAAACAAAAAATAATTGACCTACACTTGCAGCAACTGCTAATAAACTAGTTGATTTTTTTCCAACTCGAGCAATTCGTGCTGCGGTTGCTAGTCTTTTAGGTAAAGCAGCAACTGACACTTTTTCGAAAGAAGAATGATTTAATGCCTTTGATAAAACAAATATAACCCTTGATTTATCAAACCGTGCTTTGAATTCTATTGCTGAAATTTTTAACCCAAATCTGCGTTGAGGTTTGGGTATATATGATTTGTTAGGAACAGCTAATTCTGCTTCTCGTATTACTGGTAATGGTAATTTTGAAATTCGTTATCAAGGTTTGAGTACCATTAATGTTGAAGACAACATTATTACTCATTTTCCCAATCCTAACTACAAAAATTTTCCGGCTTTAAAAACGATTCGAGCAAGTCGTAATGCAATTCAAGCAATTGGAAATTTTAATACCTTTAGTAATAATCATTATTCAACTGAATACCGAACAGATAGTGAATTACAGAGTAGTTCAACAACTACAAAGAATAATGAAGACTATTATGAATATTTAAAAAGTTTATGAGCATCGGGTTCAGATGTTAAAGATTTAAGATCTGTTAAAGGAATTAAGAAGTGGTTAGAAACTACTTTATCTAGTATCAGTTATGCAACCTTAACTGCAAGTTCAGTAAATAAAACTGGTAAAAAAACTATTACTGATTATGCTAGTTTTTTAGATGCAGTCTCAGCCGATCCAGTTTATTTTAAAACAAGAGATGGCGAAAAATATATCAATCAACAAAATCCGTCTACTTCAAACAAAAATAATAATGACTTGTCTGCTGGAAATGATGACGTTATTCCTCATGATCCAAAAAGTAACATCACAACAACAAATGATGGCATACCAGTTCACACAAGCAGCAATACAAATTTTAATTTAGATAAAGGCATTAATTTTGGTGGAGTACGTTTAGATATTTCTAAAGATATTTATCGCATTGATTTTTCTAATAACCAAATTGAACGAATTCCGTTGTCTAAAAACATGTTTACTAATGTTGATTTTGGTAATAATCGATTGCGGTATATTACTCCAATTGCTGCCAAGCCATTACCATGATTTCAAGGATTAATTTTTTTCATTGCTAATTTTAATTCAGAATTTTATAATGTGGTAAATCCTAGTAATTGGAGCAAATATTATAACCAAAGTGATGAAAATCGACCAACTGGTTGAAATGCCCAAAAACAAAGTGTGTTAGACTCATTAAAAATGGGTAATTATAATTTTGCTCTACCTACTTTTTCATTTTATGGTAATCAATTATTAGATTTCTGGCCACAACAAGATACAAACAGTAGTTGGTATACTTGACCCAAATTAACCATTCCAGCAGAGAAACGCATTAAAGGTGAAGGCGCAACTGTTAATTCTAATGTTAATGGATATCCGGTTGATCCTTGAAATCGCCAAATTGGAAATGATTCAGCTGAATTTTATCCATGATTTCACCGGGTATGAATTGGAACCCAAAATGGAGGAACTTTTTCCACTTATTTAGGTAATTTTGACGGAAATTTCATTCACAATATTGCTGCTAACGATAATATTCGTAGTAGATCTAGTAATTTATATTCGATTTTTTTCAATCAATTTAACGATAATAAAATTCTAACTTTCTCACAAAGTTACACCAAAACCATCAACTATAACGTAACAGTTGCTAAAACTCATTCCATGCAAAATTTTATTTTGCCAGGTTTTGAAACAACAGAATTGAAACAGATTGGAACAACAGATTCAACAGCCACAACTAGTAGTCAAGGTAGTGGCAACGGAACGGATAGTGAACCTGATCGTAAAAAATTTGATGATGAAATTTTAAAAACTTCATCTGATGCATACAAATCCTATAACTCCCAAGTCCCTTACATCTTAACTCGGACTCTACCCCAAAATCATTCAGTTACTAATTCTTGAGGGAAACGAGATGGTCGAGTTGGTCCAGAACAATTAATTAGTGTTCAACTTTTAAATCAAAATAACGAAGATGTAACTAAAGCAAATTTTAAAGGGATTGATTGGGTAAGTTTGTATGCGAATGCGAACGGACTCCAAAATAATTTAGCATTTCAAGATTTACCAGATGATTATTCACCATCAGAAAATAATGGTGTGCCAGCATCTCCAGAAGGAGTCTCATCGCCTGCTAATAACAACGGTACTAAATTCCTAACTGAAGTTTTAGGTCAACTTCCGTATTTTAATGGACGTAAAAAGGCTAAGGCTTGAAATGGTGCAACAGGTAATAAAGCAACCGGATTAGAATTTACTCAGTTTGCCACTGATAATGTAACAAACGTTATACCAAATTCACCATCTTACAATTTGATCATTTCTGCACCAGTTCAGGAATGGACTTATCGTTACACCATTAATGTGTTAACTGATACTAGTTATGTGCTGAATCCTAAAAATGCGAAAGGAAAAGAAAGAACATTTGATGTTTCTAAAGATTCAAGTTTTACTAACCGTTTTAAATTTGCATCCAGTATTACAACAACTGAATTATCCAATAATATTGAACAATGAACTGCAGGAACAGCTTACATTCAAAACTACATTAAAAACGATTCTAGTTCAATTCGGATTAAATCAGTTGATTTAATTAACAACCAAATTGTGGTGGAATTTAATGTTAAAGATCCAAACAATAATAAAATTGATATTCAAGATATTACTTTAACTGGGTTCCCCAACCAAAGAGCTTTTTTAATTAATAATGGTAAACAAGTTGATTCATTTAGTGATAAAACAAACGCTCCAACAACCTTTGCTCCTAAAGATCGTAATGAAGCAATCGATTGAATTAAAGAACATGTTGCTGTGCGTTGAATTGGGTTAACTAAAAAGGATAATAGTTTAACTACTGATCTTGTTACCACTGCTACTGGTAGCAGTGGTTTAGGCAGTAAAAATATTTATAAATTAAGCGAACTAAAAGATCCCGAAAATTATATTAGTGGTTTATTTTTTGATAAAAATGATGGCACCTTATCATTTACATTACAAATTAATGCTAATGCGGTAAATGGGGGCATTAATTTAGTTGAAAACCACACCATTACCACTTTTAAAAAATTCACATATTCAGTTAACACCACATCAGCTGATAAAAATTTAAGTGCATTAGATTACACTGATGAAAAATTAAAAGAATTTGTGACTCTAAAAACCTTTCAAACGATTAATAATCAAGAAACAAATTCCCAGTCCAAAAAATGATCTGAAGCAGTAACTGAAAATAAATTGAATGATTTTTTACCGCCTGAAACTGAATTAGCATTAACCGATGTTAACCGTAATGCTGAAGTGGGGAGTGTTGATTTTGCAGTAACATTATTTAACCAAAATAGTAATCAGACTCGGGGTAGTGTGATTGCGGTTAAACCTGCTAGTTTTTTTGAACTGTCGAATTTTAATTCAGTTTTCGAATGGAAACAAAATAATGATCGCACTTCAGGAATTGCTTTTATCACTTATGATGCTTACAAAGATCAACCAATTACTGCGTTTAAAAAAGCTTTAAAAGATGCTAAAGATCAAATAGCTTTTGGTCAATTGTTAACTCCATTATTAGACTTGACTAAAGCTGGACCAACTTTTGATTCTAGTACTAAAAAACTAAATGGTAGTAGCACATTAGACATGAATAAACAAAACCAATTAACAATTGGTTTTGGAACAAATGTCACAGCAACTGCAAAGGACATTGATGCTCATATCACAACTAAAGATGATGCTAATTTATTAGCTATCAATGGTTTGGTTATTAAGGGTGGGTACTTAAATGGTAAATTTTATCAGGGAACTGAAGCAGATGCTCCCATCACTCGTTTATCAAATTTATTAGTAGCATTCAAACCCAATACAACCCAAATTCAAGTCATTAATAACAGTTATAAAACATCAGCTAGCCCAGTTGCAACTAATACTCAATCAAGTCCAGGTTACATTGGTGGAGGAAAATTATTTCATGATGCTTTAGATAAACAATGAAAAGATTTATTACCAAGTGAGTGATTAGCTGAATTAAGAAGACTCAAAAATCGTCAAGCCAGTCAATTAATTAGTCAGGTTGATTATCAAAAATATGACACACTAACTGGATTTTTAAATCATATTCTTACCACCTCAACTTCGAATACCAGTTATCAAACTTATGTTGATATTAATAACTTTAGTGGCATTGAAATTAATAATTCTACTGGTGAAGTAAAAATTGGTCCTAATACTTTAATCATTCACAACATTTATAAGAATTCAACTAAAGCTGAACGAACTTTAATTCCTCAAGTTCATGACCAAGCAATTAGTTTTTTCTTAAGTAATTATTTCTTCCGAATTGATGCAGCAACCAAACAACAATTACCATTTGCTGACAAAGCAGTGATCAATCGTACTTTTGCGAATGAAAGTGTTTTAGGCATTATTAATCAGTTAGATGATTTATTGAAAAAAGCTCAGCGTTTTTATAATAATCCCACTGGTTTAACTGGAGTTGATTTATTAGCAGCTGAAGATGCAATTAATATTTTGAAGTTCAAATTTATTCATCCGATTTATTATACTAATCCGGATGCAGAACGTTTCTTTACTGAAAAATTTAGTGCTCAAGATGTGGAAAATACATATGTTGGGCAAATGACCAAATTCAGTAAATTAGAATTTAGTGACACTGATTATAATGCGGGGACTGTGACCGTCACAGTAACTGTAGATAATTACATTGAAGGATTTGATGGCACTCATTTTACGATTAAAGACAAAACAGCAACATTTCAAATCAGTAATGCATTAGGCGTATTTTTATTGCCAAACTGGAAAAAATTTACTGAAAGTAATTTAAGAATTCGCACGGATGATCCGAAATTAACTGATTTAGACGGGCAACAAACTACAGGTACAATAACCAATAATCAATTTCAAACTTGATCAGTGAAAGAGTATTATGATCAATTATTAGCACGAACAAATCTCAATAACGAAGAATACATCACATTAAATAATACTGATCCGTTATTTGATCTAGTTACTTGAGGTTTGGTTGATGATACAGGGATTGAAATTAATAACGGAAATCCAAAGTATGCTGAAGCTTTTAACATTTTGCAAGGTCAATTAAACCAATTTGCCTGAACTTTTAATCTTCGAAAAACCGATTTATATTACAGTGAGAAAAACGAACAGATTTATCTTTTTAATCCGTTTTTACATTTCAACATCCTACATGCAAACACCCAACAAATTGAGATCTTAAAAAATATTTTTGATTTGAACAAAAATACTGAAGAATTAATTGATAATCAAGGGAATTACCAAAATGTGGGGTTAGGCAATGTTATCTTACAAGGTTTTAAACGGCAACCAATTTTGATTCGTTCCCAAGACTATAACCAAGAGAATTACCAACTGAATTTTAATGGCAGTTTGATGAATGTGAACCAAGTTTCGGGTGGAGATATTTTAGAATGATTAAAATCTAATTTACACGAACCAGCTGCCATTAATACCTTCTTACAATCATTCTTCCATGTTCAAGGTTTTTCTCGTCCTGATAACCCATTATCTTTAGTTTTAAACCCGCAATTTGTTCAATTGCTAGTAACTGATACTCCAGTAGAAAAACTAACTGATTATATTCTGATTAATGACGGGTTTGGCGAACTAACCTTTTTGACTGATAGTATTCAATTAGTCAATAGTTATCAAAATAATCTGGATGATGTTAATCCTAATCCGGTTAGTTTAATAACTTATTTAGCTAATCCCAATCAGGCAGAAATTAAATTAACTAAACTGAAATTAGTTAATTCTCAGGTGTTAGCTGAAGCGGCTGAAAAAATTACCACTAATTTAGTTCATGAAGGCATTCAGGATAATATTCGTAACGTAACTAAAGCTTTAGAAGACGATGATTTTTCCTTGGCCTATCGCTACTTACAATTAAAACAAGTCTTAACTAGCGAAACTGATCAACAAGAATTAATTATTCACCAGATTCAATCGGATTTAGTTAACAATCAAATCCTTATTGATTATGAAATCAAAAACGCCTTTGTAAATGGTCAAGTTCGTAATTTACAGAATCAATTAGTTTTAACGGGGTTTAATTCTAATTCCCAAGTTTTTTTAAACACCCATTTACCATGAATATTAGTGTTATTAGCTGTTGTAACAGCCGGAATTTATTATGCAGTTTGACGTTATCGATATACTACTAACAGCATTAAATACATGCAAGCAAATACTGGTAAAAATCGTTACCGTTTAATGAAAACTGACAAATCAAAAACGCCAAAATAATCATGATTTGTTATTAGTACAGCAAAAAAAACATTTTGGCCAAATTCTCAAAAATGTATAATGACAGGGCACAAAAGGCTTGTTATGCAAAATTCTTATCATATCCAGTGAGGATTACCAACCAAAAGTAGTTAAATCATTTGCAATAAGCAAAAATCTGGTTATGATAAAATCAAACTAATATACATAGATATTTTTTATCTCATCATCAAATTGTTGTAACTCAATTTAAATGGATTTGTGTTCGATTATTGAATTGAACAGATTGTTTGTCTCATTAATTTTTCTTGTTTTTTGATTTTTGCAGTTACAAGTTGTTATCTTTCATATTTATCACTTGTTTTCTTCATGAATGCAAAATTCAAAAAAATCCTGTTTGGATCCACTGATAAATATCGAATTTCTTTGCCAGCGAACTGATTAATTAGTCTCGCTATTCTGGCTTCTAGTACAGCTGGATTTGTTAGTTCAGTTTATTTCACACGTCAAGAATCCCAAGCTCAACAAGCGGCTGAGCAAATTGATCCAGTTCAAGACCGATTAGCCCGTATCACCCAATCAGGTCAAGCAAATGCGTCGGGGGGGGGGTCATCTGCTACTAATTCCGCAGATGACACAGATTTAAGCGCGTTTTTAGGCCGTGATTTAGCGGATATTGAAAACATTATTATTGAAGATGCCAATAAGGTAATTTCTTATCGGGGCGATCTACCTAAAACTGGTATTCGGGTGGTATCGACTGATGTTAGTTTGACTAAAGATAGTCAAATGATTAAAGCTAATGCTTATGATTATGTCAATTTAAAATACGTTCAGTATGACAAAAATACTAAAGCAGTTACTGATGTCAAATTTGCCCCACCACCAGGGTTGTTTACTAATAACGAATGACCCAGTTTACAAGAAGATAGCAACAAACTAACCGATTTTTTTCCAACTCGGGCCATTCGTCAAGCTGTAGCTGGATTATTAGGTAAAAATGCTAATGCGAGTTTTAGTAAAAATGAATGATTTACTGCTTTTGATAAAGTTAGTCTAACTTTAGATTTATCTAATCGGGCTTTAAATTCAATTGCCGAAATTTTTAATCCCAACCTGCGTTGGGGTTTGGGAATTTATGATTTGTTGGGAACAGCTAATTCTGCTCCTCGAATTACTGGTAGTGGAAATTTTGAAATTCGTTATCGCGGTTTAAGCACCATTAATATTGAAGATAATATCATTACTTATTTTCCTAATCCTAATTACAAGAATTTTCCGGCTTTAAAAAACATTCGGGCCAGTCGGAATGCGATTCAAGCCATCGGGAATTTTAATACTTTTAGTAACAATTATCATTCAACTGAATATCGCACTCAGGATGAATTAAAGAATTCATCTGCAGCATCTCAATCTAATCAGAATTATTATCAATACTTACAAAGTTTATGAGCTGATGCTTCTGATGTAAAAGAAGTTGCTTCAGTAAAAGGAATTAAAAAATGGTTAACTGAAACTTTACCCAAAATTAATTATGCTGGTTCTAGCAGTAGTTCTGTTACTAAAACAGAAGCTAAAACTATTACTGATTATGCCAGTTTTCTAGATGCAGTTTCAGCTGATCCATTTTATTTTCGTACTGATAGTGGAGATAAATATGTTAATGAAAAAAGTGCTTCTGCAGCAAGTAACAACAATGGTTTAACAGCTCCAAGTGGTTCAACTAATGTTCCTCACGATGCATCAAGTAACATCACAACAACTTCTGATGGTACATTAGTTAATACTAACAGCTCTACAAGTTTTAATTTAGATAAAGGAATTAATTTTGGCGGAGTGCGTTTAGACATTTCTAAAGATATTTATCGGATTGATTTTTCGAATAATCAAATTGAACGCATTCCCTTATCTAAAAACATGTTTACCAATGTTGATTTTGGTAATAATCGTTTGCGCTATATCACTCCAATTGCGGCTAAACCATTACCATGATTTCATGGTTTAATTTTCTTAATTGCTAATCTTAATTCAAATTTTTACGGGGTTGTAAATCCAAGTAATTGAAGCAAATATTACGATCAAACCAAAGAAACCCAACCCGATGGTTGAAATGCTCAAACTCAAAGCGTATTAGATTCGTTGAGAATGGGTAATTATAATTTTACTTTGCCCACTTTTTCATTCTATGGTAATCAATTACTAGATTTCTGACCTCAACAAGATACAGATAACAGTTGATATACTTGACCTAAATTAACGATTCCTGAATCTAAAAGAATTACAGGAACTGGAGCAACAGTTAATTCGAATGTTAATGGATATCCAGTTAGTCCGTGAAATCGACAAATTGGCGGTACTACCGAATTTTTTCCGTGATTTCATCGCGTATGAATTGGCACCAATGCTGGGGGAACTTTTTCAACTTATCTAGGTAATTTTGATGGTAATTTTATTCACGATATTGCAACTAATGATAATAATCGTAGTAACGCCAATAATTTATATGGGATTTTCTTCAATCAATTCAACGATAATAAAGTTCTAACTTTTTCACAAAGCTACACCAAAACAATTAATTACAATGTAACTCTTGCTCAAAGTAAAAACAACCAAAAATTCGTTTTACCTGGTTTTGAAACAACAGAATTAAAACAAATTGGAACTACAGCTTCAACACCTTCAGCCAGCAGTCAACCCAATACTGCTAGCATGAACACTGAACCTGAACGTAAGCAATTTGATGATGCAATTTTACAAAGCACATCAGATGCTTACAAATCTTATAATTCCCAAGTTCCTTATATCTTAACAAGAACTTTGCCTCAAAACCATTCAGTTAAAAACTCTTGAGGTAAACAAAATGGCCGCATTGGTCCAGAACAATCAATTAATGTTCAACTTCTAAATCAAAATAATGAAGATGTATCTACAGCAGAATTTAAAAGTATTGATTGAGTTAGTTTATATGCAAATGCGAATGGTTTAAATAACGATTTAACATTTCAAGAATTAAATG
Source organism: Mycoplasmoides fastidiosum (assembly GCF_024498275.1). Taxonomy (GTDB): domain Bacteria; phylum Bacillota_I; class Bacilli_A; order Mycoplasmatales; family Mycoplasmoidaceae; genus Mycoplasma_N; species Mycoplasma_N fastidiosum. Next base: position 378,023 of record NZ_CP101809.1, read on the forward strand.
ATAGTTATTCACCATCAGAAAATAGTGGAGTTCCATCAGCACCAAGTGGAGTTTCCACTGCTAATAATAATGGTAATAAACTTTTAACCGAGATCTTGGGTCAACTGCCATATTTCAATGATCGTAAAAACGCCAAAGCTTGAAAAGATGCAACTGGTAATAAAGCAATCGGATTAGATTTCAATCGATTTGCTGTTGCTAGCGGAACAAATGTTGTTCCAATTTCACCATCTTTTAATCTAATTATCTCTGCTCCCAATCAAGAATGGACTTATCGGTACACAATTAATGTTTTGACTGATACTAGTTATGTGTTAAATCCAAAAGATGCAACAGGTAGTCAAAGAACATTTGATGTTTCAAAAGATACAAATTTCACCAACCGTTTCAAATTTGCATCCAGCATTACAACAACTGATTTATCCAATAATATTGGCCAATGAACTTCAGGAACAGCATACATTCAAAACTACATTAAAAATGATTCAAGTTCAATTCGGATTAAATCAGTTGATTTAATTAAGAACGAAATTGTAGTTGGATTTGATGTTAAAGATCCCAACAATAATAAGCTTGATATTGCTGATATTACCTTAATGGGATTTCCTAATCAAAGAGCTTTTTTGCTTAATAATGGCAAGCAAGTTGATTCATTTAGTGACAAAACCAATGCGCCAACAAATTTTGCGCCCAAAGATCGTGCTGAAGCAATCAACTGAATTAAAGAACATGTTGGCGTGCGGTGAATTGGGTTAACTAAAAATGATAATAGTTTAACAACTAATCTTGATGCTACTGCTAGTAACGGTAGTTTAAGTAGTGAAAACATTTATGAATTAAGCGAATTAAAAGATCCAGAAAGTTACATTAGTGGTTTGTTCTTTGACAAAAATGATGGTACTTTATCATTTACATTACAAATCAATGCTAATGCGGTAAATGGCGGCATTAATTTAGTGGAAAACCACACTATTACCACTTTCAAAAAATTCACTTATTCAGTTGATACTTCAACAGTTGAAAAAAAATTAAGTGCATTAGATTACACTGATGAAAAATTAAAAGAGTTTGTTACTTTAAAAACTTTCCAAATCATTAATAGTCAAGAAGAAAATACTAAGTCAAAAAAATGATCAGACGCAACCGATGAATTAGCTCAATTTTTACCACCGGATACTGAATTAGCATTAACCGATGTTAACCGCAATCCTGAAGTTGGCAGTGTTGATTTTGCAGTGACATTATTTAACAAAAATAGTGATCAAACCCGCGGTAGTGTGATTGGGGTTAAACCCGGTAGTTTTTTTGAATTATCGAATTTTAATTCGATTTTTGAATGAAAGCAAAACAATGATCGAACTTCAGGAATTGCTTTTATTGAACATAGTACTTATAAAGACCGACCAGTTGCTGAATTTAAAAAAGCTTTAAAAGAAGCAGCAAATCAAATGGCTTTTAGTCAATTATTAACTCCATTACTAGACTTGACTAAAGCTGCACCAACCTTTGATTCCACGACTAAAAAATTGAATGGTTACAGTACATTAGAAACTGAGAAACAAAATCAATTAACAATTGGTTTTGGCAATAATATCACAGCAACTGGAAGTGAAATTGATGCTCATATTACAACTAAAGATGATGCCAATTTATTAGCTATTAATGGTTTGATCATTAAGGGTGGGTATTTAAATGGTAAATTCTACCAAGGAACTGAAACCAATGCTCCCATCACGCGTCTACCTAATTTATTAGTAGCTTTAAAACCAAATACGACCCAAATTCAAGCCATTGATAATAGTTATAAAAATTCAGCTAATCCAACATCTGCAACAAATGCTAAAGCAACTTCGGCTTACACTGGTGGGAACACTCTATTTCATGATGCACTAAGTAAGGAATGAAAGGATTTATTACCAAGTGAGTGATTAGCTCAATTAAGAACATTAAAAAACCGCCAATCCAGTCAGCTAGTTAGTCAAGTTGATTATCAAAAATATGACACGCTAACCGGATTTTTAAATCATATTCTAACGACTTCAACTTCGAATACCAGTTATCAAACGCATGTTGATATTAATAATTTCAGCGGGATTGAAATTAATAATTCCACTGGTGAAGTGAAAATTGGTGCCAATACTTTAATCATTCACAATATTTATAACGATTCAACCAAAGCTGAGCGCACTTTAACTCCTCAAATTTATGGCCAAGAAATTAGTTTTTTCTTAAGCAACTATTTCTTCCGAATTGATGATGCATTGAAAGCTAAATTACCTTTCGCAGATAAAGTAGCAGTCAACCGCACTTTTGCAAATGAAAGTGTGTTAGGAATTATTAATCAGTTAGATGATTTATTGATGAAAGCTAAAAAATTATATGTTGCACCAAAAACTTTATCCGGAGCAGATTTATTAGCTGCAGAAGATGCAATTAACATTTTAAAATTTAAATTTATTCATCCGATTTATTACACCAATCCGGATGCGGAACGTTTCTTTACTGAGAAGTTTACTACTAAAGATGTTGCGCAAACCCATGTTGACCAAATGACTAAATTTAGTCAACTAGAATTTAGCAATACTGATTATAATGCGGGAACTTTAACCGTTAAAGTGACAGTGGAAAACTACATTGAAGGATTTGATGGGACCCATTTTACAGTTAAAAACAAGACAGAAACATTTCAAATTACTAATGCATTAGGCGTGTTCTTATTACCAAACTGAAAAAATTTCACTGAAAGTAATTTAAGGATTCGCACTGATGATCCAAAACTGACTGCTTTAGATAACGAACAAAGTACGGGTACAGTAACTAATGACCAATTCCAGACTTGATCGGTTAAAGCCTATTACGATCAATTAATGACTCGAGTGAATCCGAATAATGAAGAATACATCACACTAAATAATACCGATCCATTATTTGATCTAGTGACTTGACGCTTAGTCGATGATACAGGCATTGAAATTAATAATCAAAATCCGAAATATCAAGAAGCATTTAATGTTTTGCAAAATCAATTAAACCAGTTTGCTTGAACTTTTAACATTCGTAAAACTGATTTGTTTTACAGTGAGAAAAACGAACAAATTTACTTATTCAATCCGTTTTTACATTTCAACATACTAGATGCAAATAAACAGCAAATTGAAATCTTGAAAAATATTTTTGACTTAAATAAAAATACTGAAGAACTAATTGATAATCAGGGTAATTATCAAAATGTTGGTTTGGGCAACGTAATCTTACAAGGCTTTAAACGTCAACCAATTTTGATTCGTCCTCAAGATTATGATCAAGAACATTACCAGCTGAATTTCAATGGTAATTTAATGCATGTGAACCAAGTATCAGGTGGAGACATTTTAGAATGATTAAAAACTAATTTACACGAACCAGCCGCCATTAATACTTTCTTACAATCCTTCTTACAAGTGCAAGGTTTTTCCCGACCTGATAATCCATTGTCTTTAGCTTTAAATCCCCAATTAGCTCAGTTGTTAATAACCGATACTCCAGTAGAAGAATTAACTGATTACATCCTGATTAATGATGGGTTCGGGGAACTAACTTTCTTGACTGATAGCATTCAATTAGTCAATAGTTATCAAAATGATTTGGATGATGTCAATCCTCACCCAATTAGTTTGACAGGATTTTTATCTAATCCAAACCAAGCTGAAATTAAATTAACTAAACTAAAACTAGTTAACTCCCACGTGTTAGCTGAAGCAGCTGATCAAATCACAACTAATTTAGTTCATGAAGGAGTACAAGATAATATTCGGGATGTAACCAAAGCGTTAGAGGATGATGATTTTTCTTTAGCTTATCGTTATTTGCAATTAAACCAAATTCTAACTAGTGAGACTGATCAACAAGAATTAGTGATTCACCAAATCCAGTCCGATTTAGTGAATAATCAGATTCTTATTGATTATGAAATCAAAAACGCATTTGTGAATGGACAAGTGCGTAATCTACAAAATCAGTTAGTTTTAACTGGGTTCAATTCGAATTCTCAAGTTTTTTTAACAACCCATTTACCGTGAATATTGGTGTTATTAGCTGTTGTAACAACAGGAATTTATTATGCAGTTTGACGTCATCGTCATACCACTAACAGCATTAAATACATGCAAGAAAGTGGAAATAAAAAACGTTTACAGCTAAGAAAATCAAGCAAATCAAGAACCCAAAAATAATCATCATTTGTTAAAAAATGGAATCCAAATAATCTTTAAAAAAATTTAAATGTGCTTGAATTTAATGCACAAAAAACTTGTCGTGCACAATTCTTATTATATCCAGTGAGAATTTCCAGTAAAAATTGATCCATTTATTTACAAGAATCAAAAATCTGGTTATGGTAAAATCAGGGTAATCTATCATAGATATTTTCTTATCTGATCATTAAATTGTTGTAACTCTGCTTAATGAATGTCTGTTCAATTATTGAATTGAATAAAATATTTGCCTCATTAATTTTCTTGTTTTTTTGTTTTTTTTGAGTTACAAGTTGTTATCGTTCATATTTATCACTTGTTTTTTCATGAATTCAAAATTCAAAAAAAACTTACTTAGTTTTACTGATAAATATTGATTTTCCTTATCAGCAAATTGATTAATTAGTTTTGCCATTCTGACTTCTAGTGCGTTAGCATTTGTTAGTTCAACTCATTTGATACATCAAAAATATCAAGCTCAAAAGGCTGCTGAACAAATTGATCCAGTACAAGACCAACTAGCTCGCATCACACAATCTGGTGTAACCAATTCCGTCGGGGGGGGGGATATCTACTGCTAGTTCTGATGAATCCACAAATTTAATTGCGTTTTTAGGACAGGATTTAGCGAACATTGAAAACATTATTATTGAAGATACTCATAAAGTAATTTCTTATCGGGGTGATTTACCTAAAACTGGAATCAGAGTGGTATCAACTGATGTTAGTTTGACTAAAGATAATCAAATGATTAAAGCCAATGCTTATGATTATGTCAATCTAAAATATGTGCAATATAACAAAGAAACCAAAACAATTACTGATGTGAAGTTTGCGCCTCCACCAGGATTATTTAACAATAATGAATGGCCAACTTTAGCAGAAACTGGTAATCAGTTATCCAATTTTTTCCCCACTCGGGCAATCCGTCAAGCAGTAGCGGGATTATTAAATAAAAATGTTAGTGATAATTTTAGTAAAACCGAATGATTTACTGCTTTTGATAAAGTTAGCCTTACTTTAGATTTATCCAATCGTGCTCTAAATTCAATTGCTGAAATTTTTAACCCAAACCTACGTTGAGGTTTGGGAATTTATGATCTGTTGGGAACAGCTAATTCTTCTCCTCGAATTACTGGTAATGGAAATTTTGAAATCCGTTATCGAGGTTTGAGTACGATTAATGTCGAAGATAATATCATTACTTATTTTCCCAATCCTAACTACAAAAATTTTCCGGCTTTAAAAAATATTCGGGCGGGCCGGAATGCAATTCAAGCCATCGGAAATTTTAATACTTTTAGTAACAATTATTATTCAACTGAATACCGAACAGATGCAGAATTACAAAGCCCAACAACAACAACACCTAAATCCAATCAGAATTACTATGAATATTTAAAAAGTTTGTGAGATGACTCTTCTGATGTTAAAAATTTAACTGCTGTTGCAGGAATTAAGAAGTGATTAACTCAAACTTTATCTAATATTGATTATGCACCAGCATCAGCAAGTTCAGTGCCTAATAAAAATGGCAAAAAAACTATTAACAGCTATGAAGATTTTTTAGATGCAGTTTCAGCTGATCCATTTTATTTTCGAACTGAAAACGGAGAGAAGTATGTTAATCAACAAGGTTCACATACCACAAACAAAAATGGTGAAACTGCTTCAAGTGATGGTAATATTCCGCATGATTCAAATAGTAATATTACAACTGATGGTAGCGGAACATTAATTAACACTAATAGTAATTCCAATTTCAATTTGGATAAAGGAATTAATTTTGGTGGAGTGCGTTTAGATATTTCTAAGGATATTTATCGAATTGATTTTTCAAATAATCAAATTGAACGAATTCCTTTGTCTAAAAACATGTTTACCAATGTTGATTTTGGTAATAACCGGTTACGTTATATCACTCCAATTGCGGCTAAACCATTACCATGATTTCATGGTTTAATTTTCTTAATTGCTAATCTTAATTCAAATTTTTATAACGTGGTAAATCCAAGTAATTGAAGCAAATATTACGATCAAACCAAAGAAACCCAACCCGATGGTTGAAATGCTCAAACTCAAAGCGTATTAGATTCGTTGAGAATGGGTAATTATAATTTTACTTTGCCCACTTTTTCATTCTATGGTAATCAATTACTAGATTTTTGGCCCCAACAAGATACTGATAGTAGTTGATACACTTGGCCAAAAATAACAATTCCAGAAAATAAAAGAGTTACAGGAGAAGGACGAACTGTTAATTCCAATGTTAATGGATATCCAGTTGGTCCATGAAATCGGCAAATCGGCAACACCACAGCTGAATTTTATCCTTGATTTCATCGCGTTTGAATTGGAACTAATGCGGGCGGAACTTTTTCAACTTATTTAGGGAATTTTGATGGCAACTTTATTCACAATATTGAGGCTAATGATACCAAGCGTAGTAGTGCTAATAATTTATACGGAATTTTTTTCAATCAATTCAATGATAATAAAATTCTAACTTTTTCACAAAGTTACAGCAAGACAATTAACTATAATGTAACCCTTGCTCAAAAGAATAATAGTCAAAGATTTATTTTACCTGGTTTTGAAACTGCAGAATTAAAACAAATTGGAACTACAGCTTCAACAGGTTCTACTACTCAATCTACTAGTGGTATGAACGCTGAACCAGATCGGAAAAAATTTGATGATGAAGTTTTAAAAGCTTCATCAGATGCTTATAAATCTTATAATTCTCAGGTGCCTTACATTTTGACCCGAACGTTACCTCAAAACCATTCAGTTAAAAATTCATGAGGGAAACAAGATGGTAGAGTTGGTCCAGAACAATCAATTAATGTTCAGCTTTTAAATCAAAACAACGAAGATATTGCTACAGCAGAATTTAAAAGTATTGATTGAGTTAGCTTGTATGCCAATGCAAATGGTCTAGACAATGATTTAACATTTCAGGAATTGAATGATAGTTATTCGCCATCAAATAATAGTGGGGTGCCACCAACTCCAAGTGGAGTTTCAACTGCTAATAACAATGGTAATAAACTTTTAACCGAAGTTTTAGGTCAGCTTCCATATTTCAATGGACGAAAAAAAGCTCAAGCTTGAACCGGTACAACGGGAAATAAAGCAATTGGATTAGAGTTCAATCGATTTGCTATTGCTAGTGGGGGGAGTGTTATTCCAACTTCGCCATCTTATAATTTGATTATTTCTGCACCAAATCAAGAATGAACTTATCGGTATACCATTAACATCTTAACTGATACAAGTTATAGTTTAAACGTTAATGATACAGGTAGGGTAACCGACAAAAAGCGCACATTAGATGTAGCTAAAACCACTTTTAGCAAACGCTATAATTTTGCATCCACAATTACCACAACAGACTTAGTGAATGAAGTTAATACTTGAACAACTGGAACAACTTACATTCAAAACTACATCCGCAATGATTCAAGTTCAATTCGGATTAAATCAGTTGATTTGATTAATAACCAAATCGTGGTTGGTTTTAATGTAAATGATCCAACTGGTAATCGGATTGATATTGAAGACATCACTTTAACTAACTTTGCTAATCAAACAGCTTTTTTAATTAACAATGAAAAAGTAGTTGAGAATTTTGATGATGCTAATAACGCGCCAATGGAATTTGCGCCAAAAGATCGTAGTACAGCCATTAACTGAATTAAACAACATGTGGGAGTGAGATGAATTGGTTTAGCCTTAAATGGTTCATCTGATCTTACAACCAATCCTAAAAGTAATTCAATAGCTGGAAGTTTAGAAGAACAAAACATTCATAAATTAGCAGATTTACAAAATCCTGAACAATACATTAGTAGTGTTTTCTTCAATAAAAATGATGGGACACTATCATTTACTTTACAAATTAATTCCAATGTTAACAATGGTGGAATTAATTTGGTGCAAAACCAAACCATTACCACTTTTAAGAAATTCAGTTATGCGCTTGACACTGCAAATGCAAAACACAACTTATCAGCATTGGATTATACTGATGAAAAATTAAAAGAATTTGTTACTTTAAAAACGTTTCAAACGATTAATAATCAAGAACAAAATTCTAAGACTAAAAAATGATCTGAAGCAGCTGGTGAATTAAACCAATTTTTACCACCTGACACCGAATTACAATTAACCGATGTTAATCGAAATGGAGAGGTTGGAAGTGTTGATTTTGCAGTTAGTCTGTTGGAAAAAAATGCGGAAAAAACTTTAATTGATGTTAAAAGTGCTAGCTTGTTTGGGTTATCGAGTTTTAATTCCTCTTTTGGGTGAAAACAAAACAATGATCGAGTTTCAGGAATTGCTTTCATCAATTATGATGGTTATAAAGATAAAACAGTTAGTGAATTTAAAAAAGCATTATTAGCTGCTAAAAGTGAGACAAGTGCTTTTGGGCAATTAATTCTGCCCTTATTAGATTTAGCTAACAGTGCACCGAGTTTTGACAGCAAGCAAACTTTGAATGGAGCAACATCTTTAACTGAAGAGCAGAAAAAACAACTAGTCATTGGTTTTCATGCTACAGCTACAACAACTGAAACTGATATTAATGCTAATGTCCTTGTCAGAGCAGATGCAAATTTAGTGGGAATTAATTATTTAACCATTAAAGGTGGTTACTTCAATGGGAAATTCTATGCAGGATCAGAAACAGGTGCACCAATTAACACCTTACCTCCATTATTAGTGGCTCTAACCCCGAATACGACCCAATATCAAGCCATTAGTAATGCTTATAAAAAACAAGCTAATACTGTCCCTGCACTTAGCAATGGGGTGACTGCTATTCCCCAAAACTCAGCAACCTATAATGGGGGTGATGCTTTATTTCAAGATGCTTTAAATAAGGTATGAAAGGATTTATTACCCAGTGAATGACTGGGCCAATTAAGACAACTAAAAAACCGCCAAAGCAGTTTGTTAACTAATCAAGTAAATTATCAGGGTTATGATAATTTAACCGGATTTTTAAACCATGTCTTAAACACCTCAACTTCTAACACCAGTTATCAAACTAATGTTGATGTAAATAACTTTAGCGGAATTCAAATTAATAATTCAACCGGTGAAATTAAAATTGCGGCCAATACTTTAGTAGTCCATAATGTGTATGAAAACAAAGACAAAGCCGAACGGTTAGCAACTCCGAAATTTTATGATCAGGAAATTAGTTTCTTTTTAAGCAATTATTTCTTCCGGATTGATGAAGCAACTAAAACAAAATTACCATACGCAGATAATGCGGATGTGAACCGTGGTTTTGGTAACGAAAGTGTGTTAGGGATTGTCAACCAATTAGAAGATTTATTAGCCAAAGCCCAAAAACTGTATAACACGACAACCGCCCAGGCCTTAACGGGAGCCGATTTATTAGCAGCCCAAGATGCGATTAACATCTTAAAGTTTAAATTCATTAACCCCATTTATTACACCAATCCGGATGCGGAACGATTCTTTACAGAACGGTTTAGCAGTGCTGATGTCAAACCTGAACATGTCGGCAAAATGACAAAATTCAGCATGTTATCCTTTAGTAATCTGAACTACAACGAAGGTAGTTTAGATATCAAAATTAAAGTGGAAAATTACATTACTGGTTTTGATGGTAAGCATTTTCTTTTAGGTGATAAAGAACAAACTTTTAAAATCACCAATACTTTAGGCACCTTCTTGTTACCAAGTTGACAAAACTTTGCAGAAAACAATTTTAAACTACGCACCGATGATAATAATTTAACGGTCTTAGATGGGCAGAAAATCTCAGGGGTAATAACTAATGATGCTTTAAAAGCTTGAACCGTTGCTGATTATTATCAAACTTTAATTAGTCATACAAATCCAGTTAATGAAGAATACATTAGTTTGCACCATAATGATCCCTTATTTGATTTAGTGACATGACAACTAGTGGATAATACAGGAATTCAAATCGGAACTACCAGTCAACACCATCAAACTGCTTTAGCAACTTTAAAAGAAGAGTTAGCGCGGTTTAATGTTAGTTTTAATGTGCGCAAACAAGATGTGTATTACAGTGCCAAAAACGAACAAGTTTATTTACTAAATCCGTTCTTACACTTTAATGTCCCCCACGCATCAACTGAACAATTACAAATTCTGAAAACAATTTTTGACCCAAATAAAACTGCAGAGCAATTAATTGATGATTGGAATAACTACCAAAACATTGGTTTAAGCACTGTCATTGTGCAGGGATTTAAACGCCAACCAATTGTGATCATCCCCCAAAACTACATTGATCCAGAATATGAACTCAACTTCAACGGAACATTAAATAAGATTAGTATGGTTTCAGGTTCGGACATTTTAAATTGATTAAAAACCAATTTAAACGAGCCCACTGCTATAAACACTTTCTTACAATCATTTTTACGCGTCCAAGGGTTTTCCCGGGTGACCCAGCCCTTATCATTAGTCTTAAATCCGGATTTAATTAAGCTGTTATCCCAAGATACTCCAGTAGAACAATTAACCAAATATTTATTAATTAATGATGGAATAGGTCAACTAATTTTTCTCCCAGGAAGCATCCAGTTAGTTAATAGTTATCAAGCAACTGAAACCGATTTAAACCCTAATCCAGTTGGTTTAGAAAGATTTTTAGTTGATCCAATTCAAGCACGAATTGAATTAACTAATTTAAGACTTGTTAATACTGCCATTACAATTGCAGATAATGAAGATGTTTCGACCCGCTTAATTCACGATGGGGTTCAAACTAATATTCGTGATGCTACCACGGCATTACAAACCAGTAATTTTGCTTTAGCTTACCGGTATTTACAACTGAACGAAGTCTTAATTAGTAAGCATAATCAACAGCGATTAATTATTCGTGATGTTTATTCTGACATTGCTCAAGGCACAATTGTGATTGATTATGAAATTGAAAATGCCTTTGTTGATGGTCAAGTAAAAAACTTACAAAAACAATTAGTCATCACCGGATTTAATTCTAATTCCCACCGGTTCTTAACCACGCATTTACCATGAGTTGTCGTTTTGGTTATGGTTTTAACAATAGCAGTTTATTATGGCATTTGACGTTACCGCCAAACAACTAACAGCATGAAATTCATGCAGGGAGAACGTAAGAAAACCCGTTCTCGTTCAACCAAACTTCGTTCTAATGTAACGAAGGATAACAGTGGTGCAGAATAGTTTAAAGTGAAAAAATCTTTCATGAATTCCCTATTAAAAATCAAGAAAAACCTAAAATTTAACACTAATTACTTCATTTTCGGCTTGATAACTTTAACTAGTTTTAGTTTAAGTGTTAACCAAATGACCCAACACCATGCTCAAGTTTTTAACCAGAGGTTAATGGGTCAGCAACAACAAACTAGCACTACTGTGCAATATGTTGACTGAAAAGCAACATCAGCATCAAAACGCATTATTGATGTGTTTCCGTTATCCCGTTTAGCCACTCGGGTTTTAGATGCGTTAAAAGCTGCTGAAACTGGTTCTAGCTCCAAGTATGATTTAGGAGTTAATTCTGTAATTAGTAAAGATGATTTAAAAAAAGTCAAATCGCTTGATTTAAGTGATTTAAACTTAACCGAAATTGATGCGATTTTAAATCCCGATCTTACTTGAGACCACTTGTGAAACATTAATTTGTCAAACAATAATTTTGGCAATTATGAAATCAAATTTGACAAAACCAAAATGCCCAAATTGTATAAAATTTTGGCATCGAATGCGCATTTAAACAAAATGATTAATGTTTCGTCTTATGTCAAAGATCCTAATGATGAGTCAGCTGAGAATAGTGATGACAGAACAGCAGCTCAAGCACAATACACCACTCCGATTCGGGAAAATGTACCCCGTTTTTTTGACCTAGCTTCCAATAACATTCGCGAAATTCCCAAATATTTTTTAAAAATTAATTTGGCTTATTTAAACATGAGCAATAATAAATTGGGTTCAGGAACCGAAGCAGATCCGATGGGGATTTATGCGACTCCTTGATATTCATTGAAACAAACCGAAAATAATACAGGTTTGTTACCAATCCAAGATCCAAACATCCGGGGTCCGTATGGAATCAATGTTTACAATTCGGGTGATAAAAAAGCTGATAATCCAAGTCAATATAAATACACTGATGAACAAGTCGCCCGATGACGCCAATCCCCCTGACCAATTCGGGGTCTAACTTTTGGAAATTACAACGATGTGCCAACTAAAGCTAATAATGCATTAGATACAGGAATCACTAAAGGAACAGGAATGACTGCTGATACGGGTGGGAAAGCACCATTCTTTAGTTTTTCTAACAACAACTTAGTTGCTCCAATGGTTTTCCGGAATACGAATGTGACATTTAATTCTAATTCCTCCACTTCGCCACAGCAAAAAAGTGTTAATTTGTATATTGGTTTAAAAGATTTTGAAGAATCAGCTTACAAAAAAGCCCAAGAAACAATTATTGCAACTGCTAAATCTAAAAAAGATGACAATAATCCCAATGCCAATGCGGAATTATTAGTACCCCAACCTGATTCGATTTTTCCGTTTATGGGATTAAATGGTTGAACCACTGGAATTCGACCTGGTTATAATTTTGCCCGACCTTTATTAAGTGTTTATTCATTTCGCTCTTTCAATGGCTTTGGTTTATTGGAGCAAAACGAAGATTCTCGAACTAATGGTGAGGATGGAAACGAATGGGATAACATGACTGAATCTACACCATCAAGCAGTAGGGGTGATAGTCCAACAGCTTCAGAACCACAACAAAATATGCCTGATCCATATGCTGGAACAACTGCAAAATCAGATGGCAACGGGATTAGTTGAAAAGTGCCGAAACTTTCTGATTTTGGTAAAAAAGGAAGTGATGGAACTTGAACTGGATTGTACAATCCCAACGAAAGAGCATCGAATGCCCCCACCCTAGAAGAATTCATTAATGGCACCAACAACGGTGAAAAAAGCGGATTCTGAGGCACTAAAGGTTTGGTGACGGTTATGCGAAGTAACCAAACTGGAAGAATGAGTTTTGATACTGAAAGTGATCAAACTTATTGAAAACGCTATAAACCATTTCGCACTTATTTAATCACGGCTAAATCGTTTGCTAAATCCGAACGGGGCGCAGATTACCAGCCAGTTTTTGATGGCAATGTTTTCTATGATGCGCGCAATTATGAAAACTTTAATGCTCGTTTAAACTTCTCACCTTCAGGGCGGAGTGAAATTGGCTTGATGGCTAACTACGCTGAAAATCCAATTAACCTCTTTAATAAAGACGAAACAAATAAAGTAAAAAATCGAAATGTACAAAATAGTATTAAACATTTCGGGAGTATTTTTGGTAATTTACCAATTGTAAATCTAACTGTTGGCACTCCAGTTACTTGGGTTTCTAATATTGGACGCGATAGTAGTTTTGGTGTAACAAAAAATACACCAGTGCCTTATACTTCATCATTAGTCATGAATAATGGTTTGTACAATTATTCCAGTTATTTTAATGTGGTTGATAATATTGCAACTGAACTAAAAACTGAAAATAACTTTAGTACACAAGTAGCAGCATCAGTTGATAATGGTTTGAATTTATCGGAATACCAAAATAAATTTCCCCAAAATGTGCGGGTCGATGATATTTTAGATGGGCAAGATAAGTTCTGAAAATCCACTAAAAAATTTGACCAAGTTTATATGGAACGGTTAAACCAAAATGATGTGAAACTAACTTATAATCCCGAAGCCGGATCATTGAATTATAAATTCCGGATTTATTCACCGGGTTATTCCCGCCAAGGGCGTTTACTTCAAACTGATGATCCACAAGCTTTAGCTTCAAAAGACAGCACGCCAACCATTGATGTCAAAATTGATAAAACGGTAACTGGGTTTGCAAAGGCCCAAATTCAAAAAGAAGATGATCAAGGGATATTTACTGGTTTTACTTCAGAGAGTATCGCAAACAATTTAATGGAGTATGATGCGCCAAAAAGTGCTAAAGCTGCAATTACTACAGTCACAGATTACAGCAAAATTAATGCTGCTTTAATTGCCAAAACTTTTAAAACCAACTATTTGGGAAATAAAATGATTCCTGGTAGTCAACAATCAGAAATTGAAAACGATCAACATGTTTTAACTGAAGTTAATGCCCAATGAATTACTGAAATCATTAAGAACCAAGTCGATGGCACGGTCCAGTTTAAAGTCGAAATCCCCGATTATACATTTGCGAATGGAACGAGTTTTAATTATCCAACTAAACTAAAAACCGCAGTTTATAAATGAACCGGATTACCAAAAACCAATACTATTGTAATTGGAAAAAACATTGCAGTGGACGATGCTGAGCAAACTTTTGTTGAAGCAAAATTTAGTAATGATGCAGATCGTTTAAAAAAATTCAAAGAAATTATTGCTAAACCAGCTAGTGCGATTACGGCTCAAGATATTTTTAATTTAGGTGCGGTAAGTACTGATGTTTCCACTTGAAATGATGTTAATGCAACTAATGCCCATAATTACTTTAGTTTATTTCCGAATGATGCGAACGGAACTTTATTATGACAAGTAAAAATTCCGGGCGATTTAGCTAATGGGATTCCTGAACAACGGATTACGGTGTTATGGGAGCATTTGTTCAACCAAACAACAACAGTGACTTGAAAAACTCAAGAGCAATTAAATCATTTTTTGTTAGGAAAAACTCCAGCAGAAATTGAAGCAGCATTTAAAACCAATCCGCAAACTTTTTTAAATGTCCTTAATAAACCCAATAACAACCAATTAACTGCAAATGATTTAGAAGTTGCAGCTAATAACTTCATTACCAATACCAATAACGGTCAAATTCGGTTTACCAATATTCGGTTAAAAAACCATTTCTTAAACGGAATTAAATATAACAATGGTCAACCTGACAACAAAACAGCTGTAGCAGGAACTCCACCAACTTATCTAACAATTCCAATTTCACCTAACTACCAAGGTCAGCGTCCGATTTCATCTTTAAAATGAGAGTCTGATGAGAATATCATCAAAAACATTAAAGATTATTTAGAAAAAAATAATCTCGTCCAAACTGATCCGAACAATGACCAAGCGACCACAGTTAAAGAAGTTTTAAACCAGATGAATGTTTATGATTTAAAACAAGCGATTGTGAACAATAACCTAAACTTAACTGACATGAAATTGTTTAAGTTAGAAAACATTAATAAAAATAATTTTGCTTTCAAAAGTAAATTAAGTGAGAGTTTAGTCGCTGATAATAAAACCGGCAACTTGACGTTTCAAAATTTGCAATTCCAAAACTGACAAAACGCGAACAGTTTTGAAACAATTACTCATGATGTACCTGTGCACATTGTTAAAACCAGTCCAGTTGTTAACAGCTTCATCTGATCTAAATCAATCAGTTCAGCACTAGCGAACAAATCGGTTTTAGAAGTGGAACAAATTTTTGGTTCACCTAATTTAGCACCAGCTTATATTGATGCACTCAATGTTGGTAAAAAAACCTTTAATGCGAATAATGTGAGTGAAAATCATTATCGGGTTGATCCAACTAAAATTCAAGTTGATTTAGTTGCGGGAACCATTACATTTGCAGCCAATGCAATAACTATGACTAATTATGTTTCAACTGCGGGCCAAGATCCTGTGGACCATGTGGTTACAGAAGTCAAAACTTATAGTCTACCCAACAAATATTTAACCAGTTTTCAAGTCAATGCCAATATCACTTCTGCAGCGGGGTTTAAAGATGATTATGCCAAATTTTATTTTGGGTATAGTTATAGTGCAGCCGGAATTACTCCCGCTCAAAAACAAGCTGTTGATGATGCAGTGGCGGCTTTAAAAACCCCGAACTTAGTCCACCAAACCACCCAAGTAGGATCCAATTTAATTCGGCGTTGATTAGTTAATAATAATGCAGCGCGAATTAATCCAATCGATTTAGCCCGAGTGAATGAATTGAAAAAATCATCGGGTAATACTTTTGTGCAAACAACTGATTTCAGCGGTTATTTCTATTTGCCCAATTATTTAGCGTTTGTCAACTCAGCCGTAGCAAGTGGGATTAACCGCACTTATTTCATTGCTGAACGGATTGAAGCTTCCACTTTAGATTCTTCAATTTTAATTATTCGTAAACCCCACATTGTCAACTATTTAGCTAATGGTTCAACCGAATTACACCCAGTTAACGATTTTATTTATGTCAACTTTTTACGCAATGGCACAACAGTTAGTTTTCACAAATATGTTAATCAAAAAGTCCCTGAACAACTAAGCCAAGGCGAATTTAGCGCTAATTTACTAGCCCCATTATGACATGATGTTGATGCAGTCACCATGAAAGCTGATTTAGAATTTTTAACTGTCAACCGCAAGAATTTATCGGTGCGGGCATCACACCGTTGACGCTCCATTCAACAAGCTTGAATTAGTACTTTTAGGGCTAGCAATGTGCCATATGGTGGTTCGTATGACACCACAATTGTTTATCCGGCTGAGATTGAAATTTCTAATGGTGAGCGCACTTTAAAAGTTAACAAATTAATCTTTGCTTTATATGCAAATACCACGGATGAAAACAGTCCTGTAGTTCCTGATTATGAAATTGAGGTGGCTGAAATTTGGTATTTAAACACTGGGGCTAATACCGAATTTATCCGTAATCCTTTTGCGGATTATGAAGACATTTTAAACCAACCGCCAAGTTTATTATTGCAGCGTTTAGGATTAAAATTAGGGATGCAAACTGATCCAACTTTCACTTTTAACCAATTCTTAAAAGCAAAAGTCTATCACTTGCGCAATGCAACGAATTCAGTGTTAACTAATGACATGGATGCTGATAATATCATTGGTCCAGTTGGTCAAGTGGGACAAATTAGTTTAACTGGGAATGAATTGCGCTTAAGTCAAATGCGCATTTTAACCCCATGAACCGAAGGAACAATTGGACCAACTCTGAATTTATCTGACATTGTTTTACCGTTTGCGGTTAGTTCGACTGAACTGCTGCCCAATAATAATCCAGTAATTATTGCTTGATTACAAAACCGGTTCGGAACTAAACCATCAGTGTCCGAATTGTTATTTGATTTTCAAAATGCGTTACAAAATAACCAGTTCACTGAAGTCGAATTTAATGAAATGTTAAAAGTTGGTAACGGATTATTGTTTTTAAATTCAGTCTTTAATGACCCAGCCACTCAAGCTCGACTAACTCCAAAATCTAAATTAACTGATTCGGTGCTTGTTGATCATATTAAGGGTACAATTAGTTTAAAAAATTTACAAATTTTAAACGGGTATCTTGATAATGTACCCCAAAATAATAAGGAAATTGAGGTTCCCGAAATTGATTTAGTGATTGATACAGCTTTCACAACCCAATTTGATACCAACTTTCACGAACTTAACCAAGATGCTGATTTAAACCAATTAACCCCTTCTGAAATTCAGAACGTTTTAAGTACCAACCAACCCCGGTTGCATTCATTAGTTCGGTTTGCTGATGATTACACCCAAATTGAACAACCCGAAATTACGGTTAGTGCTAATGATTTATTAGGGAAACTTTATATTCAAGTGCACTTCCAAAACTATTATGAAAATGGCATTAATCTGGGCCGAAAAACCTTCAATTACACTTTAACTAATTTCAAAAACCAACTACCTTTGGTTTTAGGCCCAGTTTTTGGCGGATCAGGTGGTATTAGTTTAGTTGGGCTAATTGCTTACTTTTGAAGACGCAAATATTTAGGCAGTAAGAAATTTTATATGGCCAATACCGCAGTTAAAGTGAAAAAATAAGTGATTTATCACTATAAAATAATTAGTAATCAAAAATCAAAAAACCATAAGCTCAGCTTGTGGTTTTTTGATTGATATGATCATTTTTAATGAACCTAAAAAAGTTGGTTATAGCATAACTGCAACTAACATTGAGTTGTTTTCAATTACCTAAAATCTCGCAAAAGTGGTATCAATGTTATGTTATAATCATGTTAGTTTGGTATGAAAACAATACCATTTTTTCAATATTGTTGTAACTCTTCTTGTTTCATAATTAACTCGTACGAACCAGTTGATTAGTGAAAAGTTCTTTTTATTTACGTAGTTACAAGTTTTCATGATGTAGATTTAGCGCTATTTTCAATGACTACAAGATTCAAAAAGAATCTTTCTTTTAAGACTGATAAAGCAAAATGACATTTATCAGCAAAATGACTTATTAGTTTTGCCATTTTGACAGCAACTATTATTGGTTTAAGTACTTCCATTTACTTGACCGAACAAGCTTATACTAAAGCTCAAGCTGCAGCTGAATTTGATCCAATCCAAGCCCGTTTAGCTCGAATTGAACAGTCTGGCATGACAAATGCGTCGGGGGGGGGATCATCTAGTCTTAACCCGACTGATGACACAGATTTAAGCGCGTTTTTAGGCCGCGACTTAGCCGACATTGAAAACATCATCATTGAAGATGATACTAAAGCAATCTCATTTCGCGGTGATTTACCTAAAACCGGTATTCGGGTGGTGTCAACTAGTGTTAGTTTGACCAAAAGTGATCAAACCATCGTTGCTAATGCTTATGATTATGTCAATTTAAAATACGTTAGATATAACAAAAGTACTAAAGAAGTTACTGATGTTAAATTTGCCCCACCACCAGGCTTGTTTAATGATAATGAATGACCAAACTTACAAGATTCGAATAACCAATTAACCAAGTTTTTTCCCACTCGGGCTATTCGACAAGCCGTAGCTGGACTGTTGGGTAAAACTGCAGATGGCAATTTTAGTAAGACTGAATGGTTCACTGCTTTTGATAAAACTAGTCTTACTTTGGATTTGTCCAATCGAGCTTTAAATTCAATTGCTGAAATTTTTAACCCCAACCTCCGTTGGGGTTTGGGGATTTATGATTTGTTAGGGACAGCTAATTCTTCTTCCCGAATTGTTGGTAATTCTAATTTTGAAATTCGGTATCGGGGTTTGAGTACCATCAATGTCGAAGATAATATCATTACTTATTTTCCGAATCCAAATTATAAAAATTTTCCGGCTTTAAAAAACATTCGGGCTAGTCGGAATGCGATTCAAGCAATTGGGAACTTTAATACTTTTAGTAATAATTATTATTCCACTGAATACCGAACTCAAGAAGAATTAAAAAACTCCACTACAAAATCCCAATCCAATCAAAATTACTATGATTATTTAAAAAGTTTATGAACAGAAGATGAAACTAAAACTTTAGAATCAGTCAAAGCAATTCAGAAATGATTAACTGAAACTTTACCCAGCATTGATTATGCAAATTCATCAACAAGTTCAGTATCTACTAAAACTGGTAAAAAAACCATTACTAATTATGAAGATTTTTTAGATGCAGTTTCAGCTGATCCGTTTTATTTTCGGGCCAATGATGGCACAAAATATATTAATGAAAATAATGCATCATCAACCACCAATAATAATAACTTAGCAAAAAATAGTGCAACGACCCCTTATGATTCTGCAAGTAATATTACAACTGATGCTAATGGAGCATTAAAAAACACTAATAGCTCTGCAAATTTTGATTTAAATAAAGGAATTAATTTTGGTGGAGTTCGTTTAGACATTTCCAAAGATATCTATCGGATTGATTTTTCGAATAACCAAATTGAGCGCATTCCTTTATCTAAAAACATGTTTACCAATATTGATTTTGGAAACAATCGTTTACGTTATATTACTCCCATTGCGGCTAAACCATTACCGTGGTTTTATGGTTTGATTTTTTTAATTGCTAATTTAAATTCAGCATTTTACAATGTGGTCAATCCAAGTAATTGAAATAATTATTACGATCAAACCAACGAAAATCAACCAAGTGGTTGAAATGCTCAAGAGCAACGAATTTTAGATGCCTTAAAAACCGGAAATTATAGTTATACTTTGCCGACTTTTTCATTTTATGGCAATCAATTGTTAGATTTCTGACCCCAACAAGATACTGATAGCAGTTGATACACTTGACCTAAATTAACAATTCCTGAATCTAAAAGAGTTACAGGAGCAGGAGCGACTGTGAACTCTAATGTTAATGGGTATCCAGTTAGTCCTTGGAATCATCAAATTGGTGGTACTACCGAATTTTATCCGTGGTTTCATCGGGTGTTCATTGGAACTAATGCTGGGGGAACCTTTTCGACTTATTTAGGTAATTTTGATGGTAATTTTATTCACGATATTGCAACTAGTGATAATAATCGTAGTAATGCTAGTAATTTATACGGTATTTTTTTCAATCAATTTAACGATAATAAAGTCTTAACTTTTTCCCAAAGTTATAGCAAAACAATTAACTACAACATAACAGTTGCCAAAAACCAGTCAAATCAAGCATTTATTTTGCCGGGTTTTAACACAACAGAATTAAAACAAATTGGCACCACTGCTTCAGCATCAACAACTAGTCAGTCTGGTAATAATGTTATGAACACTGAACCTGAACGAAAGCAATTTGATGATGCCATTTTAAAAAATACATCAGATGCTTATAAATCTTATAATTCCCAAGTGCCTTATATCTTAACCCGCACTCTACCCCAAAACCATTCGGTTACTAATTCTTGAGGTAGACAAGATGGCCGGAATGATCCAGGACAACCAATTAATGTTCAACTGCTAAACCAAAATAATGAAGATGTAGCTGATACAAATTTTAAAAATATTGATTGGGTAAGTTTGTATGCCAATGCGAATGGACTTCAAAATAATTTAGCTTTTCAAGAATTGACCGCTGGATATCAACCTTCTGAATCAAATGGACTACCAACTGCAAGTGCTAGTCAAACTCCCCAGGTTACCAAAAACGGTTATAAATTTCTAACTGAAGTTTTAGGTCAACTGCCATATTATAATGGGCGCAAAAATGCTACAAACTGAACTAATGCAACAGGCAATAAATCAACGGGGTTAGCACTATCTACTTTTGCTAACACTAGTGGAGATAATCCAGTACCCCTTTCACCATCTTATAACTTAATTATTTCAGCTCCAACTCAAGAATGAACTTATCGTTACACGATTAACGTTTTAACTGATACTAGTTACGCATTAAATGTTAATGATACAGGTTCTGTGATGGGTAAAACCCGAACATTAGATATTTCTAAAACTAGCTTTACCAATAAATATAAATTTGCTTCATCAATTAGTGCACAAGATTTAGCAACTGAAATTGATACATGAACTACAGGAACTTCATACATTCAAAATTACATTAGAAATGATTCTAGTTCAATTCATATTAAATCAGTTGATCTAATCACTAATGAGATGGTAGTTGGTTTTGATGTGAATGACCCAACTGGTAATCGAATTGACATTGAAGATATCACCTTAACTAATTTTCCCAACCAAACTGCGTTCTTAATTAACAACGAAAAAGTTGTTGATAATTTTGATAATTCTAATGATGCGACAAATCAATTTGCGCCTAAGAATCATGACGAAGCAATTAAATGAATTAAAGATCATGTCGGGGTGCGTTGAATTGATTTAACTAAAGCCGATAATAGTTCAACAACTGTACCAACTACAACCGCTGCTGCTAATAGTTTAGCACAACAAAACATTCATAAATTAGCTGACTTAAAAAATCCTGACCAGTATATCAGCAGTGTCTTCTTTAACAAAATTGAAGGCACCCTTTCATTTACTTTGCAGGTTAATCCAAACGTCAATAATGGGGGGATTAATTTAGTTCAAAATCACACCATTACCACGTTTAAAAAATTTAGTTATTCGATTAACACTGCAACTGCGCAAACTAATTTAGCAGCACTGGATTACACTGATGAGAAACTAAAAGAGTTTGTTACCCTAAAAACTTTTCAAACGATTAATAATCAGGAAACAAACCCCCAAGCAAAAACGTGATCAGAAGCTGATCAACAAAAGAAATTATCTGATTTTTTGCCACCAGATACTGAATTAAAACTAACTGATGTTAACCGTAATCCTGAAGTGGGTAGTGTGGATTTTGCGGTTAGTTTATTAGACAAAAATACTGCTGGCATCTTAGGGACTTTAATTGATGTAAAAAATGCTAGTTTCTTTGGTTTATCTAATTTCAATTCATCGTTTGCTTGAAAACAAAACAATGACCGGGTGTCGGGAATTGCTTTTATCACTTATAACGATTATCAAAATAAGCCGGTTAAAGATTTTAAGGATGCTTTATTAGCCGCTACAGATACTAGTGCATTTAGCAAATTAATTTTGCCATTATTAGATTTGAATGCAAGTGCACCAACCTTTGATATTAATAAAAAACTAACTGGTTCAGAAGCATTAACCCAAGATCAAAAAGATCAATTAGTAATTGGTTTCCATGGTAAAACCTCACCAACCCAAGCAGCGATTAATGCTAATGTGATTGTCAAAGAAGATGCTAATTTAGTTGGGATTAATTTCTTAACGATTAAAGGGGGTTATTTCAACGGCAAATTTTATGGCGGATCTGAAGCAGGTGCACCAATTACTACTCTGCCTTCATTATTAGTGGCCTTAAAGCCCAATAAAACTGAATACCAAGCCATTAGTAATGTTTATAAAAACCCAACCCCAACTGCTGGTCCCCAACCAACCACAACTTATAATGGTGGGACCACCTTATTTCAAGACGCTTTAAATAAGGAGTGAAAAGATTTATTACCAAGCGAATGATTGGCACAATTAAGACGATTAAAAAACCAGCAAAGTAGTTTATTAGTGAACCAACAAGACTATCACGGTTATGATAGTTTAACCGGATTTTTAAATCATGTACTAAACACTTCAACTTCGAATACCAGTTATCAAACCCATGTGGATGTGAATAATTTCAGTAATATCACAATTAACAATTCGACTGGAGAAGTGAAGATTGCAGCAAACACTTTATTTGTCAATAATGTTTATGAAGATGCAACCAAAGCTGAACGTCGGCAAACTCCCTACTTTTATGATCAGGAAATTAGTTTCTTTTTAAGTAATTACTTCTTCCGAATTAGCGATGAAATTAAAGCGAAATTACCATACGCAGATAATGCGGATGTGAACCGCACTTTTGCTAATGAAAGTGTGTTAGGCATTGTCAACCAATTAGAAGATTTATTAGCTAAAGCCCAAAAACTGTATGATGCACCAACCACTCAACCCCTAACGGGTTCAGATTTATTAGCGGCTCAAGATGCGATCAATATCTTGAAATTTAAATTCATTAATCCGGTTTATTACACTAACCCAGATGCGGAAAAATTCTTTACTGAACGATTTACAAGTGCGGATGTTGACAACCAACATGTTAACAAAATGACGAAATTCAGCATGTTGCAATTCAGTAATCTGAACTATAACGAAGGCAGTTTAGAAGTTAAACTAAAAGTGGAAAACTACATTACTGGTTTTGATGGCAAACACTTCCTTTTAGGGGATAAAGAACAAACTTTTACAATCACTAATACTTTAGGAACCTTCTTGTTACCAGTGTGAAAAAACTATTCTGAAAATAATTTCAAACTGCGGACGGATGATGAACATTTAGTTGCTTTAGACGGACAAAAAATTTCTGGTGTAATAACAAATGATGCTTTAAAGGATTGAATCGTTAAAGATTATTACACAATTTTAATGAGCCACATCAATCAAGGCATTAGTGATGAATACATCCAACTAAATAATTCCAATCAATTATTTGATTTAGTTAGTTGACAACTAGTTGATAATACCGGAATTGATGTGGGTAATACTAGCAACCACCACCAAGCAGCTTTAGAGATTTTAAAAGCCGAGTTAGAGAAGTTTCATGTGAGTTTAAATGTCCGTAAACAAGATATACATTACAGTGCAAAAAACGAACAAATCTACTTACTAAATCCGTTCTTACACTTTCATGTTGATCATGCAGCTGCAGAGCAAATTAAAATTCTGAAAAACATTTTTGATCCGAACAAAACCAGTGAGCAACTAATTGATAATTCGGGCAATTACCAAAACATTGGTTTAAGCAATGTAATCATTCAAGGTTTTAAACGCCAACCAATTGTAATTAGTTCCCAAAATTACACTGATCCAGAATATGAACTAAACTTTAATGGGACAATGAACAAGATTAGTACAGTTTCGGGTTCTGAGATTTTAGCTTGATTAAAAGCTAATTTAAACGAACCAGCTGCGATCAATACTTTCTTACAATCTTTCTTACGGGTGCAAGGTTTTTCTCGGGTTACCCAGCCCTTATCATTAGTCTTAAATCCGGAATTTGTTCAACTCTTAGCTAAAGATACCCCTGTTGAAGCAATGACCCAATATTTATTGATTAATGATGGAATTGGTCAACTAACTTTTTTACCCGGCAGCATTCAATTGATTAACAGTTATCAAACAACAGAAATGGATTTAAATTCTAACCCAGTTGATTTAGATCAGTTTTTAGCTGATCCAACCCAAGCCCAGATTGCATTAACCCATTTAAAACTAGTTAATACCGAAATCACAGTTGCTGATAATGAAGCTGTTTCTACCCACTTAATTCATGATGGAGTGCAAACTAATATTCGTGATGCAACAACCGCATTACAAACTGAAAATTTTGCCTTAGCTTATCGTTACTTACAATTAAATGAAGTTTTAATTAGTAAACATAATGGCCAACGCTTAATTATTCATGATGTCTATTCTGATATTGCTCAAGGAACTATTGTAATTCGGTACGAAATTGAAAATGCCTTTGTCAATGGTAAAATCCAGAACTTACAAAAACAATTAGTAATCACGGGTTTTAACTCTAATTCCCACCGGTTCTTAACAACCCATTTACCGTGAGTTATGGTGTTGGTTAGTTTGTTAACTATCGGGGTTTATTATGGAATTTGACGGTACCGGCAAACAACTAACAGCATGAAATTCATGCAGGGAGAACCAAAAAAAGTGCGTTCTCGTTCAACCAAACTTCGCTCTCAACACACGAAGGATAACAGTGGTTCTGAATAGCTAAACAGAAAATAATCTTCCATGAATTTCCAATTAAAAATTAGACGTAATAGAAAGTTTAATACCAATTACTTTATTTTAAGTTTAATAACTTTAACTAGTTTTAGTTTAAGTATTAACCAAACAACTCGCCACCATATTCAAAATTTAGAGGATAGTTCACTCCCTAAACGTCAACAAGCTGCAGCTGCTGTTAAATATGTTGAATGGAATGATTCATCATCAAGACGCATCATTGATGTGTTTCCTCTTTCACGTCTAGCTACACGAGTACTAGATGCACTAAAAGCTGTAGCAACTGATAACACTAAATATGATTTAGGGGTTAATTCTCAAGTGAATAAAGGAGAATTGGGGCAAGTGAAATCACTTGATTTAAGTGATTTAAATCTCACCGAGATTGATGCAATTTTAAATCCGGCACTTACTTGAGACAGTTTGTGAAATATTAATTTATCCAATAATCATTTTGGTGATTATGAAATTATTTTCACAAAATCTGGAATGCCTAAACTGTATAAAATTTTGGCATCGAATTCTCATTTAAACAAGATGATTAATGTCTCATCTTATGTTGAAGACCCAGATGACAAAACTACTGATGGCAGTGATGAAAGAACAAGCGCTGAAGCACAATATACAACTCCAATTCGCGATAATGTGCCCCGGTTTTTTGATGTTGCTTCAAACAACATTCGTGAAATTCCCAAATACTTTTTAAAAATTAATTTGGCTTATTTAAACATGAGCAACAATAAATTGGGTTCAGGAACCGAAGCTGATCCGATGGGAATTTATGCCACTCCTTGATATTCATTAGCATCAACTCAAAATAGCCAAAACTTATTAAGCATTCAAGATCCCAGCATTCGGGGTCCGTATGGCATCAATGTTTATAACACTGGGGATAAAAAAACTGGGAGTGAAACTGAATATAAATACAGTGATGAACAAGTCGCCCGTTGACGCCAATCCCCCTGACCAATTCGGGGTTTAACTTTTGGGAACTATAATGATGTTCCGGATCGAACAACTAATCAATTGGATTCAGGAGTTAGCGAAGGAACAGGCATGACACCAGATTCTGGGGGTAAAAGACCATATTTCAGTTTTTCGAATAACAACCTTGTAGCACCAATGGTCTTTAGTAATGCCAATGTGACATTTGACTCTAACTCTTCCACTTCCCCCCAACAAAAAAGTGTCAATTTATACGTTGGTTTAAATGACTTTAAAACTTCGGCTTACAAAACAGTTCAAGACAAAATTATTGAAGAAGCTAAAAAACGAAATGACCAAAATAACCCAAATGCAAATGCGGAATTACTAGTTCCCCAACCAGATTCGATTTTTCCTTTCATGGGATTAAACGGTTGAACCACTGGGATTCGACCAGGTTATAATTTTGCCCGGCCTTTATTAAGTGTTTATTCATTTCGTTCCTTTAATGGATTTGGTTTATTGGAACAAAATGAAGATTCTCGCAATGATGGAAGTGAAGGAAATACTTGGGATAATACAGTATTTCCAATATCAAGTGGTCGTGGTGATAGTTCAGGCTCTAGTAATGATGAGTATGCTGGTACCAGTTCACAAGAAAGTGGAACTGGTATTAAATGAGAAGTTCCTAAACTTTCTGATTTTGGTAAAAATGAAAATGGTAGTTGAACTGGATTATATAATCCGAATGAAAGAGACGCATCTGCACCGAGTTTAGAAGAATTTATTAATGGAACTAATAATGGTAAAAAGAGTGGGTTCTGAGGGACGAAAGGGTTAGTTACGGTTCCTCGTAACAATAGAAACGGAAGAATGAGTTTTACTGATTCCAACGATCAAACTTATTACAACCGTTATAAACCATTTCGCACTTATTTGATTACGGCTAAATCGTTTGCTAAATCGGAACGGGGTGAAGATTATCAACCAATTTTTGATGGGAATGTTTTTTATGATGCGCGGAACTATGAAAACTTTAACGCGCGTTTAAATTTTTCTCCTTCAGGACGAAGTGAAATTGGGTTAATGGCTAACTATGCCGAAAACCCAATTAATCTTTTTAAGGGAACTGGAAGAGTTAATCAATCAAATAGAAGTGTTGCCAATAGTATTAAACACTTCGGCAGTATTTTTGGTAATTTGCCAATTGTGAACTTAACAGTCGGTTCACCAACAACTTGAATCTCTAACATTGAACGTGATAGTAGTTTTGGGGTTGCACAAACTACTCAAGTGCCCTACACTTCATCATTAGTTATGAATAACGGGTTATACAATTATTCTAGTTACTTTAATGTAGTGGATACTATTGCTACTGAATTAAATGACAGTAGTAATTTTGCTAGTGAAGTTTCCACAACAAAAAAAGCGGATTTAGATTTGTCTAATTACAGTAATAAATTTCCGCAAAATGTGCGGGTTGATGACATTTTAGACGGAGTTAACAAGTTCTGAAAATCCACTAAAAAGTTTGACCAAGTTTATATGGAACGGTTAAACCAAAACGATGTGGAACTAACCTACAATCCCGAAGAGGGCTCACTAACTTATAAATTTCGGGTTTACTCACCGGGTTATTCGCGACAAGGTCGTCTGTTTAAAGCAGGTGATAATCAAGCGATGGCTTCAAAAGATAGTACTCCAACGATTGATGTCAAAATTGATAAAACTGTAACCGGATTTGCAAAAGCCCAAATTAAAAAAGAAAATGCTAGTGGAAGTTTTGAAGATTTTACTTCAGAAAATATTAAAAATAATTTAATGGAGTATGATGCTCCAAAAAGTGCCAAAGAAACAATTACTACAGTTGCAGATTACACCAAAATTAATGCAGAATTAATTGCCAAAACTTTTCAAACCAATTATTTGGGTAATAAAATGGTTAATGGTGCTCAACAAGCAAACATCGAAGAAAACCAACACCAATTAACTAATGTTAACTCCCAATGAGTTACTGAAATTATTAAAAACCAAGTGGATGGTACGGTTCAATTTAAAATCGAAATTCCCGATTATACTTTTGCTAATGGAACGAGTTTTAATTATCCAACTAAACTAAAAACTACGGTTTATAAATGAACCGGTTTACCTAAAACTAATACTACCGTAATTGGAAAAAACATTGCAGTGGATGATGCGCCCCAAACTTTTGTTGAAGCAACCTTTAGTAAAAATCAGGATCAATTAACATTATTCAAAAAAATCATTGCTAAACCTGCTAGTGCGATTACAGCTCAAGACATTTTTGAATTAAATGCAGTTACCACTGATGTTTCCACTTGAAAATCAGTAACAAAAACTGAGGCTAACCAATACTTTACCCTGTTCCCTAATGATGCGAACGGAACTTTGTTATGACAAGTCCGAATCCCTGGGGATTTAAGTAACGGAATTCCTGAACAACGCATCACCGTATTATGAGAACATTTATTCAACCAAACGACTACTGTTACTTGAAAAACTCAAGAACAATTAAACAGTTTCTTATTAGGCAAAACTCCTGAACAAATTAAAGCGGCATTTAAAGCTGATCCCCAAGCTTTTTTAAATGTGCTTAACAAACCCAATAATAATCAGTTAACAACAGCTGATTTAGAAGTTGAAGATGAAAACTTTATCACTAATGTTAACAATGGCCAGATTCGGTTTACCAATATTCGGTTAAAAAACCACTTCTTAAACGGAATCAAATATAACAATGGTCAGCCTGATAATCAAACAGCATCCAACACACCAACATATCTAACAATTCCGATCTCACCCAACTACCAAGGGCAACGTCCGGTTTCATCTTTAGAATGGAAATCAAGTGAAGCTATCATCAAAAACATTAAAGATTATTTACAAAAAAATAATTTAATTCAAGTTGATCCGAACAACGAACAAGTTGCCACTGTTCAAGAAGTCTTAAATCAAATGAATGTTTATGATTTGAAACAAGCAATTGTCAATAACAACCTTAATTTAACTGACATGAACTTGTTTGATTTAAAAAACATTAATAAAAATAATTTTGTTTTAAAAACAACTCTAAATGATAGTTTAGTAGCGAATAACAAAACTGGGGAATTAACTTTTAAAAATCTGCAGTTTAAGAACTGACAAAATGCGAACAGTTTTGATACGATCACTCATGATGTGCCTGAACACACAGTTAATGCCAGTCCGGTTGTCAACAGTTTTATTTGATCTAAATCCATTAGTTCAGCTTTAGCCAATAAATCAGTGTTAGAAGTCGAACAAATTTTCCGATCACCCACTTTAGCTCCCGCATACATTGATGCATTAAATGTTGGTAAAAAAACTTTTAACGCTGATAATATTAGTGCAAACCATTACCTAGTTGATCCCACCAAAATTAAAGTTGATTTAGTTGCGGGAACCATCACGTTTGAAGCGAATGCAGTTACTATGACCAATTTTGTTTCTACACTTGGTCAGAATCCAGTTGATCATGTTGTTACACTAGCCAAAACTTATAGTTTACCGAATAAATATTTAACTAATTTTCAGGTGAATACGAACATCACTTCTGCATCTGGGTTTAAAGATGATTATGCCAAATTCTATTTTGGTTACAGCTATAGTGCAGCTGGAATTACAACTGCACAAAAACAAGCAGTTGATGATGCTGTGGCAGCGTTAAAAACCCCGAATTTAGTGCACCAAACCACCCAAGTTGGCTCCAATTTAATTCGAAGATGATTGGTCAATAATAATGCGGCTCGCATTAATCCGACTGATTTAGCTCGCATTAATCAATTGAAACAAGCATCAGCAAATGACTTTGTGAAAAAAACTGATTTCAGTGGTTATTTCTATTTACCCAATTATTTAGCATTTGTGAACTCAGCCGTGTCAAGCGGAGTAAACCGTACTTATTTCATTGCTGAGCGAATTGAAGCATCCACTTTAGATTCATCAATTTTGATTATTCGCAAACCCCATATTGTTAATTACTTAGCGAATGGGGGAACAGAATTGCACCCAGTTAATGATTTTATTTATGTCAATTTTTTACGCAATGGTACTACAGTAACTTTTCATAAGTATGCTAACCAAGAAGTCCCTGAACAATTAAGTCAGGGCGAATTTAGTGCCAACTTACTAGCATCATTATGACACGATGTTGATGCAGCGACCATGAAAGCGGATTTAGAATTCTTAACTGCGAACCGCAAAAATTTATCGGTCCGAGCATCACACCGTTGACGTTCCATTCAGCAAGCTTGAATCAGTACTTTCACCGCCAACAATGTGCCATATGGTGGATCATATGACACCACGATTGCTTATCCAGCTGAGATTGAAATTTCCAATGGTGAGCGCACTTTAAAAGTTAATAAATTAATTTTTGCTTTATATGCCAACACCACGGATGAAAACAGTCCTGTAGTTCCTGATTATGAAATTGAGGTGGCTGAAATTTGATACTTAAATACTGGTGCCAACACCGAATTTATTCGCAACCCTTTAAGCGATTATGAAGACATTTTAAACCAACCGCCAAGTTTATTATTGCAGCGTTTAGGATTAAAATTAGGGATGCAAACTGATCCGACTTTTAGCTTCCAACAATTTTTAAACGAAAAAGTTTATCATTTACGCAACGCAACTAATTCGGTTTTAACCAATGGTTCTGACACCAACAATATTATTGGTCCGGTTGGGCAAATTGGTAACATTAGTTTAAACGGAAATGAATTACGGTTAAGTCAAATTCAAATTCTTACTCCTTGAGCTGAAGGCAAAATTGGGCCAACCCTAGATCTTGCTGATATTGTCTTACCTTTTGCAGTGAGTTCAACCGAACTATTACCCAATAACAACACTGTTATTATTGCGTGATTACAAAATCGGTTTGGGACTAAACCATCAGTGTCTGAATTATTATTTGATTTACAAGCTGCAATTAATAGTGAACAATTTAATGAAGTTGAATTTAATGCCATGCTAAAAGCTGGTAATGGTTTAGTTTTCTTGAATTCGGTTTTTGCTGATCCTTTAACCCAAGCCCGTTTATCTCCTTTAAAGAAATTAAATGATTCAATCACCATTGATCACATCAATGGCGCAATTAGTTTAAGAAATTTACAAATCCTGTATGGTTATATTAACAATGTACCTCAAGATGATAAAACAATTGAAATCCCTGAAATTAATTTAGTCGTTAATACCGCTTTTACTACTGAATTTAAAGCTAATTTTGAAGAATTGAACAAGGATGAAAATTTAAACCAATTAACCCCTTCTGCAATTCAGAACGTTTTAAATCAAAACCAACCCCGACTACAATCACTAGTCCGGTTTGCAGATGATTACAAACAAATCGAGCAACCCGAAATTACAGTTAGTGCCAACGATTTATTAGGTAAACTTTATATTCAAGTTAGTTTCCAAAACTATTATGAAAATGGGATTAATCTGGGCCAAAAAACCTTCCACTACACTTTAACTAATTTCAAAAACCAACTACCTTTGGTTTTAGGCCCAGTTTTCGGCGGATCAAGTGGAGTCAGTTTAGTTGGTTTAGTCTATTATTTCTGGAGACGGAAATATTTAGGCAGTAAGAAATTTTATATGGCCAATACCGCAGTTAAAGTGAAAAAATAAGTGATTTATCACTATAAAATAATTAGTAATCAAAAACCAAAAAACCACAAGCTCAGCTTGTGGTTTTTTAGGATATAAATGATTTTGGTTAGGATAAAAAGTTTGTTATATCATTGGTTCAAAAAATTGAATAAGATGCTATGACCTAATTTCTCGAAGATGGTATTAAGGTTATGTTAAAATTATGGCAATTTGGTATTAAAACAATACCATATTTCCAATAATGTTGTAACTCTTTTTGTCTAAAAATCGACTGTGCAAAATTAGTTGATTGTTAAACAGCTATTTTTTTATTTTTCCAGTTACAAGTCGTCATGATATAGATTTAGCGCTATTTTCAATGACTACAAGATTCAAAAAGAATCTTTCTTTTAAAGCTGATAAAGCAAAATGACATTTACCAGCAAAATGATTGACTAGTTTTATCATTTTGACTTCAACCATCATTGGTTTAAGTACTTCCATTTACTTGACCGAACAAGCTTATCAACAATCCAAAACTGCATCTGAATATGATCCAATCCAAGCGCGGTTAGCCCGAATTGAGCATTCTGGTATGACTAATGCGCCGGGGGGGGGTTCATCTAGTCCTAATCTGGCTGATGACACAAATTTAAGCGCCTTTTTAGGCCGCGACTTAGCTGACATTGAAAACATCATCATTGAAGATGATACTAAAGCAATCTCATTCCGCGGTGATTTGCCTAAAACCGGCATTCGGGTGGTGGCAACTGCTGTTAGTTTGACCAAAGGTACTGAAAAAATTGATGCTAATGCTTATGATTATGTCAATCTAAAATACGTTCAATATAACAAGAAAACCAAAGAACTGAAAGACGTCAAATTTGCTCCCCCACCAGGTTTATTTAGCGATGATGTATGACCAACATTAAAAGATACAGAGAATAATTTTTCTGATTTATTTCCAACAAGAGCAATTCGTAATGCAGTTGCAACCATTTTGGGCAAACAACCTTCAGAAACATTTTCTAAAAATGATTGGTTTAATGCCTTCGATAAAGTGAACATTACCTTAGATTTGTCAAATCGGGCTCTAAATTCCATTGCCGAAATTTTTAACCCAAACCTGCGTTGAGGTTTGGGTATTTATGATTTATTAGGCACAGCTAATTCTACTCCCCGCATCACTGGGGATTCTAATTTTGAAATCCGTTATCGGGGTTTAAGTACCATTAATGTTGATGATAATATCATCACTTATTTTCCTAATCCCAACTATAAAAATTTTCCAGCTTTAAAAAACATTCGCGCAAGCAAGAATGCGATTAAAGCAATCGGGAACTTTAATACCTTCAGCAATAATCATTATTCTACTGAGTATTTATCTGACACTGAATTAGCTAATGTAAATATGACAGCTAAAACTAATCAGAACTACTATGATTATTTAAAAAGTTTATGAGCTGAATCTTCTGATGTGAAAGAAATTGCTTCAGTAAAAGCCATTCAAAAATGGTTAACAGAAGTTTTACCAACAATTGATTATGCAACTGCAAGTGCGAGTTCATCTAATAAAACTGGTAAAAAAACAATTAGTAGTTACACCGATTTTTTAGATGCTGTTTCGGCTGATCCGTTTTATTTTCGGGCTAAAGATGGTGGAAAATACATTAATGAAAACAGTAATTCTGCTGCTAGCAACAATAATGGTTTGTCAGTAAGTGGTGGGTCAATTCCCTATGATGCCACAAGTAACATCACAACAACTTCAACGGGTACAATAATTAATACTAACAATGGCACAGATTTTAATTTAGATAAAGGAATTAATTTTGGTGCAGTTCGCTTAGATATTTCTAAAGACCTTCATCGCGTTGATTTTTCGAATAACCAAATTGAACGGATTCCTCTATCTAAAAACATGTTTACCAATATTGATTTTGGTAATAATCGTTTACGGTATATCACTCCAATTGCAGCTAAACCACTGCCATGATTTCATGGCTTAATCTTCTTAATTTCTACCATCAATCAAAATTTCTATAGTGTGGTTAATCCAACTAATTGAACCAAATATTATGACCAGAGCAAAGAAACTACTCCTACTGGTTGAAACGCCCAAACTCAACGCATTTTAGATAGGCTAGTAATGGGGAATTATGCATATACACTACCTACTTTCTCATTTTATGGTAACCACTTATTAGATTTTTGACCACAACAAGACACAGATAATAGTTGATATACTTGACCAAAATTAACCATTCCAACAAATAAAAGAATTCAGGGTGATGGAGCAAGTGTCAATTCTAATGTTAATGGCTATCCAATTAGTCCGTGAAATCACCAAATTGGTGATGATTCAAACGAATTTTATCCATGATTTCACCGCGTTTGAATTGGTCCCCAAGATGGAGGGACATTTTCAACCTATTTAGGTAATTTTGATGGAAATTTCATCCATGATATTGTGGGGAATAATATTGGAGCCCGCAGAAATGCCAAAAATTTATATGGCATTTTTTTCAATCAATTAAACGATGATAAAATCCTAACTTATTCCCAAAGTTATAACAAAACAATTAATTACAACATCACAGTTGCTAGTTCTCAATCTAGTCCGTTCATCTTGCCAGGATTTGATTCTAAAGAAGAATTAAAACAAATTGGCACCACAGCTTCAGCAACCACAACAGCTAGTTCTGGTGTGAATTCTGAACCTTCTCGTAAGCAATTTGATGATGCCATCTTAAAAGATACATCAGATGCTTATAAATCATACAACTCCCAAGTGCCTTATATCTTAACAAGAACTTTACCCCAAAATCATTCAGTACTAAATTCTTGAGGGAAACAAAATGGTCGGAATGGAGCGAGTCAAAAAGTTGAAGTTTCACTAGTTGATCAAAATGGTGAAAATGTGTCACCTAACAATTTTTCTAATATTGATTGAGTTCATTTGTATGCTAATGCCAATGGATTAAATGCTGCTACTTTAGATTTACAAGATTTAGCAGATGGATACAATCCCACCAATAATAACCAGAATTCGTCGGGGGGGTCTTCTATGAGTAGATCTTCTACCAATAATGGGTACAATTTTTTAACCCAGGTTTTAGGCCAACTACCCTACTATAATGGACGGAAAAAAGCAACTGCTTGAACTGGAGCAACTGGAAATAAAGCGGTTGGAATTCAATTAAATAAATTTTCTCAAACAGAAAATGGCACAATTATTCCAAAATCACCTTCTTACAACTTAACCATTTCTGCACCAACTCAAGAATGGACTTATCGTTATACCATTAACATCTTAACTGATACAAGTTATAGTTTAAATGTCAACGATACAGGTGCTGTTGCTGAACAAGATCGCACTTTAGATGTTGCTAAAACAACTTTCAGCAAACGCTATAATTTTGCATCAACAATTACTATCCAAGATTTAGCGAATGAAGTAGAAGCATGAACAACTGGAGCATCTTACATCCAAAATTACATTAAAAATGATTCTAGTTCGATTCGGATTAAATCAGTTGACTTAATTAATAACCAAATTGTTGTTGGCTTTAATGTGAATGATCCAACTGGTAACCGAATTAATATTAAAGATGTTATCTTAACTAATTTTGCCACTCAAACAGCTTTTTTAATTAATAACGAAAAAGTGGTTGAAGATTTTGATGATGTTAAAAATGCTCCAAATGAATTTGCACCAAAAGATCATCAAGAAGCAATTGAATGAATCAAACAACATGTGGGCGTGAGATGAATTGGTTTAGTTTTAAATGGTTCATCTGATCTTACAACTAATCCTAAAAATAATCCAACAGCTGATAGCTTAGCTGAAAAAAATATTCATAAATTAGCAGATTTACAAAATCCTGAACAATACATTAGTAGTGTCTTCTTCAACAAGAATGATGGAACGTTATCATTCACTTTACAAATTAATTCCAATGTTAATAACGGGGGCATTAATTTGGTACAAAACCAAACGATTACTACTTTTAAAAAATTTAGCTACTCAATTGATACTTCAAATGCGGCTAAAAATGCGAGTGCACTGGATTACACTGATGAGAAATTAAAAGAATTTGTTACTCTAAAAACCTTTCAGACAATTAAGGGAAAAGAAGTAAATCCTCAGTCTAAAAAATGATCAGCCGCAGTTGACGAATTAAACCAATTTCTACCGCCTGAAACCGAATTACAATTAACCGATGTTAATCGGAATGGTGCAGTGGGTAGTGTTGATTTTGCAGTTAGTTTGTTGGAAAAAAATGCTGAAAAAACTTTAATTGATGTGAAAAATGCTAGTTTGTTCGGCTTGTCTAGTTTCAATTCTTCGTTTGGCTGAAAACAAAATAATGATCGGGTTTCAGGAATTGCTTTTATTACATATGATGCTTACAAAGATAAATTAGTTAAAGATTTTAAAGCTGCATTACTAACCGCTTCAGATGCAGCTACTTTTAGTCAACTAATCTTACCACTATTAGATTTAACTAATAGTGCACCTAGTTTCGATGCTCAACAACAGTTGAACGGAGGCATGTCACTAGATGAAAACCAAAAAAATCAATTAATAATTGGTTTTCATACTACTGCCACATCAACACCAGCAGATATTAATGCTAATGTAATTGTCAGAGAAGATGCTGATTTAGTGGGAATTAATTTCTTAACCATTAAAGGCGGTTATCTTCACGGCAAATTTTATGGCGGATCTGAACAAGGAGCACCAATTACTACCCTACCTTCATTATTAGTGGCTTTAAAACCAAATACAACCCAGTATCAAGCAATTAGTAATGCTTACAAAGATGCAACTTCACCAGCTGCTGGGTCTAAACCAGCAACAACTTACAACGGAGGTGAAGCCCTATTTAAAGATGCTTTAAACAGGGAGTGAAAAAATTTGTTACCAAGTGAATGATTAGCACAGTTAAGACTATTAAAAAACCGACAAAGTAGTTTATTAGTTAACCAACAAGATTATCACGGTTATGATAGTTTAACTGGTTTTTTGAATCATGTGTTGAATACTTCCACTTCAAACACCAGTTATCAAACCCATGTTGATTTAACTAATTTTAGTAACATCACGATTAACAACTCGACTGGAGAAGTAAAGATTGCGGCCAATACTTTATTTGTTAATAATGTTTATGAAGACGCAACTAAAGCTGAACGTCGGCAAACTCCCTACTTTTATAACCAAGAAATTAGTTTCTTTTTAAGTAATTACTTTTTTCGGATTGATGAGGCGCTTAGAACTAAATTGCCGTTTGCTGATAATGTGGATGTAAACCGTACTTTTGGCAATGAAAGTGTGCTAGGGATTGTCAATCAGTTAGAGGATTTGTTAGCTAAAGCTCAAAAACTGTATAATGCTTCCACTGCTCAACCCTTAACTGGTTCAGATTTATTAGCGGCTCAAGATGCGATTAACATTTTGAAATTTAAATTTATCAATCCAGTTTATTACACTAACCCCGATGCTGAAAAATTCTTTACTGAACAATTTACAAGTGCGGATGTGGACAACCAACATGTTGATAAAATGACAAAATTCAGCATGTTACAATTCAGCAACCTCAATTACAACGAAGGCAGTTTAGACATCAAAATTAAAGTTGAAAATTACATTACTGGTTTTGATGGTCAACACTTCATCTTAGCTGATAAAGAACAAAACTTTAAAATCACCAACACTTTAGGAACTTTCTTGTTACCAGTGTGAAAGAACTATTCTGAAAATAATTTTAAACTGCGGACGGATGATGAAAATCTAGTTGCCTTAGATGGACAAAAAGTTTCAGGAATAATAACAAATGATGCTTTAAAAACTTGAACTGTTAAAGATTATTACATAACTTTAATGAATCAAATCAATCAAGAAGTTGATCAAGATTACATTAAGCTAAATAATTCCAATCAACTATTTGATTTAGTTAGTTGACAACTAGTTGATAACACCGGAATTGATGTGGGCAATACTAGCAAACACCACCAAGCAGCTTTAGACATTTTAAAAACTGAATTAGAAAAGTTTCATGTGAGTTTAAATGTTCGCAAACAAGATATACATTATAGTGCGAAAAACGAACAAATTTATTTATTAAACCCGTTTTTACACTTTCATGTTGATCATGCAGCTGCAGAGCAAATTAAAATTCTGAAAAACATTTTTGATCCAAACAAAACCAGTGAGCAACTAATTGATAATTTCGGCAATTACCAAAACATTGGCTTAAGTAATGTGATTATTCAAGGTTTTAAACGTCAGCCAATTGTGATTAGTTCCCAAAATTATACTGATCCAGAATATGAACTAAACTTTAATGGAACGTTGAGTAAGATTAGTGCAGTTTCGGGTTCTGAGATTTTGACTTGATTAAAAAGCAATTTAAACGAACCAACGGTCATTAATACTTTTTTACAATCGTTTTTACGGGTGCAAGGTTTTTCCCGAGTAACTCAATCCTTATCATTAGTCTTAAATCCGGAATTTGTTCAACTCTTAGCTAAAGATACTCCAGTTGAAGCAATGACCCAATACTTATTGATTAATGATGGAATTGGTCAATTGACTTTCTTACCTGGTAGTATTCAGTTAGTTAACAGTTATCAAACAGCCGCCATGGATTTAAATCCTAATCCAGTTGATTTAGATCAGTTTTTAGCTGATCCAACCCAAGCCCAGATTGCATTAACCCATTTAAAACTGGTTAATACCGAAATCACAGTTGCTGATAATGACGTTGTTGCCACGCGCTTAATTCATGATGGAGTACAGATTAACATTCGTGATGCAACAACCGCATTAAAAACTGAAAATTTTGCTTTAGCCTATCGCTACTTACAATTAAATGAAGTTTTAATTAGTAAACATAACCAACAACGACTAATCATCCGTGATGTTTATTCTGATATTGCTCAAGGAACAATTGTAATTCAGTACGAAATTGAAAATGCCTTTGTCAATGGCAAAGTCCAAAACTTACAAAAACAATTAGTGATTACTGGTTTTAACTCTAATTCCCACCGGTTCTTAACAACTCATTTACCGTGAGTTATGGTATTAGTTAGTCTGTTAACTATCGGGGTTTATTATGGGATTTGACGGTACCGGCAAACAACTAACAGCATGAAATTCATGCAGGGAGAACCAAAAAAAGTTCGTTCTCGTTTAACCAAACTTCGTATTAATGTAACGAAGGATAACAGTGGTTCTGAATAGCTAAACAGAAATCTTCTTTCATGAATTCCCAATTAAAAATTAGACGTAATAGAAAGTTTAATACCAATTACTTTATTTTAAGTTTAATAACTTTAACTAGTTTTAGTTTAAGTATTAACCAGATGACTTATCATCATTTCCAAACTGTCAATCGTGATTGAGTACACAAACAGCAACAAGCTGAAAATGTTGTTCATTATGTGGAATGAACTACGAGTAATTCTAAACGAATCATTGATGTGTTCCCCTTATCCCGTTTAGCAACTCGGGTATTGGATGCTTTAAAAGCAACTGAAACAGTCGGTTCTTCTAAGTATGATTTGGGAGTTAATTCCCAAGTCACTAAAACAGAATTGGGGAAAGTTAAATCACTGGATTTAAGTGATTTAAATCTCACCGAAATCGATGCAATTCTCAATCCGGCAATTACGTGGGATAGTTTGTGAAATATTAATTTATCCAATAATCATTTTGGTGATTATGAAATTATCTTCACAAAAGCCCGAATGCCCAAACTGTATAAAATTTTGGCCTCTAATTCTCATTTAAACAAAATGATTAATGTTTCTTCTTATGTTGAAGACCCATATGATACAGCCACTGCTGATAGTAACGAAAGAACAAAGGCTAAAGCGCAATATGAAACTCCAATTCGCGATAATGTGCCCCGGTTTTTTGATCTTGGGTCTAACAACATTCGCGAAATTCCCAAATACTTTTTAAAAATTAATTTGGCTTATTTAAACATGAGCAATAACAAATTAGGATCAGGAACCGAAGCTGATCCGATGGGAATTTATGCCACTCCTTGATATTCATTAGCCTCAACCCAAAATAATGCCAATTTATTAAGTATTCAAGACCCCAGTATTCGGGGTCCGTATGGCATCAATGTTTATAACACCGGTGATAAAAAAAGTGAGAGTGGCACCGAATATAAATACACTGATGAACAAGTTGCCCGTTGACGTCAATCCCCCTGACCAATTCGGGGTTTAACTTTTGGGAACTATAATGATGTTCCAAACCGAACAACCCAACAATTAGACACAAATATTACACGTGCCAATGGAATGACTCCTGATAATGGTGAGAAAAGACCATATTTCAGTTTTTCGAATAATAACCTTGTAGCACCAATGGTCTTTAGTAATGCCAATGTGACATTTGATTCTAATTCTTCAACCTCACCCCAACAAAAAAGTGTCAATTTATACGTTGGTTTAGAAGACTTTAAAACTTCGGCTTATAAAAAAGCACAAGATGAAATCATTAAAACTTCGACAACTAAAGGTGATACAACTAATCCAAATGCAAATGCGGAATTACTAGTTCCCCAACCTGATTCGATTTTTCCGTTTATGGGCTTAAATGGCTGAACCACTGGGATTCGTCCGGGCTATAATTTTGCCCGTCCTTTATTAAGTGTTTATTCATTTCGTTCGTTTAATGGGTTTGGTTTATTAGAACAAAACCAAGATTCTCGAAATGCTGGAGATGAGGGAAATACTTGAGATAATACAGTGCCTTCGGGAACAACAGTTGCTCGGGGTGATAATGTTACTCCATCCAATCAAGATGAATATGCTGGAACAAGTTCTTTAGACGGAGGAGGTATTAAATGAGAAGTTCCCAAACTTTCGGATTTTGGAAAAGAAGAAAGTGGCACTTGAACTGGATTATATAATCAAAATGAAAGAGCCGCTAATGCACCCACTTTAGAAGAATTTATTAATGGAACTAATAATGGAAAGAAAAGTGGTTTCTGAGGTACTAAAGGTTTACAAACCATTCCGCGCAATAACAGAACAGGAAGAATGAGCTTTACAGAATCCAGTGATCAAACTTATTATGCACGCTACAAACCATTCCGTACTTATTTGATTACGGCAAAATCATTTGCTAAATCAGAACGGGGTGCAGACTATGCTCCAGTTTTTGATGGCAATGTTTTCTATGATGCCAAAAATTATGAAAATTTTAATGCCCGTTTAAATTTCTCTCCTTCAGGTCGGAGCGAAATTGGGTTAATGGCTAATTACGCTGAAAATCCAATTAATCTGTTCAATAAGAGTGAACAAGGTAAATTGTCAGGCAGAAATGTTAACAATAGCATCAAACATTTTGGTAGTATTTTTGGTGATTTGCCAATTGTGAATTTAACAGTCGGTTCACCCACCACTTGGGTATCTAATATTGATCGGGTTAGTAGTTTTGGGGTCAGTCAAACAACTCAAGTACCCTACACTTCTTCTTTAGTCATGAATAATGGCTTGTACAATTATTCAAGTTATTTCAACGTAGTTGATCATATTAGTACTGAATTAGATAACAATAGCAATTTTGCCACCCAAGTTTCAGCAACACAACAAGCTGAATTGAATTTATCTAGTTATAACAACAAATTTCCGCAAAATGTCCGAGTTGATGACATCTTAGACGGAAAAGACAAATTCTGAAAATCAACTAAAAAGTTTGATCAAGTCTATATGGAACGGTTGAACCAGAATGATGTGGAACTAACTTATAATCCCGAAGAAGGATCATTAAATTATAAATTCCGAATTTATTCTCCAGGTTATTCTCGTCAGGGTCGTTTGTTTAAAGCGGGCGATACCAAAGTTGTAGCAACTGGTGATAACACCCCAACAATTGATGTGAAAGTTGATAAAAAAGTTACTGGATTTGCCAAAGCTAAAATGCAGAAAGAAAATAGTGATGGCACATTTGAAGATTTTAGTTCGACTAATATTACAAACAATTTGTTAGAATACGCCGCGCCAAAAAGTGCTAAAGACCAAATTACAACAGTAGCAAATTACAACCTAATTAATGCTGATTTAATTGCCAAAACTTTTAAAACCAATTACTTAGGGAACAAGATGACTGCAGGAGCGCAACAGGCCACAATTGAAACGAATCAGCACGAATTAACTGAAGTTAATTCCCAATGAATTACTGAAATCATCAAAAACCAAGTGGATGGAACAGTTAAGTTTAAAGTGGAAATTCCCGATTACACTTTTGCCAATGGCACTAGTTTCAATTATCCACTTCAACTAAAAACTGCGATTTATAAATGAACGGGATTACCAAAAACCAATACCACTGTAATTGGGAAAAACATTGCAGTTGATAATGGTCCCCAAACGTTTGTTCCAGAAACTTTTAAAGACGATAAAACCAAACTAGGATTGTTTCAAAAAATTATCGCTAAACCAGCAAGTGCGATTACAGCTCAAGAAATTTTTGATTTGGGTGCGGTTAGCACTGATGTTTCAACATGATCATCAGTAACCAGAGATAATGCAAGTAGTTTTTTCACCTTATTTCCAAATGATGCGAATGGAACTTTATTATGACAAGTAAAAATTCCGGGTGATGTTGGTAACGGT
Organism: Mycoplasmoides fastidiosum; assembly: GCF_024498275.1. Classification (GTDB taxonomy): domain Bacteria; phylum Bacillota_I; class Bacilli_A; order Mycoplasmatales; family Mycoplasmoidaceae; genus Mycoplasma_N; species Mycoplasma_N fastidiosum. The sequence continues at coordinate 420,559 of NZ_CP101809.1, forward strand.
ATTCCCGAGCAACGCATCACTGTTCTATGAGAACATTTATTTAACCAAACTACAACGATAACCTGAAAAACCCAAGAACAATTAAATGCTGTTTTAATTGGTAAAAAACCAGCAGAAATTCAAGCACTATTTAAAGCCAGTCCCCAAACTTTTTTAAATGTACTAAACAAACCGAATAATAATGAATTAACAACAAATGATTTAGTTACTGAAGCTGATAATTTCATTACTAATGACAATAACGGCCAAATTCGGTTTACCAATATTCGGTTAAAAAATCATTTCTTGAATGGCATTAAGTATAATAACGGTCAGCCTGAAAATGGAACTGCAGCTTCTACTCCAACTTATCTAACAATTCCGATCTCACCCAACTACCAAGGTCAACGTCCAATCTCTTCTTTAACTTGAAAATCAGATAGTGAAATTATTGAAAACATTAAAAAATATTTACAAAAAAATAATTTAGTTCAAGTTGATCCAAATAACGAAAAAACAACAACGGTTAAAGAAGTTTTAGATCAGATGAATGTTTATGATTTGAAACAAGCAATTGTCAATAATAATTTAAACATAGCTGACATGAACTTGTTTGATTTACAAAATATTAATAAAAATAATTTTGCTTTAAAAGATAAATTAAATAAAAGTTTAGTGGCAGACAACAAAACTGGTGAACTAACTTTTAAAAATCTGCAATTTAAAAACTGACAAAACCCAAGTAGTTTTGACACAGTTACTCATGATGTACCTGTGCATAAAATTAAAGCTAGTCCCGTAGTTAACAGTTTCATTTGATCTAAATCAATTAGTTCAGCTTTAGCGAATAAATCAGTGTTAGAAGTCCAACAAATTTTTGCATCATCTACTTCAGCATCAGCTTATATTGATGCATTAAATGTCGGTAAAAAAACTTTTAATGCGAATAATGTCAGTGAAAATCATTATCGGGTAGACCCAACTAAAATTAAAGTTGATTTAGTTGCGGGTAAAATTACGTTTGAAACTAACGCGGTAATCATGACCAATTTTGTTTCCACACCTGGGCAAGAACCAGTGGATCATGTTGTCCCTGACTCTAAAACTTATAGTTTACCAAACAAATACTTAACTACTTTCCAAGTGAACACTAATATCACTTCTGCAGCGGGGTTTGAAGATGATTATGCCAAATTTTATTTTGGGTATAGTTATAGTGCAGCCGGAATTACTCCAGATCAAACCCAAGCAGTTGATGATGCAGTGGCGGCTTTAAAAACGCCAAACTTAGTGCACCAAACCACTCAAGTTGGTTCAAATTTAATCCGGAGATGATTAGTTAATAATAATGCGGCGCGAATTAATCCGGTTGATTTAGCGCGGGTGAATGAACTGAAAAGTTCATCAGCAAATGATTTTGTGAAAAAAACTGATTTTAGTGGTTATTTCTATTTACCGAATTATTTAGCATTTGTGAACTCAGCTGTTCCAAGTGGAGTGAATCGCACTTATTTCATTGCTGAGCGAATTGAAGCATCAACTTTAGATTCATCAATTTTGATTATTCGCAAACCCCACATTGTGAACTATTTAGCGAATGGGGGTACTGAACTGCATCCGGTTAATGATTTCATTTATGTCAACTTCTTACGGAATGGTACAACTGTCACCTTCCATAAATATGCGAACCAAATTGTTCCTGAACAATTAAGCCAAGGCGAATTTAGTGCCAACTTACTAGCTCCATTATGACATGATGTGGATGCAGCGACCATGAAAGCCGATTTAGAATTCTTAACTGCGAATCGCAAAAATTTATCCGTGCGGGCTTCACACCGTTGACGTTCCATTCAGCAAGCCTGAATTAGTACTTTCACCGCCAACAATGTGCCATATGGGGGATCATATGACACCACAATTGCTTATCCAGCTGAGATTGAAATTTCCAATGGAGAACGAACTTTAAAAGTTAATAAACTAATTTTTGCGCTATATGCCAACACCACGGATGAGAATAGTCCGGTTGTTCCAGACTATGAAATTGAGGTGGCTGAAATTTGATATTTAAATACCGGAGCAAATACCGAGTTTGTGCGTAATCCGTTAACAGATTATGAAGATATTTTAAACCAACCCCCAAGTTTATTATTAACCCGGTTAGGTTTACAATTGGGGACTCAAGCTGATCCAACTTTTAGCTTCCAACAATTTTTAAAGGAGAAAGTTTATCATTTACGCAACGCAACTAATTCGGTTTTAACTAATGGTTCAGATGCTAATAACATCATTGGTCCAGTGGGTCAAATTGGCAACATTAGTTTAACTGGGAATGAATTGCGCTTAGGTCAAATCCGCATTTTAACCCCCTGAGCCGAAGGGAAAATCGGACCAACCCTAGAGCTTGCTGATATTGTTTTGCCGTTTGCAGTTAGTTCGACTGAATTACTGCCCAACAACAATACCGTGATTATTGGTTGATTGCGCAATTTATTTGGCTCAACTAAATCAGTGTCTGAATTATTATTTGATTTCCAAAAGGCATTAAATAATGATCAGTTTACTGAATCAGATTTTAATAGCATGTTAATGCTAGGTAACGGTTTAGTCTTTTTGAATTCGGTTTTCAATGATCCCCAAACCCAACCCCGTTTAGCTCCCGGAGCCAAGTTAACCGAAGCGGTTTTAGTTGATCATATTAGTGGGGCAGTTGTTTTAAAAAATCTCCAAATCCTACATGGTTATATCGATAATGTGCCCCAAAATGATCAAGTAATTGATGTACCAGAAATTAAATTAATTGTTGATACCACATTTACTACTGATTTCAAAACTCGTTTTGAAGAACTAAATCAAGCTACTGATTTGGTTCAATTGAGTCCGTCGGAAATTACGACAATATTGAACCAAAACCAACCCCGTTTACAATCATTAGTTCGGTTTGCTGATGATTATAAACAAATTGAACAACCCGAACTAAGTGTTACAGCAAATGACTTATTAGGGAAGTTGTATATTCAAGTGCATTTTCAAAATTATTATAAGGATGGCATTAATTTGGGACCAAAAACCTTTAGTTACACCTTATCTAATTTCAAAAACCAATTACCACTTGTTTTAGCACCAGTTTTTGGAGGATCTGGTGGCATTAGCTTATTGGGTTTAGCATATTATTTCTGAAGACGCAAATACTTAGGCAGCAAAAAATTCTATATGGCCAATACTGCTGCGAAAGTGAAGAAATAAGCTAAACCCAATAATTCAAAAATATTAGTAATCACAAAACCACAAGCTTGAAGCTTGTGGTTTTTTTATGTTTTGTGGTGATAACAAAATAGCACAAAATTAGTTATATCATGCCGGTTTATTTTTGGAGTTGGTGGGTTATGAAGCGATTTAATCCGATAGTGGGATTGAGGTTGTGTTAAAATTGTGGTAATTTCATCCAATGAAAAATATATTTTGAAAAAAAATGTTGTAACTTTTTTAGTTAAACAATCGCTTGTGCAAAATCAGTTGATTGTTTAACAACCATTTTTATCTTCTTTAGGTTACAAGTTGTCATCGTTAAGATTTATCACAGTTTACAATGACTTCAAGGTTCAAAAAGAATCTTTTTTCAAAAACTGATAAAGCTAAATGACATTGATCAGCCAAATGACTAATTAGTCTAGGAATTTTAGCTGCTACAAGTGTTGGGTTCAGCACTTCAATTTATTTGACCCATCAAGCTTATCTTCAAGATCGTACCGAGGCGGCATTTGATCCAGTTCAAGCGCGGTTAGCTCGAATTGAGCAGTCTGGCGCGACAAATGCGTCGGGGGGGGGTTATCTTCTAGTGTTAGCTCGGCTGATGATACAAATTTAAGTGCGTTTTTAGGTCGTGACTTAGCCGACATTGAAAACATCATCATTGAAGATAATTCTAAAGCGATTTCGTTCCGTGGTGATTTGCCTAAAACCGGTATTCGGGTGGTGGCAACTACTGTTAGTTTGACTAAAAACGGCCAAACAATTACTGCTAATGCTTATGATTATGTCAACCTTAAGTATGTGCAATATAACAAGACCTCCAAAACAGTTACTGATGTTAAATTTGCACCCCCACCAGGTTTATTCAATCTGGATGTTAACCAGAATAACTGACCAACATTACAAGAGTCTGATAATTCACTTACCAAGTTTTTTCCAACTCGGGCAATTCGTAATGCTGTAGCTGGCATCTTAGGGAAAAGCTCAGATGGTAGTTTTACTAAAACCGAATGATTTGATGCGTTTGATAAAACCAATATTACTTTAGACTTATCGAATCGAGCATTAAGTTCTATTGCTGAAATTTTTAACCCCAACCTGCGCTGGGGTTTGGGGGTTTATGATTTATTAGGAACGGCTAATTCTTCTAGTTTAGATAGTCATAGTGTTAGTTTAGAAGTGAAATTTACGGGTTTAACTACACTGATTGTTGACGATAATATTCTGACCCATTTTCCTAATCCGAATTATAAAAATTTTCCGGCTTTAAAAAACATTCGGGCAAGCAAAAATGCGATCCAAGCCATTGGTGACTTCAATACTTTTAGTAATAATCACTATTCTACTGAATATCTAAGTGATACAGAATTAGCAAGCACAAGTTCACCCACAAAAACTGCAGAAAATTATTACGAGTATTTAAAAAACTTGTGAGCTGATGGTTCTGATGTTAAAGATTTAACATCAGTTATAGGAATTAAAAAATGACTAACTGCAACTTTGCCTAATATTAATTATGCAAGTTCAGTAAATAGCTCGTTCATAAAATCAGGAAAAAAAGTAATTTCTGATTATTCTAGTTTTTTAGATGCAGTTTCAGCTGATCCGTTTTATTTCAAAACAAGAGATGGCGAGAAATATGTGAACCAAAAAGGTTCTCATGCCACAAATAAAAATGGGTTATCTGCTTCTAGTGGTAGCGACAATGTTCCGCATGATGCTAACAGTAATATCACCACAAACGCTAGTGGCACAATTGTTTTTACATATCGGGGTGAACCATCATCTGAAACAACTTTTGATAAAGGGATTAATTTTGGTGGCATTAAATTAGATCTTTCCAAAGATCTTTACCGGATTGATTTTTCTAATAACCAAATTGAGCGTATTCCACTATCTAAAAACATGTTTACTAATGTCGATTTTAGTAATAATCGCTTGCGCTATATCGCTCCAATTGCGGCTAAACCATTACCCTGATTTTATGGTTTATTTTATATGGTGGCTAACTTCAATTCAGATAACTATAACCATTTAAATCCGGCCAACTGATCCAAATTTTATGATCAAACTAGTGATAGTCAACCATCAAATTGATCTGTTGGGAATGATACGCGGGCTTTTGATAGTTTTCGAGCGGGCAACTCCGCATTCACACTACCAACTTTTTCATTTTATGGGAACCAATTATTAGATTTTTGGCCCCAACAAGACACTGAAAGTAGTTGATATACTTGACCTAAAATTACAATTCCAGCAAATAAACGCATCACTGGAATTGCTGCTAATCTTCACACTAATGTCAGCGGGTATCCAATCAGTCCGTGAAATCATCAAATTGGTGATGATTCCACAGAATTTTATCCATGATTCCACCGGGTTTGAATTGGGCCCAATTCTGGGAATCAAGTTTTTTCAACTTATTTAGGAACTTTTGATGGTAACTTTATTCACAACATTGCACCAGATGCAACCCGCTCATCTGCTAGTAATATATATGGAATTTTCTTTAATCAGTTAAATGATAATAAAATCTTAACTTACTTACAAAGTTATAGTAAAACCATTAACTATAATGTTACTCTTGCCAAAAATAATTCAAATCAAAAATTTGTCTTACCTGGTTTTGATTCTAATGCTGAACTAAAACAGATTGGTACTACTGCTTCAACAACTTTATCAACAAGCAGTTCTGATGTTAGTGGAACTAATTCTGAACCGTTTCGTAAAAAGTTTGATGATGCCATCTTAAAAGCTTCATCAGACGCTTACAAATCATACAACTCCCAAGTTCCTTATATCTTAACAAGAACTTTACCCCAAAACCATTCGGTATTAAATTCTTGAGGGAAACAAGACGGAAGAACTGGCAATGGGCAAAAAATTAATGTGCAATTAGTTAATCAAGAAAATGAAGATGTAGCTGATAGTACTTTTAAAGATATTGACTGAGTCAGTTTATATGCCAACGCAAATGGTTTAAATTTAAGTAATGGCAATCTCAGTTTTGCAGATCTAGCAAATAACTACAGTCCAACTGACACTAGCGCTTCTTCGATAGCTGATTCAGCCGGGGGGGGGTTATGTCTAGATCTTCTTCTTCCACTAATAACGGGTACAATTTTTTAACCCAAGTTCTAGGCCAACTGCCCTATTACAACGGGCGGAAAAACGCAACAGCATGAAGCGGAGCAACCGGTAATAAAGCCCTTGGTATTGACATTAATAAATTTGCGAATGTTACCAGTTCCAATGCGGTACCAAATTCTCCTTCTTACAACTTAATTATTTCAGCACCAAATCAAGAATGAACTTATCGGTACACAATTAATGTTTTAACCGATACGACTTATACTTTAAATGCTAAAAATGCAAAAAGTGGGGAACGTATATTTGATGTATCTGCTGATTCTAGTTTCACAAACCGGTTTAAATTTGCTTCTAGCATCACTCAAACTGATTTATCTAACAACATTGACCAATGAACTTCAGGCACGGCTTACATTCAGAATTATATTAAAAATGATTCAAGTTCAATTCACATTAAATCAGTTGATTTAATTAAAAATGAAATTGTAGTTGGGTTTGATGTTAGTGATCCGAATAATAACAAAATTGATCTTGCCGATATTACTTTAACCGGATTTCCGACTCAAGAAGCGTTTTTAATTAATAACGAAAAAGTAATTACAACTTTTAATGATGTAACTAATGCCCCAACTGGTTTTGCACCTAAAGATCATCAAGAAGCAATTGAGTGAATTAAAAATCATGTGGGACTGCGTTGAATTAATTTAAAACTGAACAATTCTTCTACTACAACAACTGATCCAGTAAGTGGATCAGTTGAGGGTAGTTTAAGTCAAAAAAATATTCACAAATTATCGGCCTTAGAAAATCCTGAACAATATATTAGCAGTGTTTTTTTCAATAAAAATGACGGAACTTTAGCATTCACTTTACAAGTTAATGCTAACCCTTTAAATGGGGGCATCAATTTAGTTCAAAATCACACCATTACCACTTTTAAACAATTCAGTTTCGCTATTGACACATCGAACTTCCAGAAAAATTTAGCAGCGCTTGATTACACTGATGACAAACTCAAAGAGTTTGTGACTTTAAAAACTTTCCAAATCATTAATGGTCAAGAAACTAATGTCATGTCCCAAACATGACCAAATGCAACAAGCACACTAGATCAGTTTTTACCACCAGAAACCACATTACAGTTAACTGATATTAACCGTAATTCTGAAGTGGGAAGTGTTGATTTTGCGGTTAGTTTGTTTGAGAAGAAAACCACAGCAGCGACTGTAGGTGATTTAATTGCTGTTAGAAATGCTAGTTTATTTGGGTTATCTAATTTCAACTCCACTTTTAATTGAAAACAAAATAATGACCGGGTTTCAGGGATTGCTTTTATTACCCATAATCAATATCAAGACCAACCGGTTGCTAGTTTTAAAAAAGCACTAGTTGATAATGTTAATAATCAAACCCAATTTAACCAATTAATTTTACCGTTACTAGATTTAAGTGCCAGTGCACCTAATTTTAATAGCCAAAACAGTTTATCTGGAGCCACAACATTAGATGAGACTAAGCAAAACCAATTAGTAATTGGTTTTCAAAATGAAACAAGCTTAACTGCTGCAGCAGTTAATGCTAATGTCACAATTCAAGCAGATGCCAATTTAGTGGGAATTAACCACTTAACTATTAAGGGTGGTTATTTACATGGTAAATTTTATGCCGGATCTGAACAAAAAGCACCAATTAATTTTTTACCATCATTATTGGTGGCTTTAAAACCAAATACAACCCAGTATCACGCAATTGACAATAGTTATAAAAATCCAGCTAATTCTGCAACTGTATTAAAGGCCAATAATTCAGCATCAACACCAGTTGTTTATAAAGGTAGTGAAGATTTATTTCGGGATGCTTTAAATCACCAATGAAAAGATTTATTACCAAGTGAGTGATTAGCAGAATTACGACGGTTAAAAAACCGGCAAAGTAGTTTATTAGTGGGTCAATTAGATTATCGGGGTTATGATAGTTTAACTGGTTTTTTAAACCACATTTTAAATACTTCGACTTCAAATACCAGTTATCAAACCCATGTGGATTTAACTAATTTTAGTAACATCACAATTAATAATTCCACTGGAGAAGTCAAAATTGCAGCCAACACATTATTGGTTAACAATGTTTATAAGGATAATCAAAGAGCAGAACGTAGTGCAATTCCAGAAGTTTACGGACAGGAAATTAGTTTCTTTTTAAGCAACTATTTTTTTCGGATTGATGCAGCAACTAAAGCGAAACTACCATATGCAGACAATATTGATGTTAATCGCACTTTTGCAAATGAAAGTGTTTTAGGAATTGTTAATCAGCTTGAGGATTTATTCCAAAAAGCCCAAAAATTTTATGGAGCCACAACCCAAAATCCTTTAACTGGACCAGAACTATTAGTTGCTCAAGATGCGATTAACATCCTAAAATTCAAATTCATTCATCCAGTTTATTACACGAACCCCGATGCTGAACGTTTCTTTACTGAAAAATTTGGCGCCCAAGATGTTGATGCAGCTCATGTGGGGAAAATGACGAAGTTTAGTGCTTTATCCTTTAGTAACCTAAACTATAACCAAGGCAGTCTAGATGTCAAGATCAAAGTAGAAAATTACATTAATGGTTTTGATGGTCAACACTTCACTATCGCTGATAAAGAACAAACTTTTAAAATTACCAATACTTTAGGGACCTTCTTATTACCGACTTGAAAAAATTATGCTGAGAATAATTTTAAATTACGTACTGATGATGATCAATTAACAGCTTTAGAAGGTCAAGCAGTTTCAGGGGTGATTAATAATGATCAGTTAAAAACTTGAAAAGTAACTGATTATTACCAAGCCCTAATTAGTCATACAAATTCAGCAATTAGTGATGATTACATTAGTTTAAATAACCCCGATCCATGATTTGATTTAGTCACTTGACAATTAGTCGATAACAGCGGGATTGCCATTGGAGATACTAGCAACTATCATCAAGAAGCTTTAAGAAGCTTAAAAGAACAACTAAATAAATTTCATGTTAGTTTAAATGTTCGCAAACAAGATGTGTACTACAGTGAAAAAAACGAACAAATTTATCTACTAAATCCGTTTTTACACTTTAATGTTCCGCCTGGAGCTGCTGACCAATTTCAAATTTTGAAAAATATTTTTGATCCACATAAAGAAAGTGCACAACTAATCGATAATCTGGGGAATTACCAAAACATTGGTTTAAGCAACGTTATTATTCAGGGCTTCCAACGCCAGCCAATTGTGATTAGTTCCCAAGCTTATCACAATAACGGCTATGAACTAAATTTCAATGGGACGCTGAAACCAATTAGTAGTGTCTCAGGTTCAGAAATTTTAAATTGGTTAAAAAGCAATTTACACGAACCAGCTGCGCTTAACACTTTTTTACAATCATTCTTACATGTCCAAGGTTTTTCCCGAGTTACCCAACCCTTATCACTTGTTTTAAATCCCGAATGAGCAGAACAATTAGCTCATGATACTCCGGTAGCAAAAATGACCAAGTATTTATTAATCAATGATGGGCTTGGTCAACTAACCTTTTTACCAGGTAGCATTCAAATTGTCAATAGTTATCAAACCAATGAAATGGAATTAAATCCCAACCCAATTGATGTTGACCAGTTTTTAGTTGACCCTAGTCAAGCCCGCATTACTTTAACTAATTTAAAACTGGTTAATACCAGAATTACAGTAGCAGATAATGAAGTTGTGACCAACCAGTTAGTTCGTGACGGCATTCAAAGTAACATTCGTGATGCTACCACGGCGTTACAAACTGAAAACTTTGCTTTAGCATACCGCTATTTACAACTGAACGAAGTGTTAGTTAGTAAGCATAATGAGCAACGATTAATCATTCGCGATGTTTATTCTGATATTGCTCAAGGAACAATTGTTATTCAATATGAAATTGAAAATGCGTTTGTTAATGGGCAAATCAAAAACCTGCAAAAGGAATTGGTCATTACTGGTTTTAATTCCAATTCCCACCGATTTTTAACCACCCATTTACCATGAGTTTTAGTCACTTTATTGGTGATTGCCATGGGAATTTATTATGCAATTTGACGCTATCGTTATGCAACTAATAGCGTGAAATTCATGCAGGGAGAACGCATTAAAGTGCGTTCTAGTTTAACCAAATTACGTGCTAAAAAACCCAAACATAACAGTGGTGCACGATTAGCTAAAACTAAATAAATTTTGCTATGAACACCAAACTAAAAATTCTTAATAAGCAAAAATGGAATCCCAATTTATTCATTTTAGGACTAGTAACTCTAACGAGTTTTAGCTTGAGCATTAACCAAATGACTCAACATTATCCCCAATCATCACCCCATCATTTATTAACCCAACACCAACAAGCAATAACCGCTGTTAATTATGTCGCATGAACTGATAATACTTCTAAACGGATTATTGATGTTTTTCCGTTATCTCGTTTAGCAACCCGCGTATTAGATGCACTAAAAGCGACCGAAACAGCGGGTTCTTCCAAATATGATTTAGGGGTTAATTCCCAAGTCAATAAAGGAGAATTGGGACAAGTGAAATCTTTGGATTTAAGTGATTTAAATTTAACAGAAATTGATGCCATTTTAAACCCTGCTATTACTTGAGACAGTTTATGAAACATTAATTTGTCAAACAACCATTTTGGTGATTATGAAATTAAGTTTGACAAAGCCAAGATGCCTAAACTTTATAAAATTTTGGCATCGAATTCCCACCTAAACAAGATGATTAATGTTTCATCTTATGTCGAAGATCCGTACGACCAATCAACAGATGGCAGTGAAACCAGAACAAGTGCTCAAGCCCAATATGCAACTCCCATTCGGGATAATGTGCCCCGGTTTTTTGATGTTGCTTCCAATAACATTCGCGAAATTCCCAAATACTTTTTAAAAATTAATCTAGCTTATTTAAACATGAGCAATAACAAGTTGGGTTCAGGCACTGAAGCCGATCCAATGGGGATTTATGCCACACCGTGGTATTCATTAAGTTCATCCGCCAATAGTGCAAACCTTTTAAGTATTCAAGACCCTACTATTCGGGGTCCGTATGGCATTAATGTTTATAATTCTGGGGACAAAAAAGAAGGTAGTAGTACTGAATACAAATACAGCGACGAACAAGTTGCCCGCTGACGCCAATCACCTTGACCAATTCGGGGGTTAACATTTGGCAACTATAATGATGTGCCAAACCGAAGTAATGGTGATCAATTGGATACAAATGTAACCATTGGTACTGGAACTAATCCGGATACGGGTGGCAAAAGTCCGTATTTTAGTTTTTCTAATAATAATTTAGTCGCTCCAATGGTGTTCCGGAATACCAATGTCACATTTGATTCTAATTCTTCTACTTCCCCCCAACAAAAAAGTGTTAATCTGTACATTGGTTTGGATGATTATAAAAAATCAGGATACAAAAAAGCTCAAGAGGCAATCATCACCAAAGCTAATGAAAAAAATGATCAATCTAATCCTAATGCGAATGCGGAATTATTAGTGCCCCAACCCGATTCCATTTTTCCATTTATGGGTTTGAATGGTTGAACCACTGGCATTCGTCCGGGCTATAATTTTGCCCGCCCTTTGTTAAGTGTTTATTCGTTTCGTTCCTTTAATGGTTTTGGTTTATTAGAACAAAATCAAGATTCTCGGGGTAACGGGGTTGAAGGAAATGATTGGGACAACACAACAGAAACTTCAGCATCAACTGGGAGAGCAGATAGTGCAACAGCTTCCCAATCACAACAAAATATGCCTGATCCTTATGCTGGAACCACTACTTTAAGTGGGGGCACAGGTGTTACTTGAAAAGTTCCCAAACTGTCAGATTTTGGAAAAGAAGTAGATGGCAGTTGAACTGAATTGTATAATCCAAATGAAAGAGCAAATAACGCGCCCACTTTAGAAGAGTTCATTCTTGGAACAAATAATGGTGAAAAAAGTGGGTTTTGAGGGACTAAAGGGTTGGTTACAATTCCCAGAAATAATACCAATGATCGAATGAGTTTTTCATCTGATACTCACCAAACTTATTACAAACGGTACAAACCGTTTCGTACCTATTTAGTAACTGCCAAATCCTTTGCTAAATCAGAGCGGGGCACAGATTATGCCCCAGTTTTTGATGGAAATGTTTTCTATGATGCGCGGAATTATGAAAACTTTAACGCCCGCTTAAATTTTTCACCCTCAGGACGAAGTGAAATTGGGTTAATGGCCAACTATGCTGAAAACCCAATTAATCTTTTTAAAGGATATGGAAGGGTTCAAAATAATAGCAGTGTATCCAATAGTATTAGACACTTTGGCAGTATTTTTGGGAATCTACCAATTGTCAACCTAACCGTTGGTTCACCAGTCACTTGGGTCTCTAATATTAATCGTGACAGTAGTTTTGGTGTTGCCAAAAATACACCAATTCCATATACTTCATCATTAGTCATGAATAATGGTTTGTACAACTATTCGAGCTATTTCAATGTTGTTGATGAAATTAAAACCGAATTAGATCAAGAAACTAATTTTAGTACTCAAGTAAGTGCAACAAGTACTAATGGTTTAAATCTTTCTGAATACCAAAATAAATTTCCCCAAAATGTGCGGGCGGATGATATTTTAGATGGAAAAAATAAATTCTGAAAATCAACTAAAAAATTTGATGAAATTTACATTGAGCGCTTAAACCAAAATGATGTGAAATTAACTTACAATCCTGAAGCTGGATCACTAACTTATCAATATCGGGTTTATTCACCGGGTTATTCCCGTCAGGGGCGGTTGTTTAAACCAAATGATGATCAGGCAACAGCTGAAAAAGATAATACCCCAACGATTGATGTGACAGTTCATAAAACTGTGACCGGATTTGCTCAAGCCCAAATCCAGAAAGAAAATGATCAGGGAGAATTTATAACTTTTAGTTCAGATAGCATAACTAATAATTTAGTAGAGTATACTGCTCCAAAAAGTGCTAAAGCTCAAATTACTACAGTTGCAGACTATAGTAAAGTTAATGCTCAACTCATTGCTAATACTTTTAAAACCAATTATTTGGGTAATAAAATGGTTAACAATGCCCAACAAACCGCAATTGAAAAAGATCAGCATGCATTAACTAATGTGAATGCCCAATGAATTACAGAAATCATTAAAAACCAAGTCGATGGTACGGTTCAGTTTAAAGTTGAAATTCCTGACTACACTTTTGCCAATGGGATCAGTTTTAACTATCCAACTAAATTGAAATCGGCTGTTTATAAGTGAACCGGTTTACCAAAAACTAACACCACAGTAATTGGCAGAAATATTGCAGATGATAACGGACAACAAACGTTTGTGGAAACTACATTTGCGAATGATGCCAATCGGTTAAGCAAGTTCAAAGAAATCATTGCCAAACCAGCCAGTGCGATTACGGCCCAAGACATTTTTGCTTTAAAAGCGGTAACAACTGATGTGTCAACATGAACCACAGTTACTGCAAGCAATGCAAGTGATTATTTCACTTTGTTTCCGAATGATGCGAATGGAACTTTATTATGACAAGTGAAAATTCCGGGGGATTTAACTAATGGCATTCCTGAACAACGGATCACCGTGTTATGAGAACACTTGTTTAACCAAACAACCACTGTCACTTGAAAAACCCAAGCGCAATTAAATAACTTCTTGTTAGGCAAAACGCCTGAAGATATTAAAGCTGCATTTAAAACTAATCCCCAAACTTTTTTAGATGTGCTTAACAAACCAAATAACAACCAATTAACTACAGCTGATTTAGAAATTGAAGATAATAATTTCATTACCAATACCAATAATGGTCAAATTCGGTTCACGAATATTCGGTTAAAAAACCATTTTTTAAACGGGATTAAATACAATAATGGTCAGCCAGAAAACCAAGCTGCTGGGACTACACCAACTTATTTAACGATTCCAATTTCGCCTAACTACCAAGGTCAACGTCCGGTTTCTGTATTAACTTGAAAATCCGAAACTGAAGTCATTAAAAACATTAAAGATTATTTACAAAAAAACAATTTAGTTCAAGTTGATCCGAATAATGCACAAGCCACAACAATTGAAGAAGTTTTAAACCAAATGAATGTTTATGATTTGAAACAAGCAATTGTTAATAACAATCTAAACTTAACTGATATGAACTTGTTCACTCTACAAAACATTAATAAAAACAATTTTGCTTTAAAAACTAATTTGAATGAAAGTTTAGTCGCTAACAACACAACCGGGCAACTGACTTTTAAAAATTTACAGTTTAAAAATTGACAAGAAGCCAATAGTTTTGCAACACTAACCCATGATGTCCCAGAACATAGTGTGCAAGCTAGTCCGGTTGTTAACAGTTTTATTTGATCTAAATCCATCAGTTCGGCTTTAGCCAACAAATCAGTGTTAGAAGTCGAACAAATTTTCCGCTCTCCAACCCAAGCTCCAGCTTACATTGATGCATTAAATGTTGGTAAAAAAACTTTTAACGCGAACAATGTGAGTGAAAATCATTATCGAATTGATCCAACCAAAATTCAAGTTGATTTAGTTGCGGGAACGATTACGTTTGCAGCTAATGCAATAACTATGACTAATTATGTTGCAACTGCAGGTCAAGACCCAGTGGATCATGTGGTTACAGAAGTAAAAACTTATAGTTTACCCAACAAATATTTAACCAATTTCCAAGTAAATGCGAACATCACTTCTGCATCTGGGTTTAAAGATGATTATGCGAAATTTTATTTTGGTTACAGCTATAGTGCGGCTGGAATTACACAAGCACAAAAACAAGTTGTTGATGATGCGGTGGCAGGGTTAAAAACCCCGAACTTAGTCCACCAAACCACCCAAGTGGGTTCGAACTTAATCCGGAGATGACTGGTCAATAATAATGCGGCCCGCATTAATCCAACTGATTTAGAGCGCATTAATCAATTGAAACAATTATCAGCAAATGACTTTGTCAAAAAAACTGATTTTAGTGGCTATTTTTATTTACCAAATTATTTAGCATTTGTTAATTCAGCTGTGCCCACTGGAATTAACCGTACTTATTTTATTGCTGAACGAATTGAAGCATCAACTTTAGATTCTTCCATTTTAATTATTCGCAAACCCCACATTGTGAACTACTTAGCAAATGGCTCAACTGAATTACATCCAGTTAATGATTTCATTTATGTCAACTTCTTACGCAATGGTACAACTGTCACTTTTCATAAGTATGCCAACCAAACTGTTCCTGAGCAATTAAGCCAAGGTGAATTTAGTGCCAACTTACTAGGATCATTATGGCATGATGTTGACGCAGCCACTATGAAAGCCGATCTAGAATTTTTAACTGCCAATCGCAAAAATTTATCGGTCCGGGCATCACACCGTTGACGTTCGATTCAGCAAGCCTGAATTAGTACTTTCACCGCCAACAATGTGCCATATGGCGGATCATACGACACCACAATTGCTTATCCAGCTGAGATTGAAATTTCCAATGGAGAACGAACTTTAAAAGTTAATAAACTAATTTTTGCGCTATATGCCAACACCACGGATGAAAACAGTCCGGTAGTTCCTGATTATGAAATTGAAGTGGCCGAAATTTGGTATTTAAACACCGGAGCCAACACCGAATTTATTCGTAACCCCTTAACCGATTATGAAGACATTTTAAACCAACCCCCAAGTTTATTATTAACCCGGTTGGGTTTACAATTGGGAATTCAAGCTGATCCAAATTTCAGTTTCCAGCAATTTTTAAACGAAAAAGTGTATCACTTACGTAATGCAACTAATTCGGTTTTAACTAATGGCACTGATTCAACTAATGTCATTGGTCCGGTTGGCCAAATTGGGAACATTAGTTTAACTGGGAATGAATTGCGTTTAAGTCAAATTCAAATTCTTACCCCATGAGCTGAAGGAAAAATTGGACCCACTTTAGTTGTTCCCGATATTGTTTTATCTTTCGCAGTGAGCTCAACCGAATTATTACCCAATAACAACACTGTCATTATTGCATGATTACAAAACCGGTTTGGGACTAAATTATCAGTATCGGAATTATTATTTGATTTTCAAACAGCACTGCAGAATCAGTCATTTACTGAAACAGAATTTAATGCAATGTTACAAATGGGCAATGGCCTTTTATTTTTAAATTCAGTTTTTGCTGATCCTTTAACTCGGGCAATTTTAAGTCCAGGAGCTAAATTGACTGACTCAGTTTCAATTGATCATATTAGTGGTAAAATTATTTTGAAAAACCTACAAATTCTGCATGGATACCTTGATAATGTTCCCCAGAACGATCGAGTTATTAAGGTGCCTGAAATTACTTTGGTTGTTAATACAGCTTTCACTACTGCATTTGAACCTAATTTTGAAACACTAAAACAAGATGCGGCTTTAAATGAACTAAGTCCATCCGAAATTACAACCATTTTAAATCAAAATCAATCCCGATTACAATCACTAGTCCGGTTTGCTGATGATTACAAACAAATTGAACAACCCGAAGTAAGTGTTAGTGCCAATGATTTGTTAGGTAAATTGTATATTCAAGTGCGTTTCCAAAATTATTACAAAGACGGAATTAATCTTGGGGCTAAAACCTTTAATTACACTTTATCCAATTTCAAAAACCAATTACCTTTGGTTTTAGCCCCGGTTTTTGGTGGATCAAGTGGTCTTAGTTTGCTGGGTTTAGTCTATTATTTCTGAAGACGGAAATATTTAGGGAGCAAGAAATTTTATATGGCCAACACGGCTGTGAAAGTAAAGAAATAAGCTAAGCCCAGCAATTGAAAAAATTAGTAATCAAAAAAACCACAAGCTTTTAGCTTGTGGTTTTTTCTTGGATCGGCCAACTGCATATCACAAGATTGGTTATATCATCTGGGAGTTGATGTATTGGCTTAGCAATTAGCAAATAATTTTAATACCATAGTGGTATTAAGGTTATGTTAAAATTGTATTAATTTCACACAGTGAAAAACTCATTATCAAAATCTTGTTGTAACTTTTTTTCTAAAGATCGATTGTGTAAAATCAGTTGATTGTTAGATCCTTCCTTTTTACTCTTTTTTCAGTTACAAGTTGTCATGGTATAGATTTAACGCTATTTTCAATGACATCAGAATTCAAAAAGAATTTTTCTTTGCAAACTAGTCAAATCAAATGATACCAAGCAACTAAATGGTTAATTAGTTTTGGAATTTTGGCTTCAACCACCATTGGTTTCAGTGTTGCAATTTACTTGACCAAACAAGCGCATCATCAATATTTAGCTGATGCTAAATTTGATTCAACCCAAACCCGAGTTATTTCTATGGCTCAGTCTAATTTAGCAAATCCGTCGGGGGGGGGTTATTTACCACTAATTTTGCTGCCAATAATGAAATTAATTTATTAAATAATAAATTAATTTGCTCTCCTAAAATTTTAAGCCCAAACCTTAATAAAGGTTTGGGCATTTGGCGTTTACTAAAAATAATAAATTTGCAATTTTTAAAACTCCAAAGCATTAATTGAAAAATTAGGGTTCTTCGATTTAACCGGTTGAATTTTAAGGTCCGGAATTATTATCAAAGATTCCAACATTTAACGTTGTTGATATATCACTAAATAAGCTTAAAGGCAAACAGGGAGTAACCCAGTTGATTGGAACTCGTCTAACCAAATTTCGTTACTTAAAATCAGGGATGAAGATTGGTTTTTTATTAGTTAACACTAAATAATTTTTTATGAACCGCAAACGAAAATTACTGTTTCAAAATTTCCGACCAAATAATTGAATGATTTTCAGCCTAATCACCTTAACTAGTTTCAGTTTAAGTATCAGTCAAATGGCACAATTGAATTCTCAATTTAGCCGTGATCTTAAAACCCACAAAACTAACCAACAAGCAGCAACTGGTGCAACAACTGTTAATTATGTATCATGAAATGATACTAGTTCTAAACGAATTATTGATGTCTTTCCACTATCCCGCTTGGCAACGCGGGTATTAGATGCATTAAAAGCAACCGAACAAGCTGGAAGCCTTTCTAAATATGATTTAGGGGTTAATTCCCAAGTTGCTAAAACCGAATTACAGAAAGTTAAATCACTTGATTTAAGTGACCTAAATTTAACTGAAATTGATGCAATCTTAAATCCAGATATCACTTGGAGTGCATTATGAAACATTAATTTATCCAATAATCATTTTGGCGACTATGAGATTAAATTTAACAAAAATAATATGCCCAAACTTTATAAAATTTTGGCATCCAATTCTCATTTGAACAAAATGATTAATGTCTCTTCATATGTCTTAGACCCCGAAGATACTAGTGCTGAAGGTTCAACAGACAGAACTAATGCTCAGGCACAATATACAAATCCAATCCGCGAAAATGTTCCCCGCTTTTTCGATGTTGCATCAAATAATATTCGCGAAATTCCCAAATACTTTTTAAAAATTAATTTAGCCTATTTGAACATGAGTAACAATAAATTGGGTTCAGGGACTGAAACTGATCCAATGGGGATTTATGCAACGCCATGATATTCGTTAAGTTCATCGGCCAATAGTGCCAATTTATTAAGTATTCAAGATCATACTATTCGGGGTCCGTATGGGATCAATGTTTACAATTCTGGTGAGAAAAAAACAGGTAGTACAGATTATCAATACACTGATGAACAAGTAGCACGCTGACGCCAATCCCCATGACCAATTCGGGGATTAACATTTGGAAACTATAATGATGTTCCAAACAAAAATAGTAATGATCAATTAGATACAGGAATTACTGTTGGTTCAGGGACGACAGCAGATTCGGGATCTAAGAGACCATACTTTAGTTTTTCTAATAACAACCTTGTTGCACCAATGGTTTTTAGTAATGCTAATGTGACATTTGATTCTAACTCCTCCACTTCCCCCCAACAAAAAAGTGCTAACTTATACATTGGTTTAGATGATTATAAAAAATCCGCATATAAAACAGCTCAAGATGCAATCGTTACAAAAGCAAAAGAAAAAAATGATGAATCCAATCCTAATGCGAATGCGGAATTATTAGTGCCTCAACCCGATTCCATTTTTCCTTTTATGGGACTAAATGGTTGAACAAGTAGAATTCGGACTGGTTATAATTTTGCCCGGCCGTTATTAAGTGTTTATTCATTTCGGTCATTTAATGGTTTTGGTTTATTAGAACAAAATCAAGATTCTCGGGGAGATAATGAAGAAGGAAATGATTGGGATAATACAGTACCGTCAACAACAACATCTGGAAGTGGCAGTACTGGAGCAGCTAATCAGGATCAGTATGCTGGTACAACTAGTTTAAGTGGGGGCGGTATTCAATGAGAAGTGCCCAAACTTTCTGATTTTGGAAAGCAAGAAAACAGTAGCTGAACAGGGCAATATAATTCAAATGAACGAGCATCTGGTGCACCAACTTTAGAAGATTTCATTAATGGAACTAATAATGGAAAAAAAGTTGGTTTTTGAGGAACAAAAGGATTAGTCGATATTCCGAGAAATAATATTACTGGTCGAATGAGTTTTACTGATGAAAATGATCAAACTTATTACAAACGTTATAAACCATTCCGCACTTATTTAGTAACTGCTAAATCATTTGCTAAATCCGAACGGGGTGTGGACTATACACCCGTTTTTGATGGCAATGTTTTTTATGATGCGCGGAACTATGAAAACTTTAATGCGCGTTTAAATTTTTCACCATCAGGACGGAGTGAAATTGGGTTAATGGCTAACTATGCGGAAAACCCAATTAATCTTTATAACAAAAGTGCACAAGGAAAAGTTGTTAGCCGAACAGTTAAAAATAGTATTAAGCACTTTGGAAGTATTTTTGGCGATCTGCCAATCGTGAATTTAACAATTGGATCACCAGTAACTTGGGTCTCTAATATTGGTCGAGACAGTAGTTTTGGAGTGGCCAAAGATACACCAGTACCATACACTTCATCATTGGTAATGAATAATGGTTTATACAATTATTCTAGTTACTTTAATGTTGTTGATGAAATTAAAACCGAATTAGATAAAGACAGCAATTTTAGTACTCAAGTAGAATCAACAAGTTCTAGTGAGCTAAATTTATCCGAGTACCAAAATAAATTCCCCCAAAACGTGCGGGCCGATGATATTTTAGATGGCAAAAATAAATTTTGGAAATCAACCAAAAAATTTGATGAAATTTATATTGAACGATTAAATCAAAATGATGTGCAATTAACTTATAATCCTGAAGCAGGGTCATTAACTTATAAATTCCGGGTTTATTCACCGGGTTATTCTCGTCAAGGTCGGTTATTTAAACCAAATGATGCTCAAGCAACCGCAGCAAATAATAGTACTCCTACCATTGATGTGACGGTTAATAAAACTGTAACTGGATTTGCTCAGGCTCAAATTCAAAAAGAAAATGAGCGTGGTGAATTTGAAGATTTTACTTCAAATAATGTCAATAATGGTTTATTAGAATATACTGCTCCTAAAAGCATTAAAGCCAAAATTACTACAGTAGCCGATTACAGTAGTATTAACGCCCAATTAATTGCCAAAGCTTTTAAAACCAATTATTTGGGCAACAAAATGACTACAGGAAAACAACAAACTGAAATTGAAACTAATCAACACCAATTAGCAGAAGTTAATTCGCAATGAATTACTGACATTATTAAAAACCAAGTCGATGGCACAATTCAATTTAAAGTCGAAATTCCCGATTATACTTTTGCCAATGGCACTAGTTTCAATTACCCAACTAAATTAAAAACAGCTGTTTATAAATGAACTGGTTTACCAAAAACTAACACCACGATAATCGGAAGAAATATTGCCGATGATACTAGTTTACAAACCTTTGTAGAAAATACTTTTCAAAATGATCCAACTAAATTAGCATTATTTAAAGAAATTATTTCTAAACCAGCAAGTGCCATTACCGCTCGCAATATTTTTGATTTAGGTGCGGTAACTACTGATGTCTCAACATGATCATCAGTTAATAAACAAAATGCAGATCAATATTTCACTTTGTTCCCCAATGATGCCAACGGAACTTTATTATGACAAGTAAAAATTCCTGGTGAAGTTGGTAATGGTATTCCCGAACAACGCATTACAGTATTGTGAGAACACTTATTTAACCAAACTACAACTGTTACCTGAAAAACTCAAGAACAGTTAAATGCAGTTTTAATTGGCAAAACTCCCAACGAAATTCAAGCGCTGTTCAAAGCTAATCCAAAACAATTTTTAAATGTCTTAAATAAACCAAACAACAATGAATTAACAAGTGCAGACTTGGTAACTGATAATGAGAATTTCATTACCAACGTTAATAATGGGCAAATTCGGTTCACCAATATCCGGTTAAAAAATCACTTTTTAAACGGAATTAAATATAATAATGGTCAACCTGACAATAAAACAGCTGTAGCAGGAATTCCACCAACTTATCTAACAATTCCAATTTCACCTAACTACCAAGGTCAACGTCCGGTTTCTGCTTTAAATTGAAAATCAAGTAGTGAAGTAATTAGCAATATTAAAAAATATTTACAAACAAATAATTTAGTTCAAGTTGATCCTAACAACGAAAAAGCCACAACCATTCAAGAAGTTTTAAACCAAATGAATGTCTATGATTTAAAACAAGCAATTGTCAATAATAATCTAAATTTAACCGACATGAACTTGTTTAGTCTACAAAACATTAATAAAAACAATTTTGCTTTAAAAACTAATTTGAATGAAAGTTTAGTTACTAACAACACAACCGGTAAACTGACTTTCAAAAATTTACAATTTAAAAATTGACAAAAAGCGAATAGTTTTGACACTGTGACTTATGATGTGCCTGAACACACAGTGGATGCTAGTCCAGTTGTTAACAGTTTTATTTGATCCAAATCAATTAGTTCAGCATTGGCTAACAAATCAGTTCTGGAAGTCGAGCAAATTTTTAGTTCACCAACTTCAGCACCCGCATACATTGATGCATTAAATGTTGGTAAAAAAACTTTCAATGCAAATAATGTGAGTGCAAACCATTATCGTATTGATCCAACTAAAGTGAAAGTGGATTTAGTTGCGGGAACAATTACGTTTGAAGCCAATGCCATCACCATGACCAATTATGTTTCCCAAGCTGGTCAAGCTCCAGTTGACTATGTGGTACCAGATGCAAAAACTTACAGTTTACCCAATAAATATTTAACCAATTTCCAAGTTAATGCTAATATCACTTCTGCGGCTGGATTTAAAGATGATTATGCCAAATTCTATTTTGGCTACAGTTACACTGCAGCCGGAATTACTCCTGTACAAAAACAAGTTGTTGATGATGCGATTACAGCGTTAAAAACGCCAAACTTAGTGCACCAAACCACCCAAGTTGGTTCGAATTTAATCCGGAGATGATTGGTTAATAATAATGCAGCCCGCATTAATCCAACTGATTTAGTCCGAATTAATGAATTAAAAAAATCATCAAGTAATGATTTTGTTCAAAAAACCGATTTCAGTGGTTATTTCTATTTACCAAACTATTTAGCGTTTGTTAACTCAGCTGTATCCAGTGGGGTTAATCGCACTTATTTCATTGCTGAACGAATTGAAGCATCCACTTTAGATTCTTCGATTTTGATTATTCGTAAACCCCACATTGTGAACTATTTAGCCAATGGGGGCACAGAGCTACATCCGGTTAATGATTTCATTTATGTGAATTTTTTACGGAACGGGACAACCGTAACCTTTAAAAAGTATGCCAACCAGATTGTGCCTGAACAATTACGTCAAGGCGAATTTAGCGCTAATTTATTAGCGCCATTATGACATGATGTTGATGCAGCGACCATGAAAGCCGATTTAGAATTTTTAACTGCCAATCGGAAAAATTTATCGGTGCGCGCCTCCCACCGCTGACGTTCGATTCAGCAAGCCTGAATTAGTACTTTCACCGCGAACAATGTGCCATATGGCGGATCATATGACACCACAATTGCTTATCCGACTGAGATTGAAATTTCTAACGGGGAACGGACTTTAAAAGTCAATAAACTAATTTTTGCTTTATATGCCAACACCACTGACGATAACAGTCCGGTTGTCCCAGACTATGAAATTGAAGTCGCAGAAATTTGGTATCTAAATACCGGAGCAAATACCGAATTTATTCGGAATCCGTTAACTGATTACGAAGACATTTTAAACCAACCCCCAAGTTTATTATTGACTCGGTTAGGTTTACAATTGGGAACTCAAGCTGATCCAAATTTCACCTTCCAACAATTTTTAAACGAAAAAGTTTATCACTTACGCAATGCAACTAATTCGGTTTTAACTAATGGTTCAGATACTAATAACATCATTGGTCCAGTGGGCCAAATTGGCAACATTAGTTTAAGTGGTAACGAATTACGTTTAAGCCAAATTCGTATTTTAACCCCATGAGCTGAAGGGAAAATTGGACCCACCTTAATGGTGGCTGATATTGTTTTACCTTTCGCAGTTAGTTCAACCGAACTATTACCCAATAACAACACCGTTATTATTGCTTGATTACAAAATCGATTTGGAGCTAAACCATCAGTTTCTGAATTATTATTTGACTTCCAAACAGCACTGCAGAATCAATCATTTACCGAATCAGAATTTAATGAAATGCTAAAAAAGGGCAATGGGTTATTATTTTTAAATTCAGTTTTTGCTGATCCTTTAACTCAGGCAATTTTAAACCCAGCAACCAAATTAAACGATTCAATATCAGTGGATCATATTAGTGGCACGATTGTTTTAAAAAACCTACAAATTCTGCACGGATACATTGATAATGTGCCACAAAATAATCAAGTGATTGAAGTGCCTGAAATCACTTTAGTTGTTAACACGACTTTTACTACTGAATTCAAAGCTAACTTTGAAGAGTTAAATCAAGATGCAGTTTTCAAGGAATTAAGTCCATCTGAAATTACAACCATTTTAAATCAGAATCAACCCCGGTTACAATCACTAGTGCAATTTGCAGATGATTATAAACAAATTGAACAACCCGAAGTAAGTGTTAGTGCTAATGATTTATTAGGCAAACTGTATATTCAAGTAAATTTTCAAAATTATTATGAAAACGGGATTAATTTAGGTCAAAAAACCTTTCATTACACCTTGTCTAATTTTAAAAACCAATTACCTTTAGTTTTAGCTCCAGTCTTTGGTGGTTCAAGTGGCATTAGCTTGCTGGGTTTAGCCTATTATTTCTGAAGACGCAAATATTTAGGGAGCAAGAAATTTTATATGGCCAATACGGCTGCAAAAGTGAAGAAATAAACTAAGCCCAGCACTTGAAAAAATTAGTAATCAAAAAACCACAAGCTAAAAGCTTGTGGTTTTTTTCTTGCATCGGATAATTGTATATTACAAGATTGGTTATATCATGCAGGAGAGAAGGTGTTGTCTTATTTTAATATCTGTTCAATGCTTTTAATACCATAGTGATATTAACGTTATGTTAAAATGATATTAATTTCATACAATGAAAATTTTATTTTAAAAAACGTTGTAACTCTGTGATCTAAAAATCGACTGTGCAAAGCTAGTTGATTCGTTAGATTTTTATTTTTAATTTCTTTCAGTTACAAGTTGTCATGGTATAGACTTAGTGCTATTTGCAATGACATCAAAATTTGAAACCAATTTCACATCCCAAACTAATGATAACAAATGGGATCTATCTACTAAATGGTTAATTAATTTTGGAAATTTAGTATCTATTAATGTTGGCTTCAACACTTTAAGTTACTTGACCAAACAAATCGATCTGCAACACTTAGTTGATTCAGTGCAAATGATCATTGACCACAGCACTCAATCCAGTCACCCAACTCCGCCGGGGGGGGGTATAACTCCTACTAGTTGCAATAATGAAACAAATTTAAACACGTTTTTAGGTCGTGATTTAGATGACCTTAAAAACATCATTATTAAAACCAACACCAAAATAATTCCATTTCCAGGTAATTTAGCCAAAACTGGAATCTGAGCAGTAACAACAGCTGTGAGTTTGAACAAAAATAATCAAACCAGCACTGCAAATGCTTATAACGATCTGGATTTAAAATATGTTCAGTATAACAAGCAAACTAAAATTTATACTGATGTTAGATTTGCTTTGTTTCCAAGCTTATTTGGCACTGATTCTAATAACTGACCAGTTTTACAAAATTCTGATAATGGGTTAACTAAATTTTTCCCCAATTGTGCAATTCAAACGGCTGTGGTTAATCTTTTAGATGAACCAGCAGATGGGACTTTTTTTAAAACGAAATCATTTATCACATTTGATAAAACCAGCACTACTCTGGACTTATCCAATCATGCTTTAAACTCAATTGCCAAAATTTTTAACCCAAACCTCCGCTGAGGTTTGGGTCTTTATGATTTATTAGGTACAGCTAATGCTTCTGCTGAAATTACTACGGATTCGAATCACGAAATTCGCTATCAGGGTTTAAGTACGATTGATGTTAAAGACAATATTATCACTCATTTCCCCAACTTCAAATACAAAAATTTTCCGTCTTTAAAAAACATTTGGACCAGTGGAAATGCGATTCAAGTAATTGGTGATTTTAATACTCTCAATAATAATGGTTTATTACCTTCAAGTGAGTCTTTGACTAATGTTCCTGATGATGCAACCAGTGCTATTACCACTGATGCAAGCGGAACATTAACGAACACTAATAATTTCACAAGTTATCTATATCAGAAACAATTTGATGATGCAATTTTAAAAGCTTCATCAGATGCTTACAAATCATATAATTTTCAAGTGCCTTACACCTTAACTTACACCTTACCCCAAAATCATTCGATTCTGAATGCTTGGGAGAAACAAGATGTTCGAACTGGTAGTGGCCAAAAAATTCAAGTTTCTTTAGTTGATCAAAATGAGGATGATGTTTCTTCTGAAAATTTTGCTGATATCGACCGGGTCAGTTTGTATGCTAATGTCAATGGCTTAAATGTTTTTAATTTCCATTTTCAAGATTTAACAAGTGATGACAACCTAACCAATAATATCTCAATTACGTCGGGAGGTCTTCGATGAATAGAACTTTAATCAACAATGGGTATGATTTTTGAACTCAAGTTTTAGGTCAATTGCTGTATTATAACGGATGCAAAAATGATGTAGCCTGACCTAGTTAGCACATGATGGAGTGCAAACTAATATTTGGGATGCAACTACTGCTTCACAAGCAAGTAATTTTGTTCTAGTTTACCGGTATTTACAATTGAATGAGGTGTTAATTAGTGAAAATAATGAACAAGGTTTAATTATCCATAATATTGTTTCTGACATTGTGAAAGAAACGATCAGCATTCAGTATGAAATCAAAAATGCTTTTGTGGATGGTCAAATTAAAAACCTCCAAAAAGAATTAATTATTACTGGTTTTGATTTCAATGATCAACGATTTTTAACGACCCATTTACCATGAGTACTAATCATTTTAATGGTGTTAACAATGGGCATTTATTACGCAATTTGACATTATCGTTACACATAACTAATAGCATCAAATTTATGCACGGAGAACGAAAATTTGTTCTCGTTTAACCAAATTACGTTTTAATAAACGTAACAATAACAGTGGTTTACGATTAGCTAAAAAGCAATAATTTTTTATGAATATTCAATTCAAATTTTCCAATAAGAAAAAATTTAATACCAACTTATTAATTTTAGGACTAGTGACACTAACTAGTTTTAGCTTGAGCATTAACCAAATGACCCAAGCCCCTTCCCCATTTCCAACTAATCATTTACTACCAAAACAACAAGCTGCAACTGCTGTTAATTATGTGGAATGAAAAGATAGTAATTCTAAACGAATCATTGATGTCTTTCCACTATCTCGTTTAGCAACTCGGGTGTTAGATGCATTAAAAGCAGCTGAAAAAAATCCTAGTGATCAGTATGATTTAGGGGTTAATTCCCAAGTTACTAAAGCAGCATTAGCAACAGTTAAATCACTTGATTTGAGTGATTTAAATTTAACTGAAATTGATGCAATTTTAAATCCAGATATCACTTGGAGTGCATTATGAAACATTAATTTATCTAATAATCATTTTGGTGATTATGAAATTAAGTTTGACAAAACTAAAATGCCCAAACTTTATAAAATTTTGGCATCCAATTCTCATTTGAACCAAATGATTAATGTGGCATCTTATGTAGAAGATCCTGAAGATACTAGTGCTGCTGATTCAGCAGAAAGAACTAAGGCACAAGAGCAGTATGATAATCCCATTCGGGATAATGTGCCCCGGTTTTTTGATGTTGCTTCAAACAACATCCGCGAAATTCCCAAATATTTTTTAAAAATTAATTTAGCTTATTTAAACATGAGTAATAACAAATTGGGTTCAGGAACCGAATCCGATCCAATGGGAATTTATGCAACGCCGTGATATTCATTAAAAACCTCTAAAAATAGTGCGAATTTACTAAGCATTCAAGATCCAAGTATTCGCGGTCCGTATGGGATCAATGTTTATAATTCTGGCGATAAAAAAGATAATGATCAAAGTCAGTATAAATACAGTGATGAACAAGTTGCACGCTGACGCCAATCGCCATGACCCATTCGTGGTTTAACTTTTGGGAATTATAATGATGTTCCGGATCGAGCAACTAACCAATTGGATTCAGGAGTTAGCAAAGGAACAGGTATGACAGCAGATTCGGGTGCGAAAAGACCATATTTTAGTTTTTCTAATAATAATCTTGTTGCGCCAATGATCTTTAGTAATGCCAATGTGACATTTGATTCTAACTCTTCAACTTCCCCCCAACAAAAAAGTGCTAACTTATACATTGGTTTAGAAGATTATAAAAAATCAGATTATAAAAAAGCACAAGACAAAATTATTGAAACTTCCAAAACTAAAAATGACGAATCCAATCCTAATGCAAATGCGGAATTATTAGTGCCCCAACCCGATTCCATTTTCCCATTTATGGGTTTAAATGGGTGGACAAGCAGAATTCGGACTGGTTATAATTTTGCCCGGCCGTTATTGAGCGTTTATTCATTTCGCTCATTTAATGGTTTTGGTTTATTAGAACAAAACCAAGATTCCCGAGGAGATGGTAATGAAGGAAATGATTGGGATAATACAGTACCGTCAACAACAATGCCTCGGGGCGATAGTACTACACCATCTAATCAGGATGAATATGCTGGAACAACTAGTTTAAGTGGGGGTGGTATTCAATGAGAAGTGCCCAAACTTTCTGATTTTGGTAAAAATGAAAGTGGTACTTGATCTAATTTATATAATCCAAATGAAAGAGCGTCAGATGCACCGACTCTAGAAGATTTCATCACCGGAAATAATAATGGGAAAAAAGTGGGTTTTTGAGGAACGAAAGGTTTAGTAGATATTGTTAGAAACAATCTTCAAGGGCGCATGAGTTTTACTGATCCTAATAATCAAACTTATTACAAACGTTATAAACCATTCCGCACTTATTTAGTAACTGCTAAATCATTTGCTAAATCCGAACGGGGTGCAGACTATACACCCGTTTTTGATGGCAATGTTTTTTATGATGCACGGAACTATGAAAACTTTAATGCCCGTTTAAATTTTTCACCATCAGGACGAAGTGAAATTGGGTTAATGGCTAATTATGCTGAAAACCCAATTAATCTTTTTGATAAAACTAAATCAGGGAAAATATCTGGTAATACAGCTAAAAATAGTATTAAACATTTTGGGAGTATTTTTGGGAATTTACCAATTGTGAATTTAACAATTGGTTCACCAGTCACTTGGGTCTCTAATATTGGTCGAAACAGTAGTTTTGGAGTGGCCAAAGATACACCAGTACCATATACTTCATCATTGGTAATGAATAATGGTTTATATAATTATTCCAGTTATTTTAATGTGGTCGATCATATTGCAACAGAATTAGATCAAACTGCTAACTTTAGTACGCAAGTAGGAACAAGCACCAGCGACCTTAATCTCTCTGAATACCAAAATAAATTCCCCCAAAACGTGCGGGCCGATGATATTTTAGATGGCAAAAATAAATTCTGAAAATCAACCAAAAAATTTGATGAAATTTATATTGAACGGTTAAATCAAAATGATGTGCAACTAACTTATAATCCTGAAGCTGGATCATTAACTTATAAATTCCGGGTTTATTCACCAGGCTATTCACGTCAAGGTCGGTTATTTAAACCAAATGATGCTCAAGCAACCGCGGCAAATAATAGTACTCCTACCATTGATGTGACAGTCAATAAAACTGTGACCGGATTTGCTAAAGCCCAAATTCAAAAAGAAAATGAACGTGGTGAATTTGAAGATTTCAATTCTAGTAATATCAATAATAATTTATTAGAGTACACTGCTCCTCAAAGTGTAAAAAATAAAATTATTACAGTAGCTAATTACAGTAGTATTAACGCCCAATTAATTGCTAAAACTTTTAAAACTAATTACTTGGGCAACAAAATGACTACAGGAAAACAACAAGCTGAAATTGAAACTAATCAACACCAATTAGCACAAGTTAATTCGCAATGAATTACTGACATTATTAAAAACCAAGTTGATGGCACGGTTCAGTTTAAAGTGGAAATTCCCGATTATACATTTGCCAATGGCACTAGTTTCAACTATCCAACCCAACTAAAAACTGCTGTTTATAAATGAACTGGCTTACCCAAAACCAACACCACGATAATCGGAAAAAATATTGCCGATGATACTAGTCAACAAACTTTTGTTGCAGATAGCTTTAAAAATGATTCAACTAAATTAGCATTATTCAAAGAAATTATTTCTAAACCAGCAAGTGCCATTACCGCTCGCAATATTTTTGATTTAGGAGCAGTAACCACTGATGTATCAACATGAACTTCAGTTACTGCAGATAAAGCAGATCAGTATTTCACTTTATTTCCCAATGATGCCAACGGAACCTTGTTATGACAGGTAAAAATTCCGGGCGATCTAGCTAACGGCATTCCCGAACAACGGATTACGGTGTTATGAGAACACTTATTTAACCAAACAACAACAGTGACCTGAAAGACCCAAGAACAATTAAACACAATTTTAATTGGTAAAACTCCCAACGAAATTCAAGCACTGTTCAAAGCTAATCCAAAACAATTTCTAAATGTCTTGAATCAACCAAACAACAACGAATTAACAAGTGCAGACTTGGTAACTGAGGATGAAAATTTCATTACCAATGTTAATAATGGCCAAATCCGATTTACCAATATTGGGTTAAAAAATCACTTCTTAAATGGAATTAAATATAATGATGGCCAACCTGAAAATGGCACCAAATCAGCTGTTCCCACTTATTTAACGATTCCCATTTCTCCCAACTATCAAGGTCAACGTCCAGTTTCTGCTTTAAATTGAAAATCAAGCAGTGACATAATTCAAAACATCAAAACTTATTTGCAAAAAAATAATTTAGTTCAAGTTGATCCCAATAATGAAAAAGCCACAACCATTCAAGAAGTTTTAGATCAGATGAATGTCTATGATCTAAAACAAGCAATTGTTAATAACAATTTGAACTTGACTGATATGAATTTGTTCACTTTACAAAACATTAATAAAAATAATTTTGCTTTAAAAACCAATTTGAATGAAAGTTTAGTTGCTGATAATGTGACTGGTAAACTGACTTTTAAAAACTTACAATTTAAAAACTGACAAAAAGCGAATAGTTTTGAAACTGTGACTTATGATGTGCCTGAATATACAGTGGATGCTAGTCCAGTTGTTAACAGTTTTATTTGATCCAAATCAATTAGTTCAGCATTGGCTAACAAATCAGTTCTGGAAGTCGAGCAAATTTTTAGTTCACCAACTTCATCACCCGCATACATTGATGCACTAAACGTTGGTAAAAAAACTTTTAATGCGAATAATGTGAGTGCAAACCATTATCGCATTGATCCAACTAAAGTGAAAGTGGATTTAGTTGCGGGAACGATTACATTCGAAGCCAATGCCATCACCATGACCCATTATGTTTCCCAAGCTGGTCAAGCTCCAGTTGACTATGTGGTACCAGATGCAAAAACTTACAGTTTGCCCAACAAATATTTAACCAATTTCCAGGTTAATGCTAATATCACTTCTGCGGCTGGGTTTAAAGATGATTATGCCAAATTCTATTTTGGCTACAGCTACACTGCAGCTGGAATTACAACCGCACAAAAACAAGTTGTTGATGATGCGGTTGCAGCGTTAAAAACACCAAACTTAGTCCACCAAACCACCCAAGTGGGTTCGAACTTAATCCGGAGATGATTGGTCAATAATAATGCGGCCCGCATTAATCCGACTGATTTGGCCCGCATTAATCAATTGAAACAAGTATCAGCAAATGACTTTGTCAAAAAAACTGATTTCAGTGGTTATTTCTATTTGCCCAACTATTTAGCGTTTGTCAACTCTGCTGTGTCCAGTGGAGTGAACCGCACTTATTTCATCGCTGAACGAATTGAAGTATCCACTTTAGATTCTTCGATTTTGATTATTCGTAAACCCCACATCGTGAACTATTTAGCTAACGGAGGCACAGAATTACATCCGGTTAATGACTTTATTTATGTCAATTTTTTACGGAACGGGACAACCGTAACTTTTAAAAAGTATGCGAACCAAACTGTTCCTGAACAATTAAGTCAAGGCGAATTTAGCGCCAACTTACTAGCGCCATTATGACATGATGTTGATGCAGCGACCATGAAAGCCGATTTAGAATTTTTAACTGCCAATCGCAAGAATTTATCGGTGCGGGCTTCACATCGTTGAGGTTCCATTCAGCAAGCCTGAATTAGTACTTTCACTGCGAACAATGTCCCATATGGGGGATCATATGACACTACGATTGCTTATCCGGCTGAGATTGAAATTTCGAACGGGGAGCGGACTTTAAAAGTCAATAAACTAATTTTTGCTTTATATGCAAATACCATGGATGATAACAGTCCGGTGGTGCCTGATTATGAAATCGAAGTCGCAGAAATTTGATACTTAAATACTGGTGCTAACACCGAATTTATTCGGAATCCGTTAACAGATTATGAAAACATTTTAAACCAACCCCCAAGTTTATTATTACAACGTTTAGGCTTGTCATTAGGAACCCAAGTTGATCCAAACTTTACTTTCCAACAATTTTTAAATGAAAAAGTGTATCACTTACGCAATGCAACTAATTCAGTTCTAACTAATGGTTCAGATACTAATAACATCATTGGTCCAGTTGGTCAGATTGGCAACATTAGTTTAAGTGGAAACGAATTACGTTTAAGCCAAATTCGCATTTTAACCCCTTGAGCTGAAGGGAAAATTGGACCCACCTTAATGGTGGCTGATATTGTTTTACCTTTTGCAGTGAGTTCAACTGAACTATTACCCAATAACAACACCATCATTATTAGTTGATTACAAAACCGGTTTGGGACTAAATCATCAGTTTCCGAATTATTATTTGATTTCCAAACAGCACTGCAGAATCAATCATTTACCGAACTAGAATTTAATGAAATGTTAAAAATGGGTAATGGGTTATTATTTTTAAATTCGGTTTTTGCTGATCCTTTAACTCAAGCGATTTTAAATCCAGCAACCAAATTAACTGATTCAGTTTCGGTTGATCATATTAGTGGCACAATTGTTTTAAAAAACTTACAAATTCTGCACGGATACATTGATAATGTGCCCCAAAATGATCATGTAATTAATGTACCCGAAATCACTTTAGTTGTTAACACAACTTTCACTACCGAATTTCAAGCTAATTTTGAAGAACTAAGTCAAGATGCAACTTTGAAAGAATTAAGTCCATCCGAAATTACAACCATTTTAAATCAGAATCAACCCCGACTACAATCACTAGTGCAATTTGCAGATGATTATAAACAAATTGAACAACCCGAAATAAGTGTTAGCGCTAATGATTTATTAGGCAAACTGTATATTCAAGTAAACTTTCAAAATTATTATGAAAACGGGATTAATTTAGGTCAAAAAACCTTTTATTACACCTTGTCTAATTTCAAAAACCAATTACCTTTAGTTTTAGCCCCAGTCTTTGGTGGTTCAAGTGGCATTAGCTTGCTGGGTTTAGCCTATTATTTCTGAAGACGCAAATATTTAGGGAGCAAGAAATTTTATATGGCCAATACGGCTGCAAAAGTGAAGAAATAAACTAAGCCCAGCAATTGAAAAAAATTAGTAATCAAAAAACCACAAGCTAAAAGCTTGTGGTTTTTTCTTTGCAGCTAACAATTGTTTATCATAAAACTGGTTATATCATGCATGAGTGATTTTAGTGTCATACTTAATTATGGGCAAGGGTTTTAATACTATAGTGGTATTAACGTTATGTTAAAATGTTATTAATTTCATACAATGAAAATTTAATTTGTAAAAAAAGTTGTAACTCTGTGATCTAAAAATCGACTGTGCAAAACCAATTGATTCGTTAGATCTTTATTTTTAATTTCTTTCAGTTACAAGTTGTCATGGTATAGACTTAGTGCTATTTGCAATGACATCAAAATTCAAGAAGAATCGTTCTTCTAAAACTCATAACAGTAAGAGATATTTCCCAACTAAATGATTAATTAGTTGTGCAATTTTAGTGTCCACTAGTCTTGGATTAGGTACAGCAATTTACTTGATTCAACAAGCGCATCAACAACATTTAACCGATTCAAAATTTGATCCGGTGCAAGCTCGGGTTGCTCGCTTTACTCAATCAGGACAAGCAACTCCGCCGGGGGGGGGTTATAACTTCTACTAATTCGGTTAACAACACCGATTTAAGCGCGTTTTTAGGCCGTGATTTAGCTGATATTGAAAATATCATTATTGAAGATAGTACCAAAGTAATTTCGTTTCAAGGTGATTTACCGAAAACGGGCATTCGAGTCGTGGCAACAACTGTGAGTTTGACTAAAAATAACCAAATCATCACGGCGAATGCTTATGATTATGTCAATTTAAAATACGTGCAGTATAACAAACAAACTAAAGAAATTACTGATGTTAAATTTGCTCCGCCACCAGGTTTATTTAGTACTGATCAAGCAGAAAATCATTGACCCAGTTTAACAGAAACTGATAATGCGTTAACTAAATTTTTCCCTACTCGAGCCATCCGAACGGCTGTAGCCAGCATTTTGCACAAAGGAGCAGATGATACTTTTACTAAAGACGAATGATTTGCCGCATTTGATCAACCCAGCATCACTCTGGACTTATCCAATCGAGCATTAAGTTCGATTGCCGAAATTTTTAACCCCAACCTGCGCTGAGGTTTGGGGATTTATGATTTATTGACAACAGCCAATGCTTCTGCTGAAATCACTGCGGATTCAAATTATGAAATTCGTTACCAAGGTTTAAGTACGATTAATGTTGAAGATAATATCATCACCCATTTTCCCAATCCGAATTACAAAAATTTTCCGGCTTTAAAAAACATTCGGGCCAGTCGAAACGTGATTCAAGCAATTGGTGATTTTAACACTTTTAGTAATAACCATTACTCAACTGAATACCAAACAGATAACGAATTACAAAATTCATCAACAACTGCTAAACCTAATCAAAATTACTATCAATATTTAGTTAGTTTGTGAACAGAAGCTGAAACCAAAGATTTAGCACCAGTCAAAGCAATAAAGAAATGAATAACAGAAACTTTACCATCAATTAATTATGCTAATGTAAGATCGTTCTTAACTTCAGCAACTAAAACCGGACCGAAAACTGTTAGTGATTATACGAGTTTTTTAGATGCAGTTTCAGCTGATCCGTTTTATTTTCGGGCCAAAGATGGTGGGAAATACATTAATGCAATTGCTGCATCACCAACAAATAATAATGGTTTATCAGCAACAAGTGGTTCGACTAATGTTCCTTATGATGCAACCAGTAATATTACTACTGATGCAAACGGAACATTAATGAATACTAATAGTTCCACAAGCTATAAATTAGATAAAGGAATTAATTTTGGTGGAGTACGGTTAGATCTTTCCAAAGATATTTACCGGATTGATTTTTCGAATAATCAAATTGAACGCATTCAGTTATCCAAAAATATGTTCACTAACGTTGATTTTGGTAATAACCGGTTGCGGTACATTACTCCAATTGCTGCAAAACCGTTGTCATGATTTCAGGGTTTAATTTTCTTTATTGGCACTCATAATTCAGCTTTTTACGGAGTTGTAAACCCAGGTCAGTGGTCGAAATACTATAACCAAACAGACGAAAGACAACCCCTTGGTTGAACTGCTCAAGATTTTGGCATCTTTGATGGTTTTAAAACGGGCAATTATAATTACACTCTACCCACTTTTGCATTTTATGGTAACCAATTACTAGATTTTTGACCCCAGCAAGATACTAATAGTAGCTGATACACTTGACCAAAACTAACAATTCCAAATAACCACCGAATTGGGGGTACTGGTACAAATGTTAATTCGAATGTTAATGGATATCCAGTTAGTCCTTGGAATCAACAAATTGGCGGAACTACTGAGTTTTATCCTTGGTTTTATCGGGTTTGAATTGGAACCCGAACTAACCAGTATATGTTTTCAACTTACTTAGGGAATTTTGATGGGAATTTTATCCACGACATTACAAGCAGTGCTGTCCAACGAGCTAGTGATAATAATTTATATTCGATTTTTTTCAATCAATTAAACGACAATAAAATCCTAACTTTTTCACAAAGTTACAATAAAACAATTAACTACAATGTGACTCTGGCCCAGAATAATAATAACCAAAAATTCATTTTGCCTGGTTTTGAATCTACTGAAGTAAAACTAATTGGGACAACAGCTTCAACAATCACAAGTAGTTCGTATAATCGGGGTGTAAGTCCTGATCCTGATCGGAAACAATTTGATGATGCAATTTTAAAAGCCACATCAGATGCTTACAAATCTTATAATTCCCAAGTGCCTTATATTTTAACCCGCACCTTACCCCAAAACCATTCGGTGTGACATTCTTGAGGGAAACAAGATGGTCGCAATGGGGGCACCAAAAAATTGCGGTTGCTTTAGTTAATCAAGAAGGCGACAATCTAACACCAGATCATTTTGCGGATATTGATTGATTGCATTTGTATGCTAATGCCAATGGTTTGGATGCTGCAAATCTAAACTTTAAAGATTTATCTGATAATTACAATCCAACTAATAATCACGCCAATGGTGCAAGCGGATCTATGAATAGATCTGCAACTAATAATGGGTATGATTTTTTAACCCAAGTTTTAGGTCAACTACCCTATTATAACGGCCGAAAAAAAGCACAACCTTGAACTAATGCCACTAATACCCGATCAGTGGGGATTGATTTAACTAAATTTGCAACAATTGAAAATGGCAGGATAATTCCCAATTCACCATCTTTTAATTTAATTATTACCGCCCCCAATCAGGAATGAACCTATCGGTACACGATTAATGTTTTAACTGATACGACTTACACTTTAAATGCTAAAAATGCTTCATCTGGCCAAGATGCCAGAAAATTTGATGTTGCTCAATCACCTGATTTTAACCACCGTTTCAAATTTGCTTCAAGCATTAGCCCCACTGATTTAGCAAACGACATTGAACAGTGAACTGCGGGAACCAATTATGTGCAAAACTACATTAAAAATGATGCCAGCTCAATCCATATTAAATCAGTTGATTTAATTAAAAACGAAATTGTGGTTGGATTTGATGTTAAAGATCCGAACAATAACAAACTTACTATTGATGACATCATTCTAACGGGGTTTCCTGATCAAAGGGCTTTTTTGATTGATAATGACAAACCAGTTACTTCATTCGATGATCAAAACCATGCCCCAAATCAATTTGCTCCCCACAATTCAGAAGCAGCAATTGCTTGAATTAAAGAACATGTGGGAGTGAGATGAATTGGGTTAACTAAAACTGATAAAACCCTAACTACAAATCTAACGAATAATTCAGGTAATGGATTGGCTGGACAAAACATTCACAAATTAGCTGATTTAGCAAATCCTGAGCGGTTGATTAGTGGTTTGTTCTTCAATAAGAATGATGGAACTTTATCCTTTACTTTACAAATTAGTGCTACACCTGGTAATGGGGGCATCAATTTAGTTGAAAACTACACTATTACCACATTTAAAAAATTTAGTTTCGCCATTAATGTTGCAAATGTGCAAAATGATTTAGCTGCGCTTGATTACAATGATGACAAATTAAAAACATTTGTCACTTTAAAAACTTTCCAAACAATTCAAGCTAATGAGATAAATGTTACATCCAAAAAATGATCGGATGCAACTGCTGAATTAGCTCAATTCTTACCACCTGAAACCCAGTTACAATTAACCGATGTAAATCCTAATCCTGAAGTTGGTAGTATTGATTTTGCGGTTAGTCTATTTGAACAAAAAACAAATGGAACCTTGGGTGATTTAATTGATGTGAAAACAGCAAGTTTATTTGGTTTATCTAATTTCAATTCGGTTTTTGCTTGAAAACAAAATAATGATCCAACCTCAGGTATTGCTATTATCAATCATCCGCAATATCAGGATAAACCAGTTACAGAGTTTAAGCAAGCACTGTTAGATAATGTCAATGATTCAGCCAAATTTAGTGCTCTAGTTTTACCACTAATTAATTTTGATGAAAGTGCTCCCACTTTTGATCAAGATAAACATTTATCTGGGGCAACATCATTAACTGAAGAACAAAAGCAGCAATTAGTAATGGGATTTGGTGGAACAGCTAGTTTAGATGCTGCGGCTGTTGAAAACGATGTAACACCAATTGTTGATGCTAATTTAGTCGGAATTAATTTCTTAACCATTAAGGGTGGTTATTTAAACGGAAAATTTTATGTTGGAACTGCAACGGATGCGCCAATTAGTGTTCTACCACCATTATTAGTTGCTTTAAAACCAAATACGACCCAAATTCAAGCAATTAATAACAGTTATAGAAATGCTGTTAATGCCACTGCCCAATCCCAACCAAATAATGCTGCAGCAAATCCCCTAACTTATCAAGGTGGTACAGCTTTATTTCAAGATGCTTTAAATCGTGAATGAAAAAACTTATTGCCCAGTGAATGATTAGCGCAACTAAGACGGTTAAAAAACCGACAAAATAGTCAATTAATCAGTCAGACCAACTACCAAGCATACGATACATTAACTGGTTTTTTAAATCATGTTTTAACTACTTCGACTTCAAATAGCAGTTATCAAACCCATGTTGATTTAACTAATTTTAGTAACATTGAGGTTAATAACTCCACAGGCGAAGTTAAAATTGCTGCTAATACTTTATTGATTAATAATGTTTATGAAAATCCAAATCAAGCTGAACGGCGTTCATCACCCCAAATTTATCAACCCGAAATTAGTTTCTTTCTAAGCAACTACTTTTCGCGAATTGATGAGACAACCAAAGCCCAACTACCATATGCAAATAATGCTGATGTGAACCGGACTTTCATTAACGAAAGTGTGTTAGGAATTGTTAATCAATTAGAAGATTTATTTACTAAGGCCCAAAAATTTTATAATAACATAACAACTAAATCTTTAACTAATGCTGAATTATTAGCAGCTCAAGATGCAATTAACATTTTAAAATTTAAATTCATTCACCCAGTTTATTACACTAATCCGGATGCGGAAAAATTCTTGACTGTACCATTTGGTAGTAATGATGTTGATGCAAACCATGTTGGGAAAATGACCAAGTTTAGTGCATTATCATTTAGTAATCTGAACTATAACGAGGGGAGTTTAGATATTACAGTTAAAGTGGAAAATTACATTGATGGTTTCAATGGTCAATATTTCACTGTAGCGGATAAAGAACAAACCTTTAAGATTACCAACACTTTAGGGACATTTTTATTACCAACTTGAAAAAATTATGCTGAAAATAATTTTAAATTACGGACTGATGATAACCAGTTAACTGCGTTAGATGGTCAACCAATATCAGGGGTGATTACTAATGATAATTTGCAAACTTGAAAAGTGGTTGATTATTATCACGCTTTAATTAGTCACACTAATAGCGCAGTTAATGATGCATATATTAGTTTAAATTATGAAGATAGTTTATTTGATTTAGTTACTTGAAAACTAGTTGATAATAGTGGGATTGAAATTAGTGACACTAGCAACTATCACCAACAGGCTTTAACAATTTTAAAAGAACAACTAGAGCAATTTAATGTTAGCTTAAATGTCCGTAAACAAGATGTGTATTACAGTGAAAAAAACGAACAAGTTTATTTACTGAATCCGTTTTTACACTTTAATGTACCACCAGTTGATGTTGATCAATTAAAAATTTTGCAAACTATTTTTGATCCCAATAAAGCTAATGTCCAACTAATTAATAATTTTGGCAACTACCAGAACATTGGTTTAAGCAATGTGATCATTCAGGGTTTTCAACGTCAACCAATTATTATTACCGCCCAAAATTACCAAGATAGGGCGTACGAGCTGAATTTTGATGGTATGTTGAAACCAATTAGTCATGTTTCTGGTTCAGAGATTTTACATTGGTTAAAAACTAATTTACATGAACCTGAAGCAATTAATATTTTTTTACAATCATTCTTACGGGTACAAGGATTTTCCCGGATCACCCAACCCTTATCATTAGTCTTAAATCCAGATTGGGTTAAATTGTTATCCCGTGATGCTCCAGTAGAAGAAATGACCCAATATTTATTGATTAATGATGGCATTGGTCAATTTACTTTTTTACCTGGTAGCATTCAAATCATAAATAGTTATCTAACTAATGAAGTTGATTTAAATGCTCATCCCATTGATCTGGCACAGTTTTTAGCTAACCCAATCCAAGCCCGTATTGAACTAACCAATTTAAAACTGGTTAATACCGCGATTATAGTCGCTGATAACGAAGATGTTCCGACTCGGTTAGTTCATGACGGAATACAGAGTAATATTCGGGATGCAACTACTGCATTACAAGCCGAAAACTTTGCTTTAGCCTATCGTTATCTACAATTAAATGAAGTATTAGTGAGTGAAAATAATAACCAGGGGTTAATTATTCATGGTGTGCATTCAGATATTGTGAAAGGCACAATCATCATTCAGTATGAAATTAAAAATGCCTTTGTTGATGGACGAGTTCAAAACCTTCAAAAAGAATTAGTTATTACCGGATTTAATTCCAATGGCAAACGGTTTTTAAAAACCCATTTACCATGAATCTTAATCGTTTTAATTGTGACATCAATGGGCATTTATTACGCAATTTGACGTTTTCGGTACGCAACTAATAGCATTAAATTCATGCAAAAGAATCGATATAAAATTCGTGCTCAAAAACAGAAGCAAAACAACGCTTCGCAATTAACTAAAAAATAAAGATAGTAAAAAACCACAAGCTTCCAGCTTGTGGTTTTTTTATGGTT
The DNA here is from genome assembly GCF_024498275.1 of Mycoplasmoides fastidiosum. Lineage (GTDB taxonomy): Bacteria > Bacillota_I > Bacilli_A > Mycoplasmatales > Mycoplasmoidaceae > Mycoplasma_N > Mycoplasma_N fastidiosum. Next base: position 461,533 of record NZ_CP101809.1, read on the forward strand.
GTTAAATTAGTTCCAAATCATAAATTGGTTATATCATGTATGAGTTTAGTTACTATTTGAATTAATCAATAACTGATTTAATACCATAGTGGTATTAAGGTTATGTTAAAATTGTATTAATTTCATACAATGAAAAGTTCATTTTAAAAATCTTGTTGTAACTTTTTTATCTAAAAATCGACTACGTAAAATCAGTTGATTCGTTAGATTTTTATTTTTAATTTCTTTCAGTTACAAGTTGTCATGGTATAGACTTAGTGCTATTTGCAATGACATCAAAATTTAAAACCAGTTTCAGATCCCAAACTAATGATAACAAATGGGATCTATCTACCCAATGGTTAATTAATTTTGGCATTTTAGCGTCTATTAATGTTGGCTTTAGTGCTTCAAGTTACTTGACCCAACAAACCGATTTGCAACACCTAATTGATTCAGTGCAAACGATTATTGGCCACAGCACTCAATCCAGTCACCCAACTCCGCCGGGGGGGGGGTATAACTCCTACTAGTTGCAATAATGAGACAAATTTAAAAGTGTTTTTAGGTCGTGATTTAGCCGATATTAAAAACATCATTATTAAAACCGACACCAAACTAATCCCATTTTTAGGTAATTTAGCTAAAACTGGGATCTGAGCAGTGACAACAGCTGTGAGTTTGAATAAAAATAATCAAACCAGCACCGCAAATGCTTATAACGATCTCGATTTAAAATACGTTCAGTATAACAAGCAAACTAAAATTTATACTGATGTTAGATTTGCTTTGTTTCCAAGCTTATTTAGGTTGGATCAAGAGCAAAATAATTGCTTTGCTCTAACAGAGATTGATTCATTCTTAACTAAATTTCTTTCTACTCAAACAATCCCAACGGTTGTAGCTAACATTTTGGAAAAATCAGTAGATGGAAGTGTTTTCAAAAATAAATGGTGCGCAGCATGCAAGAAACTTCGTGTTTTTCAAGGTCTCTTCAATCACGCTCTAAGTTTAATTATTAAAATTTTTAACCCAAACCTCAATTGAGGTTTGGGTATTTATGATTTATCACCAACCGCTAATATTTTTTCTGAAATTATTGCTGGTTCGAATTTAAAAATTGGTTACCAGCATTCGAATAGGATTAATGTGACAGGTGATATCATCACTTATTTGCCTAATCGGAATTATAAAAACTTTTCGGCCTTAAAAACTATGCATACAAGTGGGAGTGTCATTCACGTAATTGGCAATCAGAATACTTTTAACAATAATCATTACTCAATTGAAGCCTCAACAGATACAGAATTACAAAATTCGAACCAGCAGTTCTGAAGGATTCATTGACCATGAACACTAATTATTTTAATAGTGTTAGTCATGGCACTTGATTACGCAATTTGACATTACCAATACACAATTGATAGTGTCAAATTCATGCAGGAAGAACGAAATAACATTTGTTCTTGTTTAACCCAATTACGTTTAACCAACGTAAGAAAAGCAGTGGTTCACGATTAGTTAAAATAAATAAGCTGCTATGAGCAACAAATTAAAAATTCATAATAAACAAAAATTTAATTCTAATTTATTAATTTTAGGACTAGTGGCATTAACTAGTTTTAGTTTAAGCATTAACCAAATGAGTCAACACTATGCTCAGACACCAACTAATTCTTCTTTTCACAAACAACAAGCAGCAACTGTTGTGCATCATGTAGAGTGGAATAGTACTGATTCAAAACGCATTATTGATGTCTTTCCCTTATCCCGTTTAGCAACTCGGGTCTTAGATGCTTTAAAAGCAACTGAAACATCTAGTTCTTCCCAATACGATTTAGGGGTTAACTCTCAAGTTACTAAAGCAGCATTAGCAAAAGTTAAATCACTTGATTTAAGTGATTTAAATCTAACTGAAATTGATGCGATTTTAAACCCCGCAATTGTTTGGAGTGAACTGTGAAACATTAATTTGTCGAATAATCATTTTGGTGATTATGAAATTAAATTTGACAAAACTAAAATGCCTAAACTTTATAAAATTTTGGCATCAAATTCCCACTTAAATAAGATGATTAATGTCTCATCTTATGTCGAAGATCCTGAAGATAAAACTGAAGATGGTACAAGTGAAAGAGGAAAAGCTGCAACCCAATACACCACTCCAATTCGGCAAGGTGTACCACGCTATTATGATTTAGGATCTAACAACATTCGTGAAATTCCTAAATACTATCTAAAAATTAATCTGGCTTATTTAAATATGAGCAATAATAAGTTAGGATCAGGGACCGAAACTGATCCCATGGGGATTTATGCTACGCCGTGGTATTCGTTAAAAACAACCCAAAATACTAGTGGCTTATTACCAATTCAAGATCCCAGCATCCGTGGACCATACGGTATTGATGTTTATAATTCTGGAGATAAAAAAACAGATGATCCCAGTCAATATAAATATATCGATGAACAAGTGGCGCGATGACGCCAATCACCTTGACCAATTCGGGGTTTAACCTTTGGTAATTACAATGATGTACCAAACCGAGCCACTGGTGCACTGGATTCTGAAGTAACTGTTGGTTCAGGTACTACAGCTGATTCAGGGGCCAAAAAACCATATTTTAGTTTTTCCAACAACAACCTTGTGGCGCCAATGGTCTTTAGAAATACCAATGTGACATTTGATGTAAACTCTTCCACCTCACCCCAACAAAAAAGTGTCAATTTATACGTTGGTTTAGAAGACTTTAAAACTTCGGCTTATAAAAAAGCACAAGATGAAATCATTAAAACTTCGACAACTAAAGGTGATACAACTAATCCAAATGCAAATGCGGAATTACTAGTTCCCCAACCTGATTCGATTTTTCCGTTTATGGGCTTAAACGGCTGAACCACTGGAATTCGGCCGGGTTATAATTTTGCCCGACCTTTGTTAAGTGTTTATTCATTTCGTTCTTTTAATGGGTTTGGTTTGTTGGAACAAAATGAAGATTCTCGGGAAGATGGTAGTGAGGGGAATGATTGGGATAATACAGTACCTTCAACAACAACATCTGGAAGTGGCAGTACTGGAGCAGCTAATCAGGATCAGTATGCTGGTACTAGTTCACAAGAAAGTGGAACTGGTATTAAATGAGAAGTTCCTAAACTTTCTGATTTTGGGAAGATGGATAGTAGTGGCAATTGAACTGGATTATATAATCCGAATGAAAGAGATGCAACCGCACCAACATTAGAGGATTTTATTAAGGGAGATAATAACGACCATAAAAGTGGTTTCTGGGGAACAAATAATTTTGTCACCATTAATGCCAATCCTCGTTCAGGTTGAATGAGTTTTAATGATGATACAGATCAAACTTATTGAAAGCGTTACAAACCATTCCGCACTTATTTAGTAACTGCCAAATCATTTGCTAAATTTGAGCGGGGTGTAGATTATGCGCCAATTTTTGATGGGAATGTGTTTTATGATGCCAAAAATTATGAAAACTTTAATGCCCGGTTAAATTTTTCGCCCTCAGGACGAAGTGAAATTGGGTTAATGGCTAACTATGCCGAAAACCCGATTAATCTTTATAACCGAAGTGCAAGTGGTAAATTAAGTGGTAGAAATGTTAATAATAGTATTAAACATTTTGCCAGTTATTTTGGTTATTTACCGATTGTCAATTTCACATCTGCATCTCCAGTTACTTGAGTGTCCAACATTGACCGTGACAGTAGTTTTGGTGTAGCCAAAGATACTCCGGTGCCTTACACTTCTTCATTAGTCATGAACAATGGCTTATATAACTATTCGAGTTATTTTAATGTTGTCGATGAAATTAAAACTGATTTAAATAATGCTGCCAATTTTAGTACTCAAGTAGGAACAACCACTAGTAATTTAGATCTGTCTGAATACCAAAATAAATTCCCCCAAAATGTGCGGGTCGATGATATTTTAGATGGTAAAGATAAGTTTTGAAAATCAACAAGAAAATTTGATGCCGTTTATATGGAACGGTTGAACCCGAATGATGTGCAACTAACCTATGATCCTGAAGCTGGGTCACTAACTTATAAATTTCGGGTTTACTCACCCGGTTATTCGCGGCAAGGGCGGTTGTTTAAAGCAGACGATAATCAAGTGATGGCTTCAAAAGATAGTACGCCCACCATTGATGTGACAGTTCATAAAACGGTAACTGGTTTTGCACGTGCGCAAATTCAAAAAGAAAATGAAAGCGGAACATTTGTTGATTTTAGTTCCAGTGATATAACTAATAATTTATTAACATATACTGCACCCCAAAGTATTCAAACTGCAATCACCACAGTAGCAGATTACACTAAAGTTGATGCAAATTTAATTGCGAATACTTTTAAAACCAATTACTTAGGTAACAAAATGATTGCAGGAGCCAACCAAGCCACAATTGAAGCCAATCAACACACATTAACTAGTGTGAATGCGCAATGAATTACTGAAATCATCAAAAACCAAGTCGATGGCACGGTTCAATTTAAAATGGCAATTCCGGATTACACGTTTGCCAATGGCACTAGTTTTAATTACCCCACTAAACTGAAAACGGCTGTTTATAAATGAACCGGTTTACCAAAAACTAATACCACAGTAATTGGGAAAAACATTGCGCTTGATGCTGGACAACAAACTTTTATAGAAAATACTTTTAAAGATGATGCAGCTAAATTAGCATTATTCAAAACAATTATTGCTAAACCCGCAAGTGCGATTACTGCTCAAGATATCTTTAATTTAGGTGCAGTTACCACAGATGTGTCAACATGATCCACAGTTACTGCAGACAATGCAAATGATTATTTCACCTTGTTTCCCAATGATGCCAACGGAACTTTATTATGACAAGTACGGATTCCGGGTGATTTAAACAATGGCATTCCCGAACAACGGATTACAGTTTTGTGAGAACACTTGTTTAACCAAACAACCACTGTCACCTGAAAAACCCAAGACCAATTAAATAATTTCTTACTGGGGAAAACCCCAGAAGAAATTAAAGTGGCATTTAAAACTAACCCCCAAGCTTTTTTAGATGTACTTAATAGACCGAATAATAATCAGTTAACTGCAGCTGATCTACAAATTGAAGATGAAAATTTCATTATCAATGTTAATAACGGACAAATTCGGTTGACGAATATTCGGTTGAAAAACCATTTCCTAAACGGCATTAAATATAATAACGGCCAGGACGAAAACAAAACTCCAATAACTAATCCAACTTATTTAACAATTCCGATTTCACCGAACTACCAAGGACAACGTCCGGTTTCTGCATTAACTTGAAAATCCGAAACTGAAGTAATCAAAAACATTAAAGATTATTTACAAAAAAATAATCTAGTCCAAGTTGATCCCAATAATGAAAAAGTAACAACAGTTGATGAAGTTTTAAACCAAATGAATGTGTATGATTTAAAACAAGCAATTGTCAATAACAATTTAAACTTGACTGATATGAACTTGTTTGATCTAAAAAATATTCACCAAAATAACTTTAGTCTTAAAACCAGTTTAAATGAAGTTTTAGTTGCTAATAATCAAACTGGACAATTAACTTTTAGAAATTTACAGTTTAAGAACTGACAAAATGCGAATAGTTTTGAAACAGTGACTTATGATGTTCCAGAACACACAATCAATGCTAGTCCGGTTGTTAACAGTTTCATCTGATCCAAATCAATTAGCTCAGCTTTGGCGAATAAATCTGTGTTAGAAGTGGAACAAATTTTTAGTTCACCCACTCTAGCTCCGGCATACATTGATGCGTTAAATGTTGGTAAAAAAACCTTTAATGCAAATAACATTAGTGAAAACCATTACCGCATTGATCCAACCAAAATTACAGTTAATTTAGTTGCGGGTACCATTACATTTGAACCCCAAGCAGTTACTATGACTAATTATGTTTCGCGTGCAGGTCAAGCTCCCGTTGATTATGTAATTGAAGAAGCAAAAACTTATAGTTTACCAAATAAATATTTAACCAATTTCCAAGTGAATGCGAACATTACTTCTGCATCTGGGTTTAAAGATGATTATGCGAAATTTTATTTTGGTTACAGCTACACTGCAGCCGGAATTACTCCTGCACAAAAACAAGTTGTTGATGATGCAGTTGCAACGTTAAAAACCCCGAACTTAGTCCACCAAACTACCCAAGTGGGTTCGAACTTAATCCGAAGATGATTAGTGAACAATAATGCGGCCCGCATTAATCCAACTGATTTAGCCCGCATTAACCAATTAAAACAACAATCTGCTAATCTTTTTGTGCAACGAACTGATTTCAGTGGTTATTTTTATTTACCAAACTATTTAGCATTTGTCAACTCAGCCGTGTCAAGCGGAGTTAACCGCACTTATTTCATTGCTGAACGGATTGAAGCATCCACTTTAGATTCTTCGATTTTAATTATTCGCAAACCCCACATTGTGAATTATTTAGCCAATGGGGGCACAGAATTACATCCAGTTAACGACTTTATTTATGTCAATTTCTTACGCAATGGTACAACTGTCACTTTTCATAAATATGCAAACCAAGAAGTTCCTGAACAATTAAGCCAAGGCGAATTTAGCGCCAACTTACTAACGCCATTATGACATGATGTTGATGCAGCGACTATGAAAGCGGATCTAGAATTTTTAACCGCAAACCGTAAGAATTTATCGGTCCGGGCTTCCCACCGCTGACGTTCCATTCAACAAGCCTGAATTAGTACTTTTACCGCGAATAATGTGCCATATGGCGGATCATATGACACCACGATTGCTTATCCGGCTGAGATTGAAATTTCTAATGGAGAGCGCACTTTAAAAGTTAACAAATTAATCTTTGCTTTATATGCCAACACCACGGATGAAAACAGTCCGGTGGTGCCTGATTATGAAATTGAAGTGGCTGAAATTTGGTACTTAAATACGGGTGCTAACACCGAATTTATTCGCAACCCTTTAACTGATTATGAAGATATTTTAAACCAACCACCAAGTTTATTATTAACTCGATTGGGTTTACAATTGGGAATTCAAATTGATCCGGCTTTTAGCTTCCAACAATTTTTAAACGAAAAAGTTTATCATTTACGCAATGCAACTAATTCGGTTTTAACCAATGGTTCTGACACCAGCAATATCATTGGTCCCGTTGGTCAAATTGGGAACATTAGTTTAACTGGTAATGAATTACGCTTAAGTCAAATTCAAATCCTCACTCCATGAACTGAAGGGAAAATTGGGCCAACTTTAATGGTGCCCGATATTGTGCTGCCATTTGCAATAAGTTCAACTGAATTGTTACCAAATAACAACACCGTGATTATTGGTTGATTAAAAAACCGGTTTGGGGCTAAAGAATCAGTTGCCGAATTATTATTTGATTTACAAACCGCAATCCAAACTGAACAATTCAGGGAAGCTGAATTTAATGAGATGTTAAGAGTTGGCAATGGTCTGGTCTTCTTGAATTCGGTTTTTGCTGATCCATTAACCCAAGCGCGGTTAACTCCAACAAAAAAATTAGCTGATTCAGTCACAATTGATCATATTAGTGGGGCAGTTAATTTAAAAAATTTACAAATTTTGCACGGTTATATTGATAATGTGCCCCAAAATGATAAAATCATTGATGTTCCTGAAATTAGGTTAGTGGTTGATACAACGTTTACAACCACGTTTGTAACTAATTTCAACGAACTGAACCAAGCTGCTGATTTAAACCAGCTCCGACCTTCTGAAATTAAAAGTGTTTTAACCGCGGATCAACCCCGTTTACACGCTTTAATCCACTTTATGGATGATTATAAACAAATTGAACAACCCGAACTAAGCGTTAGTGCGAATGATTTGTTGGGTCAACTCTACATTCAAGTGAGTTTCCAAAACTACTACGAAAACGGCATCAACTTAGGGCCAAAGACTTTTAGTTACACCTTATCAAATTTCAAAAACCAACTCCCATTAGTTTTAGCTCCCGTCTTTGGCGGTTCTGGTGGGATTAGCTTGATTGGTTTAGCTTATTATTTCTGAAGACGGAAGTATTTGGGCAGCAAGAAATTTTATATGGCCAACACTGCTGTTAAAATGAAAAAATAGTTAATCAAACTATTTCTTATGATCATGCATTAAAAACAACCACTGGAAATTACCAGTGGTTGTTTTTTTGTTGATTAAATAAACCAAAATAATTTATAAATATTTCTTGTACAAATTCTTGTTATATGTAATGGGGTTTCATGTTAAAAATCGGCTTGAAACATTTACAAACAGCAAAATTTGCTTATGATAAAATTAAACCATTATCAACCGATATTTTTTCATATATTCACAAAATTGTTGTAACTTTTATTGAATGAAGGTCCATTTCATTTTTCAATTAAATGGATAATTAGCTATATTAGCTTTCTTGCTTTGCTTTTTTAACTTTTGAAGTTACAAGTTGTTATTGTTTCGATTTATCATGACCATTTTCAATGAATCCGAAATTTAACAAATTCGTTTTTGGAGCAACTGGTAAAGACCGTTTTTCTTTCTCAACAAATTGCTTAATTAGTTTGGCTCTTTTGACTTCTAGTGTTACTGCTTTTATCAGTTCCACTTATTTAGTACACCAAGCATACCAAGCTCAACAAGCAGCTGAACAAATCGATCCGGTTCAAGCCCGCATTGCCCGCATTACCCAATCTGGCCAAACAACCACGGGGGGGGTTAGTTCTAGTGCTAACTCCGTTGCTGATTCAGATTTAAGTGCGTTTTTAGGCCGTGATTTAGCTGATCTAGAAAACATTATCATCGAAAAAGAAGCTAAAGCAATTTCGTTTCAAGGTGATTTACCCAAAACCGGCATTCGGGTAGTTTCAACTGAAGTTAGTTTGACTAAAAACAGTGAAACAATCAAAGCTAATGCCTATGATTATGTCAATTTAAAATACGTTCAGTATAACAAACAAACTAAAGAATTAAAGGATGTGAAATTTGCTCCGCCTCCAGGTTTGTTTAGTTTAACTGAAACCAGTAATAATTGACCAACCCTAAAAACTTCTGGTAACAAATTAACTGAACTGTTTCCAACTCGGGCAATTCGCAATGCGGTTGGAAGTATTTTAGGTAAAGGTTCTGAAGAAGCTTTTTCTCAAGAAGATTGGTTTAATGCCTTTGATAAAACTAGCATCACTTTAGATTTATCAAATAGTGCATTATCTTCAATTGCGGAGATTTTTAATCCCAACCTGCGTTGGGGTTTAGGGATTTATGATTTGTTAGGCACCGCTAATTCTTCTTCGCGTATCGCTGGTAATTCTAATTTTGAAATTCGTTACCGCGGTTTGAGTACGATTAATGTCGAAGATAATATCATTACCCATTTTCCCAATCCGAATTACAAAAATTTTCCGGCTTTAAAAAACATTCGGGCTAGTCGGAATGCGATTCAAGCGATCGGGAATTTTAATACTTTTAGTAATAATCATTATTCAACTGAGTACCGAACAACTACGGAATTACAAAGTTCCTCACCAACTTCTCAAGACAATCAAAATTATTATGATTATTTAAAAAGTTTGTGAGATACCAATTCTGATGTTAAAGATTTAGCAATTGTTAAAGGTGTTAAAAAGTGATTAGAAATCACTTTGCCTGCTGTGAATTATCTAGGAAGTAGTAGCAGTTCAGTTAGTAAAACTGGCACAAAATCAATTACTGATTATAGTAGTTTTCTAGATGCAGTTTCAGCTGATCCGTTTTATTTTAAAACACGAGACGGCAACAAATATATTAACCAGTCTACAACTTTATCAGCTAATAAAAATGGTTTAAAACCAACAGATACTAGTTCTAGTGATATTCCGTATGATACAACAAGTAACATTACTACAACTGTGGATGGAACATTAGTTAATACGAATAGTAGTACTCATTTCAACTTAGATAAAGGCATCAACTTTGGCGGAGTTAAATTAGATCTTTCCAAAGATATTTATCGGATTGATTTTTCTAACAACCAAATCGAGCGCATTCCGTTATCTAAAAACATGTTTACTAATGTGGATTTTAGTAACAATCGCTTACGCTATATTACCCCAATTGCTGCAAAACCATTACCATGATTTCATGGTTTAAATTTTTTAATTGCTAATCTTACTTCAAGTTTTTACAATGTTGTAAACCCGATCAATTGAATAAAATATTACAATCAAGACAATGAAACCAAACCAAGTAATTGAACTTCGCAAACTGAGCGAATATTTGATGCTTTAAAAACTGGTAATTATAATTACACCCTGCCAAATTTTTCTTTTTATGGCAATCAATTGCTAGATTTTTGACCTCAACAAGATACGAATAGTAGTTGGTACACGTGACCGAAATTAACGATTCCTGAATCTCAAAGAGTTCAAGGCGCGGGAGCAACTGTGAACTCCAATGTTAATGGTTATCCAGTTAGTCCATGAAATCGGCAAATTGGTAACACGACAAATGAGTTTTATCCATGATTTCATCGCGTTTGAATCGGAACCCAAGATGGTAATAATTTATTTTCAACTTATCTGGGTAATTTTGATGGGAATTTTATTCACGATATTCAAAACAGTGCAGGAGGACGAGCCAATTCCAATAATTTGTACGGAATCTTTTTTAACCAATTAAACGATAACAAAATTCTAACTTATTTACAAAGTTATAACAAAACAATCAACTATAACGTGACGATTGCTAAGAAAGAAAATAAAAAATTTGTCCTACCGGGTTTTGATTCTAACGGGGAGTTAAAACAAATTGGCACAACTGCAACACCTGTTCGTAATGCACGTTCAGTTTCTCGAACTGAAGACATGGCACCTGAAAGAAAGGCTTTTGCAGATAATATTTTACAGACCACTTCAGATGCTTACAAATCTTATAATTCCCAAGTGCCTTACATCTTAACCCGCACTCTACCCCAAAACCATTCGGTTACTAATTCTTGAGGTAGACAAGATGGTCGGAATGGTCCAGGACAATCAATTAATGTTCAACTGCTAAACCAAAATAATGAAGATGTAGCTGATACAAATTTTAAAAATATTGATTGGGTAAGTTTGTATGCCAATGCGAATGGACTTCAAAATAATTTAGCTTTTCAAGAATTGACCGCTGAATATCAACCTTCTGAATCAAATGGACTACCAACTGCAATTGTTGGTCAAACTCCCCAAGTTACCAACAACGGTTATAAATTTCTAACTGAAGTTTTAGGACAACTTCCCTATTACAACGGACGAAAAAAAGCAACAACTTGATCTGGTGCAACTGGAAATAAATCATTAGGAATTGATATTCAAACATTTGCTGAAACTAGTGGGACAAATGCAGTGCCTAAATCACCATCATTCAATTTAATTATTTCTGCTCCAACTCAAGAATGAACTTATCGTTACACGATTAATGTACTGACTGATACCAGTTATTTTTTAAACGCTAAAAATACAACAGGTAGTGACAGAACATTTGATGTTTCCACAGCAAGTGATTTTACTAATCGCTTTAAATTTGCATCAATGATCAGTCAAACTGATTTATCCAATAACATTGATCAGTGAACATCAGGAACTAGTTACATTCACAATTACATTCGTAACAACTCCAATGCTTTATTCATTAAAAAAGTAGATCTAATCAAAAATGAAATTGTGGTGGGGTTTGATGTCAATGATCCTAACAACAATAAGATTAGTATTGAAGATATTACATTAACCGGATTTCCGCAACAAAAAGTTTTTTTAATTAATAATGACAAAACTGTTACTAATTTTGATGATGAAACTAATGCCCCAAAAAATTTTGCCTCTAAAGACCGTAGTGCAGCGCTAACATGAATTAAAGATCATGTCGGTGTGCGCTGAATTGGGTTAGAACGAACTGATGGTAAACTAACTTCTGATTTAGAAAACCCATCAGCTTCAGTTACTGATTTGAAAAGTCAAAACATTCATAAATTAGCTGATTTAAAAGCTGCAGATAAATACGTTAGCAGCGTCTTTTTCAATAAGAATGATGGAACATTATCATTCACTTTACAAATCAATGCTAATCCAGTCAATGGTGGGATCAACTTAGTTGAAAACCACACGATTACCACGTTTAAAAAATTTAGTTTTTCCATTAATACCGATAATGCTGCAAAAAATTTAGGTGCTTTAGAATATACGGATAACAAACTCAAAGAATTTGTTACCCTAAAAACTTTTCAAACGATTCAGGGCACAGAAAAAAATATCGTAACTAAACAATGAACAGAAGCTGAAACTGAGAATAAATTAACTGATTTTTTACCACCTGAAACCCAGTTACAATTAACTGATGTTAATCGTAATGATGAAGTTGGTAGTGTGGATTTTGCAGTGACTTTATCTGAAACAACAGGGAGTCATCAAGTAATTGATGTTCGAACGGGCAGTTTTTTTGGGTTATCCAATTTCACTTCTTCATTCACATGAAAACAAAATAATGATCCAGTTTCAGGCATTTCTTTCATCAATTATGATGCTTATAAAGATTCAATCAGTAACTTTCAAACAGCATTATCAGCAGCTACAGAACAAACTAAATTCAGTGAATTATTATTTCCGCTATTAGATTTTAATTCTGCTGCTCCATCATTTGCAACAACTAAGGACAAAGAATTAAATGGCGCTACAGCGTTAGATGACACAAAACAAAAACAATTAGTCATTGGTTTTGGTAGTGTACCAAGTCATGATCGAGATACAATTAAAAAACACGTAAGTTTACGCACTGATGCAGATTTAGTTGAAATTAATGGCTTGGTAATTAAAGGTGGATATTTAAACGGTAAATTCTATCAAGGCACTGAAGCGAATGCACCAATTACCCGATTACCAAATTTATTAGTCGCTTTTAAACCTAATACTACCCAAAACCAAGCAATTGATGATAAATACAAATCATCAGCAACTCCAAATGCCACTAATAAACCAGATTCCACTTATACTGGAGGCGGATCTTTATTCCATGATGCGTTAGCTAAGCAATGAAAAGATTTATTACCAAGTGAATGATTGGCGGAATTACGCCGGTTAAAAAATCTGCAAACTAGTCAACTACCAAGTCAAGTGAATTATCAAACCTATGATAATTTGACGGGATTTTTAAACCATGTGTTAACCACTTCGACATCAAATACCAGCTATCAAACATATGTTGATTTAAATGACTTCAGTGGGATCCAAATTAACAATTCTACGGGTGAAGTTAAAATTGCGGCCAATACTTTATTTGTTAATAATGTTTATAAAAATTCAGCTAAACCAGAACGCAATCCGGCTCCAGAATTTTATAACCAACCAATTAGTTTCTTCTTAAGTAACTACTTTTTCCGGATTGATGCGGAAATTAAAAAACAATTACCCTTTGCAGCTAATGTTGATGTGAATCGCACTTTTGCCAACGAAAGTGTGCTAGGGATTGTGAACCAACTGCAGGACTTGTTAGCAAAAGCCCAAAAACTATATAATGCTCCAGCTAACCAACCATTAACTGGTGCGGATTTGTTAGCGGCTGAAGATGCGATTAACATTTTAAAATTTAAATTTATTCACCCGATTTATTACACGAATCCGGATGCAGAACGGTTTTTTACCACAACATTTACCAGTCAAGATGTGGATCAAACTAATGTCGGCAAAATGACAAAGTTCACTAATCTAGCATTCAGTGCTGCAGATTATAATGCGGGGAGCTTAACTGTTAAAGTTCAAGTGGAAAATTATATTACCGGATTAAGTGCGGGTCATTTTACTTTAGCTAATAAAGAACAAACTTTTGAAATCACGAATGCTTTAGGGGTGTTTTTGTTACCCAGTTGAAAAAACTTTACTGAAAGCAATTTAAAAATTCGCACTGATGATGAGAAACTAAGGAATTTAGATGGAGAATCCAGTTCAGGAACAGTAACGAATAACCAATTTCAAAATTTAACTGTCGAAGAATACTACCAACAATTAATTCACCAAATTAATCCAGTTAATAATGATTATGTTGAACTAACTAATACCGATCAACTTTTAGATTTAGTCAGTTGAACCTTAGTTGATAATACCGGAATTGCAATTAGTAATCAACACCAACAATATAATGAAGCTTTTCAAATTTTGAAACAGCAACTGGAAAAATATCGTTTCAGTTTTAATGTGCGCAAAGCGGATTTATATTACAGTGCGAAAAACGAACAAATTTACGTGCTTAATCCGTTCTTGCATTTTCATGTTCCTAATGCAACTGATCAACAAACTGAAATTCTGAAAAACATTTTTGATTTGAATAAAACAACCCAAAGTTTAATTGATCAAACGGGTAATTATGTTAATGTTGGTTTGAATAATGTAATTATTCAGGGTTTTAAACGCCAACCAATTGTAATTCATCCCCAAGCTTATGACCAAGCTGATTATCAACTGAATTTTAACGGGAGTTTTAAAGCAGTTAAAGATGTTTCGGGCGCAGACATTTTAGGGTGATTAAGAACAAATTTACACGAACCAGCCGCTATTAATACGTTCTTACAATCTTTCTTCCAAGTTCAAGGATTTTCCCGCCCAACCAATCCATTGTCATTAGTGTTAAATCCCCGTTTTGCGCAATTATTAGCCACCCAAACTCCAGTTGAGCAGTTAACTGATTACATTTTAATTAACGACGGTATTGGTCAGCTGACTTTTTTAGCTGGCAGTATCCAATTAGTTAATAGTTATCAGACAACAGTTGATGATTTAAACCCCAATCCGATTAGTTTAACCCCATTTTTAGCAAAGTTTGATCAAGCCCAAATTGATTTAACCCAACTAAAATTAGTGAACACAGGGATTGTAGCTGAAACAACCGAACAGATTACCACGGATTTAGTCCGAGAAGGAATTCAAGCGAACATTCGCAATACCACTATGGCTTTACAATCTGATCAATTTGCTTTGGCTTATCGGTATTTACAATTAAGTGAAGTTTTAATTAGTGAAAATGACCAACAACGCTTAATCATTCGGGCCATTCAATCTGATCTGGTTAACAACCAGATTATCATTGATTATGAAATTGAAAATGCGTTTGTGAACGGACAAGTTAAAAATTTACAGAAACAACTAGTTTTAACTGGGTTTGATTCGAATTCACATGTTTTTGTTAACACCCATTTACCATGAATTATGGTCTTATTAACCCTTTTAGGGGTTGGGATTTATTATGGGATTTGACGGCACCGTCATACCACTAGCAGCATTAAATACATGCAAACTACAACCCAACAAACGCGTGCTCCAAATAAAAAACTTCGCCAAACAAAATCCAAAAAACAAGCAGAATAACTAATAATCAAACTAGACAAGTTGTCATAAATTTTCTCATTGCAATAAATCATTATTGACTACATTTAGTTAACAAACTTCTTGGTATATGCAAGTGAAATTGAAACTATAAAACTAAGTTCGGAGTTTAACAAAAACTAGAAATCTTAACTGTGGTAGAATTGAAGTAATATTACCCAATATTCTTTATTTTGCTCTCAAGTAGCATAACTTTTTTCAATAATTACATGTTCAATTTTTGAATTGAACATGTAATTTGCTATATTAATTTTTGTAACTTATTTCTTATTCATTTAAAGTTACAAGTTGTCATTGTTGGAATTGATTATTTAATTTTCAATGACTGGAAAATTCAACCAATTGTTTATGGCATCTGCTGATAAATATGCATTTTCTTGAACAAGAAAATGACCAATCAATTTTGCTATTTTTATTTCTAGGACTGTTAGTTTTATAAACTTAGCTTATTGATTTGATCACAAATCCCCAAACCAACAACTTGTGGACCCAACTATTGCAGTACAAAATGGTTGAGCTCACATGATGCAACCAAATCAAGTAATTGCGTCGGGGGGGGGCTTTATTTGCCACTAATTTCACCGACAATAATGGAATTAATTTATTAAAAAATAATTTCATTTTCACTCTCCAAATTTTTAGCCCAAACCCCAGCACAGGTTTGGGTTTTTGGCGTTTGTCAAACAGCACAGTTTCGCACTTTTTAAAAACCAATAATATTAACCGAAAAATTAAGTATTGTTACTGGAATAAATTGGGGTTTGATCTTCCTAATTATTTGCAGATATTACAACATGCATCATTGTTGTTGTGTTACTAAATGACTTTAAATGCATCTAGGGAGTAACCCAGTTTACTGGGACTCGTTCAATCAAATTTCGTCGTTTCAAACCAAAGACGAACAATGGTTTTTTTCATTAGGATCAAACTAAATAATTTTCTATGAATCGCAAACAAAAATTGCTACTTCAAAATCTCCGAACAAATAATTGAATGATTTTCGGTTTAATCACTTTAGCCAGTTTCAGTTTAAGCATCAGTCAAATGACACAATTGCAGCCTGGTTTAAACTATCGGGTTCAAGACCACAAAACTGATCAACAAGCAACAACAACAGTTCACTATGTGGACTGAGCTGATGAATCTAGTGTCAAACGGATTATTGATGTTTTTCCCTTATCCCGTTTAGCCACCCGGGTATTAGATGCATTGAAAGCAACCGAACAAACCATTAGTAATTCCCAGTATGATTTAGGAGTTAATTCCCAAGTTACTAAAGCTGCTTTAGCAAAGGTTAAATCACTTGATTTAAGCGATTTAAATTTAACTGAAATTGATGCGATTTTAAACCCCGCAATTGTTTGGAGTGAATTGTGAAATATTAATTTGTCTAACAATCATTTTGGGGATTATGAAATTAAGTTTGACAAAACTAAAATGCCAAAATTGTATAAAATTTTGGCAACTAATTCTCACTTAAATAAGATGATTAATGTTGCTTCTTATGTTCTGGATCCATTTGACCAATTAACTGAAGGCACAGAAGAGAGAACTAATGCCGAAAACCAGTACAACACCCCAATTCATCAAGGTGTACCACGGTTTTATGATGTGGCGTCAAACAACATTCGCGAAATTCCCAAATACTATTTAAAAATTAATTTGGCTTATTTAAACATGAGCAATAATAAATTAGGTTCAGGAACCGAAACTGATCCACTGGGGATTTATGCAACGCCGTGATATTCATTAAAAACAACTACGAATACTACAGGATTATTAAGTATTCAAGACCCAAATATTCGCGGCCCATACGGCATTGATGTTTATAATTCGGGGGATAAAAAAGTAAATGATCAAACCCAATATAAATATACGGATGAACAAGTTGCCCGTTGACGTCAATCTCCCTGACCAATTCGGGGATTAACGTTTGGCAATTACAATGATGTTCCCAATCAAACAGATCAACAATTAGATGCTAATGTCGTTCATGCCAATGGCATGACGGCTTCTTCAGGCGGTAAAAATCCTTATTTTAGTTTTTCTAATAATAACCTTGTAGCACCAATGGTTTTCCGGAATACGAACGTTAATTTTGATTCTAATTCATCGACCTCACCCCAACAAAAAAGTGTCAATTTATATGTTGGGTTAAATGATTACAAATCATCGGCTTACAAACAAACCCAACAAGAAATCATTACTACTTCTACAAATAAAAATGATGCGACTAACCCCAATGCGAATGCGGAAATGTTAGTGCCCCAACCCGATTCCATTTTTCCGTTTATGGGGGTCAATGGGTGGACAACAGGCATTCGTCCTGGTTATAATTTTGCTCGGCCGTTATTAAGTGTTTATTCGTTTCGATCATTTAATGGTTTTGGTTTATTAGAACAAAACCAAGATTCACGAGCTGATAATGCGGATGGAAATGACTGGGATAACATGACCGAATCTGCACCATCAAGTAGTGGGGGAGATAGTTCAGCAGCTTCACAACCACCTATGCCAGATCCGTATGGTGGTACAACTGCTTTAAGTGGGGGCACAGGTATTAGTTGAAAGGTTCCTAAACTGTCAGATTTTGGTAAACAAGAAGATGATAGTTGAACAGGATTATACAATCCTGACGAACGTGCCGCTAATGCCCCAACTCTAGAGAGTTTTATTAACGGAACTAATAACGGGAAAAAAAGTGGATTCTGGGGCACTAAAGGGTGAGTTACAATTCCTAGAAATAATGGTGGTTCAGGGCGCATGAGTTTTACGGATGTAAATAACCAAACATATTACAAACGGTACAAACCCTTTCGCACTTATTTAATCACGGCTAAATCATTTGCTAAATCCGAACGGGGCGCAGATTATCAACCAGTTTTTGATGGTAATGTCTTTTATGATGCGCGGAATTATGAAAACTTTAACGCCCGGTTAAATTTTTCGCCATCAGGGCGGAGCGAAATTGGGTTGATGGCCAATTATGCAGAAAACCCGATTAATCTTTATAACGGAAATGCAGCTGGGAAAAGATCTGGTCAAAATGTCAACAATAGTATTAGACACTTTGGTAGTGTTTTTGGGAATCTACCGATTATGAACTTAACCGTTGGTTCACCAGTTACTTGAGTATCGAATATTAACCGTGACAGTAGTTTTGGGGTCAGAAAAGATGCTCCCATTCCTTATACTTCATCACTTGTGATGAATAATGGTTTATACAATTATTCCAGTTATTTTAATGTGGTTGATACCATTGCTACAGAATTAGATCAAACTAGTAATTTTGCTAGTGCTGTAGCTGCAACAGCTGACACTAATGATTTAAATTTATCCGAATATCACAATAAATTTCCCCAAAATGTCCGGGTCGATGATATTTTAGATGGACAAAATAAATTTTGAAAATCAACTAAAAAATTTGATGAAATTTATATGGAGCGGTTGAATGAAAATAATGTCAAACTCAGCTATGATCCAGAAGCAGGATCATTAACTTACCAATTCCGTATTTATTCGCCGGGTTATTCTCGTCAGGGCCGGTTGTACAAAATGGGTGATACTCAAGCTACAGCTTCTAATGACAGTACGCCAACGATTGATGTCACAGTCAATAAAACTGTCACCGGATTTGCTCAAGCGCAAATTCAAAAAGAAAATGAACAAGGAAGTTTTGAAGCTTTCACTTCTAGTAGCGCAAAGAATAATTTATTAGAATATGCTGCGCCACAAAGTGCTAAAGCGGCAATTAGTACAGTTGCTGATTACAATAAAGTTACAGCAGCTTTAATTGCTAAAACTTTTAAAACCAACTACTTGGGCAACAAAATGGTTGATAATGCCCAACAATCAACGATTGAAGCTAACCAAGATCAATTAACCCATGTTAATGCCCAATGAATTACTGAGATCATTAAAAACCAAGTGGATGGAACGGTGCAATTTAAAGTGGAAATTCCTGATTACACCTTTGCAAACGGGACCAGTTTTAGTTATCCAACTCAGCTAAAAAATGTCGTTTATAAATGAACCGGATTGCCAAAAACCAATACCACGGTAATTGGGAAAAACATTGCTGATGCTGATGCGGCACAAACTTTTAATGCCACAACTTTTGGTAGTGATCAAGCTAAACTAGATTTATTTAATAAAATTATTGCTAAACCAGCAAGTGCGATTACTGCTCAAGATATTTTTGAATTAGGTGCAGTCACCACAGATGTTTCCACTTGAAAATCAGTAACAAAAACTGATGCTAATCAATACTTCACCCTGTTTCCTAATGATGCAAACGGAACACTATTATGACAAGTGCGAATTCCGGGCGATTTAGTTAATGGTATTCCCGAACAACGGATTACAGTGTTATGAGAACATTTGTTCAACCAAACAACAACAGTCACTTGAAAAACCCAAGACCAATTAAACAGTTTTTTATTAGGCAAAACTCCTGAAGAAATTGAGGCCGCATTTAAAGCTAATCCGCAAATTTTTTTAAATGTTGTGAACAAGCCTAACAACAATCAATTAACAACTGCTGATTTAGTAACCCAAGCAGATAACTTCATTAAAAGTATGGTTAACGGCCAAATTCGGTTCACAAATATTCGGTTAAAAAATCATTTTTTAAATGGGATTAAATATAACAATGGTCAGCCAGAAAATCAAACTGCTACAAAAACCCCGACTTATCTAACGATTCCAATTTCACCTAACTACCAAGGTCAACGTCCTGTATCTTCTTTAACTTGAGCAACAGATGATCAAATTATTACGAATATTAAAAATTATTTAAAAACCAATAATTTAGTCCAAGTTGATCCCAATAATAATCAAGCCACAACAATTGAAGAAGTCTTAAACCAAATGAATGTTTATGATTTAAAACAAGCGATTGTTAACAATAATCTCAACTTAACTGACATGAACTTGTTCACTCTACAAAACATTAACAAAAATAATTTTGCTTTAAAAACAACGTTAAATGAAGCTTTAGTGGCTAATAATCAAACTGGGCAATTAACTTTTCAAAATTTGCAATTTAAAAACTGACAAGAAGCGAATAGTTTTATTACAGTAACTCACGATGTACCAGAACATAGTGTCCAAGCCAGTTCAGTTGTCAACAGTTTCATCTGATCCCAATCAATCAGTTCGGCTTTAGCGAATAAATCAGTTTTAGAAGTCGAACAAATTTTTAGTTCACCCACTTTAGCCCCTGCTTACATTGATGCACTCAATGTTGGTAAAAAAACTTTTGATGTTAACAACATCAGCGAAAACCATTACCGCATTGATCCAACCAAAATTCAAGTTGATTTAGTTGCGGGTACCATTACATTTGCAGCCAATGCGATAACCATGACCAATTTTGTTTCCACTGCGGGTCAAGAACCAGTCGATCATGTGGTAACTGAAGCTAAAACTTATAGTCTACCAAATAAATATTTAACTACTTTTCAGGTTAATACCAACATCACTTCTGCGGCTGGGTTTAAAGATGATTATGCCAAATTTTATTTTGGTTACAGTTACACCGCAGCCGGAATTACTCCCGCCCAAAAACAAGTTGTTGATGATGCAGTTGCCAGTTTAAATACCCCCAATTTAGTTCATCAAACCACCCAAGTTGGTTCAAACTTAATCCGCAGATGATTAGTGAATAATAATGCGGCGCGCATTAATCCAACTGATTTAGTCCGCATTAACCAACTAAAAGCACAGTCAGCAAATGACTTCATTAAGAAGACGAATTTTCAAAATTATTTTTATTTGCCCAATTATTTAGCATTTGTTAATTCGGCGGTATCAAGCGGAGTTAACCGCACTTATTTCATTGCTGAACGGATTGAAGCATCGGCTTTAGACTCTTCCATTTTGATTATTCGCAAACCCCACATTGTGAATTATTTAGCCAACGGTTCAACCCAACTACATTTGGTTAATGACTTCATTTATGTGAATTTTTTACGCAATGGTACCACAGTCATTTTTCATAAATACGCAAACCAAGAGGTCCCTGAACAATTAAGCCAGGGCGAATTTAGTGCTAACTTATTAGCGCCATTATGAAACGATGTTGATGCAGCCACCATGAAAGCCGATTTAGAATTTTTGACTGCCAATCGCAAAAATTTATCGGTGCGCGCCTCCCACCGTTGACGCTCCATTCAGCAAGCCTGAATTAGTACTTTTATGGCTAATAATGTGCCGTATGGGGGAGCATATGATACCACGATTGCTTATCCGGCTGAGATTGAAATTTCCAATGGTGAGCGGACTTTAAAAGTTAATAAACTGATCTTTGCGTTATATGCGAATACCACGGATGAGAATAGTCCGGTAGTTCCTGATTATGAAATTGAAGTGGCCGAAATTTGGTATTTAAACACCGGAGCCAACACCGAATTTATCTGTAATCCACTAGCAGACTATGAAGATATTCTAAACCAACCCCCAAGTATATTATTAACTCAATTGGGTTTACAATTGGGAGCCCAAACTGATCCAACTTTTAGCTTCCAACAATTTTTAAACCAAAAAGTTTATCACTTACGCAATGCCACCAATTCAGTTTTAACTAGTGGTTCTGATCCAACTAATATTATTGGCCCCGTTGGTCAAATTGGCAATATTAGTTTAACTGGGAGTGAATTACGGTTAAGTCAAATTCGCATTTTAACCCCCTGAACCGAAGGGAAAATTGGACCCACTTTAGAACTGCCCGATATTGTTTTACAATTTGCAGTGAGTTCAACTGAATTATTACCCAACAACAATACGATAATCATTAATTGATTACGCAATTTATTTGGTTTAACCAAATCGGTTTCAGAACTATTATTTGATTTGCAACAAGCTGTTTTACACAACCAGTTTACTGAAACAGATTTCAATGAAATGCTGATGCTGGGTAATGGTTTAGTTTTTTTAAACTCGGTTTTCAATGACCCCCAAACCCGACCTCGCTTAACTCCTAGTGCTAAATTAGTTGATTCAATAAGTATTAATCACATTAGTGGGGTAATTAGTTTAAAAAACTTACAAATTTTACACGGGTATGTTCACAATGTGCCCCAAAACAACGATGTGATTGCAGTCCCAGAAATTAAATTAACCGTTGACACCGCTTTCACAACTGAATTCACTACCAACTTTGAAGCACTACGACAGGATAATACTTTAAATCAATTACGCCCGTCTGCAATTGAAACCCTTTTAAAATCCGACCAACAACGGTTGCGCTCACTGGTTCAATTTATGAGTGATCATAAACAAATTGAAGACCCAATTATTAAGGTAAGTGCTAATGACTTATTAGGACGATTATACATTCAACTCCAATTCCAAAACTACTACCAAGATGGTACTAATTTAGGAACTCAAACTTTTTGGTATACGGTTGGTGATTTTAAAAACCAATTACCACTTTTACTAGGTCCAATTTTTGGGGGAAGTGGGACTATTGGAACTTTAACAGGAGCTTATTTACTTTGAAAACGCTACCGGGGTCGTAGTAAACGGTTGTACATGGCGCAAACTGTGAAAAAATCCAAAAATAATTAATCCTGCAAAAAAGTGTCATTGTTCACTGAATCAATTCCAAAATCCTGCCAATTCCACAACTAATCTAGTTGTGGAATTGTTGTATCTAAATGGTATTATTATGACCCCAAAAATTGTTAAGCATTAGCTGGTGTCTGTTAAAAAGGATTTTTTTGCTGCATTTTTGGTGAAAAAAACGGCTTCTTTTGTTGATAATGCGAAAAAACATTTAAAATAAAATCGAACAAATCTGAACTAGTTAGTTTAGGTTTGCGTGGTGCTGGAGGTTACAGTTGCATTAAGTAACCACCAGAATCACAAATTGCTTAACAATTCAAGAAGAAAGAAATGTTTATGGAAAAATATGTCATTACCCTTGATTCAGGTACAACATCTTGTCGCTCACTAGTTGTTGACCATCAAGGCCAAATTATTGCGCTTGCACAAAAAGAATTCACCCAGTATTTTCCTAAATCTGGTTGGGTTGAGCATGATCCGATTGAGATTTGGAACACCCAATTATCAACTATGCAAACCGCTAAGCACCAAGCGAAAATTAAATCCTTTAATTTAGCAGCTTTAGGAATTACAAACCAACGTGAAACGATTATTCTTTGGGATCAGAAAACCGGATTACCAGTTTATAACGGTATTGTTTGACAAGACCGCCGAACAAGTGAATTTTGTGACCAGTTAATTGCTGCTGGTCATAGCGAAATGATTAGTGCAAAAACCGGATTAGTTATTAATCCGTATTTTAGTGGAACCAAAATCCACTGGATTTTACAAAACGTTCCTGAAGCTCAACATGCTTTACAAAATAACCGCTTGTTAGCAGGAACTGTTGACACTTGATTAATCTGGAAACTAACCGGGGGAAAAGTGCATGCCACTGATGTTTCCAACGCTTCTCGAACCATGTTATTCAACATTCACACCCAAGATTGGGATCAAGAAATTCTGGATTTATTAGGAATTCCTCGTGCAATTCTGCCCCAAGTGCACGCTTCTTCTGATGCGCAAGCTTATGGGATTGTTGAACCAAAACA
The DNA here is from genome assembly GCF_024498275.1 of Mycoplasmoides fastidiosum. Classification (GTDB taxonomy): domain Bacteria; phylum Bacillota_I; class Bacilli_A; order Mycoplasmatales; family Mycoplasmoidaceae; genus Mycoplasma_N; species Mycoplasma_N fastidiosum. Next base: position 485,520 of record NZ_CP101809.1, read on the forward strand.
TTGATCAGCCAAAGCTGTGGGCGAAGTTCCAATTACCGGAGTGGTAGGGGACCAACAATCCGCGTTATTTGGACAATTGTGTGTGGAAACCGGAATGGTAAAAAACACTTATGGAACCGGTTGTTTTACTTTAGTGAACACGGGCACTCAAGCAGTGCGTTCTGAAAATAAATTATTAACCACCATTGCCTGAAAAATTGGTGATCAGCCAACTGTTTATGCGTTAGAAGGTTCAGTTTTCATTGCTGGAGCCGCAATTCAATGGTTACGTGATTCAATTCAGTTAATTGCTAATTCCCGGGAAGCTGATTATTATGCTTCATTAGTTGATGATGATCAACGCGTTTATATGGTTCCTTCATTTACGGGTTTAGGTGCACCTTATTGGGATTCTTATTCCCGGGGAGCTTTGTTTGGATTAGAACGCGGAACTAAAAAAGAACACATCATTCGCGCTACTTTAGAAGCCATTGCCTACCAGTCTAATGACTTAATTGAAGCAATGACCAAAGATTTACAAAAACCAATTGTGGTTTTAAAAGTCGATGGTGGAGCTTCAAATTCTAATTATCTAATGCAGTTTCAATCCTCTATTTCCCACTTAGAAGTTATTCGCCCAGAAAACACCGAAACTACTGCTATGGGCGCGTCTTATATGGCGGGGTTAGCTGTGGGTTATTGAACCAGTATTGAAGAACTAAAAACAATTGCTAAAGTTGCCAAAGTATTTCAACCAGAACTAAGCCCTGAAGTGGTACAAACCTTATTAAAAGGGTGGAACCAAGCTGTGAAGCGAACATTAAACTGAACAAAGGATATTCGTTAAAATGCATTTAGATATTTTGTCTGAATTTTTAGGCACAATGGTCTTAATCCTGTTAGGGAACGGGGTTGGTTTTTCGGTTAGTCATTCCCGAATGTTTGCTAACCAACCAGGTAAATGGGTTGTAATCGCGTTTGCTTGGGGTTTTGCGGTAATGATGGGCGTGATTGTTTCTCAAGCATTAAACGGAGTGGCTCATTTAAACCCTGCAGTTACGTTGTTTGCTTGAATTAGTAATCCTGAATTTGCTAGTGGTTTAGGTGGAGCTTTACCTGTAGTTTATATTTTGGCCCAGTTTGGTGGAGCAATGTTTGGACAAATGGTTTTAGATTTCATTAACTGAAAACACATTGTGGAAACTGATGCGGCGATTGTCCGCAGCACCCACTGTACTGGACCAGCTTTCACTAATGGAGGTAAAGACCGGGCAGTTGTATTTAATTTTGCTTATGAATTAGTTGGTACTTTAACTTTAGTTGGCTTAATTCTGGCTTTTGGTCGGGGCAATAATTCCCAATCCTTAAGTTCATTAGGACCAATTCCTGTAACTTTATTAGTGGTTGTGATCGGGATGTCTATTGGTTCATCTACTGGTTATGCAATTAATCCAGCTCGGGATTTAGGACCCCGCATTGTTTATTTTTTCCTGGAAAAATTCGCCTATCCCATCAAACAAAAACCAACGATTGGCGCGAATTTTCAATACGGCTGATTACCAGTTTTAGCACCTGCATTAGGGGGTATTATTATCGGGCTATTTGGTTTATTACCAAATGTTGCTGCTGCTTAATACAGGGTTTGTAGTCACGATTAACAAAAAACACAAATGAAATTTCATTTGTGTTTTTTGTTGAATGAAGACAACAACCACGGATTAATCAATCAAAAATGCAACACTGGAATAACGAGATTGAAAAATAATTTTGGGTCGGATTAATTCTGTAAATTAATGTTAAAAAAATTCGCTTTTTGAGTCAAATTAACTTAATAAATAAGTGCAGCAATTATTAGTCAAAATTATTGAACTAACTAGGTATTAATGGGTTCTTTTGCCCCCTGATAACCCAGTGTTCTTTCTAACCAGCTCCAGAAGCGATTGAATTTTTGGTATAATTAATAGTTTAAATTTAGTTAGATTGCAAGCATATGAACAAGACAAAAATTATTGTCATCACTGGTGGAGTTTTCTCGTCATTAGGTAAAGGAATTGCAGCGGCCAGTTTGGGCCGAATTTTGAAAGAAAAGGGCTTTAAAGTTGGTGCGCTCAAACTTGATCCATATTTAAATTTAGATCCTGGCACAATGTCGCCCTACCAACATGGTGAAGTTTTTGTAACTGATGATGGAGCAGAAACCGATTTAGACTTAGGTCACTACGAACGCTTTTTGGATTATAAAATTTCTAAGCTCTCATCATTATCAGCTGGCAAGATTTATGATTTAGTTTTAAAAAAAGAACGAAATGGTGACTACAAAGGGAAAACGGTTCAAATTGTTCCCCATGTAACTGATGAAATTAAAAACCACATCACCCAGTTGTTAACAGTTCAAGCTGATTTGGACTTTTTAATGATTGAGGTTGGTGGTACTATTGGTGATATTGAATCACTACCCTTTGTTGAAGCTTTACGCCAATTCAAAAATTCTTATGGTCGCACCAACATGATGTTCATTCACATGGCACCATTAGTAATGATTGATACTACCCAAGAACTAAAAACCAAACCAACCCAACATTCAATTAAATCATTACGTGAACACGGCATTATTCCTGACTTATTAATCTTACGCATTAAACAACCTTTAGATGAACAGTTAAAAGAAAAAATTTCCATTACGTGTGACATTGAAGGTGATTCAATTTTTACGTGTGAAGATGTATCTAACATCTACTTAATTCCTGAATTGCTATACCGTCAAAATATCGATCAGAAGATTTTACAATTCTTTCATTTAAACCAACCCCAAACCGATGATCATTTAACTAAATGAATGGGTTTTACCCAGAAAATCACCGCTCCTAAAAAATATGTTTGCCATCTGGGTTTAGTTGGTAAATACACCGAATTACCCGATTCGTATTTATCAATTATTGAATCCTTCAAACTGGCTAGTTATGAATTAGATACCGAATTACAAATTGAACTATTTAATGCCGAACAGTTTGAAGATAAAAGTTTATTACCCGAAAAATTAGGTCATTGTGATGCAGTTTGTGTCCCGTATGGTTTTGGTGATCGGGGAGTAGAAGGTAAAATTAATACGATTGAATACTGTCGAATTAATGATTTACCCTTTTTAGGAATTTGTTTAGGGATGCAGTTAGCGTGTATTGAATTTGCCCGCAACCAACTGCATTATGCTGATGCTACTTCTACTGAATTTGATCCCCAAACAACCACGCCCATTTTTAAATTACAAAAAGATAAAGATGCTGAGATTAATTTAGGTGGAACTTTACGGTTAGGATCAGAACCGATTCATTTAAAACGTTCTAGTTTAACCTACCAAATTTACAACAATCCGGTTATTTCTGAACGCCACCGGCACCGTTATGAATTTAATAATGATTTTGTTACTGAGTTTGAACAAGCTGGGTTTGTCTTTGCTGGCCAGTCAGTTCACGGGATGCAAGAAATCATTGAAATTCCCCAAAACAAATTTTTTGTTGCTTGTCAGTTTCATCCTGAGTTTAATTCCAAACCTTTAAAGGTTGGCCCATTATTCACAGCTTTAATTAAAGCTGCCAGAAAAGAGAAATAAACATTAATTATGAATACTAATTACGTCAAACCCCGTGGTACTTTAGATTTGTATGGTGAAGAACAAAGCCAACACCAGTTTGTGATTGATAAATTAGTTGCTTTAGCTAATATTTATGGCTTTGCAAAAGTTAGTACGCCAATTTATGAATCTTCAAACGTGTTTAACCGTTCTTTAGGAGCAACTAGTGATTTAGTCCAAAAAGAATTTTTTGAACTAAAACCCCGCAAAGAAAACCGCAACTACGTCTTACGTCCCGAAGGAACCGCGCCAATTATGCGGATGATAAGTAATGAAAAATTATTATTCAAATTGCCTTGACCACTAAAGTTTTATTACCATGGTCCCATGTTTCGGTACGAACGACCCCAAGCGGGACGATTACGCCAATTTTACCAATTTGGCGCTGAAGTCGTTGGCGCTGATTTTTTTAATTTTTTAGAAGTAATCGAATTTTGCCAACAGATTGTTGATGAGTGAAACTTATCAGGAAAAGTGAAGCTCCACATTAATTATTTGGGTAATGATGAAACTAAACTAAAATGAAACGAAGCATTAAAAGCTCATTTTAGCGAACACTTACACGAATTATCTCCCATCAACCAAGCCCGGGTGAATACTAATCCCCTACGAATTTTAGATGATAAAAACGACCAACACTTAGAATGTGTGCAAAACGCTCCAACCGCATTAGATTTTTTATCTGAGTCTGATCAAGCAGCTTTTGACCGAATTACCCGAGCTTTAAGAAAATTAGGAATTAAATTCGAAATTGATCATAAATTAGTCCGTGGGTTTGATTATTATTCTGGGTTTGTGTTTGAATTTATTTACACTGGAAGGGGTTTAGAAGGACAAGACACCTTAATTGGTGGGGGTGAATATAAACAAATTCTGAAGGAATTTGGTGATCCCAATGATGCGACTTGTTTGGGTTTTGCCATTGGTGTGGAACGAATGTTAGTGGTTTTAAAAGCAAACCGCTTTAAATTTCCAGCTTATAAACCAGTTGATATTTATGTCGCTTGTATGGTTGATGAGGTTGATGGTGATTTTATTAAATTAATGTGAAAACTCCGCCAAGCCCGCGTGCGTTTAGTTGTTAACTATTCGATTAAAAAATGGACCAAACACCTGAAAATCTATGATAGTTACAACAAACCAATCATGATGATTTATGGCGAACAAGAACAAGAACGAGGTATTGTAACAATCCAAGATTTACAGACACGGGTAAAAACAACAGTTAAATTAACCGAACCTAATGAAGTTTTAGCCGTGATGAGTCAAGTTGATCTTGAGCGATGAAGCAATAACATCTTGTATAAGAAAGAATAATTTATGAACTCCCTTTTAGAACAGCGGACATGAATCGCTACAATTGCTAATGAAACTTATCTAGAACAACCCGTTGTTCTGGCGGGGTTTTTACGACAAAAGCGTAAACTAGGAAAATTATGTTTTGTGGTTTTAACTGATACCACCGGCTCAATGCAACTGGTGTTTCAGCAAGAACTGTTAGACCAAATTTTCCAAGTTCCTAAAGAATCAGTGATTTGTGTAACCGGAACATTAAAAATTCGGAAGGACATTAATCCTGAACAACAATTTGGTCAATTTGAAGTAGTGGTAAAGCAGTTAACGGTTTTAAATCCAGCCCAAAAAACTCCACCTTTTACCATTGATGAAATTTTGAATGTGACCGAAGACACCACTTTAAAATACCGGTATTTATTTTTTCGCACTACTAAAGCAGCTGCTCATTTAAAAGCCCGTTCCCAAATTATTAACTATTTACGCAATTTTTTATTGACTGCTGATTTCACTGAAGTTAATACCCCAATTCTGGGTCGTTCCACTCCCGAAGGAGCACGGGATTATTTGGTGCCCGTGCGTTCAAAAACAGCAGCTAAAGGGTTTGCTTTACCCCAATCACCCCAATTGTACAAACAGTTGTTAATGGTTGGCGGATTAGAACGGTACTTCCAGTTTGCGACTAATTTTCGGGATGAAGATTTACGCGCGGATCGTCAACCCGAATTTACCCAATTAGATTTGGAAGTTGCTTATTCTAACACCCCCCAATTCATGACATTAATTGAGACAATGTTTAGTGATTTGTGAGCCAAGTTTTTTCAAACTAAACTAGTTACTCCATTTGTGAAAATGAGTTATGCAGAATGTTTAGCTGATTATGGAACCGATAAACCCGATTTACGATTTGGGTTAAAAATTGCGCACTTACCTAATTTCCCCGCTACCAAATGAAACCAAAACCAAAGTACCCAATTTAGTCATAAAGCTATTTTTGTTCCCGAACAAAATTTAAGTCGTCAAAAATTAGACGAAATTAAGTTGATGCTGAAAAACCAGCACCAACTTCATTATGTTTTGATCGGAATTAATTTGGAAGCCACTCCTAAAGGAGATTTATTTAAACCCGAATTAGTTGAATGAACCCAGCAGTATTTAACTGCTCAAACTTTACCAGGGACTTTAATTGTTGTGGCTGGGGATGAACCCAATTTAACAAGTGGCATGGGAGCTTTACGTTCTTATTTAGGTGATTTATTTAATTTAAAAAATCCGGATGAATTCCGGTTTTTATGGGTTACTGATTGACCATTGTTTGAATGGAATCCCACTGAAAACAAATGGGATTCTGCACACAATCCTTTTACTTCACCAACAGCTGGGTCTTTATCCACTTTTGCTACCCAACCCGAACAAGCTAAAGCTGATGCTTATGATTTGGTTTTAAACGGTTTAGAATTAGGTTCAGGTGCAAAACGAATTACTGATCCGAATTTACAACACCAATTATTTAATTTTCTAGGTTTAGACCAAGCAACCACCGAACACGCTTTTGGTTGATTTTTAGAAGCTTATCAATATGGTGCTCCGCCTCACCAGGGAATTGGATTAGGAATTGAACGGTTATTACAAATCATGTTAAAAACCCCAACTATTCGTGATGTTATTGCCTTTCCTAAAAATAACCAAGGCATTGACACGATGCAAAATACCCCATCTGCTTTCAGCGAAGAACAACTGGAAATTCTGCATTTGACTAACTGAAAAAAATAGGATTCATGATGATTTACAATCACAATTTAATCGAAAAAAAATGACAAAAATACTGGGAAGAACAAGACACTTACCGGTTTGTTGATTCTGCTGATAAACCCAAATATTATGCTTTAGACATGTTTCCCTATCCTTCTGGAGCCGGAATTCATGTCGGGCATTTAAAGGGTTATTTAGCGACTGAAATTATTAGCCGTTACAAAAAAGCTTTAGGTTTTGATGTTTTACACCCGATTGGTTGGGATGCGTTTGGTTTACCAGCAGAACAATATGCTTTAAAAACGGGTAATCATCCAGGTACTTTCACTGATCAAAACATCAATAATTTTCGCAACCAAATTAAAAAACTGGGATTTTGTTTTGATTTAAAAAAAGAAGTTTGCACAACTGATCCTGAATACTACCGGTTTACCCAGTGAATTTTTATTAAACTATTTGAAGCCGGATTAGCTGAAGTGCAAAAAACAACAGTTAACTGGTGTCCGGATTTAGGGAGTGTGTTATCCAACGAAGAAATCATCATTCAAAATGGGGTCAAGCTTTCTGAACGCGGGGAATTTCCAGTTGTGCTCAAACCGATGAAACAATGGGTTTTAAAAATCACTCAATACGCGGATAAATTATTAGAAGGTTTAGATGAATTAGACTGGCCCGAAGGCATTAAAGAACACCAACGGAACTGAATTGGGCGACAAGAAAAATACCAATTCTTGATGCAATATGCTGATTTTGGATTTGGTTTAAACTTAAGTTATGCTTCTAACATTCACCAGTTAACCGGAGTATTAACTAATGAATTTAGTGTCTTAACCAGACGATTAAAACAAGATCCTAGCTTAAACCAACAAATTACTAATTTTTATCAAGATCCCCAACAAACCCAAAATTTCAAACTGGATGTTCAAGTAATCAATGCCGCCTACAACATTCAAGTTCCTGTGGTGTTAACAAAAAATCTGGATGAAAAAAATCCCGAAATTGTACCAATGTTTGCTGCTCCAGAAGCAGATCTGGTTGATCCAACGACCGAAACCAATTTGCTAGCCCAAGATTTAAACAAGCACTTCCAAAAGGTTGTGACCTATAAATTGCGCGACTGAATTTTTAGTCGCCAACGTTACTGGGGTGAACCAATTCCGATTGTTTTTGATCAACATGATCAACCCCATGTTGATTATAATTTACCACTTATCCTTCCTGATTTAGATAAAGTACAGCCATCTAAAGATGGACGTTCACCTTTAGTACACGCAACTGCTTGGTTAAGTTTGGAAAAAGATGGACAAAAATTTACTCGGGAAACCAATACCATGCCTAACTGAGCTGGTTCTTGTTGGTATTATGTGGGCTACTTATTAAAAAACCGGACAACCGGAACTTATGCAGCCATTGACACACCTGAAACTTATCAATTATTGAAACGCTGGTTACCAGTTGATGTTTATATTGGTGGTCAAGAACATGCGGTTTTACACTTGTTATACGCCCGTTTCTGACACCGGTTCTTATATGACATCGGAATTTTTCCAACTAAAGAACCATTTCAAAAATTATTTAACCAAGGCATGATTTTAGGTCCCGATGGTTCTAAAATGTCCAAATCAAAAGGCAACATTGTTTCTACAGATGAAATTGCTGAATCTCACGGAGCTGATGCGTTGCGGTTATACGAATGTTTCATGGGCCCAGTGGCTCATTCAATGCCATGAAGTGAATCGGGTTTAAATGCAATTCGGAAATGAATTGACCGCGTTTATGGAACGTTTTTACAACTAGATCAATTTCAACGCGTTAATGACGATGATTTAACCATGCAAAAACTAGAAGCCCAGTTGATTAAGAACTTTGAGAGTTGTGTCGACCGCTTTAGTTTTAATATCGGGGTGAGTGAGATGATGGTTTTCATTAATTACTTGAATGATCATAAAACTTATTCACTACAAGCTTTGAAAACTTTTGTCCAAATTTTAAGTTTTTATGCTCCATTTTTGGGTGAAGAATTATGACAAAATTTCTTACACCAACCCGATTCAGTTTATTTTGCAACTTGACCCCGCTTTAATCCTGATGTACTAGTTGATGAGCAAGTTGATTTAGCAGTTACAGTTAATGGAAAATTTGTCAACCTTGTAAAAGTTCAACGCGATGCTGCTGAAGCAACAGTAACGCCATTAGTTCTAGCCGATCCTAAAGTAGCCCACCGAATTCAGGATCAAGTGGTTAAAAAACAAGTTTATGTTGTCAACAAAATTTTTAATTTAATTATTGAGCCCAAACACTAACCATGGAATTCAACAAATTTAAACCAAATGAATTCGTCTTTCAAAATAAGCAAATTCATCTAACCCCAGCTGGACGCCAAAAAGTTTATCGTCCTAAAAAAATTACTGGATCACGACTGGGAGCAATTTTGGGGGTTGATGAATACAGTTCACCCTTTCAAGTTTGGTGTGACATGATGGGGTTTTTCAAAACTACTCCTGATCCCTTCTTTTTAAATGCAGGAATTGTAATTGAACCTAAATTGCGGGAATTTGTTGAATCTAAACTGAATTGTAAATTTCAGTCTTATCATGGTCCAGATGTGGGCTTTGATGTGTTTAAAACCAATAAATACTTTGGGGGCATGCCTGATGGTGAACCATTAGACCCCCAAACCAATCAAGTTAATTACGAATCTAACATTCCGATGTTAGAAATCAAAACAACTTCTATTGATGAATATTTCTGAACTAAGCGCGATAACGAATTAGTTTTAGAACGTGATGAAAACGGGTTGCCTTTGATTAAATCAGAGGGCACACGATTTAGTAAGTGGATTGATCAAAAACACATTAAAATTCGTAATAGTTACATGTTTCAATTGGGGTTATACCTTTATTTACGCAACCAAACAAAAGGCTTGTTTTGTGTTGCTTTTTTAGAAACTGCCGACTATTTAAATCCTGAAAATTTTGATCTTAATAAAAACATTGTCTTATTAGAAGAATTTGAAATGGATCGGCAAAGTTTTCAAGCCGCGATTGATTATGCACAAGCTTGGTATGAAGCCCACATTGTAACCGGAATTAGTCCGGAAATGAGTTCAGCTGATTTAGAGTGATTTAGTTATGGGTATCCGCATTTAAAATAACTGTCTATGCTAGAAAAAAATTTCATTAAAAACTTTTTAGAAAAAATTAAACACGCGGATCAAATCGCGATTTTTTGTCACCGCCAACCTGATTTTGATGCTTTAGGTACAGCTTATGCGATGTATCAATGATTAGTTGATAATTTTGGTAAAGAAGATAAACGCATTTATTTAATGGTTCCTGATGATGCATTAAAAAGTCAAGATGAAATTTTATTCCCCCCGTTAGACAAACTGGCTACTTCCAAAGAACTGAGTAATGCTTTAGGGATTATTTTGGATACGGCTAATGAAAGCCGAGTGTTAACTTCATTACATACCGCATGTAAAGAATTAATTGCAATTGATCACCACCCTCGTTCTGAACGGTTTACCCAGTTGGAATTTATTGACCCAACCTATCCAGCCACAGCCCAAATTTTGGCGGAATTATTTGAATGATTAGAAGAAAAAGAGAATTATATTTTTCGTTCAGTTGTTGCCCAATATTTGTATGCAGGTATTATTACTGATACTAACAACATGTTAAGCCCAGCGGTTTTACCGTCAACTTTTGAAGTGATGGGTCGATTAGTTTTACGGGGGATTAACCGAAATTTAGTTCATGATGCAATTTTCATGCAAAACTTAACCCAGAAAAAATTTAGTGGGCATGTAATTGAACAAATCAAGATTACCAAAAATGGTTTAGCTTACGCCATCATTTCTAAAAAAGATAGTCAAAAATATATGGTTGAAGATATTCCCACGATTGTTCCAATTTTGGCTAACATTCATAATGTGGAAATTTGAACTAGTTTAATGTATGATTTTGAATTCAAAAAATGAAAAGCTTCAATTCGTTCTCGGGATGTGCAAATCAATGCTATTGCCCGGGAATTTGGTGGGGGAGGTCATAAAAAATCAGCCGCCACAGTTTTTGAAAAAAAGCGGGACTATTTCAAATTATTAGCCCGTTTAAACCAGTATTTGTACGAACTTGGTTATAAAAATACTTCAATTAATGAAGCCAACGCTAGCAGCGGGTATTTAATGTGACACCAGTGATTTAGTTTTCCGTTTGAAAAGAAAAAGAAAAAGTATGAAGAAAAATAAAGCAAAAATTTTCACTGGATTAGCTGGAATTAATTATTGCTTTTTTTTATTAACTTTAAGTTTTCCCATTTATTTATTAATTTTTTTTCAAGCTTTTTTTGGAGCCCAAAAAATTGCATCCCAACCAAAACCTGATTCAGCCCCAACAATCACTTTTGATTGGAAGATACGGTGCAAAATTTGATGATCAGAACATAAACAAACAATCATGAACTACCAACTTTTAAGTACAGCAATGGTGGGTTCTTTTATTATCAGTTTGGTTCTTATTCTTCTTGATTGGGATGGGTTTTTGGTTTTATGCAATTTATTAATTGCAACTTGATTAGTGAGTTATTTTGGATGACAGTTTTATCAAACTAAAAAAAACCAACCTGCTCCACCTAAAATAGTTTTGGGTGGAGCTGATCAGTACAAACAAAAAGTTTTGGGATTAATTTATTTATTGGCTACTTTTATCATTAGTGGCATTTGTTTAATTTTATTTTTTGTTTTGAACCAAAATAAAATTAGCACAATTGATGGTATTAGTTTTTATCATAATACTAGTCAATTAAGTTTTGTACATACTGCACCGGTGCCTGAAATTAATGATTTCAATGTTTTTTTTCAAGATCTAAATTTAGCTTATGGCGCAGTGGGATTTAATACGACTTTATTTTTAGTCGGAATTTTAACTGCTGGATTGTCATGATGAATTGGCATTAGTGGACTTGTTTGATTATTTATCACTCAAACTTATCAACCAGTGATTTTTTTAATTACTTATCATTTAAATAATGCTTGAACTTGGGGAGCATTATTTGCTTTTTTTGTTGGTTTTGGGATTGCTACTGTGTTAAAATGATGATTGAAAAATCATATTAATTTTTTCAAAAATTTTCAAAATAATTACCGGTGAATTACTGGTTTATCCAGTTTAATTTTTAATTGAATTTTATTTGGCTCAACATACTTTCATCATTATGCATGAACAGTAGCTCCACTTGTTTTAGCGCTTATTTGTTGAGTTGTGTTTATTGTGATTAACAGCAGTGTTTATTATTATCGTCAGCAATTAAAACCAATTTACAGTCATTGATTTTTTTATGAATAAATTCATTTTTCATATTGACATTAATGCCTTTTTTGCCACAGTTGAAGAAATTTTAGAACCTAGTTACAGTACCCAACCAATTGCGGTTTGTGCTCGAGCCAATCAATTTGGCATTATTTCTTGTCCGAATTATTTAGCCCGAAATTACGGAGTTAAATCGGCCATGAATAAAATTGAAGCAAAACGGCTTTGTCCAAATTTAGTTTTTGTTTTAGGCCATTTTGATCAGTACGAAAAATATTCCAATCAATTTTTTCATTTTCTCAAAACTCATTACGGCAAAAAAATACAAATTATGTCAATTGATGAATGCTATTTAGATGTCACTAATCGGGTTAAAACGATTAATCAAGCTTTAGCTTTAGCAAAAGAAATTCAAATTGAAATTTTCAACCATTTAAAACTAAAAATTAATATCGGGGTTAGTGATAATAAATTTGTGGCTAAAATGGCTTCGAATTTACATAAACCCATGGGAATTGTGAGTTGTTTTGGAACCGATAATTTTCAAAAAATTTTTTGACCTAAACCAATTAAAGATTTTTATTTTATTGGAATCAAAACTACACCACTATTACATAAATTAGGGATTAAAACTATTGGTGATTTTGCCCAATATCCACAACCTGATAATTTACAAAAAATTTTTTTAAATCAGTATGAAACCTTCATGGCTAATGCTTGGGGTTATGGGGATGATTTTGTTGATGCACGTCATTATGGTTATAAATCGATTTCAGCTAGTCGCACTTTAGATGAGGCGACAACTAATTATGAAATTTTAAAAGAATATATTTTAAAGTTATTATCCAGTTGTTATGAAAAATTAGAAACAACCAATAATTTAATTCCGCATAACATTAAAATGGACTTTCGATTTGCTGATGAAACTAAACAGGGATTTACTTTAAAAAATTTAACCACTAAACTGGATTCATTTGACAAAATTGTTTTTTATTTATTTAAATTATTTGAAAAAGAATATCGTTCTGATGAACCAGTGAAATTTATTGCCATCTATTTTCGTACTTTAAAACCCAATTTGCCTGATCATAATTTATTGAATCCGCATCAAGATTCCCGCAAAGAAGAGCAAGAAAAAATTAAAAAAATCATTTTTGATATTTTGAATTAAAAAATATCAAAAAGGTGTGGTTTTTCTGCAAATAATATGATTTTAACCAGTAAATCAATAATTTGATTTCACTGGTTTTTTACGGGTTTTTCGGGTGGATTGCAACCGAAAATTAGGTCAATTTATTGTATAATAACAGTTACTATAGGCACTTTTTTCTCGGAAAAAAATGTCCTTTTTTGATATTCAGGATTCTGATTTAGGGTTCTGAATAATTAACAAATAATTTTTTGTTTTTCATTATTAAATGAAAATAACAAAATTAATTCAGATTCTTTCGAATACATGAAAATCAATAACTACAAAAAAACTGCTAAAAAACTTTTAAGTTTTTTAAGTCTTAGTTTAATTAGTGGAACTGTTCTAGCTGCTTGTGGGGGCATTAATGTTGCTTCTACAACTAACACTAATGCGCTTTTGAATTTAGGTGACCGTACCAAATTTGCTAGTAATGATGCTTATTCTTTAAAAAACTTTACTTCCAGCATTTTAACTAAAACTGATGCTGGCAAAAATTTGTTACGTCAATTTGTTCGCCAATTAATTTTGAACTGATTTGAAAACCAAGCCAAATTGGATTCTGAAAAAATGATTGGTGGAACTTCAGATATTCCTAACGCGTTTGCTAAATATAAAAAAGATACAACTGAAGAATTATCTGGAATCTTAATTAGTCAAGGGGGTAATATTGGTACAGCAAGTACTTTATCCCAAAACAGTACTCTAGACCAATCTGGGGGAAATTCCCAAACTTATATTAATAATAAGTTGTTAGATAACTACTACCAACAATTTAAAACTCGGTTTGTAAATTTAAGTAGTTCTAATTTCAACATTAACCCGAATGCTGAATTTGATAGTAATGGTAAACTAGTTTATAACGATAAAGCTTATTTAGACTATGATTTCAAAATTACTAATGAACTGTTAGACAATTCTGACAACTGATCTAAAATTGGTTTTTATCCGCAATTATCTGATGCTGAAAAAACAGCAGATAACAAAAACATTGCTTTTGGATTGGCTGATTTGCATAATTTTTTATACCGTCGTTGACAAGAAATTAACAAACCAATTAATGTAGCAATGTCATTGTGAAAATATGATGACAAAGCAACTAAAAATAATTTGTTATCAGTTTATAACAGTGATAAATTAGAAAATGCTTTTCCCGAAAAAGCAGATTATAAATTCCCCTATTATGGATCAACAACTAATGACGATCCCACTTTAAGCACGAACAATGCCCCAATTAAATTTCAACAATTTGTTAAAAATTTAACTGCTTTAACTCCAACTGATGCAAGCAAAGGAATTTTTAATGTACCCAAAAATTACACCGATGATAGTGGAACTAGTATTCCAACTACATTAAGTAATATTTTCAGTACTTTATTCCCCCAATTTGCAGCTGGAGTAGTTCATAAATTTTTACAAGTAACTGATTCTAGTTCAACTAATAGTGAAGCAACTAAAAATGTGAATGAAATTGAAACTTCAGATTTAATGTCTAAAGATTTAATTAATTTATTTTTAGAAAAAAATACAGATGTTCAATCTAAATCATTAGTTGGGATTCATTTTGACAAATCAATTTTTAATCCTAATTCTGCTTACAAAGATTATGACTTTGTAATGGATCAACGTGATGTGAAGGATTCGCCGTGAATGTTTTTACGCAACACCGCAGGAGTACACGCGATTGCAATTGATGGCTATAACTACATTAAGAATAAAAATAACACAAATACTTCTTCTACAGTTGCTGATGCATTAAAACGTAGTTATGAATTTTATAATTTTCGGGCCTTACAAAAACTTTATGAAGGAGTATTGAATTTAAAAGACACCAGTTCTGTTAATGCTTTAACTGATGCAAACAAATTTATTTCTGATAACTTTGATGCTTTAATTTTTGATTACTATTACAAAAATCTTTCTAATGCAAACTCCATTTTCGCTGGAGTAGAAGATCCTAGCGGTAAAGTGCTAGGTTCAGCTAAAGTCGATGGATCAATTGATTTGGTGACTGATCAAACTGTTTTAAGTGAATTTAAAAAAGCTTTAGAAGCTTTAGCTAATTTAAACTGGGCAAACTCATTTGCTAACAGTTTAAATTTGATGGGTGAACGTTTGCAATCAGAATACCTTGGTTTTAATTTAGAACCACACGTTACTGCTACAACAGCAACCACTTCTACTCATTCACAAATTCAAGCTCAAGTAACACAATCACAATCTAGTGGAAGTGGTACTAGTGGCGGTGCAGGTGGTGGCGGAGGCGGTGGTAGTTCAGCCACTGCAGCACCAGCTGCTGTTGCACCGGCCCCAGCGGCCGCAGCTGCTCCGGCACAACCAGCTCAAAAAGCTGAATTATTATCCAATATTGCCAATGGCTTGGCTTCTGTTATGCCTTATGCATTAGATACTAATTTTAGTCAAGCTGCAACGATCACCACTAATACTGGTCGTTACAAAACATTAGCACCAATTTTTACTGATCAAAAATACAATGATTTTTATCAAGTTTTTGATTATTCTAATTCTGTTAAAAATTTAAAAACTTTAGAAAAAGATTTTTCTGACGCAGTCGAAAAAGTTGTTGAAAATATTAATTTACAACCGTCTCAAAACTTAGAAAATCCAGCTGGCTCACAAATTATTTTAAGTAATGTTGATGTGTTTAATTATGCTTTAAATACATACTTAAATAATCCAAGTAATATTTCAGCGATTGTTTCTACCAACTTACTTTTAGAAAATTATTTATCTAAAATTATTGACTTAAATTCATACATGTTAAAAGATGATAAGTTATTAGGTGATAATTTCAAAACTTTAAAAGTAGATGACACTAAAAAAGCACAAGCTAATCCAACTCAAACAGGTGCTAATAGTAGTGAATATCTGCCATTGAATGATGCGGTTGCTAATGCGTATTATTCTAAGAAATATTTAGATAGCAAAAACCCATTAATTTATGGGGGTTTTCAACATATTAATGAAAGTACTAATGTTGATGTTGCAGCTTTTGCTAAAAACTTTAACGACAAACAAAAACAGTTATTTGAACGCAATTTTTATTATGAAACTAGTTTAGCTTACAATCCTTATTCCACCGATAATAATGATTATTTTGCTTTCTTACAAGCTTTAAAATATTTAACTCGTAATCGGTTTGAAAATTTACGTTTATATTTACGGAGTAGTTTTTCTTCGACAACAAATGCTGCATTTGCTTGATTAGTTGATGTACCCAATGAAAAAATTACTGGATTAACCACCCAAGATCTTGTATTAAATAAATTTGAAAACACTAATTTAAATTATCAAAACAAATTATTAAATCCATTTGTTAGTCCAACTGAAAAGTTTAATTCTTACAATACTGATTACACTAATTCATTTAATTACACCACCATTTTAAACAGACCGACAACATCGACTGTTGCAAATAGTGGAGCAGATAATATGCAATCATCTCCGATGCCTGCTGCATCTGCCAGTTCTATGCAAAACCACACCAATATCTTTAAAGGATTTAGTGGTTTAGTAATTGATGGGGCTAACCGTTCTTGAACAAATCCAACCCAGTCTGATTCGGTTATCAGTGCTTTAAAAGACATTCGTAGTTACACTAATGCGGGCAGAAATGGTTTATTGTTTAGTTATGGTAATTTAGAAGGATTAACCCGATTTATTAATAATTTGGACTCAGTTGCTGCAGTGGAACAGATGGCAGAACGTTTACAAGAATTAGTTAATAGTTTAACAATTAATGCTATTAACACTCAAACATTGCAAATCAAATTATCAGATAATAAAGTAGTTACTCGTCCATTAAGTTTTCAAGAAAAGAAAAATGCTTTATTAGCTTTAGTTAATAACTATAAAATGCCTTCAGTTAACCAAGCAGTGGCATTAGCAGATTTTAAACGCATTTATGGAACAGATCCAGAAAATGGCTACCGTTCTTTAGATAATGTTTATACTTTGCAAACTTCAGGAACAGAGTTTGCCAATAATATTTCTGCAGATTTATTTGTACGGTTCAATGATTTGTTCAAATCTGCTACAAACACAACAACTTCTAATAATCAATTTGCTTTTAGTATTAAAGACAACAATAAATTGTCTCAGTTAGTTTATGCTGTGCAAGTTAGCTCTGCAGATTTTGATACTTCTGAAAGTTTTATTAAACTAATTCAAAACTACTTAGGTGATAACGTTTTTGCTAACTGATTGGTGCAATTAGCTAGTGAGAAATTCTTCCAAGATTTAGCTAAAACTGATTTTGAATCAACAATTGAAAAAATGGTTGTTTATGATACTCGCTTCCAAAAAGCATTATCCACTACTTATATTTCTAACAAAAACTAATTTTTGTATTCCTAAAATTTTGCTGATCAGCGAGGTAATTAATGTCCAAATTTTTTAAGTCCAAAAAAACTAATAATCGCATTAAAGTTAAAGGAAGTCTATTTTTCTTAGGCTTTAGTGTTTTAGTTTCCGCTTGTGCTCCAATTTTTCAACAACAAGCTGCTGTTGCTGAAACACCTAAAGTTGAAAAAGTTAATGATAGTGTGATTGCAAGAATTAATGGTCAGGATTATACATTAACACAAGCAACTCACGACTTCATGAAAACGGTCACTGGTGCTAAAAATTTTGTTAAGAGTTTTAATGATTTATTAATTTACAATTTCTACAACTCTCTACTTTATTTAAGTGAAAACGCTACTCCTGATGCTTCATTTGTTGCTAACAAATTTTTAGGACAATTAAGTTCGATTAACACCGAAGTTAATAACGAATATGCTGATCTAGAAAAAAAGGCTTTAGAAACCCATCCTAATGACACTTCAGCCCAAATTGATTACAAACAAGCTAGTTTAGATAGTAATGGGGGGGATTTAATTCGTTACCGCAAATTTAAATCTCTAGCAAAATTGCGCACTAATTTCATTGCTAGTTTATTAGATGATAATTACTTAAACTACAGTGGGAATAATTTTATTGATCGTGATACTTTGGACAATCCAACCAATTGAGTTAATTTAAAGTTCAAAAATAATAGTTTAGTTGATCCATTAGCCCAAATTATTGCGGAATTTCAAGATTTCTTATTTGAAGACTGGTACAAATACACTCAACCTGTACCAGTTGTTACTGTATCTTGGAATTATGCAGGAGCTGATTTGAAAGCTTCTAATGGGTTGCCAATTTTAGAATCAATTTATGATAAGGAAAAATTATTGCTGCAAGGAATTAGTTTGCCTTCTGCACCAAATTACAATTATCCGGCTTTTGATGATGTATCCCAATCAGCCACTAACACTGGTGCTAAATTTAAAAACTTTGTTACTAACATTAATACTTTAATTAATTCTAATGCCATTGTTTCTCCGGTGACTAATTTAAGTGATGTAACCGATAATACTTATCAAATGCAAAGTTTAACTGATTTAGGCGCAGCATCTAACAGTTCCCAACGAAATGCAGCAATTTTACAACTTTATAATTCCAATTCTAAAATTAAACAAAGTGTAGTTAATGGTGTTGCAAGTAATTCATTGACTGGAGATAATATTCTAAAGAACTTTTTAGGATATAACGGAACTGCTTCGTCTATGACTGGTATTAGTATTGATGGTTCCACCATTTTTAAAGCTAATACGGCTTTGACAAATAGCAGTACCACTAACAATTTTCCAACTAAAGTTTATGATTTAATTCAGATAACCGATTCTACAACTAGTTCCAACATTAATAACAAATGAATTTTGTATAAAGATGATACTGGAGTTCATGCAGTTGCAATTGATGGCATTGGCAAATACGATACTGATACAGCTTATCTGAAAAAATTAATTTTATGAAGAAGCATGCGCTTCAAAAATAATATCAGCACAACCACTGGTGCTAGTTTTGATTTATTTGCTACTTTAAAATCTTATTTAGAAACTAATTTTGATGCAATTATGCTGCGTTATTTGCGTCAAAATTTTGCTATTGCCAACACCCAACAAATTAATCAAATTTTACGCACTGGTAATCTCAATATTTTAACTGCGACTGCATCTGTGAATAACACCAATGTTTTCAATGGTCAATTAAATGCAACAGCTAATTTATTTTTTAATGGTACTTATAATCCCTTTTGACATAATGAACATGTTCGTAGTTCTAAAACCAAATTAGCAGAACTATTAGAAACCGCATCTGATTTTTTAAATGCTTCATTTTTTGCAAATAAATTATTTAGCTTACGTCAAAAATTAACCGCAAGTTATAGCGGATTAGTTACATCAGAACCATTTACTAAGAGTTCTTCTAATTATTTTTCTAATTTACGCAATGGTCTAGCTGCTAATCTGCCGTTTAAAATTGCAGCAGATTATACTAAAGATCCAACTGATTACACCAAATTTAGTGCTACAAATGCTAATGATGGTGGCTATACCGATTTAGAAAAAGTTTATTTCAATACAAAACAAAAAAAAAATCCTGATGATGCTTACAAAGACTTTTTAACACCGGGTAAAATTCAGTCAACTTACCAAGCATATTTAGCTAAATTAGCGGAATATTTTCGAGTTAATACTTTTAATTTAAATTTTGAATATGCTTCTGAAGAAGCGCGCCGTTTATCACGTTTCTTGCATTTTGCTGCTGATCCTAGTGTGGAACATGGTCGGTTATTATTGACTGATATTGATCATGAATTAATGGAATTAACTAAAAATTCAGCGGATCAACAAAATGGAATTGGTAACATTATCCAGCAAAAACTTTATGCCCAAAACGGGATTGATCATTATTTTGATTTTCAAACTAACAGCATTAAAGTTGCAACTACTAATCCAGGTTTATGAAATTTTAGTGAAACCTTTAAAACCTCTTTTGAGAATAATTTTTATTTATCAAAAGTTGGTGAAGATTTTACTAAAGCTCCAGTAAAACAAGTTTTTGGTGGTTATAAAATTAGTGAAAACCGCAGTGGTTACAATAAATTATTAGCTAATTTGTGATACCAAAAATATTATTTAAACAGCACTAGTGGTTATGATTTATTAGGTGTGGACTTATTAAATGAATACCAATTTTTCCTAACTTTAAACTGGTTAATTCGGGATAATTTTGCTAACTTCCGGGAGTATTTAGCTGATTATATTGGGTTTAACGGAATTGCTGGTTTTGTTTGACAAAACGAAAACCGACGTTCAGCAACCTTAAACTGAACTTTTGGAAATCAAGCGTTTTCAGCAACTAATTCTAATGATTACAAGTTCTCTGAAAATCCAAGCAATATTATTAACACTCCATACATTAATAAAGATAAAAGTTTTAGTCAAGTAACTAATTTCAATTTAGATCAAAACAACTGAAGTTTTGCGAAAATTGGTAATTTTGATGCGGTTGGTTTCAAAGGATTATTAAAAACAAGTGATGCGGTAGCTAAAACCAATACAGTTGTTGGTCCGTTACTGTTCCAAGATTTTGAACTAGCTCGGAACACAACAACTAGTCAAGGTCAGTTATATAACTGGGGTAATTTTGAAAACTTAGTAAACAGCATTACACACATTAAAACTTTTGCTGAATTAAATAGTATTGTTGGCTCTTTATCTAAAGCTTATCCAAATATTTCATTTGATAATGTTAACCGACCAACAGTATTAAGTCCACTACCTGGATCTAAACCAATCAGATTAACTTTAACCGAAAAAGTCACTGCTTTATTAAATATTGTTTATGGTTACAGTTATACTTATCGGGATGATAGTGAACAAATCTTTGAAGAATCTGTGCAGCGAATCTATAGAACTCGACCGACCGAACGGAATCATTGTGATAATGATCAATTAGCAACTGATTCATGTGCTTGAAACGGCGATGGAACTGGTCGAATTACTGATGATGCATTTTTAGCATTTGGTGGTTCCATCAAAAATGGCACACCTAATTCTTTAGCGCCGTATGCGATTTCTAACACCGCATCTAATTTCACTACATATGTGGCTTATATGCAACAAATTAATTTTCAAGACGTTTTATCAACCGAAAATTTCGGTCGCTTCATGTCCCAAATTTCAAGTGATGTGTTTATGCAAACCTTGTTAAATACCGCGAAATTAACAGATGTGCAAGCTAAAGCGAAATTTGACTTCTTAAACCGTAACAACTTCCAAAAAGTAGTTGTCTATGATCAAGCATTACGCAATTCTTTAGGAATGCAATGATCTGTGGTAAAAGCCCAAGTAAGTAATGAAGAACAAACTAATTAAAAAGGATTAAGATCATGAATTTATTGAAAAAAATTGCTTTAAAAAATCAAATTCGTAAAATTCGGTGACTAAGTATCCTGGGAACTAGTGCTGTTATTTTAAGTGCTTGTGCAAAAACATCATCTGATGCAATTAATGATCAGTATAACAATACACCTGCATTAGCAACCAATTTTCATCTAACCAACTTACAACAAAATAATTTAGTAAGTACCATCTTAAATTCAGATCTAATTTTTGCACAAACTAAATTAAACGAAGCGGTTGCTAACCGTTTGAAATTTCAATGAGCTCAAGATTTTATTGCTGATAAAACAGTTGATAAAGGAAGTGAATTATTTAAAACCCAAGAAGCAATTGAAGCAATTGTTAAACAAGGCCAAACTAGTTATGATGAGTCATTAAATAGTTTTAGTTCTAGTGGTGATAGTGACTGACAAAAATTATTTCAACGCCAACTAAACCCGTTCGGAGGCACTAAAGAGGGTTGAAAAATTCATCACGTTGGTCCAGAACTAAATGATCGATTGGTTGAAGCCATTTTTCAAAAATTATTTTTCAGTTACCAACGCAAAACTTCTAATGGTGAAGTTTTTTTCACTAATAATGCTTTAGAAAACGAGATTAATAACCCTTCTTTTTATTCTAATTTTGTTTTCACTCCAAGTAATGATGACTTACGCATTGGGAATGAAAAATACCAAAAAATGTTTGCTAATTTTCAGGCCTTTGTTTTTAATTATTGGTTTGATCAAGAACGTCCTTTCATTGGTTGAAACGTGGAATGGAAATATGGTACTTCAGTTATTAATAGTTTAGCCAATATTTACAATACTAACCGGTTAGGTGAAAATGATGTGACTTTACCAACTGAACCAAATTATAACTTTCCGTCTTTTGATATTGGTGATAACAGCACTAGTGTTGGAACACTAGCGACCTTTAACCGGTGACAAACTGGAGTGAAAGGTAATTCCTTAATTAATACCCAGAACGGGGATATTAATTTACAAAGTGTTTTCAACGATGGAACTAATACTTCACCAGAACTAACTTCTTGAAAAATTTATACCAAAAATGATCTTGCTCGAACCGAAGATGGTTATTTATCTTCAGCTTTAGCCCATCAGTACAATAAATTATTTACTGGCACAAATGGGTTAGTAAATGAAATTGATTTATCCAATTCAAATGCGTGAACTGATGAACAAATGGGCGATCCCTTAAATGTTTTTTTAGATCAAGTAACTGATACCAAAAGCACCATAATTAATGGTACAACTCCAGTAAAAGCGGGAATTAAGGTTAATAATGCGGTTTTGTTCAACCAAAACAACACTAAATTTAAGGATAAAAACTTTTCTTATCCTTTAAGAGATATTAAAACTACTAGTTCATCTAAAACTTTATCGAACTGAACCCTAGCTCGTACTAAAACCGGAATTAGTGCTTTAGCAGTGGATGGTACAACCCGAATTAATGAAGCAACAAGTCTGGCTGATAAATTAGCCCGAATCAAAGAAAACATTTTATGACGGCAAGCATTATTTAGTTTGAATCCCCGTCGTAATAATCGGGTTATTAACATTGATTTGCTAAAAGTTTTAAAAGATTATGCTAAAGCTAATTTCAATGATTTAATTGTTGCTTATGCGCGCGCCTTACAAACCCCTGAAACCCTGAAAAAATTAACTAATGATACTTATTTTTTCACTGCTGAACAAAATTTTTTACTGAATAATAACCAGCAATTATTTGATTTAACAATTGCTTTAGAAGATCTAAAACGCACTGTTAATAACCAACGAACTTTAGTAAATTTCCGAAACTCATTAGCTCAAACAGTTTCTGGTTTAGCTAATAAACAATTTGTTAAAGTAAACGATAAATATTATGCGCCATATGCCAATGGTTTAGCAACTCCTTTAGGTTTCAAACGAAATTTAAATACCACAACAGATGATCCGGTTTTCAATCCTGGATCAACTGCAGATACAACTACTTTTAGTAATAATGGTGATTATCCTGAAGTTACTAAATTCTTTTCGTCTGACCAAATTAATAATCAAGTAGCTGATTTCAAATTAAACCAAATTTTAACTAAAACCAATGATGCCAAAACCAAAATGGACGCATGGGTACAAACACTAACTAATTCAAATGACAACCTAATTTCTAACAAAGATTTATTTCATTTAAATAGTTTGGAGTTTAATTACCTATTTCAAGCTCTTTTAACCACTGGCCCCACTGGGGCTGGTGATGGAGTTGGTAATTATCTAAAAGGCGCTTATTTAGCTAACGAAATTAATTTTGATTACCGCAAAAATAGCATTGATTATAATTTTGGCCGCACTTCATTAACAACTGATTTTGGTAAGAGTGCAACTGATCTGAAAAAATCAGTGCTAGATGCAGTTGCTGAAGTTTTTTATTCTGAAGTTTATTTGGGTGTTGCTCAAAATATTAATAACGGTCGTGACTTTATTGGTGGTTATAAAATTGATACTTCTAATTCCACCAGCAATGTAACCAGTTACACTAACAAATTAATTTCTTACTGAAACCAAATCTTATATTCTTTCAGTAACTTAGGTCAGAGCTTGGGCGACCAGTTCATGTCCCGTTATGTTACTTTTTTATATACTTTAGATTGGTTGTTAAAAGACAACTATACTAATTTATTAAATTACTTGCAAAACCAAATTGGGTTCAATAGTTATGGCGCCATTGTTTGGGCCCAAGAACATACTTTAAACCAAGCCCCAAACACGGGTGAAGCAACTGTTACTAATAACAATACGCATTTAAAATCTTTTGATCAAGATTTTAAATTTGTACCAAACCCTAATAACGTTTTATCTTCTCCATACTTTAGTTATGAATTAGCAGCTCCAACATCTGTTACTACTAACAATAGTTTGTTTAATTATGTTGGTGCTGAAGCAATTACTACTGATAAATATACTTCTGATAATACTGGTCAGAAAAAACGTTTAAGTGGTTTTTATGGTTTAGCTTTACAAAATGAAAGTTTGCCTAATGCCATTCCTGAAGTGGTGAAAAATTCGATCTTCACTAATTTTGCTGAATCTAATCCAGATGGCAATAAAAGTATTTTTGATTTAGGATCTACCCAACAAGTTTTATCCCGTGGTAAATTGTTTGGTTCTGCAATTTTAAATGATTCTGCTGAGTTTGATTTACAAAAAACTTTAGATTACATTTTAGATTCTGTGCGTAATGTTAAAACCTTCCGGGCGTTTAACACAGTTGGTCAAGAATTAGCTAATCTCTTCCCAAAAATCACCGCAAGCATTAACAGTGTTATTTCCCAAAATAGTGTCAATCAATTAGAACCAGCTAAGGGTGAAGATGAGACAGTTATTCCCAACCAATTTGTTGCTTCACAAACCTTACCCCCATTACGGATTAATTTAAAACAAAAAATTCAAGCCATGATTAATGTTTTAAACGGAATGGAATATAACTTGGATCAAACTAATAATGACACTTTAAAAAGTTCATTTGATGCAATTTACAACCAGGAATTCAAACCTAATGAGTCATTTGCTTTATTTAATAAAAATGATTTAGAACGATTTATTGGGGTGTTACAAAATCCCCAAGCTGCCAGTTCTATTTTTCCAAACTTAAAATACTTCATTCCAACTGAAGTTAATGCACGAACTGGATATGTTGCTTATATAGTTCAAATTAATAATGAAGATGTGTCGAATGTCGATAAGTTCCGGGCTTTCATCAAACAAATTGGGTTTGATGCTTTCTTAAAAACGGTTGTGAATTTAGCTAAAGTCGATCGCATTCAAGGTTTAGCATTCGATAACTTTACAATTCGTCCCGAATTTGAAAAATTGGTTGTTCGTGATGAACGACTTGTTAATTTATTAGGATTAAACTGAGCTAGTTTATACCGATCAGAAACTGAGCAAAAATAATGAACCCAACCCACCACGATTCTAATTGTCTGTTTTGCAAATTAGTTAATCACGAAATTCCCAGTTATCAATTACTAGAATCCGAATTTGGTATTAGCATTCTGGATATTTTTCCAGCCGCACCAGGTCATGCTTTAGTTTTACCCAAACACCATTACCCCCATTTATTGGCAACACCTGATTCAGTTTTAGCTGATCTAACTTTGTTAGCTAAAAAAACAGCCCAAGTCTTAGCTGACACATTAGTTGACATTCAGGGGTTTAATTATGTGAGTAACCAAGCTGAAATTGCGGGTCAAACCATTTTTCATACCCACATTCATATTATCCCGAAATATCACCAAGCAACAGGGTATTTATTCCAACATCATCACGATCCAAAACAAACCATTGATATTCCAGGAATCCACCAACAGTTACTTGAAAAAATTAAGTCCTTGAAACCTTAATTAAAAATTCAAAATCTCCTGAAACACTAAATTTATTGGGGATAAAAAAACCAATCAAATTTATTTGTGATAAAATCAATTTTAATTTATGACCCCATTCATTCATGGGATGCATAAATTTAAGTTTACAACAAAAGTCTAAACCATGAGTACACTAGAAATCGTTATTTATGTAATTGCTGTGATTATCCTGATTATTGGGTTGTTATTATCCAATTCTGGTTCTACTGGAGGATTGGCAGCTTTATCCGGTCAGGATTTAGAAATTTTTAAAAAGACTAAAGATCGCGGTTCGATTAAAATTTTGCAAATTGTAATGTTTTCTTTGGTTTTTTTGTTGCTTATTATTGCGGTCGTCTATCGTATTGTCGTCGCAAGCCATGTCGGTTAAATCCGGATGGTTTCCCCCATTTATAAAAAGTAAAATAGTTCTACTGACTTTTTAAAGTAGAACTATTTTGTGCTATCTAACGAGTTGAAAAAATGCATTTCTCTAACAATAAAAACGGATCATCTCATAATTGATCTCGGTCTAATAATAATAGTAATAGACCCAATAAAAAGCCGTTCAAGTCTTTTAATTCCTCTCAATCTGGATCAACGCGCCATCGCTCAAGTTTTACGAACAATTCTGGTTTTAACCATCGTGAAGCTCGGGCGAATTCTTTTGTGTCAAATCGCTTCAAAAAAAACCAGTACGCCCGCCCTGATGAAGATAAACCAATTCCGATTAAAGATGAAAAATTAGAAGAACTGCTAAAAGCAGCGATCATTAAAGTTTTACGCGAAGATGAAATGGCGATGCCTTTATTTGTTTTAATCAACAAAACAATTCGTGAAGTAAAACGATCCCAGTATAAAGGTTTCATCGAAAAGGGTGAAATTATTTGGGTGATTAACAAACTAAAAGCTAATTCCACTGTTAACTGTAACATTCGTGAAAAATACTACTTGGAATACTTAGATTATCCAGTCTTAGCTAACACTGAAGCTGAAGGGGTGTTCAAAAGTAATTTACGGGGTAATTTTGGTCATGTAATTGTTAAAACTAAGGGCCAAGACCCAGTTAGTTATTATGTGCACAAACGCAATTTTCACCAAGCAATTGATGGTGATTTAGTTAAGTTTATTAAACTAGATACTTCTTCAGCTAAAAAGAAGATGAATTCAGAAGATGTGAAAATCATCGAGATCATTTCTCATCCTAAAGACCAGTATGTTGGTGAAGTAGTGATTGACAGTTCAATTGGCATTGAAGCCCAATCTTATTTTGCCAAACTCGATAATCCCAAAATTGCCCATCCAGTCAAAATCTTAAATCCCATTGGCATTGTGGAAGGACATAAAGTTTTATTAAAAATTGTTGATTTTAATCCCGAAAAAATGACCGGAGAAATTGTTAAAATTTTAGGCCATAAGAATGATGTTGGGGTTGATATTGAATCAATTGTTTATGATAACGGTGTCGAAATTAATTTTTCAGCTTTAGTAAATAAAGAAATTGATGCCATCGATCATTCTCTAACCCGATTCGAAAACCAATCCATGCGACAAGATTTAACTGATGTGGCTTTTGTAACAATTGACCCAGCGACTTCTAAAGACTTTGATGATGCCATTTTTGTTGCTAAAAAAGAAGATCACTATTTATTACGAGTGGCGATTGCTGATGTTACTTCGTATGTGCCATTCCGGTCAGCTTTAGATGAAGCAGCTGAAAACCGGGGAAGTTCGGTTTATTTGGTCAACTCAGTAATTCCGATGTTACCCCACTTATTATCAAATGATTTGTGTTCATTAAATCCTAATGTGAAACGTTGCGCTGTAGTTTGTGACATGAAACTGAATTTTGCAGGCGAAATTGATTTTAGTAGTGTGGATGTTTTTCCCGCATTAATTAAATCCCACCGGCGGTTTAGTTATGATGAGATCAATGCTTATTTCAAAAAAGAACAAACTTTAGATAATGAACTACCAGTTGTCAAAGCCAGCATTGACGCGGCTTATGAATTATTTTTCCAAATGGAAAAAGTGAAAAAAACCCGTGGTTACATTAATTTCTTTGCTTTGTTTGAACCAAAAATTTTGGTTGATGAAAATAACCATCCAACCCAAATTCAAATTTATCAAACATGACACGCCCAAAACATGATTGAAGATTTCATGGTGGCAGCAAATGAAGCAGTTACCGCATTTGCTAACAAACATGATGTACCTTTCATTTATCGGGTGCATGGTTTGCCCGCTTTGAAAAAAATGGAACGATTTAGTTTATTAGCTAAAAAACTAAACTTTAAAATTACCACCCAAATTAATGACCAAATGCACCCAGGTGATATTGCAAAATGAATTGAAGCTAATAAGGATAATCCTTATAACACTGTGATTCACATGCTGTTATTACGAACAATGGATAAAGCAGTTTATTCCCACAAAAATACTTACCACTTTGGTTTAGCTTCTAAACACTACACCCACTTTACCTCACCAATTCGGCGTTATCCGGACATGATTGTTCACCGGTTATTCTGAATGTACTGTTTTGATCGCAACAGTTACACCGATCATGACCGCGCCTTTTTGAAAAACCGGCTAGAAGAACTAAGTCTGAAAAGTTCAGAAGCAGAAGTCCGAGCAGTTAAAACCGAACGTGATGTTAATGCTTACAAATTTGCGGAGTACATGCAGCAATTTGTGGGCAATGAATTTGAAGCGACTGTCATTGAAGTTAATCCTAAAGGATGTTATGTCCAATTAGATAATTTAATTCAGGGTTTTGCCCCAATGGCGTTGACAAAGTTTGATTTCTTCCGCTTTGACCCAATTAGTGAACGATTAGTTGGCCAAAATTCCCACACTCCCCTTGATTTATGTACCACAGTTTTAGTGAAAGTACATAAAGTTGATTTACAACTGGCTAGCATTGATTTTGAAATTATTGATGTACTGAAGCAACCAAAATCACCTGCTAAAAATTCTGATTAATTTATGGAATCACGTTTGTTGAATCAGTGATTCATGATCAAGTCTCCATGAAAGTTTTAGTTCAAAATAAAAAAGCTAATTTTAATTACACCCTGCACCAAACTTATGAAGCAGGGATTGTTCTAACCGGTACAGAAGTTAAAAGTCTGGTCCAATCCCAAGCTAGTTTGGATCAAGCTTATGTTTTAATTAAAAGCGGTGAAGTTTGGGTGTTTGGACTGCACATTAGCCCGTATGATCATGGTAACATTTTTAATGTTGACCCGATTCGCACCCGTAAACTACTTTTACATAGAAAAGAAATTTTAAAGCTGAACTTATTGATGAAACAAGAAAAATATGTTCTGGTGCCGGTGAAAATTTATTTAAAAACTAACAAAATTAAACTAAGTTTTGCCACAGCTAAACCCAAAAAGTTGTATGATAAGCGTGAAGATTTGAAACTAAAAACGCTCAAACGTGAACAACAAAAACGGATTTAGTTGCAATTAGGGCCATTATTTTTTGGTGACAAAATTATCACGAAAATTAGTTAGTTTTGAATTTTGAAGAATTAAAATTAAAGCATAACCTTTGTTAAGTTGTCTTTTAATAAAAAATGAGGAACTTAGGTATGAAAAAACGATCCAAACCCCGTTTGGGATATGGGACGTATTTAACCAACACCGTCAACCTTTTAGACTGATCTGGAATCATGTTTCACATTTGAAAGGGTAAATATGATTTCATTGATACTGCCAAATATTATGAAAACGAAACTGCAGTAGGAATTGTTTTAGCCCAAACCAAACAAATTGTGGGCGATGATTTTAAAATTGATGTTCAAACTAAAATCAATCCCGAACATTATCGTGATGTCCGCGCAGCTGTATTAGATTCAAAAAGAAAACTATTGCGTCCGAAAATTGAATCAGTTTTATTGCATTGACCTAGTGGTAATTTTGCTTTAGATTTAGCAGCTTGAACCGAATTGATTCAATTGCAAAAAGAAGGAATAATTGATTCAATTGGTGTTTCCAATTATTCTCCCCACATGTTGCGGTTTTTTGAGCCGGTTACTGGGGTTAAACCAGCAATTAACCAAGTCCAGTATAGTGTGCATAACCGTGATTATGATTATCAAGCAGTTCTTGATATGGGTATTCAAGTGCAAGCTTGACGTCCATTAACTGAAAACATCCGTAAATTACAAGCTGATTCACTAGTTGAAGAAATTGCTTTAAATCATTTAACTAACCAACCCGCAGTTGCCATTGGGTTTGTTAAAGCTTTAGGGATGGATGTGGTTGTTAAATCCGCTAATCCCGATCGGGTTAAAGCAAATGCTGATGCTTTTCACGATCTGAAATTATCACCAGAAGAAATCAAATTATTGCAAACTAAAGCCAAACATCAAGAAAATGATGTTTTCTGAGTTGATTTTACCGAACCTTTTAATGATGCAACCATTGCCAAATTAAAAGCGGAGGTACACAAAATTTTAACAACTCCTAAAATTCCCCCAATTCCCAAAAAACCCCGCCCGAAAAAAGGGTGATAACAAACTGTTGTTGTTAACAAGAAAACACTAAAAATTAAGCAAATAAAAAATTATTTAACAATTAAAAATGAATATTCAAAATCAATCCGGATTATTAGGATTTGGCACTTACCAAATGCAAGAAGACAGCCTTGAGAAATGAGTCGAGATCATTGAAACGGCTTATCAAAGTAAATATGCTTACATTGATACAGCGAAATATTATAAAAACGAAGCCATGATCGGCCAAGCTTTGGAATTATTGCGGACCAAATATGGCCCCGACTTTCATTTTCCTGTCCAAACTAAAATTTGACCAGGCAATTATCCCAAAGCGCGCGCAGCTGTTTTAGACTCCTTAAAAAAACTGCGTCTTGAACAATTGGATTCGGTTTTATTACATTGGCCCAGTCCTAATTTTGCCCAAGATTTAGTGGCTTGAGAAGCCTTAATTCAATTACAAAAAGAAGGATTGATCAAATCAATTGGGGTTTCGAATTACCCAGTAGCCATGTTGGGTTTTTTTGCCAAAATCACCGGAGTAATGCCAGCAACTAACCAGTTGCAATACAGTTTGTATAACCAGGAATATGATTTACAGGCCTTTAAAAACCTTAATGTACACGTGCAGGCTTGACGTCCTTTAACTGATTCATTAACTCAGCTTCACCAGGACAGTTTAGTTAACGTGATGGCTCAAAAATACAAAACTACCCCGCCCGGAATTGCTTTAGCTTTTGTGAAAGCCCAAAATGTTGATGTCATCGTTAAATCAGTGAATCCGCACCGGATTAAAGCAAATGCTGAGGCGTATTTTAATGTGAATTTAGCAACTGAAGACTTAGAAGAATTAGTTACTACAGCAGTTCAAAAACCGAACCGGTTTTTTTGAACCCCTTATTTACAACCATTAGGACCAACTGCTGAACAACAGTTGTTAAGCCAAATGACGCATTTGCAAAAATGTAACAACAGCTGAACCCACTGGTTGCGTTATCCAATTTACTGATCCCAAATTGCCATTGCTGCTACTGGGATTCACCGCAATAAAACAACCAAAAAGTAATTAATTTTTGCAGCTAATGAAAACCACTAAAATTTATTGATTTCGATCAATAAATTTTTTTTGTTTTTTTTGGGATCAAAAAAATTCATGCACGGATTTGCACCAAACTGATTAAGTTTGATAAAACAAACACTTAACTAATTGTTGGCACTTAATTATGCTGCCTAATAAAAAGGTTGGTTGGACATCTAAAAAACTTGTAAAAATGCGGTGAACTAATTTAATTGAATTATAATTATTCGCAATTAACCAAACAACCAATTGAAGAAGAAAAATTGTAAGCAAGTGACTATGCTAAACCTAAATAATTTCCAAAAATCCCGGAAGATTCTGGTCAACGAAATTAATAAAAACCAAGCTGATGCTTTGATTATTAATTCCGCCCAAAACCGGTCTTGACTATTAAATTTCCAATCTAGTGATGGGTTTGTGATTGTCCAAAAAGAAGGCCAAATTACGTTTTTAATTGATGGTCGTTACCACTCAAAAGCCCATGAGCAACTAAGTGCGCATATTGATGTACGGTTGTTCCGCTCTTTTAAAGACTTAGAAGATTTTTTTAACGAACACAAAATTAAAACAATTTTAATTGAAGACAGTTACACAAACGTTGCGTTATTCAAAAGATTAGAAGCAATCACTTTTGAAATTAAATTATTCTCCGCAATGGGAGTGCGAATTAATAAATACGAAAGTGAAATTAATGCCTTAATTCGTGCTGCTGATATTGCTGTAGAAACCACCACTTTTTTACAACAAACAGTCGTCCCTGGAATGAGTGAATTAGCAGTGGCCCAAATGGCAACGATTAAAATGTTAGAATTGGGCGGTGAAAAAAATTCATTTGATCCAATTGTGGCTTCAGGAATTAACGGGGCTAATCCGCACCACCATCCAACCCAACGCATTTTAGAAGAAAACGAATTAGTTACTTTAGATTTAGGTTGTGTTTATCACGGATTTTGTTCTGATATGACCCGCACTTGGGCCGTTGCTAACACTAAACTTCCTGAAGCTTTAGAAAAAATGCACGAAGCGGTTCTAACTGCTCAAGATTTAGGCTTAGCTGCTTCTGTAGCTCATAATTCGACAAACGAAGTTGACGCAGCTTGCCGGAAACATTTAAAAGCTAAGGGCTATGGCGAATATTTTGTGCACTCCACAGGTCATGGAGTGGGTTTAGATGTCCATGAATTACCTAATGTTACTTCTAATCCCCAGTTAAACACCCGACTAACTAATGGCATGGTGATTACGGTTGAACCAGGGGTATATGTTCCAGGAATTGGGGGCTTACGGATTGAAGATACTTTAGTGATTCGGGATCAAGATCCGTTAGTTTTAAATGCTAAAGCAGATAAACGCGCTTATTTTGATCGTTAATTCTTAACTGTGAAACTTGCCCTTACTCCCGCAGAAATCACTGCTTTAGTTGCTCGCATTGATGCAATTAAACAAAAGTTTGGTTATTATGGTGCAACCGATTCGGTTTGTTATTTGGACAACGCGGCCACCAGTTTTAAACCCCCCATTTTTTTAAATGCTTTAAATCAAAATTTGGATTTTAGTAACTTAACTGAAATTCAACAAAAATTTCACCGCTGCGCAACTTTGTGAGCGCGGTGTTTTAACGTTGGTCCTGAGCAAGTGCTTTATACCAACTCAGCAACTTACAGCTTAAATTTATTAGCTTATTTTTTAGAAGACCAACTCCAACCAGGTGATGAAATTTTAGTGAATCACCACGAGCACATTGCTAATTTGTATCCGTGACAAGAATTAGCAAAACGCAAAAATTTAAACCTTAATTACATTCCTGCTAACCAATTTTTAACAGAAGAATTGATTTTAGCAATGATTACCCCACAAACAAAAATTATTCCGATTCACAATTTTTCTAATGTCACCAGTTGAAAAATTGATGTCACCAGTTTAGCCCGTAAAATTAAAGCAATCCGTCCTGATATTATTTTAGTTGTTGATGCCACCCAGTTTTTACAACACTACAGCATTGATTTAGCTAACAGTGAAATTGATTTTTTAGCTGGTAGCATGCATAAAGTTTATGGCGGGTTTGGGGTTGGGTTTTTATACGCTCATCCCAAGTATTTAACCGAATTACATACTAGTCGAGTTAGTGGGTGGTTTTTAAGTACGACTAATTTTATTACCAACTACCAAACTTTAGATCTGAATAATTTTTTAGCAATGGAACAGTTTCTAGAATTATGATCTGATCCTGCAACTTTAGCAGCAATTGATCAGTACGAAACTTTTTTAGCTGAGTATTTCATTGCCCATTTTCCCAAAACAAACCACGGATTTACAATTAAAAACCTTGATCACCCAGCCCTAAAATACATTGTGCTAAGTCACAATAAATTTATGGGACCAGACTTGCAACGTTATTTCAGTCACCATAAAATCATTATTGCTTCAGGGGTTAATTGTGCTAAATTTTCCAATTTAATTTATGCGACCCGGAATTTAATGCGGGTTTCGTTTTGTTTCATTAATACAATTGCTGATTTGGATTATTTATTAGCTAAAATTGGGGCTTTTAGTGAAGATCAATTACTGTTCGAATGAGCCTAATTTTGTGGGTGAATAAACAAAAAAACTTGAATTTTACTTTATAATGTTTAAAGAATTGATTTAAAAACCACGACACCAAATTTCTAGAAAGTGGTGTGGTTTTTTATTGATAAAAATTAATTCAACCTGCAGTTTGAATGTAATCCAGAGATAACAAACGCAACTATCACTTAACGAGATTACGCTTTCCTAAATGGCTTAAATGTAGGGAATCAAACAAATTTTAATAATTATTAAATTTATACATATATTTAAGGAATCAATATTTATCGATTATGGCAAAAAAGAAGTTTGATCGTTCCAAAGACCATGTTAATATTGGAACTATTGGCCACATTGACCATGGTAAAACAACCCTAACAGCTGCGATTTGTACTTATTCAGCAAACAAGGGGTTAGGTGAAATTCGCGACTACGCTTCCATTGACAACGCGCCAGAAGAACGAGCGCGGGGAATTACTATTAACACCACTCACGTTGAATACGAAACCGCTAACCGTCACTACGCGCACGTTGACTGTCCAGGTCATGCTGACTACGTGAAAAACATGATTACTGGAGCAGCCCAAATGGATGGAGCAATTTTAGTTGTTTCAGCAACTGATGGCCCGATGCCCCAAACCCGAGAACACATTTTATTAGCTCGCCAAGTTGGAGTGCCAAAAATGGTAGTTTTCATGAACAAATGTGATATGGCATCTGATCCAGAAATGCAAGACTTAGTGGAAATGGAAGTCCGTGATTTATTATCATCTTATGGTTTTGATGGCGAAAATACTCCAGTGATCCGTGGTTCTGCTTTAAAAGCCCTAGAAGGCGACCAACAATTCAATAATTCATTACAACAATTATTAGACGCTGTTGACTCTTATATTCCTTTACCAACTCGGGAAACTGAAAAACCATTCTTATTACCAGTTGAAGACGTTTTCACCATTACTGGTCGGGGAACTGTTGTAACTGGTCGTGCAGAACGGGGAACTTTAAAAGTTGGTGACGAGATTGAAATCGTGGGATTACGTGATACTCGTAAAGCAGTTGTTACCGGAATTGAAATGTTCCGTAAGCAATTAGACGAAGTATTAGCTGGTGATAACGCTGGGATTTTATTACGGGGAATCAACAAAGATGATGTTGAACGTGGTCAAGTATTAGCTAAACCAGGCTCAATTACTCCGCACAAAAAATTCAAAGCCCAAATTTATGCTTTGAAAAAAGAAGAAGGTGGCCGTCACACTCCGTTTGTGAAGGGTTATCGTCCCCAATTTTACTTCCGAACCACTGATGTGACCGGTAGCATTGAATTAGCACCAGGTTCAGAAATGATTATGCCAGGTGACAACGCGGAAATCGTAGTTGAATTAATCAGCAAAGTTGCTTTGGAAAAAGGTTCTAAATTCTCTATTCGTGAAGGTGGCCGAACTATCGGGGCTGGATCAGTAATTGAAGTTTTAGAATAGTTAGTCGTTTTAGTTTTAACAAAAAAATCCTCCCAATCTGCATTTGGGAGGATTTTTATTGTTTTCAAGCTTTAATTACCTAAAAAAGCAACTTAAATGCTGACAATTCTGTAAATTATTAGCTTAAAACCTTTATAATTAGGGTATTGTGAAATCAAGAACAAATCAATTTGGATTTGTTGATTTTGATTTGGGCTTGGGCTTCACTGATTTTTAAAACATGAAATTTTATTCATAAATAGGAAAGATTGAATGAATAACAAAATTGTTGTTGTCGGAGTAAACCATGCTGGTACTTCTGCGATTAAGACCTTACTAGTTGAAAATCCTAATTTGCAAGTTGTCGGAATTGAAAAAAATGATAATACCTCGTTTTTAGGCTGTGGCATTGCTTTAGCTGTGGGTGGGGTGGTTCAAGATCCAACTACTTTATTTTATTCCAACGCTGCTGAACTGGAAAGTTTAGGGGCTAAAATCCACATGAAACACCAAGTGGTTGAAGTTAATTACCAACAAAAATTTGTGGTTGTAAAAAACCTTGTTGATGATTCTACTTTTCAAGAAAGTTTTGACACTTTGATTTATGCGGGTGGTTCTTGACCAATCATTATGCCCTTCCACAAACCCGAATACAAAGGGATTAAATTATGTAAGAGCTATGCCCAAGCATTACAGTTAATTGAAGACGCTAAAACAAGTGACATTAAAAATGTGACTATTTTAGGAGCTGGTTATATTGGTATTGAATTAACCGAAGCTTTCGCACACGCGGGTGGGAAAAACGTGACTTTAATCGACATGGAAAACCGCATTATGCCGCGTTATTTTGACACTGAATTCACTGATCAAGTGGAAGAGAAAATGCGGGCTGAAGGAATCAATCTAGTGATGTCTTCTAAAGTGGTTGAATTACTTGTTGATAATGATAACAACGTTACAGGATTACGAGCTGAAAACTGTGAAACAAAAGCAATCACTGAAGTTCAAGCCGATTTAGTGATCTCTTGTGTTGGTTTCTTCCCCCAAACATCTTTGTTAACCAATGCTGTTCCTAACTTGTTATTATCTCGTAACAAAGCGATTGCTGTTAACCAATACGCCCAAGCTTTAGATACTAATCACCAACCAGTACCAGGAATTTATGTGATTGGGGATGCAGCAGCAGCTTATTATGCACCAACTAAAACCCATGAAAACGTGGCTTTAGCAACGAATGCGGTAAAACTAGGTGCAGTTGCTGCTTCTCACATTAATTCCCAACTAAACCCAGTTTTAGGCCAAATTAAATTAGAATCCATTGCGGGTTCAAATGCGATTTGTGTTTTTGATTTTGCGTATGCTTCTACGGGTTTATCCCATGAAGGCGCCAAACGTTTAGGTTTAGAAGTTGACAGCTTTTTCCATGAAGCCAATGATCGTTGTGAGTTTATGAATGTTTATGCTCCAGTGCGAATTAAATTAGTTTGAGAAAAAAATACCATGCGCTTACTAGGAGCCCAAATTGGTTCACCCCGTAAGGATTCTCACGCCGAATCCATTTTCGTTCTGGCTTTAGCAATTCAGAAAAACATGACCATTTTTGATTTATTAACCCTAGATTTCTTCTTCTTACCCCACTTAAACAAACCATTGAACTTTGTTTTATACTCTGCTATTCGGGCTTTAGGTCTGAAATTCCGTGACCATAATTATTTAACTAAACAATAATTGTTCGTTACAAGCATTTAATTTTTACATCATTATCATTGCACTGTTTCTTCATGTTTACTCATGAAGAAACAGTTTTTTTGTTATGATGAAAGCCAACTGGTTTTTCAAAAACTAGCTTTATAAAAATAATTAATCAAAAATAATTCTAGATGACACGCGTATTAGGTTTGGATGTGGGCGAGAAAAAAATTGGGGTGGCGATCACTGATTTGAACCAAACAATAATTACCCCTTTAGAAACAATCAGGCTTTCACGGTTTAATGGAAAGCAATTTTTTGCTCAACTTCAAAAAATTTTGCAAAATTACTGATCAGAAATTGGTGCAGTAGTCCTTGGAATGCCTTATAACACTGACCAGCAAACTTGTAGTTTTAGTGTTAAATATGTCAACCAATGCTACCGGATGTTACGGGCGTGAACGCCATGAACGGTGTTAACCCAGTCCGAAACTTATTCGACCCAGTGGAGCGAAGCTACTTTAAATGCTTGGGGTTATAAAACCAAAACAATTCAAGCCCGTTCAGACAGTTTTGCTGCGGCCAAAATTTTGGCTGATTATTTTGTTTCCCAAAACAAAAGATTAACAATTAGTTTGGTTTAAAAATTCGAAGAAAAAATCCTTGATTAAGTTTGAATCAAGGATTTTATTTTCTGGGGTTGAAAACTAATTCAGTAGAAGTTGTGAGCTGAATTTAAAAGTGTTTGAGTTTGAAATTGGTGTAAGCAATCATGGACTTCAGTTATTAAATAAGCGGGAATGGAATTGTTTAACAGCGATCATTGTACAATCTGGTTTAACCCTGGTGCCAAAAAATTAAGGCCTAATTGCTGGTTGGTTTTATGCAGTTGTTGTCAGTGCTGAAAATTAGTTAGGTGGGGAATGTGGGGTTGTCAATAAAAAATTTGCTGAATCTGGTTTTTTACCATGGTTAATAAAGCACCAAGGATAAAACTACTGCCTTCACACCATAAAATAATCTTGGTTAAACCCAATTCCGCCAGAACTTCGAGCACTAAATGCGCTAGCAGGGGATAAGTTCATTCTTGATTGGGATTAACTGGGCTAAAATTTAAGTGGTAAACGGGATGACCAGTGAACAATTCCAAGTTTAAGGTTTGTTGCTTCAGTAAACAAAATTCTGATAGCACAACAACAGGAAGATGAATTTGATCAGGTTGATGAATAATAATTTGACAAATTCAATCTTGGTATTGCTGGTGCAGAATTAAGGGTTTGGTCATGACGTAATTGCTTAAAGAATGTATTTTGGATTAGTAAACCAGTGATCGAAAAGTTGAAATCGCTTTTTCAATCCTTGTAATTCTTTGGTTCATTCAGTTGGCTGAAATACTAATCCTGAAGCAACTAAAGCTTGGGTTGGGAATAGTTTATTTTGGGGATGCATCCCGTATTTGCGGTCGCCACAAATTGGGTAATGCAGATGGCTTAATTGTACCCGAATTTGGTGGGTTCGTCCCGTTTTTAAAGTGACTTGAACTAAAGATTGTTGTGACCAAACTTGTTCTAGTTGCAACAAACTACTAGCTAATTTAGCACCAGGATGTTGTGCATGAACAACAAACGAACGGTTTTTAGTAGCATCTTTAAATAAATAATGTTGTAACTCCTGTTTGTCTGGACTCACTTGACCCCAAACTAAACAATGATAACTTTTTATAATTTGTTGGTTTTTTAATAGGCTGACTAATTGGTGATAAGCTTGATAAGTTTTAGCACCAATTAATAATCCCGTAGTGTTCATATCCAAACGATGAATAAAAACCGGTTTAAATTTTTGGGTTGTTGCGTCAAAATTTAAGTGATTCAACAACCGGTTGTTCATGGTGTCATATTTTTTGTGTAAACTTGGTTGAACCGGAACTTTAGCTGGTTTGTTGACAATAATCACATACTCGTCTTCATAGACCACATTTAAGGGAGGAAGTTTTTGCAGTTGTTTATGATTGAAAACTTGTTCTTGATTGGGTTGAACATTAACAGCCCCATAATAACTAATCACATCACCTGCTTGTAAATGATAGTTTGCTCTGGTACGTTTGTGGTTAACTAACACAGTTTTTTTGTTAATTAGCTTATACAAAAAAACTTTGGATCACTGGGGTTGTAGTAGTCGGAAAATTTTATCTAACCGATAGCCAGCAAAATCTGCTTGAACCGTGTGATGAATTTTTTGTAATTTTTTGGTTGTTGAATTATTCATTATCAACCAGTTTTTCGAAATAATCTAATTCTAAGCGTTGGTATAAAATAGCCGATACTTCATGATTAATTGCCAAATTAATTCAACTTTGATGATCTAATAATCATTGGTAAGTTAAATCAATTCCAGCTAAGCCTAATATGGTTTTTGCTTGTTGGAAACTGTCTTTTAAAACTGGTTGGTAAACAAAACAACTAATGACTGCTAATTTGTATAAAACAAACAATAACTGTTGAACTGGAGTGTGCTCATTATTTTTTCATAATTCCCAAGGTTTTAAAATTTCAATAATTTTACTACTCTCCACAATCAATTGGTTCATGCGCTCTAAAATTACTTTAGGATTATCAGCTTCCACTAAACTAGGAAATGTGGTTAAAAAAGCTTGTAAATTTTGTTCAATGGTTTGTAAGGGACTACTTAATTGTTCCAAACTAAAATGAAGAACTTGACCATTGGTATATTTTTTTAACATCCCCACTAGTCGTGAAATTAAATTGCCATAAGTATTAACAATATTAGTGTTGTAATTGGCAATTAGTTCGTGGTAGCTAAAATTATTATCACGTTCTAAACTAAAGGATAATAAGAAATAACGAATCCCATCATGCGGGAAATGCTGGGCTAGAAAAAACGGATCAATAACGTTTTTTAATGATTTAGACATTTTGGTGTTATTCATTAAAATTCAACCGTGTGAAATCAGTTTATCAAATAACCGTAAATCTAAACTCTTCAGAATGATAGGTCAGTAAATGGCATGAAACCGGGAAATTTCTTTAGCCGTAATATGAATGATTTTAGTGGTTGGATCATTCCAGTATTTTTGGAATAATTGATCATCTTCGGTTAAATAACCTAAAGCACTAATGTAATTACAAAGCGCATCAATCCAAACATAAATAACATGATCAGGATGGGATAAAATCGGAATTCCCCACTGAAATTTAGTACGGGAAACTGATAAATCTTCTAAATCATTATCAATAAAGTTATTTAATAACTCGTGCTTCCGGTTAGCTGGAAATAAAAAATCATGAGTTTGATAATAAGTTTTTAACCAATTTTGGAACTGGCTAATTTTATAAAAAAGTGATGGTTCATTTTGTTCAATTAACTGGTGACCAAAGACACAATATCATTGACCATCAATTTCCTGGGCTTTATCTAAAGTATAGTTTTCTTCACAAGAAATACAATATCATCCGGTTCAAGTTCCCGCATAAATTAAATCTAAATCTTCAAGTTTTTGAAAGATTTTTTGTACAGTTTGTTGGTGTTGTGGATCAGTGGTTCGAATGAATTGGTTGTAGTTAATGTTCATTTTTTTTCAAAGATCTTGAAAAATTTCGACATACTGGGAAATGTAAGTTAACGGATCCAGTTGGGCTTGTTTAGCGGCTTGTTCAATTTTTTGACCGTGTTCATCAGTTCCTGTCAAGAAGTAAGCATCATAGCCAATTAGTTGGTAATAATCTTTTAGTGCATCAGCTAAATAAGTGGTGTACAAATGGCCAATATGGGGTTGAGCTGAAGGGTAGTAAATGGGAGTGGTAATATAAACTTTTTTAGACATGGTCAACAAATAAAACTTGGAATATTAATTAGTGATTTTGCGGGTTTGTTTTTTTAATCAGAAATCTTTAAGCGAAAACTTCATTTTCTCGTCATGATTTTCCACGATTTCATCTACAGTCACAAAATAGCGGTATTTACGGGAATCAAGTCCTTGACTGACTTTTAAGCTCACGTTTTGGTTTTTATAAACTTGTTCGAGTTTTAAGTGGGGGGTTTTGAAATACTGAATGAAAAATTCCCGAGCGCGCATTTTGGGGGGAATAAAAAAAGTGATTGAATTAGCTAAATTTAGTTTTTTGACAATATTGACAGCTAAAGCGCGCTGTTCAATGATTCAGTCAATATCATTAATTGGCCGAATATCATCAGAATCATCGTTCTCATCATAAATTTCACCCACTAATTCTTCTAAGATATCTTCAATTGAGATCACCCCGATCATTTCTTTGGAATCTTTGTTATTGGTCACCACTGCAATGTGGTTGTGAAAATGTTGCATTGTGCGTAAAGCATCATCTAGTTTCATGTTGGCTGGTAAATAAAGGGCTTCAGTAATCGCATCATCAATTTTAATATCGGTTTCAGGTTTAATTTGACCCTGCGGATCAATCATTAAATCAAGCAATAATTTGTAATTTAACGTGCCATAAACTTCCCCGTTTTTTTGCAAAATCACAATTCGGGTGTATTTGTATTCGTTATAAATTTTTAATAAATCAGTAAGCGAATTATCACGATAACCAAAAACAGTGTTATTCGACATGAAAGCACTGACTACTTTATCATTGAGTTCTAAAGCTGAAGAAACTAGTTCGGCTTCGTGATGATCAATCACTTTTTCATCATAAGCGACATCGGTTAAATTATCAATCATTTCTCGGGAAATTTCTTCTTTATTGTTGTTATTTTTAAATAACAACCCAAATCAATAAGTAATTGGAAAGAAAATAATTCATAACACAAACGAAGGATAACTGGTTCAAATCACAAAACTAATGCCGTGGCGTTTAACTAAATTTTTGGGCACAAAATCCCCAAACAAAACCAGTAAGATCGTAATTAAAATTAATGAAATCAATCCAGCAACGGTTTCACCAGCCATGGGGGTTAATCACACAACCGTAAAAGTAGCAGCTCCAACTGCTAAAACATTGTTCACCAGCAAGGACATGGCCACAGTGATCGAGTATTTTTTCAGTAACAAGTTAGCAATTTTGATTGAGACTTTTAAACGTTTATCTTCAAAATTTTTTAAATACAAGCGTCATGAAACTTCACTAATACTAGTGTAAGAAGTTTCTAAAGCTGAAACAAAACCACTCCCAATTAAGAAAAGAATAATCACAATAACATAAACAAAGATCGATATACCAGTTGACATTTTGAACCGATTTTATTAATAATAAATTTTTTTTAAGTATAAACCTGATCCAGGCATTTTATAAATCGCACTTCCTTTTTGGGGTTGTATTAGTTTTGCCTGGACGCTACTTAAATGGATTTTGTTGGTGGCATACATGAATGCTGAACCAACTAACATGCGCACCATATAACGCATAAACCCGTTGCCATTAATGGAAATAATGATTTGGGTTTTAGTTGTTTTGACTTTAATCCAATTAATTGTGCGGATCGTGGATGTTTGGTTGGGACTGGTCGTAAACGAATAAAAATCATGCGTGCCAACAAACAAGTCTAAACATCTTTGTAATTTTAATACATCAATAGGACCATCATACAAATATGTGAGATGAACTTTGGTTAGATCAAATTGCTTTTGAATGATGTATTGGTAGGTTTTAGAACGAACCGATTTTTGGGCGTGAAAACTATTATCAACTAAATTAACTCGCAAAATGTGGATATCAGGCGCGGTTTTTTGTAAAAATTGGTAAATATTAACCGGACTAATCGGTGTTGGTCCCTTAACGCGAAATGAACAAACCTGGTGATAAGCATGGACTAAAGCATCGGTTCGCCCTGAAGCTAACAGTTTAATGTCTTGTTGAAACAAAAATGATAAACGGGTTTGTAATTCGGCTTGAACGGTCCGAAGGGGTTGGGGTTGGATTGCATACCCAGCAAATAAAGCGCCATGATAAGCCAAATCAATTCGAAAAGTGGTTCAAGTTTGCTTAACAGCAGTCATGATGCACCAAACACTAAATTCCTAAAACAATTAAGTAATTTGCTAAACCTAAAGGTCCAAACACAAACGAATTAGAAGTTAGATGATAAGCAATTGTCATGAAAATCACAAATAACCCAAACATGATCAATTCCCCAGAGTGCAGCGAAAAAGTGCGGAATTGGGAACGCTTGTACCGTGGATTATAAGAACGTGCGGTCATGGCATTAGCTAAATCATCAGCTTTAATAAACGCAATTGTGAACAACGGGACAATTAAAGAAACAATGGAAGAAATTTTTTCGAAAAATTTACCGTTACGAAAATCAATGCCCCGACTCGCCTGAGCATTCATAATGCGGAATGATTCGCTAATTAAAGAGGGAATAAACCGTAAAGCAACAGAAATAATCATTGCTAATTCGTTAACAGGAAACCGAATTAATTTTAATGGTCGTAATAAATTTTCAAATGCATAAGTTAATTCAATCGTGGAAGTGGCAAAAGTTAAAATTGTTGAAGCAATCACGATCATCAAAATTTTATTAGAAACATAAAACGCAGAAATTCAGGCAAATTGACTTAATCCATATGGTTTCATGAAATAACCAATTGCGTGAACTAGCTGGGTGTGATTGGTTTCAGTTGCTGCAGTGGCAGATTCCACCCGATCAATAATACTGATTTTCAAATCTTCCACACTAAACCCGGGATGAGAATTATAAAAATTATTTTGGATTGCTCACTGATTAATATAATCCCGTACAACAGTAAAAATGTTTTGGCTTGGATCAGGGGTAATATTAAAAATTAAAGCGAAGTTCGGATTTTGGTGATCAGTGACAATTGCCCCCCCATACAAATCACCAGCCCATGCATAGTTGTGCGGAATTTCGATTTTAGTTGGCAAAACTTTAGC
The DNA here is from genome assembly GCF_024498275.1 of Mycoplasmoides fastidiosum. Taxonomy (GTDB): domain Bacteria; phylum Bacillota_I; class Bacilli_A; order Mycoplasmatales; family Mycoplasmoidaceae; genus Mycoplasma_N; species Mycoplasma_N fastidiosum. The sequence continues at coordinate 529,531 of NZ_CP101809.1, forward strand.
TGTAGCTAGTTCTTCAGCCGTAATTACTAAGGGATTTTTTTGGCCCACAAAATTAATGATGCCCAAAATAATGAACGTGACTAAATAAATTAACATTAAATGGCGGAAAGTTTTAAAGGATAGTTTAGCCGCAAAAAAAGCCCCAATTGATAAAATCATCAAAATGATTTGAATTAAAAAATCAGTTTTTAAAAAAATCAAAACAGCAATTAATAAAAAGATGATGACTTTAATAATGGGATTAAGTTTATGAATGATTGAATTATTGTGAACGTAATTATTCATGACTTTAATCCTTTGCTAAAAATATTTGGGCAACATGTTGGGCTAATTCAGTTACCGTACGGGGCTGTAGATTTCAAAGTTGGCAAAATTGCTGATCTTTTTTTACAAACTGATTAATTGAAGTAATGATTCGGGGCAAAGCAATGTTCAGTTTATCCAATAACTGGTAATTTTGAAAAAATTCAAAAGTGGGGGCTTCATGAACAATTTCTCCCTTATCCAATAAAATAACATGATCCGCAATTTCTAGGACATGATCCATATTATGACTAATCACAATTAAAGTTCTGCCATCTTGTTTCAGATTAGCAATCATTTCAATGGTTTTCTTTTCAGAATAAGGATCTAAACCTACAGTTGGTTCATCAAAAATGATGATGCGCGGATCAATCGCTAAAATCCCAGCTAAAGCAACTTTACGCTTTTGGCCTCCGGATAAATTAAACGGATTAGAATTAAAAAAGTTTTCGCCAATCCCCATATCTAATAATGCGGTTGCTGAGCGAGCTAAAATTTCATCCTTTGGAATGCCTAAAATTTTGGGTCCAAATGACACATCTTTTAACACAGTTTCTTTAAATAATTGGTTTTCAGGACTTTGCATTACACTACCAATGTTTAACCGAATTTTTTTATAATTACGAATCTTTTTTTGGTAGAAAAGAATTTTGTTTTCGTTAGTTAAATAAACATTGCCATAAGCACTTTTTAACAACCCGTTAAAGTGATTTGCTAAAGTCGTTTTCCCTGAACCTGAATTCCCAATAATGCAATAAATTTTATTTTTTTTAAAAGTAAAATTGATGTTTTTTAAAACTTGAAATTCACGGAGGTGAAAGTCGGTGTAATAAGCATTTAAATCTTGCACTACAATTGCATCATCATCACTAATGCGAAAATTTTTAGTGAATTCAATTGCGGCTTTTCGGGCGGAGCGGTAAGTAGAAGTGAAATAAATTAAATATGATCATTTGAATCGATTAAACAAATGACGTAATAATGATTCGGCTTGTTCTTTGTGGGATGTTTGTAAATACTGAATTTGTTCGGTTTTAATTGCAAAAAACTTTTTTGTTGGGGTCATTTTAAGCTCGTTTCATGGAAGCAATTAATTCGGTTAAATCAGTTGTATAAGCAGTTTTAACGCCTTGTTTAGCTAGTTCATGATTCAAACCAATTGTAAAGGGTAAATCCAAATTAGCACTTAATAAGAATTCGGGATTTTTAAATAATTGCTCAGGAGGCATGATCGCAATTAATTCGCCGTTTTTTAACACGATTGCTTCATCACAATTAATGACCTCTTCCATATCGTGGGTAATCGAAATCACGGTTTTTTTGTATTCCCGACTTAGTGTGGCCATTAATAATTTGATTTCTTCTTTAGAAAAAGTATCTAACATTGAAGTTGCTTCATCAAAAATCACAATGTCAGGGTTAATGGCTAAAATTGAAGCAATTGCTACTTTTTGTTTTTGACCACCTGATAATTCAGTAGCATTTTTATGCAAGAGATCTTCAATGTTCATGAATTCAGAAATGAGCCGAATAATTTCTACGATCACATCCCGAGGCACTTTGCGGTTTTCTAATCCGAAAGCAATATCATCTTCAGCACTTAAACCAATGAATTGGTTATCGGGGTTTTGAAAGATTAACCCCATGTAATTCAAAATCTCTTTTAAAGTTGCAACACTTAAAATTTGGTTGGAAATTTTCACGGTTCCAGTTCAAGGTTTTAATAACCCCATTAAAATTTTAGAAAGGGTTGATTTACCAGAACCATTATGCCCAATTAAACAAACATATTTACCTTTGGTAATGGTGAAGTTAATCGCTTTTACAGTTGGTTTGTTTTCAATATAACCAAAATTAATGTCGGATAATTGCACAGCAACATCATCATTTTCGGCTGAATTATCAGAAGTGATTTGCTCCATTAAGACCTCGAACTCACTGTTTGATGGGGGGAAATTTATTTGTTAGTTTTAGTTAGAATCAGGGATGAAAAAAGTAACTAAAAACTTTAATAATGAATTATAGCACAAAAAAGATTATGCAAAAAAACATGAACCTTACTTTGTAAGGTTCATGTTTTAAATTGGTTTATTGGACGTGTAAAAAATTAAGTTCTTCAATTTTTTTCAGTTGGGAATAAATCATTAAAAAGGCTTCAAAATTAAAACCCAAAGATAAAAATTGGTGTTCATGATTTTGTTGATCTTCAGACCAATAACCATACATTAACGGAACATACTGGTGTTTAGTTTCTTTTAAAAAAACTGTATAGAAATTAGATGGAGTTGCTAAATGATTAGGGTTATAAAATGTTTGGTTTAGTTTTCCCACATCATAAACTAAAAAGAGTTTTTTCTCAGTTTCCATTTTGCGAACTTCATCATGAAAATACTGGTAATGGATGGCATCTTCTTTCCGGAATTTAAAATGTTCTAAATAAGTTTGGTAAAACTTCGTTCATAAACTATTTTTAATGGTGTAATCATTTTGTACAAAAATCATGAACAATTCCCAAAAATCATTCATGAATCGTAATAGATCATCTAAATCATGACGAAATTCATCGCGTTTAATTTTAGTTAAAAACCATTGGTTAATTAACAAGTCATTACTAAGATCAGCATCCTTATTAATTTTTTTAATAAACGAAAAAACCCCAAAGGGAAATTCGTTAAAAAGCCGAATGAAAAAAGTGTGCAAATAATGATTGTAATCATGGATCATTTGCATTTGCTGTCCAGTGGTTAAATTAGAAAAATAAATTTCTTTTAAAATGTTTTCATACTCATTGCGATCAGCTAATTTAATTGCTGGTTGTTGAATTTGAAAAAGCTTTTTTTCTTTAACAAAAAAGTTTGTAAAAAACGAAAGCAATAACCCATATTCTTTCATAATGGCTAATAAATCACTTTGGGTCATTTTCAAATTCGTATTCATAGAATTTATTTATTTTCCTTTTTTAAATGGGGGAAGAAAATAACATTTTTAATGGTATCTTGCTGGGTGAAAATCATTACTAACCGATCAACCCCCACTCCTAACCCGCCTGTAGGTACTAAACCATATTCTAAAGCATCAATGAACTCATGATCAATTTCATTAGCTTCATCATTCCCTAATGAAGCTTCTTGTAATTGGGCTTCAAACCGGTTTAATTGGTCAATGGGATCGTTCAATTCAGCAAACCCATTAGCAATTTCTTTTTTACCAATAAACAATTCAAACCGCAAAGTGAAATCAGGATGGTGCGGATCTGCTTTAGCTAAAGGAGAAACATCTTTATGATGACCATAAACAAAAGTTGGTTGAATTAAATCAGCTTCACACAAGTGTTCGAATAATAAAGTAAAAATGTGTCCCACGGTTTTTTGGTGCGGTTTTAAACTAATTTGGTATTGATCAGCTAATTTTAAAGCCTGGTCTAAATTGACTGTTTCGTGGTAAAAATCAATCCCAGTTTTAGCTTTCACTAATTCAGCCATACTAACACGTTGGAATGGTGGGGTTAAATCAATATCAACTTGGTTTCAGTGTACTTGATGGATTTGGGTTTTGGCACTAATGTATTTTACTAAAGCTTCGCACCGGTTGATCGTTTGTTCCATGCCTTCAAAAGCAGTGTACATTTCTAAACTGGTATACTCAGGATTATGTGTTGCATCCATCCCTTCATTACGAAAACACCGTCCGATTTCAAAAACTTTATCAAACCCCGCTACTACCATTTTTTTCAGGGGTAGTTCTAAAGCAATGCGTAAATAAAAATCTTGATCTAAAGTGTTGTGTTTAGTAATAAAAGGTCGAGCAGCTGCACCGCCTAAAGTGGGATTTAAAAACGGAGTTTCTACTTCTAAATAACCATCTTGGACTAAAAATTCTCGCATGTAATTAATCACTTGTGAACGCATTTTAAAAGTGGCTAAAATTTCATCATTAACAATTGCGTCTAAATAACGTTTGCGCAATCGTAATTCAGGATCTTTTAAACCATGGTGTTTTTCAGGTAAAGGATGCAAACATTTGGCAATAATTTGAAAGTTCTGGACATTCAAAGTTAGTTCGCCTAACTTTGTGAAAAATAAATTTCCTTCCACCCATAACAAATCACCAATATCAACATATTTTTTTAATTGATCTAAAATAAGGGGATCTAAATGTTTTTTGTTGAAATAAATTTGTAATTTCGCATTCTCTTTTTTTAGCACTAAAAAAGTTTGACGAATTGCCATAACCCGTCCGGTTAAAGTTCATGGTGTGGTTTGAATTAGCAATTCTTCAGCTGCAGCTTGGCTAAATTGTTGGGTTAGTGAAGCGATATTTGTGTTTGTTGTAATCGTTTCAATTAAGTAGGGATTAAGGTTGTGATTAATTAATTCATTTAATTTTTCACGACGAATTTTTTCTTGATCACTATAGATTCTGGTCATAATTTCTTAATGTTGGAAAGGATCCTTTTTTTCTGCAATCCGAATTTCTTGCTTGTGGGTTAATGATTGTTCTAAAGAAATATCATCAACATAATTAATTTGCGAATTATAAGGCAACCCAAACCCCAACCGAAAGATTTTAATTTGGGGATCAATTCCACAAATTAATTCGGCTAATTTTTTTGCGGTAAACTGTCCATCAGTAGTTGGGTTGGTGGCAATAATAATTTCAGTTGTTGCTTTATCAGGCATTTGTTTTAACCAGTGAATTAAACGATCTAAATCCAAAGTGGTTAAATTTTGGTTATTTTTTAATGATAACTCACCATTAAAAACATAATAAAGTCCATCATAAATTTTGGCATTTTCAATTTTAAACGCTTCAAATAGCGAAGGAACTAAACAAATTTTTTGGTGGTTCCGTTGGGGGTTAATGCAGTGTTGGCACAAATCTGAATCAGACTGATCAACTAAAAAATTACATTGATTACAAAACTGGGATTTAGTTTGTAGATCATAAATGCTTTTAACTAATAAATCAATGTTGATTGGATCTTGGTACAGTAAGTGAAACGCAATTTTTTCTGCTCCTCTAGTACTAATTCCGGGGAGTTTTTTCAGATTATCAATGAGTTGATCTAATTTTTTGGTATACACAGGTTAGAACAAATTATTTTTAGGCATTAATTCTTCTTCGATATGTTTACGCGCTTCAGAAATGCTTCTTACTACTGTATTAACCGCATCAGTCACAATTTCTTCTAGCATTTCTTTATCTTCTAATAAAGCGGGGTTAATTTCGATTTTATTAATTTCTAAATTACCCTTAATTTCAATTTTGACATGATCTGCGCCAAAAGTTTGTTCATAAACTTGGGATTCAAATTTAGTCAGTTCTTCTTCCAAACGTTTTTGGGTTTTTTTAGCTTCATCAATCAAACGTTTGAGTACACGTGGGTCTTTCATGGTTGTATCTTCTTGATTTTTTCTGGTTTAATTTTATTCAGTTTTTAGCTTAATTTCACTTAAAAAACTATCCAAAGTTTTCTGGGGGGCATCGGGTTGATAAACTGGCACAGGAATAGTGGATTTAAGTTTACGCATTTTGGTTCAATCATTTAATTTGGGAAAGTGAACACTAATTCAGTAGGCTTGGGTGTTAAAAAAATTATTCAAAATGGTTAAGTATTGTTCGGTTTTAGCCTGTTTATTAAATTTGCGTGAACTGATCAGATTATCAAAACATAATAAAATTCCGGTTGGTGCTGCTAGAATTGCAAATTTATTTTTGACTAATTCACTGAAACTATTTTTTAACCAAACTAAATCACCATCTACTTCAGCAGTTGTTAATAATTCATTAGTTTTTGCAATTAATTGGGTTGATAAATTTTTATCTAAATTATTCAAAGTTCACAAAATTAAATTTTCTTCACTGCGAAAATCAACCGGTTCATTAGCAAAATCAAAGACCTCAACTGGAGCGGGTAACGGATCGGGTTTGATGGTTTGGGTTGGTACGGTATTTTTAAGTGATTCAAAAATTTCGGGTTTATTGACAAATAAAGTTTTAGTTTTGAATGTGTCAGGATTAAGTTGATATGGGGAGAGTGATTGAGTTGGTTCGATTCCCGCAGTTTCTTCATAACTTGGTTGTACTGGTGAAAAATCAGGTTCTGCAAGCGGGGGTAATTCTGCTGGTGGTTTAGTGGTTGATTGGGTTTGTTGCTGTCGAAAATTAGCTTGAGCAAACGGATCAGTTGCTGAATTGGTGGAAACAGGTTGATTTAATTTCGGAGATGAGTTCACTGTTGGGTTAATGGGTTGAATGGGCGAATAATTAGGTTGTGCAATTGGGACTTTATTAAAACTATTAAACAATTTTAATAACGCAATTTTAATCGTTAAAAAATTATTTTTATCGCGCCGTAATTGTTGCTCAGCGTGTTCTAAAATTTCAATTCAATCAGCTAACGGAACATGTGTAAATTTCAAACTTTGTAATTCAGCTAAACTTAATTGGGTTAAATAAGAACTTTGGTTTGTGGTGGCATAAACCCATAAATCAACTAGTAAAGCATTGATTTCGTGAAGGAAACTGTGCAGCTGATAGCCCTCATGATGCAATTGTTCAATTAATGTTAATGTTTGGTTTAAATCAGCAGCAAATAAATGTTTTAAGATCTTAATTTTAGTTGCTTGATCAACTAAAAATAATGCTTCTTCAACTTTTTTTAAACTAATATTGTGATTGCTAAAAATAATAATTTGACTTAACAAGCTTAAACAATCACGTAGTGAACCATCAGCTAACTGGGCTAACTTAGCTGCAGCAGCCGGTTCAATCGCGCATTTTTCACGTTCACACACTTGATTAATTTGTTGAACTAACAAGGGTTGATCCATTAAAAAGAAATAGTGTTTCATGCACCGCGATTGAATTGTGGGAATGATTTTATTGAACTCGGTGGTTGAGAAAATAAACATCACATGTTGGGGTGGTTCTTCAACAATTTTTAATAAAGCATTTCAAGCATTAGTAGTTAACATGTGGGCTTCATCGATGATGAAGACTTTAATTTTTAAATCAGCGGGTAAATAATAAGCATTATCGACTAACTGCCGAATTGCTTCAACCCCGTTATTCGAAGCACCATCTAATTCAATTAAATCATTAGTTTGGTTTTCATCAATTTTGCCACAATTAACACACTTGTTACAAATGTCATTTCTAAAGTTTAAACAATTAACGGCTTTGGCAAAAATCCGGGCACACGAAGTTTTCCCAGTTCCCCGGGGACCAGAAAAAATATGGGCCCGATCAACTTTATGAGATTTAATTGCGTTCACAAGAATTTCTTTAATAATATCTTGACCAACTAAATCCTTAAAGGCTTGGGGGCGGTATTTATTGTATAAACTGGTAGTTTGATTAACTGGTTTCATTGTTATTTATCAAGGTTTAAATATGGAGCCAAATATTTTGCGGTATGGGTTGGATTAGCAGTGGTACAAATTTGTTCGGGGGTGCCAGTGGCTAAAACTTGCCCGCCTAATTTACCACCTTCAGGACCTAAATCAATGATGTGATCAGCCATTTTAATTAGTTCTAGATTATGTTCAATCACAATCACTGTATCACCCCGATCAACAATGCGGTTCAAAATGTCAATTAGATAACCAATGTTATGAACGTGTAAACCCGTAGTTGGTTCATCTAAAACAAACAAGGCATTACCTTGGGATTTTTTTTGTAAAAACTTAGCTAATTTAATCCGTTGGGCTTCTCCACCAGACAAACTGCTAGCAGTCGCGCCTAGTTTTAAATAATCAATTCCCACATCACACATGAGTTGAAGTTTATCACGAATAGTGGGGATGTTTTTAAAGAGCTCTAAAGCTTCAATGGCGGTCATGTCTAAAACATCATAAATTGATTTATCATGGTATTTAATGTCCAAAGTTTCCTGGTTGTATTTTTTGCCATTACATGCTTCACAAGTGACATAAACTGGAGCCAGAAAATACATTTCAATTTTACGCACTCCTTCACCCTCACAAGTTTCACACCGTCCTCCCCGAACATTAAAAGAGAACCGACCCTTTAAGTAATTACGGGCTTTTGATTCGGGTAATAAAGCAAACAAATCCCGGATGTCATCAAATAAACCAATGTAAGTAGCGGGATTAGAACGCGAAGTACGACTAATTGGACTAGTTGAAACCCGAATAATTTTTTCAATGTTTTGGTGACCATTTAAACTTTCGTATGGCATTGGGGTTTCAAACCGGTTAAACAATTCCTTACTAATGCCTTTAACTAGCGTTTCATTAATTAAAGTTGATTTGCCACTTCCAGACGGACCAGTCACCACAATTAATTTGCCTAAGGGAAAATCAACATTGACATTTTTTAAATTATTCCCTTTAGCTCCGCGTAATTTAATCACTTGTCCATTCCCAATTCTACGGCGCGGGGGCAAGTAGAGTTGTCTTTTTTTGGATAAATATTGACCAGTTAACGAATTGGGATTTTCCATAACTTCACCAGGAGTACCCGCAGCGGTTACTTCACCCCCAAAAATCCCGGCTTTAGGACCGATGTCAATTAAGTAATCAGATTCTAACATCGTTTCCTCATCATGTTCCACAACTAAAACGGTGTTACCTAAATCGCGCATTTTCTTCAAAGCATTAATTAACCGTGAATTATCACGTTGGTGCAAACCAATCGAAGGCTCGTCTAGAACATATAACACACCAGTTAGCGATGATCCAATTTGTGAGGCCAACCGAATTCGTTGTAATTCTCCTCCTGATAAGCTTGAAGCATTTCGGGATAAGGTTAAATATCCCAAACCAACATCAATTAAAAAACTTAATCGATCCACAATTTCTTTTAAAGCTAGTTTCCCAATTGCTCGTTGCTCTTCAGTTAGTTTTAGGTTTAATAAAAAATTGATGGTGTTTTCAATTTCCATGTCACTAACATCCATGATGTTTTTCTCATTCAATAAAAAACTTAAGGATTGTTTGGATAGTTTATGACCCTTACAAGCTTTACACTTGTATTCAGACATGTATTTAATGTAATTATCCCGACTAGCATCAGATTGGGTTTCTAAGTGGCGGCGTTTAATCAACGCCCCAACCCCTTCAACATAATCAAAAGAATTCTGGGTCCGGTTACCTGAAGAAACTAATTTAACTTGAATTGGTTCTTCTGATCCGTACATGATTCATTCGATTTCTTGATCACTTAATTGGTTCACAGGTTTGAAAACATCAATCTTGTAGTGTTTTAGCAAGTGCTCAAACCGTTGTCAATCAAGCGATTGGGTATTGACGGTGTTTTTAAAAAAATCAATCCCCCCATCAAAAATTGATAAATCAGAATGTAAGAAAATTTTTTCGGGATCAGGTTCAAAAGTTACCCCTAACCCATCACATTCCTTACAAGCTCCAACTGGAGAATTAAACGAAAACAACCGGGGTTCTAATTGGGGGATGGAAAACCCACAAACTTTACAAGCGTGTTTTTGTGAAAAATCCATGCTTTGGTGTTGTTCAGAATCAGGCAGAATGTAATGAACATTGACTAAACCATTAGTTTCATTAGTTGCAATTTCAACCGAAGCATAAACCCGGGATTCAATTTCGCGGGTTTTTTGTAAAACAATTCGGTCAATGATAATGTCAATGTTGTGGGCTTTGTTGCGATCTAATTTGATCTCATCATCTAAAGTTAAAGCTAAGCCGTCAACCATCAATCGTAAATAACCCTGGTTTTTAAATTTTTGAAACCGGTTTTTAAAAGTCCCTTTCTCCTGACGGGCTACAGGAGCTAAAATTTGTAATTTAGTTCCTGCGGGTAAATTGGTAATTTGTTCAGCAATTTTAGCAATGGTCATTGCTTCAATTGGTCCGTGTCCGTTGGGACAAGTTGGAGTGGCAATCCGGGCAAACAATAATCGCAAATAATCAAACACTTCAGTGACGGTTCCAACGGTGGACCGGGGATTGTGACTAGTATTTTTTTGGTTAACCGAAATCGCTGGTGAAAGTCCATCAATGGAATCAACATCGGGTTTTTCAAAATTATTGCTAGCTAAAAAATGACGGGCATAAGCTGATAATGAATTTAAAAAACGGCGTTGGCCTTCAGCATAAACCGTATCAAATGCCAATGAGGATTTACCGCTTCCAGATAAACCAGTAATAACAACTAACTGGTTTTTAGGAATATTTAAATCAATGTTTTTTAAATTATGTTCCCGCGCCCCTTTAATCATGATGTGGGATAGGGGAGTAATGGCTTTGTTCAAGTTTTTTATTCCTTATCTTCTGCAATCTTGCTTAAATATTTGGATAATGCCATAATTTTTTTACGGTTTTGTTTGACGTATTCGCTTTTTTCAGGGTTTTGATCATCAGTTAAACTTTGAATCAAGCTAATGTATTTAGAAAAAACTTTGATGGCATCAATTGTTGTGGAGAGCGATTCAGTTTTATAAGTTAAATCTTCAACCACATAATCAATTTTTTTGGTGACATTTCCCATGCGACGGAATGTTAGAAAAATGGAGATCACAGTAATGATCGAAATTACAATTAAAATTCCTAACAAAATTTGCATTCAAAGTGGCATAAAATCATTCCTTCATGGTGTTTTGAAACCACAATTTTAATCGCGTTTCAAGTTAAATTAACATATCTTCTAATTTTAGTATAAAAAAATTGATCAAGTAGTTAATTTTGGCTTTTTTCTGGGCTCTAACAAGTCAAGCACTAGCCAAGAGTTTAGTTGCAATTGTTCAAATATTTTTGGAGCACCAGAATTATCCCTAACTAAAAAGCGGTTTGTTCGTTTGAAAAAAACTAAATTACAATGAATCATTTTATAATTATTTTAATGACCAAAAGTTTCTTCTAAACGAATGGTTGATAAGTTGCAAAAAAACGGCAAAACATGTTGGAACTGATCTTGCAAAACGAAGATTAGTTTTACCAAAACCAGAATTTTGCCAAGGATAATTTTTAAAATGATCACCCCAAAAAAATCCCAAAAAGCACAATGAAAAATTTGTGCAACTAGTTTCTGCTTCAGTATGATTGGTTCCATGGTGTTAACTGCTTGTGGCAGTGGTGCTCCAGTAGTTGCGACTACTGATGTGGCCCGATTACAAGATTTTATTGATCGACAAAACCCAGTTTTTGAAACTGCTAAACAAGCAAAACAAATCCAAGATTGACCAGTTACTTTAATTACTGCTTCAGGTCAAATTCAGGATAATTCGTTTAATCAATCTTTATGAGAAGCTGTAAGTAAAGTTAGTGTCCAAGCAGGAATTACTCCTGGGACTTATCAAGAAACTTTTGAAGATACCAACTTAGCTAGTCAGTACCAATTAGCTTTGCGTAATAATAAAAAAATCTGGGTTTTAAGCGGTTTCACCCAAGGCGCAATTTTAAGCAATTGATTAAAAATTCCCGCTAATCGTCAGGCTTTTATTGACAAACAAGTCATTGTAATTGGGGTTGATTGAGCTCCAGATCCAGAAGTTGTTCCGCCTGGCCAAGGCATTGAGCTATTATACCGCACTGAAGAATCAGGGTTTATGGTTGGATATGCGACTGCGGGTTATTTATCTAAAAAATATCCGACTGATCCAACCAAGCGGATCGTTAGTGCTTTTGGTGGTGCTGCTGATGCGGGAGTAACCAGTTTTTTGGCTGGTTGATTAGGTGGCATTGGATTTTGAAACAACACGAATGAAACTACGGGTTTTTCAAATAAAGCCGATAATCAACCGGTTAAATTTAATGATAATTCAATTATTCTGAATACAGCTTTCATCGAAAATAATTCGATTCGGGCACAAATTAATGCCTTAGTTAATCACAATCATCCCCAAATTATTTTGCCCGTTGCAGGTGTTCTAACTGGAACTACTTTAGAAGCAACCAAAAACAGTGACCAATTAGTAGTTGGTGTTGATACTGATCAGTCTTTAGCTTATCCACAGTACCAAAATAAATTCTTTAGTTCGATTGAAAAACGCTTGGGTTATACAACTTATAAAATTTTGTCCGAACTATTATTAAACAAAGCTAATACTAGTGCATTTTTACAACAAGATTCTGCTAATCGGTTTAATTTAGTTGGCAGTATGCAACCTAGTAATGTCATTTTAAATAAGGGTTTTGATGATGAATATGTGAGTTATGCCGCTTCTACTTTAGCTGATCCCACTGATCGTGCAATAGCTAATGATGCACTAAAAGCTGCAGCTGAACTGTTTGCCAAACACAGTTCCAAACCAACTGTGCACATTCCAGATGTCAAACTAGCTGAAATTTATGGTTCTTTAAATATTCCTGATGTATCAATTGACACTAACAATCAAATGATCTTAAATGCTTACATTCGGAATTACATAAACCAAAACCAATCTACTCCAGTGCAAAAACCAAAATAAATTCAATAAAAATTAAAGTTAAACAACAAAAATCACCTTGAATAATCAAGGTGATTTTTGTTTTCAATGAAGACAAAGATCTAGAAAAAAATGCTTATGATCAAGATATTTGCTCCAAGTCAAATATTTATTCACCTTTTAATTGTTGCATTAAAAAGATTTAAATTTTGCCAGAATTAAATTTAAATTATAATTAGTTTTGCAGACTCAATGGTTAGTACCATCAACTGTGAGATTGTAAGCTTTTGCTTGAGCAAAAAAATGAAAATTTGTGGAAGTAAAAGTTTTTTTAATTTTATTTAATTCAAAATAAGGAATAATCAAATTGTTTAAGACTAAAAACTTAAAAATGATGAAGCCAAAAGTTTTATTGACTGGTTTAACAATGGGGATTTTATCACCATTAATTTTAGCGGCTTGTGGTAGTGGTGCTGGTGTTAATGTTGGTGCAACTCCAGTGGCTACTACTGATGTGGCAAGAATGCAAAGTTATGTGCAATCTCAAGACCAAGTTTTTGCGGCTGCTAAAGCTGCACAAACAGTGCAAGATTTGCCAATTACTTTAATTACTGCTAGTGGACAAGTGAATGATAATTCGTTTAACCAATCATTGTGAGAAGCGGTAAGTAAAGTTTCTCAACAAGCAGGAATTACGCCTGGATCTTATCAGGAAACAAGAACTGAAACTGAGTTAGCGGGCCAGTACCAATTTGCTTTAAGAAGTAATAAAAAAATTTGGTTATTAAGTGGTTTCCAACAAGCCAGTGAACTAGAAAAATGGTTAAAAGTTGACAGCAATAAAAAAGCATTTGTCGATAATAAAATTGTTGTTGTGGGGGTGGACTGAGTTCCGCCTGCAAATATTATTCCTGAAGGTCAATCCATCAGCCTATTATATAAAACCGAAGAATCAGCATTTATGGTTGGATATGCAACTGCAGGCTATCTAGCTAAAAAATATGAAAATGATGATGCTAAACGATTTGTTACTGGTTTTGGTGGGGGAACTTTTGCGGGTGTGACTAGTTTCTTATCTGGTTGATTAGGCGGAGTTGGTTACTGAAATAATGCCAACATGACTACACCATTTTTAGAAGCTAATAAAGCTAAACCAGTGAAATTTAATCAGGACACAATTATTTTGAATACCGGATTTGCTGATAACGCAAATGTCCGTACCCAAATTACCCGATTAGTGCAAGAAAAAACTCCGCAAGTGGTTTTACCAGTTGCAGGAACATTAACCGGTACTACTTTAGAAGCAATTAAAGATACTGAACAATTAGTGATTGGTGTTGATACTAACCAAGCTTTAGCTTATCCCCAATTTAAAGAAAAATTCTTTACTTCCATTGAAAAACGGATTGGTTTAACTGCATATAAAGCAATGGCAGAATTATTGTTAAACAAAGCCGCGACTAGTGAATTTTTAAAACAAGATGAAACACATCGTTTCAGTCCTCTAGGCTCTACTAAACCAAGTAATGTGATTTTAAATAAAGGGTTTAGCGATGATTTTGTTGCTTATTCTGCATCAACGTTAAAAGATGAAACAGACCGTAAATTAGCTAATGATGCGTTAGCAGCTGCACAAACTATTTTTACAAAACGAACTAGTGGTTCAGCATCTGCAACAATTTCTGGCGTAACTTTTGCAGCCGCATATGGTTCATTGAATATTCCGGATATGCAAGACGCAACTAAAAACCAAACTATTTTGAATGCGTTCATTAAAGATTATGTTAACAAACCTCAAGCAACAACCGGAACAGTTACTGCTGGTGCAGGTGTAACTGCTGGAGGAACAACGGGTGGTGCTGCAGCTGGAGCAGCAGCGGGTGTAGCTGCTCAAAAATAATTGCTAATTAGTTTTGAGATTGAATTAATAAATGTTAAAAATCACCTGTTTTTTGCAGGTGATTTTTCTTTTTGTCTTCCTAAATTTTTGACTTGCAATAGCAAAAAGAAAATATGTTTGAATAATAATTCCTAAGAAACCATTTTTTTAATTTAAAATGCAGCTTAGCGGTATTTTTGTAGTACCAGTAAATGTTTTTATCTAAAAAGTTTATGAGCAACAATGGCTAATTTATTATCTAATCTTTTTAAATTCAAAAATAAAAAGAAACCTTCTCATCCCGATCGGGATGAAAACCTTGATGTTGCTGAAACTGAATTAGTTGATCCAACCAATTCTGAACCCAGCAAAATTGTTCAAACTGCTTTTCTTCAACAAAACATTCTTAATTCTTTTCGTAACAAACTAAGTTACATGTTGAAAGAAAAACGATATAAAAATGACGAATTAATTCAAAAATATTTAAGTAATGACTGGATTTTTGTCGCTAAACGAACTGATAATGCTCCGTATGTAGTTAATCCCGAACTAAGTTATGATAACTATTGTCAAATGATGAGTGAATTAACAGAAAACGCGTACACCATTTACCGACAACTAACTTCTTCTTTAGAATTTTTGGAATTACCATCTGAACGTTTGTACACTGAAATCAATTACGAATTCAATCTTAAAGATCATTTCTTTAAAAAAATTATGGGTGATTTTGAAAAAATTCTACCCGGGTTTTTCAGTTGGGAAATCATCAGTGATGAAATTGAAATGCAAATTTTTCATGAAAAAAAATTTGGACCTAGTTTTGTTGAAATCATTTTAAATCTTTTCAAAATGTTTCCTGATAAATACGCCCGTCTAACTAGTGCAATTTTACGAGATTATGAAATTCTGAATGGTTTAGAGTTCAGTAAAGACAAACAAAAAATTCAAGAACGTTGAGTTGCTTATTTAAACGTTTGAAAAGATATTCTAGCCAAATACATTGCTTGAACGCATGAAGTTGAATGAGAATTTGTGAAGTTAAATAAGTATTATGTGCAAATTTATGAACACCGTTTGCAACAAAATTCCGAATTTGAACGCAATTTAATGCAATCACTATCAATGTTAAAAAGACCTAAAAAACACGAACTAATTCTAGGCAACTAATTGCTTCTGTGATTAAAAATAAAAAATCAACCAAATGATTTGGTTGATTTTTTATTGTCGTTTCAGTCAGTAATTGTTGAAAAAATTGGCTTTAAGCTACCGGGCTTGTTTATCATAATTTTTCCCAACCGCTTTAGGACCCAATGAATGTTTTGATGTCAAAGCTAAAACAATAATTGTGAACAAGTAAGGAATTATGAAAAAGAAGTGACTGTAATTTTCTAGGGGTTTTAAAGCACCGACTCCAGTCCCTAACACAATCCCTAGAGAATAAAGCAAACTAAAACCAAACCCAGCTAAAACAATTGACCAAACTTTTCACTGACCAATAATCAAAATTGCTAGACCTAAAAATCCTAAACCCTGAACATTAGCAGCAAAGTTAGAACCAACATAATCAATATAGATTGCCCCGGCTAAACCAGATAAAGCCCCTGAAATAATTGTTCCTTGGTATTTATAACTATTAACATTAATTCCAACCACTGCTGCAGCTTGGGGGTTTTCACCGATTGATTTTAAACGTAAACCCCATTTGGTTTTGGATAAACCAAACCAAGCACAACCAATAATCACAATTGTTAAAATTAGTTTTAACGATAAAATATTTCCCCAATTTCCCGCAATTGCATTTTGTGCTAAGGCTAATTCTGGAGTAACTAAACTAAACCGGGAACTAGTACCTAAGACTAATAAGAAAATGATAGCAATCCCAAAAGCCAATAAATTCATGGCAATTCCCGCAATAATTTGATCGGCCTTTAATTTGATAACTAATAAATTTTGTAAAAGCGAAAAAATAATTCCGGCAATGATTGCAACCAGATATAAGGGTAATTGCACCCAAATACTTTCGCTGCTAAAAATTTGGGCAAAAATGCCATAAAAAGCTGCGGCAAAAATCATGCCGCCATCAACTGCAATATTAACAATTCCCACCCGTTCACTAAATAAAGCCGCAATTGCTGCAATTGTTAAAATACAGAAAAATAAAATACTACCGACAAAAATTGAAGCAAAAATTTCCATGGTTTTCTACTCCTTTAATTGTTGAGTTTGATCAGTCATTAATTGGGTATACTGCTGGGTGGTTAAAAAACGTTGGGGTTGTAATTCTAAAAATTGGGATAGTTTTTGGGCATAAATTTTGGGATAAAATTGGCGGTAAAATAATAATCAATAATAACGGCCCATCACTTCTCGAGCTTGAGTGCGAACTTTTTTGGTTAACTGCTTTTTCTCACGGTATCATGCCCAAAAATTTGAGATTAACTGCTTTTTCTTGTAATAGTGCAATTGGGTCAGCTGAGTTTGCACTTGGCTTTTAGCATTTTGGATTTGATCTAAAAAAGCAATTTGGGCTTGATCGCTTTCTAAACTTAAATAATAGTTCCAATTCGCTTGAGCTTGTTTTTTGAGTTGAACAATTGCTTTGTGGTTTTGTTTCAGTAAACGACTGTAATGACGTCACTCTAATCAAAATTGCTGCCAATGAATTTTTTGCAACTGCCGGTAAAAACTGAGATTTAAGACGGATTGCTTCGTTCATTCTTGTTCTAACTGATTTAAAAATGTACTAATGAACTGAATTTTTTTGGCTTGATCTGGTTGTTGTTTGAGTTCAGTTTGGAAGTGGTGTAACCGTTTTTGAAACTGTTGTTGTTGGTCACGGGTTCAATAAATTTGGGAATTTCTCAATAATAAAAATTTAGTCTGAATTCAAATTAACGGGTTAAACTGACTAAAAACCGCGGCCATGGCGACCAGATAAATTACGATGCCCACAATAATGGTGTAAGTATTGATGTTTAAATTGGGATTACCAACATAAATCCCTAAACCTTCAGATCCAACATTAAAAGCAGCATAGAATAAACCACTAAAAATAATGCCGACTGGTGAATTCAAAGCTAACATGGTAATCGCAATTGAATCAAAACCTAAATTTAACGGACCATTTAAACCCGCAATATTAAAGTCCTTATTCAGAATCACAAAGTATAAAAATCCGCATAACCCGGCTAAAAAACCCGAAAATCCCATTACCAAAACGGTTAGTTTACGGTTATCAACTCCTGAATATTGCGCAGCAGTAGCAGATAATCCGGTCATTTTAATGGCATAACCTAAAGTAGTTTTGCGAACGATTCATCAAATGATAAAAGCAAACCCAACCGCAATAAAAAACAACAACAAGAAATAATTCAGGGTTTCATAAAAATTAGGCAAAACATGTGCATAAGATCGAAAAGCAAATCCGGGAAAGTTAAACCCTCCATCCAACCGGAAAATAAATCGACACAATTCAAAAACAATCCAGTTAAATAAAATTGTGCTAACCACTTCATTAACTTTAAAATAGGCCTTTAAAATTCCGGCTAAAAGTGCAATTCCAAACCCACTTAAACTAGCAATCAGAAAGCTCACAAACAAAATTCCTGTATCAACAGGAAACGAATTTTGTTCATTTGCAAACTGGTGTAAATACATGGTTGCAAACGCTCCACCTAACATCATTTGCCCAGGGACACCGATGTTAAATAATCCGGCTTGAAACCCAATTCCTACAGCAATTCCTGAAAAAATATAGATTGCAGTAATTAACAAGTATTTATTACTATTAACATCAACTGCAGCAAAAAAGGCTTGATAAACTAGTAAGGGGTTGCTTCCAGAAAAAGAAATAAAAATTCCGGCTAAAATTAATCCAAAAATCACTGCTCAGAAAACGTTGTACAATTTGCGTCTTCCATTCTGGTCTTGAACAGCGCGTAATTTACGTCAAACCCAGTTAACTCCGTTGTTAATTTGTTGATTTCAAATGCTGATCTTATTCATAATAGTTAGTGGTTAGTTTTTTGTTTTATTAATTCCGGTCATAATTGATCCAATCATTTCCCGACTGACTTGACTAATCGGAATTTTCGGGGATAATGTTCCGTTATTAATGACCGCAACCGAATCGGCTAAGGCTAACACTTCATCTAATTCGTATGAAATTAACAAAATAGCTTTATTTTGGGCTTTATCTTTCAATAGAGCCTGGTGGATGTTTTGGATCGCTCCAACATCTAAACCCCGGGTAGGCTGACAAACTAGTAATATGTGATGCGGGGTTAATAATTCTCGTCCCACAATTGCTTTTTGTTGGTTTCCTCCCGATAAAGCCCGAGCTTTAGCTTGACCCTGATTATCACCCCGAACATCGTATTGGGTGGCAATTTGGTGATAAAATTGGCGGAGTTCACGGTTTTTAATGATGCCCAAAAACTGAAGGGTCTTATCTTTTAACCGTCGGATAATCGTATTTTCAAAAATATTGAAATCCAAAACTAATCCGTATTTTTGTCGGTCGTTGGGGATGTAAGATAAACCCATAGCTTGACGAAAATGAATTGATTTTTTAGTAATATCAACCAGTTGCTGGGTTTGAGGATCATAAAACTTAATGGCGCCAGTTTTGGGTTTAACTAACCCAGCAATAATAAATTCAATTAGTTCTTGCCCGTTACCTTCAACCCCAGCAATCGCTAAAATTTCACCTTTTTGTAATTGAAAACTTACGTCTTGTAATTTCTTAACACCCTTAGTTGAAACATTTTCGAATGATAAAAAAACTTCTGAATCAATTGTAGTTTGGGTGTTTTTAGATTCAACTAAATTAGCCCCAACCATAGCATGAGAAACGGTTTTTAAATCCACTTGCTGAAAATCAGGAATTTTTAGAACAATTTGACCCAACCGAATTACTGCAGCACTATCAGCAACCTTTTTAAGTTCATTCAGTTTATGAGAGATAAAAATAATCGTTTTATTGGCTTTTTTAAATTCCAACATTGTTTCTAATAGCCCATCAATTTCTTGGGGGTTCAAAACCGCAGTTGGTTCATCAAAAATTAAAATATCAGAATTACGATACAACATTTTCATAATTTCTACTTTTTGCTGGGTAGAAACAGTTGCATCACCAGTTTTCTGGTTTAAATCAAAATGTAAACGGTATTTTGCTTGCAGGGCTTGAATTTTTTTAATTGCTGGTTCCCGATACAACATTCGGTTTTTTTCAAATTCAGATCCCAGTATGATGTTTTCTAAATTAGTAAAATCTTCAACTAATTTAAAATGTTGGTGTACCATGCCAATTTTCAAGTCATTAGCATGATTCGGATCCTGAATTTCAATCCGTTCGCCATTGATTTTAATGTAACCATAAGTCGGGTTATACAATCCAAACAATACCGACATTAAAGTGGATTTACCCGCCCCATTTTCGCCGATTAAAGCAAAAATTTTGCCTTTTTCAATTTGTAAATTAATTTGGTGATTTGCAACAAACCCGTTAAATTCTTTCGTCAAATCAACAAACTCAACCGCATATTGTTTCTGATTCATTGTTTTGTTGCTGCTTTCTTCTTTTAGTTGGTGACCCAAAGCCAATCAGCTGATTCAATTTTAACATTTAATCCTGAATTTATTGGGCTGAATGGGGTTGACAAGACCGAAATTTCCCGAATTTCACATGAAAATTTATAAAAAATAGGCTATAATTTTGATTAGCAATTTGGTTGATGAAACCATTAATTGAGTTCAACCAAATTAATTTTTTAAAATTATTTCTGATGCTCTTTTTGGTTAGAAAATAATTTTTTTTGGTATAATCTAATCTGGTTTTTACAAAAATTTCTCCATTTTTGCAAAAACAGACGGATATTTGGGTAGGTAGCGAAGTGGTTAAACGCTTCTGACTGTAGATCAGACACCTCATGGTTTCGGGGGTTCGAATCCCTCCCTGCCCACCATATTGGGCTGTAGCCAAGCGGTAAGGCACCAGACTTTGACTCTGGCACGCGGTGGTTCGATCCCACCCAGCCCAGCCATATATGATCCACTAGCTCAGCGGTAGAGCATTTGACTTTTAATCAAAGGGTCCAGGGTTCGATCCCCTGGTGGATCACCATTTATATTTTTCAAATCATTTACCAAAAAACATCCCACTGTTTTTTGGGTTCTGCTGGAGTGGCGGAATAGGTAGACGCCCAGGACTTAAGATCCTGTGAGAGCAATCTCGTGGGGGTTCGAGTCCCCCTTCCAGCACCATTTACGCAGGTGTAGTTTAGTGATAGAACTATAGCCTTCCAAGCTATAAGCGTGGGTTTGATTCCCATCACCTGCTCCAAGTTTTTAAGCTCTTTTTTAGGTAACCTCTAAGTTCAGCCAATCTCAGATTGGTTCTACTGGATTTTTCTTTTTTCTACTTGTTTAGAACCATATTAACTTTCTATTATTTGAAAAATATAAGTTTTTTATACTTCCTTTATTAAAAACTCGTCGATAAAGAAATACTTTATGGGACTTGTTTTTCAATCTTTTTTACTATTCAAATTTGAATATCTTTCTATTAATATAGACCCTTTCGTTATATGAAAAAAATACCTGTTTAAGCTCAGCAGGTATTTTTTATGTCTATTTTGCTAAAATTGGAAAAGTTTTTGCAATTTTTGGCAAATCTAATTTATAATTTTTCTAAATTTACTTCGTTAAATTATAAAAAAAATAACAATTATTCGTAAAGTATTTAGAAAAATAATAAAATACTGAATTGAATTTAGTTATCAGAAAAACAAGGAACTTAGTTGGCTATTTATGTTTAATGGCATTATCATTAATTCGTTTTCGGCTTATGGTAATTATAATTTTAATGCCCTAATTTTGAGCTTAATCATCATTTCGGTTCCGGTTTTAATTACCGTTCTTGCTCCCTTAGTCAAAGCAACTTTAAGTAAAAAAGCAACAATGTTATTGTATGCTTTCACCATTGGGTTTTTTCTAGTTTTAGGACTGTATGGCGAAAGTAATGAAGGTTTACACTTCTTGCAAGATGGTTATCCTGATCATCCCCATTTAATTGGTATCCAAGTCGGGGTAATTGCTGGTGGAGCGTTATTAGGTTTAGCTGGAGCGTTATTCTTTAAGTTCTTAATTAGTAAAAAACTAAAAGTTTTGAACTGAAACCAACTAATTCATCATACCCACCAACACGATTCTAACCAGCATGATCACCACCAATTTCACCATCATGCTCATGGTGAGGATTATTTCTTAGATCGAGCTAACAGTGCGATTAAAAACAAGTATTTAGCAATTTATTTATTACTATCCCACCGAGTGGGAGCGGGGTTATTTTTAGGTTATACGGTTTATCAAATTGTTAGTGGTTTAGGGGGAGGAATCTCTGTTACTTTCATCATTGGTTTTTTTATTCACGTTATTCCTGAAGAACTAATTTTGTATTACCGAATGCGCGAAATGCAAATTCCGAAATGAAGGGCAATGGGTTATTCATTGTGAATGAGTTTATTGTTAGTTCCCTTCATTTTTATTGGTGCTAATTTAGGCACTTTTATTGGTGCCCAACCCTGAATTCAGGCGTTATTACACATTATTGTTGGGGTTTTATTCAGCTTTGTTGCTTTAGTGGAGTTACTACCCGAAGTAATTGCTGAAGCCAAAACCCAAAAATTGTGATATCTAGCAATCATTTTACTAATTTTAGGCATGATTAGTGCTTTTTTGGTGATGAATTTACACGTTCACGAACACGGCGGGGGTGAAGCTAGTTCGAGCTTATTTGCCCATCCACTATCTCATCTGGCTCCTAAACTACGAATTTAAACAAACTTAATTTTTTCATGAAATGTCAATTTTCTCGTTCGGCTAAACTTTTTTGTTGAACTAGTTTTAGTCTTATTAGCTTTGGTTTGAGTGCTTGTAGCGCTCAAACTGCTGCAACCACATCAACTCCTTCGACTGATCCAGTGGTTTCTAGTGTTATTAGCACTCCGGAAGCTGCAGTAAATTTCGGGGTTCCAGTTGCTCAATTATATGCTTTACCCCGAATTACTGATTATTTACAGCAACCATATCGACCTGATTTCCAAATTCCGAATGATGTAGGGGTTAAATCAACCGAATTTCACACCACGATTTTTAACCAATCCAATGTTGCTAACGCTTATGCAATTGCTAATTCAAATTTGGTGGCTAAGAATTTAACGATTCCTCTAACTAAACAAGCAACTGATCAAAAATGAACCTTAGTTAATGCTTATCCGGTTCCTGGTAATGTTGCGGTGGTGATTGAAGTCGAAACTAAAACACAGACTAAAACAAATTATGTTTGGTTTTTAAACCAGTTCGACCAACATGGCCACTTACTTTCCAGTCCTAATACACGAACCCACCCAACTGTAACTAGTTTTTTACAATGGGAACAGTTACACCGGGTGTTAACTAATGATCAACGGCAGTTTAATTTGTTACAACCAGAATTATTTGCAGCGATTAAAACAGTTAATTTATCTGATCCGGATGCGGCTTCATGAATTCAAACTTATCAAACCAAATTAACGACTTTATTAAATTGGTATTTACTGCGCTTTAGTACAACTGCAGATGATCAAAATGTTCATCGGCTAACTCTAACCCATAATCCTGCAACCGATCAATCAGATCGGGGTATCATTAGTTTTGATGTTAATGTTTTAAACATTAATCAACAACCAATTTGATCAAGCGCTAAATGACTCATTAGAGCTAATGGGTTTGCTCATTCAAACCCCAATTTTAACTTATCAATTGAACAAGTTGCTCAAACGACAAATTAAAAAATGTTATTTTTTCTTAAATTTAGTTTAAAATTTATTCTTGCATTATTGAAATTATAATTCGTAAAATTTTGATAAAAAAAGCAAAAAAATCAAAAATTTTTAATATAATCTATTAAGGTTTTTATTTTTAAAAGCAAATCACTTCATCATTCATATTTTATATATTTGGTCACATAGCTCAGCGGTAGAGCAACCGGCTGTTAACCGGTTGGTCGTAGGTTCGATCCCTACTGTGACCGCCATTTTTTGGCCCGTTGGTGAAGTGAACGAACACACACGCCTTTCACGCGTGCATTCACGGGTTTGAATCCCGTACGGGTCACCATATTAAATTATTAATACTACTAATAGTTTCTTTCAGAGTTAGAATTTTTCTAACTTTTGTTTTTGGAGTGTTAGCTCAGCTGGGAGAGCATCTGCCTTACAAGCAGGAGGTCGGGGGTTCGAGCCCCTCACACTCCACCATTTTTTTACAATAAAAAGATTTATCTTTTTTTGTTGCCGACTTAGCTCAGCCAGGTAGAGCAACTGACTTGTAATCAGTAGGTCGTAGGTTCGATTCCTATAGTCGGCACCATAGTTTTAAGCATACTCTTATGCTTATGCACCTGTGGCGGAACTGGCAGACGCGCTAGACTTAGGATCTAGTATCGAGAGATGTGTGGGTTCGAGTCCCTCCAGGTGCACCATTTTAGAAATTAATCATTTTTTTAAAAGTGATTGGTTTCACAAAAGAGACCCCATTGATAAAAAGCCCTTTCTTACATTTAAAGAGTGTGTAAGAGAGGGCTTTTTGCTGTTATCAACTAAATTATTGGAGTTTGGGTTTTAAACAAACAACACGTAGCTGGTTGTTTCAATCATTAATTAACTCAAAATCCCATTCGGGATGATTTTGTTGGGCTATAGTTCATTGAATTTGGTGTAAACTACTTGTTTCTAAAACCACTAAGCGTCAATGTGAATTACTAGTTAAATAAGTTAACAAGGTTTGATAGTGCTCTCACCCATAATCGTTAGCAAACAAAGCTAAGTGGGGTTCATGTTTAACTAAATTAGTATCAATGATATCCGTATAACCAACATAGGGAAAATTAGCTGAAATAATTTGGTAAGTCGGATTTGTGGTTAAAAAGTCCAATCAATCAGCGGTCATTAAATTAACTTGGAGTTGGTGTAGTTGGGCATTAGCTTGAGCATTAGCAATTGCATCGGGATTTAAGTCTAATAAAGTGGTGTCAAGTTGGTTTGAATATTCGTGTTGAACACTTAAACCAATAATCCCTGTACCCGTGCACAAATCAATGTACTGTCATGGTTTTGCTGGTTGGGGTAAACTGGTTATTAACCGGTGAATTTGGGTGATTAAAACTTTAACAACTAATTCAGTTTCATGCCGGGGAATAAAGACTTTAGGATGCACTTGAAATTGACGGTGATAAAAACTAGTTTGCCCAGTAATTCGTTCTAGAGGAAATTTTTTGTAACAAGCTGCAAGTACAACTTGTCAAAAAGCACTAACCGGAAAATCAACTGGTTGGTACATATAACTGATGAAATCAAGCTTGTTAGAGCATTTTGAAGACAAAAAATAAACCAATTCAAAAAGAATTTGCTGACTCATTTGCTTGTAGTCAGTAATTTTTTTGCCTTGGTTAATTAATGTCAGAAAACTAACGGGGTTATTCATCAGAACCAATTAGTTTATTTAATTTTTCGGATTGATCATAATTGATCAGCGCTTCAGTGATTGGTTCCAAATTGCCTAGCATGATCGAATTTAAACGGTTAATGGTTAAATTAATGCGATGGTCAGTGACCCGGTTTTGGGGGTAGTTATAAGTGCGAATTTTTTCTGATCGATCACCAGTGCCAACTTGAGAACGCACAATTTCGCCAATTTGTTGGTTTTGTTCGTCATTTAATTTTTTTCACAACTTGGCCCGCAACATTGTCATTGCTTTTTCCCGGTTAGAAATTTGCGATTTACCCTCTTGACAAGCAGCAACAATTCCGGTTGGTAAGTGGGTGATCCGAACAGCTGACTCAGTTTTGTTCACGTGTTGACCCCCAGCTCCTCCAGCTCGGAATACATCAACCCGTAAATCAGCGGGATTGATTTTTACTTCAACTTCGTCTTGTTCAGGTAAAACACTAACCGTAATTGTTGAAGTATGCACCCGCCCTTTTGATTCGGTTGCAGGAACTCGTTGGACCCGGTGAACCCCGGATTCAAAAATCATTTTAGGATAAACGTTTTTGCCAGATAAACTAAATGATAAATAAGTTGTGCCAATTGCATTGGTTGAATAATCAAGAATTTGTAATTGTCATTTATTATTTGCGGCATATCGTTTGTAAGCTTCAAATAAGTCATTCACAAAAATACTTGATTCATCCCCACCTGCTGCTGGACGCATTTCAATGATAACATTCTTGTTAGCATTTGGATCAGGGGGAATCAATAAAAACTTTAACCGTTTTTCTAATTCGGGTAATTGGTTTTTCAGCTCGTCTAATTCAATTTGAGCTAGTTCAAGTAACTCGGGGTCTTCTTTGTTTTGTTTCTTAATAATTTCTTTGGCTTGGTTGAAATTAGTTAGAAATTTTTCATATTCCAAAAACCCATAATGAGCTGGGGCAACTTGCGCAATTTTTTTGTTGAGTTGCACAATTTTAGTGGCATTATCACCAACTTGGTTTAATTCTTCAACTAGTTTTTCATGAGTTTCATGAATTGATTTTAAAGCTTCATATAAATGCTGACTATGATTCATAACAGCGGCAGTGAACCTTTCTTGTTGCCTTGGGGGAGTTAAATGGGAAAATAGTGTGCCAGAAAACAACAAAAAGTAGTGGCAAGCATCAATGTTGCCACTACTTTAATGAAGTTTGTTCAAGTTATTTAATTTCCAAATCAGCCAAAGTTTGGCGTTTTTTGCGGGTTGGTTTAGCTTTTGTCACTTCTTTTTTAACTGCTGGTTCAGCAATCTGTTTTTTTCCAGCTTCAAATTTAGATAATAATTTTTCAGCTTTTCCGGTTACTTTACCCATGGTATTTTTACCAAGATAAAACGGGTGACATTGGGAGCAGATTTCCACAACAACTTCGGAGTTTTCTAAAGTTGATAAAACAGTAAATTTAGACTGACATGAAGAACATGTAAAATTAACGTTTGTGGCTTTGGGATGAATGTTTTTTTTCATAATTAGGGTGAAATTTTGTGCTAATTGAACAAAAATTAGGAAAATAAATTAAAAAATTAAAAAGTGATTATTCGCTTCCTACTTAACAAAGCTGCAAGCGAATAAACACATGTTCGTTAATTATAACCTAAAACGACTTAATTCTTGCAAAAAATATGCTGGGATTACAGAAAACAAACACCTAATTTAACTCTTTTTATAATCGGGTTTTGCCGCAGTTGGTTTGGATTTTTGAGTTTGTTTTTGCTGCTGCAAATAAAGTTGTCAGTCAGTAATTTCAGGATCGTTAAGATATTTTTGATAATTGGCCCGGATGTCTAATTGTTTATCAAGGGCCATTTGTTTTTTCTCATCAGCATAAATTAAAATTGGGGTTTGATCGGTTTGTAAATAATCCCAAACAACAATTTTATTCCCAAAAAAGACCCGTTCAAAAAACTGGTGGCAACGGTGAAAATCAACATCAGAACGTAACCGTACTTCTTTAATGTATTCGTGCTTTAAAATGGTTTTAAGGACATAATCAGGGGTGTTAGCGTATTTTTGGTGTAATTGCTCTAAGTTCAGTGGTTGTCTGGCATGTTCGTAATAACTGGACCACTGGTCTAAATAAATTTTGAATAATTGTTCATCAGCGAGATCAGAATAACTACTGCGCAATTGTTCCCAATTCGGCCGAATTAAATTATCTAAAAAATATTCGGTTTCTAAATACTCAGCGGTTGATTTTAAGCTTAAGCTTAAAATCTTTTTCTTTGCTTCAGATTTAGTGTGAAGCAAAGTTCACATCAAATGCCGTTTAGTTTTTAAAATCAGCAATTCAGTTGCCTTTAGAACGCTTAGATACAAAGGCTCTAACTGGTTGTTAGTCCACAATTTTTTCAAAACTAACTGAGTTAACTGATCCCCATTATAGTTTTTGATTTCTTCAACAAACGCTAAATAATAAGGGTTAGTTTTCAACACACTAGAGTTCATAACAGGCCTTGAGTTTTGCTTTCTAAGATCAAATTTTAAAAGATTTTTCGGGAGAATGAATAACTTTTTTACTGACACTAAAATTCTTAAATTGAAATGATTGCTTAAAATAAAACAACCCCTGTTGGTTAGTAACAGGGGTTGAAATGTTTCGGTTGTGCTGGGGTTATTTCTGCACAATTTTTAACACCCGATTCGCCATTTTTTCCACTAGAAAATTTAAGGCTTTGACAACATCACCAGCTGGTGCTGATAAGCCAAACCGGTCAATCCCCCAAGAATAACGGGCGTATTTTTTTCAACCTAAAGTTGCACCAAACTCTAAGCTAAAGGTATAACGGTGTTGTAGAATACTTTTTTTGTATTCGATGTCTTGTTCATCAAATAATTTGGTACATCAAAATGAGACAACTTGTACGGTTAAATTTTTAGTTTCTAAAAATTCAGCTAATTGTACGGCTAATTCGACTTCACTACCTGTGGCATACAACATGACATCAGGTTGGGTGTAAGCTGTTCCATAGATCACATAAGCCCCCCGGCGAACATCTTTCATGTTGGACTCAATGATTTTAAACGGTGCCCGACTAGAAGTAATCACAACCGGATTTTTAGCATCTTTTTGCAATCATAGTTCTAAAGCTGCTGTAGTTTCAGCAACATTACTTGGTCGGGCTACATAGACATGAGGTGTGGCACGTAACATTGCTAGTTGTTCAATTGGTTGGTGGGTTGGCCCATCTTCACCAACAGTAATGGAGTCATGAGAGAAAACAGTTAAAGTGTTTAATTCATTAATTGCGCCCAACCGAATTGCGGGTTTGGTGTAATCAGCAAAAGCTAAAAAGGTTGATCCTGCAGCCAACACTCCCCCATGAGCACTAATTCCGTTGTTAATTGCTTGCATTGCTAGTTCGCGCACCCCCATATTCCAGTTTGGTGCAGCATGATCAGTAGCTGACGCAAATGGTTGGTTTTTGTGGATGATTTTAGTAGAAACTGATAAATCAGCATTTAAAGTAATTAAAGTCGGATTAGTTTTAGTTACTAATTGATAAACATCACCAACAATATTCCGGCTGGCTTCGTTGACATAATTAAGTGCTAATGCGGTCTCAGTGAAGGAAAGATCGAATTCGTTATGACTAATTTGGTTGAATAAACCAAATTGCTCCGGATCAGTTGTGGCTAAAGCTTCTAAACGCTCTTGGTATTGTTCTTTAGTTGCTTGGGTACGAGTGTGTAAACCATCAAAAGCTTGATAAACCGCAGCATCATAACTGAAAGGCGCTGCAGTGTATTCTAAGTTTTCGCGCAAGCACACAATCTCTTCAGCGCTTAAAGGAGCACCATGAACAGCAGAACTGTTTGCTTTAGGTGAATGCGCCCCAATTACGGTTTTGACCTCAATGACACTTGGTCGATTCGCAGCTTTAGCAGCTTGTAAAGCTTGATCAATGGCAACTGGATCATCTCCATCAGTGACTAGATGATAATCAATATTAAAAGCTTCAAAATACTTCTGATGATCCAAAATTTCAGATCCACTAGTTGGTCCATCCAACTGGATGTTATTCG
Source organism: Mycoplasmoides fastidiosum (assembly GCF_024498275.1). Taxonomy (GTDB): domain Bacteria; phylum Bacillota_I; class Bacilli_A; order Mycoplasmatales; family Mycoplasmoidaceae; genus Mycoplasma_N; species Mycoplasma_N fastidiosum. The sequence continues at coordinate 558,674 of NZ_CP101809.1, forward strand.
AATCATAAATCAGAATTAATTTGGATAGATTGTAATAAGCTGCAACACTTAAAGCTTCGTGAAAAATTCCTTCTTGAAAATCCCCATCACCAAATAAACAATAAGTGTAATGATCGACTACACTCTGGTTATTAGCTTTAAACAAAGCGCTTAAGTGAGCTTCGGCAATCGCCATCCCCACTGCTGCACCAACCCCTTGGCCTAATGGCCCAGTTGTCATTTCTACCCCGGGTAAATGGTTGCGTTCGGGATGACCCGCATAAACTGAATTCAGCTGACGGAAGTTTTTTAAATCGCCAACATGAACATCTTTCATCTGAATTGCTGCAAACAACGCGTACAACAAAGCACTACCATGACCTGCACTTAAAACAAACCGGTCCCGGTTGAAATAGTGTGGATCTTTAACATCAAAGTTGATGTGATTAGCAAACAAGGTCGCTAGAATCGGTGCTGCTCCTAATACAATTCCAGGGTGACCAGAATTAGCCGCAGCAACGGCTTCAACACCCACTACCCGGATTGCGTTAATCGCTTTTAGTAATTGATTACTCATGCATCTTCCTTCAAATATTTAAGTTTCAATTCAATTTTAACTTCAAGACTAACTGGTTTTTGTTGGCCTTTATGAAGTGCAATTGTAATTATATATTTGATTAATTAAATTTTTAATGATTAATCAAACCAGATTAATCTTATTGAGGGCATAAAAAAAATACAAGTTGCAGTCCTTGTATTTTTGTCACTTTGGGTCAGAAGTAGAAGTTAATCTTCTTCTTCGTCTTTTAAAGGTTTGCCAAAATAGGCGTAAAAATCATCAAAAGTTTCAATTTTGCGTCAGCGAACTGACTTCATCTTGCGTTCTTTGGAGATATAAACTTTCCGCCGTCAAATGACTTCGTGCTTATCTTGTAATTTCGGAACAAAACAACGGTCTTTTCACCGAAATTTACAAATTTGGTTTTCTAAAAAAATATACTCGTGTCCTTCAAAAAAGATTTTTGAAAAACCCTTCAATAAAATACCTGAACAATTAATACATTTCACAATAAAAGCTTCAATGGATGGATGATCGCTTATTTGATCAATCAACTTCCATAAATCAACTAACAACTTATTTTTGAAATAAGGCAAATCTTTTGGCAAATCTGCTAAAAGAGTTTTCACTTTGGGTATCATCTGATTTTTTAGATCTTCATACGAAGTATAGAAGATTTCAAAATCTTTACTGTTGGGAAGAATGTCACTAGCTGCTTTGCAGCCACTCTGTTGCGTCTTAAATCGGTTATAAATAAATACAAAACGGTTCTGTTTTTCTAAAGAATCTGATTTGTTTGGGATCATGCTTTCAATTTTTATGTTTTCTAGATTGGTAGTCAAAGCCTAGTTGCTTGAAAACTAGACATTGTTCCATTTTCCATTATATAAAATTTTTTACAGTTTTAAATTGCGAAGCACGCCCAATTAGGTAAGAATTTTGATTAAAAAATTCCAATAAAAATCATTAATTTTTATGTTTTTTGATTAAGATTGATTACGACGGTATTTTTTGTTACCGATTTTTGGAAAAAACAATTTCTTTTTAAGATCAAAATTAGACTTAATTTTATTCGTTAAAAATTTATTAATTGTTTTTTAGTAACCGAATTCAAACCAAAAATACTAATTTCTTGCTGGCCCAAAGACAATCCCCTAATTCTGTTGATAAAGACGTGCGAAACTGCATTCAATTTCTTTATGTGACCGATAGAATTAGACAAATTGTTACCGATCAGCAGAAAACTTGATGCAAAAAATTAATAAATTTTTCACATCTAATGGTAATTGATTGTGTTTTTATCTTTTATGTTTAATAATTCGAAAATAAGGAGCAGTTAATTAGTTACAAAATATTTATATTAATAATAATTATTTAAATTTAATATTTTATGAACAACCAACATTTTAAAAAATTTAAATCGTTGTTTTCTTCTGCGGGAAATAAAACAATCGTTTTAAATTCTGAAGCAGATTATGAGAATTTAATCAGCTTATTTAATTCCCATCAATTAATAAAATACTATGATAGTAAAAATCCAAATCTTACTAAGGCTAAGAAAATGGATAATATTTCAGAGTGATTTAAAATTGGGAAAATGCATTTAATTTTCTATCTTAGAAAAAAGAAGAAAAGATCGTTTTCTATTCAAAATGCAAAAGAAGAAATGGGTTTGCAAAAACTTTATCAAGTTTTATCTGATGAAATTTTAAAAACTTATTTTGATGTCGATAAAAACGATATAAAAAAAAGTGTATCAGCTGTAACTGATAAAACAAATAATTCATCTAGCTCAACATCGGCTAAGAAAGCAACGCAAACTAAAACAGAAAGCAAATTAATTACTTTTGCGGGTGGAGATGAAAGTGGAAAAGGGGATTATTTTGGTAACTTAACGATTGCTGTTTGTTATCTGGATGATGAAACCCAAAAAAAATTAACTGATTTAGAAAATAAAATTCAAGATTCTAAAAAACTTAGTCCAGAAAAAATTTGTATTCTTGCTGAAGAAATTCAAAAGATTCTTGAAGGCCGTTTTGTAATCATATCAGTACCGCCTAAGCTATATAACCAGTATTATCTTATTTTTGAAAATCAAAATGTGGTACTAACTTATCTTTACTGAATTGCTTGAATTCGTTTAAAAGAAAAATATGTGTGAGAACACAAAAATTCGGATGGGTTTGATCAGGCTGAAAAAATTATTGATGGCTTTATTACTGATGCGAATTTATTAGAAGATTACTTTAAGAAAATCAAAAATAAATTTCCACTGGATCCCCAAACTGGCAGACATTATGATTCAGTAGGGGAATTTACCTTCGCCCCAATTTTAGATGCTAAAGATTTTAAATTAGTGGCTAAAGCTGAAGATAAATATTTATCAGTAGCGTGTGCATCGATTTTGGCGCGTGATAGATTTGTAAAATCAATTGAAAATGCTTGTAAAGAACTGAATTGTAATATTAAATTAGGTGCTAATTTTACCAAGATTTATTATGATTTAGTTATTGAACAAATTATGAAAGTAAAAAACATTAAATCACCTGAAGAAGCTAAATTTAACTACATGAAATTTGCTTTCAAAACACCAACAAAATAAAAAATTGATGATTAAAAATCAAACCATTTATCTTTGAAAGTAAATAATTGACCAGTATTTTTAAAAAAAGAATTAAGGAATTAAAACAAATTTATGAGTGACAGTTCATTTCAAAAATTTCCACCAAAAAGAAAAAGATCAACTATTATTTCCGAAGAAGAATGACAAGAACTTGTTAATTTTTTTAAGAAAAAAGGATTAGTAGATACAATCACTAAAAAAGAACAAACCAAATATAGGAATTATTCACTGTTTTAAAATAAAAAAATATGTTTAATGTTTTCTAAAAACAGTAAAAAAGATTGAAATTATCTATTTCAAATATTATTAAAGAATCTTCTTTTGAAGAAGTTTCTAAATTTTTGCCTGCTAATTTTTTTGCAATTTATTTTAAAAAGCCAAAGTTAACACCTAATATTAATAAAAAATCAAACGAAACTAATGAGTTCACTAAAATAGAAAACATTAATCAAATTTATATTTGTGCAGGAAATGATGAAAGTGGTAAAAGTGATTCTTTTGGCAGCATCACAGTGTCAGTTTGTTTTCTCAAAAGTAAAGAAATAAAGGAAGAACTGATAAAAAGAGGAGTTAAAGATTCGAAAAAAATTGATGATGCTAAAATTCCAAAATTAGCTCGCGAAATTAAAAAAATTTTGGCTAATCAGTTTACATCTTATTCAATTAGACCAGAAATTTATAACAAGTTTTATCAACGATTTGGAAATATTGATAAAGTACTTGTCTATTTTCATTTAGTAGTTTGAGGTCAATTGAATTCCAAATTATCTTCTAGCATAACGAAAAACATTTTTGATTCTAGCCCAAAAATTATTGATAGTTTTGTAAATAAAGATATTTTTTTAAAATATTGAAATGATTTTAGTAAAAAAATAAAAAAAATAAATTTTCTTACAATATATCCAATTATTCACTTTGATCAATTCTTGATCCAAAAAATTTTGAACTTATATCAAAAGCGGATGAAGAATACTGTTGTGCGGCAGCTGCATCTATTTTAGCTAAAGCATTATTTTTAAAATCTATAAGAAAACTTGAACATAAAGCAAAAACAAAAATTAAATTAGGAAGTTCAATTTCTGAAAAAGAAGAAAATGAAATTATTAAAAAACTTGCAGCAGTGGATAAAATAACAGAAAAAAAAGCAAGATTAAAATATATAAAATTAAAATCAACAAATTTAAAATAAAATAAATTTTGAGAAATATTATTTATTTTTTAGTGTAAATACAAATAAATTATTAACAATTAATCTCATTTAATTAGAAAATTTATTTGTTAATTTATCTATGACAAAGAAATAAAAAATAATTTTAATTAAATTAAAAATCATCAACAAATTTGATATTAATATGAGCAAAATTAGCCTTTTTATAACAATATTTTTGCACATATCATGTTTGAAAAATACCAAAAAATAATATTTTATTTTTTGTTTCTGAAATACGTATTTGTGATAAGATTAATTACAAATTATTTTTTGTAGTTCAAAAATTTAAATTCAAAATGTTCTCAATTCAATTTAATAAATCTTTGAAAACCCAAGATATTATTGTCACTGACCATAATAATATTTTGGTTTTGAAATTATTTAAAAAATTGAAGCAGAATTTAATTTAAATAATAATTTTTTAAAAAATTGATTATTCTTCAAATTTAATAATCTCAAAACCTATTTATTTACTATTTTTAGTTAAATAAATAGGTTTTTTTATTCCCTTTTTGAAGATTTCTTGAATTTTTATTATTCAACTATGAAACAATGTTTTTTTAAATTAATCAAGAGGTTCTCAAATTATGAAACTAAGTAGTTCCCAAAAAGCAAGTAGACGCCTATTTGCTTTAGGACCCGTTTTTGCAATGACTGCAGCTACATTATTATCAGCTTGTTCAACAACTACACTACCATATTTGCGTAATGAATACTACTTCAAAGTCAATTCTGATCCGACCAAAGTTAAAACAAGAGCTTTTGATTGAGACTACACAAAAGTTGCTGCAGGTAAGTCATATAGTAATATCACACCCAACTTAATTGAATATCAATATTCTGGCGATTTTACTTTAAATAGTGAAGGAAAACCCACACCTGAATCTAATGCTAAATATAAAATTACTTTTGCTGCAGCTAAAGCGGTTCATGTGACCGTAGAAGAAAATGGTCAAGAAAAAGTAGTCGTATTTGATAGTGATGATGCCACAGCTGGAGAGCGACCAGATGATATTCAAGTTGGAATGACAGTACAACTTTCTAATCAACCCAATTCACTTAACAGTCCAGCTTTCAAAGAGGCTTTAAGAGCTGCTAAAAAAGTGCAATTTACTTTGAAAGAAGGTATTTATTGGGTTAATAATAAGGGTGAAAAAACTGAGTATCAATTAAAACCAGAAGATTATTTCACTAAATACGCCCGAACAGTAATGTTAAATGTGGATTATCGTCATGCTCATGGTGGTTCTAAAAAAGCTGATGATTATGCTAATGAAGTGACTTATAAAGATTTGTTAGAACCTAATTCCAATCCGTTTTTACCAACAACATATTACAGTAACGAATATCTAATTGATTTATTTGGGATTGATGCTCAAAAACTAACTAAAAAAGAAAGTTTTTTGACTCCGGTTGCCAGTGGCGAACAAGCAATTACTTTTGAAGCTGCTGCTCAAACTGCAACTAATTCCAGTCAAATTCAAATTAGTGCTAATGAACAACCAAGACAAATCTTTTTTGATAATTTTATGGACAAAATTATTCTTGCGGGCGACTATTTTAATCCAGCACCAACGGATTTCATTAAAGCTAATCAAAGCAGAAATCCAGGTGATGTAACTGGTTTAGCAGCAGAAATTGGTTATTATTGATATGGCGCTAAATTTGAGGATATGTTATATGCTGGACCTTATGTGATAACTGAATCAAGCCATATTCGAACTGCATTAAAAATGAATCCGCATTATTTCGATCAAGAATGGGTTAAAGATGACAGTTCCATTCGAAGTATTGTGTCTGAAAATGATGGTAGTGAGGCTCAAAGTTTTCGTACTCAAAATTTTGAGTTATACAAAAGTGGTCAAATTCCAAGTATTTCTTTCATTTCTTTATCTGAACTTCAACAAACTGAAGTTTTAAATAGTGTTAAAAGTGGTTCGAAATTATTCAATTTATCCTATAATGTCTCTCCAGATTATCAAGGTTTTTCTGGCGGAACTTTAACATGAAGATCTAATCTTTACGCGAACTATCAAGATCCGATTGTTCGAAAAGCAGAATACGCTTTTAATGATGCTTTTGCATTACTAATGTATGGTAATACTATTGCAGATATTGAAGCCGGTAAAGTTCCAACAACTAGTCAACATTTTTGAACTGGTGATGGTTATACTTTACGGTCCATTCTTTCTTCAGCTTTCAACTATTATGCTTTCACTAATGAACTAGGAAAAGAATTAACCCATTGAAGCAGTTTAGCCCGACCAGATACTCCACTTGGGGGCAAAGATCAAGCAAGTGCTGAATTAAAAAATTTAGCTCATGATCCGCGTCAATTTGGATTCTTCTTTTATGGCGGAGCAAATGGTAATCAAAAATTTGAGAAAACTTTAGCAGCTGACCAACAACATTCGATTGCTAATACAACTAGTCAAGGGGTTCGATATCAGTCTAATAATTTTGATCAACTAAAACAAGAAACCAAACGTTTATTAGATAAATTCTATGGGGTAACAGAGGCTAATCCAAAGGGAACTGGAATTGCTCAATTGCCTAGTGATCCGCATCAAAAAGTAAAATTAACATTTTTCACTCGCTCATCTGCAACAACAGCTAATCGTAAATCAGCAACTGGAAACGCAATTAATGTTTTAAAAAGTTTAGATCCGCGTCTGGAAATTAATACTGCTGATTGAAGCCAAGAACGGCTGGATGGTTTAATTAACGCTAAAAGTCCACATACACCAGTTGGTTGATATTATGATGTAAATTCTTATGCAGGATTTTTAGGCGGATTTTTATATCCTTCCCGCAGATATTTATGATTCACTTCCTTATTCCATTTTGCAGATGAAACAACTGGTTCTTCAACTAATCCAGGAATTGCCAGTCATAAAGATCATTTTAAAGAAATTCGTAAACTGGCAAATGCATTTAAAAATTCTAGTCTAGTCTTTGCTTCTGGCGCTAAAACTTGAGAAGAAATGAAAAAAGGAACTAATAAAGATTGAGACCGTCCTTTAACTTTTATGAAAAAAGAACCAAATAGTGATTACAATCCAACAGTTGCCTTAGCCCGATTTGCTTTGGCTTATGCAAATGGTTTAACTAATCAAGAATTAGCTGATTTAAACTATGAAATTACTTCATTAATGGGAATTGCTTTAAATTCAACTGCTGCTTATCAAATTGCTAGAGACCCAGTACCATTATTGATTAACCGACATTATAAACTACCTGTTGGTGTTAATGGTGATGCACCATCATCTCGATATGCTCGAATTGAAAAAGACGCTTAAATAACTGCAATTTTGCTAATTTCAATCCATAAAAACAAAATAAGCTCTAATTAATATTGGAGTTTATTTTGTTTTGTTTAATAAGAGTTGATATTTATTTTTTTCATTGAGTTTTGTGGTAAAATTATTTACAAATTATTTTTTTATAGTTCAAAAAATCTAAACTCAAGATGTTATCAATTCAATTTGTTAAATGTTTGAAAATTCAAGATATTATGGCCTCTGGCAATAATAATATTTTGGTTTTGAAATTATTTAAAAAATTGAAGCAGAGCTTAACTCAAATAATAAAATTTTTAAAAACTTATTAATTTTTTAAAAATTAATTATTCTTCAAAATTCGTAATTTCAAAACCTATTTATTCACTAATTTTTAGTTCGATAAATAGGTTTTTTCTTGCTTTATTTGAAGGGTTTGTATTTTTATTATCTAACTATAAAACAATGTTTGTTTCTAAATAATTAACCACGAGGTTCGAAAAATATGAGACTGAATAATTCAAAAAAGCCACTAAAAGATTATTTGCTTTAGGACCAGTTTTTGCCATGACTACAGGGGCATTATTATCCGCTTGTTCTTCTACAACATTGCCCCATTTGCGGAATGAATTTTATTATAAAGTTAATTCTAATCCAGCTGAAGTCAAAACAAGAGCTTTTGACTGGGACTACACAAAAAGTGCTCAAAATAAAGCCTTTAGTAACATTACCCCGCATTTAATTGAATACAAATATTCTGGCCACTTTGGATTAGATGCTGAAGGAAAACCTACACCCCAAACTAATGCAAAATACAAAATTGCTTTTGCATTGGCTAAAGCAATTCATGTGACCACTGAAGGTGGTAAAGTAGAAGTATTTGATAGTGATGCGGTTGATGGTGTAGAACCAGATGGAATTCAAATTGGGATGATGAGAGAAACTTCTACCCAATCTAATTCAGTTAATAGTCCCGCTTTTTATGAAGCTTTAAGAAAAGCAACTAAAGTCCAATTTACTGTAAAAGAAGGTATTTACTGAGCCGATGGTAAGGGTGAAAAAACTTCATACCAACTAAAACCAGAAGATTTTTTCACTAAATATGCTCGAACAGTTATGCAAAATGTCGGATATCGTCATGCTCATGGTGGTTCCAAAGAAGCTGATGATCATGCGAATAATGTGACTTATCGAGAAAATTTAGAACCTAATACAAATCCATTTATTGCTTCAACTGATTTTGGTAACGAATATTTAATTTATCTTTTTGGCGTGGATGGAGCAAAACTAACTAAAAAAGACAGTTTTTTAACTACAGTTAGCAGCACTGGTGAACAAGCAGTGACCTTTGAAGCTTTAACTCCACAAGCTTCAACCAGCACAAGTGGAACTTCAAGTAACCCAAGTTCAACTCAAAGACAAGTATTTTTTGATACTTTTATGGATAAAATTATTCTTACAGGCAACTACTTTACTCCAGCGCCCACTGATTTTATTAAAGCCAACCAAAGCAGAAATCCGGCTAATGTATCAGGATTAGCAGCAGAAATTGGCTATTATTGATATGGCGCTAAATTTGAAGAAATGTTGTATGCTGGACCTTATTTTGTGACCGAATCAAACCAAAATCGATTTATTTACAAAATGAATCCGCATTATTTTGATCAAGAGTGAGTTAATGATGATAGTTCTGTACGTAGTGTGGTTTCTGAAAATGATGGAACTGATGCCACAAGTTTTCGAAGCCAAAATTTTGAATTATACAAAACCGGACAAACTCCTACGATTAGCTATAATAATTTATCACAAACTCAACAAGCCGAAGTTTTAAATAGTGTTAGAACTAATCCCGAATTATTTAATTTATCATATACAGTGACACCTGATTATAGTGGTTTTAACAGTTTAGCTGTTACGTGAAGACCAATTCTTTACGGAGATTATCAAAATCCACTTGTACAACGATCAGAATATGCTTTTAATGATGCTTTTGCACTATTAATGTATGATAACACCATTGCTGATATTGAGGCTGGAAAAGTTGCAACTTCTAGCAAACATTATTGAACTGGGGACGGATATATTTTCCGATCAATTCTTTCTTCCGCCTTTAACTATTACGCTTTTGCTACTGAAATTGGTAGTGAATTATCACATTGAAGCACTCTTGCTCGACCAGATACTCCGCTTGGTGGGTCTGATCAATCTACTACTGCTACATTTAAGCATTTATCTGATGATGTACGACAAACTGGTTTCTTCTTTTATGGCGGAGCAGATAACAAAACAAAATTTGAAAAAACTTTAGCAGCTGACCAAAAACATTCTGTAGACAATACCAATAATCAAGAAGTTAGATACCAAGCAAGTAATTATGAACAACTAAAAGCAGAAACAAAACGTTTATTGGATAAATTCTATGGGGTAACAACCGGTAATACAACTGGTACTGGTATTGCTAAATTAACAAATAATAAACATCAAAAAATTCAATTAACATTTAACACTCGTTCTTCTGCAACAACAGCTAACCGTAAATCAGCAACTGAAAATGCGGTTAAAGTTTTAAACAGTTTAGATCCCCGTCTTGATATTCGTGTTGCAGATTGAACCCAAGAACGATTTGATGCTTTAACTAATGCTAAAAGTCCGCACACATGGAACGGTTGAGGTTATGATGTAATTGCTTATGCGGGCTTCTTAGGAGCATTTTTATACCCTGAACGTCAGTATTCATGATTTACTTCTTTATTCCACTTTGCAGATGAAACTACTAGTTCATCAAGTGATGCAGGAGTTGCAGGTCCTCAAGAGAATTTTAAAGAAATTCGTAAATTAGCAAAAGCGTTTAAAGCTTCTGAGGTTGTTTTCTCTAAAGAAACTGGTGCAGAATCTAAAACTTGAGAAGAAATGAAAAACGGAACCAATAAAGATTGGTATGGTTTTCAAAATTTCATGCGAAAAGATGCTAATAGTAAATACAATCCAGCAGTAGCATTAACCCGATTTGCTTTAACTTATGCAAATAACTTATCTAACCAAGAATTGGCTGATTTAAACTACGAAATTACTTCATTAATGGGTTATGCTTTGAATGCAGCTAATGGATATCAAATCACTAGAAATGCAGTACCACGTTTAGTGAATCGTCATTATGAAATTCCTGTTGATGTAAATGGTGACAGATCATCATACCGGTATGTTCGCATTTTAAAAGACGCTTAATGGCAAAATAATTTTTTCCAATCCTTATTAATTATTATAAAAAACAAACTAAGACTGAATTCATTCTTAGTTTGTTTTTTGTTTTATTGATCTTAATATTGCTTGTGCACATTGTGTTTTCTCATGTAAAAAAAAAAAAAAACTTGATTTTTATGATATGATCAAGTATAAATTATTTTTTATAGTTCAAAAATTAAAATGTTCTTAATGAAATTTATTAAATTCTTGAAAATCCAAAATACTATGGCCACTGGCTATAGTGAGGTTTTGGTTTTGAAATTATTTAATGAGTTGAAATAGCATTTAACTTAAAAATAAAATTCTTGAAAAGTTATTTTTAAAAATCAATTAATTTTCGAAATTTGTAATTTCAAAACCTATTTATTTAATTTTTAGTTAAATAAATAGGTTTTTTTATTATTTTGTTGGCAATTTCTGCGTTTTTATTGTTGGGTCGTGACAAGGCAATTTTTGTTCTAAAAATTAATTAAGGGATTAAAAAAATATGAAATTAAATACTTCATCAAAAACCACTAAACGCCTATTTGCTTTAGGTCCAGTTTTTGCAATGACTACAGGCGCATTATTATCTGCTTGTTCTTCTCAAACATTGCCATATATGCGTAATGAATTTTATGTCAAGCAGAATTTGGCTGGTCAAAAAATTCAAATAAGAAATTTTCAATATGATTACACAAAAGACGCAGGAGGAAAAAATTTCAGCAATATTGCTCCTAATTTAATTGAATATCAATATTCCGGACAACCGAAACTGGATTCAACAGGTAAACCTGTAGAAGAAGCCAAAGCAACATATAAAATTGCTTTTGCATTGGCTGAAGCAATTTATGTCACAAAGAATGATGATACTGTTGTAGTGTTTGATGATGATTCAACAGATGGTAGTGAGCCTGATAATCTTCAAGTTGGAGTAATGAGACAAACTTCTAGTTCACCTAAATCATTGAATAGCTTGGCTTTTAAACAAGCTTTAAAAGATGCTAAAAAAGTTCAATTTACCTTAAAAAAAGACATTTATTGAACTAATTCTAAAGGTGAGAAAACTGAATATGAAGTTAAACTAGAAGATTTTTATACTAAATACATGCGAACAGTAATGTTGAATGCGCCTTATCGTCGTTCTCATGGTGGTTCTGAAAAAGCTGATGATTATGCTAATAATGTAACATATCAAAATAATTTACATCTTAGATCAAATCCATTTTTGACTTCTACAGACTATAGTAATGAATATCTGTTGGAATTGTTTGGGATTAATGCTGAAAAACTAACTAAAAAAGAAACTTTTTTAACTTCAGTTAAAGATACGAATCAACAAGCAATTACCTTTGAAGCATTAACAAGCACTAATAGTTCAGCTGGTAATGGTGAAAATAAAGTTCCGGTTTTTTTCGATAATTTTATTGAAAAAATTATTCTTGCTGGTAGTTATTTTACTCCAGCACCAACTGATTTTATTAAGGCAAATCAAAGTCGAAATCCCCAAGATGTAACAGATTTAGCAGCAGAAGTTGGTTATTATTGATACGGGGCTAATCCCCAAGATATGTTATATGCTGGACCATATATCTTGGATGAAGTCAGCGAAACCCGCTTGTCTTACAAAATGAATCCTTATTATTTTGACCAAAAATGAGTTCAAGATGATAATTCTGTGCGTAGCATTGTCTATGAATATGACAATAGTGAGGCCACAAGTTTTCGAAATCAAAATTTTGAATTATATAAAAGTCATCAAATTCCTAATATTTCTTTTAATTCTTTATCATCAACCCAACAAACTGAAGTTTTAAGTAGCATTAAAGATCATCCCGAATTGTTCAATGTATCTTATATTCAAGTTCCTGACTATAACGATATTGGTGCGGGAACTATCACATGAAGACCTAATCTTTATTCAAATTACCAAGATCCAAGTGTTAATAAATTAAATTATGAATTTAATGATGCGTTTGCATTATTAATGTATGGTGGAACAATTAAAGATATTGAAGCTGGCAAAATTTCAATGTCTAACCAACATTTTTGAACTGGGGACGGATATATTCTTCGATCAATTCTTTCCTCAGCCTTTAATTATTATGTTTTTACTAATGAAATTGGTAATCAACTTTCTCACTGGAATAGCCTTGCTCGACCAGATGCTCTGCTTGGTGGTAGCGATCAAGCCAATGCTTCAATTAAACATTTAGCCGATGATCCGCGTCAATTTGGTTTCTTCTTTTATGGAGGGGCTGATGGTAATCAAAAATTTGAAAAAACTTTAGAGCAAGATAGACAGCATTCTTTAGATCATACGAACAATCAAAAAATTGGATACCAATCAGCCAACTATGAGGCTTTAAAAACAGAAACTAAAAGATTATTAGATAAGTTTTATAACGAACAAAAATCTACAGAAGCTGGTTCTAATGGAAAATCAAAACTAGTTAATCCAAACGAAAAAATTCAAATAACTTTTAATTATCGTTACGTTAATACTTCAGCGAATCGTAAATTAGCTACTGAAAATGCAATTCAAGTTTTAACTAACTTAGATAATCGACTTGATGTTCGTGTGGGCGAGTGGACTCAAGAAAGATTTGATAGTTTACTTAATGGTAAAAGTCCACAAACAATAATTAGTTGAAATTATGATGTAAATTCTTACGCAGGATTTTTAGGAGCATTTTTATCTCCTTCTGGACCAATGTTATGATTTAGTTCCTTGTTTCATTTTGCTGATGATTCAACTTCTTCTGGAAAAGCTAATGGAACAGAAAAATTTAAAGCAATTCGCAAATTAGCAAAGGCTTTTAAAAATTCTGATATCGTTTTTTCTAAAACTCCTAATGCTGAAGCCAAATCTTGAGAAGAGATGAAAAAAGGCACTAATAAAGATTGATTTGATCCACTGAATTTTATGAAGAAAGATCAAAATAGTAAATACAATGCTTCATTGGCTTTATCCCGATTTGCTTTAAGTTATATAACTACTTTAAATAATCAAGAATTAGCTGACTTAAATTATGAAATCACTTCCTTGATGGGTTTTGCCTTAAATTCAAGTGATAGTTATCAAATTATTAGAAATGCAGTACCCCGATTAGTAAATCCCCATTATGAAATTCCAATCTCAGTTAATTCTGATAGTTTATCCCATCGGTATATTCGCATTATTAAATAAACTTTTGAATTATCCAAATCCTTGAATTTTAATCAAAAATTAACTAATTTTTAATTAAAATTGTGATTAAAGAGTAAAAAGATTTTTATTTATTAAAAAAACAAAATAAGTCTTAAATATAAAACAAGGCTTATTTTGTTTTAGTATATTACTAATATTTTATTTTCCACAAAAGAAAGGAGACTTGAAATGATTAATTACATTTTCAAAAGAATCGGTTTGTTAGTAGTCACCATCTTTTTTGCAATGTTAGTTGTTTATCTAATTCAAGCAACTTTTGGCCGCAATCCTTTCACTCAGGACGGTGCGATTACTCCACCTCGAGGTCAAAACCTGAGTGATCTTATTAGTAAGCAATTAACCGAAAACGGCTTTGATCGCGCACCGATTGTCCGGTTTTTTATTTATTTCAGTGGTTTATTTCACGGTAATTTAGGACGAGTTTATGTTGCTCAACTTAGAATTCCTGGAAGTATTTTTGAACCATTACGTTGAACTTTATTAATTACTTTTCCATCTTTTGTAATTAGTGCTATTTTTGGGGTGACTCTAGGCACAATTTCAGCTTATAAAAAAGGTAAATTAGTGGACCGTGTAATTAATGGGGTCACAACTTTTATCTCCGCAATTCCTACAGTGGTATTTGTTCCGTTAACTGTTGTATTTGCTTATAAATATGTGGGATTACCTTATTCTTTCATTAATCCACGCCCAGAAGCAGGAGTTGGTTTTGATCGAACTTTACTTTCATTAATTACCCCAATTTTTGTTTTCACTATAACTTCTTTATCTGGATACACTGTTATTACTCGTAATCAAATGGTACAAGTTTTAACTTCTAACCAAGTTTTGATTGCCCGAACAAAAGGCTTATCTCCTTTCGAAGTGTTTAAAAAACATGTTTTACGAAATGCTTCTTTACCAATTATGGACACAATTTTAAGATCCTTTTTTAGTTTACTTTATGGAACTGTTTTTCTTGAACGTTTCTTCGGAGTACCAGGTAGTGCCAGTGCCATCTTAGATGCGCAACAAAGTGGGGAAATAAACGTTATCATGTTTGTGCTATTGTTTTTTGGTACTTTATCACTAGGAGTGAGCATTTTAGTTGATGTTATTTTAACCATTTTTGACCCTCGAGTAAGATTGGGTCGAAAATCTCGTTGATCAGTTCGTTTTAAAATGGGGTTAGGTAGTTTACGACGTTGAGGATTTTTTCCTAAAAAAACTTTACCATCTTTAAAAGTTAATAAAATTAAAGGATAATATTGATATGGAACGAACAAAATTCAACCGCGAAGAGTTTAACCGAAAATATAATTTATTATCCCATGAAGTTAAATTACTAAATTTCAACAATCGGCAAAGTTTTAATGTCGGTTTGATTGGTAAACCTTCTAATTTTTACCGCGATTTTCAAAAACGGTTGTTTAAACAAAAAGTAACTTGAATGGCTTTAGCAGTTGTTATTGGAGTTATTTTAATGGCTTTTATTGTGCCTGTTTTATCACCTTTTTCAGCTGTACAACCTATTGATATAATTTCATTAACATGACTAAAAGATTTACCACCATGATATATTGATGTCAAAGAAAATACTTTTAATAGTGTGGATTTTGACATCATTCAAGGATATCATGATAATAGTGGATTAAATATTATTATTGATAAACTGCAAGTGGGAAATAGTTATGTTGTGACTTACAGACCTTATGAATTAATTGCAGCGATTAACGGAGCTACTGTTGCTAATGGTGGATCAGTTAACATCACAACTATATTAGGAACTGATTTATATGGTCGTGATTTATGATTATTATCATGACAAGGAACTAGAGATGCTTTACTTTTAGCTTTAGTTTATGCGGTCGCTACTTTTATTATTGGAACTTTTGTTGGTGCGATTCTTGGTTATCATGCAGGTAAATGAATTGACACCTTTTTCACCCGAGTTTTAG
This sequence comes from Mycoplasmoides fastidiosum, assembly GCF_024498275.1. Classification (GTDB taxonomy): domain Bacteria; phylum Bacillota_I; class Bacilli_A; order Mycoplasmatales; family Mycoplasmoidaceae; genus Mycoplasma_N; species Mycoplasma_N fastidiosum. The sequence goes on from NZ_CP101809.1 coordinate 574,693, forward strand.
AAATTTTTGACTCCATTCCTTCATTTTTAATGATCATTATTTTGGTGGGAATTATGGGGCGCGATTTAGTTTCTCTAGGAATTATTTTAGTTTTAATTAACTGATCAGGACCAGTTTATGGTGCTCGGTTCTTTATGATGACAATTAAAGATCGTGATTTTTTAAATGCTTCTAAAACTGTTGGATCTTCTAAATTCCGAATTATTTTTTTCGAAGCATTACCACAAGTTTTAGGTAAATTATTAATGTCTTTCATGGGTAGTTTAGTTGTTGGTTTTACTATTTTAACTGGATTAGCATTCTTAGGAATTTTAGTTTCAGGACCAACTACATCACCAAACTTAGGACTAGTGTTAAATGATGGTCGACAACAAATTGATAATAATATTTGAGCAGTAATGCTTCCTTCTATTATTTTAATTTCTTTAACAGTTTCTTTGCGCTTATTATCTATTAATATCCATGATGCAATGGATCCTAAAATTAAAATTTAGGAACATTTTATGAATAAAAATCCTTCAAATAACAACGAATGATCTCGCTTAATTTTGCAAAATTCGAAAACAGTTTTATTAAAGTTGAAAACTGATTTTTCATTTAGAGCTTTAAGCAAAAAATACCAAGATTGATCATATAAAAAACGAATTATGAATGCGAATTTAATTGAGCCAACTTTTAAAATGAATGCTCAAAAATTTTCAGTTAATCCTGATCAAGTTTTAACAGTTCGTAATTTAAATATTTCTTTTTTAGCGCATAATACTAAACAATATATCCACATTATTCGAGGAGTGGATTTGGATATTCCAAGAGGTAAAATTGTTGGATTAGTGGGTGAATCAGGAAGTGGCAAAACAGTTACTTCTAAAGCTTTTTTAGGAGTGAATGATAATGCCATCTCCAGCGCTGATTTGGCGCAATTATCTGATGTCAACTTATTAAATTTCAAAAAAAATAAAGATTGATTATCAATTCGGGGTAAAAAAATTGGTTACATTCCTCAAGATCCTTTAACTGCTTTAAACCCAACTAGAACTGTGGGCAAACAATTATTAGACTGTTTAAAAAATGATCCGCGCTTCAAAACAACAGATGAAAAAATTAATTATTTAGTTGGTTTATTAGAAACTTTTGGAATTCACGATGCCCGTAAGGGTTTAAATGCTTATCCTGATACTTTTAGTGGGGGAATGCGTCAACGAGTGGTAATTGCCATGGTTGTTGCTTTAAATCCTGAATTAATTATTGCGGATGAGCCAACAACAGCTTTAGACCCAACAATTCAAGCTTCAGTTTTATCTTTGTTGGATACAATTCGAAAAAAATATAAAATTGCAATTATTTTTATTTCCCACAATATTTCTGTAGTAGCAAAATTCTGCGACTATATTTATGTGATGTATGCGGGAAAAGTGGTTGAACGCGGCACAAGAAAAGATATTTTTACCAACGCTTTACACCCGTATACTTGAGCCTTAATTAATTCAATTCCTGAAAATAAAGAAGAAAGACTATATACCATTAAAGGAACTCCACCTGATATGTTGAACTTACCAGCTGGCGATCCTTTTGCGCAGCGGAATGAATATGCTTTAGAATTGGATTTTGTTAAAGAACCCCCATTAATTCAGGTTAGTCAAACTCATGCTGCAGCAACTTGGTTATTACATCCCGATGCTCCAAAAATTGAATTAAATAGTAATTTAAAAGCTCGTTTAGAATCTTTTAGAAAGGTCTTCAATGAATCATAAAAAAATCATTTTACAAGTTGAAAATCTTTCTAAATTTTTTATTAATCGGTTTCAGGTTAAACATGCGGTTAATGATGTTAGTTTTAATGTTAAGGAACGAGAAATTGTTGGTTTAATTGGTGAATCTGGCAGTGGTAAAACTACGGTTGGCAGCTGTTTAGTTCGATTACATGATGATTATTCAGGATTTGTTTCTTTAGATGACAAAATTGTATCTGGACTAAAAATCAGTCGGGAACGAAACAAATTTTTGCGAAAAAATATGCAAATGATCTTTCAAGATCCGCATTCTTCATTGAATCCGCAAAAAAATGTTTTTGCAATTTTAAAAGAACCATTAGTTGTTAATGGTTTATTGAAAAATAGTGTCAAAGATATCTTGAAAGATTTACATGATGTTCAGTACGAGTATCGTTATGATTTTCAAACTAAATATTATGAAACCATTATTGACATTCTTGAAAATAACTTAAAATTATCGGCTAAAGGTTTAAATGGTTGAGAAGAAAAATTAACTAATTTAACTTTTGATGAATATGACAAAGTTGATGATGCTTTTAATGCTTATTATAGTTTTTATGAAAACAATAATAATTTAGAAGCTGAATCAATCGGTTATCAGTACGAAAAATACGAAGATTTATACCAGTTTTATTTTCAAAAACAAAAAGCCTTTCGCGATGACACTCCCCAATCTTTTAGCACCCATGTACATGCAGTGGATTTGGAAATTGAAACATTAAAAAAAGCTAATGATATTCTTAGTGAAGAATACTTGTTAAAACAAGCTAAAAAAGATTTAAGTGTATTTTCAAAAGAACTGAATGAAAGAATTTGAACCAACTTAAATTTATTGCAAGCATTTAGACATCAATTTAAATACCAAGCACAAATCAATTTTCAATCAGCTTTAGCAGCTTCTGATAAAAAAATTTGAGCTCAGCACCGTTTAATTTCAACGGTAAATAATATTTGCGCTAAAGCATTACAAATTAATTTAGGATGAGTTAAATTTTATTTAAAGCAAAATGATATTTTAGTGTACTCTGATACTAATCAAATTAAAGATTTTGCTAATTATTTAACTCAAGCTGCCAAAGATTTTATTGTTAATTTTAAACATGATTTAAATCCAGATGATCCTAATTTTAGCCGAAAATTCATTGAAAAAATTAAACATGATTTTCAATTAGAAACCGAAAAGTTTTATGAACATGCTAAATATGAACAAAATAAAGCTTTCAAAAAAATTAAAATTTTAAAAACAAAAATTAATAATTTAAAAACTTCATCATCCAAAACTGATTCTAAAGATTATTTAGCAAAATTGAATCAATTACTTGAAAAGCGAGTGGCTGCAGCTAGTTTGGATCAAACTGAATTCGAATCCATGTTAGAGAAATATAACATTGGTAAAAAAGAACGTTATACCAGATTAATTCAACTCGAAGAAGAATGAAAAACTAAAACTTTAGAAACCCAAGCCCGGATTCTTAAACTTTTTGATTTACGGCATAAAGAATTTTTAGTTTGAGCTAAACAAAAAATGACTGAAGAAAACTTTAATTCCAGTCAAATTGAAATTATTTTGGATGATTATAAATCTAAAGTAAATAAAAAACAAGAATCATTCACTAATTTTCAAATCGAAACTAAAATTTTAAAAAAGACTTTTGATGAAGTTAAATTTTTGTACGGTAGTCCAACCAAGACTTTGTATCGTTTTTTATTAAAACATTTTTTTAAAAATCATACTGAATTTAAAAAACATGAAACTTTAGTTAAAGTTATAAAAATTTTTGATAAATTACACCATAAATTTAAACTAAAAGTTTTAAGTCGCTCCATTTGTTCAGGCATTATTTTACGTAAAAAAATTTATAATGCTTTAGCTGATGTGGGTTTATTGCGCCAATTTGCTTACCGATATCCCCACGCTTTTTCGGGAGGACAACGCCAGCGAATTGTGATTGCTCGAGCTTTAATTACTGAACCAAAATTAATTGTTGCTGATGAGCCAATTGCCTCATTAGATATTTCTATTCAAGCCCAAATTGTTAACTTACTAAAAGAGTTGGGGATTAAAAAGAACATCGGAATTATTTTTATTGCCCATGATTTGTCAATGGTGGAATATATTGCTGATAAAATTTTGATTATGCATTTAGGTCGAATTGTGGAATATGGTCAAACCAAAAAAATTTATGAAAAACCATTGCATCCTTATACCAAAAATTTATTTGATGCAATTCCAAAAATGTCTAATGCAAACCAAGCATTTGTCAATTCACAAGTTGACACTGCTTATTTAAAAGAACAAAAATTTCCTAATATTGTTAACTATCAAGAAATTGAACCCGATCATTTCTTGTTTGGAACCGACGAACAAATTAAGCGTTGAACTAAATAATTTTTAATAACTTTTTTATTTTGTAATTAAAAATATTTTTTTATAACAAAAATTTAAATTTTTGTTATACTAGGCTAAATTATTTTTATTAATTTGAAAAATTAAATGTCTTATAACCGTTTAACCCTAGCCAAAATGAAGCAAAAACGTTTTTGATTAACTCTAATCAGAAATGATAGGTCTTGCATTTTTTTCTAGAAAATAAACGCATTTTTCAACTTTGAAAGTTTAAAACAAAACCTATTTTTTCGTTTCAGGAAAGAATAGGTTTTTTATTTTTAATTTTTTAAATTTTGTGACATTTACGCAAAATAATTATTAGTAATTTTCAGGAGGTTTATTTTTCAAATCTTTTCTCTTTTTCAAAAAAGAAAAAATAATTACATAACAAAACTAATAACAATTTTATTATTAAGTATTAATAAAAATTTTTATCACATTAAATTTATAAGAAATAACTCACAATGAAACCCAATTTTTCTAAAATTAAAAAAACATGATTAATACCATTGAGTTCAGTGTTATCCATGACAGCCGGAGTTTTAATGGCAGCATGTTCTTCACAACAACTCCCATATGCTAGAAAGGAAGTTTATTATAAAGATAATAAATCTACTTCTCAAATTCATAATAATCCTTTTACTTATGATTACACTGTTGACACTACTGTGACAGAGTATAGTGGATTAATCAGTAATAACCTAATTGAATATCAATATTCAGGAGAAACCAAAATGGATGTTGATGGCAAAATTATTGATAATCAATATAGTCGTTACAAAATTGGTTTTGATCTGGGAAGTGCAATTTATATCACTAAAAAAGATCAGACTGAACCAGAAGTTTTTGATAATGATGAAACTGATCATGAAGAAGATGATCTTATTTATGCGGGAGTTAAAAAATTATTATCAAATAATCCGCGCTCACTTAATAGCAAAAATTTTCGTGATGCTTTAAAAACCGCAACTAAATTACAAGTAGTTATTAGAGATAATGTTTACTGATCTGATGCTAAAGGTAATAAAACTAAATATAAAGTAACTGCAGAAGATTTTTATACTAAATATTTACGCACAGCTTTAACTGACACTACTTACCGTCGTTCTCATGGTGGATCTGAAAAAATTGATAATCAAATGATTAATGAAGTTTTTAAAAACCAACTAAATTCAGAAAACCGTTTTTCTACATCATCATTATTCACTAATGAATATTTAATAAGTTTATTTGATGTTGACGCTGATAAACTAAAAGACAAAAAACATTTCTTATCTAAAATCACTGATGCACAAGGTGTTAGTCAAGATGCGATAACTTTTGAAGCAAAATCTAATAACACTCAAGCTAATTTTGAAAATTTTACTGACAAAGTTCTGCTTAATACTGCTTTCTTTTCTGCTGCACCAACTGAATACATTCGGGATAATAATCCCCAAAAAAATCCTCAAGGTTTAACCCAAGAAGCAGCTGATAGTGGTTATTATTGATACGGTGCGAATATTTCTGACATGTTATCAGCTGGGAAATATTATGTAAGTCGATCTGATTTACAATTTAAAATTTATCAAAAAAACCCAAACTTTTATGATTCAGCATGGGTTAATGATCCAAAAACAATTGAAACCATTACCACAGAATATGATGGAAGCGATCGGTTAGCTTTTTATAATGCTGAATTCGCTTCTTATCAAGATGGAATTAGTTTCACTACGAATTTTCAAAATTTAACCGACCAACAAAAACTAAGTGTTCAACGCAATCCCGAAAAATTTAATTTAAATTACCGAAGAACACCAGATTATAACGATGTTGGAATTACAATTGGTTGACAACCCAATATCTACCCATCACCTAATCAAGGCAACACTCCAGTTAATTACAATTTCAATGATGCTTTTGCTTTAATGATGTGGGGAAAAACCATTAAAGAAATGGAAGCTGGTGATCAAGATTTAACTAAACATTATTGAGTTGGTGATGGATATCTTTTCCGTTCGATTCTTTCTCAAGCAATCAATTATTATGGTTTTACAACTGTAGCAGATAGCAGAAAAGTATTTTGAGGCGGATTAGCTCGACCAGATGGATTAATTAATGGTAAAGATGCTGAAACCAGTTCTAAAAAACGTTTAATTGATTTTGAAAATCAAAATGAGTTTTTCTTTTATAACGCTCAAGGTGAAAAAATTAGTAAAACACTAGCTCAAGATCAAGAACATTGACAAAAAAATCAAAACCAAAATAACATTGGCTTCCAAACTCCACAGTTTGAAAAATTAAAAGAAGAAATGAAGACATTATTAGCTAAATTTTATGGTGATAGTGGTTTAGCGAAAAAAATTACTGGTAATAAGAACCAAAAAATTGAAGTAACTTTTACTGAAGGATCACGATCAACTAGTGCTCAGCGCAGAAATGCTAATACAAATGCTTTAAATGTTTTAAATTCATTAGACCCAGAACATTTAAATTTTAAAATTGAGCCATTTGTTGAAGAATCACTGAATGTTTTCTTTTCTAACAAAAATGCAACCACCATTTTTGGTTGGGGATATGATCTAGATAGTTATGGTGGTTTTTTAGAATTAATCACTTATCCAAACCGAATTAATACTTTATTTAATTCAATGGCTATTTTTGCTGATGCCGATAAAAGCAGTGATAATGAGATCAAACAAAAAGCAACTCAATATCCAGAATTCACTAAATTTGCAACAAAATTTAGTAAATCTTCAGAAGTTTTCTCAATCAAAACAGAAGAAGAATCTATTAGTTTTGAGCAATTTAAAAATGCTAAAAACAAAGATTGAGCTAATTTAGGAACATTTATGAAAACAGGAAAAGGACAAAGTCAATATAACACTAATTTTGCTTTCACTAAATTTGCAGTTGATTATGCTCGAGAATTAACAAATGAAGAATCAGCTAAACTAAACCAGGAAATTAATTCATTACTTGGATTTGCTTTTCCCTCAGAAAACAGTTATTCGCATTTTAAAAACCCAACTGAAATTTTAATTAATCAAAAATACGTTTATCCAATTCAACCATACAGTGATAATTTATTATTAAACAAATTCATTAAATTGCGTTAGTTTTATTCATTATTTAAAATAATTAAAACCCGTTCATTGTCTTAAAAACAATGAACGGGTTTTTTATGAAATAAAATAAAAAAGTAAATTAAATTTTCTATAAAAGATTATTACATATATTTAATTATGGTCTTGAAATGTTTTTTAAGCAAAAGCTTTTAAATAAAAACTTTCTTTTATTTCTTTAGGACTAGATATTGCTATTGTTTCAGATGCTATTTTTTCTAATTTTAAAAAATTTCATCAATTTTCTAAAATCTTTCTAATTAATGATGTTTCTGATTTTGATGATCCAAACTTAATTAAATTATTTTTAAATTCTTTTAAATTAGAAAGCATGTCATATATTACTATTAACATTCCTTCACCAGGATTACCAAATAAATCTTTTAATTTTTCTGTATCCATGATGTAAATTCAATTAACCATATTAGTAACTGGGCGTCTACTTTTTGAAATTCTTGCTTCTATTTTTGATTTATCTGCTTCTAATTGGTTAATATAGTGATCAAAATATGAAATTATTCGATTTCTATTTTGATCATCTCTTAAGAATTTTTGAAGGGTAATTTCTGGTATTAATTTTCTAAGATCTTCAAAATTTCCTGCCATTGATTTCCCATAATTTCATGCTTGTCTACCTATTTCTTTAAGTTCAGCTTTTATTCTTAAAGCTTCAGATTCTATTCTTACATGATCTTCAGTTCTGTTAGGATATCTTTCCTCACTTGTTTTGTAATTATTATTGCTTCGACTAGGGCTGTTTCGACCGCCTTTTAAACTTCTGCTACTTCCACTACCCTTACCAATTCGATTACCGCCTTGGCCAAGACTATTGCCTCCTGAACCACCTCTGCTAACATTGCTGCCTCGAGCAGAACTGCTTCCACCAACTCTACCAAGATTACTTCCGCCGCTCCGACCAGAACTGCTTCAACCCGAACCACCTCTGCTAACATTGCCACCCCGACCAGAACCACTTCAGCCACCTCCGCCTCCGCCAATCCGACCAAGACCACTTTCACCACCTCTAGCAAGACTGCTAATATCAACTCCACCACCGCATTCTATTGAATTGTCACAATAAAGCAAGAGCGAGGTTTCAAAATGAGTTGATGACATTTTAGTTGAACCCCAATTATAAGCATTGGCAATATTCAAGGCTACAAAATTTCTTTTTTTATAAGTTGTTAAAGCTACAGATTCAGAATCCATATTTTTTTCTTTTTGAATTTAAATTAGTAAAATTTAAATCAATTGAATTCTGTTCTGAATTATCAAAATTACTACTTACATTTTTAATTAAACTAAAAGATGAAGTAACTAATGCAGTTCCAAAAATGAAAATGGAAAATTTTTTAAAAAAGAATATTTTTTCATACTTGTTCACCTAAAAAATAATTGTTTAAATATCTATGAAAAATTAATTAGATCCATTCAGGATTTAGTGATGAAACAAAATATATTGTTCTTGCACTAAAATAGTTATTTAAAAATTGATTTAACAATAAACGAATCTAATTAATACACTTATAAATTCATATTTTTTATTTATTTTAAAAATTTTTTCAATTTATTTAATTTAGTGTGGACAATTTTTATTGGTATTTCCTGAAAATAAAAGTGAAATTTTCGCAATTATTTCGCATAATTGTAAATCTATGTGATAACATCTTAATGATATAAAAGTTATTTTTTCACACCAAGAAAATCAGACTGATTCTTGTTAAAAATATCATAGAAACTATCATGATTTGATTCTTGTTTATGGAAAAAATATTTAGGTTTATGATTTTATTTTGAATGCAATAAAATAGTATTTGAATGATAGAAACTAAAGTTCATTCAACGAAATAAAAAACCTATTTATTCTATTAACACAAAAGAATAAATAGGTTTTTTATTTTTACAAACATTATTTTAAATTTATTTTTATCAAAATTTTATCAGCCTGTTTTTTAAGTCATCTAAATAAAAAAATTTAAATATTTATTAAAAACTGGAACAAATATGAGACTTAATTTCTCAAAATTAAAAAGACGTTGATTTTTACCATTAAGTTTTATTGCTACAACCTCAAGTGGGATTTTAATGGCAGCTTGTTCTGCTAATCCTTTACCTCATACAATAAATCAGATTTATCAAAAATCTAATATTAAATCAGGAGATCGTAAATTGTATGCTTTTGGAGAAGATGACACAATCAGCTCTGCAGTTGCAGCCGATTTTGAATTAAAGGGTTCCCGATTACTAGAATATGTTTATTCAGGTGAAACTAGATTAAATGGTAAAGGTGAAGTTATTGGTGATAATTACACTGATTTCAAAATTAGTTTGGGTTTGGCTGATGCTGTCTATGTAACTAAAAAGGATCAAACTCAACCAGAAGTTTTTGATACTGATGAAGTTGACGGAACACCAGAAATTGATTTAATTTATACTGGAGTCAGACGTTTAACATCAACTAATCCACGATCAGTTAACAGTAAACATTTTGCTGAAGCAATAAAAACAGCTACGAAACTACAATTTACCATTAAAGATGATGTTTATTGAATTGATGCGCAAGGAAATAAAACAGACTATAAAGTTACTGCTGAAGATTTTTATACTAAGTATTTGCGAACAGCTCTAACTGAAACTTCTTATCGCCGTGCCCACGGTGGATCAAAAGCTGCTGATGAAAAAGCAATTAACGAAGTTTATTTAAATAAGCTGCCGTCTTCTAACAGATTTTCTGAATTATCTAAATATAGTAATGAATACTTAATTAAATTATTTGATGTAGATTCAGAAAAACTAAAAGAAAAAAATACTTTTTTAACCAAAGTAACTGCGGGTAATGTTCAAAAAGATGCAGTAACAATGGAAACAGCTGCCAATGCAACAAGTTCTGATTGAACTAATTTTTTAACCAAAACAATTTTAACTGCGGGTTATTTCTCACCTGCACCAACTGAATACATCAAAGCTAATAATCAAAAAAATAATTTTGACGGTATTACAGGTATTGCCGCTGAAAGTGGTTATTATTGATATGGCGCTGATTATTCTAAAATGTTGTATAGTAGCCCTTATTATTTGAGTAAGAAAAATGATCAGTTTGACATCTATACTAAAAATCAATACTTTTATGATCAAGCTTGAGTGAATGATCCGAAAAGTGTTAATTTAATTACCTTGGAATATATTGGCACTGATCCAGCAACTTTTCGTGATGCTACATTTAATGATTTTAAAGATGAAACAGTTTATAACATTCGCTATTCTGCCTTAACTCAAAATCAGAGAAATGAAGTTAATAAAGAACCTGAAAAATTTAACTTAAATTATATTAAAACTCCTGATTACAATACAATTCCTACAGCTATTTTATGACAACCTAATCCTTATCCTGTCAATATTTCTCAAGATAGCAAAAAACATGGATATGCTTTTAATGATGCTTTTGCTTTAATGATGTGAGGTAAATCAACTAAGGATTTAGAAACTAAAGATCAAGATTTAACTAGTCATTATTGAGCAGGTGATGGTTATATTTTTCGAGCTATTTTATCTCAAGCAATTAATTATTATGCTTTTGTTAATGAAATTAATGACAACCAAACTTTTTGGGGTAGTTTAGCTCGTCCTGATGGTTTAATTGGAGGAACTGATGCAGAGACTTCTACACAAAAACATTTAACTGATTTTGAAAATCAAGAAGAATATTTCTTTTATGGATCTGATAACACTAAAATTAGTAAAACTTTAAAACAAGATCAGGATCACTGAGCTAATAACACCAATAACCAAAAGAAATCTTTTCAATCTGCTAATTTCGAACAATTAAAAACAGAAATGGAAAAATTATTAGATAAATTTTATAATACAGGTGGTTTAGGAAATAGTTTAACTGACAATAATAAAAAGATTGAAATGACTTTTTATGAAGGTAGTTTAAGTTTGTCAGCTAAAGAAAAAACCGCTGCTCAAAATGCAATTGAAGTACTAAATTCCTTGGATTCTAAAAATCGATTACATTTCAAAACAGAACCAATAACTTATGATATTTATAGCAATATATTTTTAACTAATAAATCTGCTAATACTTTTGCTGGTTGAGGTTATGATGTCAATACTTACGCAGGTTTTTTAGGTTTTTTCTTTTTTCTTAATGAAAGATTAACATTTGTACAATCATTGTCATATTTTGCTGATGATAGTAGCACATCTACTGATAGTGTGCTAAAACAAAGAGTAACTCAATATCCAGAATTTACCAAATTAGCTAAAAAATTTAAAGAATCTACTATTATTTTTTCTCAAACCGATGGAGCAAAATCCATTACTTTTGAACAATTTAAAAATGCTAAAAATAGTGATTTAACCAATCTTGCTAATTTTATGAAAGCTGATACAAATAGTAAATATGATGCTGGTTTTAGTTTTGCTAAATTTGCCCTTGATTATTTCAAAGGATTAACTAATGCTGATGCTGCTAAATTAAACCAAGAAATTAGTTCTTTAATAGGATTTTCTTTTAACAGTCGGGGTGGTTATACTCGAGAAAAAATTGCACTTCCTTTTTTATTAAATGGTCATTATATTAGTCCCAACATGGCTTATGGGAATGGTGCAGTTTACAACCGCTTCATTAAAGTTCGTTAAAAAAATTTCATAAATAATTTATTGAATCCGTTTGGTCTTTTTAAAAAAAGACCAAACGGATTTCTTTTTTGTAATTAATAAAACCAAAATAATTAATTTTGTTTTAAAAAAATCAAACAACTTGAGCAACTATGTTATAATTCGACTAAATTATTTTTTAACTTTGGTTGCAAATGTTATTCATTCGTTTTACTATCATGATTACAACTATTATTTCTTACTTGTTATTGAGTAAGAAATATTTAGGTTTGCAATTTTGGTTGTTTCCAACGAATCAGTTAATTTTTTTGAAAAAATAAACCAATAAAAAATTAGCCGCAAAAATTAAAAACCTATTTATTCTTTTTTGAATAAATAGGTTTTTTTGTTTTTAGTAACATTGGCTCGTTTTATTCCAAAACCAAACTAAACCAATTAAAAAATAATTTATTCTGAACAAAATAATTAATTTCATTAAATAAAGGATCGCAAAAATGAAACCCAAATTTTGAGTAAAACCAAAAACTGCTTTTTGATGTGGTAGTTTGGTTACTGCTGTAAGTACTAGTTTGGTCTTAGCGGCATGTTCATCAACTACAGCCCCATATACTCGGAACGAGTTTTTAACTAAAAATAATGTCTCTGCCACAGATATTCGTTTAGATGCGTTTCGGCATGATTACACCTTACAAGCAACTGCTAAAACCGAATTAAGTAATTCTTTAGCTGCACCATTAATTGAATACGAATACTCTGGTAAAACCGAATTAAACGGTCAAGGTGAAGTGCAAAATAATAATTACACTCGATACCGAATTCGGTTGAGTTTAGCTAAAGCTGTTTATGTGACCCAAAAAGATAATCCTGCTGTACCTCTAGTTTTTGACAATGATAATGTAACTGAAAATCTTGAAGTAGATGATCCTTTATTTACTGGAGTTAAAGTTTTACGTTCTAATGACAATCGTTCAGTTAACAGTGATGCATTTAATGCCGCTTTAAAAAAAGCAACTAAAGTCCAGTTCACTTTAAAAGATAATATTTACTGAGCTAATGCTCAAGGCGAAAAAACTAAGTACCAACTTGTTCCTGAAGACTTTTTTGTTAAATATGCTCGCACAGCTTTACAAGATCAGGATTATCGTCACGCCCAAGGTGGTTCAGTTGCAGCGGATCAATTTGCGGTTGCTAAAACTTATCACAATAAACTAAAAGCGGATAATCGTTTTAGTGTTCAAAGTAATTACAGTAATGAATATCTAATTAAATTATTTGATATTGATTCAGAAAAATTACGGCATGAAAACACTTTCATCACACCAGTTAACGTTGGTGGAGTTGAACAAAAAGCCATTACTTTTGATGGGGTTAGTGGTGCAACCCAACCTGATTTTGTCAACTTTTTTGCAAAAGCTTTATTTAATGCCAACTACTTTACTCCCGCCCCAAGTCAGTTTATTGCTGAAAACATGGCCAAAAATCCAAAAGATGTCACTGGATTAGCAGCTCAAGTTGGTTATTATTGATATGGGGCAGATTTTAAAGACATGTTGTATGTCGGACCATATTATGTTACTCGCTCAGATACCCAATTTGAATCTTATGAAATGAATCCCCAATTTTATGATCAAACTTGGGTTAAAGCAGCAGATTCAGTGCGTCGGGTTGTAGTGCAAAATGATACTACTGATCCATTAGTTTTCCGTCAAAGTGAATTTGAAGAATACCGTCAGGGAAACGTGGCGCGAATTAATTTTGCCAACTTAGATGATCAACAACGCGCAACTGTTTTAACCAGCAAAACAAATGAATTTAATTTAAATTATGAAAAAGTTCCTGATTACAATTCCACTGGTCGGGGACTGCTTGCTTGAAAACCAATCGTTTATTCTGATCCGGCTAATCCACTAACTACAACCACTCCATACGCATTTAATGATGCTTTTTCGTTATTAATGTATGGTGTGAACAAAAAAGATTTAGAAGCAGGCAAACAAGATGTCAATTATTACTGAACTGGGGATGGGTATATTTTCCGGTCCTTATTATCCCAAGCCTTTAATTATTATGCATTTAACAACACCATCAATACTGATACTAGTTTTTGAGGAAGTGTTGCTCGTCCAGACGGATTAATCGAAGGATCTGATCAAGCAACCAGTCCAAAGAAACGTTTATCCCAATTTGAAAACCAGTACAGTTTTTTCTTTTATGGTGGGGCAAATAATCAAACTCGGTTTGAACGCACTTTAAAACAAGATCAAGAGCGGTTTGTTAACAGTCAACAAAATCGCGAAGCCGGAATTCAAGCTGCTAATTTTGATTTATTAAAAGCCGAAATGCAACGGCTGTTAAATAAATTTTATGGTGCAGGTGGTTTAGGTGAAAGTTTAAAAAATGATCCCGAGAACAAACAGGTTAAACTAATCTTTTATGACCGGTTCCAAAACACACCAGCGGTTCGTCGTGCAGCAACTGAATCAGCTCTAACTGCTTTAAAAGCTTTAGATCCGGAACAAAAACGGATTGATGTTTCCCAAGAAGCAGCCACTTCAGTAAATGAACCAATCGTAAGACTGGGTAAGGCACCATATTCTTATTCTGGTTGACATTATGATGTCGATAGTTATGCCGGCTTTTTACAATTTTTCTTGTATGCTAACCGTGATTATTCTTTATTCACTGCTTTATTTAGTTTTGATCCAGCTGATGATACTTCAACCACTCCAAAAACTAATCAAGCCCAATCAGCTAGTCAAGCAAATGTAGTGCGGTTTAAAAACTTTCCCGAATTTAGTAAATTCGCTAAAGCCTTCAAAGAGTCTAAAACTGTTTTTCCCGACATTGATTCAAGCAATTCTTCCCAACTTTATCAAAAACTGAAAAAAGCCAATAATAAAGACTGAAGTAATGTTTATGAAGTAATGCGTCCTGAAGGGAACACTGAATATAATACCGTTTTAGCCCTTTCTAAATTTGGTTTAGAATACGGTCGAACTTTAACCAATGAACAATCAGCAACCTTAAACCAAGAAATCACTTCGTTAATGGGCTTTAGTTTGAATTCTGCAGCTGGTTATCAATTATCTGATAAACCACTCCCACTGTTAATTAACAGACACTATGATGTTCCGGTCAGTGTAGAATCTGGTTCATTATCGAAATTATTTGTTCGTGTGCGCAATTAAGTTTGTCCCAAAATTAATTTAAAAAAAGTGAAAACAATTTTAGTTGTGCTATAATTCTGGATAAATTATTTTTTATTTTTAACCCCAAAAATGTCCTTAATTTGTTTATCAATCAACCTTAAGAAGACAACCACTCCTTACTTGGTTTCAAGTAAGGAATTTTTGGGTTGACAATTTTTTGATAAAGCAAAACATTTATTTAAAACCAATTAATGAAACCGCTTTAATTAGTTTTAATCTAACAAAAATTTGAAAACCTATTTATTCGTATGCCACAGAATAAATAGGTTTTTTTATTGGCTTCAACACATTAACGGGGTTAAAAACCAGACTAATTACCAAAATAATTTTCTCTTTTTGTCCAAAATTTATTTAATAAATATGAGGTTAACCATCATGAAATTTAATTACTTGATTACCCGCACAAGGTCCCGGATGTTTCAAACTAGTTTGCTTACAGGCTTAACAACCGGTTTGTTTTTAGCAGCTTGTTCGGGAGCTAATTTACCTTATGAACGCAACGAATACCGAACAAAAAGTAACTTAGCTGCTCGTGACATTCGCTTGGATGCGTTTCGACATGACTATACGGTACAAGCTAATGGTAAAAGCAAAATTAGTAATGATTTATCTGCGGCACTAATTGATTATGAATACACTGGTCGCACTGATCTAAACCAGGATGGTCAAGTTATTAACAACCAGTACACTAAATACCGGATCCGGTTTGGTTTAGCCGATGCGATTTATTTAACCTTACCCAACCAAGCTGAACCAGTTGTTTTTGATAGTGATGCCGCTGATGATTTTATGATTGACGATCCGGTTTTTCTAGGAGTGAAAATTTTACGGTCCAACAATCCCCGTTCAGTTAACAGTGCTGCATTCGATCAAGCTTTAAATACCGCAACTAAAGTTCAGTTCACAGTTCGGGAAAATGCTTACTGAATTAATGCTAGGGGTGAACAAACAGCTTATCAAGTCATTCCCGAAGATTTTTATGCCAAATACGCCCGCACCATTTTATCTGATGGAGCCTACCGGCACCAACACGGTGGATCAGCTGCTGCGGATCAATTTGCGATTGATCAAACTTATCAGGGGCGGCTTGCAGCCAACAACCGGTTTGGCCCCCAAAGTAGTTATGCCAGTGAGTATTTACTAAAATTATTTGATGTTGACACTGATAAACTCCGTGATCTCACCACTTTTTTAACTAATGTTCAAGTTGGTAATCAAACCAAAAAAGCAGTTACTTTTCACAGTTTAGCTTCAGTAGCCCGAGCTGATTTTAAAAATGTTTTTGCCAAAACCGTTTTCAATGCTAATTTTTTCACAGCCGCACCTAGTCAATACATTAAAGATCATCAAGACCGTAATCCAACTGGAGTGAGTGGGTTAGCAGCTGAATCAGGTTATTATTGGTATGGGGCGGATTATGAAGACATGTTATATTCTGGACCTTATTATGTACAAGAATCCAGTCGCAGTGCCGAAATTTATGCCATCAACCCCCATTTTTATGACCAAGCATGGGTACATGCGAACGATACTTTACGCTTGTTAGTCACTGAAAATGATTCAAGTGATCCTTTAGCTTTTCAAAACAACCAATTTGAAGAATACAAACAAGGAGCAGTTGCTCAAATTGATTTTGCGGCGTTAACTCCAGTTCAAAAAAATCAAGTGGGATTAAATCAAAAAGATTTTAATTTACAGTATCAAAAATTAGCCGATTATGATTACACAGGCACCGGATTAATTACTTGAAAACCGATTGTTTATTCTGATCTGACTAATGCGGAAACTTTGCGGACTAATTATGCGTTTAATGATGCATTTAGTTTATTAATGTATGGGGTCAACATTGCGGATTTAGAAGCGGGAAAACAAAATTTAAGTCATTATTGGACTGGCGATGGGTATTTGTTACGATCCTTATTATCAACTGCATTTAACTATTTTGCTTTCAATAATGAAATTAATATTAATACCAGTTTCTGGGGGACAATCGCTCGACCCGATGGGTTAATCAATGGTACTGATCAAGCGACTGCTCCATTTAAAAAATTATCAGAAGCCCCAAACCAATACAGTTTCTTTTTTTATGGGGGCGCTGATCAACAAACCCGGTTTGAAAAAACTTTAGCTGAAGATCAAGCCCGGTTTCAAAATAATCAAACCAACCAAACTGTGGCCTATCAGGCCAATAATTATGAACAGTTACAAACCGAAATGGAACGGTTGTTAGACCAGTTTTATGACAGTGCAACCGGATTAGGTCGCAATTTAAAAACTGATCCAGTTAACAATAAAATTCAGTTTACTTTTTATGATCGGATGCGAAACGCCCCCCCAGCCCGGCGTTCAGCAACCCAGAATGCTTTAAATGCGATTAATGCTTTAGATCGCAAACACCGTTTGGCTTTAGTGCAAGCCCCACTAACGGTGCAAAATGATGCGATTGTCACTTTAGGCCGGACTGCAAATGCTTACTCAAGTTGGTATTATGATCTAGATTCTTATGGGGGATTTTTACAATACTTTTTATACGTTAATAAAAACAACCCGTTGTTTACCGCATTATTTCAATTTGACCCAGCCGATCAAACTGCAATTAAAGCTGTAAAACCAAATTTATTAACCCGGTTTGACCAGTTCCCTGAATTTAGTAAATTTGCCCAAGCTTTCAAAGCATCAACTACAGTTTTCCCCCGAACTAACTTACAAGATTATAGTAGTTATAATAAAATGAAAAACGGAACCAACCAGGATTGAGCTGAGGCCAATGAATTTATGCGCGCAGTCGTTAATCCTAATTATGATCCGGTTTTAGCTTTGTCGAAATTTGGGTTGGAATATTCACGAACTTTAACTAATTTACAATCAGCAACTCTAAATCAGGAAATTACTTCACTAGTTGGGTTTAGTTTAAATTCAGCTACTGGGTATCAATTAGTTAACAAACCCATTCCGATTCTAATTAACCAACATTATTCAATTCCGGTTTCAGTTGAATCAGGAGTTGTGGCTTTAAGATATGTCACTGTTCACAAATAAAAGTTCATATTAATTTTCCCTTGATGAAACAAATTAATGAGGTTGTTAATTTTGTCAAAATAAAATTAGCTGTGTTATAATCCAAATTAATTATTTTCATTTTTAATTGATCAATGCGCCTAAATAATTTTGCATCTGCATCATTTTCTGCTGCTTTTTGGTATTTTTATTTTACCAAAAGCGGTAGGTTCGCGCGTTCATCGACAACTTAATAACAGTATCTTTCTTGATCATTTTTATTAGTGATTCAGAAGCAAACTTAATTAAGTTTCAACTTTCCAACCTACCCAAAACATAATTGTTATGGGTAGGTTTTTTATTGCGGAAAATGAGAATTTTGCAACCACTCCTGATCAAACAAAAATCAAAATAAGATGCTTTCAATTCATTATTAAAACCATTATTGCCTAAATTCAGAAGGAAACATTTTGCATGAAACCAATTGCTTTATTCGCTCGTTCTCAAAAATTATTGGTTGGTACCCTCTTATCTGCCATGGTTAGCAGCTGGGTTTTAATCGCTTGTTCACAAGCCAGTTTGCCCCACCAACGCAATGAATATTTCACAAAAGTTCAAGCGGGTCATGATCAAGTTGATCTCACCGCTTTCCGGCATGATTATACCGTGCGGGCCACAGGAAGAAATAATTTAACCAACGCAATTGCACCAGGATTATTAGAAATTGCTTACACTGGTCAAACCCGGTTAAACGAAACCGGAGCAGTGGTGAACCAACAGTTTAGTCAACACCAAATTAAATTAGGTTTAGCCCAAGCGGTCATTGTCACAACTACGAACAGTTCAACCCCGTTAGTTTTTGATCAAGATGATGCATCCATCCCCGCTGCAGATCCGTTGTATTTGGGTGTAAAAGTTTGATCATCAACCAATCCGCGCTCAGTTAACAGCCCGGATTTCACAAATGCATTAGCCCAATCAGTGCGGGTGCAAGTGGTTTTAAAAGAAAATTTATTCTGAACTGATGCTCAAGGAAATCCAACTAAATACCCCGTTATTCCTGAAGATTTTTATGCTAAATACCAACGGACCGCTTTAGCTGAAACTAGTTATCGGCACCAGCACGGGGGTTCAGCAGCATTAGACAAACAAGCAGTTGATCAAATTTATCAGGGAAAACTGCGTGCAGTCAACCGGTTTTCAGCCGCGAGTCGGTTTAATAACGAATACTTAGTGAAATTATTTAATGTTGATGCGAACAAGCTAAAAAAGAAAGCAACGTTTTTAACACCAATCAATTTCCACAACCAAACCCACCAAGCAATCACGTTTGATAGTACAGATTCAAATACCCCCGCTGATTTTGTTAATTTTTTTGCCCAAATTATTTACAATTTGGATTTTTTCACGCCCGCGCCTAGTCAGTATATTAAAGAACTTGGACCAACCAAGGATTTAGCTAATACTGCTGCTGAAGCAGCCGAGTTTGGTTATTATTGATATGGTGCAGACTTTAAGGAGATGTTGTATGCAGGACCATATTATGTCAACCGCTCTGATGCTTCGTTTGAATCATTCCAAATTAATTCGCATTTTTATGATCAAGTTTGAGTGCAAGCTGCTGATAGTGTTAAAGCAATTGTTAGTGAAAATGTCGGAACCGATCCACTGACGTTTACCAACAATTTATTTAATGATTACAAACAAGGTTTAGTTGCCAAATTAGATTATGATGTTCTAAACGAATCCCAACGGTTAGAAGTCATTAGACATGCCCAAGCCTTCAATTTAAATTACACTAAACAACCAGATCATAATTTCTTTCCTCGTGCTAAAACTTTAACCTGAAGAACTTTAGTTTATCCGAATTTAAACGATACCCAAATTCAACAAACTAATTATGCTTATAATGATGCGTTTGCTTTATTAATGTATGGGTCTAACATCAAAGATTTAGAAGCGGGCAAACAGAATTTATCATACTACTGAACTGGAGACGGCCACATTTTTCGCTCCCTTTTATCAACCGCATTTAACTACTATGCTTTCAATACGAGCATCGATAGTGATACAACGTTTTGGGGCAGTTTTGCCCGACCAGATGGTTTAATTAATGGCACTGATCAAACCACTAATCCACGCAAAAAACTGATTGATTATCCCAACCAAAATGAATTTTTCTTCTATGGTGGGGCTGATGGTAAGACCAAATTTAGTAAAACTTTAGCTGATGATCAAACCCATTGAACCGATCATCAAAACGAACAAGCCTTAGGTTTTCAAGCCACTAATTTTGTCAGTTTGCAAACCGAAACTAAACGTTTACTAGATCATTTTTACCAAAACGGATTAGGTAAAAATTTAGGAAATGATCCCGACAACAACCGCATTAAATTTATTTTTTATGATCGGGCACTTGATACTTCTGCACCCCGAAGAGCCGCTACAGCAAATGCGGTTAAAGTCTTAAATCAATTAGATCCGCGGTTAGAATTTAGTAGCCAACCATTTAGTCTGCAAGTTGATCAAATTTTGATTGGTGGTAAAAGTGCGGTTAATGAAATTGGCTGGGGCTATGACATTGAGGGCTATGGGGGTTATTTAGAATTGTTATTCTACAGCAGTTTAGAAAGCTCATACTTACCTGGGTTCATTAGTTTTGCTGAATTAGATCCAAACAATCCAAAACAAAAACAAAAGATTGATCAATACCCGCAATTTTATGCTCTAGCAACCAAGTTTAAACACTCGCCAATTGTTTTTGTCAATACTGATCAAGCAGCTTCAAAAACTTATGATCAAATTAAAAACGGAACTAACAAAGATTGAGCTGATGTGGTTAGTTTTATGAAAGCCGATCCCAACAGTCAATATGATCCGACTTTAGCTTTATCCCAGTTTGCGCTTGATTATGCTAAAAACCTAACCAATGATCAAGTCGCAGCTTTAAACCAAGAACTGAATTCTTTATTAGGATTAGTGATCACTTCAGCAGCGGGGCACCAAATTTTTACTAAACCAGTTCCCCATTTAGTCAACGCTCATTTTCAAGTACCCACTTCAGTACAACCAATTCCCATCTCACCCAAATTTTTTAAAGTTGTGAAATAAATTTTTCAATTAAACAAATATTTATTTTTTGGGGAAAATCATCAATAAAAAACGCTGTTTATGAAAATAAACAGCGTTTTTTATTGATTTAATTGCATTTAATTAATCAATCATAATAATCAATAATTGAAACAAGTTCCAATAATTAATTTTTCTATCAATTATAAAATGTCCTCATTATTAGGCACAAGGGGTAAAACCCGGATCGGACGCAACATTGATTTTTTAATGTGGTTTAAATTATAAGTCACAACATTTTTAGTTGCAAAATAATCTTGCAATTGTTGTTTTAAATTAATCGTATCACCAACAGTTGTGCCCTTAAAAGTCAGCGATAAATCATTTAATAAATCAAGGGTGTGATTGTAATAATCACCAAAAAATTCCCCATAAAGTTCAGCAATCGTTTTAGAATTTGTTCCATTAGATTCAGGAATTAATGATGTTGTTAAATGCTGAGTTAGTGCGGTTGTAATTGCAGCTTGTTTTTGTTCATCGGATCAATCGGTATGAGTTTGAGCATGCTGGGTAGGTTGTTGGTTCATGAACTGGTTAATGTCTGCATACAATTGGGCAGGATCAGCTCCAAATCTGAAACCATTTTGGGTGAGATCAGTTTGTTGTTGGTATTTAGCTCAGACAACTGCACTTAAATTTTTAGCAAACAGCGTGCCATAATGTTGTCCCATGATTTGATACAACAAATTTTTTTGTTGAGCAGGCAAATGATTTGCTCAATGACTAATGTGATTTTGGGAATTAACATTATTTTGATCGGAGTAAAACGGGGTTTGAATGCCTAGCCGCTCAGTAGTTTTGCTCACACCATCACCACTAGATTCACCCCAATAAATTCCAACAGTATTATAATCTTGATCAATTACCATTGATCCCGATGAACCCGCTGCAGTAGGATAAGTATCTTGAGAATAAATGTTATATAACCCAATTGGGACTTTATAATCGGCTCCACCAAACCGCATTTTATTTCGATTATATTTAAAATGATCCAAATTCTGGTTGGTATACGCCCGTTGGATTTTGATTCCAGTTGAAGCTGAACCCCGAAAAACTGGGACAGCTGAACTATTCTTATTAAATGTTTCTAACGGATAACCAGCCCGGTAAAATTTTTGCTTTCGTTGTTCAGAGTTTAAATCAAAAGTGGTTAAATTTTTCTGATCGGCATTGAAATCATATAAATTAGTTTGGGCTAACCGGGGGAAAGTTCATTGGTTGTATTTTTTGGTGTCTAAAAAATAAGGAAACCACTCAGCTAAAACTTGATCGGGAATTCTCACTTTTAATACGGCTGCATCAATGAATGATTCAACCTTATCATCGTGATAAAACCCATCTAAAAATTGTTTCTGAGCAGTTGTTAACTGGTCATAATCAATTTTATTTAATTCATTAAATTGATTAGAATCATACAACCCAATTCCATTGGTTTTACTAGTGTACAAATGACTAAAATACTGATAAAAACTGGTTGGTAAAAATAGTGATTGGTTTTGCCATTGGTATTTGGTTTCTAATCGTTGGGCCGCTTTAATGAATTCGTTATTGACAAAACTGTCAAAAAAGACTTTATTCATTTTTTGGGTTTTGGGTTGTAAAAAAGCTTGAGTGGTACCAGGGGGCATACTAAAATTGAAGTAGTATTGGTGTTGATTCGGATTTAAAACAGTGGTTTTTAATGAATCAACCCGAATTGCATAGCGGTTTTGTTCAGCATAATAATTGGTCTGATCAATACCAACTGGATTATAAACAATCGGTTTATTAGATTTGGTTCAATTTGTTTTGGCATCATATTTTTGTCGACCAATTTCAATACTGAACAGTTCGGGATCTTGATGATTCTTAATTAAATCATCAGTGGTTAAATTACATACGTGAATATTAGTCACAATATAAAAATTATTATTGCCAACTTCCCGATCAATAATTCAGCCGGTTCCAAACGAGGACTGGGTCTTTTTATTAACCATGGAGGTAATTTTTAAACTCATACTTCGTTGGTTAATGTAGTCAAAATAACATTGATCAGTATTCGAACAAACCTGGGGATCAGGAGCAGTTTGAGCTTTAGTGAATAATTCTTTTTTTGAAGGGGTACGATTAATGTAATGCCAAGCTGCTTGTTTTTGAATGATTGGTAAAGAAGCATTTGGATAACAGGATGATAATAAAAGTGCAATAGTAGGAATAAATAATCATTTCCGTTTTTGTTTGTTGTAGGACATAAAATGACCTGCTTTTAGATATATCAACCAATACATTTTGATTATATTTTCTAATTAATTTTTCCTCACAAAAACAATCAAATAATTAAAAGAAAAAATGTGCATATCTTTTTTAAGGCAAGCATAACAAATTTAATTATTTTGATTGAGTTAATTTAGATCATTTAACAAATGATAATTTTGGGTTTTTTCATAATATTTATTGTTAGAAATTAATCCCGTAATTTAATGCACTTATTAAAGCAGACTTAAAAATGAATTAAGTTTGATTATGTTAAAATATTTTGTAATAGGCTATTTTGCATAATTAAAAATAGCTTTTCTAACTGTTAAATTTAGCTAATTTTTTTACAAAAAAATAGTTGTTATTTATCAAAAAAAAAAAAAAAAAGGTCATAAAAAATGAATGACAAAAAAATTAAAATCGGAATCGATGTTGGCATCGCTTCTGTAGGATGAGCACTTTTAGATGAAAATAATGAGATCGTTTTACATGGGGTGCGTTTATTTGATACAGTAGATTCTCCTCGTACTTACAAATTATTATCACAAGATCGTAGATCTAATCGCGCTATGCGAAGAAAATTATCAAGAATTAAAACTAGAAAAAGAGATGCCATTAAACTTTTTATTGAAAATAATTTATATAAACCAAATAATTTTATAGATTCAGTAGAATATTGAAAAAATAATAATTTAATTCCTGAATTTTCTCAATATTTATCTCTAAAAAATGGAGAAAAATTTAATATATATTCATGTCGCAAAAAAATGTTATATGAAAAAGAGGATAGTATTAAATATTTTTTGAGAGGAATTTATTGATATTTAACTAATAGAGGATGAAATTATGACGAAAATTTAAATGAGAAAAAAATAAAAAATCTAAAAAAGATGAAAATAATTCATCTTCAAAAAAATCAGAAATAGATGAAAATGAAAAAATTAAAATTAAAACTCTTAACGATATTTTAGTAACTAATGATTATATAGTTGAAAAACAACTAAAATTATGAAACCCAAATAAACATAGCACTACAAAAGTGAAGGGTGTGATAAATAATTATTTTAAACGTGAAGATTATCGCAAGGAATTAGAAATAATTTTAAAAAAACAATCTCATTTTGCTGATGAAATTTTTCGAGAAAACTTCTTAAAAATTTTTGATCGACAACGAGAATTTCAACTTGGACCAGGAGGTCCAAAATCACCGACAGAATATGGTTTATGACAAGAAGTTAATGGAAAAATTGAAAAAAAAGATGAAAATTTATGAGAAAAAAATATTAGAAAATGTTTAATTTATCAAAATGAAAATGTAGCCCCAAAAAAATCATTTTCTAATTATCTATTTAGTGTTCTTTGTTATTTGAATAATTTAACATGCAATAATGAAAAATTAAGCTATGAATCTAAAAATAGGTTATTGCATGAAAATTTTGATTTTGTGAAGATAAAATTTTCAAACATATCTAATAATAGAATTTTGAAAAAATTTAAACAACAACTTGATAATGAAGAATTGAAAATTGATGATATTTATGGTTTTGCTACTGAATTAAAAAGTTCAAAAAATAATAAAGAAAAATTAGCCATTCCTAAAAAATTTCCATATACAAATGAATTACTTAAAGAAATTTATTTAAAAATTTTAAACTCAGAATTTAAATTAAAGTCCACTTTTGCAAAAGAAAATGATTTTTTTTCAAGAAATCAAAAATTAATTGATTTAATTGACTTAATTATTATTTTCTTGAGCAAATTTGTTACAAAAAAAATACGATTAAATAATTTTCAAAACGAAACTGAAATTCATAATCTTTTTGGTGAATTATTTGATAGTTCAAATTTTAAAAAAAGTTTGAGAAAATTTAGTGAAGAAATAAAAGGCATTCAAAATATTTCTGGGACTGCTTCACTCTCTTTGAAAGGGTTAAAAAAGAATTAAAACATTTATTAGAAAATGATTGAAATCATAATCAATATTTAAAATATTCTGGTGTTGCCTTTGAAATTGAAAAAAGGAAAAGAGAAATTTTTGAAAAAAATACATTAATTAAAAATACTAAACATTTAACCGGCGATTGAATTAATAAAATGATAATTTCACCTTCTGTAAAAAGAGGTGTTAAACAAACGATTAATGTTTTAAATGCTATTTTTGATTATTGTAAAAAAAATAATTACAAAATTGAAACAATAACTCTTGAAATGCCAAAAGAAAGAAACAATATAGATGTTAAAAAAAGAAAATCTAATCATTTAAAGAAAATATCTGATGAATGAAACGAAGTAATTACAGAGTTTGGATTAAAAAATAAAGGTTCTATCTCAAGAAATAAAATATTGAAAATGAAATTGTGAATAGAACAAAATGGTTGTGATGTTTATGATGGAAATGAGATCAAAAAAGAAGATTTCATTAGCAATATGAATGATTATGAAATAGATCACATTATTCCTTTTTCTATATCTTTTGATAATTCTATGGAAAACAAAGTTTTAACAAAGAAAAAAATAACAGAAAAAAAAGTAATGGATTTCCCAAAGAAACCATTCCTAAAGATGATTTTAATAAATTATCTAAAATTAATGGTTTATGAGATAAATTATATAAAGATAAAAATCCTAAAAAATTATCTTTTCTTAAATCAGATCCTGATGAATTTGAATCTTTACAAAAAGATTTTATTGCTCGTAATTTAGTAGATACAAGATATATTGCATCAGAAATTTTAAATGTTCTAAAAGAATTTGTTAATTTTCATTCTAAAAACAATGAAATTTTTTCTGACACTAAAATAAGAACAATTACTGGAAAATTTATTAATAATTTAAGATCTAAAATATTGGATAATTATTTTAAGAATAACCAATTATATGTATCTCTTGAAGATCCTTTTTATTCCAATAAAATTAAAAACAGAAAATGAAATGGTAATCACGCTCAAGATGCTGTTTTAATTGCGTATTCCACTACGAATCCAAAAATTGCAAATACTTTAGAAAATAGTATCGAAGTAAAAAATAGTAATGGTGAAATTTTTGAAAAAAATAAAATAAATAATGCCTATAGCAATTTAATATCCAAAGATGAAAATCATAAATTTTTTGTTGAAGGATTAAATGAACTGGTTAAAAAATGAATGCTTCTAAAAAGTTTATGAAATTTTCTAGAAAAAAGCTTTCAAAAATAATATAAAATTTCATGACGATACTTTATATTCGGGTAAAGAAATTGAAGGAAAATTAAGAAAAGTAAATTCAAAAAAATAACAGATATAGAAAAAAATGATTTTAATTCTTTTTCAATCCAGAAAGTGGAGATTATTTAGAACCAATAATTGAAGAAAAAGATCATTTGTTATGAAAAAATTTAAAAGAAATTTTTGAAGCAAATTCTTTAGAAGAAGAATTCCCTTTTAGAAAAGCAATATCAGATCAAATAAAGGAAGAAAAAAATTTTAATTTTGTAAATAATAATGGTCTAATGATAAATTTTAAAACACCATCTTCTAAGAATAGAATTTCAGTTGTAAACAAAATTAGACACTATGATAAAAAATCTAAAAATTCCATAGAAATCTTAAAGTTAAAAAATTCTAATTCTTTTTATGAGAGTTTTGATTGATTATGGATTGATGTGTATAAATATGAAATAGATAATCAAATTCATTATTTACCAGTTCCTGCTAATTGCAATACAATCATGATTTATAATAAAAAACAAAATAATGAAAATATAAAATTAGAAAGAAATTTGGAAAAAGAAAAAATTAATAATTATTTTCGTAATTATTTCAATTTATCTAATTTTAACCTTCCAGATATCAAACAAAATAAACAAATTGATTATAAAAGTGGTTATTTTTATTACGTACAAAATAGATTAAAAAAAGAATCAGATAAAATAAAAGAGATAAAAAATTTTACTTTTTTTCATAGAATTTTTAGAAATTCAATTATATTGCATAATACATACTTTGAAGACGGTAAGAAAAATATTGATTCAGCTGCTTATTTTGTAGGTTTTAAACAATCGAATTCTAGTTTAGAAATAAAAAAATTAGAATACCATGCTACAAACAAAAACAAAAGAATTAGGAAAAGTTTACAAAATTTAATGAAAGATGGATATGTTTATTTTGCAGATCTTGATGTTTTAGGTAATATATTCAATATTAAAGAAATTGAATAAAGCATTTATAGTTTAAAAATTTTAAAAATTTAATATAAAAATACCAAGTCTTAAAAGACTTGGTATTTTTATATTAAAACCATAATTTTTCAAAAAATATTAAATTTATTAATGTCGATAATAAATATTAATAAATTAAAAGGTAGAAATATTAACAAATGCTTTTTCGCCAATTAATGCAATATAAGGAATGTTAACACACTGAAACGAAATTTGATAATTTTAGCGCCAGAATTGAGTTAATGCAATATAAGGAATGTTAACACACTGAAACGCCAACGCTTTGTCCGCTTATTTATTTCTGGTTAATGCAATATAAGGAATGTTAACACACTGAAACGTAACTAACTTCGTTTTCTGAGCCCACAATGTTAATGCAATATAAGGAATGTTAACACACTGAAACGAAACCCAACGTCGGTTTGTTGGAAATGATGTTAATGCAATATAAGGAATGTTAACACACTGAAACGCGATGGGGTGGAGAATTTTCGCGTCATATGTTAATGCAATATAAGGAATGTTAACACACTGAAACTTACGTTCGGGGTTTATTTTTTAGCTTCCAGTTAATGCAATATAAGGAATGTTAACACACTGAAACATTGAACGGGGTGAACAGCTCTATCACGAGGTTAATGCAATATAAGGAATGTTAACACACTGAAACATCGCGCGGGGATGGGTGCCGTTTTTTTGAGTTAATGCAATATAAGGAATGTTAACACACTGAAACGTTTCAGAATCCCACATTCTATAGGATTTGGTTAATGCAATATAAGGAATGTTAACACACTGAAACAAAAACCAAAATCCAACTGAATGACTTCATGTTAATGCAATATAAGGAATGTTAACACACTGAAACTCCTGTTTGAAAGCATATCATTTAAAGAAAGTTAATGCAATATAAGGAATGTTAACACACTGAAACGTTTGATGACTTGTTAGGAGTGGTTGAAAAGTTAATGCAATATAAGGAATGTTAACACACTGAAACGCTTATACAAAAAAACTTTGGATCACTGGGGTTAATGCAATATAAGGAATGTTAACACACTGAAACCTCATTTTGAAAAAAAGTTACAATTTTTTTAAGGATTTTGCCCAAAAATAGCCATTTTCATCATTTTTTCCCAAAAAATATTGATAAATTTCATGATCAGCAATCTCATATCCAGATTCGGCTTCTAAAAATGATTTCAAAAGTGAAAAATCATCAATTTCTAAAAAATTGTCTGATTTGGTTTGAACGACTAATAATTCTAAAAAAGGTTTGGTTAAATTAAGTTTCTCTACGTTAGTTGTTAAAAAATAAACTAGGTTATAGTTATGAGTAGAATCAAATAATTCTTGAAAATGTTCATCTCATCCAATTAAAAGAATGGGAATGCTAGGAAGATGTTCAATCATTTTGTTTAAAAAGAATTTTAAAATCTTAGAATCAACATATTGTTCTTTGATTTCAAAAAGAATTTTAATCAATTTGGCATTATTGTTGTTAATTTCTAAAATATTTCCCAAATCGTTATTAATGATATCTTCTAATTTGTATAAATATTCTTCGTTTAAAAAATTTTGATCTAAATACTTTTGTAAATAACTTAAAAAAGCACTATTCGATTTAATTTCGTATAAATCTTCGATTTTGGTTAATGGAGTGATTACCAGAGTTTTGGGATTATCAATCAAGATTTGTTTTCAAGTTTTTAATAAATCAAAACAGTGAATAATTTTGGGGGTAGTAAATTCTAATGTTTGATTATTCGTCTTCAATATCATCTTCGATCCGAACATACCTTTCCATGCCGTTATATTTCTCATTAATGGTTTGTTGCCCGGTTAATACTTTCATATTAAAAAATTGGGTTTCACTAACCATTAATAACCGAATGTTGCCCCGTTTAGGTAAATTATTTTTAATTGCCTGTAATTCAATTGGATATTTTTGACTAGAAGGAATGGTTTTGTAATAAACACTGAATTGCAACATTAAATATCCCTTTTTAACAATTCATTTATGAAATTTTGAATAACGCTTCCGGTCTTCTTCAGTTTCGGTTGGCAAATCATAAAATAACATTAATCTCATAAACCGACTCATTCTAGCATTTGTCCTGATTGTAATTTTTCGATATAAATGTCAATCCCAGTGTTTAAATGATATTCTTTATCATTAATTCGTACCTTTTGATTAGCTAAGAAAGCAACGATTTCTTTTTTTGTTTCTAAAAAATTAAATGGTTTTTTCTGTCATTCTAAATAAACAATATAATCCACCACTTGACGAAAAGGTTCCATCAAATCAGAAGCTAAAGCAAAAAAATTATGAAAACTACGGTGGTTAATACTAATTCGCGGATCTAATCCTTTTTTTACAATGCTTCGAACAATCATACTTCTTAAAACTGAGTACCCAAAATTTAGGGGGATATTAATTTCAGGAAACTTATCTGCTTTGTGATCACGAATAAATTTGGGATCAAAAAGATATTTTCAATATGCTTTAGCAGCATGACCCTCGCGATTGGTTGAATCCATGTTAACAATATTATTTTTGTATTCGTCAAATTCTTCAGAATTAACTAAAAGACCAAGTTTAGCTAGTGTTAGTTTCTGGTTGTCAATTTTGTTAGCAATTATTTTCTGTCACAAATGAGTACGGTACTGAATGTTTCATTTAATTTGACTTTCCAAAATTTTTAAGGAATTATGATGACCATTAATTGGTACCATATGCATGAACGGAAGATGGTTAGAATCACAAAAAATAACGTTAATGTTGAAATTTTTTAGAATTTCTAAGAGTTTGTTACTATAAACGGTTTGATAGCTTTCAATAATGATTGTATCAATGTCTGAAAGCGGAATTAAAATTCGACGAGTATCGTTTTTAATTTCTAAATTATTTAGATAAACCCGCAATGATTCATTCGATGCAATCGTAACAGTTTTTCATCCCATAACAGTAAATCCTGATTAATTTTGGTGTGAAGCAGGCATAAAAAAAGGGGCCTTTAGCCCCATTTGTACGAGATAAACTCTTATCTCAGTGTGTTAACATTCCTTGTATTGCATTGAATAGTTCGGCAACTATTCACTTAGTATTATACATAAAAAACTAAAAATTTACAAAAAATATAATTTTTTTTTTTTTTCAAAAATTTATACAAATTTTCTATGAATAGGGCTAAATTATTTATTTTTACGCAAAAAATCGACTTCAGCTTTAAGTTTTGCGGCATATTCTGGATTAATTGGGTAACTAGCAGAACCAAAATCAATTTTGCCATCGTCATAGCGATTTAAACTTAAAAGTTTAGAGACATCAGCTTCTTCTAAATTAATGGTATGAAATGCTTGAGCATTAGCGATAATGCGTTCAGGATGAGTTGACTTGATGATGGGATCAATCCCTAAAAATTTATTAAAAGCAATGGCAATTCCAGTTGGAGTTGTTTGGTGTTTTTTAGCTAACTCTTGAACAACAGGATCTGTTAATAATTCATTAATCCGAAAAGTTAATGGTCTTCAAGCTTGTAAACTAATGCCAATGCGGCTGTTATTAAAATAACGATCCAAACGAGCATTGTAAATGTTGAATTGAATTTGGTTAACTGTTGGCAAAACTCCAGTTACTTCTTTGAAGAAATACAACATTTCATTATCATAATTAGAAACACCAATTTGTTTAACCAAACCTTCTTTTTGTAGTTTGATTAAATCTTTTCAAGCTGAAATATCATTAGCTAAATTAGTGCTAGGACGGTGCAATAAAACCGAATCTAATTGTTTCAGTTGCAATCGTTCCATAGAACCTAGCACAGCATTATAAGCATCTAAATAGTCTTCAGTTCAAACTTTAGTTTGGACTGGAAAATGGAAATTTTCACCATATTTCTCCTTCAAAATGACTAAAGCTTGACCAATTTCAGCTTCGTTTTCATAATATTTAGCAGTATCAATGTAATCATACTTAGATTGATAAGCTGCGTTTAATGATTGTACAAAAGAATCAACAGTTCCATTTTCGTACCGAAATGTACCAAATCCTAGTAAAACTTTACGATTGTAATTCACAAAAAACTCCTTTATTTTGATAGAGAATTATTAAAAAAAGTTATCCATTTTTAAGAAATGTTCAAATTCTGATTAGACTTTTTCAATTGAATCTCATTCAGTTTCTAATATACTAAAAAATTTAAGAAATAATAATATTAATTGATCTTTATTTAATGGAAAACATTTTTCTTATCTATTTTAGCTGGGAAAAATAAATTGTGATTTTTAAGAGAATATAGTTTAACGATAAAACATCAATTTTAAAAATTGAAATTTTAGGTTTAAATCCTGATGTTCTCACCCCAATTAAATAAAAAACTTCTATTTTTCAAAATAGAAGAATTTATTTTAATAATTTTGGTTTTTGAAATTGAATAGAATTTTTGAAGTTTTGATAGGTTCATCAAAGACAAAACTGTAAAAATTTTCTGTTTTAAATCAAAAACGTATTTAATATTTAAGGTTAAAAATGAAATTTTTTTTAGATTATTTGAGGAAGAAAAACTTATCAAAAAATACAATTATTACATATAAAAATTCGTTGTTATTTCTAGATGTTGAAAATTGGGATTGAATTAAAATAAAAAAGAAAATATTTCATTCTAATTACGCAGCTAATACTGTACATTTACATAAAAATGTTTTATTACAATATCTCAAATTTAAAAATAACAAACAATACATTAAAAAACTCGAAATGATTAAATTGCCTCCGATTGATACAAAGTATTATTTAACCATTTCCAAAAATATGCTTTATAAAAAAACTCAAATTTTAGATCATGATAGTGACAATGATCGAAAATGAAAGATTATTATTCGATTTATTTTTGAAACTGGAATTAGAGCTAGTGAATTACATACATTGCAGTTAAAAAATGAAAAATTATATACTTTAGGTAAAGGAAATAAATTACGACAACTATTCTATGTTAAAGAAACATTAATATTAATGTTGAAGTATTTTCCTGACTTGAAAGGTTTTTATCATAATAAATCATTACGTTTAGCAGTCAAAAAATATTTAGATAAAAAATATACTCCCCACTCCATTAGAAGATCATTTGCGACTCATATGTTAAACAATGGCTCCAATCCTAAAAGTTTAATGTTGCAAATGGGTCATTCTAAAGTGGAAACTACTTATAGATATTTGAATCTTTCTGAAAAATATAATGAACAAAACTACAATAGAATAATGAAAAAAATGAGCTAAATTTTTTCTTATTCAATTATTTAAAATATTCTGGATGGTTTTTTTAAAATCATCCAGATTTTTTTTGGAATTTTTCTTCTAATTCTTGAATCTGATTTTTAACACTAAGAATATCTTTTTCTACTTGTTCAATGTCAATAATTTCTTCTTCATCAGGTGCATTATCAACATATTTTTGGACTGATAAAAAATAATCGTTTTCAATGATTGTTTTTTAGAAATAATTTTAGAAAAATAAGGAATTTCTTCGCGTTTAGCTCATGTTTGATAAATTTTTTGAATATTATTTTCGTCTAAAAAATTTTGTTTTTTTGATTTCTTAAATTCTTGACTTGCATTAATAAATAAAATATCATCATTCTTTTTATTTTTTTTAGCAATTACAATACAAGTAGCAATTATTGTATTATAAAAAAGTCTTTCAGGCATCAGAATAATTGCATCAATATAGTTTTTATCAATAATTACTTGTCGAATTTTCTTTTCAGAATTACCTCGTTCTAAAATTCCCAATGAAAAAATAGAGACAACTACTCCTTCGAAATGCACGTTATAAAGCATGTGCATTAGAAAAGCAAAATCAGCTTTATTACGAGGCGGTAATACACGGTATTCATTGTATCTTTCATCGTTTAATAATGTTTCATTGGGATTTCATTTCAAACTAAATGGAGGATTAGCTACAACACAATCAAATTTTAGATCTAAATTTAAATGTTTTGGATCAATTAATGTATCTCCTTCTCTAATATCGAATTCAAAATAAGTTAAACCCCTTAAAAATAAATTCATTCGAGCTAAATTGAAAGTAGATGATTTTATTTCTTGTCCATACAATTTTTGAACTTTAATATTTTGTGTTTGAGCGTTCTTTAAAATTCTAATTAATAAAGAACCAGAACCACAAGCTGGATCATATACACTTTTAAGACTTTTTCTTCCGTGAGTAGCAATTCTAACTATTAATTCAGATACAGATTCTGGTGTATAAAATTCTCCAGCTTTTTTTCCACCATTACTTGCAAAATTGGATAATAAATATTCATAAACATCGCCTAAAAAATCGATGCTATGATCATTGGGAGTTAATTGAATATCTGATAATTCTTGGATAATACGTTTTATTTTTATTTCTCGTTCACGTTCGATATTACCTAATTTAGTATCGTCCAATTTAACATCATTAAACAACCCTTTAAAATTACTTTCGGATTTGCTATTTACAGAAGAATTTTCAATTTGATTAAAAGCATCTTGAATAGTGGGAATGATATTTTCTCCAGCAGCAATTTTTTCTAAAACTGCTTCATAACTTAAATCGTAGTTAAAAAAGTATCCTAATTTATCTTAATGAACTCTTTTTCATCATCATAATTGGGTGAAGATTGAAAATCTTTATAATCAATATTTTGAAATTTTTTAACTGTATTTTCAATGGTTTCTGATAAATATTTATAAAACAAAAATCCTAATACAAAATCTCGATAGTCATTAACTTCCATAGAAGTTCTTAATAAATCACAAATATTCTTTACAGCTAATTGCAATTTTTTAGAAATTTCATTATTCATATTATTGAACCTCTAGAAAAATTGCTTAAATTAAATCAATTTAGACTAATTAGTGCTAAAAAAGATACACTTATTTATTAAAATAATTAATTAATAACAAATCATTTATTAATTTAATTAGAATAAAAGAACTTACTTTCAAAAATTCTTTGAAGGAGGGACAAAGTCAATTTTTTATAGATGCTGATTCAATATCAAAAAATAATATTAAAAAATTTGAAAATCAATTAGGATCTTTTGCTCCTAAAAATAGTATTCTTTTTGTTAAAGATGGATCTGTTGGATTAATGAAATTTATTGATTTTGACTGTTGAATAGGTTCTACATTATTTTCATTTTCTAATTCAAGTGTTATTACAACTAAATTTATTTATTTTTATTTTTTAGCAATAAAAAGAAAATTTTATCCTTAAAAAAGGATCAGTAGTATCTCATATTTATTTTAAAGATTTAGAAAAACTAGAGATAAATATGCCTAATGAAAAAACTCAAGAAAAAATAATTAACATTATTGAACATAAAATAAATAGTTAATTTCAGATCTTTAATTTATTTATTGTTTTATAACATATCATTTCTTAAGTTAATTAATTTCAAAAATTTTAATTTAGGGTTTATTCGTTAATTGTTTAAATTTATTAATAATTAAAAAATAACTTAAATAAAAAGGATTTATATTTTTATGATTTTCATATTAAAAAATAAAGACATTCTAGAAAAGAAAGAAGAAAATTTATTCAAATTAGAAAAGGAAATTCAAAATATTGTTGAAAAAAATCTTGAAACGTTATTTGGATATAAAATTTTATCAACCGAATTTCAAACAGGAGATTATCGATTTGATACTGTAGCTTTTGATGAAGAAACTAAATCATTTGTAATTATTGAATATAAAAGAGGTAAAAATGAAAGTTTAGTTGATCAAGGTTATGCATATCTATATACTTTTTTAACAAAAAGTGCAGAATTTGTGCTTCTTTATAATGAAAAAAATCCTACTGCTAATAAGCAGAAAAAAGATTTTAATTGATCAGAAACTAAATTAATTTTTATTTCTCCAAATTTCACTTCATATCAAAAAGATGCGGTAAATTTAAGTAAAGTTCCGTTTAAATTATTTGAAATTAAAAAATATGGAAATGAAATTTTTTTAATTGAAGAAGTAAATGTGCAAAATAATACAATTAAAAATACACCATTTAATATTTCTGATGAAGTTGTTCAAAAAGTATCAGAAGAAATCCAAGTTTATGATGAAGAGTGACATTTAAAAAATGCAGATAATTTTGATTACATTTTGTATTTAATTAAACAATCGTATAATTTAGGAAAATAATTTAAATAAAAAATTGAAAATTAAATAATAGTTTTTCAGTAAACGAAATTTATTTTTCTGAAATAAAGAACAATCAAATAGTTTAAAAAACTGGCGCAATTTAAATTGCGCCAGTTTTTTAATTTGTTAATTGCTTATTTTAAATGAATCTTTTGTTGTTCCAGAAATTTTAATTGAAGTAATGAGATTGTCGCCACCAAAATTTTCTTCTAATTCATTTATTTTATAATGCAAACTATATACAATATACATTTGAACAGCTTGATTATTTAATCCTTGAAAATATATTTCTGTTATTTTTGGAGAATCTATAAATGAAATTTGAACTGGTCAAATATATTCGCTTATATCACTTAAACTATTTTTATTATTTGTTAGATAAGTAATTTTTTCAAAGTTTATATTGAAATATTTAGGAACTTTAGATTTTTCAAATGCAGCCTGATTAAAAATTGCTAATGATCCTTGGTCAATTGAAACTTTTGTATTATTTGTATAAGCTTGATTTATTTTTTCTTTTCAATTTTGAATTTTCGTATTTCACTCACTGTGAGAATTATTAACACTAATATGTAAACCTTTTTCAGGTTGGTTTTTTATTTTATTAACATTAATTTTAGCTAATGAAGATTCAGGAAGAACAAAAAAATCTGAAATTAATTTAGTAGAAATATAATTATCAACATTATTAGGTTTTTGTAATAATTGAACACTAAATTTTAAAGAGCCATTTAAGTCATTAGCATCAGTAACTGAATTGAGTTTTCAAATAAAATTAGAATTATCATAATTATTTTCTGTTTTATAAGAAGATTCTAATCAATATGATGCAAATCCACTAAAAAAACCTATACTGCTTTTTATATCAGTAGAAATATCAATTGAAGAATACATCGAATCATTTAAAACACTAAGTTCAGAATTATTTAATTCACCTTCTTTTTCTAACAAATTTTTTCAAAAAGAAGGCAATTGCTTTTCGTATAAATTTTTATCTGTAGAATTACTATTCTTTTTAATAGACAGATGTTTAAAAATTCAATATGCTTCTGGCAAAATTTCTACACTAATTTCTAAATTATTATTTGTAGATGAATATCTAATATCTGTAACTAATTGATTATTTAATAATTTTTGATATTTATATTTACGCTTATATTTAAAATGAAGCTTAATGATATTTTGAATATTATCGCTTGAAATTTGATTGGATAATTTAGTAACTGTTCCAACAATTTGAAAAGTTAAATTAGGATCAGAATCGTAATTAGTTTCAAAATATTTTCTAAAAATTGTACTTTGTTTTTCTGCATCTTGTAAAGAGTTAACGAATTCATCAACATTACTAACATATTTTTTGTATCCAGTAATCTTAAGAGGTGTTGCTAGTTTATAATTAATTACATCTTCTGAAAGATTTTGAAATTCTTTTTTAGAAAAAGAATTATTGCTTTGAGAATTTGATTCCTGATTTGATTGATTAGTGGAAGTAGACGGGTTTTTAGATAACTTAGGTAAGTTATTTTTAGTTTGATTGTTAGGAGCTTGAGAATTATTTGATGTTATTTCTTGTTGATCTGATGAAAAAGACTCCGAAAAATTATTTTGTAATTCTGTATTATTCAAACCACAAGAGCTTAATACTGAAGAAATTAATATATTACTAGTTAAAATTCAGGGTATTTTTGAAAATAGTTTTCTTTTCATATTTTTTTAATTTTTTGTTTTCTCGAAGGCTTTTTTGTAAGAATTACAAAATAAATGTAAACTACAGAATCTAAATATTATTAATTATTTAAAAAGAGTCAATAATATTAGTTTTTAGTTACTGAGATTTAATGTATATGATTCTGGCGTTGATCCAGAAATGGAAACAGAAGTGATCATACTTGAATTACCTAATACTTCATCTTCTAAAGAATTTATCGTATATTTTAGGCTATAAACAATATACCTTTTGACAGATTCATTATTTTTTGCTTCAAAATATATTGAAGATATACTTGGATTTTCAATAAATGAAATTTGAATTGGTCAAATACTTTCAGAAATATCGCTTAAATTTTCGCTTAAATAAGAAATTTTCTCAAATTTCATAGTGAAATATTCTGGAATTTTAGATTTAACAAATGTTTGATTATTTGGAGTTAAAAATGAGTTTGAATTATCAATTAAAACTTTTGATTTTTCAGTGTATGCTTTGTGAATTTGTTCTTTTCAATTTGTAATTTTTGTACTTCATCCATTATGTTTTTCATTTACAACAATATGTAAACCTTTTTCTAAATTTTGTTTTATTTCATTAATATTTATATTCAATAATTTCACTTCAAATCAATTAGAAATTAAATTTGTTGGAACATAGCCATCAGTTTTGCTTATTTGTTGGAACAATTGCACATTAAATTTTAATAATCCAGTCAAATCATTTGTTTCAGTAATTGAATGAAGTTTTCACAAATAATTGTTATTGGAATTTTCTGAATTTTTGTATTTGGATTCTAATCAATGTGAAACAAAACCTGCAAATAATCCCAAACTACTTTTATCATCAGTAGAGATATTGATTTGAGAATATTTTGAAGTTTCAGGAATGCTAAGATTTGTATTATTCAATGTACCATTTTTATCTAATAAATTTTTTCAAAAAGATGGAAATTGTTTTTCGTATAATTCTTTATTTCCATTGTCTCGATCAGATTTAACTGATAAATTTTTGAATTGTCAATATACTTCTGGCAAAATTTCTAAATCAAGCTGAAAATTAGTATTTGTTTCTGAATTTTTAACTTGAGTAGTTAA
Organism: Mycoplasmoides fastidiosum; assembly: GCF_024498275.1. Lineage (GTDB taxonomy): Bacteria > Bacillota_I > Bacilli_A > Mycoplasmatales > Mycoplasmoidaceae > Mycoplasma_N > Mycoplasma_N fastidiosum. The sequence goes on from NZ_CP101809.1 coordinate 613,333, forward strand.
TTGATTGTTTAATAATTTTTGGTATTGATATTTACGTTGATATTTAAAACGTAATTTAGTAATATTTTGAATATTATCACTAGATGTTTGATTAGATAATTTGGTTATTGAACCAATAATTTGAAAAGTTAAATTAGGATCAGAATCGTAATTAGTTTCAAAATATTCCTGCAAAATTTCATTTTGTTTATTACTATCTTGAAGTGAAGTAATAAAATTATCAACATTACTAATATGTTTTTTATATCCGGTGATTTGTAAAGGGGTTGTTAATTTAGTTTGAAGAACACTTTCAGAAGTAGGTTTTGAGTTTATTGAATTTACTAAATTATTGTTTTTAGAATCTTCTAAAACAGGTAAATTAGTTTCATTTAGACTGGAATTCAATCCTTGATTTGATGAATCGATAGAACTAGATTGATCTGTTGGTAATTTAGGTAAATTATCTTTAACCTGATCATTAGAAGTTTGGGAATTATTTGAAGTTGTTTTTTGTTGGTTTGAAGAAGAAGAAATTTCTGAAAAATTATTTTGTGATTCTGTATTATTTAAACTACAAGAACTAATAATTAAAGGAGTTAATACACTAGCAGTTAAAAATCCAACCTTTTTTAACGACAATATTTTTTCATAATTATTAACTTCTTTTATTTTTATTTATTGTTTAACTAAAATTAAGAATCAAAAATCTTAATCCATTTTTTGTTTTTTATTGTGAATAACTAGTTTATACACATAAAACAAGCAATTCCAATTTATCATAATAAGTCATTAAAATCAGAAAAAATGAAGTTTATAGTTATTAAATATTGGGGATTATGTTTAATTTTTAAAAAGATTAGTTATTCGTTCAAGTTTCAGAAAATTAAATCTTAAAAATTAATTAATTTCAAATTAGATAGTAATATTATGGCTTTAAATGTGAAAATCACGGCTTAAAAGCCGAATTTTGGGGCTTGATTGACTAATCTTTGCTTTATAATATAAAAACAACATAATTTTTGTTTTAGATATTGCAGAATCATTATCATAAGGATCTCAAACATTTTTATTTGAGATCCTGTTTATTTTATTTACTTTTGATTTAACAGGACCCAAAACAATAAATTTCTTCATTATTCTTCTTCAATTAGCCAATAATTTTGATTCAATAAAATTTTATGAAAAAAGGTATTTTATTTTTAATCAGTGGACCAAGTGGAGTGGGCAAAAAAACAATTTTGACCGATTTATTTGATGACACTAGTCTGAATTTACACTACAGTATTTCCATGACCACTCGTCCTAAACGTCCTAATGAAATTCACGGTAAAGATTATTATTTTGTTGATAAAGATTTTTTTTTACAAGAAATTGAAAAACATAATATGTTAGAATACGCCGAATTTTTTAATAATTTTTATGGAACACCTAAACCAATTGTTGAAAAAATGTTAGCTGAAGGCAAAAATGTTTTATTAGAAATTGAAGTAATTGGGGCACAACAAATTATGGAATTAATGCCTGATTGTGTCACAATTTTTATTTTGCCCCCAAGTATTGATGAATTAAAAAACCGATTAATCATGCGTCAAACTGAAACAATTGATTTAATTGAAAAACGTTTAGAAAAAGCCCGAAAAGAAATAAAATTACAAGATATCTATCAACATAAAATTTATAATTTTGTTGCAACTGATGCAGCTAATGAGTTAAAAAAGATTATTAAAGCTGAAATTCTTGCGCGAAAATAACTTATGAAATTATGAAATCTTTTTAAAAAAAATCCCATCAATTCATTAACGGAAACCAAAAATGAACCTAAATTAAATGCTCATTCCCAAATGACAGTAGCAACTGATATTGGCATTGATCGTTTAGAAAATGAAGACTATACTGTTGCAGGCACCAATCATTATGGTGATCAAATTTTTTTAGTTTGTGATGGGTTAGGTGGTTATGAAGGTGGTAAAGAAGCGGCAACAATTTTAGGAACCACAATTGTTGCTCAAAGTTTTAAAACCAATTTTCGAAAATTAACTGAAACCGAAATTCGTGATTGGTTTGTCAATGCAGTTAATGAAGCTAAATTTAAAATTAACAGTTTTATTGCAATCAATCCAGAAGCTCATAAAATGGCTTCAACTTTAGTCTTAGGTGTGTTAACAAAAGAAAAATTATATTGTTTTAATATCGGTGATTCCCGCATTTTTGGAATTCAAAACCAAAAAGTTGTTCAGATTAGTAAGGATCATAATTTTTATAATTACTTACTTGACAGTGGTTTAAGCAATGAAGAAGTTGCGGCTTATGGTTCACAAGTTTATGCAATTGTTAACTATGTTGGACAATTTGATGAAGTAGAAGTTAAGTATGATTTATTTGTATATGACCGATCTGAGTTTGATTGGGTATTTTGTACAAGTGATGGCATTCACAATTTTATTGAACTAACTGATTTTGCATCTGAAATTACTTCTGGTCAAAAAATTGAAGTTATTGCTAATAACATCATTAAAAAAGCATTAGCAGGAATGAGTAATGATAATTTATCAATTGCATTAGTTAATGTTAAATCTAATTAATTATGAAAAAAGAATTTAAACCTGGCGAAATTATTGATGAGAAATATGAACTAACAGAAATTATTGGTGAAGGGGGAATGAATTCAGTAATTTGAAAAGCCAAGCAGTTAACAATAACTAATCCTTATGAAGTTGAATTTAAAAATTACTGTGCCATTAAAATGATTGATCCAGATCCCAAAAATCAACTAGAGCAATTTACTAATATTAATAAAGAAATTAATGCCACTCAACGAGCCAATTTTCGATCTGATGCGTTTTGTGAATTTTATGATCATTTCTGAATTAATTCTAAGCGCAATCCTAATAAAGCATATTTTGCAATCGTGATGGAATTAGTTGATGGAATGGTTTTAACTAACTACATCAAGCTTAAAGGTATGATTCCGGTTGTTGAAGCCATGGAAATTTATGAAAAAATTTTATTAGGCATTAAATCTTTACACCAAAGTAATAGTGAAGGCACTGAAGTGATTTTACACCGGGACTTAAAACTTGATAATGTGATGTTAACTTCTGATTTTTCACGAATCAAAATTATTGATTTAGGAATTGCAACTGTTTTGGATAACACTGGTTTACGTTCTTTAAAAATTGAAGAAAAAAGTATTTATGGATCAACAGGTTATGTTCCACCTGAGGTTAAAAAGCTTAGTTCGAGAATGAATAGTACTGAAAAAGCCAAAATTATTAATGAATTTTGGGATATTTTTGCTGCTGGAGTAATTCTTTATAATTTGATTGCTGCTGAATTTCCTTATAACTTAAGTAGTAGTGGCAAATATGATGTTTATTTAAAGCCTAAATTTTTTGATTTTCCACCACTGTCAAATTTTGTGCCTAATATTTCAGGAATTATTGAAAATATTGTTTATAAATCATTGGTTTCACGAGATGAAGAAATACATCATCGGTATCAGAATGTTGATCAAATTTTAGCTGATGTTCGTGAATGAAAACAAAATCCAACCAAACAAGTAGCCTTAATTAAGCCAGCTGAAAACCGTAATTTAGAAAAAGTAGAAAACTTCTTATTAAAACGAGCTAGTTATGAAGTTAGTTCTTTAGTTTGAAATCGTAGTGTTTTTAGCTATTTTTTAGTTGTTTTGATTTTAGTGATTACCAGTTTACTAATTGTTTTTGCCTAATTTTTCCTTCTTTTTTTGTTTTTAATCGGTTATTACTATAACCCCCATCTTTCCAAATCCTATAGAGTTAACATCTTAAAATATTTGAACTTCTTATATTAAAAAACCAAATATTAGGGCTTATATGCTAAAATTATGGGGAATAATGGAAGAAAGTGGGAGATATGGATTTTCTAGGCACCTTCAATTTCAATCTAGATGATAAAAAACGCCTGATTTTACCAGCGAAATGACGTTCTGCCCTTTCTAATGATGTTGTTCTTTCTAAAGGGTATGATGGTGCGCTAGAATTACGTTCAGCAAGTAAATTTAAAGAATATTACGATCAAGAATTAAAAGTTTTGGATACCAAAAACCGTAATGCTCGCATTATTTTGCGACAACGTTTAGGATATGCGGCTAATTTAGTGGTTGATCGATCGTTTCGAATTTTATTGCCCACTAATTTGATTAAAATTGCGGGAATTGAACATGAAGTTTGTTTGGTAGGTGTTGGTGATTTAATTGAAATTTGAGATGTTAAAAAATATGCAGAATTTCAAGCTGAAACCGATAATAAACTAGAAGATGCAAGTGCAGAATTGGAATCATGAACGAACTAATTCATTTACCAGTTCTTAAAAACGAAGTAATTCAAGCTTGAAAAAATCAAGGTAATGGAATTTTTGTGGATTGTACTTTTGGCCGAGGTGGACATAGCAAAGCATTATTAGCAGAATTAAGTCCTAATAGTCGTTTAATTGGTTTGGACATTGATCCAGCCGCTGTTGTTGTAGGAAATCAGCTTCAAACTGCTGATCCTCGTTTTATGATTGTTCAAAATAATTTTCGCAATTTACAAGTAACCTTATCGAAATTACAAATTCAAAAAGTTGATGGGATTTTATTCGATTTTGGAGTTTCTTCACCACAATTAGATGATCCTAATCGTGGTTTTAGTTATCATCATGATGGTCCGTTAGATATGAGAATGGATTTAAACCAATCAGAAACAGCAGCTAGTTTGTTAGCCAAAATAAAAGTTGGAGAATTAGCTCGTATTTTTGAAATTTATGGTGAATGTGATGAAAGTTTGAAAGTTGCACGAGCAATTCTCAAACACCAGCAACAACAACCCATTACTCGTACATTAGAATTAGTTGAAATAATTAAAACAACAGTTGCTAAAAAAAATTTGTATGCAAAAAAACATCCTTGTCGAACTTATTTTCAAGCATTACGAATTTATTTGAATCAAGAACTTGATAGTATTAAATTAGTTCTAGAACAATTAAATGATGTTCTTAATAAAAATGGTATTGTTGTTTTTTTAACATTTCACTCATTAGAAGAAAAAATTATTAAAAAGTGAATTAAATCACAAACCGGATATTTAGATTTACCTAATTTACCAATTCAAATTCCTAAAGCTTTTCACTTAATTACCAAAAAATCAATTCGGCCTTCTGCAGCTGAAATTGCAACAAATAACCGCGCCCGTAGTACTAAGATGTGAGTCATTCAAAAAAACGATCATGAAACCTAATCTTTTAATTAATTTAACTAACAACACAAGTAACATGACTGCATACTTTTTAGATCCTGAAACAAACAAATTTCAGATTTTAGACTTTGTAAGTTTTGCAACTGATAAATTAATTAGTAATTCTACAATTCTGGATATTGACCAATTAGCAACAATCATTCAACAAAATTATCAACTTTTGTGTCAAAACGTTTTAGTTGATAAATTTCATGAAATTAATTTGGTTTTACCATTTCAAATTCCCATCTTAAATAAACAAATTTTTGTTAATAATAAATTTGAACGATACGAAAAAAAGATTGATGAAATTCAATTTTTTGAAATTAAATTTTATAAATTCTACATTGGTGCTGAAAAAGTCCATTATTCTTATTTCATTAATAAAAGTTTGTTTGAAAAATACAAAAATTTATTCATGAAATTAAGATTAAAAATTTCTGAAATTTACACCCCGGCTTTATTAATTCCCCAATTTTTTGCTGAAAATTCAAAATTTAACGCTGTGATTGAATTAGAAGATCGAAAAATTACCTATAATTTTTATTACGGAAGAAATATTTTTAATACTAAAAGTATTTCTTATGGGGTTGATTATATTTTTGAGCATTTAGCAAAAAAACTTAAAGATTCTTATGATTTAGATCAGTCATTCCAGATTGATAAAATGATTGAATTATTAAAAATCGATCCAGTTCTTGATCCTAAAAATAATTTATCGCTTTTATTATTATTTAATGATCGGCCACTTTCAGTTTTAGAATTTTTCATTGCAACCTTAAAAAAAGCTATTAACGAAGTTTTAATAGGAATTTTATACAAAACTTTAAACAAGCTTAAGAATGAATTAAAAATTCCTCAATTAGAAACAATTTGTTTATATAAAAATGATTTCATTTACAAATTATTCCAAGAAAATTTTTCTAAATTAGGCAGTAAATGAATTAGTCCTGATCAATTATTAGCCGCAAGTAATTATCAATTATTAGATATCGACGATCCCATTGTTCACAGTTTTTTCTTAATGCAAAATCAAAAGCTTAAGAAAGCTGAAATTCGCCAAACTAAAAATCTAACTAAAACCCAATCCCAAACCAGTTCTACTAATATTTTGTAATTCAGAAAAAATAAGAAAGGTACCTATCCATGCATCAAAGTTTAGTCACATTTAATTTTGCAAAAATTACTAATTCCCATTCGTCCTTCAACCAAAAACTACCTACTTTTTTATGAAAAGCAAAGAAAGGACTAGTTCAATTTACCAATTTTGGTTTAACTAAAATTGAAGCCACATTTAGAACTGAACGATATCGTAATTCAGAAATTCGTAAACTAAAAAATTATACATATTCTCGGGCTAAAATTAAAGTGATCGGAATTGGCGGAGCAGGAAATAATGTTTTGGATTTGTTTATTAGCAAAAAAATTAATTACAACAAAAATGTTGATTATTTAGCAATAAATACCGATGAACAAGCATTACGCAAACTAAGTAATAAATGTCGTACGTTTCAATTAGGCAATACAGGTTTAGGAAGTGGAAGCGATTTAAAAGTAGCTCAAAATTTTGCTGAAAAACAATCTAAACAAATTATTAATGAATTAAAAGGTTTTAACTTAATTATTTTAGTAGCAGGAATTGGGAAAGGAACCGGTAGTGGAGCAACCCCAATTATTGCCAAATATGCAAAAGAGTTAAACATTCCGGTTGTTAGTTTAGTGTTTTATCCCCAAACTCAATTTTTATCTGAAAATAAAATTAATGAATTTAAAGATGCATTATCGCGAATTAAATATAATTCATCTTCTGTGGCGGTTTATAACAATAATCATTTTTATGTTGATAATTTGGATCAAAAAACAAGTTTTGATCTAGCAAATCAATCATTAATTGACGGTTTAGAATCGATTGTAAATTTATCTGGTCGTTTATACGAAGAAATTGATAGTAATGATTTCATTAAAGTAATGAAAGAGGGTAAACGTTTCTGTTTCTATTCAATGGAAGTAAATTCTAATAACATTGATCAACTAAATCATAAATTAGAGGAGTCATTAAAAATTTATCAAATTGAAAAATCCAAAATTAACCGGTTTTTAATTTTCTTTGATTTTGGTTTAAAACGAGTTACTAACAAATTTTGCGCTGACATTTCTGGAGCAATTAATCAGTTTTTAAAATCCCAAAAAAATATCAATCAAAATGATTTTAGTTTTGGTTTTTATGATAATAAAATTAGTGACAAAATTCGGATTAATATTATGATGTGTGAACCGATTGAAATTAATTTCATGGAACCTGATTCTAAAACAAAAACGCAAAAAATTGATTACAACTGAAATCAACAAAATGTGCAAACTGCACGAAATGTTAGTCGTAATTCTAGCGTTGTTCCAGTGCGATCAGTCCCAGCTTCCCAAGTTCGAAGAGAAATTAATTTGAAAAACGATAATTCTAAAAATAATACTGATTTTGTTTTTGAGTCAATTACTAAAATGTTTCACCAATCTCACACCAAATCAGTCCAATCCCAACAAAATAAATACAAAGCTTAATTTTTCTAAATCATTTATTTTTTAAAATAAAAACTAGACTACTAATGGTCTAGTTTTTTGTTTTTTAGTTATTTGAAAAAGTTTGGAGTTTAATCTAAAATTTTTTTGAGTAATTTTTGATTCATCAAAAAAAGATTTATAATTAGATTTTGAAAATTTAAGCTTTTTTAATTAGCACATTATTATCATGAAACCAATTAAATTTTGATTAGATCCAGCAATAACTGCAGTTCAGTATTACCAAAAATTTTTGATTAATTCTCATAATAAAACTTCATCCACTGGAGTTTTGTTGAATCAAAAAATCGCAGATGCTGATTTATTTATTGCCAATTTTTTTGGATGTCACAAAAACGAAACAACATTTGTTCCTAATGAAGTAATTGCAAAAACAATTTGTTTACAACTACTTAATTTAGAACAACAGGGAACAATTTTTTATTGGGGTGAAGATGGAGCTTTTTTTGAACAAAATATTTTTACTACCCAATTAAAAAAGATGAATTTTCACGAATTAATAACTAGTGATTGAGATTTAACAATTTTTGAGAAAGAAAAAAATACTAATAATAATTTGTTGTGAATAAACCACACGACTGAACTTTCCTTATTTGAGATTCAAACTTTAATTTTGAAAGCTAAGAAAATTTTGGTCAATTTGAAAATTTTTATAAATATTTCTTTTTTATTGTACGAAGATTTTCAAACAATGGTGAAATTAGTTGATGGTTTTATTTTTAACCCTTTTAACAGTTTAAAAATTTTAGGTTCAGTTGTGATTGGTATTAAACAAAATGTTCATTCATCAATTGCTCCAATTGCATTTGGTGGTGGGATGAGTTTTTTACAAAATCATGAGTTTGTTGCTAATGCTTATCCTTTTAGTTTGGCAGCAGGAACTCAGAATAACATTCAAAATTTAATTTTGGCTGATTTGTTAATGCTTTATCAGAATAATTTTCAACAAATTCAAACCAATTTAAAAAATCAATTAGCAAATTTTTCTTCTGGGAATTGATCCCCTACTAAAAATAAATTTGTTTTAAAAAATAAAAAAACAAATCTGGTTTTTAGCTTGAATTTTAATCAACTTGAGAACTAAGTATGACTGTTGATCGCAACCAGATTTTGCAGATTTATAAAAATCCGCAATTTCAAAAGTCAAAGATTCAAACTGATTTTTGAAATTACGATGATCAAAGCTATAAAATGAATCACCGCGATGATCATGATATTCCTTGTAATACTCACTTAACAATTGGTTTTAAATTTTGTGACCAACAAATTTGTGACGGATATTTTTTCGGTGAAGGTCTTGCAATTTTTAGTGTGGTTGTGTGTGAAATTTTATTGAAGAAAATTATGCATTTAACTAAAAACCAAGCTCAAAAAATCATTAAAAATTTTCAGCAATTTTTGCTTAATCAGGAGTATGATAAGTTGTTATTAGATGATTTAAACATGTTCGCACCGTTGGTTCATTCAAATCAAATTGATGCAGCAATGATGCCGGTGAAAATTATTTTAGAAGGACTGAATTAATAAATGAATTTAATTTTAGGTTCTCATGTTTCCATGAGTAAGAAGAATAAATATCTAGTTGGTGCAGTTAAAGAGATGTTGGAATATAATGCTACCACATTAATGATTTATACTGGCCCACCACAAAATACCAAACGAACAGATTTAGAGCTAATGGACATCAAAGCTGGTTTGAAATTAGCTGCTGAACATGGTATTGATTCTTCAAATTTTGTGATTCATGCTCCTTACATTATTAATCTAGCAACCTTCAAAGAAGATAATCGTAAATTTGCTACACAATTCTTAATTGAAGAACTACGTCGTGCTGCTGGAATGGGGATTGATAAAGTGGTTTTGCATCCAGGTTCTTTTGTTGGTCAAACTTTAGCTCAAGGAATTGAACATTTAATTAATTCTTTAAATTTTGTTTTACAACGTACTGAGCATTTAAATGTCACCATTTGTCTTGAAACTATGGCTGGTAAGGGCAATGAAATTGGTCGAAATTTTGAAGAACTTGCAGCTGTAATTCAAGGCTGTAATAACCACAGATTATTGGGGGTTTGTTTAGATACTTGTCATGTTCACGATGCTGGATATGATTTAAGACAAAAAGAGCAAATTTTAACTAATTTTGATCAAACAATTGGCTTAGATCGACTAAAGGTGTTACATATCAATGATTCAAAAAATTCCCAAGGTTCAAGAAAGGATCGACACGAAAATATTGGTTATGGTAAAATTGGATTTAAGACATTATTGGAATGAATTTATGAACCCAAGTTTGTAAATTTACCCAAAATTTTAGAAACTCCTTTTGTTGAAATTAGTTCACCAAAAAACCCACAAGCTTTAATTAGTGTGCCCCCATATAAATACGAAATTGAGGCAATTAAGCAAAAACAATGAAAACAAAAGTTAATCGGAAAATAAAAATTGGTTTTCCCAGTCATTTTTGTACTAGCCACACCACTTCTGAACGATTAATTAATATCGAACAAGTAAAAGATTTTTTGCAAGATCGGCATTTAAAAATTACTAAAAGTCGTTTGGATTTATTAAAGGTTTTTTTAAATAATGAAACTCATTATTTAACAATGACCACAATCTTAGCTAAATTGCGAAAAATTAATGCCAAAGTTAATGTTTCAAGTGTTTATAACAATTTAGAAATTTTATGTCGAATTGGTGCAATTCGCCCGAATTTAAATATTTCTACTAATGAAACAACTTTTGAATTGTTATTAAATGCTGTACCCCATATTCATGCTTATGTCGCTGAAGATGAACGTGAAACCGCATTAGAAATCAATTGTGAATTGCACGATGCAGTTATTGAACAATTTCAAAAACAAGGTTTTATTGTTGAAGATTATTTAATTCAAGCTGTGGTACGCTATAAAGATCCTAAAAAAGATTTGAAGACCAATCTTGTTGTTAATAAAATTGAGGAAAAATAATTCTGAAATAAATAACAACAATTACCAGTAAAAAATGGAAAATAAAAATGAAAAACGAAGCTAATAACATACAAATTTTTAAAAATTATATTTTTGCGAATCATGTTAATCAAGCAACAACTGATGTTGTTGCTGAGCGATATACTGATTCTAAGGAAATTAAACAAGTTTTAAAAAACTTTTGAAAATCTAAAACAAGCAGTTTTTATAAAGAAGCTTATCAACGCTATTTAATGAGCACAATTACTTTATTAATTTGAATTGGATTTACAGTAATTGGTTTTTCCTTAATTTTTTATAATTCTGCTCAAGCTGTTAATGTTGGTATTGGTAGTTTCTTTGTAGTATTAGCTTTCATTAATAACTGAATTTTTGTTGCTTACAGTGTGTGACAAAAACCCAGTTATTATCAAGTAGTTTTGGGCGCAACTAAAATCAAAACTAATTATCAAACTATGTTGTGATTTTATGGCTTTGGTTTTACTGCTTTAATTGGTAAAGCTATTTTTGATGCAATTCAATCCGAAATGATTTTATTATCAGAAATTGATCAACTGACACCAATTGAATAATCATTATTTGATTGGTTATCTTTAGAAAATTATTTAACTTTTTTCAACTTTGTCAACCCTTAATTTATATATTGATATTGGAAATACCAATACCAAAATTTATGTTGAAAACACTATAGCAGTTGTAACAATTTCTAATACCCAAATTGTTGATCAAACTTTTTTTGCTCAAACTTTTTGACAATCATTAATCACAACTACAACAATTTATCAAACTTATATTGCTTCAGTTAATCCCAATATTAATGAAATTTTAGCCCAAAAATGAACTGAACAATTTCAATTGCATTTTTTAAATTTTTATAATCAAAATTTAATTGATTTTCCAGGTATTCAAAATCCTGAATCTAAAAAATACATTGGCGCAGATTTAATTGCAGCAGCAATTGCAACTAATCAGATTGCTACTGAAATACAATCTCCTTCAGCTGAATTTTTAATTGTCATTTATGGTACTAGTTCGGTTTATTTACACCAGAAGCACCACCAAATTTTAGGCGCAGGATTTAATTTAGGTATTAAAGATTCATTACAAACATTATTAAATCGTGCTGCTTTGTTAGATAAAAATACTGAATTAAATCAAAATCCACCTATTTTAGGCAATAACACAATTGATGCCTTAAGTATTGGTATTTTAGGTTCGCAAGTTTTAGTAATTGAATCTTATTTACAAAAATTACAAATCAAACCCGATCATTTAATTGTTAGTGGAGGAGATTATTTTTTAGCCCAAGAACTTTTAAATCAGCATTTTCCCGACCATTTACATCAGTCCAATATTGTTATTGAAGGACTTAAAATTTGAGCCCAACACCAGAAATATTTTCACTAAAAAAACCACAATTCCGTGGTTTTTTTATTTTATTTCTATTAAAATGGAAAGAATATTATATTTGGGAACAGAATTCGTATGTACAAGTCGCAAATTCGTCAATTTTATCAGAAATATTTGACGACTAAAATTGATTTAACCTATCCTAGTTCGCTAAATCTTTGAAAGTCATCGGTCTTATATTTATTACGTTCAAGAGGAGTGGTTATCACTTCTATTTTGGTTCCTTTTTTAATTTATCTTGTTGCTGTTTTAACAGCTGCTCATAACGAATTTTTCTTTTCATTATTTAAAGTTTTTAGTGTTTTTTTAACACTTACAAACACGATCTATTTATCATTTGAATTAAATAACACCAGTTTTTTTAAAAAAATTTTAATCAGCTGCGGTGAACGCAAATACCAAATGTTGATTCCCGCTGTTTTGGTTCTAGTTTTTCAAGCAGTTAATTTAGGAATGATTGTTTTATACATTAGTATTTACTATTGAATAACTCAACAAACCTCACCTATTAGTCCAGAATTTTTTTATACAATTTTTCTTTCAGGTATTACTTCTTCTTTAATTGCTTTAATTATTGCAAATGTTTTTACTAAAAAAATGGCTGTTTTTTCAATTGGCTTGTTTTTTTCTTTTTTTATTATTCTTTTTACTAATTTCAATTACTACATGGGTAATAAATTTTTTGCAGATTTATCTTATGTTTTGCCTTATCGATATATTTCATTATTAGAAGGTCAAAGTTGATATTCGGGTACTCCTTATAATTTATTATCAGCCAACATTTTTGATGTTAATGTTCCCCAAATTGCAATTGGTGGTGGTGTTGATGATAGTTACACAACGATTGATGCTTCTCAAATTTCCACACTACCCCATTGATTTACAGATACAGATAACAATAGTGTTGATCTGTTAGTTGACCCTCAAAATAATCCAAATTTCGAAACAGCTTTACGAATATTTCACGAATTAACTCCAAGCTCTCAATTAGAGATTTTAGATGTTTTAAATAAAATTAATCAAGCCAAAATGAATCCTAGCAATCAACAACCAACAACAGAATTATTGTACATAGTTAATAACAAGGCAGACAAAATTGTAAATTTATTGATGCCATGATTGTTTATTGCTGGATTTTTCGGAATTATTTTTGCATTAAATCCTTTAAAGAAAACTAAATATACATAAGTCCAAAATTCAAATTATTAAAAATGCAACACCAAATTAAAATTCAGAACTTTTTTCTTAAATATTTTTCAACTCAAATTGATATTAAATATTCAGATACACTGAATCTTTATAAGTCGGCTTTGTTATATTTAAAACGTTCTAAACTTTTAATTTTATTTATTTTTGCTTTTCCATTTTTGATTTCTTTTTTAGGTTGAATTACTAATTTTACTTATTTCTTCTGAAGCACTACAATTTTAATTAGTTGTTATTGTTTCCCCATTTTTTTAACTAGCATTGTCACTTCGCATTTAAATAATAGTAGTTTTTATAAAAAAATTATTATTCATACTGGAATCAAAAAAAGTAAAAATTTGATTATTTGAGCTCTTATTTTAGCTATTAGTTTAGCGAATATTTGATTACAAATTAGCTACCAAAATTTGTTTAACTGAATTCGCACTGGATCTAAACTAAATATTGATTATCTAGGAATGATTTATGCTAATTTTTGGGGCCTAAATATTTCGATTGCCTTTGGTTTGATTTTTGCTAACATTCTAAAAAAACAAACCACAATTAATTTAGTAGCAATTTTTTTTCTGTTTTTAATTTTAGTTTTTAATAACATGATTCTTTATACGTTAAGTTCAAATTACGCACAAATTTCGTATATTAATCCTTTCAAATATATTTTATATTTAACAATGGAATCGTGAACAGCGCGCAGTTTAGGTCATTCCTTTAATTTAGGACAATCAAAGGTGTTTGAAATTAATCGACCTTGAATTACGATTTTTATGGATCCTTCGGATATAGTTAACTTTAAATTAAATGGTAATCCTAATCAAAGTTTTTTAGGTTTAAATTTTCGAACCATTCTTAGATCATTGACCGAAGAAACTAAGTTAGATTTATTTACGATTATTGGCAAAGAAGTGCAAGATGATTTAGGCCTTTTAAAAGGTTTACCTGTTGTAGCTTTAGCTACTTATCAAGACAAAATTTTAGATTTAATCATGCCTATTATTTTTTCTTTTGGTTTGTTTGCAATTGTTTTAAATTTGGATCCTTTAAAGCGGAGTAGGTATGGATAAATCTAAATTGTTAATTGAACTGAAAAATATCAATAAAAGTTATAAATCAAAATTTAATTATTTATTGAATAGAGATTTAACTTGGTGACAAAAGGTTAAACGTTTCTTTTTAAATGAAAAAGAAAAATTAATTAGTAATTTAAATTTTAATATTTATGAAAATGATCGCATTGCTTTAATTGGTAATAACGGAGCAGGCAAAACAACTTTAGCCAATATTATTTGTGGTTTTCGCAAAGCAACTAGTGGGGAAATTATTCATCATTATCCATATACTAAAAGTCCTAATGAAAAAATTGTTATTCAATTTCAATCAGCTAGTTTTCCCCAGAATTTATTTGTTTTTGATGTACTAAATATGGCAAGAATGACAACTGAAACAGTTGATTTTGAAAATAATGATTTGTATAAGTTATTAGAAATTTCAAAAATTCTTAATAAAAAAGTTCGGTCTCTATCGGGCGGAGAACAACAACGATTAATTTTATTTACAAGTTTAATTACTGATCCATTGCTTTTAATATTAGATGAATATTCTAATAATTTAGATCTGAAAAGCAAAGAAGAACTGGGCGATTATTTAGAATACTTGTTTAATCATAAATCCATGGCAGTTTTAATTATTTCTCATGATGCAGAACAAATTTATCGCTTTGCAAAAAAACTTTATTTAATGAAAGGCGGTAAAATTGTTGAAGAAATTAATGATATTAAAACCCAATTTCAAACAGTTGATTTACTTAAAGACTATATTATTAAAAACATTTAAGTTAATCTGCTAATTTTCACCAAAAAACTCCTCCTTTTAATTGGAGGAGTTTTTTATTATTATCTTAATTATTGATTGATTTTTTAAATTAAAATCTTATAGTTTTTTGGCAAAATTTAGTGTCAAACTCACTGTTAAATCTGTAGTAAATTCCTAGTCATTAACATACAATAGAATGAATAAAAATTTTAAAAACACAAAACAAAATAATGAACAATGAGTATTAAAAAACAAATTTATGTTTTTGGAGCTGGTAATATTGGCCGTGGTTTGCTTGCAGAATTACTATTAGAAAATGGCTATTCACTTAATTATTTTGATGCCGATCCCCAGTTAATTCAAGTCTTAAAAAACCACTCTTACAAAGTAAGTTATTTGAATAGTGATCAAATATTAGAATATCGAATGGATCAAATTTGAAATGTTCATAATTCAGATTTCATAGCTAAACAATTTAAAAATGCAGATTATTTATTAACAGCAATTGGTGCACATAATTTCACAAAGATTGTACCAATTATTAAAAACGCAATTGAACAACGAATCACTAATCAACCATTAGTTTTAATTGCTTTTGAAAATCATTTTGCAGCTAGTGAAGCTTTAACCAATTTAGTCAAAGCTGATTTAAATCCCAAATATCACAAATTAGTTCAATTTATTAACGTAGTTGTTGATCGTATTATTCCTAATCAAGTTAGTGATTTGTTGATGGTAGAAAATTTTGTTAATATTTTTTATGAAAAGAATAACTATAAATTTCCTTTTTCAAATTTGGATCAAAATAATAAAAAAATTCAAGCAGTTGATAATTTTGCTGAATACTTTCAATTAAAATTTTTAGGTGTTAATGGTTTACATACTTTATTAGCTTTTTTAAGTCAAGAACAAGGTTATCAATATGTAAACGAACTAGTAAAAATTAATAATTATCAAGAAATCATTCATGCAATAATAACAGAAATGAGTATGGCAATTGCAGCAATTACAAAATTAAAGTTAAATTTTGTTCATAACTATTTAATTACTAATTTTCAGCGTTTTATCAATCCTGAATTACTTGATGAAAATAACCGGATTTTACGAAATCTAAAACAGAAAATAATGCCAAACGAACGACTTTATCCCATTTGAGAATACTTTTTCCAAAAAGGAATTAATCATAATTATTTTATGAATCTTTTTAACCGGATCAAAATATTTTTAAATTAGAAAGAAAATAACAATGAATCATCAAATGATTAACGATATTTATTTAAATCTTAACCTTCAAACTAAAGCTGAAGTTTTTACTACAGTTCGGAAAATTATGCAACAAAAATCGACAACACCCCAAGCCTATTTAGATTCTTTTGAAGTGCGTGATCAAACTGCACCAGTAGCCATGGGAAATTATTTAGTTTTAGTTCATGGCACATATGAAACTAGTCAATTAATTACCCAAAACTATATCTGCTTTTTAGAATTAGCTAAAACTATTATGTGAGATGATCAACCAGTTAAATTTATTTTTGGCTTGGCTTTAGTTAATGAAGATCAAATGGAAGTAATGAGCAAGATTGCTTCTGTTTTTAGTGATGAAACTATTGTTAACAGCCTTTTACAAGGAGTAAAAGTTAATAAATTTTTAGATCTTTTAGAAAAACAATACTAATAATAGATGCTTATTAACTATTCTTTGTCAAATTTGTTAAATTGTTGACAACAACTTTGCCTTTAAGAACATGCAATAAAATATCTAAATCAGAATTAACTAAGACTAAATTCGCATGATGACCAATAGCAATATTCCCATATTGGTTTTCTAGTTGTAAATTTTTGGCCGCATTATAAGATGAAACTTTTACTAGTTCAGATCAGCTACAATTGGTTACATCTTTAAAATGCTTAACCACTTTGTTATATTTCATTCCACTTCCTGCTAAACTGGACATGTCTTTCAAATAAAAAACATCATCTTTTTTTAAGATATCTAAATTATTCAACTTATAAAGACCATTAGCTAATCCTTTAGCTGGCAGTGAATCTGAAACCACACTTAAATTTTGAGTTCCTAAAACTCGGTAAGTAAAATCAATCAAGGAATTAGTTGTATGATAACCATCACTAATTAATTCAATACAAAAATCAATATTTCATTTTTTATTTTCTAGAACAACATTTACAATCCCTGTTTTGCGATGATCAAATCCACTCATGGCATTATATAAATGAGTGATTCGTTTAAAACAATTTTCTTGGATGCCTAAACGCGAAAACTGATAATCATTACTATGACCAATACTGAAAATAAAATAATTTTGAAATTGTTTTAATAATTCTAAAGCATTAGTTTCAGGCGCAATTGTCAAACAAACTTGATTAGGTGAAAAATGGTTTTGTAATTCTGATAAAAAATCCAAATCAATACTATTAATTAAATCAGCTTCGTGTGCACCTTTTTTTTCAACTGAAATAAATGGCCCTTCAATATACCAGCCTAAGTAATTAAAATTATGCTCCTGTTGAAAAAGTTGACGATATTTTTCCATCATTACTCGCAAATCAACCCGAGAACAAGTAACCGTTGTGGCTAAAACAGCACTAACGCCTTCTTTGATAATTTCTTGTTCATAATACAATAATTTTTTTTCATAATCAGATTCGATGATATCGTTAAAAGATCAATTATAGCCACCATGAGTATGACTATCAATAAATCCAGGCATTAAAATTAATCCTTGACAATCTATCCCTTCTTGATCAGTTTTGCCCCGATTAATTTGAGTAATTTGGTTATCAATAATTTCGATTCAGCCCCTGAATTGTTTTTGAATAGTTGTGATTAACGCATTTTTTAAAATCATTTTCTTACTAGTTTCATTTTGTTCAATTTAAATTATTTTAATGTAAAAAAGATTTACTCATTTTTAAAATTCCAAGAATGATTGAAATTATTTTTGAATCATAATAAAAAACCACAAGAATGATTCTTGTGGTTTTTGGATTTCTTGTTAGGTATTATTCTTAATTATTTTGTTTTACCGGATTAGTAAAACTGCGGTTTACTCATTTTGTGGTTGATCAGTAAAAAATTAAAGGAATTATCATCGTAATAATCGCTCCAGCAGCGACTAAATTTTCTAATTGACCACTAGGAATCATCCCTGTAGTGCGAAACCATTGTCCCAAGAAAATAATGCCTGTACCAGGTAAAATAATGTTCGGTCATAAAAAACTATTTCAAGCATAAATTAAACTAAAAATTGCAGAGACAATTAATGAAAACTGAATTTTTGGTAAATACATATAAACAATTCTATCCCACACACTTAAGCGATCAATCATCACCATTTTGCTAAATTTTTCTCCAATGTTTAAAAAAGCATTTTGAAAATACATCAATGAAAAAAAAGAAAAAATTAAGGGTGCACTTAAAGGCAAAAAGATTACTGATTGTTTTAGATCTCAAGAAATAGTGTTTTTATATAATCCTGTATATAAAATGATTTCGGGAATCGACATAAAAAACATTAACACTAATGAAATAATTAATCGGGTTTTTTGTTTCATTAAACTTAAACCAAATCCCCCAGTAACTAAAATAATTGTTTTTAACAAACTAGCTAATAAAGCAAATAAAATTGTTCATCCTAAAGCGAAATAAAACCGGGAATCTGAACGAATTACTTCAAGGAAATTGCCGATATTAAACCCATCAGGAATGATACTTTGACTTGGACTAGTGATCTGAGTGTTACTGAATAAAGAAACAATGATTAAGAAATAAATTGGTGAAATAATAACCAAAAGCATAAAAGCTGCAAGAGCTAACCGAATCATTAAAGAAAAAATGCGTTTCATTATTGTCTCCTACTCAGATTAAGTAGCTTTATTTTATTAACTAGTTGTTGTATTCCTTGATTAATTTGACGACGATATTTTGCCAAATAATAAATGGCAATAGAAATGAAAGTAATTAATAACAAATAACTTAAAGTTAAAACAGAAGCAGCTCCCACTCGTCCAAATAATGGCTCTGGACTAATTTTTAAATAGTAATAAATGTAATATGAAAAAGTAGAAACATTATTAACGCGTAAAGTTGATTCTGTATAAATCGCTACAGGATTAAGTAATAATGCTTGAAGTATATTGATATACATCAATAAAATTAAAGTTGTTCTAATTTTTTGAAAATAAATATTTTGCACTTTATCAGCAAAAGTTAATCGATCAATATTCATTAAAGCCGTATATTTTTTCTTTTGTGCGGTAAAGTGAAATAAAAAGATTACAGTATTAAAGGGTCAAATGCGTCACAAATGAAAAACAACTAGTACGATTAAATTATTGTTGCCTTCAGTGAAATTAGTTCTAGTTCCAAAAATTAAATTGAATGCCGCTTTCTCAGTATCAAATAAATAAATAAAAGCGATTCCAATTGCAAAACCAGAAATAAAAAATTGGGAGAATAAGATACCCACAACCACACTGCGAAAGATTTTGTTAAAAAAACTATTTAACAAGAAAGCTAAAATTAAACTTAAGCCAAATCCTAATGGAACTCCAAGAAATAAAATAATGTTGGAATAATAAAAAGCATTATTAAAATCACGATCACCAATGACTGTTTCAAAATTTTTAATACCAATTGTAAAATTCACTCGATCAAAAATTTCAGTAACTTTAAATGCTTCAGTGATTCCAGTAAAAAATGGCACAACCAAAAACATCATTGTCATCAAAAAAATTGGGGTCATTCATAGTCATGGTTTGATTTTATTTGCAGTGAATCAAGGTTTAATTTTGCTTTTCATAAACTAAATTAATTCCTTGTTGATTAAATTTAATGACTGCTTCAGGTTTATAACTAATATTAACTCGATCATTAGTTTGACAAATTAAATGGGATAAAAAAGCCGATAATTTTAATTGGGTTTTTTCATTTAATACTTCACAAATATTGAAATTACCAGTATTAATAATGTTCGTAATTACAAATTCTCCATTTGGATCTTTTTCAAGTTTTAAATGTTTAGGACGAATAAAATGTTTAACGCCATTTTCTTCTTTTAAAAAGTTAATTTTAGGGTATCCAATGAATTCAGCAATCTCTAAATTATAAGGTTGTTCAAAAAAACGCTCAGGATGATCATATTGTTGAACTTTTTTATCAGATAGATAAATAATATAATCTGATATTAAAACAGCATCATTTTGATCATGAGTGACCATTAAAACAGTTAGTTTAAATTTACGTTGAATTTCTCGTAATCAATCCCGAGCCTGAGTTTTAGTATCTGCATCTAAGGATGAAAATGGTTCATCCATAAAAATAATTTTACTATTCTTAATAAGAGCTTTAGCAATTGCAACACGTTGGCGTTGCCCGCCTGAAATTTGACTTGCTTTGTTTTTAAGAATATGATCAATTTTTAAGTTTTTACTTAAAACTTCAATTTCATTTTTAATGTGTTTTTTTAAATTAGTGACTTTATGTAATTGCAATAATAAATTAATTTTTTTAGTTCTAATTAAAACTCAATACAATTGATAAAGTTTTTGTCAAATTTTTCAGATTGATTTTTGCTCATCATAACAATTTTTTAATTGCTGAAAATGAGCTAGAAAATTTGAATCATCAATTTGATTTTGGTCAATAAATTGCTGGATTAGTTTAATTAATTTTTTAATAACTCAATCATAGGAATTTTTAATTGAAAGATAAATGTTTTTATAAACACTGATCTCATCGTATAACATGGAATCTTGAAAAACAAAACCTAAATTAGATTTTCAACTAGGATTCTTATAAACAACAGAACCCTTAGTAGGTTTTAAAAGACCCACTAAGGCGTTGATTAATGTTGTTTTACCGGTTCCGCTTGAACCCAAAAGACAGGTTAAAGTGTTTTCATAAATTTCTAAATTTAAGTTTTCTAAAATTAGTTTTTTATGAAATTCGATTGAGAGATTATTGATTGCAATTGCTATTTTTCTCATTTGATCGATTTAAATTGTTTTCTATTAAGAATTATTGGGATAAATTTTCTTCTTTTAATTTTGCAAGTAATTCATTGCCAGTTATTTTCTTAGCACCTTCATCCCCTAAACTTTTAATTTGAGATGAAATTTCGCTGCTTAATTTTAACGTATTAATGTCACTTGCATCATTAAATAAAACTTGTTTATTGCTATTTTCTAGATTATATGGTGCAGCCTTTTGAGCTTGTAAAAATAAGAGATAATCTTCAGCAGAAAGTTGTAAACTACGATTTAAAAACTTAACATCACTATTTTGATCATTATCAGTCAAATTAGTTTGTTTAGATTTATAAAATTCAATTTGTTTTTGAACTTTAGCTTCATCACCAAATTTATCTTTTAACGGAATAAAATAGCTAGATTCTTGTTCAATAAAATCACTAACTTTCATTCCGTTTTCTAATTGTCCTTTATAAATCCAATTTAAGAATTTTTTTAAAGCCAAATCTTTAGTTTCATTTATGCTAATTGGCACTAATGAAGAACCACCAGCAACATAAGTTTGTAATTGTTGTTCATTTGTGCTTGGAGTTGATGTTTTGGTAAATTGATTGAATCAGAAAACATCTTTATCTAATTCTGCAAAACTGTTGAAAAGTGTTTGATTTACCTGTTTGTCTTTTGTTGCAAAAAAGAGTTTGCTTAATTGGGATTGGACTGATTGACGTACACCTACATTTGGGGCAATAGCAATAGCAGTATCAGCTGTTCTTAATAACCAAGATGCTCAGTCATTAGTGTTTTTAGTGAAGAAAATGTTGCGTAATTTTTTAGCCACATTAGGAGTTTCATAATAAGCAATGAAAGCATCAAAAGCTTTTGTAAACTGTTGGGCTTTGGTTTCATCTTTTAAGAAAGTATAATCAACAATATTAGATTTATTATTTTCAGCTTTTGGCAAATATTTCCAAATATAATCATTGATCTGAGATCCTGTTTCTTCTCACAATCGGCGACTAAAGACACTAGAAGAATAATCGATTGATAAAACATTAGCATATTTACTGTCTTTTGAAACAGTTTCGCCTGTTTTTAAAGTTAAAACATCAACTATTTTCTTAGTAAATTCAGTTAATTTATCATAATGAGTGAAAGTATCTTCATTAATGGTTAATCCGGTTAATTTCTTAGTTGCATCAGCATTTGTGCCATCTTTATATTCATAACGGTTTCAAACAGTTTGTGCAATTTTTGTTTTGGCTTGTTCGGTTGTTGTGGATTTTAATTGCTTTAAAACCCCACTGGAATTAGTAACTGGTTCAGAAACTGTTGCACCATGATAAGTAGCTTGATCAATTAAAAATTTAAGAACAGGTAGATTAATGGCTAATGATTCAGTGGTTGAAACATTGTAAGGAATAGCATATAAGCGAGAAGTATCGTTAGAACCAACTACAGTTGTATAAAGTTGGTTTAATTCAGGAGCAAAATCTTCAGGTTTTAAAATATCTGATACATTCAATAATCTTTGATAACTATTAATAGTTGCAGCACTAGCTGCAGAATTCAAAATTAAAGAAGGAGTTTGTTTATCATTACCAGTAATTTTGGTGATAGTGTCGTTTAACAATCCAAACTCACTATTTAAATTATTTTCTTTTGTGGTCAATAATTTAACTGGCAAGAAATTTTCGGTGTTTTTTTGTTGCTCATTATAAAGCGGGACAATTTTTGTCAACGCAATGGCCATCGGATAAACACTGGATTGTGCAATGGAAAAGATTAGTTCTGGATCATAGCCAGTATTAGAACAAGCAGCTAAAATCAAACTGCTTAGTGAAACGCCAATTAATAAACTCTTAACTTTTAATAGGCGTTTAAAATTAGTTTTTTTCATTTTTTTTTTTTTTAGGAATGGGTTTCTAAATAATTGTCGTTTAGAATCGTACAAAAAATAAAAATTGGTTAAATCATTAATTTAGCTTTTAAGTAGCCTATTTCACTACTATAAAAGAACCAGATTGCAAGTTTGAATATTAAAAATTTAATCTAATTCCTGTTAAAAAGGAATGATTGATAAATGATTTAAATCCAAACGGCAAAGCGGATTTTTATTAATAACTAAAAATATTTCTACTAAATTATATTCCTATTAAAAAATATGGTTTATTTTTTCAGAAGAAAAATTATTCTTTTTCTAAAAAGTAACAAAAAATTATTCCAGCTTAATTACTAAAAAATTTCAACATAAACCAAATTTTACAATTTTAAACATTTGGCTGAAGAATGAGTATGTTTTATAAAAATTGATAGACATTCGTTTTTTTTTTAATAAAAAAACAAAAAGATCCAACCGAAGTTGGATCTTTTCTCAATCATAAAATTCTTAAACTAACTTACCAAGTTTTTTTAAAGTTCTTAGAGTTTTAGTTGAAACCCGTAATTTAACTGATTGGCCATTTTTGGTTTGAATTCGAACATTTTGTAAATTCAAATTCCATTTACGTTTAGTGATGTTTAACGCTTTTGAACGGTTGTTACCAGATAGTGGACCGCGGTTAGTTAACTGATCTCGACGTGCCATAGAAAATCCCTTCTTTATGTTTAAATTAATTTGTCAAATTTATGATGATTTAAGAATTTAGTTTCAAAAATTAAATTGAAAAAGCTGTTTTTTATGATGAAAATTAATTTGTTAAAAAATTAATTCATAACCATAAGACAGAGAATATTATACCAAAAAAAATATAAAATTAATTAAATGAATTAGTGCCTAAATCAATTGCTTAAATTATTTGTTATCGAAATAAAAATTCCTAAATTAAAGTTTTTCGACTGGATAAATTTGTAAAATTATTTCAGAATTGATTAAACATGGAATTTAATTATGTTCGAAATAAATCGGGATAAAATATAATTATTAATTTTTTAAGGAGAAGAAATATGAAACAATTTGATGTTGCAATCATTGGTGGTGGTATTGTTGGAACTGCAATCGCTTATGAATTAGCTAAATATCAACTAACAGTTGGGCTATTTGAAAAAAATCCTGTTCTAGCCCGAGAAACTTCTTTTGGTAATTCAGGAGTAATTCATGGCGGATTTGATCCTGAACCTCATAAAGTAGAAGCACGACTAAATGTTTTAGGTAATAAATTATGGGTCGAACAAGTTTTCCCCCATTTACATTTCCCCCACCGTCAAGTTGATTCATTAGTAATTGGCTTTAATGAAGAAGAAATGGAACATGTTCGCATGTTATATCACCGCGGACTAGAAAATGGAGTTGCTAGTGCAGATTTAAAAGTGATTGACAGAGAAGAATTATTAAATCGGGAACCACATCTTAACCCTAAAGCTTTAGGAGCGTTATTATGCACTAGTTCTTGGGTTGTTGATCCTGTTAAAGCCGCAACTGCATTTGCTGGAGCAGCGATGAATAATGGTATGCAACTGTTTTTAAAAGCTGCAATTACCCGTATTCATAAAATTGACCAGTTATTTCAAGTTACAGTTAATGAGACCGAACAATACCAAGCCCGAATTATCATTAATGCTGCTGGACATTATGCTGATCTTATAGCTGCTATGGCTGGTTATCCAGATTTTCAACAAACTACCCGACGTGGCGAGTATCGGGTATTAGATTCTAGTCAAGCTTCATTGGTAAATTCTGTTTGTTTTAAAGTACCAACCATTCACGGTAAGGGCGTTATTGTTGCCCCACTATTAAATGGTAATTTATTAGTCGGGCCAACTGCTGAAGAAGGAATTCCTAAAACTGATACTAGTTTAATTACTCCTGCTAAATATAATTACATCGGTCAAATTGGTCGGGATTTAGTGCCCAGTTTAGATTTAGATCGAACTGTTTTAAGTTTTGCGGGATCACGTCCAATCGACATTGCTACTAATGATTTTGTAATTCAAGCGGCGAAAAATGAACCTTGCTTCATTAACGCAGCTGGAATGCAATCACCCGGCTTATCTTCAGCCCCAGCAACCGCATTAGAAATCGTTAAGCTAATTCAAGCTACTGGAATTAATTTAGTGAAACGTCCTGATTTTCAGCCCGATTACACCGTATTATAATTTCAAACAAGATTCATGATCTTAATTTAGCATAAGTTCATGCTTCATTGAATCAAAGCAAAATAAAACCCTCCACTGTTTCAAACAGTGGAGGGTTTTTAACTGAATTTGGGGAAACTAATTCGAATTATTTAGAATTATTTACCACCAAACAAGTTTTTTAATTTGCCAAAAATACCTTCTTTTTTAGCCGGAGCAACTGGTTCAGTTTCTGATTCTGTTTCTTCTTCTGAACTATCAGTTAAATCATGACTTTGATTTTGTTCAGCTGCTTCATCTGCTAATCCTTCAGGTTCGTGATCATGGTTATGATCAGTAGTATCATATTGATTAAAATGATCAGTTGGTTCTTGATCTAGTTCACCTGTTGATTCATCTTGTTGATCAGTGTGACGATGGGTATCGAAGTAACTGTTTTCAGGACTACTTAATTCAGGCATACTTGGATCAGTGTCTTTATCAACTACTTCATCATGAGCAGTTGGTTCAGCAAATAAATCATCTTCTAATAAGTGTTTTTCAATTGCTTCATCAAAAGTATTTTCTTCATTGATTTCATCAATTTCAGACTTTAAGTAATTATTGAATTCATCTCGGGATTGTTCGAATTCTAATTTGCCAATTTCCATTTGTTCATCAAATTGTCGTTTTAGTTCATCACGCAATTTAACTGCTTGTTCAACCCGAGTTTCGCTACGCTCAGTGAAGGAAGATAAATGTAAAATTTCTTCATCAATTTGCATAATTCGTTTTTTGATTTCAGATAAATCAATTTCTGAAACTCGATTTGGTTGTTCGGATTCAGTTGGAGCAGGTTCACGATAAGTTAAATCATCAAACACCGCACTGATTTTATCATCTGTTTTATCATCGTTCATAATTTCGTTTTCTTCTTCAATTAAGCTTAATTGTTGATCTAATTGATTTTCATCAACTGCTAATGCGGATTCATCAACTAAATCTTCGGGTTTAAAGGCACTGAAATCTGGTGCTTCAAAGCTAAAGTCTTCAGTTGAAGCAGGTTGTTGTTCTGATTCAACCCGTTGAATTGGTCCACTTAAATCTTCTAAAGTTACTAAATCTTCGGTTACATTAGATTCATGATCAACATTATCACCCAATAAGTCTTCAGTGCTAATGACATCAACATCACTAAATTCAGCAAAATTATTTTGTTCAGGAGCAAAATCAGTTGAACTTAAATCATCACTTAAATCAAATTCTTCTTGGTTTAATTGATCAATTAAACTATCATCATTTGTTTCAATTGGTTGGGTTTCCTGAGAATCCAAATTGGTTGGTTCAATCTCAACTGGTTGATCTAAGAAAGCTTCTAATTGTTCATTAGCACTTTCAATGTTTAGTTCTGGACCTAATGGCGCTTCATCAGCTAATGGGTTATCAAAACTATTAGTTCATGGTTCTTCAAATGGTTCTAAATCTAATACTTCATTAGATTCTTGGAAACTTAAATCTTCTGGTTTAGCTAAATAATCTAGGTTTTGTAATCGTTGACTAGATTGTGGCAATGTTGGTTCAAACTGGTCAGTAATAACCAAGTTTTTACCATTTAATTCCACATATTTTTCAGTAATCAAATTTTTAGCAAAGTGATACACTTCTTTTTTGTGTTCGCTAACAATTTTGGAATGAATTTCACTAGATACTTGAGCCACCGCTAAAGCATCAGCTTCTTCTTGACGTAGTTTGCGCTCTAATTCGGCATTTTCAGCAGCAATTTCACGATCAATTTGTTCTTTTTGAGCACGGACTCGAGCCATTTCTGCTTCCAATTCACGTTCTGTTTCAACCTGAGCCGCAACAACTTCAGCTTCTTTGGCCATTTGTTCTTCTTCTAGTAAGCGACGCTCTAATTGCGCTTGTTCTAATCGGGATTGTTGTTCTGGAGTTAGCTCATCATTTTCATGTAACTGATCAATTACTAAGTATTCATCATCATCTTTAGTAACTGGGTTTAAGCCTAATAAAGATAATTTAGCTTGATCATTTAAATATGTTTCTCGGGATTGAGTATCAGCTAAAGATAATGCATAATCCAAGTTAACAATTTTTTCTACTGCTGGAGCTAATTCAACACGTACGAATGGGTTTTGTTTTGTTTGATTATTATCAAACATGAACTCTTCAATTTTAGGATTTTCTTGATAGAAGCCTTTAACTTTATACTCGTTAACAACTTCTTCATAAACTTTTTCTCAATCGATTTGGTTTTCTTTAGCAAGTTCTAATGATTGCATTTGATTGATAGATAAACGATCAATTTGTGCAGCAACTACTTCAGAAATTTGAGTTAGTAATTCGATTTTTTTGGTAAAGATTTCATTAATTTCAGAAATTCCTTTACCATTTCATAATTTTCAAACAACTTCAAAGTTTTCTCTGATTTCTTCATTCAATTTTTTAGATAATTGATAAATTTCGTTTTCAAAGAACATTAAAGATTGACTACGTTTTTTCAAGTCTTCTTTAATTAATTTACGTCGTTTTAATAATTTAATTTTTGCACCAACTAAAACATCGTTTAATTCTACTTGACGTTCTTTTAAACTTTGTTGTTGGGTGTGTAAATTTTTAATACGTTCTTCATAGTTATCAACAACTTCAAATTCACGTAAAGTTTCAATGGAATTGTTAATTTTACTTTCATCTAAGTCAATTTGAGCTTGAACTAAAGCAATATTTTCTTGAATTCGACCTTGTTCAGCTAGTTGATTTAAATGCTCTTGTTCTCGTTCAGCAATTAATAATAATTCTGAATTATCAGGTTTTTGAGCTCGTAATTCTAATTCAAATTTAGCCTTAGCTTTCTTAGCTTTATGAGTATTTACAACTCGTTGATACAATAACTCTTCGAATTCTTTTTTACGGTATTCAATATCATTTAATTGTTGATCAAAATTACTTAGTTTATCGATAACAAAATCTTGATGGCGATTTAAAGTTTCAGTAGTTGCATTTACTTTGGTATAGTTACGTGGCACAAAGTTTTGGTAACGTTGAGAAAGAGTTTGATTTTCGGTATTAACAATTTCGATTGCTTTATTAACTTGATCTAGTTCAGCAACTGTTTCTTCGTATTTTTGAACCAAATTTTTATATTCAACACTGTCATCAAGTGGAATTTGATTGGTTTCTAAAATCAATCTTAGTGATTCTACTTTTTCGTGTAAAACATCTCTTTCTTCTTCTAGATAAATTCGTTTTGGTTCTAAACTTTCTTCAGCTGATTTAGTTTTAGAAGTAATTTTTAATTCAGCTTGTTCAGTATCAAACACGCGAGTTGGACTCTCGTGTTTTTCTAAGGAATCTAATTTGCGATCTAGATCAACCGCATTGATGTTATAGAATTTTACTAATTTAGATCAAAAGTTATCAACATCACGGAAATTAGTTTGATAACTAAAACTTAATTCGCTTCGTGGAGTTTTTGGTTCGCGTACAAAAATTAATTCATTATCAGCTAAGTAGTGATAACCAGTTTTTTGAACAGAGCGGATGTTGAAAGCATCAGAATAAGTAACTGAATCAGCACTTACTTTTTTAGGTGTAGAAAGTTCGGTAATATCAATTAGTTTTTCACTTGGTTGTTTAACAACTTTTGGTTCAACTTTTTCTACTTCTTTAGTTTCTAAAACTTTGTCAGTAATCTGTTTTTTTCAATTACGTAATTCATCAAAGAAAATATTTAATTCTTTGTCAGCTGCATCAGCATCCATGAAATGAGTTAAGAAACGATCATCACTAATCACTGGTGCTTTTTCTTTAAGAGCAAATTTTTTAAATTGAGTTGGAAAAGCATCAGCTGAAACGTAGTGAATATCAAATACTTCATCACCAATTTTCAGTTTTTTAATACCTTCGTGTAATCCAATTGCTTTTGCTTGAGTTTCATCAACTAAAGAAACAGCATGTGCCTTAGTTTTTTTGTCTAATTTACGGTGAACAAAATATTCATATTCATTAGTTACTTGATTTAAAGTTTTGTAACAAATAAATAAAACTTCGTCAAATGAACAAACAATTGAATTTTTCTTCCCAAAAAGTAATCCTAAAGTTTTTAGGTCAGCTTCAGTAATTGCTACTGGACCTTTTAAAGACGCAGAAGCAATTTTCTTTTGTAATTCAGCTTTAACTGATTTAGTTAAACTAGTTTTTTTTGTTTTTGATTTTTTCATAATAAAAATTATTTGTTACCTTTAATAAAAAATTTAATTCAGTCTTTAACATCGTAATAAGTTAATGGTTTATAGATTTCAGTTAAAACCTTTTTATTAACTGGCTGTTTTTTTCAATCACTTACATTAGGATCAATATGCTGAAAATTGATTGAGTCACTTTGCTTTCGACTAGTAATTGCCATTTGGGGTTGAACTTCAATATCAATTTGATGCAATCTTATTTCATGTTTCAAATTAGCTTCAACTCGAGGGACAACTGAATTAGTTTGTTGTTTTTTAATGAAAATTGGTTGCAGTTCTGATTTATTTAAAAATTTTTGGCTGTTAATTCGATAAAGATTAATCGCATTAGGCAAAAGTGGAGCAAATTCTTCAAAGCGTTCGGCATAGATTTTTCAGTTCTTTTTAATGCTGATAATATCTTCATAAGGATTTGGTTCATGATCTTTTTTTAAAACAACTCGTAAGTCATTAAGATCATAATCTCGTCCAGTATTATTTAGTCAATCAAATTTATTGTTTTGGTTATTCATATCTTTTAATTTATCCTAAAAATTAGAGATCATTTTACGGCCAACAATGCGCTTACGAAATTGATTATTATTAAAATCAGGTTTTTCTAATTTATTGCCTAAGGCGCTAATTCCTGGGGTTTTGATCGCACTATCAACTGCTTCTACAAAATTAATTTGCGGTTTATTCTGAAGCAAATAAATTAAATCATTCAATTGTTTTTGATTATTAATCCGTTGGTGTAAAAAATAATTAACGGTTTTATTTTTGAATTGATTCAATTGTTTAGCTTGATAAAAATTAGCAGTTTCGTATACAAAATCAGAATTTACATAATTTTCATTTTGTGCTTGTAATTGCTCGGTTGGTTTAATTACTTTATCCACTAAATCGTCATGAAAAAGATTGTATTGATTAACTACAAAATCCATTGCTTCCACACCGTGTAATTTAGACAAATAAATAAATTTATCACGGTCAAAATTGTTTATTACAAATTGGGCTAATTCTAAATTTTGTGAACTCAATAATTCTAAAAATTTTTTGAATTTGATTCCATCAAATTTCAACCAGTCATTTTTAAAATTATTATTAAACTGATGTTGCACAATATGATAAAAGTTTGTTGATGGACTTAAATCATCATATTCAAAAACGGTTTTAGTACTTTCGGATTCAGCAATAATAGGATCCATTTGGGGTTGCTCATTTTCAACAGAAAGAGTTTCAAGAGCTTCATTGGAATCATTACTAGAATTAGTATTTTCTAACTCAGTATTGATATCTACTTCGGTCATATTTCTTTACCCTTCAGTATTAAAAAATAAATAAATTTATTTTTATTAATAGAGAACAAAAACCACGAACTGAAAAATCGGTTCAAAAATTAATTAAAACAAATTTAGTATGTTAAAAAAAGTTTTAACTAGTATTTTTGAGGCTCTAAAAACAGGTGTATTATATAAATATTTCTTAGAATTAATTAGAAATTGCTGAACTTCAGCCTAAAATAGCTATTTTTGGCTTAAAACCAGCTAATTTAGACTGAAAAAACTAATTTTTAACAAGAAATTACATATTTAAATTAATCATCTTACATTTTTTGTAAAATGATTTAAAGAGTTTTTATAAATTTATTACTACTGAATAAAACTGAATTCTTTTATTATGACACACGGATTTTATTATTCTAAAAATTATTCCATTTTGATTTAAGAAATAATGGCAAATTAAAGATTTCAGCCATTAATGATGGTTTTTCTATAAAATTAAAGTTAGTTAACAAGTAAATTTATTCAGTTTTGTGAAAAAACAAAAGGAAAAAAATGCATTTTAAAACCAAAATTTATAGCAATCCCAAAGACGCAAGTTTTTATGTTGCTGAACAGATTTTGAAACAAATTAATCAAAAACCTGATACTGTTTTAGGTCTAGCTACAGGATCAACTCCTGAACAAACTTATGCCGAGTTAGTTAAGTTTTATCAAGCCAAAAAAATTAGTTTCAGTCAAGTTACTACTTTTAATTTGGATGAATATTACCAATTAGATCCAAATAATGAACAAAGCTATCATACTTTTATGAATCATCATTTGTTTTCAAAAATTGATATTCGTAATGGAAATACCCATTTTCCGAATGAAAAACAAAATTATGATCATTTAATCAAAAAAACAGGGGGAATTGATCTGCAGATTTTAGGCATTGGGACTAATGGACATATTGGTTTTAACGAACCGGGTACTAATCCTGATTCTTGAACTCGAATTGTCAATTTAACCCCCAATACAATTAAAGATAATTCGCGTTATTTTGATTCTATTGATTTAGTTCCTAAAAAAGCAATTTCCATGGGATTAGCTTCGATTATGAAAGCTAAAAAAATCATTTTAATTGCTTTTGGATCGCATAAAAAAGCAATTATGCAAAAATTATTACAACAAACAACTTTTGATCCTGAATTACCAGCATCCATTTTAACTTCTCATCCCGATGTTGAAATTGTAATGGATGAAGCAGCAGCACTTTAAAATTAACAATTAAGACATAAAAAAACCACTGATTAATAACCAGTGGTTTTTTTATGATAATTTCTATTAAATATTGAATTTAATTTGTTTTATTCGGGTTTAACTTCATAAACTGATCCATCAGTTAAGCGAACGAATAAAGAATTATTTCCAGTCACAATTTGGTTAATATCACTTGTAAAAGTTTCTTCTAAAATAGTGTTAGAACCAACTAAATTAATCATTTTTAGGGATTTATGATCAGTAGCCCGAGCAAATAAATTATTGTTTAATACCCCATACAATCCAATAGCTGTTGTTTGATTTTGGCCTAAATCAAAACCGCTACTGATTTTAGTTTCAACTAAATCAGGCAAACTGTATTTATACAAACTACCAGTATCTGAATCAGTCGATTTGGTTGCATAAATTTCATTATTAACAACAAATGGATTAATTCAACTGTTTAAACCAGTTACCGGAACAGATGTTTTAAAAATTTTTAAAGCATTATTTTCAATGCCAATTAAATTAATTAAACTTTGGTTTTTGGGCGCATCCAAAGTTGTGGCAACAACATAATTTTTGTTATTAAAATTTAAAACTTGATAAGTACCAGTTGAAAAAACTAAATTATCAGGAGTTAAAGTTAATGGTTTAGCAAAATTAATATCATCCATGTTGTGACGTTCAATATAAAACAATGTTTTAAATTGAGCTACATCTTTATCAGTATTTACCGAATTAACCGGATTCCCAAAAACTAAAATATGACCATTACTGTGACTATTGCCATATAAATCAAGTTGTCGAGGGCTACTGTATTCATTAAAATGATTTTTAGAATTAGCATTATCTAAACCAATACTGCTTCCAAAATTTACCCGCATTAAATTATATTTATTGTTAGTTGCTTTAGCAATAACAACATTAGCACCACCTAAGTGCACAGCAGGAGCAAATAAACTAGCAGTGTATGTGGAACTAACTTTAGTTTGATTGTATAAAATTGCGTATTTTTGGTTTTCATCAACAAAACTTAAACGACCTCGATCAGCTGAAATCGGACTAGTCGGATGGACCCCATCAACCAATTTATTTCAAGTGTTGTTTTTGAATTGTTGTAATTGCTTCTGTTGATTAATTGCTAATAAACCAAATGTTGAATTGAAATTCAGTTGACTATATTGTTGATTACCAGAAATTTTTTCACTATTTAATTTGGTAAACGCTTTAGAGTTTTGATCAACTCTTAAATCAATTGATTCAGTCGCACTACCACTACAAGCACTTAATAAAAGTGCGCTTAAATAACTGAAACCAAAGAATAGAGTTTGTTTTCTTGAATAATTGTGTTTCATTTTTATTGCTCTTTTTTATTGTTTATATTTTGGATTTCATAAACAGAATTATCATTTAAGCGAACAAAAACACTTTTTGGCCCGCTTAAAATTTGTTTGATTTCTTGTTGAAAATTATGTTCTAAAATTTGGGTTGGATTGGTTAAATTAATTATTCTTAAAGTTTGATAATTAGTAGTACGAACAAATAATTGCTGGTCTAAATAGCCATAAACTGCTGCAGTGGTTTCTCCAATTTTGTGCAAACTAATACCATCAACTATTTTGGTTTCTTGTTTTAAATCTGGCAAACTATATTTATATAATCCACCATTAATATGGGGAGTTTTATTGGCATACAATTCATTATTAATCACAAATGCACTTATTCATCGTTGTCCCATACCAATCGGTTGAGAAGAAGCAAAAATTTGGAATTTATTATTTCGAAAACTATTAGTTGCTAATCCAACCAAATTTAATTGAGCACCTTGTTCAGCATTTGCTGTAGTTGTTACTAAATAATTTTTATTGTTATAACTTAATAAATTAAAAACATCACCTTCAAAAACATTATGGTTTTCAAGAATTAATGGGTCAGCCAAGTTATCATTCATGTTATGACGCTCAATGTAGAATAACTTTTTGAAATTATGTTGTTTGCCCAAAACATAATGAGAATATTCAGTTGATGGTTCACCATAAATCACAATATGCCCATCACTATCATTATTAACCTGAGTTAAATCAATTTGTCGGGGTTGACTGTATTATGAAAATGAAGCATTACTTTGATTTACAATTTTGATTTCATTACCAGTCTTTTCAATTCGCGTTAAAGTATAAGAGTTATCAGTTTTTTTAGCAATAATAATATTAGCAGCTCCCAAATGTACTGCTTGACTGTGTAAACTAGTCACAATGTTAGAAACAGTTTTTTTATTATTTTCAAATCAAATGTATTTTTGATCCTTATCCACTAAACTAATTCGTCCCCGCGCAGTTGCAATTGGACTATGAGGATGAACGTTATCAACTAAATCCAACCACTGGTTATTTTGAAAACGTTGTAACTTCATTTGGTTATTGATACCTAATAAACCAAATTCAGAACTGTAATTCAATTGGGTATATTGATAATTATGAGAAATTTGTTGGATATTAATATTAGTTCAACCTTCAATCATTTTTGGTTGAGGAAAAACTGATTTGGGATTTTGGGGTTGAACAATTGGTTGTGGCTTTTGAGGTTTATTCATGGAAGAAGGTGGCAGTTTTTGAGAATTACTAGAAGGATCAAAATTAGTGGATTCAGCTTGTGCACAAGCACTTAAAACTAGAGAGCCAACTAATCCAAGTCAACTAAGTCAATTAATTTTTTTCATGTAAATAACTAAAAAATTCTTTCTGAAATTCAAACAATAATTTTGATTTATCAAAATTATTTAGTATCTGCAATAACTGGCTTAATTTCATGAATAGTTCCATCAGCTAATCGAACAAAAGCCGAATTTTGACCAGTCACAATTTGAATAATTTTTTGACGAAAGTCTTCAGTTAATGTTTTAGTTGGATCTGTTAAATTAATCACTTTTAAAGATTGATAATCAGTACTACGAGCAAATAAATTATTATTTAAATAACCATAAACAGCTCCGCTATTTTCGCCTGTTTCATGAAAACTAATGCCTTTGGCTAATTCGGTTTTTTGCAAATCTAACAAATTAAATTTGACTAAATCACTTTCAGTATCATTTGTTAAGTTTGCATAAATTTGATTGTTTAAAACGATTGGGCTAATTCAGCGATTACCAGAGGCAATTGGTTGAGAAGAAGCAACAATTTTTAAATTAAATTTGTTACTTGTTTCTGATTCTTTTTCATAACTAATTAAATTAATTCGCGCACCTTCAGTTGCATTAGCAGTTGTTGTTACTAAATAAGTTTTATTTTTATAAAACAAAACATCAAAAACATCATCTTCAAAAACAGTTCCATTAGCTAGTCTTAGTTCGCCTCTTAAATCATTCATATCATGACGTTCAAAATAAAATAATTTTTTAAAATTATGTTTTCGATTAGGATCAAAAATATAATGATTATATTCAGTTGTTGGTTCACCATAGGCCACAATATGGCCATTACCATGATTAGAATTATTTCAATCAATTTGTAATGGTTGGGTGTATTCAGAAAACAGAGAACGGCTGGAATTATCAATTGTAATTCTAGAACCAGAACGACTCACCCGAGTTAGAGTATATTGGCCATTTATTTTGGCTACAACAATATTGGCAATACCTAAATGAACCGCATAGCTGTAAGGACTAACTACAAAATCAGAAACAGCTTTAGTTCCATTTTCATATCAAACATATTTTTGATCACTATCTAAAAAACTAATTCTGCCTCCAGAAGCTGAAATTGGACTATTGGGAAAAACATGATCACTAATTGTGGTTCATTGGTTATTTTTAAAAGTTTGTAAAACATGATCTTGATTAATTGTTAACAAACCAAATTCTTGACTAAAATGTAATTGACTGAAACCCTTGTTATCAGAAACTTTAGTAACTTCTAAGTTGGTAAAAACTTTGTTTTCTTGATTATTTTTCATCACTAAAACTGTGTTTGGTTTGCCAATGTTTGTATCAGCAACACGATCATTTCCACCACTACAAGCACTTAATAGTAAGGAACTAAAATATCCTAATGTTGTTACTAATCGTAGCTTTGAATTTTTATTAAATTTCATAAAAAACTTTCTGCTTTTATTTAAAAACAATCTAATGATTTAATCAGAGGATATAATTTATTAGATTATTGATATTGATTTATAAATTAAAAAACTAGTTTTAATGTTTTTTTTAATTTGATCAATTAATTAAAATGGTGAATTTAAATGCTACACATTGTTTTATATCAACCCGAAAACGCTGCAAATCTAGGCAATATCATTCGTACTGCTTATATTTTTCAAGCAAAAATTTCACTCATTCGTCCTTATGGTTGAATTGGCAATTTACGGTATTTTGAACAACCAAATGATGAATTTAAAAATGCTGAATTAATTCGGGCCACAATGGGTTGTATTGAACAAGTAGAAATTGTTGAATATGATTCTTGAGCAGATTTTTATCAACAAGTTCAAAAACAAAATAATAATTTGTTGCTTTATTTTAGCAAACACAAAGCAATCAATTTACAAAAATATTTACAAACTGAACAAATCATGGAAGCCCAAAACTTGTTTTTAATTTTTGGGTCTGAAACTTTTGGATTGACAAAACTGGAACAAATTCATGTTTGCCAACCTCGTATTATGTTAGAACCAATCGCAACTGATAAATCTTATAATTTAGCTAACTCAGTGGCAATTAGTTTGTATGCTTTTTGAATTCATTTTGGTAAAAACTAAAAATTGGTTCGAATAATAATTGATAAATTAGGGTTCAATTTTTTTGAACTTTAGTTTTTTGGGTTGGGCCAAAAATCATTAATATGGTTTTATTTAACGAATATTTTTGACCTCATTCAAAGATTTTGACTAAATTGTTTCCAAATTTTTTACGAACAAAATCTTTGGGTTTTAATGCAATAAAAGTTACTAAATTAATCACTGGCAACAAATCAATAAATAACCGGTGAGTTTGAATTAATGTTAATAATTGCACTTCATCAAATTGAATTTGTTTAAAAGCAGTTAAATTAATTTTTGTTTTAGTTCATAATTCTTGAATTCGTGCATGATTTTCATTAAATAACAAGAAATCAACTTTTAATTGGTGGTTGTGCAAAAAACTTTTCAAAATTTGAATTGTAAAATCAAATAAGGGTTTTAATTCAGGGTTTTGTTTTAAATGAGTTGTTAATAATTCAAATAAATATAAATAATTATTTCCAATGTACCGTTTTACTTTAACTGCTAAATAATCAAATTGTCCAGCTCGAAATGCAGTTGAAGATTCGGGGAATAATTTTTGATCAATTAATTGCACTCCTAATTTGTGCAAATTAGTTCAATTAATGCGCTTATTACGCTTGAAACAAACAATTTGACATTGAGCTAAAATTTGATCAATGCCCTCTCACTGATCTAAATGATCCAAATTATCTGATCCTAAAATAAAAAATAACTGATCATTAGGATAATGATTTTTAAAGTGATTGATTGTTTCAAAGGTGTAACTCAGTTTCGCTTGAGACAATTCTCAAGTTGAAATCACACTCTTATCTGGTTTAACTAAATCAATCATTTGCATCCGATCATAACCTAGAACATAGTTATGATTAATTTTGTCAGGATTACGATAAGCCGGAACAAAATAAAGCAAGTCTAAACCCAAAACTTTAATAGCGTTTCTTGCAATTTTGACATGGCCCTTGTGAATGGGATTAAATGATCCGCCAAAAATACCAATTTTCATTTTATTTTTTGTAAGTAACTAATCGCGGATTAAATTGGTATTTTCGCCCTACTTTAGCTAACTCTACACCATTAATCTTAGTAGCATCAGCACTGAAAAAATTGCGAATTCCCATAATATACTCCCCAACTCCATAAGCATCAACTGGTGTGTTAACTGCTTCAAATTCAGCAATTTTTTCAGGAGTAAATCCAGAAGAAACAATGATGCGTACATGTTGGCCATTATGCTGGTCTAAAGCTTTTCGTAATTGTTTAATTTGGTTCGGAGTTACCCCGTATTCGTTTGCATTAGCAGGAAACATTTTATCTCGAATACTTTTAGAAGTATCAACCCGAACCCCTTTTAGTTTTGGACCAAAATAAGCTAATACTTTTAAACTGTCAGCAATCACATCATTATTAAAATCAACTAAAGCCACTAAGTCTTGATCTTCAGGAAATAAGGTTGCATAATGTTGCATAACTGTTAATAAATCCCCGTTGAAATTCTGAATTAAAGCATGGGGAATAGAGCCAAAAACTACATCAGCATTACCTTGAGCTCCAGCATTTGTTGAATGCATTTTAATTCCAGCTAACTCAACAGCAATTCCATCACGTTCCTGGTTGCAATAATGATCAGAACGGTCACCCATAAAAACCACTGTTTTACCATTAGCAGCAGCTAAACAACGTTTCGCATTAGTGGCAATTGAAGTGCTTCGGGCTAAAATTCCATCAATCATACCTTCATATACCCCAAAATCAGCGTATCTTCCCTCTAATTCTAAAACAACCTCTTTGTTATTAATAATTGAACCTTCTGGCAGATACCGAATTATGTATTTGGAAGTATCAGTTTCGGTGGTTAACAAATCTAAAACTTCGTTCATTCCACCTAAAAGTGCATCGTCGTGACGTTGGAAAAATTGGAGGGTTACCACTGCATCAGGATTGAATTGCTTGATAATTGCTTCGGCTTTAAAGAAGTAATTAGCAGCATAATCACGTTTTTTATACATATATTAAAAGTATTTTATCTGTTAATTGATCCCGAGGAATCAGTGATGTCATTTTATCATTCTTAAATTTTAATCCTAAATAATCTACTAATAAAATCAGGTTACAAAAAGATTTTAAAACCCAAACTTTTTTTATAAAAACTGGGGATATAGTGATAAAATTTATAATTTTTTATGTTAAAATGTAATATCTATAAAGTAGAAAAGTTTTGTCGAAGGGATCAAATGGATAATTTAAAGAAATTAGGGCTTTGCACAAAACATTCCAGAGATGCTGACGTTTTGTCTGAATTAATTAAGAACGCACAAAATGCCGGATTTGATTTTATTGATTGTGCCTGAAGGTACGGTAACGAAGCAGCGATTGGAATTGCAATTAAAAAAATCGAAACTAAATACAAACGATTTAGTTTGAAAATGGAATTACAATCTAAAATTTGGCCTTCCCAGTACAAAGGTGGAATTAATAAATCGTTAAAAACATCACTGCAAAAATTAGGTAACATTCAAGAAATTGATTCTTACTTATTACACCGTCCACATTGCGACACAAAAATGACTATTAGTGCCTGAAAACAATTGGTCGACTGTAAACGCATTCGGAATGTAAAAGTAATTGGCGTTTCTAATTTTGATAAGGATTTAATTTTAAAATTATACGAAATTACTAACTATCTTCCTGAATTTAACCGCATTGAATTATCAGTTAATAACATGCGTTGGGACCGAATTAATTTTTGTAAATCGAAAAATATTGCAATTCAAGCCTATGCTCCTTTAGGCGATATTGAATCTAATCTAACTGATAAACGCATCATTAAAATTGCTGAAAAATACGATGCTACAGTGCCTCAAATTTTATTAGCTTATTTAATGTACTTTGATATTTCTCCAATTATTTGTGCACACAACAAAAAAGAAATTGATGAATATGCCAAAGCCAAAGAAATCGATTTAAATGCCAAAGATATTGAAGAACTAAATAAAATCAATACTTACCACAACACTTGCCCTGAAACCGAAGAAATTGATTTTGATGAAATTGATCGGGAACAAAACAATGTGTTTAACAAAATTAAAGCTGGTGCACAGAAGCGAAACACCAACCTTTAATTGTGATTTTTTATTTTTTTAAAACACCATTACTAAAAACGTAATGGTGTTTTTTTAATGGGCCACATTTTTTTATTCAGAAGTGTATTAAAATAATTAATTAGAAATTTAGCCAAAAGAGTTCATATGAATAAAAAAACTAACCACTCCTATTCTGATGAGAGCATTCAAGTCTTAGAAGAATTAGAGGCTGTCCGAAAACGGCCCGGAATGTACATTGGTTCTACTAACCAAGAAGGTTTGCACCACTTAATTTGAGAAATCGTTGATAACAGTGTTGACGAAGTAATTGCGGGGTATGCTAATAAAATTGTGATCCAACTATTTCCTGATCATTCAGTAATGGTTCAAGATAATGGTCGGGGCATTCCGGTTGGAATTCATAAAACAACCAAACTTTCAACCGTTGATACTGTTTTTACTAAATTGCATGCTGGAGGAAAATTTGGGGGTGATTCAGCTTATAAAGTTTCGGGTGGTTTACACGGGGTTGGTTCATCTGTGGTTAATGCTTTGAGTGAATTCTTAATTGTTGAAGTAGCCCGAGATAAAACTTTGTACCAATCCCAATTTCATAATGGGGGTAAAATCAAACAAGCCCTAAAAAAAATTGGTAATACTACAATCCGAGGTACTAAAGTTTATTTCAAACCTGATAAAACAATTTTTCCTATTTGTGAATTTCGTAGCAACATTATTATTGAACGGTTGCGCGAAACTTCATATTTATTTGAAAATTTAATCATTAGTTTTACTGATCAAGAAAATAACACCCACATTTTCAATGCAACTGAAGGGTTGGCTGGTTATGTAAAATTCATGAACGAAAACCGTAAAGGTATCAGTCCTATTTGTTTTTTTCAGGGCGAAGAAGAAAAAATTAGTGTGAAACTTGCTTTTCAATATACCGATGAAATTAATGATAGTGTAGTTTCATTTGCTAATTCAGTAAAAACTAAATTAGGTGGTAGTCATGAAATTGGATTTAAAAACGCCATTACTGAAGTTATTAACGCTTATGCTAAGAAGAATAAATTATTAAAAAAAGGCGATTTAGAAACCAGCGACATTTTAGAAGGTATTTCAGCAGTAATTTCAGTGCATATTCCTGAAAGTTTAATCATGTACGAAGGCCAAACTAAAAACAAACTCTTCACTCCCGAAGCTAAAAATGCTGTCTATAAAGTAGCAGTTAACCAAATTAGTAAATGATTAACCGATAATAAACCAGCAGCTGAAGCAATCATCAAAAAAGCAATCTTGTCTCAAGAATCTCGGGTGGCTGCAAAAAAAGCCCGTGAAGAAGTTCGTAAAATTAAAACCGCAAAAAACACCCGAATGTTAGCGGGTAAGTTAACTCCTGCTCAATCTAAAAAAGCAAGTGATAATGAAATTTTTATTGTTGAAGGAGATTCTGCGGGTGGTTCGGCCAAAAACTGTCGTTCTAAATTTAATCAAGCAATTCTGCCTTTAAAAGGGAAAATTATTAACGCTGAAAAATTTCGGTTAATTGATTTATTAAACAATGATGAAATCACTTCGATTATTAATGCGATTGGGGTTGGTTTTGGTAAGGACATTGACCTAAAAAAAATTAATTATGGCAAAATCATTATCATGACCGACGCGGATAATGATGGAGCGCATATTCAATCTTTATTATTGACTTTGTTTTATCGGTACATGAAACCATTGATCGAAAATAATCATGTGTATTTAGCTAATCCTCCCCTTTATATGGTCAAAGTACCCAAAATTAAAAAACCGTTTTATGTTTGAACCAATCATGAAATTAACCAGCTGAAACAAAAACACGAATCAGTGGAAATTAAACGCTTTAAAGGTTTGGGAGAAATGCAACCAGAACAGTTATGAGAAACTACCATGAACCCTGAAACCCGTCAATTAGTTTTAGTTACGATGGAAAATATTTCCTTAATTGAACGTCGGGTACTAACTTTAATGGGTAATGATATTGCAATTCGACGGGATTGAATTAATGAAAATGTCAATTTCGTAGCTGAGGATGAAATCTATGAAAAATAAAAAATCCGCTACTGTTGCTGAATCCATGATCGAACGGCCGTTAGAAGAAGTTATTTCTGAATTATACGGCCGGTATGCTAAATACGTAATCCAAGAACGGGCTTTACCTGATTTACGCGATGGTTTAAAACCGGTTCAACGCCGAATTTTATATGTTGCTCATCTAAAAAATTTAACCCACAAGCATCCGCACAAAAAATCCACCAATTTAGTTGGTGAGGTAATGGGGAATTTTCACCCTCACGGGGATAGTTCAATTTATGATGCCATCGTGCGAATGGCACAACCCTGAAAATCTAATCTTCTTTTATTAGAGATGCACGGTAATGTTGGTTCGATTGATGGTGATCCAGCCGCTGCTAGTCGTTATACAGAAATTCGGTTAGGAGCAGTGAGTGAATGAATGTTAAAAAACATTGACAAAAAAACAGTTAATTTTGTCAATAATTTTGATGACACCAAAAAAGAACCAACTGTTTTACCTGCCCAATTTTTTAATTTATTAGTTAACGGAAGTACTGGAATTGCTGCTGGGGGTTATGCCACCACTATCCCCCCTTTTAATCCTTCTGAATTATCAAAAGTTCTTTTAAAATTAATTGATGAACCTAATCTGTCAGTCAACCAAATTTTAAAAATTTTACCTGCTCCAGATTTTCCAACTAAAGGAACAATTGAAATGGGAACAGGTATTAAAGAAGCTTATGAGACTGGGCGGGGTAAATTTTTTATTCATGCCAATTACACAGTTGTTGAACAAGCTAAAATTAAACAAATTGTTTTTTCCGACATTCCTTTTGATACTAATAAAGCAGTGATTGTTAAAGAAATTGATGATTTAATTTGAAATAATGATTTACCTAATTTAATTGAAGTTCGAGATGAATCAGATCGAAACGGCTTATCAATTGTCATTGATGTTGAAAAAAACGCCGATATTCCAACAATCATTAATTTCTTATACAAAAAAACCCGATTAAGAATTAGCTACCCAATTAATTTTGTGGTGATTGATAATCGCAAGCCCAAATTAATGAGTATGCCATCGTTACTAAACTCGTTTTTAACCCATTTTAAGGATGTAATTCGTAAAGCATTTGAATATGATGTCAACCAAATTGAAATGCGCATTGAAATTCTATTAGGTTTTATTAAAGCCCTGTCAATTACTGATGAAATCATCACTTTAATCCGCCGCAGTTCTGATAAACAAGATGCGAAAACCAAAATGCAAGATCGGTATGGTTTTAGTGAAAGACAAGCTGAAGCCATTGTTCAGTTACGTTTGTATCGCTTAAGTGCAGCTGATGTACGCACTTTTAAAGAAGAACACCAAGAACTAGAACAAAATTTAGCTCGCATTAAAGCTTTATTAAATGATCAAGAACAGTTTAATTATCATTTGAAATCATTAATCTTAGAATTCAACAAAGAATTTGGTTTAAAACGTCAAACCCAATTAACTGAAGAGGTATTAAATCTAGAAGTTAATGAAGAAGTTTTGGTAGCTGATAAACCTG
The DNA here is from genome assembly GCF_024498275.1 of Mycoplasmoides fastidiosum. Taxonomy (GTDB): domain Bacteria; phylum Bacillota_I; class Bacilli_A; order Mycoplasmatales; family Mycoplasmoidaceae; genus Mycoplasma_N; species Mycoplasma_N fastidiosum. The sequence continues at coordinate 656,782 of NZ_CP101809.1, forward strand.
TGTTTTATACTTGAACCAAAAACCAGGAATTAAAAATTATTGATCAGAAAAAAATCGATTTCACTGATTTAAAAAATAACAAAATTAAAGCCAATGATTTTTATCGAGATTTAATAGAAATCAATAACCGTGATTCATTACTAATTTTCAGCAATACTGGCAATGCTTATGTTTTAAATGTTGCTAAAATTGATACGAAAAAACTCAACGCATTACCAACTGTAATAAGTAGTTATTTAAAAACTGATCCCCACGAACAAATTATTGGCATTCATCCCATTTCTTATACGTGAAATTTAGATCACAAAATGGTTTTATTAACGACTAAAAACGGCCTAACTAAAAAAGTTTTAATTAATCAGTTTCTTAAAAATAAATCTAGTCGGGGTTTGATTGCAATCAAATTAAGCGAAAATGACCAACTAGTTGATTCTTTATTAATTAATGATAATTTGGGATCAGTGTTATTTTTAACTAAAAACAGTATGGGTAGTCATGTTTTAATTAATAGTATTAATTGTTTATCCCGTAATTCTTCAGGACAACGAGCAATGAAGTTAAAACCTAACGATGCAATTGTTGGTTGTTTAGAAGTGCCAGCTAATTCTAATGCTGAATTATTTTTATGATTTGAATCTGGTATTAAAAAAATAAGTTTTAATAATAAAAATGATTTAAATAAATTAGCTTTGCAGGGTTTTAGTTTGGCCAAAACCAAAACCACTTTAGAACGTGGTTTCTTTTTAACTGAAAAAGATTTTTTATGAATTAAAACTACTGATGAAACGATTGATTTAATACCTGTGAGTCAATTTAGAAAAACTGCTTTAGGCACGGGGGTGGAAAATCAAACTTTTATCGATCTTTGAAAAGAAACCTTATTTGCCCAACCTTTATCATTTACTCAAAATGAAAAAGAAACCCCAATCGCCAAATTATTCTAGTAATGAATAAAACAAACTTTAGGGGCGTTTAATAAAAAATGAACTGGAAAATTGGTTATGAAAAAAATTAATAATCTAGTTACTTCTTCTAAAACTTGATGAAAAGAAAGTAAGAAATTGATTAATAAACTTTGACCCCAAAAGTTTTTATTTAGTTGATTCCAATACTTTCGTCCTAATATTTTTGTCTCTAATTTGTCCCAAATTAATGTTGACTCTTTAGTCGGCAATAAAATCAAATTAGTTGTTTTAGATTTAGATAACACATTAGCCCCCTTTTTTGGGCGGAAACCAACCAGTTATGCTTTGAAATTTATTAACAAATTAAAAAGTCGGGACATGATTGTTGTGGTTGCTTCTAATAACCACAAACGGAGGGTTGTTAATTTCTTTCGAGGCATTGATATGATTGATGATTTAATTTGAATTGCTTTAAAACCTTTTCCGTACAAAATTGCAAAAGTGCTAAAAAAATATAATGTTTTACCCGAACAAACCGTTATTATTGGCGACCAATTTATTACTGATATTTGAGCAGCTAACTGATTAGGTTCTAAAAGCATTTTAGTAACATCACTAATCAATTTACCAGTCAATAAAATCACTAAAAAATTAAGCTTTAAATATTTAGTGGAAAATCATATTTATGCCGCTTTACAAAAAAACAATATGTTAAACCAATCCGAGTTATCCAAAATTATTATAGGCACCGATGATGAAATCCTCTAAAAATCCGCAAACTGATTCTGCTAAAAAATGTAAGGGTTGTGGTAGTCAATTAAGTACTAATCCTGTTGATTTAGGCTATACCCCTAAACCAATCATTGAAGTGAGTTTATGCCAGTGTTGTTACCAATTAAAACACTATCAAAAACCACCCCGTATTGACCCATCCCAAACAACTACATTTTTAAATACCCTCCAAAATTTAAAAATCAATAACAAAGATTCCAATAAAATTTTGACTGTTGTTGTTACTGATATTTATAATTTGAGCCTTTTAAAACAAATTGATCAGTATTTAATTTCTAAAAATGTTTTAATTTGTATTAATAAATCCGAATTAATATCATACTTTCAAAAAGCAATTTTAAAGCATGCTTGGGATCAAGTTTTAAAACAAAAAAAGCTCAACTTCCAAATTACTTTTCTTTCTGCATTAAATCAAGTTGGATTAAATAGCTTTTTAAGTTATTTGAAAAAATTCTTTCAAATTTATTTCGTTGGTAATTCTGGAGTCGGTAAATCATTATTAATCAATAGTGTAACCAAAAAATTAGGTGCCAAAACAATTAATTTGGTTGGAAGTTATTTGAATACCACCAAAAATATTATTGCTAATAAAATTGAACGTCTAAAATTAATTGATACTCCCGGAACCCAACGTAGTTTTGGCATTTTTCAATATTTGGCTCCAAGTCAAATTAAAACTTTACAAAAAAGTAAATGACATAAAAAAATTTATCAATCTTCTCAATCTCGTACTTATTTTTTTGAAAACTATTTAGTGTTACAAGTCGATAAAAATAAAAATTCAGATGATAAAATTAGCATCATCTATCATGGACCGAATGTAACCCAAGTTATCCATACTAAAAACGAAAATTTTCAACTTGAAATTTTGAACAATTTTCCACAATTACAAAAGTATGCTGATACACAACTAGCACCTGAAAACTGAAGCAAACATGAATTTCAACTAGATCAAAATACCCATTTTGTAATTGATGATTTTGGTTGAATTGATATCCATACTCCAAGTGCAATTCGTGTAATAATTTATTTACCTCCCCAAGTTCACATTACTCAATTTAATTACTGAAAAACCCTTTAATTATGGCTAGAACTCACCCATCCAAAATCATTGTTTACAGCTCTGCATTTGATCCGATTAGTAACTTTAATATCAAAATTGCTGAACAAGCAGCCCAATCAGTTGATGCTGATTTGGTTTATTTATTGCCTAGTTACTATGGTCAGTATGGAACTATTCATTCTGCTTCTGATCAAGAACGCATTCACATGTGTCGATTAGCAATCCCCAAACCTTTAAAACCGCGCTATCTTGTAAGTGATTATGAACTGCAAAAAAAAGAAAAATCAAATCCTTACGATACTTTAGAAGCATTAAAAAGTTTGCACCCAGATGCTCAATTTTATTTATTAGTTGATTATGAAACTTTAAGCACTTTTTCTGAATTGTACGATGCAGCTTTAATTAAATCGATGGTAACTTTTATTTGTTATAAAAATAAGGATATTGATCAACTTAAATCGAATTTTTTAAATGATGCGAAAATTGAATATATAGATGATGATGGGTACAATCCTAATCAGCCACCTTTATTTTTAAACCCCACTCTGAACGAACTAAATCAAAAAGTGATTGATTATATTAACCAATACGGCACTTATGCTAAAGCCCAACTAAAACATATGGTCAGTCAAGAACGTTACCAACATTGTTTAGCAGTTGCTGATACAGCTGTTAAAATTGCTCAAATTTATAATCATGCTGACACTAAACACGATCCAACTGAACAACAAAAATTAATTGCTGATGCTTATATCGCTGGGTTGTATCACGATTTGTGCAAAGAATTGCGGTCCCATGATTTAATTGATATTGCCCGAAATCAATTAAAAATCAAATGGTGACCCACTAAAAAAGTTTTACACGGACCAGTAGCGGCTTGATGGTTAAAGCACAAATATTATTTAAATAATTCCCGAATTCTAAGCGCAGTTGCTCAACATACGATGCCGATTGTATCCCAACCCGATCCGTTAACTAAAATTGTTTTCTTGGCTGATCGGTTAGAGCCTAAACGCGAAGCAGCTTGAACCCCACCAAAATTTAAAATGTTTTGGGATTTGTTAAATAACAACCAATTTGAAGAATGTTATCAATTAGTTAAGACTGAAACGGCTGCTTTGCACGAATCTCAGCCTGAACCATTTGTTTATCCAACTAAATTTTAAAAGCAAAATCAGAAACAAGATTAATGCTTTACAATTAATTTTTGAGATCTATACTGGAGAATCAACGTGAAATTTCTTTCCTTATTAGCAAACACTATCACCCAAGCTAACGAAGTTGTTTTAAAATACAGCCAATACCAATACGATTTAGCAGTTGGTTTGGGTGTGGGTTTAGGCATCTTTTTTTCTTTAATTGCTGGTTTAATCATTGGTTGATATTTAGCAATGCGAGTATTTAAAAAACAACTCCGCGAAAACCCGCCCATTACTGAAAAACAAATCCGACAAATGTACATGCAAATGGGGCGTAAACCATCTGAAAAACAAATTAAGCAAATTATGAATCAATTCAAAAAACAATCATAATTTGTTTTTTATTTGGAAGTTTTAAACTATGCCTAAATTCATTATCGCCGTTGAAAAACCCGAACAATACCCTGACAATCATTTATTTGAATGTTGTTTGGTTGGTCGGTCTAATGTTGGTAAATCTTCATTAATTAATGGTTTGGCTAAACAGGCAATTGCCTATATTTCCAAAACCCCTGGACGAACTCAAACGGTTAATTTTTATAATTTTGACTCATTTTGACTAATCGATTTACCTGGCTATGGTTATGCCAAAGTAAATTATGACCGTAAACAAAAATTAACTACTATTATTGAAAACTACGTTTCACATCGACCCCAATTAATTGCTGTTGTTCAAGTTTGTGATATCAATGTCATTACTGAACATGATGTTGAAGTGAAAGATTATTTAATCACTAAATTTGATAACTACTTATTAGCCTTAAACAAAATGGATAAGCTATCTTACAGTCAACAACAGCATCAACTGAAACTAATTGCTGCTAAAATGAATTTAGATCTTAATAAAATTTTGTTAGTTAGCGCACGCAAAAAAACTAATACCGAAAAACTTTTAGCACTAATCAAAGCTTGAACTCGTAAATAATTTTTATGTCTAAACCGATTAATTTTTATCAACACCAACAAATCGAAAACCAAATTCCCAGTGGCTGACAAAATTTGGCAATTGGAACAATTGCTTCTGATCAAACCAAATATTTTTCCATTGTTTTACCACCCCCTAATGTAACAGGTATTTTACATTTAGGTCACGCTTGAGACGGCACTTTACAAGACATGTTGATTCGGTTTTATAAATTACAAAAATACAATGTTTTGTGAGCCAGTGGAATGGATCATGCTGGAATTGCGACACAAACTAAATTCGAAAAAGAACTACGCGAAAAACAAATTGATAAAGACCAATACACCCGTCAAGAATTTAACGCTTTAATTACCGAATGAAAAAACCAACACGCTCAAACTATTCGTCAGCAATGAGCTAAAATGGGTTTTTGTTTAAGTAAAACTAATGAACGATTCACTTTAGATGATCATTCGGTTCAAGTAGTATTGGATTCGTTTGCTGAACTTTATCAAAAAGGTTTAATTTATCGGGCCGAAAAGTTAGTTAACTGGGACACTCATTTACAAACAGCCATTTCTAATATTGAAATCATTCACAAAGAAGTAGCTGATGTTATTTATCATATTGATTATACTTGTGCTACTAATTCTGAAATTAAGCTAAAAGTTTCTACGACCAGACCCGAAACAATGTTTGGTGATGTTTGTTTAGTCGTTAATCCTGATGATCAACGTTATCAAAAATATTTAAATCTTGAATTTATTAATCCCGCAAATAATCAACCTTTAAAAATCATTACTGATCCTTATGTTGATCCAAGTTTTGGTTCAGGAGTAATGAAATGTACACCTGCACACGATTTTAATGATTATCAAATTGGTTTAGATCACCAATTACCCCTTGTCAAATGCATTGGTTTAGATGGCAAAATGTTAAATAATTGTTTGGAATTTAGTGGTTTAGATAAAACGGATTGTCGTCAGCAATTAGTGGCTAAATTTAAGCGGCTAAATATTTTAAAAACTGAACCTCACATTAATAATGTTGGCTATTCTGATCGCACTAATGTTGTTATTGAACCCATGTTATCTGAACAATGATTCGTTAAAACTTCAGTAGTTGCCAAAAAAACTAAAGAAATTTTGGAACAAAACCCTGATCAATTATCTTTTTTTCCGGATAATTTTTTGAAACAAATGTTTCATTATTTATCCAATATGGAAGACTGGTGTATTTCTCGACAACTCACTTGGGGAATTCAAATTCCGATTTTTTATAATCAAAAAACAAAAGCTATAGTAAATGCAACTACAGCTCCTGATCAATCGGGCGATTGGGTTCAAGATTCGGATGTATTTGATACTTGGTATTCTTCTGGTCTATGACCATTAACCACCACTGAAACTTATAAGAATCAAAACTCCCGATTTCAGCATTTTTTCCCCACTTCAGTATTAGTAACCGGAACAGATATTTTATTTTTTTGAGTGTCGCGAATGATGATGTTTGGAGCAGTTTTTGGAAAATTGATGCCGTTTAAAAAAGTTTATTTACACGGCTTAATTCGCGACCAACTCAACAGAAAAATGTCTAAGTCATTGGGAAATGGTGTTGATCCTCAAGAATTAATTCAACAATATGGTGCTGATGCTACCCGATTGTTCTTTATCGACAACACTAATAGTGGTGAAGATTTAATTTATGTTGAAGCTAAAGTTAAAGATGCTAGTGCTTTCATTAATAAATTTTGGAATGCTTACAATTTTTTACAGCATAAAAATATCAATTTAACTGATACCAATTTTGATCTAAACACTTTAAATTGATCTGAAAAATGAATTTATGCAAAATTAGCAGCTTTAAACAAACAATTGTTGCGTCATTATGAACAATTACAATTTAATTTAATTAGTAAAAAAATCACTGATTTCGTTTGGAATGATTTTTGTGGTTGGTTTATTGAATTTATTAAATTTAATTTCCCAAATAGAGTTCAAGTTAATAGTCAAAAATTCATCAGTTTTATTTGACATAAAATTCTGATTTTACTAAATCCCTTAATTCCTTTTGTAACCGAATTTATTTATGATCAAATTCATCAAACAAGCAATCAATTTTATAATCAAGTTGATGTTTTAATTGAATTTGAACAACCTGAACACCCTTGATTTTTTCAGTTTATTCAAGCAGTGCGGAACATTCGTAACGAATTAAAAGATCATCATACTAAATGACAATTTATAATTCATAATAATGATAAAAATAATCATATAGCAACAGAAATTACTGCAGTTACTGATTTATTTGCTATGGTAAATTGTGAGCTGATTAATTCGGCGCAAGATCAAACTAAGATTTCATTTGCAATTAAAAATTATTTGTTCGATTTGTATTGCTCATTCGAACAAACCCAACAATACCAAGAAATTTTAAATAAAAAAATTGCTAAATTAAATGCCGAAGTTGTACGGTCAGAAAACATTTTGGCTAACCAAAACTTTTTATTAAAAGCAACGACTGAAAAAGTTGAACTAGAAAAAATAAAATTAAAAAATTATCAAGAAGAATTAAAAAATTATCAATTAATTCTAAAGTTACAAAAATAAAATATGTCAAATCACATTGAAATTGAATTATCTCAAACTCAAATTATTTTTACTAGAATCGTGGCATTTAATTTTATTTTTTTGCTGCCAATTTTAATTCTTTTTACTGAATGGGTAATTTTCTTTTTCTGAAACGACCGGAAGTATTTATCAAATCGCTTGGCTGATAAATGTCATAAATATAATAAAATTATTCATTCAATTGCATTTGGGTTAGCAATTCTTTTCTTTTTTAGTGTAGTTGGTTTGATTATTTTTTTTAATGTTTATACTAATAGAGATAATTGATGAAAAAATAATCAATATATTTGAAAGTTTAATCCCTCAATTTCCAAAAATATTTTCTTGGGATGAGTTAATTTTGGTTTCATTATTTATCTTTTAGATACATTATTTTATTTAAATTACAACATTCGTAAAACCCATTCTTATTTTGCTGTTTATTATCAAAAATACAAGCAAAATAAAGTTGGTTATCAAAACTCAAATCCGAACCAATAAATTTGTGATAAGATATTAGCAATAGAAAAATTTGTTTATTAAATTTTAATTCGAATTTTTACATTAAAAAATAAGGTTAAGTGTAATATAAAAATTATATGAGTTCTTCATCTTCTAAATCTCGCATTCTTTTAATTTTATTTTCTATTTTTTTAGGTTTTTTTGCAGTTGATCGTTTTTATGCGGGAAATCTAAAAATTGCCATTCTAAAATTTCTTAGTATCTTTATTGGTTTAATCGCCATTTGATGACCAATTGATATTTTCTTAAGCATCTTTGGTGTAGTAAGAGACGGTAACGGTAATTACATTTAGTTTCGATTTAATTTAAAAATTCAATTAAAAGATAATTAAATTTAAAAAATCTCCTAACATTATTAGGAGATTTTTTATTGTGATTTTTTGTTTTTAATTAATTTTTTTAGTTAAAGCAATTAACTATTTTCTAATCTCATTTTGTTTCAAACTTAGGTTTTCAGTCAAATTTATATTAAAATTATTAGATAATTTTGTTGTTGAGGTATTGATTTTGCTTAAAAGAATTCAAGAAATTATTCATAAGGTTTTAGTTGCTAATAACCTACCATCTGATTTTGTTATTAAAGTGGAAAAAACCAAAAAAATTAGTTTTGGTGATTTTTCAACTAATGTGGCTATCATTGTTGCCCGATTAATTAAGCAAAATCCCCAAACAATAGCTAATCTTTTAATTAATCATCTCAGAAAATATGATGAATTTACTAAAGTTGAATTTGCTTTACCTGGTTTTATTAACTTTAATTTACAATTAAATAATTTCACAACTTTAGCACAAAATATTAGAAAAAAAGGCAATGATTTTGGCCAGCAACCAACCAAACCTTTTATTTATTTAGTAGAATTAGTTTCTGCTAATCCCACAGGTCTATTACACGTAGGACACGCCCGTAACGGAATTTTTGGTGATACTCTAGTTAACTTATTAAAATTTGCAGGCTATCAAGTTGATACAGAATATTTAATCAACGATGCGGGAAATCAAATCAATAATTTAGCTAAATCAGTTTATTGTCGTTACCTTCAAATTTGTGGTGTTGATGTTTTAATGCCAGAAGACGGTTACAATGGACAAGAAATTATCAGTTGTGCTCTTGCTTTTTACCACATTCATGAGCAACAATTTTTAGATCATCAACCCGTAATTTTGGAGCAATTTGCAACTGATTATTTTCTTGAAGAGATTAAAACTGATTTAAAACAATATCAAATTCAAATTGATCATTTTTTTTCAGAAAAGTCAATGCATCAAAACCAAGAAATTACTGAGATTTTTACTAAATTTAAAAATCATACCTATCACAAAGATGGTGCTCTTTGATTTGCAAGCTCTCAATACTTAAACAATGATAAAGATGAAGTTTTAGTAAAATCAGACGGGCAAATTACTTATTATGCTCAAGATTTAGCTTATCACTGAAATAAAATACAACGGATCCAACAAAAAAACTCCCATTATCAACTCATTGATATTTGGGGCAGCGATCACCATGGTCATGTGAGTCGATTGCAAGCTTTTTTAAAAGCAATTAATCAAGCTGAAAAAGTCAGTTTTTTACTTACTCAATTAGTACGACTAATTAAAAATGGTCAAGAACTCAAAATGTCCAAACGAACTGGTAATTCTTTATTAATGCGCGATATGTATGAAATCATTGGCTATGATGCATTACGATGATATTTAGTCGCTCAGTCTATTAACACTCACATTGATATTGATTTGGATCTAATCAAAGAAGAATCCGCATCCAATCCCATTTACTATGTTTTATATGCTTATGCCAGAATTTGACAAATTCTAAATAAAGTTACAGATTTTGAGTTTCAACCCACTGATTTTAGTTTATTAACAACTGGGATCGAACGTGAATTAATTAATCATTTGTATTTTTTTGAAACAAATATAATTCAAGCAGCAGAAAATTATGAACCCCATCGAATTTGTAATTACTTGTTTGAATTAGCAAAATTACTCCATACTTTTTATAATTCTAACAAAATCCTCAACTTAACAGATGCAGCTTTAAAACAACAACGTTTACACTTAATTTATGTTGTTCAACAAATTTTGTTTAACGGATTAGCTATTTTAAAAATTACTCCCCAAAAACAAATGCAGGCACTAAATTAAGAAGATCATTAGATTAAAAAATTCTAGTTTAAAATGAATCAGAGGTACTTTAGCATGGGATCGAATTAATTAACGGTTTAAAAATCAGAAATGTATACACATTTTTCATTGACAACATTAACAAATTCTATTTTGATTACACATTAATTCCTAAAACTTATAATATTAGCTTCTTTAATAAAGATAATACTACTGAATTGGACGATGAAAAAATTCACTTTAACTTTAACGTTAAAATTTTAACCGCGATCAAAACTTTGTTAAATAGTTCGTTAATGCGAATTAGCCGAAAATTTGCAGAACGAAATACATCAATTTTTCATTTCGAAAAAAATTGATGTGTTTTTGACTATGAAAAAGTTAATGATTTCAAAATCATTGGCAATAAAGACTTTAATCGTCAATATAATTTTGATATTTTAATTGATCCCACTAGTTACGTTTTTGAATACGCTGAAAAAATCCAATTATCGTTTTATTTAGATGAAAAAAATAATATGGTCGCGGGTGGTTTTTCAGTTAACTGGGGTGATACTAAGCCCCAATTGAATCAATTTGATCAAATTACTGATCAACTTTTTATCAACGATGTTAGTAATGTTTTCATTAATAAAAACATTACTAAAATTTCCATTAACAACATCATTGATTTGATTGATGAAAAAAGTGATTCAAATGTTACAGAAAAATATCCGGTCTTATTTAAACGATGATTAGCTTTATTAAGAAAGCGTTATCCTAATCAATATGACCAAATGTTTGCGTCTAAACAAACTCACAAATGATTTTTTTCCATTTTAATTGTTTTATCAGCCCAACTAATGATGTATGAAGATTTACGTAAATTCTTTCAAAACACCAAACCATTAGCAATTACTCAAAAAATTTTAAAACATTCTTTTAAACCTTTAAAGTTAAAGAATGTAAATCAAACTTTTTCACCTAAACAAGACTGAATGGATGTTGTAGCAATCATTCGAAAATTCTACACAACCACATTTGATACTGATGATGTGAGAGATCTAGAAGATATTGAAAGCATTGTTGATTCTGCTTGAACTAAGACCGAAGACGAATCGTTTCTCTCACCCATTCCCGCCTATGAAATTACCCGTCAAGCCGATATTAGTTTCATGGATGAAGAACAAAATATTTTTTTAGATGACCCCCAATTCAAAACCTTTTTCTTATTAACTATGGCCCCTTCTTTATTTGGTCTAAATGAAGATGGTGATCGTCATATTAGTTATGAGAAATACAATGAAAAAATTGCTAATTTACAATCTAACATGTTATTAGAAGAAACATTAGCTGATTATGTGGAAAATAATATTTGTGAGTGAAATTATGATTATGCTGGTTTCATTAATAAAAACTTGTCATCATTAATTATTAAAAACGCTAATCCCGTTACTATTACTGCAACAGGAGTTAATGTTTTTGATGTTAACTTACACGTTTTTAATAATTATTTTTGAAGCATGATTTACACTCAAGCTCGGTTTTGAAAACTGTGAGTTTTAGAAGTTAAATTTAATAAATCACGTATTAACAATTCTAGTAAATTACGCGATATTCTTTATCAACTTAATAACTTAAAATTTGACTGAAATGACGATTTCTACGGAATGAAAGAAATCAAACGTTTAGTCCAAAAATATGTTGAATACAATAACTTTGAATCATCACTTCGCATTTTAATCCGCCGGGTAATGCGAACCGATAGTAGTTTTGGAAAAACCAAAGAACGCGCAACAACCCAGTATGCTTTTATTATGGCTGCTATTTTTGGAATTTTGGATTTCTTCACCACAGTTTATTCAATTTTACCAGTTAGTTACCAGCATCAAACCGAATTAACAACCGATGGTTTAATCGCAATTGTCATTGGATCATTTTTATCAACGATTTTATTCATTGGCTTTTTAGTGATTTTTTATAAATTCTATTTAAAACGTAAAATTGCGCAGTGAAAAAAAAGAAGGAGACGATAGGATGATTAAACACCGTTTTTCTGATCAAACAATTGAGATTTTTAAATTAAAAGAAATTGTTCCTTTTTATATTTCTGACATTAATGTTAAGTTTTTTGATAGCTTAAATAATCATCCTAACAAAACTTTCATTCAAAAAGTTTTACCAGCAATTAAAAAAAATTTAAAGGCTGAAGACTTAGAAGAATTGGATGCTTTAGATAATTTAACTAAAGCTGAAAAAATCAAGTTAATGCTGAATTTGGCTTTACAAAAAATTATGGCCCGGACTAGTGGTTCAAGTGATGGACTATTAAAATTACAGCCCGAAAGTACTAAAACCAATCCTGTGTACATTGGCTATATGCATAAGTATCATCCCCAAGAAATCGATGGTGCTGTTTACAGTCAAATTGAACGACGCTATAATTTTTTTATTGATATTAATCAATCATCCTATCTGAATAAATACATTGAACAAATTCAATTATCTTTTTATTTAGATGAAGATAATGAAATTTTATCTGGTGGGTTTTCACTTAATTATGATTGAGATCAGCTAATTAGTTTTGATGCTTCGGTTCAAAAAATTTATTTACGAACTTTAATTCGGAATTTTATTCTAAAACAACTTTATCCAATGTCATTAGAAAATCTGTTGGAGTTGTTTGGCACATTTGATTCTCACCGAAAACCAACAGCCCGAACTACTAAAACAGATAAATTAAAATTTACTGACATTACAGTTGATGACATCAAAAATAATTGAGTCGAAATCATTAACAAAAAGTTTTTAAACTATCTTGATCTTGATCAAGTTGCTAAACAATATTTTCAAGATACCTTATTTTATTCCATTGTTATTACAGTGATTATTATTTTGTCATTATATGAAGAATTACGAATTTATTTCACTAATGAAAGTCCTGAAATTATTTTAGGAATTTTAAATCGTCCAACCAATATTAATCGTCAACAACAAGATCCTGTACAAGACTACAATGAGCTATCTCACTTTTTATCAGAAAACTATTTTAGTAAAAAGAAAGATTTAAAAATTGAAAAAGTTAGATCAGCTGAAGAATTAATTGAACTAAGTACTTGAGCGAATGCAGAGCGAGGTTTTGAATCATTTGGTTTCCCATTACCAGTATTTGAATTTCATGATAGTCAAAATAATTTATTAATTTCAGCAGACAGTTTCTTTAAAGAAAACGATAAGATGAAATTATTTTATTTAATGACTATTTCCCCCCAATTATTTGGCATGGATGAAGATGGATATTTTATTGAATACGGACAATTACTTCGGGTATTAGCAGCTAATAAATTTAATTCCAAAACTATGCCACTTTTTTATGAAAAAGTACAAGAATCTAATTGTGAGCTAAATTACAACTTTGCCACTTATCTAAATGAAAAAACTATCTTAATTCTTAAAACAGAACCAGTTGATGTTTATCATGATTATTTCTGAGCTCAAATTTATGCTCAATCAATTAATTGAATTCGAAAAGACATTGAATTCGACTTTGACAATGATTTAAATCCCAAAAAAAATGCTTTATTGTATCGTGAAAAAATTAATACTTTAGAAAATTTAATTTTTGACTGACAAGATGAATTTTATGGGATTCCCCAAATTCGGCATATTGTTTATAAAATTGATGAAATCAATAATTTAAAATCATCTATTCGTTTGTTAATCGATCGAATTAATGAAAAAGACAAAATATTTCGAAAAGATAATGAAATTAAAATTTTAATTTTTGCTTTTGCTACTGCAGCAATTATTGGATTTAATAATTTTTTTGGCATGATTTATACTGTTTTATCAGTTGGTAAAGATGCCAGTTATTCTACAGCCAATATTACTGTAATTAGTATTTCAGCAATTTTAGCTTTTATTTTAATTTTTATTTTTGGAATTTATATTGTTCGAGTTTATAAGAATAAAAAATTTCTTAAAAGATTTAAAAAAACTCTTAATTAGGGTTATTGATGTAAAAAATATTTATTTACATTACATAAAAATTTATAATTCGTAATAAAAAATGAATATTAAAAAACTAAGAAAAATTAAAAGTATTTATCCTGATCAGAAACCTACATTTTGTTTTAATTGCGACATTAAAACAAATGATATACAATTTCATGTTAATGAACTAAATGGATTATGCACAAAATTTGATAATAGAATTTTATTGTAAAATGTACAAATTGTATACTTACTAGCGTATAAGTAAATTATGGTGAAAAAAATAAAAAAGAATAGACAGCACTAAAATTAGTATATTGAAAAGTTGATGTATATGTTGATATTGATCCCACTTAAAAACTGAAACATAAATCATTTCAATTTTTCAAACTTCAGAAATTACAAAAATAGAGTGGTATTAATACCACTCTATTTTTTTTAAATTTTGCTGTTCAAGAATCTCATTAATTTTTGTAAAAATTGGCACTTTAAAAAAAGAGATATGAGCTGCTAAGGGTGAAGGATGAGAAGAAAAAATCTTTTGTTCAGGATTAGTACAAACATGATTAATTAAGTTTTGTGCAAATTTACCCCAACCAACATAAATTAAATTAGGATGATAATGAGCACAATGTTTCATTAAAGTTTTTGAAAATAAATTTCAAATTCTTTGGTGCTTACTTGGTTGGTTGATTTCAGTTGTTAGTGCAGCATTCAACAAGAAAACCCCTTGTTTAGCCCAATTACTAATATCTAAATAACCAGTAATTCTAGTACTAAATTCCTGATTCAGTTTTTCAATAATATTTTGAAATGAAGCTGGAGTTCGGGTGTTTTCAGCAAATCAAAATGCTAATCCATTTGCCACATTTGGGGTTGGGTAAGGATCTTGTCCTAAAATAATTACTTTCATTTCTTCAATGGGTGTTAAAAAGAAAGCATGAAATAAATTATCTAGTGGTGGAACAACATCATAAGCGTTATATAACCGTGCCAATTCAGAAATTAATTCTTGTCATCATGGTTCATGTTTAATATTAAGGAAGAATTGTTTTCATCCCGGACTTAATTTACTAATTAAATTATTTAATTTTTGTTTAAATTCTATTAGATTAGCCATTAATAATTTTATTTTTAGTTTCTTCAACCGTGGTTTGACTCAGTCAGTTTTCCGCATTTGACTTGGCTACAACCGTGTCAAAATTATTGGAAAATTCAAAGTCCGGGAAAAGACTAAACAACAAATCATTCACTTGAAGTTGACGGATTCCTGATCAATTAAAAGTATTTTCAGATCCATCATTAAAAGCTTTAATTTCCTGACGGAAATCATTAATTACCCGATTATTAGGAAAGAAAACTTTTTGATCAATGTAATATCCATAAGTATTCTGGATTAATACTCGCGAAGTGGGATTAAAAAACTTATTAGGATTTAATTCTTGACTAAGTTTAACCAAACTATCATCATAGAATTTAGTTTGATTAACCAAATTATTTCAACCCAAATTATTAGGATTAGGATTGGTTAAAATTTTCTCTGGTGCATCAGCAGAACTAATCCCTTCTTGCTGAACTGGTTTGATCACATTCGCTCACAAAGCATAATTAGCTAGATGAACATTAAAATCAGTGCTTTGAAAATGTTGCAATGTGGGCGGGATTAAGTTACTGTTACCAGAAATTTTAAAATAATTATTAATAACTTCAGGATCTTCGGTATATTGTCCAGTATTGTCTAAACGAAAACCATAATTATAAATTGATTTTTGAATGTTAAAACGAACTAATTCCTGAGGTTGGTTATTGACATTTAAAGTGGTCACTGTTTGATTGGTGATTGTATTGGCTGGGTCAGTAAATTTAATAAAAGCTTGATCACCCTTTTGATTGGTAACAAATTCAATGTTTTCTAAATTTCCCAAATCAAAATAAATAGAACGAACTTCAAATTTAATCCCTGGACTTCCTCCAGCAAATCCGTTCCCTTGGTTTAAAACATTAGCTTCAGCAAAACTAAATTGATAATCGAGAAATTGTTTAGCAGCAGCTGGGGTTGCTTGGTTCAATTTTTTTAATGCCTCAGGTTCACCCAAATACTTTTGAATGGCATTTGCATCACTTAATACCGCTGTTACTTGATTATTTTGATCATTAACATAAGTATAGTAATTACGTAATAAATTAGCCCGAGCCACTAAAGCATATTTCTGATATTTTAGAGCACCTGAAATTAAATTAGAAAAGAAATTAGCTTGAACAATACTTAATGGATTTTTTAATTCGCCTAATTTCACTCGTTTGTTAGTATCGTTTTGGTCAGTAAAAAGGTATTCACTAACATTTTCTGGATCACCATAATTAGTCCATAATTTGTATTCGTTATTAACAACTTGGCTAGCTTGGTTTTTAGTTTTATAAAACAGGGTTGTTTCCACTAAACGGGTTACTGGTCCCCCAGAACGACCACACGCGGCTAAAACTAATGGTGTGGTTAAACCAAAAATTAAAAAACTTAAAACTAATTTTGGTTTTTTTCAAAAAGCTTTTTTCATGAAAATAATAATTTTTTTCTTGATTTTTTAGAGAAATAAAAAACTTAAACAATGTCTTCAAATCGCCCAGTTGGTTTTTTAAAAACTAGTTTAATGTTACCAATTTCTCCGTGTCGATTTTTGCCGATTTTTAAAGTGATTTCGGGATTCAAATAATTTTTGGCATTGGACAAACTACTTTCCATATCACCACCCAAATCATTCGAAGCCTTATCTTCCTGGTATAAAAACATAACAATATCAGCATCTTGTTCAATCGAACCTGATTCACGTAGATCAGATAAAATTGGTTCTCGATCTTCTGATTTGCGTTCTTCAGTTTTTCGGTTTAATTGTGCTAAAGCTAAAATTGGAATTTTTAAATCAATTGCTAAAGTTTTTAAACTTCGTGAAACAATCGCAATCCGTTGCTGCACATTTAAGCCCCGGCTGGCTTCATCCCGGGTAATATTGATTAATTGTAAATAATCAATGATAACTAATTTCAAGTTATATTCGCGTTTTCAGGTTTTAATAATACCAATAATCTCACTAATGTTAACATCGGTTCGATCGTGAAACAAAATATTACTGTTTTTAATTTGTTGTAACGAATTATTAATCGCTCGTTGTTGGTCTTGAGTGGGTAAAATTCCTTCAAGTGGTTTTTTCACATCGTTTAAAAAAATGTTACCGTGAATAGCGATCATTTTTTCTAGAAGTGATTCTTTATTCATTTCTAAAGAAAAAATCCCAATTGCATTTTTATTAACTTTTGTGATATCCGTTTCGCTAGGATCACGCTTTAAAGCATCAAGATTATTAATTAAAATATTGATTGCAAACGTCGTTTTTCCCATTCCGGGTCGAGCTGCTAAAATCAATAATTCTCCACCAATTAAACCCTTAATTTTACGATTTAAAAGCGAATAACCAGTTTTTAAAAACTTATCACTTTGATCAGTATGAGAAAGTGATTTGTTAATTAAATCGTTGTATTCTTCCACCACTTCTTTAGCTGTTAAAAATGATTTAACATTATTATCAACAACAATATCCGCAAATTTTTGACTTCATTCGTTCGTCATTGTTTTAATTTGATCAATTGAAACATAAGTTTTTAAAATTTTGCGACACAAAAGATCAATATTGTTTTTAGTCCTATGAGTTTTTAAAATGTCGATTTGATGTTGCAAATCAAAAATAAAAGTCCCATAAGGCAAATTGGACAAATAGACAATGTTATTTTGTAAATTTGAAGGGGTATCAGTTGGATAAAAAGCCTTTAGTTCATTGGTGACAGTACTTAAATTAATTGGGATTCTAGTTAATTCAAGCTTATTTGCTGCTTGATAGATTGTTCGCGCATTGCGACTCGCAAATAAATCTATGCTAATTTGAATCAATAAATCAGATGAAGCCAAAGTTTTATAGTCATGAATTAAAGCACTTAAAACAATTCGTTCTGCTTCTTCAACATCTTTTTGGGTAATAGGATCTAAATCAGCTGGTGTGAGATCATCACTTGGAATTTCATCAAGTAATTCGTTATTAGCATTAAGCTCTTCCAATTCTAATTCCATTGCGTCAAGATCAAATGAATTTGGATCTTTATCATTCTCAAAATTCATATGATTATGCTTCAGCCTTAACTAAAATTTTTAAAGTAGCGGCAACTGATTTATCCAATTGTAAAATTAATTCATGCGATCCCACTGTAAATGACTGGTGATTTTTAAAAACAAATTTAGATAATTCAATCTGATAATCAGATTTTAATTTCTTAATGATGTCATGGTGGGTGATGCGGTGGAATTCTTTATTGTTATGAGTTTTTAAACTAAAAACTAATTCCAAATTTTCAAGGGTTTTTTTCAGCAAACTATTTTTCAATAATTTTTCATCAGCCAGTGATTGCTGTTGGTTTAAAATGGCATCAATTTCTTTGCGATTATTTGCTGCATAAACTTTTGCTAAATTTTTTTTCAACAAAAAGTTACGGGCATAACCATCACGCACATCAACAATTTGGTGTTTCTTGCCAACGTTAGGAACATCTTCTAATAAAAATACTTTCATCAATAAGTATATCCTCCATTAGTCTTTATATTAAAGCAAAACAATTGTTGCAATGCAACAATTGTTTTATTTAATTGTGGATTATTTTTTATTCAGCAACAAATGGTAATAAGGCAACAATGCGGGCTCGTTTAATTGCGTTAGAAATTTGACGTTGGTGAGAACCACAATTTCCAGTGATTTTAGAACTTGAAATTTTATTATTGGTTTTCAAGTAACGTTTCAATAAAGTTACATCTTTATAATCGATGTAAAATTGACCTTTTTTACATAATAAACAAATGCGTTTAGCTGCAAATTTTTTGCGTTTTGAGTGAGTTTTTTGTTTTAACATTTTCTGTTCCTATTTATTTATTAAAAAAGATTTTAATTTTTGATTAAGAAAATAATTCATCGTAAATGGATGCATCTTCTTCATCTTGATCATCAGAATAACTAATTGGCTTAATGTCTTGGTAATTAATCTTTGTGGTACTAACAATTTCGCTCTCATCACTGGGAACATTTACTCCAGTAAAATCTTCATCGTTAAAATTGTTGTAATCATTAATTACAGGTTGATTAACAGGTGTTTCTTTATCATAACTTTTATAGTTGCTAGAACTAGCATTACTATAATTGTTTGCTTGATTATTACCAAAACCACCAGAACGACGATTAGTCACTTGGAGTTGAATTACACTAATTTCGGTTGAATAAACAACTCGACCATCACTATTGGTGTAGGTTCGAACGGTTAAATTTCCTTCAATAAAAACCCCATCACCTTTTTTCAAGTATTTTTCCACAAATTCAGCAGTTCCGCGTCAAACTGCCATACTGAAATAATTTGCTGGTGGTTTGGGATTGTTTTTAGTCGGAATTCCCGAACAAGCAACAGAAATCCGAGCGTATTTTACCCCGCTATTGCTCATTCCCATAACAGGATCTTGTGATAAATTGCCAATTAAATAAACTTTTGGTAACACAAAAATACAATCCTTTTATTGCTTCAAATTTAGTAAAAAAACCGAACTATTCTTCATTAGAAGTTTCAGTTTTTTCTAATTTTGCTTCGCGTTCTAAAGTTTTAGTGGTAGTTGATTGAGTGTCCAAGCCTTTATAGTCACGAACTTCACGTTTTTTTGCTTCCACAACGTTTGCGTTTTGCACTTCTTTAGCTTCTTGAGCAGCAGCTTCGCGTTGTTTGTTCAATAAATATTCTTGGAACTTGCGTTGACGAAATTCAGCAGACTTAATTTTTTTCGCGTTATGTAAACTTTTGTAAGCATAGTTACGTTCTTCATTGATTAATAAATGACGCAAAACATGCTTGTTGATTGTAACTAAACGGGTAAATTCTTCAATCGCTTTTAAATCATCAGATTCAAAGTTTAATAAATAACGATGACCTGAGGTTTTTTTGTTGATTGGATAAGCTAAAATATCTGATCAAGTAACAGATTGTTTAAAATTAGTCGTATTTTTTTCAGTAAATAGGCTTTTTAGATTGCTGATGGCTTTATCTGAATCTTCATGAGATAATTCCCCATCAACAACTAACATAATTTCATATTTGTTCATGTGTTAATTTTTGATTCCTTCTGGGTTCCGGCCCGGTTTCACTGATTATTTTTAGATTGAAAATAACCAATTGATAATAGGCTAAGGATATAAAGTTTCAATTTACATAAAACTGCATTGAAAAATATCGCAGAGCAATTAGCTAACAATGTTTCTATAATTAGTGATACTTTTATTAAATAGCTAATTTTTTATTAAATTGAATACCAAACAATTTTACACTTTTTTCTTTTAATCTTTTGATTTATTTACTTAAAAATCTAGGTTTTTACTCAATTTCGGTTGAAAAACTTTCAAGAAAATGCGTTTAATAATCTTTGTTCCAAAAGTCTTGACTAAACAAAAAAATAATTGCTAATTCGAAATTGAATTGGCAATTATTTTAAAAATTTTCGATTAAAAAATCAGTCTTAAACCTTATCTTCGGGATCTGTGTTGTAATCCGTTAGGAAATAAATGAGTTTTGTAGTCTGAATGATGTTCTAATAAAGCTTGATAATAAGAAGTTTTCTGATCCAACCCTCCACCATGAACAATATCATAATCAGGAATATAATAATTTTTTAAATTACTATACAAATACCGTTCAGACTTTAAGGCTTGAGAAATTCCAATTCCACCATTGTTTCATTCAGCGTGATGAATGGCAAAAATTTCTCGATTTTTATTAACCATCATTGATCCTGAAGAACCCGCTCCTAATCCAGCATCCCGCACAGCATAAGATAAACCACCAAAATAGTGTTTTTTACCATAAATTTGAAATGGTACATTTTTTAGAGCTAATGCGGGATTTAAAATACCTTCATACCCCTGAACACTGGTACTTCATCTAGAATTAGAAAACGGAGTTCCTTGATCGATGATTTTTTCATCGGGATATTTACGTTTGTTGTAAACAGAATAAGCAACAGGAAGTAAAGATGATTCATATGCTGGTTTATTGCTAGCAATTTGTAAATCAGTTTGGTATGGAAAACCTAAAACATAAAATTGCGGATCCCTTCATAAACTTGGATCAGTAATGTAAGAATTAGCCCGAAATTTTCACTGCTTATCACCCCAATTAGCATAATCATTAGTATAAAATTTCGCATCATCAGCATTTTTAAATGTCACTTCCAAAACAGCGAAATCTAAAAATTCTTCATCACTTTCTTGGAAAATATCAGGAGAAAAATCATGAGGTCTGGTTTTTAAAAAATCATCAGCCATGTACAGCAATTTCACATGATCTAAATCAAAACCTACACTACTGTTAGATTCAGTTGGTGTAGTGTTATAGCCAATAACTTTAGGTGGTCGAGAGAAATTTTCATCATTATCCGCCCCACTATAATCAGGAATATTGTTGTTTTTTTGATAACCAAAAAAACGAGTCATGCGAAAGTGTTGGGTTTTTAGTTTATTGTGTTCAGAAGCTTGTTTATACTTACCATAACTTTTATCATTGTATAAATTTTTAGCAACATGAACATTGGTTGCAAGGTATCAAACAATAGGGTATGATCCATCATTGGTTAGTTTGTAATCAAGGAATCAACCAGTCCCATATTTTGGCCCAGGACCCTTTTCTCCCTGAAGATCATCTGGAGTTGGATTAGTTTGGGTAGTTTCGTTTAAGAAATATAATGAAACAGATGATTTAAAAATGGAATCATAATAATCATTAGCAATCATTCCGTTGATTCGGTAAGCAGGTCGTGGAAATAAAGTTGAATTAATTAAATCACTATATCCTGCTCCACCAAAACTAACACTACCATCATCACCCACACTGACAGCATTATTAGTTTCAGGATAACGAATAAATTGTGTATTAACTGGAATTTGCTGATTAGCAACTTGATAATGAGAATCTTTAACTGGTAAATTTAGTTCATCTTGATAAAAATGAGTCTGTTTTTCAGTTCCTAATGTGTAGTAGTTAAAAGTATTACTTAATTCGTCAATTTTGCTGTAGTCACCACCAAAAAAAGATGGATCTCATCCAGAAGTTCCTAAATTAGCTTCATCAGCAGTATTAACTCCATAATTGGCACCAGGATAGACCCCATCAGTCAAAGGAATATTTCGTACTGGTCTTTTAGGAATTCCTGAACGAATAACTCGAGTAGGTGACTGAGTAGAACTGTTGGAATTGGGTTTAATTGGAGTGTTATTGGGTTTTTTAGGTTCAGTTTTTTGAATTTCTTCATTCGGATTTTGTTGATTAGTTAATCAAGGAAAATCATTTTTATGATTGGTAGTTTCAAATGAATTATCTAATGTACCTTGAAAATCAGCATTAGAACACGCCGAAAGAATTGTTGGGAGCACAAACAGTCCGAAAATCAAGAACTTTTTGGTTTTTTTCTTTATCATTATTAGAACCTACTAACTTTGCTTTTATACATAACACAATCCCAACCATTGTAACAAAATATGTTCATTTGCAACGTTATTTTCACAACTGATCAAAATTAAACTGGGGATTAAAAATTATTTTTAGTGCATTATCTTAAAACTAAAAAGTGTTAGAGGCGCTAAATTATTTTGGGAAATCATTTAAAAATGCTGTAAAATTGCTTGGTAGTGTATTTTTTATTGAATTTTTTTAAATAAAAGCCACATTTTTAAAATTTTTTCACATATTCATTTTATATTTAATTTAAAAAGTAGAACAGATCTTATGGCAATTAAACGAAGCATTCGCTTACAATGTAGTGATTGCAAAGAAATCAATTATCTTACTAAAAAAAATAGTAAGAAACATCCTGAAAAATTAGAATTAAATAAATATTGCAACCGTTGTAAACACGCGGTTGTTCACAAAGAAACAAAACGTAAATAGTTTTTAAACTGTTTAGTTTATCTTTTTTTGTGCATTATTATTCCAAAAAAACAAAACACTTATTTTCTGAGTGTTTTATTTTTTTGTATTCAATTTATCAATCAGGTAATTTATGAAAATTTCCCAATTACTTAAATCTAACTTAATTTTTGTTGACACCAAATTTGGTTCCAAACAAGAAGCTTTAAAATTTTTCAGTAATCAATTAGTACTTCACAAATATGGTCGTGATTCTGAAACCATTTACCAATTATTTCAAGACCGTGAAAACCAAGCTTCAACCGGCATGGGAGATAAACTTGCTATCCCGCATATTTTGCATGATGTAATGACTGAAAATGTTATTTTCTTTGCAAAAACAACTCCTGTTGATTGAGCAGCAATTGATAACCAAAAAGTTGAATTAATTTTTGGAATTGCCATGACCAAAACAGGAGGTCATAACCAACACATCGATGCTTTAATGCAGTTATCAAATTTATTGTTAAATGAAAAAAATCGTGAAAAATTATTAACTGCTAAAAATAAAAATGATGTTCTAGCTGTAATTGAAACAGCTGAAACTGATGCATCAACCCCTGTTATTAATAATGATCCTAATGCCAAATACGATGTTGTTGCTGTAACATCATGCCCAACCGGAATTGCTCACACTTTTCTAGCTGCTAAAGCCTTAGAAAATTACGCCAAAGAAGCAAATGTCCGGCTTAAAGTAGAAACTCAAGGCACTGAAGGATCCAAAAATAGCTTAACCCAAGCAGAAATTGATAATGCTGGGGGAATCATTTTAGCAATTGATCGTTCCATTGATACTTCCCGATTTGCTAAACACACTAATGTTGTAGAAACCACAACCCGCAAAGCGATTTATGAACCAGCGAAATTATTTGACCAAGTTAAAAACCGCACTGGAGTACAACTAAAAAATATTACTAGTGGTGGAGGATTAGGTAGTGATGATTCACGCTTATCGTTCGATGGATTTGGCAAAAAGGCTTATCGGTCCCTTTTAACTGGGGTTTCTTACATGTTGCCCTTTGTGATCTTTGGAGGAATTTTAATTGCTCTAGGCTTTATTATTGATTTAGCGCAGTTGGGTGTACAGGGTCAAATTAATGCCATTGATGCTAATTTTGGAAAAATGTTTGCTACTTCCCGATGGTTTAATACAATCGGAGGAGAAATGGCCTTTGGTTTGATTGTCCCAATTTTATCGGCTTATATCACTTTTGCCATGGTGGGTAAAATTGGATTATTACCTGGGTTCATGGTCGGATTAATTTCTAATGGGTCAATGAATAAATTGTTAAGCACAATTAATGCTCCTGAAGCAATTACTGGAGTTAGTTCTGGCTTTTTTGGAGCCATTGGCGGTGCTTTTTTAGCTGCTGCAATCATCATCTTGCTAACTAATCACGTGTTTAATCGATTGCCTAAAAATGCTCAAGGTATTACTAATATCTTAATTATGCCTTTGTTTGGCACATTATTAATTGTTGCGATTTTCTGATTTGCTAATATTCCTTTTCAATACTTAAGTTACGGATTTTCCCAAATGTTAGGTGCAATTGATGCTAATTCCCAGTACATTGGATTTTTATTAGGTTTAATTATTGGGGTGATGATGGCAACTGATTTGGGGGGACCAATCAATAAAGCTGCTTATATTTTTGGCACTTTTTCTTTAGCAGAAGCAGTTAAAAATGGTTCAACTACGGGTTCATTACCAATGGGAATTGCTATTATTACTGGGATGATTCCTCCGTTAGGAATTGCTTTATCAACCATTGTTTCTAAAAAATATTGATCTGATGAGGATCGTAAAGCAGCTCAAAGTAACTGAATTTTAGGACTATCTTTTATTAGTGAAGGAGCAATTCCGTTTACAGCTGCTCGGCCTCAAGTGATGGTTTTAGCCAATATTATTGGCGGAGGCAGTGCTGGGTTAATTTCGGGTGCATTGGGGATTAATGCTTTAGCACCCCATGGAGGAATTTTTATCTTACCCTTATTTCGTTCAACTTTATTTAGTGGTACTAATCTTCAAATTGGGTTTGGGATTTTATTCACCATTTTAGCTTTAATTATTGGTACTCTAACCCAAGCGGTTGCTTTGCATTTCTTGTTAAAAAATGAAAGTAAAATTAAAATTTTTTATCAACGTGTTGGTCAAAAATTGCGACCACATAAATCTAACCCAATCCACTAAAAAATAATTCCAAACTTCAGCAATAAAAAAATGGTGAATTTATCATTCACCATTTTTTTATTGCTGATTTTTTAGTTAAATTAATTTGGTAAACTTTATTGTAATAGTTTCTTTTTAATTAAGATAAATCTGAGCTTGATTTTGAATCTGGTTTTTAAAATCAACACGAAAAAAAAGCAATTATGTTTTTAGCCATTTATAATTAGAAACCATTACATAAAAAAGAATTTTATTGAATTATGGATTATCGCAAAACGCTTAATATTCAAACTACGCCCTTCGAAATGAGAGCTAATTTAGGAACTAAAGAATTAGTTTTACAAAAATTTTGAAAAGACCACCAAATTTATCAAAAATTATTACAACAAAATCAAAAAAATCCCCAATGAGTTTTACATGATGGCCCACCTTATGCCAATGGGAATATTCATGTTGGTCATGCTGTTAATAAAATTTTAAAAGACATTATTGTTCGTACTAAAACCTTTCAAGGTTTTTATTCTCCATATATTCCAGGTTGAGACACGCATGGTTTGCCAATTGAGTGGGCTTTAATTAAACAGAATAAAAATACTGATCCGAATTTAACACCAACTGAAAAACGCCAAAACTGTAAAGACTTTGCGACTGAACAATTAAATAACCAGAAAGAACAATTTCAACGTTTGGGAATGTTAAGTGATTTTGATGATATTTATGTCACTTACAACCACCAATTTGAAATGGATCAATTACATGTTTTCATGAAAATGGTTCAAAAAAATTTAGTCTTTCGAGCCTTAAAACCAGTTTATTGATCATGGTCATCAAAAACTGCGTTAGCTGAAGCTGAAATTATTTATGGAAATGCTGAATCAGATTCCATTTATGTTGGAATGGCAACAACTACTTCTTTTTTAGAAATTCCTGTGGGTACCAAATTAATGATTTGGACCACTACCCCGTGAACTTTGCCATCTAACTTAGCAATTGCTGTTCATCCCGATTTAGAATATCATTTAGTAAAAATTAATCAAGAAACAGTGATTGTTTCAGCAACCAGACTAACTGCTGTTGCTGAATTATTAAAATGAAATAATCCGCAAATCTTACACACCTATAAGGGTCAACAACTTGAATATTTAAAATATGTAAATCCTTTATTAGATGAAGAACATTTTGTTGTGGTTGATGAATATGTTTCTGATGCGGATGGTACGGGTTTAGTTCATAATGCTCCTGGATTTGGGGTTGAAGACTACACCGTGTGTAAACGTTATGGGATCGAAATTTATTGTCCAATTGATGATGATGGTAAATTTGATCACCAAGTTAAAATTCCCGAACTAAAAGGGGTTTTTTATGCTAAAGCCAATGCTTTAATTATTGAATGACTGCAAACTAAACAAGCTCTTTATTTCCACGATCGGTTTGTACACAGTGTAGCTCATGACTGGCGTACTAATAAGCCCTTAATTTATCGAGCGACTAACCAGTGGTTTGTGAATATTGATGATATTAAATTAGACATCATTAACGTTTGCAAAACAATTGATTCTCATCCTAAATGAATCTTAAAACAATTACAAGATACCGTTTTAAGACGTAAAGAATGATGTATTTCTCGGCAACGGTTATGGGGTGTACCAATTCCAATTTTATTTGATGGTAATAATGAACCAATTTTAGATTTAGAACAAATTAAGTACACAATTAGTATTTTGCAAGAAAAAGGTTGTGATGCTTGGTTTGAATTATCAGCTGAAGCTTTTTTATCTCCTAAAAACCGTGGTTTAAAAGGTGTAACTAAATCTCAGGACATCATGGATGTGTGATTTGACTCTGGTACATCTTATAATATCCTAACTCACCATCACTTAAATCCTCAAGCCGAATTGTATCTAGAAGGAAGTGATCAGTTTCGGGGTTGGTTTAATTCATCATTAATTACTTCAGTAATTGTGAACCAGCAATCACCTTATAAAAACCTAATTTCCCATGGTTTTATTCTTGATGAAAAAGGATTTAAAATGTCTAAGTCCAAAGGGAATGTAGTTGATCCACTTAAAGTTTGCGCTGAAAGTGGTGCAGATGTTTTACGCTTATGAGTTGCTTCAACCGACTACACTGATGACATGCGTTTAGGTAAAACCATTTTTGAACAAGCAATTGATAATTACCGTAAAATTCGTAACTCCTTGTTCCGGTTTTCACTAGCTAATTTAGGAGATTTTAATCCAGCTACTGACATGCAAACCCAGTTAGCTGAAGTTGATAATTATGTCCTAGCTGAATTTCACCAAACTGTTCAAGCCTATTTACAAGAATTGGATAATTACAGTTTTTACCGTGCAACTAAAAAACTACTAAACTTTCTAAACTTTTATTCTTCATGATACTTTAATTTAGTTAAAGACGTACTTTATTGTAACCAGGCTAATGATCCTGTTCGACGGCAAGTGCAAACTGTTTTATATAAGATTTTAAAAACTGCTCTAGTTTTGTTAGCGCCAATTCTTCCGCACACTTGCGAAGAAGCTTATCAAGTTTTAAACGAGCCGTCTAAACAAGAATCAGTTCATTTAGAAAAATGAGTCGATTTAGCATGAATCAAACCCCAAGCGTTTGATCAACAAAAATGAGAACAATTCTTTAAATTAAAAGATTTAGTATACGAAGAAACCGAACGCCTTCGGGACCAGAAAATTATTAATAGTAATGTTGAAGCTAAAGTAGAAGTCAATAAAAAATACCAAACTCAACATTTTGGTCCTGAGCAATTAACCAAATATTTAATGGTAGCTGAATTAAGTTTTCAAGATTTAGCTGAACAAGATGTTCGGGTTACTAAAACCAGTCAACCAATCTGTGATCGTTGTAAACTTCACTTTCCAGCTGAACAATTAAACCAACAAAATCTATCGCCACGTTGTGCTAATGTGCTTAAAAATTTAGCAAATTAAAAAATTTAATTATTTATTTTAAAATAAAAAACCATTCCAATTTTGGAATGGTTTTTTTATGAAAGTCACGAGTGGTTGGTGATCTTAAAAGTGTTCTTCTAAAAATTTTAAGACACCATCTTGATCAGCTGAATCAGTCACATAAGTTGCAACAGCAGATAAGTTGGGGTTGGTTTTACCAACATAAACACTGTGTTTAATTTCTTTTAAACACAAATAATCGTTGTTGTTGTCGCCAAAATATAATAACTCATCCATGTCAGCATCCATCTCTTCCATGATGTATTTAATGCAATAGAATTTGTCAGCTGATGAATTATACAAGTCTAATAAGTCTGCTTCAGAAGAAGTTGATTCAACATAGGGCAAATGTTCTTGAACATAACTACTAATGTCTTGGTTTTTAGCTGGAGTACAATTTAAAATTTTTAGAACATTTTCTCGAGAAATTAATTCATGATCTAAAGGATAATATTTCCACATTAGCGGTCCTAAATTATTTTTAATCGCGCTTTCAGTTAATTGACGAATTCGCCAGTTTTTTTGGTTGTTAGTGTAAATTCTTTGGGAGGTGTAAATAAAGAAATCACAACGAGAAGCTTGTAAGAAGGTGACTAATCCCGCAACAGCTAAAGGTGATAAAACAGCTAAATCAATGTGTTTGACATCCGAATAAGAAATACTAGCACCATTGTTAGTAATTGTTGGTAATTCGGGCAAAATTTTAGCTGCAACATATTTAACCATCGCATAATGACGTCCAGTTGCCAGACCAAATTTGATATTATATTTATTTCGAATTTCAATAATTTTTTGAATTAAATTAAATCTTAATGTCTTATTTTTGTCCAAAATAGTGCCATCAAGATCAAAATAAATATATTTAATATTTTTTAACATAAAAAATACCTTGTTTACCAGATTAGTAAACACCTTCATTAAATATTAAGTTATTAATTGTACTAAAGCGAGTATGTGATTCTTTAATCACCATCACTAATTCATTTTTTTGATTATAAATTAGTTCAAAAATTTCAATGATTGCATCGCATTCTTGAAATTTAGATTTGTGGTTACATAAAATAATTTTACGTACCCGACGAAAAACAGCATGACCATTAACCGCTAAAAATTTTAGAATATCGTTTCGAATTAATTCGACATCTCAATTAAAGAAATGTGGTCTGACAATTCCAATTTTTTGCACACAAGACTTCAATGAAGCTTTATTGGCATAAAAAACTTTTTTACAACAAAATAAATTGTTGATATCAAAATCTGTTTCAGGTTGTAATAAACTGCAAAAAATTTGATCATCAAACTCTAAATCAACTGGATCTTGTAATCATTTTTGACTAATTGAAATCCGAAAATCAAACGGTTGATCAAAATGGTGGCAAAAACTTAAAACACTACCATTAGATAAATAATCTTGTACAACTCAAGATTTGAACGGAACCGAGTGTAAAATTTTAGCATTCTGAAAGTAATTTAATAAAAAATGGCATTTAGATTTTGCCATATCTAATTTATTTGCTAGTGTTTTTTCTGAAGCAATACTTTCATCAATTTTTCAATCTCCATTCTGAATCTTTAATAAAACATAAGTAATGAAATAACGGGTTTCATAATCAATTTCATCAATCTTATTCTTACTATCAGAACAATTAGAATAAGTTAAAATTTCATTATCAAGATCAAATGAAAAATCTAATTTTGGTTTTCTTGAAAAAAGACCAGTACGAGCCTGATCAGAATTTGGGTTAAAACCACTTTCATAATCTAATTTGTCTTTTTTAAGTTTCATCATGAATTTTAAGTAGTCTTCAATGATTTGAATGGTTGTGATTATTTTTAAAGGTATGACAATAAGAAAATTAAGCTTTGTTTGCTGATCCGAATAATTTAATTTTATCTAAAATGACTTTTTCCATAGCAATGATTCCATCATTGAGTAATTTACGCGGATCAAAGCCTTTTTTTACCATATCATTCGCTTTACCAGAAATGACATATTTAGAAACTGCATCAGCAAAAGCTAATTGCAATTCAGTATTTACATTAATTTTAGCAATTCCTAAACTAATTGCTTTTTTGATTTGATTATCAGGAATTCCTGAACCTCCATGTAAAACCATTGGTTTTTGGACTGCTTGAGAAATTTCGGATAAAACTTCAAAGTTTAAACCACTTCATCCTTGTGGATAAACCCCGTGAATATTTCCAATTCCCGCAGCCAACATGGAGATATTTAATTTGCCAATTTCCACACATTGGTTTAAATCAGCTAATTCACCATCAGCAGAAACCCCATCTTCTTCTCCACCAATAGTTCCCACTTCAACTTCCACAGAAACATTCATAGATTGTGCTTGGGCAACAATTTCTTTGGCTTTTTCCAAATTATCAGCAAAATCTAAATGTGATCCATCAAACATGATGGAAGAAAATCCAGCTGCTAAAGCCAATTTACAAGCATCATATGTACCATGATCCAAATGTAAAGCAACTGGAATGCTGATTTTTAGATCTTCAATTAAGCCAGTAACCATTCGTACCACAGTTTGATAACCACCCATATACTTGATGGCACCAGCTGAAGTAGCAATGATAATTGGAGATCGAGCTCGATCAGCTGTAAGTAAGACCGTTTTAGCCC
Organism: Mycoplasmoides fastidiosum; assembly: GCF_024498275.1. Lineage (GTDB taxonomy): Bacteria > Bacillota_I > Bacilli_A > Mycoplasmatales > Mycoplasmoidaceae > Mycoplasma_N > Mycoplasma_N fastidiosum. The sequence goes on from NZ_CP101809.1 coordinate 687,691, forward strand.
ACTCTAAATTATTAATGTTAATGTGTGGAATGGCATACTTATTTTCATAAGCCTTTTTAGTCATTTCAGTGGCATTAACTAGTAAAGAATTAAATATTTGACTCATCTATCGTTTCTTCCTTCTAAGGAAAATTTAATAAAAATTTGCAAGATATTACAGTAAGAAAGTAATTAGACTTTCTTATAATTAATATTAATTTTTATGATTTAAAATCTCATAAATAGTATTATATTATATTAAAAGAACAAAAAATGGTTTATTTTTTGGGGCAAAAATTACAAAATGGGTGAGGATAAAAGAGACAAAAATGTTAATCGGTGATAAGCCTTTTTTACGAATTGTAGAACCACGATTGGAAAAAGAATACCAGCAATTTGTTGAACAAATTAAACCATTTTACAACGAAAATAATTTCACTAAAATTTATATTCGTAGCATATACGATATGGTTAATACCTCTCAATTAGAATATTTAGAAATTTATCTTTTTTCCCTGTTATACACCTGAACCAATAATAATGAAAAATATAATTATGATTATTTAAAAGACTATCAAAAATTGGTTGATTTTTTAGAAATTGAGAATAAATTTGGATTTTTAGAACACTATTATTTTGAGCGTTTAAACATGATTGTGTTCACTATCACACGAAAACTGAAATCATTAAATCCTGATTTTCCAATGAGTAAAAAAGAAGCTAATTATTTTTTTTATGCCGACTTAATTTTTCAAAGTCATTTTTCGCAATTTGACGTTGATAAGTTGGGTTGTAATTTATTCATCACTAACAAACGGTTAATTTTAGCTAGTAAAACGATGTACTTAGTTTTTCGGTTTAATGAATTAAAACAACTAAAACTTAATTTTAATAATGTTTATTTTGAATTTGAAGATTTAGCTTTTTCATTGGAAACAATCGCTCCCGAAGTTGTATATATTTCCTTAGACCGAATTATTCAATCTGAAGGATATGATATTTAATGCCCGCAGAATTTTTTGAACAAAAAATGGCAATTGTTCCCAAAAAACCTGGTTGCTATTTGTGAAAAAACTTAAATAACGAAATCATTTACATTGGTAAAGCCAAAAATTTATTTAATCGTACCCATTCTTATTTTACGGGTTCTAATAATTTGCGCACTCAAAAAATGGTGAGTGAAATTTATGATTTAGACTACATCGTAGTTAAATCAGAAAATGAAGCTTTAATTCTAGAATCAACACTAATCAACAAACATCAACCTAAATATAATATTTTATTGCGGGAAAATAATTTATATCCTTACTTATTTTTGACTAATGAACCTAAACCCCGGTTGTTTTATACTAAAAATAAAATTACACATTTAACTGGAAAGTATTTTGGGCCTTTTGCAGTTAGTGGGACTCGACCTTGAGAATTGTATAATTTATTAAAAAAAATTTTACCGATTCAAGATTGTAAACACAAATGAAATAAGGAATGTTTTAATTGTGAGATTCTCAAACGAATCCAAATTCCTATTTTAAAAAGTAATCAACAAGATTTTAAAAGTATTGTTAATTTAATTAATAATATTTTGCAAGGTAAATCCAAACCTTTAATTAATTATTTAGAAAATCAAGAACTGTATCATAAAAATAATTTTGAATTTGAAGATGCACAAAAATTTTTAAATTTAAGAAAAGCATTAAACGAAATTAACCAAAATAAATATGTTCAAGTTAATCAAAGTAAAATTGATATCATTGGTTTTAAAGTTGATGAGAATTTTGTTGCCATCAATATTTTTACCTGAATTGATCAAAAATTAATTTCTAAAACTGAGAAAGTTTTACATTACTTAGATGATTGGCGAGAAACATTTAACTATTTTCTTTATGAGTTTTATAAAACTCAAAAAAGTAATTTCAAAGTTTATTTATCCTTCATTGATGAGAAAATCAAATTATTAGAACAACATTTAAAAATTAAATTTATCACACCTTTGAAGGGACAGTTTTTGGATTTAATGACCACAGCCATGCACAATGCTGAATTCAATTTACAAAAACATAATTTAAAAAATTATGGTCGAGAAAATTCTCGAAAACAAGTTAATAACCAACTTAAAGAACTGTTAGGACTAGCTAAATTGGAGCGAATTGAAATTTTTGATATTAGTCAATTTTTTGGAACTAATCCAGTTGGCGCTATGGTTGTATATGAAAACGGAATTGCTAACAAAAAACAATATCGAAAATTCATTATTAAAGAAGCTGAAGGTAATTCTGATTTAGATTACATGAAAGAAGTAATTTATCGGCGTTATACGAGATTATTGGATCGAAATTGAGTTTTACCTGATTTAGTGATTGTTGATGGAGGACAAACTCACTTAAATTTGTTAAATAATTGTTTAAAAAATTTAGGTTTAAATTTCGCTACTGCTAGTTTAGTGAAAGATAAAAAACACCGAACTAGAGCTTTAATCTATCAGGATCAGGAACTAAAAATTAGTGACCCTAATCTTTTGCATTATTTAACTACTATTCAAGATGAAACCCATCGATTTGCTATTACTTTTTTCAAAAACCGTAATATTAAGTCACAATTTCAAAGTGTATTAGAAAGTGTTAAAGGTTTAGGTCCTAAAAAAATTAAACTTTTATTGGAAAAATATGAAACAGTACGTCAATTACAAAAAGTACCAATCGAAGAATTAGCTCAAATAATTCCCCAACAAGTTGCTATTGAATTAGAAGCGAAATTAGAAGAATTCATGAAGCAACAAACCGCACTTCAAGCGCAATTAACCAAAAAGATGAATCGTTAAAATGATTGTTATTGACCGTAATAAATTCCGTTTTAAATTTAAAAATAATCAGGCCGCAGCTAATCCAATTTTTTTTATTCATGGATTAGTGGGTAATAGTTCAAACATGACTCAATTTGCTGAAAAAATTACTGAACATGATTATTATTCAGTTGATTTACCTAATCATGATGAGCAAATTGAATGAAAAAAGATTAAATTAACAATTGATTATTTTGCCGAACAAATCGCTCAATTTATTGTTGAACGTAATTTAACAAATATTACTTTAATGGGACATTCGATGGGAGGAGCCATTTCGTTAACTTTAATTACAAAAATTAGTCACCGAATTCGAAATATTATTTTAATTTCTCCAGCTACACCTGCTTTGGCATTTAAAACTGAACGAGTTGGAATAACCTACCGAACTTTACGAAAATGATTGATAAACTTCAAACATTGAATCAAGGAAATATTTCATCAACTAATTCATGGAAGCAAACCCAATCCCGCTTTCAATATTAAGGTTGAACATAAAAAGCTGAAACAACAATTTCGTAATTTAATTGCTCATTATCATCATTTTGCGGAAATTAATGGCGGATTTTGACAAGAAAAGCGCAAGTTTCGGCAACTAGTGTCTCCTTGGGTTTACTTATTAATTCGTGATTTATTTTCTAAAAAAAACAGTATCAAATTAAAAATTGCTTTAATGTCACAACCCCAATTACGCAAAATGCCAGTTTTATATATTTCGGGTAAACATTATGATTTTTTAACCCCTCAAAACGACGTTAAAGAGTTTTTAAATCAAAATTTTCTTCATATCAACCATATCATTTTAGATAGTGGTGCTCATATTCCGTTTTGATCTGATTTTGATAATTTTTTTACAGCAGTTCACCAATTTATGGCTGATCCAAAACAAGATTTTCAATTAACTAAGTATCAATTTCTTCACTAAGCATTTGATTGGCAGGATGTTCTGATTGGTTTATTACCAAACCAAAATTTTCTGGTTTTAACAAATCATAAAACATTTGTTTTTTAATAACATCAACAATTGCGGATCGCACAATTTGTTTATAAGGCATTTTTTTATTTGTTAAATAAGTATCAAAGTTTTTGATAAATTTTTCCCGATAAATTTCTAAGTTAAGAAATTTTAATTTTTCTCGTAATTTTTCTCTTAAATAACCCAAAATCATTATCGGATCACAATCAATTAATTCAGGATTGTGTAGTTCTTTAACTCGTTTTAAATCAATTATTCAATCATGATTAATGATTCAGTCCAATTTGTGAGGCACAATTCAGTAATTTCGGGCATATTCTCATAATGAAGTTAGAAAATTAGGGGTGAATTTTTTGCCTAAAAAATTAATGTTGTAACGTTCAAATCACCATTCAACTGAACGTCAATAACCCACTCCACTAAGATCTACATCATCAGGCACAGAAGATAAATCCTTATACATTAAGTAATTAATTAAACTGATGTAATTAAACTTATACTTGAATTTAGCAAGAAGAAACTGTTGAAATTGTTTTTCTAACATACTAGATTGCAAACAAACTAAGTCAAATTCACTAATCATATCAGTAACTAAATTTAGTTTATTTTCATTAACCACAATATCATGTGTGGCGATTAAATCACGAATAATCAGTAAATCTTGGGCTTGTTGAATTTGGGTTTTAGAAATCTGAAATTCTTGATTCAATTCAGTAACAACTGAATAATGACTACGAATATAAGTCATTGCAGCTTTTAGTAATGATTTAGTTTCCAATTCTTCAAGAATTTTGCAATATAAGTATTCAGCATCCACTAAAAAATTGTTTGTTTCAATTTTTTTACTTCATTTACGAAAAATAGTTTCAAATTCGTTAAATTGCTTAATTTCAATTACTTGATCAAAATCAATTTTATTTTTATTTAAGATATAAATGTCCTTCATAGTTGGATAAATATCTGATTAATAATTATAATTTTTTAATACGATTAAATGCTTTAGCATTTAGATCCTTGGTTTATAGTTTAAGCAAAAATTTAACAAAATTTACAAATAAAAAAGACCATTTTTTAGTTTAGAACCCAAAAATGGTAACTTTTTTTACTCTTTTTTTAACAAAAATCTGGTATACAAAAATAATCATAAGTTCTTAAAACCCCATATTTTTGTGATGAAAAATCACAAAAATATGGTTAATAAACGACAAAAAACCCCTTCAGAATTTTTTTCTGAAGGGGTTTTTATTTTTGCGCGGCGATATTATCCAATGATAACCCAATGCTGCTTAACTGCTATGTTCGGGATGGGAATAGGTGTTTCCAGCATCGTATCGTCACCGCACGCTTGCTTGCTTTCTGGCAACTGATTACAGACAAATCTTTTTTGATGGTGATGATTGCCACCGAGTTTTCACAAAATTAAAAAATCTATTTTGTTCATCAATCCAAATTATTGGTTATAAATCCTCGAATTATTAGTATTGTTCAGCTCAATACATTACTGCACTTACACTTACAACCTATCAACGTTGTTATCGACAACGATTCTTACCCTCTTGCGAGGTGGGAAGATTATTTTAGAAGTTAGTTTCACACTTAGATGCTTTCAGCGTTTATCTATGCCATACATAGCTACCCAGCCGTGCCACGGGCGTGACAACTGGTACACTAGAGGTATGTTCAACCCGGTCCTCTCGTACTAGGGTCAAATCTTCGCAATCTTCCTACAGCCACTATAGATAGGGACCAACCTGTCTCACGACGGTTTGAACCCAACTCACGTATCTCTTTAATCGGCGAACAGCCGAACCCTTGGAACCTGCTTCAGCTCCAGGATGAGATGAGTCGACATCGAGGTGCCAAACAGTGTCGTCGATATGAACTCTTGGACACTATCAGCCTGTTATCCCCAGAGTAGCTTTTATCCGTTGAGCGATGGCCGTTCCATTCCGAACCACCGGATCACTATGACCTAGTTTCCTACCTGTTCGACGTGTAAGTCTCACAGTCAAGCACCCTTATACCATTACACTCAAAACACGATTTCCAACCGTGTTGAAGGTACCTTTGCGCGCCTCCGTTACTTTTTGGGAGGCGACCGCCCCAGTCAAACTGCCCACCTAACACTTTCTCCTGCCGTGATTACCAGCATGGGTTAGAAAAAATACAAAAGAAGAGTGGTATTCCATTGGTGACTCCATTACACCTAGCGGCATAATCTCATAGTCTCCCACTTATTCTCTACATCCAATGGACGTTTTCAATATTAAGCTACAGTAAAGCTTCATGGGGTCTTTCCGTCCCGTAGTGGCTAGAGAGTGTCTTCACTCTCACCAGGATTTCACCGAGCTTACAGCCGAGACAGTCAAGAGATGGTTACACCATTCAAGCGGGACGGAATTTACCCGACAAGGCATTTCGCTACCTTAGGACCGTTATAGTTACGGCCGCCGTTCACCAGGGCTTAAGTTAAGAGCTTCGCATTGCTGCTAACCCCCTTCATTGACCTTCTGGCACTGGGCAGGTGTCACCTCATATACATCGGCTTGCGCCTTAGCATAAAGCTGTGTTTTTGATAAACAGTCCCCCCTCGCTCTTTACTGTGGCCTACATTACTGTAGGCATCCCTTATCGCTAACTTACGGGATCAATTTGCAGAGTTCCTTAGCTGTAATTAACTCGATAGCCTTAGGATATTCTCCTTGACCACGTGTGTTCGTTCTCGGTACGGATAACATAATTGTTAAGTTTAGAAGCTTTTCTTGAGAATTTGGTGTCACACAACTTCGCTACTTGCCGAAGCTTTCGCTCGTATTCATACATCATGCTTTTCGGTTTGAAATAAAGCGGATTTGCCTACTTTATGCACTAAATATTTAAACAGAAATCCAATAATCTGCTTGTGCTAACCTCTTCTGTCACTCCATCACCAACTATGTTAGTATAAGAATTTTAACTCATTGTCCATCGACTACGCCTTTCGGCCTCGCCTTAGGATCCGACTCACCCTGGGCGGATGACCCTGCCCCAGGAAACCTTGGTCAATACGGCTAGAAAGATTTTCACTTTCATACGTTACTCACGCCGGCATTCTTACTTGTATACAGTCCACATGTGTTCACACTCATGCTTCGTCCCAGTATACAACACTCGTCTACCGCTATGTATTGCTACATAACCCGCGAATTCGGTGTTAAGCTTAGCCCCGTTACACCTTCGGCGCAGGAAAACTCGACTAGTGAGCTGTTACGCACTCTTTAAACGATGGCTGCTTCTAAGCCAACATTCTAGCTGTTTGTGTTTTCCAACATCCTTCTCCACTTAGCTTAACTTGGGGACCTTATTCGACGATCTGGGCTCTTTCCCTTGTGACAATGAAGCTTATCCCCCACTGTCTGACTGCTGAAATAGGATTGATGGTATTCATAGTTTAATTTCATTCAGTACACGAAGGCCGCGCCATCATGAATTCAGAGCTTTACCCCCACCAACCCAAATAATTCAACGCTAGTCCTAGAACTATTTCGACGAGAACCAGCTATCACGGAGTTCGATTGGAATTTCACCCCTAACCACAGGTCATCCGCTGTCATTTCAACGAAAGTCGGTTCGGTCCTCCATTTGGTATTACCCAAACTTCAACCTGCCCATGGTTAGATCACCCCGTTTCGGGTCTATTGCAACATACTAAACACCCTGTTCAGATTCGCTTTCGCTACGGCTCCGCTTCTACAGCTTAACCTTGCATGCTACAATAACTCGCCGGCTCATACTTCAAAACGCACGCCATCACCCATTAACGGGCTCTGACTCTTTGTAAGTTAATGGTTTCATGGTCTATTTCACTCCCATCTCTGGGTTCTTTTCATCTTTCCCTCACGGTACTGGTTCACTATCGGAGAATGGTTAGTATTTAGGCTTACCCAATGGTCTGGGCAGATTCAGACAGGATTCCACGTGCCCCGCCCTACTCAGGATCCACCTTGGTATAAAAAAGATTTCGCATACGGGGCTATCACCCGCTATGGCGTTGCTTCCCAACAACTTCTGCTATCAATTTTAAGTCCGTTCTGGTGTCCTACAACCCCGAAATAAATTTCGGTTTGGCCTGTTCCCGGTTCGCTCGCCGCTACTTAGGAAATCACTTCGTTTTCTTTTCCTCTTGCTACTGAGATGTTTCACTTCGCAAGGTATCGCTTTAATAACCTATGTATTCAGTTAATAATAATAGTCATCTCTGACTATTGGGTTTCCCCATTCGGAAATTGCTGGATCAATCGCTTTTTATCAGCTCCCCAACACTTATCGCAGATTAACACGTCCTTCATCGCCTTCCATTCCCAAGAAATCCACCACTAACTCTTATTAATTTATAACGTTTGTATTGATCTAATAAAAATTTTAATTAGTTAATTACTCGGTTTTAATCATCACTACAAACCAAACATTTTACAATATTTGATTATAGATCAGAAAGATTGTCTGTTTTCAGTTGTCAAAAAGCAAGCACGTGAGAATCGCAAAAGCTTTCTCAAATCTGAAGACTATCCGACTCAATAACATTAATATTACGTTTGTAAACATTAAAAAAGTTAGCTCAATCAGATTTTCATCTATTCACTAACCCATAATTATCAAGATTTGTTAAAAAAAGTACACTATTTATTAAATTGTAATGTCAAAAGATTAAACAACTAAAAAGTCATTTAATTATCGATTCCAAAGAAAGGAGGTGATCCACCCCCACGTTCTCGTAGGGGTACCTTGTTACGACTTAACTCCAATCAGCAAATCTATCCTAGACGCATATTCCACTTTGCAGGTTAATTTTGCGGTTTTAGATATACTTACCTCTCGTAGTTTGACGGGCGGTGTGTACAAGACCTGAGAACGTATTCACCGCGATATAGCTGACACGCGATTACTAGTGATTCCAACTTCATGAAGGCGAGTTGCAGCCTTCAATCCGAACTGAGATTGGCTTTTGTGATTAAGCTTTACATCGCTGTATCGCCCACTTTGTACCAACCATTGTAGCACGTTTGCAGCCCCAGGCATAAGGGGCATGATGATTTGACGTCATCCCCACCTTCCTATAGCTTTCGCTTCAGTCTCTGTAGATACTTAACTACAGACAGGGGTTGCGCTCGTTGCGGGACTTAACCAAACATCTCACGACACGAGCTGACGACAACCATGCACCACCTGTCACCTTGATAGCCTCCACTATGTTTCCATAGCTTTGCAAGGGATGTCAAACCTGGGTAAGGTTTTTCGTGTATTGTCGAATTAAGCAACATGCTCCACCACTTGTGCAGGTCCCCGTCAATTCCTTTGAGTTTCACTCTTGCGAGTGTACTACCCAGGCGGGATATTTAATGCGTTAGCTGCGTCACCGAGACTCTAGTCCCAACAACTAATATCCATCGTTTACAGTGTGGACTACTAGGGTATCTAATCCTATTTGCTCCCCACACTTTCAAGCCTAAGCGTCAATAACAGCCCAAGTTCTCGCCTTCGCCACTGGTGTTCTTCAATATATCTACGCATTTCACCGCTCCACATTGAATTCCAGAACTCCCTACTGTATTCTAGATTAACAGTTTCTAATGCAAACAATAGTTAAGCTACTGCCTTTCACACCAGACTTGTTAATCAACCTGCGCTTGCTTTACGCCCAATAAATCCGGATAACGCTTGCAACCTATGTATTACCGCGGCTGCTGGCACATAGTTAGCCGTTGCTTATTCAAAAGGTACAATCAAAACAGAAGCATTTCCTCTTCTGTTCATTTTTTCCTAATAAAAGAGTTTTACAACCCAAAGGGCCGTCATCACTCACGCGGCATTGCTCCATCAGGCTTTCGCCCATTGTGGAAAATTCCCTACTGCTGCTTCCCGTAGGAATATGGGCCGTGTCTCAGTCCCATTGTGGCTGTTCTACCTCTCAGTACAGCTATGCATCATCGACTTGGTGGGCCATTACCCCGCCAACTATCTAATGCACCGCACCCCCATCCTTAAGCGACGCAAACGCGCCTTTAAAACAAAAAACTTATGTTAAATGCTCCTATAAAGTATTAGCTAGATTTTCATCTAGTTATTCTTTACATAAGGGTAGGTTGGATACGTGTTACTCACCCGTTCGCTACTAGAATATTGCTACTCTCGTTCAACTTGCATGTATTAGGCATGCCGCCAGCGTTAATCCTGAGCCAGGATCAAACTCTCAAAAAAATTAACGGATAGTCTTCAGATTTCAAAAAGCTTACTAATTAATATGATTAAAAATCTTACTAATTATTTGCGAAAAAGTTTATGTTAATTTCTAAATGTTTTAACACAACAGGAATTAATTATACATAAAAAAATAAATTTTTTACAAAAAATTAATTAATTTTTCAAAAATTTAAAAATTTAAGAAAATTAACTAAAAAATAACCAAAAAAGAAAATTCTTTTCTTTGAATATTTTGAAAAATAACAAGAATTGAATTTTAAAAAATATTTGGTCGAACTAAATTAATTTAGCTGCTGTTACTTATGCACATTCTGTTACATAAACTGGGATAAATTATACATAAAACTTCGGAAAAATACAAAAAAATTAATTTTTTTTATTTTTTTTAAAATTTTTTAGTAATTTGTTTGAAAACCCTGCTTTTTCGGGCTTTTTTGCTGTTTTTAAGGCCTTTTTTAGTTCTAATTTAACTCAAAATCAAGCTAAAAAAGCAATTAAAATGCTTTTTTAGCCAAAATTAAAATGGGTTGGGGCATTAAAATTAACTCCTTATTTTTTCTTTGTTGAAGGTTCTTTAATTATCTGGCATTCGGGACATAAATAAGTTCCTCTGCCATTGACTTTGGTTTTGATAATTGTTGTATTACAAATCTGACAAGCTAAACCTTTTAAAGTGTGTACTTTTAGTTTATTTTGGAACTGACCCATTTCCCCGTGTTTATATTTAAAGCTTAAAATTGTGGTGCCATGGTGTTTAATTGCCGTTTTAATGATTGCGGTTGCTGCAGTAGTAATTGCAGCAAAATCGCGATCTGATAAATTTTTCACTAAAGTTAAGGGGTGGATTTGGGCTGCAAATAAAATTTCATCCGCGTAAATATTACCGATTCCTGAAATTTTAGTTTGATCCAATAAAGTTGTTTTAATAACCCGATTAGGCGAAGTTAATAATTGCTTTTTCACATAATCGACATTAAAGCGGGGATCAATTGGATCTCAACCCAGTTTAGCTAATTCTTTTTGTTCCAAAAAATCAGCAGCATTAAATAAGTGTACAGTTCCAAACCGACGAGTATCATGATAACGAAGTTCGTGATCATTACTAAATTTAATGCGAAACAGAACATGTTGGTATTCATACGGATCATTTTTATGCTGATAATAAGGTTTCCCTTCCATCCGTAAGTGTAAAACTAGGACTTGATCAGAATTTAAATGAAAGATTAGATATTTACCAATTCGGGTTAAATTAGTGAATTGTTGCCCCACCAAAGCTGCATGTAACGCTTCTGCAGTGGTATTTTTCAGGATTTTGTCATTATTGACTTCAACTCCAATAATTAAGTGATTGGTCACTAAAGGTTTTAAATGGTTGATAAAAGTTTGGACTTCTGGTAGTTCTGGCATGGTTATTCAAAGTATTTTCTTAAATTATTTAACCCGGTTTTAGCTAAAAATTGTTCAACTAATGCTAAAGATTGGGGGCGGTATTGGTAGTGGTTTAAGTCTTGAGGGATTGCCACATCAGTTAAAATTGTTGCTAATTTTAAAAATAATTCCACTTGATCACGTTCTTGGGTCAAGGCTTTAGCTATTTTAGGAGGAAGTTGGTCAATTTGGGCAAACATTTGGGAGATTGAACCAAATGTTTTTACCAATTTTAACGCTGTTTTAGGGCCGATGCCCTCAATTCCTCGGTAATTATCACTTGTATCACCTGATAAACCTTTTACATCAATGATTTGGGAGGGATTAATTCCATCACTTAAATCCGTAAAATTATCAGCATGATAAGTTTTAATGTCTGAAACCCCTTTTTTAATGATATTAACCGTTGTCAAATCATTAACTAACTGCAATAAATCATTATCTGAACTGAAAACATCAACACTAATCCCTTGTTGGTTGCATAAATGGCTGAAGGTGCCAATAATATCATCAGCTTCAAATCCAGGTAAGGAAACAATTTGAAACCCCATTAGTTCTAAGGCCTCAATAATCACTGGTAACTGGTCACTTAAATGCTCTTCCATTGGTTTACGATTAGCTTTATAATCTTCAAACATTTCGGTGCGAAATGATTTTCGACTAACATCAAAAGCAACTAAAGCATAATCGTATTTTTTCAACTTCAATAGTGCACTCATCATGATAATCATCATTCGCACTGCGTTAGCTGGTTTTAAATCATTTTTCAAATAATAACTCAATTGGGAAAAAGTCGCAAAATAAGCCCGATAAATCAGGGATAAACCATCAATCACAATGGCTTTTTTAGTGTCTAAACGGTAATTATTGCTGTTGTTCATTAATAATCTTAATATCCTTAATACGAATTTGACCCCGATTAGATTCAAATACTACCACACAGGGTTGTTTGGACTTATGTAATTCCATAAATAATGCTAAATTTTTGCCAAAATACGGATAATCCCGTGAAGTACCGGTCTCATCACTCACTTTCACCCATAACATCGGGTGATTAAATTTGGTTTTGGTTTCCCGAATCGTTTCAATTGTTACTAAATAATCAGTTAAGCCTGCAGTTTGTTGGGGAATAGTTTGAACAGTGGTTTCTAAGCCTAATTGGGCTTTTAATGGGTTGGAACTACGAACAACACTAAAATCAAAACCGAGTAATTCTGTTTGGTATTTGCGGTATTGTTCGGTTAATTCTGGGGTTCACTCAGGAAAAATTGGTGGTTCTAATAAATTGTTTTCAAGCATCAAAACAAAAGCGGGTTTACTCATTTTTTCAATTAATTCGTCCACATACAACCGATTTAGTTGCTCAAAACTAAACAATTCATCAAAACAACCCGCATGGTTCATAATCTTTAATAGGTTGTTTTTAATTCCATTTTTATAAAGAATTAATAAACATTCGGTCAAATCAGTGTATTTTTTATTTTTTCGGAATTGCCGAACTTTTAATAGTTTTTTAATTGCTTCTTTACCTAAACCCTTAATTGTTCCTAAGCCAAAATAGATTTGGTTTTGATGAATTGTAAAATCAGCTTCAGAATAATTGATTGATGGTTGGTTAACAACAAAACCTAAAGCCCGAATTTTATTAATATAAACGGCTAAATTACCTGTGGTTGATAATAAAACACAATAAAATTCTAACGGATAATAAGTTCGTAATCAAACTAATCAATAAGAAATAATTGCGTAAGAAATGGAGTGAGAATGGTTAAAACTGTAGTTGGCAAACTCGCAAATACAATCCCAAATTTTGACTAAATCAGCTTCAGAATAGTTATTTTCTAAGCCTTTAGCGACAAAATCATTATACAAACTAGCAAACTTTTCCCGCTCTTTTTTAGAAACTGCCCGTCGAAAAATATCGGCTGCAGCTAATGATAAATTAGTTACCCGTACAACAACAGCAATTAATTGTTCTTGATAAACAATTACACCATAAGTTGGATCAATAATGTCTTTTAAACTATCGTGTAAAGAATTGGGCTTCATTTCATTAAACCGACACTTTAAATAATACGGAATGTGTTTTTGGGGTCCGGGTCGATAAAGCGCAGAAATTAAAGAAATATCTTCAATATTTCGTGGTTTAAATTTTCGGGTTAAATCAGTCATTCCCGCACTTTCTAGCTGAAAAATGCCTGTAGTATCACCTGTTGCTAAATGTGAAAAAACTAATGGATCATTTAATTTAATGTCTTCAGTACTGATTGTTTTATTTTGATGTTGATAAATTAGTTTAAAAACTTCAGAAATCAGGGTTAAATTTCGTAACCCCAATAAATCCATTTTTAACAACCCCATGTCCTCTAAATAATCCATACTAAACTGGGTAATTATTAAGTTAGCATTATTTTTGGTCACAGGGAAAACTTGACCTAATTTTTGTTTGGATAAAACTAGTCCAGCAGGATGAATCCCCACCTGACGCGGAATGCCAATAATTTTACGAGCAATCGCAAACAATTGTGGATAGGTTTGTTCAAATTTAGCTAGTTGGGGATTTTCTTGAATTGCTAATTCCAAATTTTCATTGTGAACTGTCGGAATATTTTTAGCGATTTTATCAACTATGCTTAACTCAATACCTAAAATTCGACCCACATCCCGAATTACACTACGGGCTTTAATCGTTTGGAAAATAACAATTTGAGCAACATGATCAGCTGAATATTTTTCATAAATATAGTTAATCACTTCTTCCCGACGTGAATCCATGAAATCAATATCAATATCTGGCATGTTTGCTCGGGCTGGATTTAAAAAACGTTCGAAATATAAATCATAAACTAGCGGATCAACCATGGTGATACCAATTACATATGCTACTAACGAGCCCGCAACCGAACCCCGACCCGGCCCGACAAAAATCCCGTTCCGTTTAGCTCATGTAATATAGTCTTGAACAATTAAAAAATAATTAGCAAAATTCATTTTGCTAATGACATTTAATTCATAAATTAAACGATCTGAATATTGCTTTAATAATTTGACATTAATTTTTTGGGTTTCAACTAGTTTCTGAAGTCCTAATTTAGCTAAACTGCGTAATTTATCATTTGGATCAACTCCATTAACCGTTGGAAAATCAATGATTTCAGTTTCATTACTCAAATCATAATCAGTACATTGTTCTAAAATTCAAAAAAGATTTTTTACTCCTGGATCAGTTAATTCAACTGGATCAGGTTGATTTAAATAGTTACTGCGAAAATGATTGTTATCAGCAATGACATCGGTTAATTGTTTGTTGTCTTTAATTGCATTTAAAGCACAAAAAATTTCATAATCGGCTTCTTCTTGAAATAAATTTTTACGTAAATAAATTGCTTTAGCAGGATCGTTAGTTTCAAAATAATAAACATCAGATAAATCTAAATCAAAAATACCCTGATAAACAATTACAATCAGATCTTCAAAAAGAGTCCGATCTAAATGCGCTTCAGCTGCACTAGTTTGAGTATCAGTAGGCTGAGTGGTAATGAAACTAGAAATTTTAACAAGATTATTAAAGCCATTTTTATTTTTAGCTAATAAAACTAACTCAGCTTGTTGTTTATAAATTAATGAAAGTCCAAATACTGGCTTTAAGTTATTGGCAATTGCTTTCTTGTAAAACTCGACATATCCAAACATGTGTTTAAAGTCAGTAATAACTACTGTTTTATGATTATGTTTTTTGGCATGAGCAATCAAATCATCAATTTTTAGGGTTGCTTGAAGGAGTGTATAGACCGTTTGATTGTAAATTTGGGGTAAATATTGATGATTTTTCATGAAATTAAGAAGAAAATGGACTAATAAATGTGTGTAACAAGCAAAATCCAGCAGATGGGCCGAAATCGATTATTTAGAATTATATTATCTAAAATCCAAATAGGTCACGAAACTAAAAAGCAAAAATTTGATTTTTAGTAATAAAATTTAGAATGTTAAATCAAATTCAATTAGTTTGGAAAACAACGAATTAATTTGATTTGTGAAGAAATAATGAAAATTATTTTCTATTTTTATTTAAGTTTTTGAGATATTTATTCAAATTCATCAAAAATAAACAAATAAATAGCTCAATTACTTTTAGTTGATAAATTGAATAAGTATTTGAGGTTTTATTTCACATATGAACCTTCCAACTAGTTCAAAACCTAAAAGAAATCAACTGATAAAAATTCAAAAACATTTTGAGAAAATGCTTTTCAATTTGAAACGGTTGAAAGAAATTAAAATTCATTTTAAAAATTTTAATAATTTTGATGCTTCTGAAATTTATTATTATTTGCTTTCATATAATTGAACCTATCAAAAAAATGAATTACTAATTTTCGGAAATCCACTTCTTTGCATAGTCGGGTTTGAAATAAAATTAAAGTTATTTTTAGTGATAAAAGAGGCTTTAGCTTTGATGATCAAAGAAAGCTAACCTATACTGAATACTGAAATTTTCTTTCGGTTTGATTATTTCTTTCATGCAATAAATTCCACAATGACATTATTGTCATTGACTCTGAAGCCCAACAACCAAGTTGGTATCCTTATAATAAATTTGATTATTTAATTAAACTAAATCAGGATCCAAATCAATCTAATTATAAAAAGTCTCACAGTTTTATTCGACCAATATTAGAAGAATTAGAAATTATTGATGGCGAAAAAAACGAAATTCTTGAGTTTAAATATAAAACTGCTAGTGAATATTTTTCCAATCGTCAACCTGTTTCAATTGAACCAAAATCATTTGGCGGTAATTTCATTGGTGAATTTTACCAAAATTGCGCCTTAAATAAGTCTTCTGAACATTATCGTGAAGAATTTGCTTATTTAGACAAAATCTTAAGTAGTTATTTTTGATGCTTGTTAACTAGTAATAAATTAGACATGTTACAATCCGAAAGTTCAGAAGGGCTTGAAATTTTATATGATCTAATCAAATTAAATATTGATCATTTCATTTGTATGGATTGATCAGAAAATTTAATCCGTTACAATACTTTAATTAAAAATTTATTAACTAAATTTTTAAGCGAATTATTAATGGAACATTTTGGTAATAAACGTATAAAAATAGTTTATTTAAGTGATCGGTTTTATACTGGAATTTCACAGATAAAACGCACACTTCGACGCGAATTACCTAAAGCCAAAGTTTTTCATTTTTTAGCTAGAGATGTCGATCGAATCATGGAAAAATTAGGTGATAAATTCGATCTTATAATCATGCCTCGCATTTTGCAAAATCGCTTCGATCGAAATGGTGTACGATTAAAACATATTTTGTTTTATGATGCAGAAATCTTGATTTTAAATTCTGGCTATGAACAGAATAATTTTAAAAACCAATTATTGAATTGTTTAATGCATACATTAAATTAAACGTCAAAAATTGAAATTTGGTTAGTTTCCCCAAGTTCACCAACAATATCTAATTTTTCAAAAACAAACAATAAAGTTCCAGATAAGCGGGTACGTTCTTTTAAATCTTTTTTAGAAAGAAACGGTTTAATTTCGCGTTCGCTAACAATTTTTTCAGCTAAAACAGCGCCTAAACCATCAATCGCAATAAACGGAATCAAAATTTTATTTTCATTCGGTAAAGGAATGAAATTTAAACTGTGTGACTCCATTAATCGAATATTCTCAAATTGAATATTGCGTGATAACATTTCAATTGCCACTTCATAAATTGTTAACAATTTTTTTTCTTTATTTTTAACAGTGTCGCGTTCAGCAAATACTTTAGAATTCATTCGGTTGCGAATATCTAAATATTTAGCTTTGATTAAAGCAATATCATTTTGAATCAAAGTTTCAACATCAAAGTAATCACTACGAATACTGAAATAAGTGGCGTAATATTCTTTAGGATAATACAGTTTGAAAAAAGCTACTCGTCAAGCCATTAATACATAAGCTGCAGCATGAGCTTTGGGAAACATGTACTGAATTAAGTTGGCTGAATCAATGTATCATTTCGGAATTTTATGTTCTAATAAAATCTCAATCATTTCTGGAGGAATAGTGCGGTTTTCTTTGCGGACGATTTCCATAATGTTAAAAGCAACTAAAGGATCGATGCCTTTTTTAATTAAGTAAATCATAATGTCATCACGACAGTTAATTACCTCACTTAATTTCAAATTATTTTTCTTAATTAATAATTCTGCATTGCCTCGTCAGACATCGGTTCCATGGCTCAAACCAGAAATTCGAATTAAGTCACCAAAACTTTGGGGGTTGGCAACTTTTAACATCCCCCGAACAAAATCAGTGCCAAATTCAGGTAAGCCAAAAGCTCCGGTTGTTTCACCTAAAATGTCGTTGGGTTGAATTCCCATCACCCGACAGTCACTAAACATTTGTAAAATCTTAGGATCATGGTTAGGGATTGAGTAAGGATCAATTTTAGTTAAATTCTGTAACATTCGTAAAATGGTAGGATCATCATGGCCCAAAACATCAAATTTAAGCAAACAATCATGCAAGAAATTGTAGTCAAAGTGGGTTGTTTTTCAGTCACTGCTTACATCATCAGCTGGGTAGTTAATCGGAGAAAAATTATAAACTGATAATTCTTTCGGGATTACTAAAATTCCTCCCGGGTGTTGACTCGAAGTCCGACGCACGTTAGTAATTTGATCCACAATTCAATCTAACCGACCGATTGTTAAATTATTTTCATCAACGATTTCAAAGTAGTTCTTTGCCAAACCATAAGCGGTTTTATCAGCAATTTTACTCATAGTTCCCGCACGAAAACAAGCTTCATGACCAAATAATTCCCGTAAAAAATTATGGGCACGAGGTTGGTATAAACCCGAAAAATTTAGGTCAATATCAGGAATTTTATCAGCATTAAAGCCCATAAAAGTTTCAAACGGAATATTTTGTCCATCCCCAAACATTTTCTTTTGACAATGTGGACATGGCTTAGGTTTTAAATCAAAACCAGAATCACCAAATTCATGATCAAATTCCAAATATTGACAATCAGCACAAAAGTAGTGAGGCGGTAAAGGATTAACCTCACTAATGTTTAATAAATAAGCAACTAAGCTTGAGCCCACTGATCCTCGTGAAGCAACTAAATAACCATCTTCATTTGATTTTTTAACTAATAAATAACTAGCTCAATAAACAATGGAAAAGTTGTGTTTAATAATCGCATTTAACTCCCGATCAAGGCGTTTAACTAAGAAATCATTGGGATTTGATCCGTATTTTTTATAAAAATTTTCCTTTGTAACCCGAACAAAATTTTCTTCTGTTTCGGGTAAATTCGGTGGTGATAATTTTTTAGGAATAATGACAATATCGTCATCAACATCATTAACAAATGCTTGATTATTCTTGAAAATAAATTCAGTTTCTGCGGTTGGGTTTAAGTTTAAAAACCCAAATTCTTCACGTAATAAATCTGATGTTCGAAATTGGTAATCTGGCAAAATGTTATTTGGTTTTTGATAACTGAATAACCGGTGGGAAACATTGCCAATCTGTTTTGCATGCACAATTGTACTGTACTGATCTTCATTAAGCGTGTCAATATATTTAACTGCGCCTGAGCCAATTGGTTTTTTATTATTTTTGATAGTTAATTCATAAAAGTTTTTAATCGCTTGTTCTAGTTGTTTTTGATCATAATTTAAACGATTAACTTCATGACGAAATAATTTTGGGGAAGGAATGAAAACATAGTCATAATTTTTCACTTTAGTTTCAAATGCAACTTGTTCATTCATTAAAACTTCTTCTCATAAATCGCTATTATCAATCGAATTGACAATAATTAAATTTTCACGTTTACTGTTAATTAATTCTCAAGTTAATGAAGCTGTACGATAAAAATTGTCAATGTGAGCAGTTGATAATAATTTATAAATATCACGAATTCCTTCTTGATTTCTGGCATAAGCACAAATTGTAAAACTAAAGTTCTTTTTAATTAAACTTACTGATTGCAATTTCTCATTCAATTGACTAATGGAATCATACAAATTAATACCAAATTTGTCAAAGTAATCAAATAATTTTAGATAAGCTTCTTTTAACACTTTCACGTCATAATCGGCACGGTGAGCTGATAACTCTTCATAAGTTACTTCTAATCGTCGACAAAAAGCTCCCAAATTATGAGAACGTTCTTCACTAAAAAAAGCCCGAGATAATTGTAAAGTATCAATTAAGATGTTAGATAAAGGCGCAAAATTATGTTGCACTAATTTAGAATTTAAGAAACGATAATCAAAACTAATTCCATTATGAGCAATTAAAACATCATCACCAACAAAATCAACAAATTTTTGTAAAGCCGTTTTGATTTCAACACCTTGCTCAGCTAACAATTCATCAGTAATGTTAGTTAAATCTTTAATAAATGGTTTTAATTTTTGATCAGTTTTCACAAACATCTGATAGCTGTCAATTTCAGTTCCATTAGCAAATTTATGAACAGCAATTTCAATAATGTCATCAAATAAAGCATTTAACCCAGTAGTTTCGATATCAAATACACAATAAGTAGCATCAATAAAGTTAGTTTGTTTGCCATTAGCATTTAAAGCTAATACAATGGGTAAATCTAATAATTCAAATTCAACTCCATAAATTGGTTTAATTCCTGAATTTTTCACATCAGCTTCAACCATTGGATAAGAAAACACGGAATTTCAATCCGAAATTGCTAAAGCTTTATGGCCAAATTTTTTAGCTACTTCTAAAAAATCTTTGTAATTAAATAACCCATCATAAGTTGAAGATTTAGTATGTAAATACAAATTAGCAAATTCACCAGGACGAGATTCTATTCTAGTTTCGTGGTTTTGATCGGTCACAATTTCAAAATCCACAAGAGCAAAATCAAAATAACGACTACGTTTAGAATCAATTTCGTTGATATCTAAAATTCTGATGTGATCATTAATTTTCAGTTTTTGAAACAGGGGTTTATCAGATAATTTTTTATCAATAAAAACAGTGTAATATTGTTGTTCATTACGGATTTTAATTGATGTTGCTTTCTTTTTGTTTTGAACTTCTTTTACACCCTTTTGCCAAATTCAAAAAACTTCATTTTGGATTGTTGCTTTTTTCACTTGGGAGCTAGAAGTTTGTTTAGGTTTAACTTTTGTTTCAACATGATTTATGGTGGGTAAATCAGCAATAAATTGTGGCTCTAATAATTCTTCAAATTCTTGCAATAAATCGATTTTTAAATCATTTTTGTTAAAAAAAGTTTTTAAAAATTTTAAGATATCACGATGAATAATCTGAAATCCGTTATAAGCAATTTCATTTTCTAATATAAAAGTAATTACATCATGACTGATTTGAACTAAGTGATTTCCAAACCGTTGGGTAAACGGGTTTTGGGGAAATTGATTCAATAAGAAAACTTCTAAAATTCGGCTAATTGCAACTTGTTCATATAAAAAATCAGTATTTCAACTAAAAACAATTTGTGTTCCATCAGAATGTTCAAATGATTGATTGTTTAATAAACAATTAAAGATATGTAATTTAGGAACAGCACTAAAATTAATGTGAAAATAAATTTTATTCGGTAATTCGTAATTAAATTCTACAGTTGCAACATCTAATAAATGGTCAAAATCAAATGGTTTAAAAATTCCTAATTTATCTGTAAGGTATTTACAAATAACCCCGTTATATTGACTGGTTGATAAAGAAGTATTATTTTGGTTAAAAAAATGTTTCATATTGCTCCTGTAGTTATTTGTTATAAATTAAACCAATTAATTAATGCCATTTCAACGTTTTAATTCACAAAAATCATGTTGTCAACTAAATTGATAATTAAGAAAAAAACATAAATAAAACTAACCGAATCTAAACGATCAAATAGTCCCCCATGACCAGGTAATAAGCGACTGAAGTCCTTAATATTTAATAAGCGTTTCATCTTGCTATAAAATAAATCGCCAAAAGTTCCGATTAAACTTAATAAAACAAAAACAATAATCGTAAATAATCACCATCATCCCGTTTTGTTAAACAAATTATTATCAGTAAAATTCATTGTGAATCAAAAACCATTAAGAACTTGATAACTTAAATCAATTGTTCGCGCCTGTCAAGCAATTAGAACTAAAATTCCAACTGATAATACAACTGATAAACTTGTTCCCCAAACAAAACCAGCTAAAGTTTTATTGGGACTAATTCTGACAAATATTTTACGTTTTCCAAATAATGTTCCAAAAATATAAGCAAATGTATCATTAGCTGAAGCAATTACTAATAAAATGAAAACACTTACTCAACCGTTAATAACACTGATATAAAAAATAGCATTTCAGAAGAAATAAGCAACCATTTGCAAAATTAAAAAAATCACACGTTCATTACGAACTGGAGTGTAATTAATTTTTTTCAAATACAAAAAAATAACTGAAAAATAAATTAATCCCATGAAAATAAAGATCAAAAAAATTTTAATAAAAAAAGTTTTTTGATCAGTGATTGCTCCAGCTGAAATGCTATGTAAAATAAAAATACTCGGAATAAATCCGATGGCATAATGCACTAAACCAAACAGAAAAAACTTGTGATTTCGAATTCCTTGAAATTGGTTTTGATTAAGAATCCGGAATGTTTCAATTATCCCTAAAAAAGATAAAAAACTAATCAGAATTAATAAGCAAATATTAATGATGATTTTAGTTGTGTTAGTAATGCTTAACCACTGGGTTGGCGGAATCGTATTTGAATAAAATGGATAAGCACCGATCACTGAAAAGACAATAATAATTGCTACAACAAACATAATAACAAACGAAGTCAGGGTTCGATAAACCCCGACTTTGATTTTTTTATTGCTGATTTTATCTAATTTTTCAGTGAGTAAATTCATATTGAAAAACTAAATTGTTAATAAATCTTTTTCTTTGGCTTTGAAAATTGCTTCAGCTTCCTCGTTAGCTTTTTTAACTGCTTTTTCTAGATTCTCTAAATAACTAGCTTCCAGCCCTTCTTGCAATTTTAATCCCTTAATTGTTTGCATAACATTTTTACGGGCATTACGAATTGCAATTTTATTTTTTTCGAAAATTTCTTTAATCACTTTAACTGATTTTTTACGACTTTCTTCATTAGGTGGAGCAATAGTAATACGAATTAATTTATTGTCAACAATTGGATTCAAATCATTATTAAACTTAATGATCGCTTTAACAACATCATTACAAGTACCCGGATCATAAGGTTTAATAATTAAATTCGTAGCATCTTGCACTTGAACATTAGCTAATTGATTTAAAGGAGTAAATTGACCATATGCTTCAACCCGAACTCCTTCCACTAATGCCGGATTAGCTCGGCCAACCCGAATTTTTTTGTATTCGTTTTTTAACCATTCAAAGCTAGAACTAATTTCATTATTAAATTTAGCTTCAAAATCTTTTCATTCTTGATTCATAAAAATATGACTTTCTTGTTTGAATTAGGATTATTAAATTAAGTTTCTATTTAAATCATTATGATGAAATTTTAGTCATTACAATATCATCATTTAATGCGCGAACAAAAGCATTTTTACTGGATTGATTAAAGACCAAGATTTTAATATTATTTTCTTTACAAATGTTAACTGAGGCATTATCCATGACAGATAATTTATTCTGAATAATTTGATCATATGACATTTTGTCATAAAAAACAGCATCAGGGTTTTTCTTTGGATCATCACTGTAAACCCCGTCAACATTATCCTTACCCATCAATATAATATCAGCGCCAATTTCAATAGCACGAATTGCTGAACCTGTATCAGTTGAAACATAAGGAATACCAGCACCACCAGTAAAAATTAACACTTGATCAGTTCCCAATTCTTCACGTAAATTCAAAATATTAATTTGGTTAGCTACTTGGCCACATTGTAATGAAGAATAAACTTTGGATTTTACTCCAACCGCAGCCAAAAAATCGTGAAAAACTAAACCATTCATAACAGTAGCTAACATACCGATGTAATGAGATGTTTGATCATGTAATTCTTGTAAATAATTAGATTTACCCCGTCACAAATTCCCCCCACCAACGACTAGACCAACTTGGTAAGTTTTACTGATTTCTTTAATTTGCAGACAAAGATCAATTAATTTATCGTGGTCAAAAAACTCACTGGAATTGCTTGCTTGTAAGCATCCGCCACTAATTTTGATTAAAATTCGTTTTTTCGGCTGAGAAACCATTGAATTTTTCCTTTTTAGTTCACTAATTAATTATTTGCGCATTTGAGCAGCAACTTCAGAAGCAAAATCAACTTCTGCTACTTCAATTCCATCTCCAACTTTAAAACGGTGCATTAATACGGGTTTAACATTCAAACTTTGCGCATATTCGCCAACAGTTTTAGCATCATCAAGAATATATGGTTGGGAAACTAAGCAAACTTCTGCTAATAATTTTTTGATTCGACCTTCAATGATTTTTCCCGCAAATTCTTTGGGCTTGCCTTCTTGAGCTAATTGGGATTCTAAAATAGCTTTTTCATTATTTAATCATTGTTGATCAACTTGAGTTTCATCTAAAAATCGTGGATCCATGGCTGTTAAATGCATTGCCATCCCCTTTAATTTTTCAGCATCAGCTGTGTTTTCAAAAACAATGAATGAAGCAATTTTTTTGTTGTTATGAACATATAATCCAACACTTTGGTTGGGTTGTAATGAATAGTAAATCACTCGACGTAATTCAATTTTTTCACCTGTTTTTGAACTTAATTCTAAACATTCTTCATTAACAGTATGACCATCGGCTAGTTTTAAATCTTTCACTTCTTCTAAACTTGAAACTTTTGCTGATAACATTGCTGCTAAAATTTGCTCAGCTAATTTAACAACATCGGCTGAAGCAGCGGTAAAATCAGTTTGGGTGTTTAATTCAAATAAAGCAACACCTTTTTCATCAGCAGCAGCTAGAGCTAACCCTTCAGCCGCTACTTTAGCTGCATTTTTGTTAGCGGCTTTAGCCATGCCATTCTCACGCAATCATTTGATTGCTAATTCTAAATGTTCCTTGGCGCCCTTGCCTAATTTTGTAATTTCTTCAGCAGTTGCTTCTAAAGCCTTTTTACAATCCATAAAACCCGCTTGTGTCGCGTTTCGTAATTCTTTTAGTAAGTTAGTAACAGAATTCATTTATGTTTCCTTGTGAAAATATGTAATGTTTCCACTTAAAAAAGTTTTTAAGAATTAGGTATTTTTAAGGGAAATTCTCGTATAATTTTAACTTTTTTATCCATGGATTTAATTTTTATTTTTTGATTAATCCCTTTCTAATCTTTCTTTAAAGTTAAAAAAGTGTTTAAAATTCTTCTTTATGCAAGAAAATTCAACCTAAATAAACCGAATTAAATCAATAAAAAATGGCTTTTTATTTGTCTAATTAACAATAATCGTAATCAGTTTCATTTTGATAAAAATCCTGCTAAAAATTTAGTTTCTTAAACAAAAATGCTCATATTTTTGTTAATTTTTCAGGATTTATCAGTATAATGTTAATTTGGATTAATCTACTAGGGGTTCTTATGCCTACTAAACTGATTAAAGACATATATTAAGAATGGGTTTACATTCTCAATTTAATATCAAAAATAAATCAAGCAGCATTGCTTAATTAGAAAAATATTTCATACCAATAATTAAGAGGTTATTTTGTTAAAAATTCGATTAACTCGGTTTGGTCGTAAAAAATTACCGTTCTATCGTGTAGTTGTGACCGATTCCAGAAATCGCCGGGATGGCGCTTATCTTGAACTTTTGGGAACATATGATCCAATGAAAGATAAAGTATCTTTAAAAGAAGAAGCAATTTTGAAACATTTGAACAATGGAGCACAACCAACCGATGTTGTTCGTTCTCTATTATCTAAAAATGGCATTTGAAAAACTTTTAAAGACGGAAAAATTGCCAATTAGAAATTAAAAGGATAATATCAATATGAATGTTAAAATTCCGAATCAACAAACACTAGTTAAAATGATTTCTGAAAAACAAGTTAATCAACACCCCGATTTTGGCGCTGGTGATTTAATTACTGTTAGTGAAAAGATTTTTGATGGCAAAAAATCCCGAATTCAAAAATTCCAAGGCGTAGTTTTAAAACGCAGTGGTAGTGGTGTTGTAGCCAATGTTTTAGTTCGTAAAGAATCTGTAAACGGGGTGAATGTTGAGAAAACTTTCCCAATTAATTCTCCATTAATTGAAAAAATTGAGGTTAACCGTTACGGAAAAGTACGTCGCGCTTATATTTCATATATGCGCCAACGATCTGGTAAATCTGCGCGAATTAAAGAAGATAAACGCAAAACAAATCGTCGGTTTGCTTAATTAATTTTTTGATATTAAAATTAATATATAATTACCATTTGACTAACTATTTTTTAAAGAATGAGCATTAGTTAAATGAAAAAAGGTGCTTATTTTAAGCGCCTTTTTTTGATGTTATTTTCTTTTTTTAACGATTTAATAAACAATTATTTACATTCAAAATAAGTGCATTTAGATTATTAATTTATGTACAACCGCAAATATTATCGAAAAGCAGAATTGCCTTCAGTTAAATTACTTTTTGGTAATTTTTATACAATTACCACTCGATGAAAACGATATTTAATTTCTATCGCTGCAAGTATTTTAATTGCTTTTTTAGCTTGATTATTCTTACAATTCACTGGTGTTTATTCTTCTGGACTTTCTTCTTTTTCCCAAGGATTAAGTCGCTTAACAACAGTGTTGATGATTCGTGCTGACGCTAATAATGCGGCTAATGCTCGACTGGTTGGTAATGTTTTATTCTGATTAACTTTTATTATTCTAAACATTCCTTTAGCTGTTTTCTCTTATTTTAAAGTGGGTAAAAACTTCACTAAAATGACTGTGATTTCATTTGTTATTGGTGATTTGTTTGGTTTAGGACTAGGTTTTATTCCTGATTCAGAAAAAATTGTCTTAATTTTTGGTGATTCTTTATCTAGTTTCCAACCACTAAGAGATCAAGGTGTGCAAATTTTATTCTGAAAATTTGAACCAGAAGCTGGGGTGCATGATTTAATTCACATTATTCCATTAGTGTTTTACACGGTTATTGGTTCCATCTTAATTCCAATTGCCTATAGTTTAATTTATATTGTGGGTAGTTCAACTGGAGGAACTGATTTTATTTCTTATTACTACTCTATCAAAAAACATAAACCACTGGGGACAATCCTAGTATTATTTAACATTGTTTCATTATTTATTGGTACTTTTTTAGGTTCTTATTTATCTGCCAGCTTAATTAATATTAATCCTGCTGATGATCCACATGGGATTTATCACCCTTGAGGCTTGGAATTATTATTATCACCTAATTTAATTGTTTCAGCAATTGGGGCTGCGGTTTCTGGGATGATTATTAATATCATTTTTCCTAAAAGTAAAATGGCTAAATTGAAAATTTATTCTTCTAATAGTCAAGAGATTGTTGATAGTTTGTTAAGTGGTGACTACACTCATTCTTTTACTTTTCATAAATCAGTTGGAGCTTTTAGTGGAAAAGAATCAACAACTGCTGAAACAATTTGCCAATACATTGAAATTCCCCAAATCATGAAAAAGATTGCTGAAATTGATAAAAATGCTTTAATTTCTGTAACCTTAATCTCTCATATTAAAGGTTCAATGAATATTTTAGAAAGAATCGATTAGCACTTCATGAAGCGGTTTTATTTTTGTACTTTATTTCCCGAGATTATTCAAAATTATGCTTCTACATCCATCATTAAACAAGCCCAATACAAAGAATTAATTGCAGTACATACTTTGGATTTTCGCGATTTTACCAACGGTAACTACCGACAAGTAGATGATTATCAGTATGGTGGAGGAGCAGGGATGGTTTTAATGCCCGAACCTATTGCCAAAACTTTACAAGCTATTCCCAGTACTAATCAACACGTAATTTTATTAAGTCCACGAGGTCAAAGATTTGATCAAAAAAAAGCCATTGAATTGGCCCAACTAAATAAAGATTTGGTTTTTTTATGTGGTCATTATGAAGGCTTTGATGAACGAATTAACCATTATGTTAATGAGTATTTATCAGTTGGTGATTTTGTTTTAACAAGTGGTGGATTGGCTGGACTGATTTGTTTAGATGCGATTGTTCGTTTAATTCCTAGCGTGATTAATTCTGATAGTTTAGTTTCTGAATCATTTAATGATTATTTATTAGATCATCCTGTTTATACTAAACCCCAAATTTTCGAGAATCAAGCAGTTCCAGATATTTTATTATCTGGTCATCACGCTAATATTGCTACATATCGTTTAAACGAACGAATTCGATTAACCCAAAAATATCGACCTGATCTATACGAGTTATATTTGAAAAATAATAAATTGCTGAAGTAGTCTTAATTAATTTGGTATTTCATTTCTCAGGCATTTAAATTGTTACCATAATAATTTTTGCGTAAGCGGTTTTTTACAAATCCAACTTTCTGATAAAGATTTAAAGCAGCCTGATTATGAATTTTTACTTCTAATCAAACTGCAACTAATTGGTTAGTTTGTTTTAATATTCCTAAAAAAGCTGTAACTAAATTAATCGCAACTCCTTGGTTGCGATATTTTTTTTGTACAAATAACCAAATAATTTCTCAGTCTGTTACATTTTTCTTAGCTAGTAAAAAACCAATGATTTTCTGATCAAGTTGATAAGCTAAAATCAAATCATAAGTAGTTTCAAGATAAGGTTGGTAATCTATTTGATCATCAAAAAAATTATTAATTTGTTCTTGATGAAGCAATTTTAATCACTCTTGTTGAGTTAAAAAAACAATCATACTGATTTGCTATTTTTGATAAACCAATTGTAGTGAAGATTTAACCTTAATTATTTGAGCAGTTGGTTTAACAACATCTTTCAGGATTTGATAAATTACATTAATAAATAACTTTTCAGTTGAATGATGACAATCAATTACAGCCAAATTAGTGTGACGAGCTTTTTGTCAATCGTGTCATTTCATATCACCAGTAATAAATAACTCCACTTTAGTTTGATTGCGGTTTTTGTTGATGAAATCAATCTCAGAAGCTGCTGATCCTAAAAGGATTTGTAAATTCTGAATTTTTTGGTTAGCAAACTTTTGATCATAAATCAATTGCGTGCACTGATATTTTTGATCAATTTCAGTTGCAATTTCTTTAACTGTGAGCCGTTTTTGCAGTTGCACAAAATAACCATGTTCTTGATAGTCAATTATTTTACTACTATTAAAAATTTGGCCCATCTGAAAATTCATTCCAATTGGATTGAAATCAAAGTTTGTATGAAAAAACAATAATGGTGTACCACTTTTTTTCAATTCTCTTAACATCAACAAATCAGTTGGTGTTTTAGAAAAAATAATTGGATGATGCATAATGATTAAATCCGTGGAACTGAATTTTTGTTTTTTAAATCAATCATATTCTAAATCCAACATAATAAAAATTCTGCGACAAACTTGTTTACGTGATTTTAGGGGACAAATAAATTTAGACATATCCCATTCTGCTTGTAAATGCAAAGGATAGATTTTAATTAAATTTTTATAGATGACTCAGTTAGTTAATGGGTTTTTCATTAATAAGGTTTTCAATTAATTTAATTAATTCAGTTTGATAATCTGAACGTTTTTCGGCGGGAATTTTAGAAAATTTAGCTAAATATTCTGATCAATATTGCTGAAAATATAGTTGATTATCAGCTGTTTCATAAAACTCTTTTAATCCCAGTCAATAATCAGTCTCTGATTGATATTGTTTAGTACTTAATCTATTATCTCGCACTAAATAAATTAACTCATAAATTTTATGGTTGCTAGCAACATAATTTTCAGCCAAAACATACCACCGATTTTCAGATGCTCATTTTCGTAATTTATACCCTAAAGTATGAGTAAGTAAAATAATTTGATCAACATAAATTGGTAAATGTTTTAAAATTTTAAGAATTGTTTGGGTTCCCATCCCTGCACAAACTGCTGTAGCTGAAGTTGCATTAGTTTGAGGTAGTTTAATAAATCCATCACTTGTTCAAAAGGTTGCTTGATCAACATAACCTGCACGAATGAAATTATTTTGGGCATTTAGTAATGGGCCTTTAGTGATTTCCACATTTCAAACAAATTTGGTTTTCTGCTGTTTTAATGCTTCAATTCCCAAATAACCATGATCAGCGCCGACATCAATCAGTAATTGATTGGTTAACATCAAGTCTAATATTTTGGTTAATCGTTTCACGCCTACCATCCTGTAGAAAAATAAAAAAATAAAAAGTTTAGTGCGAAACTAAACTTTTTATTAAAAATATGAAAAATTAAACCAAACGTTTGTATCACTCTACAACATAAACTTCGTTAATGTCTGGTGATAATTCATCGCGGTTAGGATAACGTAAAAAAATTCCTTTTTTAGCTGATCGATCCATTTTTACAAAATCCGGATAGCGATTAGTGATAGATTCTTTGACTAATTTCATTTCACTCGCTTTTGGCTTTAGTGAAATTTCATCATTCAAGGATAGAATCATGGAAGAAATGGTGGCTTTTTTTCCATTCACTAGAACATGACCATGGTTAACTAATTGACGCGCTGCACGACGAGTTGGAGCAAAACCCATTCGATAAACTAAAGAATCTAAACGACTTTCTAAAATTCAAAATAAGTTTAAAGATAACGCTCCCTCCATTTGCAAAGCAATTTTAAAGAAACGACGAAATTGTCGATCGTTTAAACCATACATAAAAGCCATTTTTTGTTTTTCTTGTAATTGCTCTCCATAACCAGTTAATTTCTTACGACGAATTTGAGCTGGACCATGTTGACCAGGGATTGTGGTACGTTTTTTACCTTTAGAAAATTCTTTGTTATTTTCTAATAAAGAAATTCCATAACGACGGGACTTTCGATAAATACTACCAGTATATCTTGACATAATTTTTCCAATCTAATTTGTTTATAACAATAAAAAAAACAAATTTTTTAAAATTTGTTTTTGGACACATATGCAGTTAAAACTAGAAGAAATTAGTTTTAATATTTTTATGAATATTAGTTTTTGCTTAGGTTATCTAGTGTTCGGATTAATCAGCTAATCTTACTTCTTAAAAATACTCAACTAGATAAGAGACTAAACAGCAACTAACGCGCTGATGTGTTGATTTATTATACTCCATAAACACCAAAAACTGGTGGAATTTTTAACTTAAAAACTTATTATTACTGATTCAGCTTATAGACCAAAAATTTGATAAAAACAACTGAAATTGATTAAAAATTAATTTTGAAACTTAAATCTGACACAGTTAAACTTTGGGTTCGTGATAGAAATAATATAAATAAAATTAGGCATTTTTGCTGAAAACCCAGAAAATAAGTTTACATTTTTAGAAAAAATAAAATAGGAATTTTCAAAAAATTTCTACTGTTAAATCTAGTTGAAATTGTTTTATAATTCCAATTGTTCTTGTAATAGATCACAAACTAATCTAATTGCAAGAACAACCCTTTTATCAAACAAATATAATAAGAAAGGAGATTCACAAGTGAACAAAAAATGTTGCGATACTTGTACCTGCGCTAATTGTACATGTGTTTCTAAACAAGAAGCAGCATGTACTTGCGCAAGTAAAGCTACTAACAGTTGCAAAACTGAATCTAGTGTAAGCGATGAAATACATTGTCAATGTAACTTACACAACAACGATCACAAAGCTTGTTGCCATTCATGTCAATAAGTTAAGATCATGTAAAAATAAAAAGCCCTTTCTTATTTTTCAACTTTTGTAAAAATGTTGAAGAAAGAAAGGGTTTTATTTTGTTAAAAAACTTTTGATTTCGGATCAGCTTAATTTTCAATTATTACCTTGGGGACGGGGTTCTTTAATCACTAAAGAGCAACCTAAGAACAAAAGAATTAAAATACCAACAAAAACAATGATTGCTAAATAGCCCCAATTAGTGATAATTAAAACTGAAAAAATGTTAATAAACGAATAAAGAATATAACCAAAACCTCACAAATATCCAAAGAAAATGCTCAAACGTTTTGAAGTTCAATTTTTGTACAAATAAGGAATATACAACAAAATTGCTTGAACTCCAATAATTAAGTTTCCCAGAAGAAACGCCATTACAATACTTAATCAAATGATGCCATAATGAACCGATAGAACCATGCCAATAAAACTAATTAGAATCAATAAAATGATTAAAGATAAATAATGTTTAAATTTATTTGAAGTTCATGATCAAAACCCAACTCAGATTCCAAAAAATGAACCAACAAAAAAGCTAACAGCAACCAAATTTTTTCAATCTAAATTATTTAAATGATCGCCATTTAAATCACTTTTTCAGTCTGTTAAAGTTGGAAAAATTAAAAAAACTAACAAAACAGCTAAAACTAATCATAACCCATACAACAAAATTCAAATCCATGTTTGTTTTTCTTTAATAATTGCCAAATAACTTGATGGTTTTAAATTAGGATCTTCTAATTCCATTTCTGTTTTTTTAATGCTAAAATTTCGTCCCAAAAAAAAGTATAAGACCAAAGGAATAAAATTTAAAGCTGCAATTATTCCGGCTGTGATTTGTCAGTTTTGAATTAAAACTGTTTCTCATGGCTCATAAACAAATAAACCAAACGCAACTAAGGCCCCAGATGAATATGCTCAGGGCATGAATAAGGAAATAATTGACTGAGTCTTTTTGGGTAAAAATTGAGCCATAATTGGTTTCACAAACATAATTGTTGTTGTCCCACCCATGGCCATAACCATAATTCCAATAACAAAAAGCACAAAATTAGGTAAATAAACCGCAACTAAACTGGACATCATTAAAAGTAATGAAATTAGCGAAGCATAACGGTGAGTTAATTTAACTAGAAGCCAAGAAGCTAAAATGGTGACGATACCCCTGATAAAAGTTGACCCATAATTAATTGCTTGAGTAACAATGATAGAAGTACCCTGAACTCCAAAAAAATGACTAATTCAACCAATTAATTCATTCCCTTGTAAACGTCCTAAAGCGAATCAATTCAAAATGAACAATACATAAGAAAATAACAAAACCAAACACATGGTTATAGCTTGATTTTTACTAATTCTAGGTCTTAATAATTTGTTCATATTGGCTTAAAATTTTGAATCAAAATTAGTTGCAACTCAAATACCGATATTTTGATTATACCAAACACTTGATTCGTGCAGAATAATAAATTACAAGATTTTTTGTTAAATGATTATTAATAAAAAAATGACGCTAAAAATTAATTTTTAGCGTCATTTAATAATAAAGAAAATGGTGAAATTTTTAGCTTCTGTAGAATTATGAATAATTCTTATTGGTTTTTTTGGAAGATTGAAATTCATATTGGAATGAATCTAAAACTAATAAATGCTTTTTATTGCGAGGTAATCGGTAATAAAAATTAATCTGAAATTTTCGAACAAAATCTTTCTGAATTCCTAGTTCATCCAAAATTTGAATAATTGGTCTACGAGCATTTTGTTTGTTTCTAAATTTAGGTGAATTAGGGTCAACATGAATATCTAATAAACATTCGCCAACAGAAATATGAAAGCTTTTAATTCACTGGATTTGCTGGATACGGTCTTGAATAAACTTTCTAATGTTATTTCAAAATTCAGTTTCTTCAATTCGGTTATTAAATGCCGAAAATTTATCTAAAGCGCGAGAAATAATTGGATAAGCATAATCTAAAATTTCGTTATGATGCAATTTTTTATGTGAATGCGAAAACCGGATCGTTCGGTAAATTTCTTCATCTAAATCAAATTTTTTAGCAATTTCTAATCCGTGTTTGACATGATCAATTGGCTCTCCAATTGCTTTACCAATGTCATGAAAAAAAGCTGAACGTTTTGCAGTTAAGGGATTTAAACCTAATTTTTCAGCAATATAAGCTGCCATTTGTCCCATTTCATCAGAATGTTCCAAAATATTTTGATCATACGAAGAACAAAAAACTAGATTACCAACTTTCATGGCTAATTCATCATCAACTTGATCATATTTTAAATAACGTTTCAAATAATTTTGCCCATAACTTAAAATCAGTTTGTTTAAATGATCATGAATTCGTTTACGATTTTGTTCTAAAGAATCTAAATCAACATAACTTTTTTTATTGGCAATAATTTCATAAATAAAAATTTTAGCGGCTTGGACATTTAATCAGTGTTGATTGCCTGGAATTCGATTAAATAACAAAAAAACTAATTCACTACCTTGATCACCTTTAGTAAAAACTTTGATTGATTTCAAATCAAATGCAGCAGCAATTAACGAAATGGTTGTATTGTGTTTTCCTAAAAGCTTACCAACTGTGGTGCGAGAATCAAAATTAGGAATTTGATTTAAAAAAAGTGGATTCCTTCAATTTTTAATAATGATTTGATCAACATCATTGCGACGAATGTTATACGCTGCTTGAATCATTAGTTCTTTAAATTTTTCAGCCTTAATGGCATTCAGTTGTTGAACATATTTTCGACTCAAGTGAAAAACGATTTCATCCCCGAAAAAATTCAAAATCTTTTGGGTTAAAAAACTTCTAATTTTTTTGGAAGCTTTTTTAGGATTTTTATGATTTTGGATAGATTTAGATTTTATTTTATCTCGCATTAACTAATTAATCAAACTTTCTAAAATTGACCCTATACCTTCAAAATTAATGGGTAAAAACGGCTGAAAATCAACCATTTTCACTCCAAAAATCATTTCCAAATTCAAATAGCCAATTCAGTACGAAAACAACAGAATTGGAAATGTTATCTAGTATAAATGTTATTATTATATAATTAAAACATTTAAATTGATTATTAGAAATAACTGCTTCATATGACTGAAAATTGCAAAAATGATCTATCTGTTAAGATTCTTTCAGAACGTCAGAAAAAAATTTTGAAGTATATCATTGAATCACACACTGAAAATCCTGAAGCTGTTGCTAGTAATCAATTAAAAGAAAAGGTTTTAAACGAAGTTTCTTCAGCCACAATTCGTAACGAACTGGTTTCTTTAGAAAAAGCTGGTTTTTTAACTAAAGAACATAGTTCTTCAGGAAGAATTCCTACCAAAATGGGCTATCAATATTATGTAAATAATTTGATGGATGAAACTACCAGTGAAGAATTTCAAAAAATTCACAATGAAATTAACCAATTATTTAAAAAAAGATTAGATTCTATTGATGAAACCATTGATAGTACGGTTAAAATCTTGGAAAAATTTGTGGAACTACCAATTGTCATTGCCAAAGTTGCTGATGACAATGAATTGTTAAAAAGAATCGATATCGTTGAAATTGTTGCTAATCAGTATATGTTGTTTTTAATTACTTCATATACAAATGTTATTAAGCACTTTTTTGAAATTGAAAATAAAAATCAATACCAAGATATTGCTGCATGTATCAAAATTTTTAATGAGAAATTAATTAATGTTCCCGTTAATCAAATTACCCAACAAATTGAACAATTAACCGACTTAATTCGTTCTAAAGTTCATGAGTACGAATTTGTGTTTCAACACATTATTAATCAATTAATTTTAAAGGTTGAAGCAAATTACCGTAATTCCAAACCCAAAGTTTATAATATGCGTTCTTTGATTAACAAACCAGAAGTGCAAAATAATAATATTAATTTAGAAAAAATTATGGAAATTTTGGAAAAAACTTCTATTTTTGATCAAATTAATTTTAATCACGAACGAATTGGAAAAACCTTAATAAACTTTGATAATTCAGTTGAAGGATTATCGATTGCTGCAACAGAGATTGAAGATGCCAGTGGAATGCGACATCAAATTGGATTTTTAGGACCAGTCCGAATGGACTATAAATTATTGAATCAAATTTTAGGATTTTTAGGCGAAAAATTATCTGGTAAAGAAGTCAAAAAACGTTCTATTCATGAAAAGAAATAATTTAAAACTCATTAAATCATTTATCAAAATTTTTTTAAGCAAACAATTAAAACAATGTGCATTTGAAGATGGCAGTGATGATAATAAGTTATTGAATTTAGTTCTATTCACTTCAATTATTTTTGCTTTTCGCAAACTTGAGCAAAAAAAACAAAATCGTTCTGAAGAAATTTTACGAAATCCTAAAATTTTCTGAAAATTATTAAAACCAAAATTAATTAACAGCAGTTATCTAACTGTATTAATTTATTTATCTCAATATTCCGAACGCAAACAGTTTTATCGTTCAATTCTGAATACTTTTGAAGAACGACACATTCTTTTTCCTAGCGTCAAAAACCAATATTTAGAATATGAACCATTATTACCAATCATTGATGAAATCAATTTAATTTTAGCTGAACGTATTAAAGATAATAAACAAGAAGTATTATCTTTGGTTACCCAAGTTGATGAATTGAAAAGTATTCTAGAAAATTTATTTGTTCATTCCACTAATTACTTAGTCTATATTTATTTCATGAATTTATTTCATCAATCATAATTTTTGCTCTAAATTTACAAAATAAATCTCTTTTTTGCTAATTTTCATTTAATTACTTATTGAGAAAGGTAACTAGAATGAAAATTTACAAGCAACAAGAGATTTTTGATTGTGGTATTTGTGTTACTCAATCATTAATTAATTTCTTTTATAAAAAAGAAATTTCCCGTGAAGAATTGATTTCTAATGCTAATGTTTCCCAAGATGGCATGAGTATCTTAGATTTAGAAAAAATCAATCAAAAATATGGCATTCTCTTAGACTCATATGAATTAAGTTTTGAAGAATTCATCGAATATAAAACTAAAGATTATTTCATTTTATTATTAGATTTGCAATCAGGCAATCATTATGTGATTGCTAAAAAAGTTCACGATGGGATTGTAATGTTTGATTCAGTAGCTGGAAAAAAGAAGTTAAGTTATGCACAGCTCAAACCTTATTATGCCAATATTTTTATTGAAATTAAAAAACAAACAACTAGTCTTAAATTAATTAACCAACAACTAGAACAAAAAATTCAAATTGACTGGGTTGCTTTTTCTAAAATTTTTATTATCAATATTATTGTTTTAAGTTTAACTGTTATTTCTGGTTATTTTATTAAAACAATTTTTGATAGCGTGATTGCTTCAAATGAAATATCCAATTTAGGAATCATCATTTTTATTGCTGTTTTTGGATATTTGACCAATAATTTTGGTAATTTTCTAATTGAAATTCTAGAAGCCAATCAGTTACAAAAATATTACAAGCAATTATCACATGAATTACTTAATCGATTAGCTCACAAAAACAATAATTTCTTTCATAAGATTTCACAACATCAATTTGTCATGTTGAATTATCATGTTGAGATTATTAGTAAATATTACAGTCGTTACTTTCATTCTTTTTTTGTCAACTTATTGAATGTTATTGTTCTGTTTATTTTTGTTTTAATTTTAGATTGAAGAATCATTTCAATCATTCTTACATCAGTTGTAGTGCAAATGGGTTATACTTTTTTTGCATATAAATTTAATAAGAAACAATATCC
Organism: Mycoplasmoides fastidiosum; assembly: GCF_024498275.1. GTDB lineage: Bacteria > Bacillota_I > Bacilli_A > Mycoplasmatales > Mycoplasmoidaceae > Mycoplasma_N > Mycoplasma_N fastidiosum. The sequence continues at coordinate 724,805 of NZ_CP101809.1, forward strand.
TAAAATTAAATTTTTAATTGATCAAAGTAAAGAAAATTACTTTAATTTAAAAAAATTCATGCAAGATGAAATTAATAATAAAAAATTGATTCTCTTGTTACAAAAAATTCAAAATAATGCCGCTCATCAAGCGGCTTTTAACTATAAGTGATCTTTATATAATGGTTATTTTGATAAGGTGAACAATTTTTTTACTAGTCTAATTAATTTAATGTTGTATTCTCTTGGTGCTTATTTATTAATAAGAAGTGAAATTAAGTTTAGTAATCTAATTATGGCTACCACATTTTATGGTTATATTAATAATTCATTTGCTAAACTAGTTGATTTTTATTTTTATACTGTTGACTTTAATTTTTCTCAAAAAATTTATTTAAATTTTCTATCAGTAGCAAATAACAATAATCAAGGATTAGCATGAGAAAATATTAAAGAAATTAAATTAGAAAATATTGCTTTTTTAATGATGATAAAAAGTATTTAAAAATTTAAATTTAAAGATCAAAAATAATACTTTCATCCAAGGTCCTTCAGGATCAGGAAAATCAACTTTATATAAATTAATTTGTCGAACTTTAATTCCTAGTCAGGGTTTAATTAAATTCAACAACATTAATACTGATTTTTTCAATATGAATGAATTTAATGTAAACGTTATTTATCAAAAAAATATTAGTTATATTCCTGATTATAGTTGAAAGAAAATTTTGAGAAATTTAAACCAAAAAGAAAAAGACACTATTATTGCTGTTGCTGAACTTATGAATTTAGAGTTAAAAGATAATTTAAAAATTCAACAATTAAGTTCTGGCCAAGCTCAGTTTCTTAACTTATTATTACTACTTGAATATCATAATAAATTAATTATTTTAGATGAAGCAACCAGTCACATCGACAAGCAAATCAAAAATATTCTCTATCAAACAATCATTGCTAAAATTGGTGAAAATAATTTTTTAATTTGTACCGAACACGATTTAGATATTGCTGATTTTTTTAGAGAGACAATTATTTTGAAAGAGCATCAATATGCGAAATATTAAAATTAATGTTTTTGTTATTTTTTTATTATTTTTAGGTTTACTAATTGGATCAGGTTTTATTTTAAAAGTGAAAAAATATGAAAATAATATTATTCAAAACTATAAAACTTTTCAAAAAGTGATGATTAGTAATGAATCATATGAGTATTTAAAAAATGCCATTGATAAAAATATTTTTTATTACAAAAGGAATAACGAAAATCATCAAGCTAAAATTATTCGCAAAATTAATAATGAAAAAGGAGTTGAATTATTTTTTAGAATTGAAAGTATGAAAACCGATCCTGTTTTTAATGAAATCAAATATTACTTATATCAACACTATTATTGAAAAGAAATTTTTAGCTAAACCTTTATAATATACTAAGCATAAAAAGTCTATTCAATCATGAAGTTTGTCATTAACAATAAAAACAATTATTTCATTACCAATAAGATGAAAAAGAATTTTCAAATTATTAGTAATGAAGTCCAAAAAATTTTAAAATTAAAGCAAGATTATTTTTTTGAAGTTAATTTTGTTTCCAAATACATTATTAAAAAACTAAATAATGATTACCGTCAAAAGAATAAAATAACTGATGTTATTAGTTTCAGTTTTTTAGACCAACCTTTTAATCAAAACTTGTTAGGCGAAATCTTTATTTGTTATGACAAATGCATTACTCAAGCTAAACTTTATGACAAAACTTTAGATCGAGAAGTATCTTTTATGTTTTTACATGGTTTACTTCATCTTTTAGGTTATGATCACATTGAAAAAGAAGATGAAGTAAAAATGTTTAAAATTCAGGATTTGGTTTTAGCAAAGATTTATGAATAAATTTAACAAAATAAAAAACCAAAGTTTTAGATCTTATTACATTAGAGCAGTTAATGCTTTTAAAGGTTTGTATACTGTTTTAAAAGAAGAAAATTCTTTTGTTGTCATTTTTATCATTATTTTTATTTCTTACATTACAGCTGGAATTTTACACACCAAAATGACTGCATTAGAATGAATTGTGGTTGTCATTACAGGAACCTTAATTTTAGTAGTTGAAGTAATCAATACAGCAATCGAAAATATTGTTGATTTAATTAATTTTCGGTATGGTATCAATGCTAAAAAAATTAAGAATATTGCTTCAGCTGCTAGTTTATTAATGATTTTAGGGGCAATTATTGTTTATTTAATTTTATTCATTTCTAAAGTGGTGCAATAAGAATGAATGCTAAATTAACGGGAAATGTTTTCTTTTGTGGCATTCCGAATGCTGGTAAATCAACTCTCATTAACAGAATTTGTAAATACGAATTTGCTTTAATTAATAGCAAACCTCAGACAACCAGAAAAGAATCTCGTTTTCTTTATACTGATGAGAACCATCAAATATTATTTAAAGATACTCCTGGTTTTCACTTCGCTAAAAATGAATTAGATCATTTTATGAATAAAGAAATTTATAAAAATTTTCGTGATGCTAATGTTGTTTGTTATGTCTGTGATATCACTAAACAATTCAATGATGAAGCAATTTATTTCATGCAAGAAGTTAATAAACGTTCTCCCAATAAATTAACAGTCATTTTTACCAAAAATGATTTATTATCTGCTAATCAAAAATCTGAATTACAACAAATAAAAATCAAAGAAATTTCTCAATATTTACAATTTAACAATTATTTTTTCACATCCATTGATGATTTAAATTTTATTGACAATTTATTATCAATGATTAAATACGGATTATTAACTGATAATTACATCGATTTTGAAAATGAAGATGATGATAATTTTTTAATTAGTGAAACAATTCGTGGTGTTACCTTAAATTTATTAAGACAAGAAGTACCCTATGGTATTCATGTACAAATTGAAGATAAACACTATGATCCAATCAAAAAATTATTTTCAATTGAAGCATTTATTTATTGTGAATCTGAAAGTAAGAAAAAAATTATTATTGGTAACAAAGGTGAAAAAATTAAAGAAATTGGCATTCGTTCGCGAAAGAAACTAAATCAAATTTTTGATACACAAATTTATTTAGGATTAGTAGTTAAAGTTTCTAAAGATTGAAGAAACAACAAAAATTTTATTAAAAAATATATATAAATAAAATGGCTGAAAAAATTTTAAATGGTTATTTAATTTCTGAATATGACTATAAAGATTTTGATAAGATTCTCACATTTTTAACGGAAGAAAAAATTATTAGTTGTATTGGCATGGGATTAAAAAAAATTAATAGTAAAAATTCTAGAAATTTATTTATTGGCCATTTGACAGAAATTCAATTTTTTGAAGCCCGCTTGGAAAAAAAATTATCTCGATTAAAAAAGTTTATTTATTAGAAGCTTTATCTAAGGATTTAATAGAAAATAAAACTTTAATTTTTTTAAATAAGGTTTTTGAAAAAATTGAAACTGAAAAATCCCATGTTAACTTACTAAAAATTTATGAAAAATTTTTAGAATTAATTAAATCACAAAAATATCCTGACTTATTTTTAGTAAATTATTTATTAATTAAGTGTCAAATTATTTTTGGGTTTAAATTAAATTATCAAAAATGTAGCACATGTGGATCAACTCAAAGAATTTATTCAGTTTCTAAAGATGATTATGGGATTCTTTGTTATTTGTGTTCTCAATTAGCTCAAAATCCCAGTTGAACTAAAGAAGCCATCTTATTATTTTTATATTTAAATAGAGATGAACTAGAAAAAGCTTTAGAGTATCAAACAGGCAGTCGTTTGCTTTTTGCTTTCATGCAAGAAGTATATTTAAAACTAGTAGGTGTAAAATTTAGTTATTATGAATAAAAATTTCAATGAAATCATTATTGATTATTTAAAAACCTATGGTTTTATTATTGCTAATAGTGAAATTTATGGCGGTTTACCTAATTCTTGAGATTATGGTCCTTTAGGAGTAATATTAAAAAATAATATTCGTGATTTATGGTGAAACTACTTCATTAAACGTCAAGAAAATGTTTTTCCTATGGATTCTTCTATTATGTTGAATTCTAAAGTCTGACAAGCTTCAGGTCATTTAGATAACTTTAATGATTTACTAATTGATTGTAAAAATTGTCAAAATCGTTTTCGAGTTGATCATTTTTTAGCAAATTTTCATTATAACAATATTGAAAATAAAAGTCCAAGTGAAATTGATTTAATCATCAATGCTGATGCTAAAATTCAATGTCTTAAATGTAAAGAACACAATTTTACTCCTGCTAGAAAATTTAATTTAATGTACAAAACTGCTACTAAATTTGACCATAGTCAAATTGATGATGGTTTGTACTTACGACCAGAAACTGCTCAAAATATTTTTATCAACTACAAAACTGTTCAACGCACAATGCGAACTAAGTTACCATTTGCAATTGGACAAATTGGTAAAGCTTTCCGCAACGAAATTACCATTGGGAATGGAATTTTTAGAACTCGTGAATTTGAACAAATGGAAATTGAATGATTTTGTCATCCTGAAAAAGCTAATGACATTTTTGAAGATCAATTAGCTAAAATTAAAAATTTTCTTTTTTTCTTTTTAAAACTGGATCAATCTAAAATTTTTTTTAATGAAATTCCCAGTGAAGATTTAGCCCACTATAGTTCTAGAACAGTTGATATTGAATATCAATTTGCTCAAGGCAGATCAGAATTATGAGGTTTGGCAAATCGAACGGATTTTGATTTAAAAAACCACCAAGAAAAATCCGGAAGGGATTTAACTTATTTTGATGAAACAACCAAAGAAAAATTTATTCCTTACGTAGTAGAGCCATCAGTAGGATTAAATCGATTATTGTTAGCACTAGTAACTGATTGTTATCAAGAAGAAACCATAAGTGAAACCGATCAACGAATCGTTTTAAAACTGCCAACATATTTAGCCCCTTATTCTATTGCAATTTTGCCTTTAACAAAAAAACAAGAATTAGCAGCTCGTTTAATTTTTCAAAATTTAATTCAATATGGTTTTTCAGTTACTTATGATCTAGCTGGTAGTATTGGTAAGAGATATCGTCGAAATGATGCGATTGGAACTCCTTTTTGCATTACTTGTGATTTTGAAACTTTTGATGCAACCAAACAAGATTTAACAACATTCAATTTAAATAATGCAACTGTTACTATTAGATATCGTGATAGTATGAAGCAAACTAAAATTTTGTATAAAGATTTAAAAACCTTTTTAATTAAAGAATTAGATCCTTTTGTAAACAATAATATTTAGACCCTATGAATTTTAATAATGACTTACGTAATCGTGTTAAAGTTTTAAATGTAGTGCAAAAATATGTTTCCTTAAAAAAACACGGCACTAATCATTTGGGATTGTGCCCTTTTCATTCTGATAATGCTCCTTCTATGAATGTGTCTGAAACTAAAAACATCTTTAAATGCTTTTCATGTGGTGTCGGAGGAGATGGAGTTAGTTTTTTAATGAAACATTTAAAAATTAACTATAGAGATGCTTTAGTACAAGCATTAGAACTATCTGGCATTGATCAAACTGAATACCAATTTTTATTGAATAAAAGAAATGAAAATCCCTTTGAAAAATTATTGAATTTAAATGATTTTGTAGCTCAACAATATATTGAATTTCTTGATTCTAATCAAGAAGTAAAAAATTATTTAATTAAAGTTCGACAAATGGATCCTAAAATTCTTGAAACTTTTAAGATTGGTTTTGCACCGCAGTTTCCTGATCGGCAATCTGTTCTTGAACGACTTATTAATAGTAATAATGAAAATAATTCTTATTCCTACAAAATTGAAGAATTAGCTGAATTGAAACTCATTAATCTTTATAACGATAAAGTTAATGATTTTTTTAGTGATCGAATTATTTTTCCAATTAGTAATAAAGATGATCGAGTTATTGGTTTTTCTGGCAGAATTTATAAAACAAATTCCCATTTACCTAAATATCTAAATAGTAGTGAAAGTGTTGTTTTTAAAAAACACGAAATTTTATATAATCTAAATAATTTTTATAAATCTAATCAAAAATATGATGAAATCATTTTGGTTGAAGGATTCATGGATGTTATTGCTTTTTATAAAATAAATGTTTTCAATGTTGTCGCTTCAATGGGAACTAGTTTTTCTAATCAGCAAATTAAAGCTCTTTCTGATTATTTAGAAAAAAAATCTCAGCAACCTAAAAAAATTGTAATTGCTTTTGATAATGATCAAGCTGGTAAAAATTTTAGTGAAAAAACTGCGTTTACTTTTTTAGAAAAAGGTTTTGAAGTTCGAATCATTGATTTTAGCCAATTACAAAGTTCTGATAAAGTATTAAAAGATATTGACGATATTATTAACGATAATAATCCTGTCAACATTCATTTACTAAAAAATCCTGTCAATTTTTTTCAATATTATCTTCAACAAATAAAACACCAAGAAAATTTTACTGTTGATGATGCTGTAAGTGCTTGTGACAATTTTTTAGAATATTTGTTTCAAATTTCAACAAATGAAATTCGATTTAAAAATTTAGTTTCCTTACATTATGCAGAAGAAACAATTGAAAGTATTTATGATATTTTCAAAATGTTTAATAATCCCATTTTACAAGAGCAAAAAAATCATCAAAAAGCAGCTTTTTTAAAAGCTTTATACGATACTAATTCTTATTTAAAACCCAAAAACGTTTTCATTAACTCAATTTCAACACCAAATATCGTTTCGGTTAATGAAGAATTTCAAGATAGTTATGAACAACTTTGAGAACCTCAGGAACTAAATAGCAGAATTTCTCCCCGAATTTTACAAAAAAAACTACCCAAAAAAAATAACCATTATCCTTATTTATCCATTCAAAAATACACTAAAATCTTGTTTTTATTATTAATTAATAATTGAAATAGCTTTAGTCAAGAAGTTCTTGAAGATAAATTAGATTGCGAAATTAATTTAAAAGAATTTCAAGATCCTGTAGCAAATTTGTATGCTAATATTTATGTTCGAAATCTTTTAATGGATCCTGCCAATGAATTAGATCCTTTAACAATTGTGAATAAAAAACAATTAGATGATTATCTGGATTCTGATTTATCTGTGATTACTTTTGGTCAAAAAAGAGTTGATTTTTTAAAAAAATTACATTTTGTAAGAAGTGATTTCTTGATTTTTAAACATTGTAATTTAGAAGAACTATCCATACCTGAAACCCTTTACAACGTATTTTATGACTGTCTTTTCAATTTTTTATTATGCATAATTGAAATTGAACGTCAATTTTTTAGAACAAAAATTGAAAAAGTATTTCAAAAAAATGGTTCTATTGAAGAACAAATGAAATTAGTAACTCAATATAATCAAGAAATTACTAGTTTATTTCAAAAGGAATTAGAAATTCGACGAAAAATTGATACAACAATTAATAATCAAATTTTTAGAAAACAAAAGAAAAGTTAATTTTGTATTGAACAAAAAACTGAAATTATAAAATAAGCTTTATATTGCTATTAATTAAAATTTCATTCTATGCATAAAAAATAACACAACATAATTGTTGTGTTGTTTTTTTGTTGTTTAAATTTAAAGTTGATTTAAATTAATTACTTGATGAAATAAATGATGATTTTCTTTTTTAAATGATGGGTTACTAAAATCAAAGTCAAATCCGGATCTTCAATAATTCTTTCTTGAATATCAGATGTATTTTTATCATCTAAATTAGATAATGATTCATCTAAAATAATTCATTTTTTATTTAAATAAAATAAACGAGCTAAAACTAATCTTTGTTTCTGACCTAATGATAAATTATTTGTTACATCAAAATTTGGATTCAAATAATTATCTTTTAATTCACTCAACAAATTAACTTTATCTAGAGCATTTTCTAGTTTTTTTGGATCAAAATTTTTTTCATAAAATGTAACATTATTAATAATATTAGTTGGAAAAACTAAGTTTTTTGAATCAACAAAAGTTAAATTTTCTCGTAAAGAATTAGCTCTAATTGCATTAATATTGTGATTATTTATTAAAATTTCACCACTATTAGAAACATATAAACCATTTAATAATTTTAATAAAGTTGATTTACCAGAACCACTCTCACCAATGATGGCATATTTTTCTCCTTTTTTAAATTTTAAATTTAAGTTCTGAAAAATTTGTTTATCTTCATTAGGATATTTGAAATCTAAATTTTGGATTTTAATTTCTCTAATTTCATCAATTACTATTTCATTATTTTCAAGTGCTAATTTTAAATCAAATGATTTAACAATATTTCGATTAGATAAATAACCTTTAATGTTTGAAATCAAGCTTGGTCCAACTCCTTTTAATTGAGAAACAAAATGAGTTATTAATCATAAAAAACCAATATCGATAAAACCTAAAAGTGTACGTTGATTTGTAAAATGAAAAATTAATAATGCAGAACCAATAATTAATATATTACCAATAAGTTCATAAACATATCTAGATCCAAGATTTACAAATGAAATAACATTTGTTTTCTTTAGACTTGCCTTATAAACATTATTAATTTCATTGCTAATTTGTTCGTTCAAAAGTTTTTGTTTGTTTGCAAAATATAATCGGGGATAACCATCTAACAGATTATTTATTTTGGATTGAAATTCATGATTTGCTTTTGAAAAATTTTCAAAAGCATCGCTTTGGGTTTTCTTAAAAATAAATGTTCCCAAAAAAGAAAATAAAATTATTATTAAAATAAATAAAACTAAAATTCAACTGAAAACTGCGCCAACAATCATGGAAAAAATAATACTTGAAATAACTTGAATAATATCTAATATAGCAATAATATTGTAACTAAGATACATTCCACTATCTCGAGTCAATGTAGCATATGTTGATGACGAGTTATATTGTAAAAAAGCTTTATTTTTTGCTTTCATATATTGATCAAATATTATAGGAATAAAAGCATTCGAAATTGAAAGATTAAGTTTACTTAAAAATCAATAATAAATTCAAGTAAATACAAGTCTAAATACAAAAATTCCTAATATTCCCAATATTCAGTAAATAAACACTCAATAATTGTTTATTGAATCAGTCGCTTTTACACCATCAAAAATAGATTGAATTATGGTCGCTGAAAAAAACTACTCACTGCTTCTAATAAGGATGTAAAAATCACTGATAGAATCAATAAAATAATTTCCTTTCTTGTATATTTTCAAGCTACTTTCATACTAAATCTTCCATTTTATAGATTTTATGGTATTTTTCAGGATTTGTAAGATGATGAGTTACATTAATTAAAGTTAATTCAGAATTATCAAATAAATTTTTTTCAATATTAGCAACGTTATCTTTATCTAAATTAGCAAGAGCTTCGTCCAAAATTAATAAATTCTTCCTTGTAAAAAAGAAACGTGCAAAATTTATTCTTTGTTTTTGCCCAGATGAAATATTTGAGTTCTCGTTGTTTAATTGTAAATTTAAATCTTCAATTGAGTAAGAAGCCAAATCTAAAGCTTTTTTTGCTCTAGGTTCTTGATCAGGAGTTCACAAACTAACATTGTTATAAACTGTGTCATTAAAAACAAATTCTTGGGAATCTAAAAAAATAAAAGTTTCCTTATAATCTGAATCATCAATGTTTTTAACATTTATTCCGTTCAAAATAATTTCACCTTGATAATTTTCCAATTGTTTGGTGATTAAATTTAATAAAGTTGATTTCCCTGAACCACTAGGACCAATAAGTGCATATTTTTTGCCTTTTTCAAAAAACAAATTTAAGTCTTTAAAAAGTGGTTTATTATCTTCGTAACTAAAATTTAAGTTACGAATTTCCAAATGATCAAATTGATAATTTGATTGAGAGTTAATTATTTTTGTTGTTGGTACTGAAGTTTCATATTCAATAGCTAATTCTTTTACAGATTTGTATTGTGAAATATAAAGGCCAATGTTTTTAATGCTCTGAGTTAAAAATTGTAAAATTACTGGTACTGCAGCAACTAAACCAACAGATGCAGATGCTTTTTCATACACAAGTAGAATAAAATGTCCCATTACATAAATAATCAAGTAATAAGCAAGAATTTGCGAACCTGCAATAATAAATTCAGATATTAAATTAAATTTAATATTTTTAAGAATTTTTTAATAATTTTATTATTTTCATCAATGGTTTCTTTAATAAATTCTTTTTGTTTATTAAAGAAATAAAAAGAAGGATAAGAATCAATCATCATTAATAAATTTGCATCAAAGTTTTCCATTTCTTCACCTGCTAAAGTCATGTATTTGATAGTAACATGACCCATTATTATAGGAATAATAATATTGATAACAGAAATAGCTGATGAAATTAATCCAACTCTTCAATCAATAAAGATTAATACTGGAAAAGAAATTCAAAATAAATTTAAATGATCAATTCAATTAAAAAGATTTCCAGGTCTTCTTTCAAAAAAATAATTTAATTTTTCAATCAATTTGGCTATATAAAAACCTTTTTTATTGGTCTGAAATTCTAAGCTTTTAGTAAGCGAAATTTTAGCAACAATATTAATTTTTAAATTTTTAACTATTTTTTCATTAGTTTTATTTTGAATTAATGTCTTAAAAATATAAGAAATTAATCCAATTAAAAACAAAACTGCTTGAATAATAATTAATGTATTATATTTATCAGGCTGACTCATCAGAATATATTGATAAGTTAAATATGTTAAATATGCTTCAAAAATAACAATTCCACTTGTTATTAACGACAAAAACATGTATAGCAAAAATGCTATTTTATATTGCTTTATATAAAACATATTTAACTCCGCTTATTAAAATTTTTAAATAATAAAACTAAAAAAATAATAAAAATATTTTTTAAAGTTATTGTATATTAAATAAATAGTTTTATAGTTATATTGAAATGAAAAAGCAGTAATTATATTTGAAAAATGTAATTCTTCTTCATAAAGGATAATTAAAAAATGTTATTTATTATTTAATTTGATTTAATTTCATTGAATTCATTCATTATTTAATTAGTAGTTAAAAAATTAAATTAATTTTATATAAACAAAAAAGTTAATTATGCTGAGAATTTAGCAAACTATAATTTAATATATAATTTAATGATTTTATTTTAGATAAAATATTAATAATAAAAAACAACGCAACATAATGTTGCGTTGTTTTTTATCTAAATTTTAAAATTTAAAGTTCATCCAAATTAATAACTTGATTGAATAAATTATAATTTTCTTTTTTCAGGTGGTGAGTCACTAAAATTAGGGTTAAATCAGGATCTTTTATAATTTTTTCCTGTATATCAATTGCATTTTTATCATCTAAATTAGATAGTGATTCGTCTAAAATAATTCATTTTTTATTTAAATAAAATAAACGAGCTAAAACTAATCTTTGTTTTTGTCCTAAAGATAAATTATTAATTGTATCAAAATCAGGATCCAAATAATTATCTTTTAACTCTTTTGATAAATTAGCTTTCTTTAAAGCAATTTCCAATTTTTTTGATCAAAATTTTCTTCATAAAATGTAACATTATTAGCAATATTTGTTGGAAAAACTAAATTTTTTGAATCAATAAAAGTTAAATGTTCTCGCAAAGAATTAGAATTAATCGCATTAATATTATAGTTATTTATTAAAATTTCACCACTATCAGAAAAATATAAACCATTTAATAACTTTAATAAAGTTGATTTTCCAGAACCACTTTCTCCAACAATGGCATATTTTTGTCCTTTTTTAAACTTTAAATTTAAATTCCGAAAAATTTGTTTATCAGTTTCAGGATATTGAAAACTCAAATTTTTGATATCAATTTGATTGATTTCATCAATTGTTAATTCATTAGTATCAGATTCTAATTTTAAATCAAATGTTTTAACAATATTTCGGTTAGAAAGATATTTCTTGATGTTTGATAACAAACTAGTACCAACCCCACTCAAGCTAGAAACAAAATGAGTTATTAATTATAAAAAACCGATATTGATAAAACCTAAAAATGTTGATTCATTCTTAAAACGAAAAATCAACAATGCAGAACCAATAACTAGTATATTAGCAATAAGTTCATAAACATATCGCGAACCAAGATCAACAAATGAAGTAATATTGTTCTTTCTTAAACTTACCTTATAAACATTATGAATATCATTTTTTATTTGTTTATTTAAAAAATTTTGTTTATTCGCAAAATACAATCGAGAATAACCATCCAATAAATTATTTATTTTTACTTGAAAATCATGTTTTGCTTTTGAAAAATTTTCAAAAGCATTGCTTTGAGTTTTTTTAAAAATAAATGATCCTAAAAAAGAAAATAAAATTATTACTAGAATAAATAAAACTAAAATTCAACTAAAAACAGCTCCAATAATTATTGAAAAAATAACTTTCAAAACTACTTGAATAATATCTAGTATAGTATGAACATTATAATCAAGATACATCGATGCATCATTAGTTAACATAGCATAAGTATTTGCCGGATCAAATTTTAAAAAAGATTGATTTGTAGCTCTTCTATATTGATCAAAAATCATAGAACTCAATCCATTTAAAATTGACAGACTTAATTTATTTACAAATCAATAGTAAATTCAACTAAACAAAAAACTAACAGCAGTAATACCTAAAATTCCCAATATTCAATAAACAAACAATAAATAGTTTTCCATTAAATTTATTCTAGATTCAGCTCCATCGAAAACAGATTGCATCGCTTTTGCAGAAAAAAAACTTATTAAAGCTTCTGTTAGGGGTAAGAAAATTATTGATAAAGTTAATAAAATAATTTCTTTTCTGATATATTTTCAAGCTATTTTCATGTCAAATCCTCCATTCTATAAATTTTATGGTATTTTTCAGGATTTTTCAAGTGATGAGTTACGTTAATTAAAGTTAATTCAGGATTATCAAATAAATTTTTTTCAATTTTAGCAACATTTTCTTTATCTAAATTAGCAAGAGCTTCGTCTAAAATTAATAAATTTTTATTATCAAAAAAGAAACGTGCAAAATTTATTCTTTGTTTTTGTCCAGATGAAATATTTGAGTTTTCGTTGTTTAATTGTAAATTTAAATCTTCAATTGAATAAGAAGCCAAATCTAAAGCTTTTTTCACTTTAGGTTCTTGATCAGGAGTTCATAGACTAATATTGTTATAAACTGTGTCATTGAAAACAAATTCTTCAGAATCTAAAAAAGTAAAAGTGGTTTTATAATTTGAATCCTCAATATCTTTCACATTGATTCCATTCAAAATAATTTCACCTTGATAATTATCCAATTGTTTAGTGATTAAATTTAGTAAAGTGGTTTTACCAGAACCACTAGGACCAATTAGCGCATATTTTTTACCTTTTTCAAAAGATAAATTCAAGTTTTTAAAAAGTGGTTTATTGTCTTTGTAACTAAAATTTAAATTACAAATTTTTAAAGAATCAAATTTATAGTTAGATTCGATACTAATTGTATTTATATTTTTTGCAGGAATCTCATATTCATCAGCTAGTTCTTTTACAGATTTATATTGTGAAATATATAAACCAATTCATCTAATACTATAGATTAATGATTGTAAAATTACTGGAATTGCAGCAATTAGACCAATTGATGATGCTCCATCGATGTATATAAATAAGATAAAATAACCCATCAAATAAATCATCAAATAGTCAATTATGATAGATACACCACTAATGAAAAATTCAGACATTAAATTAAATTTGACATTTTTTAAATATCTTTTGATGAATTCATTATTTTTTTTAATAATTTGCTGAATAAACTCTTTTTGTTTATTAAAAAAATAAAAAGAAGAAAATGAATCAATCATAACTAACAAATAGGCGGTAAAATTTTCAAATTCTTTACCAACTAAAGTGTTGTATTTGATAGTAATATTACCCATTATCAAAGGAATGATAATGTTAACAGTAGAAACAGCTAAAGAAATCAAGCCAATTTTTCAATCGATAAAAACCAATACCGGAAAAGAAATTCAGAAAGTATTAAATCGATCAATTCAAATAAAAAGGTTTCCTGGTCTTCGTGAAAAAAATAATCTAATTTATTTATTAATCGAGAAATATAAAAACCTTTCTTATTAATTTTAAATTCTAAACTTTTAACCAATGAAATTTTGGCAATAGTATTTGTTCTTAAATTTTTAATTATTTGTTCGTATGTTTTATTTTCAAGTAATGTCTTAAATATATAAGAGATCAAACCAACTAAAAACAAAACTACTTGAACAATAATTAATATATTGTATTCATTTGCTTGATTTTTAGCAATGTATTGATATGTCAAATACGTTAAATAGGCTTCAAATATAACAATTCCGCTTGTTATTATTGACAAACACAAATATAACAGAAATGCAATTTTATGTTGCTTAATATAAAACATATCTGACCTCTAAATTTATTGAAATCTTTTTAAAAAACTTAAGTTAAAAACATATGAAGATTATTAATAATTAAATGATTTGATTCATTATTTATATGTAAATGAAATGTTTTTTAGTTGAATTTTATCAAAAACTTATCAATTTAAATTTATAATTACTTTTACTTGTATATTAATATAAATAAAACATTAAAAGTAAATATATTTAAATTTTCTCTTACTTATCTTATTTTGATATAAAAAAACCATGTTCATAAATAAACATGGTTTTTTATATTAAAAATTGAATTTAAACAAAAAATAAAAATTTAAAAATTAGTATATAAAGAAATTATAATTTTTAAATTACTTCTTTAATTACAAATAATAAACCTTTTTCCCAACAAAAAGCTTTCATCAATTTTTTCATTTTTATAGTTGTAAAAAACATTTTTTATTTTATTAATGTCTAAAATTGCTAATTGATTAATTAATTCTTTCTTATCATAAGTTATCTGAAAAGTATCAAAATAAAATTTTTTACAATAGACTATACCACTAATACCAAACCCTAATGACATTTTTCTTGTAAAGAGAATTTTTATGGAATAAAACAATTTATTCGTCAAGTCTATAAATGACTTATCTTGAGTTTTTCTATAATACAAACATAATACATATAAAAGGCCTGCTGTTCCATTTTGTAAATATGGAGAAACAGCATTTTCTAAAAATTTCAAATATATATGTGTATCATTTTCAACTTTATATTTTTCTAGAAATTTTTTTATTCAATTTTTGAAAAAAATAATTAATTTTTGAATATTGTTTTCATTTTTAATTTTAAAAATTATTCTTAAAATTTCTTTTTCAATTTCCAAAATATGGTCATAAACTTTCGTTGTTAAATCTGGCTCTTTTATATTTTTATTTTTTAACAAACCTTCTCATATTAAATCTATCTTTTTTTGATTGTTTTACTTTTATAAGAAGATAATTGTTCATAAATTTTTAATAATTTATTTTTATCAAATTTTAAATTTAAACCTATTTTTTTATCAATTATTTCCAAAATAGAATTAATTGTTTCTAAATACATTTTTTGCTTTTCAGGAAAATAATTTAGATTTAAAATTATATATTTCAAAAATTTAAAAACTTGAATATTATTTTTTTTATAGTGAATATAATTTTTTATGTCAAAAGCCATGTCTAAAATCATCATTGCAATTTTGTTACAATCAGTTTGATAATTAGACTTATGATTATGGAATTTTTTATATTCATATTCAGAATGAACAAAATTCAAAATTTTGTTATTGATTGCGGAATATTCTAAATCCACAAAATAAATTTTAGATTCTCTTTCAGAATATAAAAAATTACTTTTGCTAATGTCGTTAATTACAATTTTATTTTCTTTCAAAAAATAAATAAATCTTTTTAATTCTTTTGTTAAATTATTATAGAAGTTTATTTTTTCTTCAAGTTTTTCAATAGTAAGTAGTTTTATATTCGCATAATAATCTAAATTGGGTAATTCAATATAATCTTGAACATAAAAGATACTTTGTTTTTTCTTAAATTTTAAAATTTCTCTTGGAAAAAAATTAGATTTTGAAAATTTTCTAATTATACTTCTTTCATTTTCTCTTAAAATAATTGGATTAAAATTTTTATTACCCATATATTTTTTAGCTTCTTTCAAAATATATTTTTTATCATTCGAATTTTTAGCTAATATTATGGCACCAAAAGCATTAATTTTTATTAAACCTATAGGAATTATATCTTTACATAGATATTTTATTTCTAGTTCTCTCTTTTTAAATAAATCCTCTATATTATCTGGTTTATATTTTTGAATTATTTGGTATTTTTGTTTTTGCTCATCATCTAAATAATTATCTCCATATCTATAACTCACAATACCATTTTTGTATTGTCTGTCAGAATAGTTTGAAGGAGCTTTAAAAAATGATAGGGATTGATGTAATTCTTTAATTATTTTTCTAGCTTGCGATTCATCTATAGGATAAATAGTTATAAATTTCCCGGTTAAATTATTTATTTTTTTAGATTCCATTATGGATTGATAAAAAAATTGATAATTATTAATAAATTTAAAACTTATTTTATTGAAATAACAATAAGAACAGACAATGTCTAATATTTTTTGATAATCATAAAAATTAGAAGAAACATGAATTTTTCAAGCAGGGCTAGGAATGTCATAATCAAACACTACATGATTGAATATTTCTTTTTAATTATCAATTTTTTTATTTTTTTCTTTAGATCATTATTAAGATTTTGAAAAAAATTTTTTTGTTGTATTTTTTAAGTCGCAACATTTCATAAATATATTTAGATATTATTTAAAAAGGATTTTTATTTATTTTAAGTAAATATCTTCTATTTAAATATTTATATTGTCATTTTCAGATTAATAATAATTTTTATGAAATATTTATTATCCAAATAACAAAAACCACTTATTTAATAAAAAATTAAATAAGTGGTTTTTTATAATGAGAAATTATATAAATTTTATTATTAAAAGATATTTATATTAACAAACAACTGTGTTAACGTTACATTTAGAAGTATTGACAATTACTACATCTGGAACATTTTCTTCACTTGCTAGTAAAACATCAAAGTCAGTGTTTTCATAATAAAAATATTCATTATTGGATTTTTTTGAATAAATTAAAGAATTAATTCCATGACCTGAATTTAAATTTACAAAATCTAAAGAACTATATAAGTGGTTCATGATATTGAAACCTCCATTATTTTTACAAAATTTAAGAATCATTCTTAAATTTCCAATATAGTACCATAAATTATGAAAATGTAAATATATTTATTATTTTTTAATATTTAATTAAATGGGAATTCAATAATTACCTTAAAAATTATCTATTTCATGTGAAATATCCAATAAATCAATAAATAAATTCTCTTTTTTAAATTTTATTTTTTAATAAATGAATGAGTCAGAGATTAAGTAAATAATCTTTATCAAGACTTAAATTTTATTAAAAAATATTATGGAGCATTTATTCATGATTAATTACATTACTGGCAAAATTTGTTATGTGAATTCCAAATTCATTATTTTAGAGTCTAATTGAATTGGTTATCACATTAATATTAGTAATCCCCAAGATTTCGAAGTTAATACTACAAAACGAATTTATATTAATGAAGTTATTAAATTAAATAAACAAACCTTCATTTCTAAAGAATATTATGGTTTTAAAGACTTAGAATCTAAAATTTTATTCAATTATCTACAAAATGTTTCTGGAGTAGGCCCTAAAACTGCAATGAATATTTTGAAAAATGGTTCTAAAAATTTAATTAACTTAATCCGTCAAAATGATGATAAAGAGTTATCAAGATTACCAGGTTTAAATAGTAATTTAGCAAGTGCTATTTGTAGTTCTTTAAATGAAGTTTATTTAACTTACAACACTAAAAACAATGATAAAAAAAATAATGGACCCGATTTAGAAAGTAAATATTCTTTAGGTGATCTTAATGAAGCTTTATCAGTTTTAGGATATAGCAAAGATGATATTTTAAATGCAATTAATGCATTTGAATCTGACGAAAATTCTGCAAATGCTGATATTAGTACTGCTGTAGCTGAATGCGTCAAGATTATTGCCAATAAAAATACTTTACCAATTGAAGAAGATGTTACTGACAACATCTAAACCAAGACTCTGATGAATGCAAAATTACGCCCCAAAAGTCTTGATCAATTTATTGGTAAACCTAAAATCATTCAATCAATTAAAATAGCAATTCAAGCTTGTCATAAATTACAAAAACCATTAAATCATTGTCTTTTTTATGGTCCAGCTGGAGTTGGAAAAACAACATTAGCTTTAATCATTGCTAATGAATTAAAAACTAAAATTAAAATTATTCAATCAGTTAATTTGCAAAATGTTGCCGATTTAATTTCAATTTTAAGTGGGATTAAAGATGGTGAAATTTTATTTATTGATGAAATTCACAGTTTAAATAAAAATATCTGTGAAATTTTATATCCAGTTTTAGAAGATGGTGTTTTAGATATAGTTATTGGCAAATCTTTTAATTCTAAAGTTATCAGAATGAAATTAGCCAAATTTACTTTAATCGGGGCAACTACTAATTTAGGTTTACTCACTAAAGCATTAGAAGATCGATTCACTTATAATTTTTTTATTGATTCTTATAACAAAGAAGAATTAGGAAAAATCATTAATCAAAGTTTAAAGCACTATCAACTAAAACTAAATTCTACCGATATTGATATGATAATTAATAATTCTCGTGGTATTCCCCGAATTGCTAATAAAATCATTAATCATATCTACAATTATTCAGTGGTTGATAAAAAAATAAACGTGAGTCAAATTATTGAAGATTCTGGTTATTTTATTGATGGTTTAACTGAAATTGATTTGAAGTATTTGAAGTATTTATACGAAATTCCAACTCGAACTGCTGGTTTAAAATCCATTTCTCAAGCAATTAATTTGGATGAAAAAACCATTTTAGAAAAAATTGAATCTCACTTAATTAAATCAAAGTACTTATTTAAATCAAGCAAAGGAAGAACTTTAAGTTATAAAGCAATTAGTTTAATTGTTAATAATCAGAATTTATTTACAAAATAATTCATTAATTTTTTTAAATTACATAAAAATAGCACAACATTAATTGTTGTGCTATTTTGTTATTTTATAAATTTGTAATTTGATCTAAATTAATTATTTGATTAAATAAATGATGATTTTCTTTTTTCAAGTGATGGGTTACTAAAACTAAAGTTAAATCAGGATCGTTAATAATTTTTCCTTGAATATCAGTTGAATTTTGATCATCTAAATTTGATAATGATTCGTCTAATACAATTCATTTTTTATCTAAGTAAAACAATCTAGCTAAAACTAATCTTTGTTTTTGACCTAATGATAAATTATTGGTCACATCAAATTCAGAATTCAAATAATTATCCTTTAACTCATCCAATAAATTCACTTTGTCCAAAGCATATTCTAATTTAGCTTGATCAAAATTTTTTTCATAAAAAGTAACATTATTAGCGATATTTGTTGGAAAAACTAAATTTTTTGAATCAATGAAAGTTAAATGTTTTCTTAAAGAACTTGATTTGATGGCGTTAATGTTTTGTCCATTCACTAACACTTGACCTTTATCAGGTTCGTATGAACCATTTAATAATTTTAATAAAGTTGATTTCCCGAACCACTTTCACCAATAATTGCATATTTTTGTCCTTTTTTCAAGTCTAAATTCAAATTTTGAAAAAGTTTTTTATCACTTTCAGGATATTTAAAATCTAAATTTAAAAGTTTAATGTTTTCAACTCTTTCAATTGTTGATGCATTAGTTTCAGGTTCTAAATTTAGATTGAATTTTTTTACAATATTCCGGTTAGATAAATAATTTTTAATACTTGCTAATAAATTAGGACCAAATGATTTTAATCTACCAACAAAAGCAGTTATTAATGTTAAAAAAGCAATATCAATAACTCCTAAAAATGTTGATTGATTTGAAAAATGAAAAATCAAAATTGCAGAACCGATAATTAATGCTCCACCGATAAATTCATAAATGCGTTGAGAACCCAACTGTACAAATGAAACAATATTATTTTTCTTTAAACTTGTTTCATAAACACTATTAATTTCACTACTTAATTGTTCATTTAATAAGTTTTGTTTATTTGCAAAATATAATCGAGAATAACCATCTAATAGGTTATTTATTTTTGTTTGGAATTGATGATTAGCTTCTGAATATTTGTCAAAAGCATTCCTTTGAGTTTTTTTAAAAAGAAATGATCCTATAAAAGAAAATGAAATTACTATTAAAATAAATATAATCAAAATTCAACTAAAAGCTGCACCTACAATTATTGAAAAAACAACATTCAAAACAATATGGAAAATATTATTTAAAGTGAAAATATTGTAATTAAGATACATATTTGCATCTTTAGTTAACAAAGTATAAATATTAGTTGGATCATATTGCAAAAAGTCTTATTTGTAGTTCTTCTGTATTGATCAAAAATTATGGAACTAACTCCATTTAAAATCATGAAATGAATTTTATTAAATGATAAATAATAAAATCAAACACTTATAAAATCTAAAATAAGAAAACCAACAATTCCCAATAAGTAATAAAGAAAAAATAAATAGTACTTTTCTAATTCAATTTGAATTGCATCAAAAATAGATTGAGTCATTTTTGCAGAGAGAAAAATTATTCCTGCTTCAAAAAAAACCATAAAAAATGTTGATAAAAATAAAAGAATAATTTCTTTTTTGATGTATTTTCAAGCTATTTTCATGTTAACTCCTCCATTTTATAAATTCTGTGATATTTTTCAGGATTTTTTAAGTGGTGGGTTACATTGATCAAAGTTAATTCTGAATTATTAAATAAATTTTGTTCAATTTTAGCAACATTATTTTTATCAAGATTAGCAAGTGCTTCATCTAAAATTAATAAGTTTTTTTCATCAAAAAAGAAACGCGCAAAATTTATTCTTTGTTTTTGTCCAGATGAAATATTTGAATTTTCGTTGTTTAATTTCAAATTTAAATCCTCAACTGAATAAGAAGCTAAATTTAAAGCTTTTTCTGCTTTATCTTCTTGATCAGGAGTTCATAAACTAATGTTGTTATAAATTGTATCGTTAAAAACAAATTCTTCAGAATCTAAGAAAGTGAAAGTATTTTTATAATCTGAATCTTCAATATTTTTAATATTGATTCCGTTCAAAATAATTTCACCCTGATAATTTTCTAATTGTTTAGTAATTAAATTTAACAGTGTAGATTTTCCTGAACCACTAGGACCAATAAGAGCATATTTTTTACCCTTTTCAAAAGATAAATTTAAATTTTTAAAAAAAGGTTTCTCATCTTCATAACTAAAATTTAAATTGCGAATTTCTAGAGAGTTAAATTCATAACTAGGTTTAGTAGTACTAGTTGTTCTTGCTTTAGCTATAAGAGTTTCATAATTTTGAGCTAGTTCTTTTGCAGATTTGTAGTTTGATATATATATTCCAATATATCTAATTCCTGAAATTAAGAAATCTAAAATAATTGGAACTGCAGCAATAATTCCAATAACTTCTGGTGAACCCTTATAAACAAACAAAACAAAATAACCCATTAAGAAAATAATCAAATATTTAACACCAAGAGATAATCCGCTAATAAAAAGTTCTGACATTACAGTGAACTTCATATTTTTCATGAATCTTTTAATAAACAAATTATTTGCTTCAATAATTTGATCATTAAATTCTTCTTCTTTATTAAAACAATAAAAAGACGAAAAAGCATCAACCATCATTAATAAATTAGCATTAAATTTTTCAATTTCTTTAACTGCTGAAGTATTATATTTAGTGGATACTCGTCCCATTATCAAAGGCACAATCATATTAATGATCGAAATAGCAATTGAAATCAAACCTATTCTTCAATCCATAAAAATCAATACTGGAAAAGAAATTCAAAAAAGGTTAAAATCATCAACTCAACTAAAAAGGGTCCCTGGTCTTCTTGAAAAAAAGAAATCTAATTTTTCAGTTAATTGAGCAACATAAAATCCTTTTTTATTGGTTTTAAACTCTAAATTTTTAACTAGAGAAATTCTAGCAATAGTATTAATTTTTAAATCTTTGATTATTTGTTCAGCGGTTTTATTTTTTATTTTTGTTTTGATAATATAGGAGACCAACCCCACAAAAAATAAAACTGCTTGAACAACAATTAATGTGTTATATTTATCGGGTTCTTTTGCTAAAATGTACTGGTATGTCAAATAAGTTAAATAACCTTCAAAAATAACAATTCCACTTGTTATTATTGACAAACAAAAATAAAACAAAAACACAGTTTTATGTTGTTTAATATAAAACATACTCGACCCTCCGAATTCATAGATATTTTTTGCAAAATTAAATTAAAACATGATAAACATATTGTGAATGATTATTTATTCATTTATTTTTTATTAAATGTTTTTTAAGTTTAATTGTATCAAAAAATTGTATTTTGAATTTTGGTAATGATCATCTTTTTGGGATTGAATCATTAAAAATTTAGAAAATATAAAATCATTTTTACTATTCATGACAGACACAAATAAAAACTTACCCATCAATGATCAAGAAGATTCTTCAAACCAAAAGAATGAAATTAATCCAACCGATCAATCAGAACCAAAAACCGTTGTAGAACCAACTGTTCAACCCAAACAAATTGTAAATGATACAAGACCTTTAAATTCAACTCAAGCTTTAGAACAAGTTAGCTCTAAAAGTTTTATTGTTACTCTTTTGCTTGCAATTTTTTTACCAGGATTTGACCGTTTTTATTCAGGCAAAATCTTTTTAGGAATTTTAAAATTGTTTACTGGAGCCGGGTTTGGACTTTGATGACTTATAGATTTGGTACTTTTAGTAACTTCTTCTTACCGTGATGGCAACGGATTGGTAATTAAACCACTTTAATTTATTATTTTTAACATATTACAGAAAAACAAAAAACCATACTCAAATAATGAGTATGGTTTTTTGTTTAAATTAATTCTTATTATTGAAGTAAATAAATATTTTTAGTTTTAGCTTGTTCGCGCATTTCTTTAGTCCAATAACCAATTTGAACTTCGCCAATGTGTACTTTTTCTAGAAAAAACATACAAACCCGACTTTGACCAATACCACCACCAATTGAAAAATG
Organism: Mycoplasmoides fastidiosum; assembly: GCF_024498275.1. Classification (GTDB taxonomy): domain Bacteria; phylum Bacillota_I; class Bacilli_A; order Mycoplasmatales; family Mycoplasmoidaceae; genus Mycoplasma_N; species Mycoplasma_N fastidiosum. The sequence goes on from NZ_CP101809.1 coordinate 748,028, forward strand.
AATTGTTTCATCAATCACTGATTTATGATAAGGCGATAAGTTACGTAGATCCTCTGAATTTTTATCACTTTGTGCGATTAAAGCTTCCCGATCAACCCGAATGCCCATAGATGATAATTCTAAAGCCGCATCAGTTGGTTCATGATAAAAGATGAAATCCCCATTTAAATTTCAATCATCATAATCAAAAGCCCGTTTAGAGTGGGGTACATTTGATTTTAATTTATGACCAACTCGTTTAATGAAGACCGCTTTTTTCTGTTTAACAATTGAATATTCGCGTTGTTCAGGGGTTTGATTAGGAAACATATCCTCTAAAACTTGGGAATCAATAATAAAAATTTCATCTGGTAGCTTGCGACTTAAACCTTTAAATTCCTGGTTAACTAAAGTTTCAATTCTTTTAAAAACTTCGAAAATTGTTTTAACAACTTTTTCTAAATAACCTTCAGTGCGTTCAAACGAAGCAATAGCTTTTTCTCAATCTCATTGATCGACATAATAAGAATGATAAGGTGAAAGCACTTCTTCTTTTCGAATGGCATTCATATCTGCATAAATTCCTTCACCAATTTGAAAGCAATATTCTGTTAATGCAAATCGTTTTCACTTAGCAAGTGAATGCACGATTTCTAATTTTTTGTTTTTTTGCTCTTGGGTCACTACAGAAAAATGAACCGGAGCTTCACCGTTTAACCCATCATTTAATCCAGTTTCTGGATCTAAAAATAATGGTGCAGTAACCCGAACTAAATTAAGTGCTTTAGCTAATTCAATTTGAAAATGGTGTTTAAGAAAACCAATGGCTTTTTGGGTTAAGGTGATATTTAGTTTTGAATGGTACATATCATGTATTAAATATATTCGTAATAAAAAGTCTAAATTTTGAGCAATATTTTAATTATTAAGAAACTATAAGAAAAAATTTCATAATAATGAAAATCAAAATTTACATAGACACCCAAATTTTAAACTATTTAAACTAATTAAAGGCTGAAGTTTTTATTTTTAATTTATAATTTTATTAAATAGGCGTGTAGTTCAATGGTAGAACAATAGTCTCCAAAACTATGTGTTGTGGGTTCGATTCCTATCACGCCTGCCAGTATATTAATTAAAAAAGCAACAATCTAAAATTGTTGCTTTTTTCTTGGTCACTTATTTATATATCAACTAAATGATTTCAACTTCGTTAGCAAAGCCCTTAATTTTTAAATTATTAATTAAACGGCTTAATTGATTATGGTCATTAATTCTAATAATTGCATTAGCTTTAAAGTCCAAATCATTTAATCCTGGTTCAACTTCAATTTTTAAAATTAAAACTTTATGTTGCAACATTGTGTGCAAAATCTGATTAGTAATTGTTTGGGTCATTTTTCCAAAAATTTTCATTTTAACTTTAAAAAGTCGGGGTTCACTAGCTAATTCTTTTTTGTCTCAGTTAATAACAACTCGTTTACCTTGGTTAACATTAGCCTTAGGACAATCAAAACGATGAACCTTTAAAATGTTATTTTTTAAAATCCCAATTAATTGTAAATCAGGAAATTTTGAACAACAATCCGTAATCACAATTTTATCGGGAAAAATTCCACTAGGTGGTTCGAAATAGGTGTTTAAAAAGATTTTTTTAGAAAAAACTTTCTTAATGAAGTGAAATGATTTTTTCCAATCTTCTTCTTTATTAGAAAATAAATTGAAAACCACTTCTTGATCTAATTGAGCTCGGGAAACATCTTCTAGAAAATCACTAATATTTTTATAACCCAAATAACTTAACCGACGTTTATAGTTGGCTTCATGAATTTCTGGTAGTTTTAAAAATTTTTGCGCGTTAGCTAAAAATTTATCAATGTTATTTTGAATACTAATACTACGTTTTTTAAAAATATTTTGAATGTGATTAATTAAACTAATGTTCTGAGTCGCACTAATTCAAGATTCTTCAATTTTAGTTAAATTGGCATAATTAAAATGCACCACATCACCTTTGCGCACCCGAGAGTCAAATGAAGCATTTTCCCCATTTAAAAAAGCACTGGCTAAATAAGGAAATTGTTCAGCATTATACCGAAAAGCTAAATCTAAAATAGTTGTTTTACTTGTTGAAACATAAAATTGGTTGTCATTAGAAATAAAAATATCAAATAATTCATTTTTAGAAATTTCTTTAATAACATTAACCGAAGCTTCCCGGCCTTGTAAAAATTCATCAATTAATTTTTTAGATAGATTTAAATATTTTTCACCTTCTTTATATTTTCAATGTGCAGCTAAGCCTAATTGAGAAATAGTGTGCATTTCTTCAGTGCGAATTTGAAATTCCATTAAAAAACGGTTAACAATAATTGTGGTATGAATTGAACGATATAAATTTCATTTTGGTGAAGAAATGAAATCTTTAAAAGCATTAATAATATAAATGAAATTTAAGTGAATTAATCCTAATACTTTGTAACACTGTAATGGGTCTTTTACAATAATGCGCATTGCAAAAATATCGTGAATATTTTCAATCAAATAACCCTTTTCAGTTTTTTTATAAATGGAATAAATCCCTTTAATACGGTATTCAATTTTATGTTCAATGCCTTCTACATCTAACATATTCTTAATTTGGGCTCGAATTCGATCCCATTGTCCCCGGGCATTGTTTTCTAATTTTTGTAAATGTTTATTAATTAAAGAATAATCATGCGGATTAATGATCTTAAAAGACATATCTTCTAGACGAGTTTTAATGTTATACATTCCTAACCGCCCAGCAATAGTGGCATAAATCTCTAGTGTCTCCCGAGCAATTGAGACCTGTTTTTCTGGTTTTAAATAATTAATTGTTTCCATATTGTGCGTTCGATCAGCCAATTTGACAACAATCGCTCGCAAATCTTTGGATAATGACAAAAACACTTGAACTAAATAACTGTTATTTCGTTCTTTAGGATCACCCCGTTTCCGTTTGGAATATTGAGCCACTTTAGAAACTGTTTGTACCATATCAGCGACATCAAAACCAAACTCTAAAAACAAATCATTATAAGTATATTGGGTGTCTTCAATCACATCATGCATTAAACCAGCACAAATGGTTTCATAATCCATTTTTCATTCACACAATTTAATGGCAGTGATAATGACATGTTCTACGTATGGCTCTCCACTCTTGCGAAATTGAGAGACATGAGCATTTTCCGCAAATTGTAAGGCTTTATTAATTTTTTTAATTTGAGTGCGATCAAAATCTTGTTCATGAATTAATTGGTTTAATTGGTTTTTTAATTCATTAATGCGATCTTGATAAATTCCATAATTGATCATAACTGGATTGTGAATTGTTGTTAACAGTAACAAATATTGGTTGAATTAAAAGATCAAAATTGATTTTTTAATTGAATGAACTAAATTATAAATTTATTTTTGCAGTTCTAATTTCTTAAAGTGTGAATTTTCATTAATTTTTCAACCAAGTAATTTAGACTTAAAGAACAATTTAACAATTTGATGTAATTGAAAAAAATAGCAAGAAACAAATGCAAATAAATATTTAGTTATAAAAATTATGTTGAAAAAACATAAGAAAAATCAAAAAAATCAGCTAAAAAATTTCAGCTTTTATACTATGGTATAATTTTAGTTATTTACTAAAATTTTGATAAAAAATGAAAAATAACAACTGCATTGTTTTTGGCTTGCCTGGTTGTGAAAAATTAGCTGAATTAGTTTGTCAGAAACTTAATCTGGAAAAGGGTGAGGTCGATGTTCAAGTTTTTTCTGATGGCGAATTTTTTTGCCGCCCTTTAGCTTCTGTAAGAAATAAGAAAGTCATTTTGTTACAGTCAACTTGTGATCCAGTTAACGATAACTTAATGACTTTATTAATTACCATTGACGCTTTAAAAAGAGCTTCAGCGCAAGAAATTAACGTTTTAATTCCCTATTATGGTTATGCGCGTCAAGACCGTAAAACTAAGGGTCGAGAACCAATCACTGCTAAACTAGTGGCTGATTTATTAAGTGTTGCTGGAGCAACCCGAGTAATGTTGATGGATGTTCATTCTAGTCAAATTCAGGGTTTTTTCAATGTTCCTGTTGATACATTGCGCGCAACTTATTTACTAGTGAAAGAAATTAAGAAAAACTGCAATTTGCAAAACTTGTGTATTGTTTCTCCGGATTATGGTGGCATTAAACGCGCTCGAGAAATTTCAGATGTTTTAAAAGTTCCTTTGGTAATTGTTGATAAAAAAAGACCCGCGCCAAATATGGTTCAAATTGAAAATATTTTGGGCGATGTAAAAAACAAGGATTGTGTGTTAGTTGATGACATGATCGATACGGGTAATACCATCATTAAAGCTTGTGATATTTTAAAAGCAAACGGGGCTAACAAAATTATCATTTTAGCGACCCACGGAGTTTTTAGTGGGGATGCTGTTAAAAATTTTAATTTAGCTTATGATAAAAAACATTTAGACGCCATTTATGTAACAAACACAATTAATACCGTTTATGAAAAACCTATTTCTGGGTTGAAAATTGTTGACTTATCCGCATTTTTTGCCGATTTAATCGAAATTTATATTAAAGGTGCTGGTTCAATTAGTGGTGTTTATCAAAAATACCGGTCTTTAATTTAATTTTTTGATCACAGTTTTAAGTATATGAATCAAAAAATTCGACTTGATTGTGTTTTTGTAGTTGAAGGTAAAACTGATACAAGTTTTATCAAACAGTTTTTTGAAGTCACAACAATTGAAACTAATGGTTCAGAACTATCCCAACGAGTTATCAATTTAATTCGACAAATTGATAACCAAAGAGAAGTAATTTTATTATTGGATCCCGATTATCAAGGTCAAAAAATTCAAAAACGAATTTTAGAACAAATTCCTAATTGTAAAGTTTGTCATTTCCATCAAAATGACTTAAGTCCCCACAAAATTAAAACTGGCATTGCCGAAATGAATCCAGTTCGTTTCAAACAAAAAATTTTAGAGTTTGTCAACCAAACCAAGATTGTCAGTTCTTTAAGTTGAGAAGAATATTTAACGCTTAATTTAAATTCGAAATTTCGGCGTCAACAAATTTGTGATTATTTCCAAATTCCTTATTTTAATCACAAAACCTTATTTAAAAAATTTCAGTTAATGGGTTTGCACCTACAACAAATTCAGAATGCCTTAGATCATGAATAAATATCACCAATTATATGTAGTAGCAACTCCGATTGGCAATTTACAAGAAATAACCGATTTAGCTAAAAAAGTTTTATTTGAAGCAACCACAATTGTTTGTGAAGATACCCGAGTAACCAAAAAACTTTTGAAGTTATTAACTATTGAAAACCAACAAAAACTAGTTAGTTTTAATAAAATGTCAGAAACAGTTAAAACTGCTAAAATTTTAGAATTACTGCAAAAAGAATCTTGTGTATTGGTTTCTGATGCCGGATATCCTGTTATTAGTGACCCAGGTTATAATTTGATTCGTACCTTACGAAAAGCTGGTAGCCAAATTCAAGTCATTAATGGTCCTTGTGCTTTAGTTCATGCTTTAGTTTCCAGCGGAATTGATAGCCGTAAATTTTTCTTTGCTAATTTTTTGACCAAAAAGCGCATTCAAAGAATTAGTGAGTTAAATGAATTAAAAAGCGTTTTAAACTTAGCTACTGTTGTTTATTATGAAGCTTTAAATTTTTTAGAAAAAGGTTTAAACATCTTATTAGAAGTATTTGGTGATATTGAAATTGGCATTGCTCGAGAACTGAGTAAAATTCATGAAACTTTTTATTATGGCAAAATTTCAGAACTAAAAAAAACCATTGAATTACGCGGCGAATTTGTCATCATTCTCCCCAAACAAAAAACGATTAATGAATCTGAATCTGAAGCAATCATTTTAGCTAAATTAGAAGAACATCTACAAAATAACATTAGCTTAAAAAATGCTTGTAAATTAGTAGCAACCCCCAACTTGCGTGCATCGGAAATTTATAAAATTTATTTGTTAAAAAAAGGAGCGAAAAATGAATAAGTCCAAATTTTGATCTAAAGTCATGAATATCCGTATCGTTTATTATTCTTTAAGAGGAATGATGAATTTAGCTCGGGGATTGCGAAATATTAACATCAACAATTTTGCATTAGTTGATTGGTTAAACAGAATCAACAAACTCTTTGGCATTGCTACTTTTATTACCTTAATTGTTTTTTCGATTATTTTAACAACTTATATTTTTGAAGTACCCAATGTCATTACCCTTTTTCGAAACAGTATTTGACACGGAGTTGACCGTAGTGTTCAAAAAACTTTTATTATTCACTACACTATTGATCAACAATTAAGATTTTGACAGTTAGACGAACGAATAATACGATTTATTTTTACTTTTGTAGCTTTTATCGTTGTTCAGGTTTTTTTATCTAAATTAATTGCTTATTTAAATAATAATCTCATTGTTTTAGAAAAAATTCATCAAACTTCAGCTTGAAAAAATTGATTTTCGATAAAAATTCAAAAATTACGAAAAATTCAAATTCAATATGTTGTTTTTTTAGTAATTTTAATTTTAACTTTGCTCACTGCTCCAACTCTAACTGTCAGTGAATATAAGAACTTTCGTTCTAATCTTTATTGATTATATGATCCTTCTGCCCAAACAATCTATTATGGTGCTGTAAACTATTTGGCAATGATTTTAATCAGTTTATCATATTTAAGTCTGATTGGGTTTTTTGCATATAAAATTTATTTAATGCGCAAATATTTTAACTTCAAAGTTATTCGCGATAAATTTGGGGCTGAATATACCATTACTGGTGATGAAGAAGATGATGTTTTATTTGATAACAACAAAATCTTGGATCACGATTCAACTATTGTTGAAGAAATAAGAGGAAGTACTGAAAATGATAACTAAAATCCTTAACCTTTGCAGAAAAATTACAAAAAAAGCTCTAAAAGAAGCTCAAGAAGCAATTAAAGATAGTCAAGAAATTATAGAAATGGCTCACAAAACTACCAGTGGTATTCACGAAGATTTTCAAGAAGCCGCTGAAGATTTTGCTGACGCAGCTAAAGACTTTAAAGATGCTGCTAATGATTTTAAAGATGCTATAGGAGATTTTGAAGAAGCGGCCGAAGATTTCAAAGAAGCAGCTGAAGAATTCAAATATGCTAATAAAGATCTTGAAACCGCTAAAACAGAATTAAATTATGCAGCTGAAGAATTGCAAAATGCTTCTGAGGAAATTGATGATGCTTTTGACACAACAAAAGAAGTTTGAATGGAAATGAAAAAAATATTCAAAAATCCATTAAAAATGAAATTTTCTAAAGATCATGGTTCTACTAAATTTTATCTTTACAAAAATGGGAAACAGAAAATCTACAGAAAAGATAACAATCATAAAACTTACGAACAAATCGTCGATGAAGTTGAACCAACAACTCATTTAACTAGTGAGAAAAATAAATAATTAACATAACAATGAATCATTTTGCAAATCAAGCCCAACTATTATTACAAGAACTATCAGCCCGAAAGTTACTTGCTGATTGTACTAGTGAACCCAAATTGATTGCAGCATTAACAGCAAATAAAAAAACCTATATTGGCTTTGATCCTACTGCTCAATCATTGCATTTGGGAAATTACGTGGGCATTTGTATTTTGAAGCATTTCAAAAATTTTGGCTTTCAAACTGTTGCAGTCTTAGGAGGAGCAACTGGATTAGTTGGTGATCCTTCATTTAAAAAAAGTGAACGTCAATTATTAACTTTAGAAACAGTTCAAGATAATGGACTTAAAATTGCAACCCAATTGTCCCGATACAGTCAATGTGATTTAGTTGTTAACAATTTGGATTTTTATGCTGAAATGAATTTAATTCATTTTTTGCGTGATGTAGCTAAACTAATTAATGTTAATTATTTATTAGAAAAAGAAGCTTTAAGCGAACGGTTAAAAACCGGCTTATCATACACTGAATTTACTTATCCTTTATTGCAAGGATGGGATTTTTGGTGTCTGTATCAAAAATATGATGTGGCAATTCAAGCGGGCGGTTCTGATCAATGGGGCAACATTACTACAGGAATTGAAATAGTCCGAAAAATGAGTCAAGAAGAACAAGCTAATGCTGTAGGCATTACTTTTAATTTATTAACTGATTATCAAGGCCAAAAATTTGGTAAATCTGAAGGTAATGCTTTATTTTTAGACCCTGAATTAACTTCTCCAAGTCAAATTTATCAGTTTTTGATCAATAGTGCTGATCAAGACGTGGAAAAATATTTACTAGCTCTAACATTTATTCCTTTAGCTGAAATTCAAATGATTGTGCAACAACACCAGCAAAATCCCAAATTACGTTCAGGCCAAAAAAAATTAGCTGATCAGCTAATTTTGGATTTATTCGGAACTGCTGAACTAAAACGCTGTCAAACTATGACTAAATTATTGTTTGCTGACTCTGAAAATGATTTTAGTGTTAATGAATATACAGTTTTAGAACAAAATTTGGTAACTATTACCATTAATAAATCAACTAAATTAATCGAATTACTTGTGCAGACTCAACTAAGTTCTAGTTTGGGTGAAGCACGAAAATTAATTCAAGCTAATGGCATTAAAGTCAATAATCAAAAAGTAACTGATGTTAATTTAATTGTTAGCCAAGCCAACATGCAAACTAGTTATTTACTATTGCAAAAAGGCAAAAAAAGTTTTGCACTAGTGAAATGACAATAGGAAATTTTTATGATTTTTAAAAGCGCTATTCAAGCCATTGTGGCTCGAAATTTAAAAAACAAATTATTAAAAAACCAAATCACTGAAGCTGATTTAACTCCCATTCTTAAAGAAATTCGCACTTCTTTTTTGGATGCTGATGTTAATTTAAAAGTAATTCGTCAATTTTTAGATAACGTTAAAACTGAAGTCTTAAATCAGCAGCAATTAAATGCTAATACAAAATTAGATGAATTTTTGCTCTCCACAATTCGGCAAAATTTAATCAATATTTTAGGTAGAAATACCATTGGTTTAGAAACCCAGAAACGACCTTTAAAAATTATGATGGTAGGGTTAAATGGTTCAGGGAAAACAACGACAACTGGCAAATTAGCTTATTATTTAAAAACTCGTCACAATAAAAAAGTTGCCAATATCGGTTTAGACATTTATCGACCTGCTGCGATTCAACAACTGCGCACTTTATCAAAAGAAATCGAAGTTAGTTTTTTTGAAAAAGGTTTTCAAAATCCAGTTTTAACCGCTAAAGAAATTTTGGATAATCCCGAAAATAAAAAATTAGATGCTTTTATTTTTGATACAGCTGGACGTTTACAAACTGATGCGGATTTGATGAAAGAATTAGTTAGTCTTAAACGGATCATTGAACCCCAAGAGATTTTGTTTGTTGTTGATGCCATGGCTGGTCAGGATATTTTAGAAGTTGCTAAAGAATTTCATCGTCAGCTAAAATTAACCGGAATTATTATTACTAAAACCGATTCAGATGCCCGAATGGGAGCAGCCCTTTCAATTGTCGCAGTTTTGAATATTCCAATTAAATTTTTAGGTTCAGGTGAACGGTATCAACATCTAAACCAATTTCATCCCGAACGAATTGCTGATCGGATCATGGGAATGGGCGATTTGGTCAGTTTAGCTGAAAAAGCACATGAAGCGACGGATGAAGCCATTTCTAAAAAAGGTATTTACCGGATGTTTAGTGGTCAATTTGATTTAGAAGATTTAATGCAACAAATGGGGCAAATCAAAAAAATTGGTTCAATTAGCAGTATTTTGGACATGATGCCAACTAATGTTAATATTTCTAAAAATAAAATTGGTGACATTGAAGAAAAAATGCGCAAATGAGAAATCATCATGAATTCAATGACGGTTAAAGAGCGCCGTAATCCCAAACTTTTTAAAAAAGATGCCAGTCGCAAAACCCGCGTAATTAAAGGTTCTGGGTGTCGACCCGATGATTTAAACAAACTTTTAAAACAATGAGATGAGTCCAAAAAGAAAGTTGATTTGTTTGTGAAATCATTGAAGAAAGGTCAAAACCCCTTTGGCAAACTGCCATTTTAATTTTTATGGAACGATTAAATTGATCAACTTATAAAAAACTCCAAGCCGCAATGGATCAAATTGATCATGATTATCAATTCTCTGCTTTAAGTTTATTAGGTTTAAGTTATTATGGCATTAGTATTCGGTTTCAAATTGTCGAATATGATAATTTCAAAATTATTTTTTTCGATTCTAAATTTAACCGGTTTATTTTAAGTGATGCTGATGTTTTTAATGCCCGAGTTAACCAAATTTTACATTATGGCGACCATTTTATTTTAATGCCCATTTTTGATAAAAACCAAATTAGCACTTTTGATGCGGTTTATTGTGCTTTTTATAAACTAAAACAACTTTATGCGATTAAAAGTGATTGGGCAGTGGAAGCTGTCAATACTAAACAATTACAAACTCTTAGTCAAAGTATTGACTTTGAAATTGTGTATGACTGAAACGCCCATTATTTGTACAAACTAGAAAAATTTAAAACTTTTTCTGGCAAAAAATTACAAAAAAAGCGTAATCATCTAAATTACTTTTTAAAAAATCACTTTGATCAAGTGGAAGCAACCCCATTATGTGCTGATGATTTTGATGAAGTTTTAGATTTTATTTGGGAAACAATTCATGATGGTAAAGAAGATCCCCAATTAAATGAATACATTTTTTCGCGAAATTTTTTAGCCCATTATGATCCAATGACTATGAGTGGATTGGTGGTACGTCAGAAAAAAGATCGCAAAATTTTGGGTTTTACCATTGGTTATAGTCATAAAAAAAGTTATGAAGTTTTCTTTGAAAAAGCCGTTCATAGCTGACGTGGTTTGTTTCCGTTCATTATTTCGCAAAACTTATTATTAAATAATATTAACCAAGCTTGAATGGATCGACAGGATGATATGAATGAAGAAAATTTAGCCAAATCCAAACGTTCTTATTATCCTGAAAAAGTTTTGAAATCACACATGATTTATATCACTGATTCCATGAAAGATGAATGATAAAATCTATTCAACATGCAAACACATCACAACTTAAACTATTATTTAAAACCCCAAAAATTAACTGATCTTATCGGTCAGTCCCATTTGATTGGTCCTGGACGCTTTATTAGTCAAATGATATTGAAGCAAACCATTTTTTCGATGATTTTATTTGGTCCACCCGGAATTGGAAAAAGTAGTTTGGCCCAAGTTGTGTGTAATGAATTAGGAATCGAACCCGTTATTTTTAATTGTTCTTTAGAAAACAAAAAACAACTGATGGAAAAAATTCAGTTGCTAGGTTTACAACCCGAACATAAACGAGTTTTAATTGCTGAAGAAATTCATTTGCTCAATGTGGATAAACAAGACATCTTTCTGCACGAAATTGAAACCGGGAATTTAGTTTTAATTGCCACAACAACTGAAAATCCCTTCTTTGTAATTAATCCTGCAATTCGTTCCCGTTCACAATTAGTTGAATTAAAACAATTAAACGATCAAGAAATCTTAGTTTTCATCGAACATTTAATTGCCCAAAATCATTGTTTAACCGAACTTACAAATTCACAAAAAAACATCATCTCCCGACATGTGGGTGGAGATGTGCGGTTTTTGTTAAACATTATTTCCAAACTAAATTTACTCTATCCCCAAACAATTAACGATTCTGATTTACAAATAGTGTTAGGCTTAAGTCATTTTGTTACTGGCAATGATAATGATGAATATCATAATTTAAAATCAGCACTGCAAAAATCAATTCGGGGTAGTGATCCTCATGCTACTTTATATTATTTAGCCCGGTTAATCGAAATTGGTGATTTAAAAACGATTGCCCGTCGATTAACTGTTTGTGCATTTGAAGATATTGGTTTAGCGAATATGAATTTGTGTGACCGCGTAATTAATGCGGTGAATGCTGCAATTAAAGTTGGTCAACCCGAATGTTATAACATTTTTGGTCCAATTGCGGTGGAAATGGCATTAAGTCCTAAATCTAATACTGGTCAATCTGGTTTAGCTGCGGCTTTACACTTTGTTCGCAATCATCCTCAACACGAGATTCCTAAACATTTGTGAGATGATCATTACAAATCAGCTGTAAAATTAGGTGTTAAAGGTTATCAATTTCCCCACGATTTCCCTTATCACTATGTTTTTCAGCAATACCTGCCCGACAAAATAAAGGATCAGGTTTTTTATCAACCTGATCCGTTTAATGCTGTAGAAATGAAGATGCAAAATTATTGAGCTCAAATTAAAGCTGAAGTAACTAAAAAAGACAAATAAAGATTTATTTATAAAATTTGGTAATTGCTAACGCATCAATCCCAACGTGAACCAAAATTGGTTTGGGCACTTCTGTTACAACAAATGTTGTATTAGGAAAATGACGGTTTAATTCCGTTTTAACTTTTTGAAAATTAGCTTCATCAATAAAACTATTTCATAAAATGAGTTTATTGGGTTTGTTTAAATTAATCCCCAAAGTTTTTTCCACGTAGTTGTGCATTTTCTGAAAACTTTTAACTAAAGAAGTTTCTTTGTCATAAAAACTCAGTTTGCCATTTTTATACTGAATCAAAATTTTCATTTGTAATAAATTACTAACTTTGGCTTTAAAAGTTGAAATCCGGCCACCACGGTGTAAAGAACTGAGATCTTGGATTAACAATAAGCCATTGAATTTTAAAACTGGTTCTAAAGTTTTTTTAATGATTGCTCAAGAATCATCTTCTTGTACCGCAATTAAAGCTCGTTTGGTATGTTCATATAAAGCTTCACCAATAATTTGATTATTAACTAATAAAACCTTATTACGAAACTCACTAAAATCACGTAGAATTTGTTTCCATGAATCGTATGAAGATGATAAACCTGAAGAAATGCCACAGATGACAATTTTTTCATAATCTTTTAATAATTCATTAACCAAATGAAATGCTTGACCAATGACAATTGCGTTGGTTTTGAAATTTTGCTTTAAACTGATTTTTGTCTTTAAATCTTGAAAACTAATTGGATTTTTAGCATTATATTCAATTGGATCGATTCCCTCTTCAGTAATGGTTAATGAAACCGCATAATGGTGCCGTGGTAGAGGCTTGTCACTTGAAACGATGCTATCGTCCACGATGAAAGCTAACTTTTGCATTGAAATCTCCTTTGGTGCTTAAACAATTTTTAGCCGTTTTTTAACTTTAACTAAAAGTTGGGTGTTAGTTTTAGATAAAGGTTTAGTAAAGTTTTTGGTGTTGATTGGTTTATTAACACTTGGAGAAACAGTGAAAGTTTCATCAACTTCAGGATTTATTTTAAGGGTCTGAATAATGTTTACTTCTCGATCTTCAGCTTTAGGTCGAATCACATCATTTTCCACTGCTGGTGTTTCATCGAGTTTTTGGGTGTAGAAATTTTCCACCAACTCTTGTCCATCCATTAAGTTTCTGGTAATTTGATTTTGCACAAAATTTAGTTTTTCGGTTTGTAAAGCTTTAATCAAATCGGCTTGATTAATTTCCACTCGCACTGGTTCTTGAGTTGTTTTTTCTAAAACTACCTTTTCCAAACTATTGGTTTTGGCTGTGGTGTGATCGATTTTAATTTCCGCATCATCAAGTTCTTTCTTGATTTTTTTGATTTCTCTTTCCAATTTTAACAGATCAGCTTTTAGTTGTAATTCTTCATCAGTTAATGGTTTTTTCTGATCTAAATTAACTTCGTTAACAATAGGTTTAACTGGAGGAGTAATAATCGGTTCACTGGGAATTGTAACCAACTCAGGTTCAGTTGTAATTGGGCTTGATTCAACTTTAGCAGCAACCACTGGTTCTGAAATAGGTTCAGTTGCCGGAGTTGCTTGTTCCTGAGTTAGTTCATCAAAAATTCCAGCAGTTACATCTTCGTCATTTTCTTGATGGGGATTAACATAAAAAATATTTTGATCGTCTTCGGTTTGATAAACATCTTCAGGCGCATTTGTTGGAAAAGGATCGGCTAAATTAATATCTTTAGCGATTTGAGCAGTCGCTACTGTTTCTGATTCAATAACTGCATCAACTGTTTCTTTTTCAGTTTCGTCTGTTGTCAACGGAATGGGTTCGGTTCCAAAAATACTTTCAAAGTGACTTGAAGTAATTGCATCAACAATGGTGGTGGATTTTGCTGTATCAACTGTTTTTAGGTGATCAAAATCAATTTGTTCATCAAAATGGGTTGCACTATTTTTCAAATCTTGTTTTTCAAAAACATTTAAGGGTTGATCACTAATTAAATCTCATGCTTCTAAATCATCAACTTGATCATAAACTCCCTCAACTGGAGAAGTGGTTGGTGTGGACGAATCTAAACTAGCATCTAGTGGTACTTCTTTAGTATCAAAATGTTCTTTTAATAAATTAGTAGTTGTTTCATCATCAACTACATATTCTGCTCCTAAGGAATCTTTATTGTGTTTTTGAACTTCTTCATACTCATCAATAATTTCATCTAAATTATCCCGTTGAACTCCCTTGCCACCAATACTGTAATAATGATTAGCATCATACCGAGGGGTTTGAGCAGTTTTAGGATCTTTAATTTCCACTGGATCTAAACCAGTTTGACGCGCCCGTTGGTTAAATTCTTTATTAAATTGGGTCGAACTGCTACGATCATTTAATAATGATTTAATTTCGGGTTGGTCTTCATAGTGATCATCATCAGGTAATTTTTTGGATGCATTAGGTCCTGGAATATCAGTACTGTATAAACTGGCAAACCGTCCTTTTAATCGGGCAAACATACCTCCTTTTTTAGGTGGGGTAGTTGTGTTGGCTGAATTTGGTTGGGAATTATTTGTTTCAGTTTTTTTATCTAAAACAAGTTTGATTTTAGTTCCATTGGAGTTCATAGTTTAATTACCTGATCAAAAAATCTCTTCTAAATAATATTATTATAATTACAAACAATTTAAACAAGCATGAAAATTAATTACTCATCATCAATCTCAAGATTGTTTTTACGGTTGATGTTGAAAAAATCATCATCACCAGGTTGCTCATTCATTTCTTCAGAATCATGATTTGTTTCATCGTCTAAATAACCATTTAAACTGACGCTAACTTTTGGAAGTTGGGCTTTAGAACGAATCCCGGTGATATCAAAAAATTTCGGAGTCGTTTTATACAATCACGGTTTACCTGGAGTTTCAGCACGTTTATATTGATAAATCAAACCTAGCTTAATTAATTTATCAATGCTGTTAGTTGGATCAACATTACGCACTTTAAAAATTAAACTTTTAGGACATGGTCCGTTATAAGCAATTAAAGATAACACTTCCATTAATGTGTTAGTTAAAGCTGATGATAAATTGGGTTTAATTAATTTTCGTAAATGGTCATAGAGTTCAACCTTAGTGGTGATTTTATAAACATCATCAAATTTTTCTACAACAATCCCAGAAGTTGGATCAGCTAAATAATCCTGCTTCATTTTTTTTAATAGATCATGTAAATAATCACTATTAACATTTTCATGATCTAAAATCCGTTTCATTTCGTTGATCTTTAATCCCTGTGAACCAACCGTAAACAAAGCTGCTTCTAAAACCGAACGATGTAAATTAATTTCTGGACCACTGAAAACAAAAGTTTCAACTGGTAATTCGGTTGGGATTGATTCAAGTTCATCAACTAACACTAGATCTGAATCTGATGTTTGATTATCAGATTGAACTGATTCATTTGGAGTAGTAATTGCTTCAAGTAATTCACTTTCAGTTTCAGCAGTAGCTGGTTCATCAGAATTGATTAAAGGTTCAATATGATCAATGGATTTGACCGTATTTTTTTCGAATAGTTTTTGTAACAAATCGTCTAAAGAATATTCGGTACTATTTTCAGATTTTTTGCGTTTATTCATATTTTAAATCCCACTTGTCAGTCACTGCAAACAGAATATCATCACCCTGAATTTCAATTGTAATAAACTGGTTGCGTACTTGGGTTAAAATCACCAAAAACACAACTGTAATATATTGTAAAGTTCGTTTGATTGGTTCTAAACTTTTTAAATAAGTTAAAAAACTGGATTCCTTAATTCGTTGGGTTATTAGCCAATTGGCTAATTCTAAAGTCACTTCATCAACTGATAATTCCCGAATGGATAGTTGTTGCTTTTTTAAGTTACGCATTTGCATTTTTTCAAGCGCAATTTCCAAACTCTGTTTTAACCGTCGCACATCAATTGATTTGGGTAAATATAAATTTTCGGTTTTAACAGCATTAGCATCATCGAAAAAATCGGGTTTTTTAATAAAAACTTTAGTACGTTCGCGTTGTTTTTTTCGCATCCAACTAATCCCCTTCCGAATTCTTCGGTATTCGATTAAACGTTGAATTAACAGTTGTTTTTCGGCTAAAAAATCCTGAATTTGTTCAGTGGTAGCGTTTTCATCGGTAGCAAAGATCATTTTGGTTTTTAAAGAAATCAATTGGGCTGAAGTTAATAAATAATCAGCAGCCAAATCCAAATCAATGCGGTGCAGTTGTTCTTTAATGAATTTTAAGTATTGTTCAATTAAAGCTTTCAAATCTAAATCATGAATATCGTACTTTTTTTCTCGAATTAAAACTCATAATAAATCCAATGGACCAATAAAATTTTTTAAATTCAGTTCTAAAGCATCATTCTTTTTTACATAATGATAATAATGAACTTGAAAATCTAAAAAATCTTTAGTATGAATTAGTTCAAACGGGTTTAAATCAAAATTTAAGAAAGTATCACAATCATAGCTAGTTGGCAGTTGGGAAATAATTAATTCATCAGCTAAACCAAAAAAAGTGCGATAAATTTCACTTCCGCCAATAATGTATAAATCAATGCCTTCATATTTTTTTAGAACTGATTGTACATCATGAAACACTTCTACTCCTGTTGCTTGAAAGTTAGGGTCTCGAGTCAATACCACATTTGTGCGTTTTGGTAAAGGTTTACCAATTGATTCAAAAGTTTTCCGGCCCATAACAATAATTTGGTGTAAAGTTGTGTCCCGAAAATGTTGCATTTCTTGCGGTAAATTTCAAGGTAATTGGTTGTTTTTACCAATTCCCCCGTTTTGATCCTGACACCAAATTAATTTAATTGCCATCTTAAACTGCTACAACTCCTTTAAGGCGTGGATGGGATTGGTAATTTTCAATTCGAAAATCCTCAATTTTTAAATCCGCTAAACTTTTAACATTCGGATTAATAACCAATTGACACAATGGTTTAGGTTCACGCTGTAACTGAATTCGACATTGTTCCACATGGTTTTCATAAATGTGTAAATCACCAAAACTATGCACAAACTTACCAACTTCTAAACCACAGATTTGAGCGATAATGTGGGTTAGTAAAGCATAAGAAGCAATGTTAAAGGGTACACCTAAAAACAAATCCGCACTGCGTTGGTATAAGTGACAAGATAAGCGATTATTGATCACTGAAAATTGAAACAAACAATGACAAGGTGGTAGAACCATATTCTGAATTTCACCAGGATTTCACGAACAAACAATCATTCTACGAGAGCTTGGATTAGTTTTAATCGTTTCAATAACTTCAGCTAATTGGTCAACTCCTTGAGAATTGCGTCATTGTTTTCCATAAACTGGACCTAAATTTCCGTGTAAAGCGGCAAATTGGGCATCAGTTTTAATTTTGGCAACAAATTCAGCAAGAGTTAGGACTGGATTGGTTGGATTTTGACAATATTGTTGATAAGGTCATTCATTCCAAATCCGAACGTTGTGATCAACTAAATACTTAATATTAGTATCACCCTTAATGAATCATAATAGTTCAACTAACACAGAACGAAAATGGACTTGTTTGGTGGTAAGTAAGGGAAAACCCTGACTTAAATCAAATTCCATTTGACCCCCAAAAGTAGCATAGGTGCGGACACTAGTGCGATTTTCAACTAATGTGCCTTCAGATAATACTTTACGAACTAAATCTAAATATTGTTGCATTAGTCTTCTCAGAAGTGATAATTTTAATTACTGGTTTTTTTAGTTTTGGACTTAATCATTTCCTTAAATTCAGAAACAATTTCTTGGTGATCAGATTTGTGTAATTGGGATTGCACATCAGCTTCACGAGCTAATTGATCATATAAATCCTGCACTTTATTTTTCACTAATTCAACACATTTTTGTTGGTTTAAATTAATGAAATTTTGCGCAGTAATTGCTTTACCAAACGCAATTGTTATTTTATTTGATTTAGGTTTATGAAAAATTCGCCCATCTTTAGTTTTATCCCATAATTGACCTTCACTGTTATAAATTGCAACAGGTACGATGGCAACAAATGCTTGATAAGCCGGAATAGTAGAACCTGGAAAAAATTCACCCAAATGATCCCCTGGAACTCGAGTTGCTTCAGGAAAAATACACAATGATCGATTATTTTTTAAAATTTTAGGCGCTTCTTCTTCTAATTGTTTTAAAGCTTGACGGGGATTTTTACGATCAATGAAAATAACATCAATTAAATCCAAAATATAACCAATTTTAGAATTAACCAACTCCCATTTTGCTACAAAAGTATTTAAAGGATATTTTTTGTTTTCATAAATTGTTTTATAAAAAACTAATGAATCAACATTGGATTTGTGGTTGGCTAAAAATAAAACCGGAGTTTTTGGAACGCGTTCCAAGCCTTTAACTTCAATTTCAATGTTTTTATAAAACAAAAGCGCATTAATAATCCGATAAACCCGGGCGTGACGATTTGTAATTTGTTTCGCATGAATTTGGGCTTCACCACTTTGATGGGAACGAACATAACGTTGTCCTGCCCAAATTGCAAATACCACTTTTAAAGCAATATAAGCAAAAAGAAAAGGCGAAATAATAATTTTAAAAAATCTTAAAATTTTAGCTTTCATTTTGGTCTCTCTTATAAGATTTCGGGTTTAGAACGGGAATAAAAACTAGCGGGATTTATATTTGCCATCAACAGTTGACACATTAATTACTTCACCAGATTTAATGAACTGGGGCACAATCACTTCTAAACCAGATTCTAATCATGCTTTTTTAGTTAATGCGGTTGCAGTATCACCCTTAACAGCATCTTCAGCTTCAACAACTAAAACTGATACAGTTTCGGGTAAATTAATTCCTAAAATCCGGTTTTCATAAAGACTAATTGTTACTTCTAAATTATCAGATAAAAAATTTTTTTCTCAATTCATTAAATCTTTAGCAATGATAATTTCATCAAATGTAGTGGCATTATAAAAAATATAACCATTATCACTTTCATATGAATAATTGGCTTTCACCCGATCAATCACTGCTTGTTCTAGTCTTTCTCCAGTAAATTCTTGAGTAATGATGGCTCCGGTTTTTAGATTTTTAATTTTACATTTAACAATTCCTCCACGCATGGCGGTTTTGTTGAAACTATGATCTAAGACTTGGTATAAATCATTTTTTCAGACAATGGTATGTCCAGAACGTAAATCTTTGGCAGGAATAAAATTAGCCATAAAAAACTCCTTTGTTTTTTTAATAAATTAGTCTAAGTTAAATTTAATTTTTTTAATTACTTGATCAGTGTTAGGATCGTAGTAACGTAGTAGTTGTTGGAAGGGTTTGGCATGATTCATGTGAGTTAAGTGGGCTAATTCATGACAAATTACATGATCAATAACATCGTGTTCAAAAGCAATTAATAAGGCGTTCAGGGCGATGATTTTTTTGGAAGAACACCAACCTCATTTCCGTTTTAAAATTTTAATTTGAACTTCAGGTAAAGCCAAACTAAATTTTTGACAAAAAAATTGCACGCGGTTTTTTAAATATTTAGCACTAATTCGTTTGACTTGTTGGAAAATATATTGGCGTTGTTTAGTTAAATCATTACCAATGGCAGTGCCTACATAAAAATAAATTTGTTCGGCTTCTAGATTATTTAACAAAATTTTACTAGTTCGCTGGTTGGTCAGTAACCGAACCAATTTATAACGTTTTCCCAATAAAAAAATTTGGTTTTGGGTTAGATCTAGTAAATGTGAATTACGCACCTTTTCAATTTTTGCTAACATTGAACTAATATTACGGTGAACAAAGTTTTCAATGTAATCATCGTTAATGTGATGTGGTGCTAAGATGATCAAATTATAATTCTCATCGTGTTTCATCGTAATGTTTTTGTACTTCATTGAACGCTTAATTTTGTACTGAATTAAAGCATTATTATGAATGACACTTTTAAACGAAATTTTTGTTTCAAAATTAGTGAATTTTAATTTGGTCATGAACCGTGCTGATAAAAACTAGTACCCGTTATCCTGACGGGCTAAATTAATTGCTCATTTTTTTTGATAAATGGTTTCAACTTGAACTTGATCAAATCCGAGTTGGAAGGCTAAAGTCAAGTATTTAGTAAATCAAGTTAAAAAAGTATTTTTTTGAGCTGTTTGTCAAAAGGTTTGGTTTAATTCTAAAAAAACCTGACTTAGAACTTGATCATCTGATTTAGGAGTTGGTGCAATTGTCAGTTCAGGGTCTAATTCATAATACAACATTAACGATAATAAAAAATGTAACCCATCAACATACTCTTCTAAAATGTGGTCAACATTAATTTGTTTATTTGCTGATCAATATTTAAAACACTTTGTTTCATTTGCTAGTTCATTTAATTCAACGACTAAAGCTAATAACCGTTCGACAAAAGTTTGTTGGTAATTAAGCGCTTTTTTAGTATGAATGTAATGATCTAACTGGGCTTGTTTAAGCAGTAAAGGTTGTAAATTCCATTTTAGAGTTTGAGACATATTTACACAAAAAATCAGTTTAAGAAACTTAAACTGATTTTTTCTCCATTACATTTTTGACAAAGTTTTCAAAAGCGGCAAAATCATTAACTGCTCATTCTGATAACATTTTGCGATTTAATTCAATGTTTTGTTGCTTTAGTTCATTAATAAATTTAGAGTATGAATAACCTAACCCCCGTACCGAAGCATTAATTCGGCTAATTCATAACCGACGTAAGTTACGGCGGTTGTTCCGTCGATCCCGGTAAGCATATTGTGCTGCTTTAATTAATGATTGGTGAGCATTTCGAAAACTAATATGTCGATTGCCTCAAAAGCCTTCAGCTTTATTTAAGACCGCTTTACGTCTTCTTCTAGTTGTATATCCGCCTTTTACACGCATATTCTTCTCCTTTGAGTTAAGTTAAATTTTAAAAAAATAAATAATCAATTAGTTAGCCTTGTAACAATTGATAAGCCCGTTTCATTTGGGGTTTGTTCAAAATAACATATTTACGGGATTGACGTTTTTGTTTAGTAGTTTTATTCGGTGCTAAGTGACTTCGAAATGATTGTTTGCGTTTTAGTTTGCCAGAACCAGTTTCTAGCACACGTTTGGCAAATGATTTTTTAGTTTTCATTTTATATTTAGCCATTGTTTTTTTCTCCTTTAGGACTATTAGATTTTAAGGGTGTGAAAAATACTTCATACATTACCGGACTGACCCGTTTTAAATCAGCCTGAGGGCTACCGTAATTTTCTAGTAATTTAGCAAATTTCTGGTAAGTTTGTTGAATTAATTCAGTTTTTGTTCCAATTCGACCATAAACTTTAATCACAAATTGCACTCGATCGCCATCTTGTAATCAACTGATTGCTTGATCGGCTTTCCATGATAAATCATGATCGTTAATTTGGGGTTTAACATTAATTGACTTCACTTTAACAAAAGTTGCTTTTTTCTTTGAATCACGTAACTTTCGTTTTTGTTCGTATAAGTGTTTTCCATAATCCATGATTTTTGCAATCACGGGATTAGATTTCTCATTAATAACAACTAAATCCAGTTCTTGTGCCTGGGCCTTAGCTAGCGCATCAGCAGTTGCTACTTCGCCAATTTTTTCGCCATTAACATCGATTAAAATCAATGTCTTGTGAAAAATCCGATCATTCATGGGGATCTGGCGGCGAGGGGGGGTATTGCGTCTGTTATGTGCGGTCAAAATCGCTCCGTTTAAGTTATATAAATTTAAATAAAATAATTTTCGAATAGGTTCAGAAACAAAAAAACTACTGCCCATTAAATAAAATTAACAAGCAGCAGAAGTGATCATATATTATAAAACATCTAATAAAAAAATTATTAGATGTTTTCTGATTTTGATGGCCCATATTCACATTTTACAGCTTAATTATGGGGGGATAAACCACTTCGCAATTATTAAGATAATAATTTGGGTTAATTATACCAAAATTGATTTCAAAAATGCTTTTATTTTTAATTAATTATTAACAAACCACCAGCTTGATTGCTGGTGGTTTGTTAATATGAAATGAGCAGATTAAGCTAAATCTATTTCGGTTTTTTACTTCGTTTAGCAATTTTATTGATGTAGAATTTTTCGATTTGATTTTTATATTTTTTTCAAAGAAAATACAATAAAAAAGTTAACCCAACTGATCCTAT
Source organism: Mycoplasmoides fastidiosum (assembly GCF_024498275.1). GTDB lineage: Bacteria > Bacillota_I > Bacilli_A > Mycoplasmatales > Mycoplasmoidaceae > Mycoplasma_N > Mycoplasma_N fastidiosum. Next base: position 770,597 of record NZ_CP101809.1, read on the forward strand.
GACTGTGAAAATTGGTGCTATTAAAACAGTTAATTGATTTCTGAAACTGGACAAGGTATATGTAAATGTTTTTATACCTAAGTTAACTCCTTTTTCATAATAATTAGCTAGGTTTAAATTAATCTGTAATTGTCCTAGTAAATCATTAGCTTCAAGACTTATTTCGGGTTTTTCAATTCTGTGCTCATCAGCAAAACGAACTAGTGCTTCTAACCGTTGCGGGTTAGCTGTTAATACTTCTTTAACTTCAGATGGACTTAAATTCATTAATGCAGGATCAGTGGTTAACTGATCAAAATGAGTGGTAAATTCGGTTGAAAAACTAGTATTAACTTGAATTGTTAATGCTTCAAGATTTATTGGCGTCTTGCCTTGGGGATGATTTTTCACATAACCATTTACAATCTGCAGGTTTTTCAAGGTAATTTTACCCGTATTGGAATTAATTGTGATCGCATCGATTAATTTAGTATTTGGGTTAAGTCGTGCTTGGGTTAATGGGTCTTCAAAAACCGAATTTAGTCTTACCAAACCATGATTTTTAACTAACATTGTATTAAATTGTTGTTGGTTAAAAGAATTAGATTTAACAGCTGTATCAAAGGCTTTTAATAAGTCAGTAATTGATTTATTCTGACCAAATTTTTGGCGCAACCAATGGATGATAACTAAATCATTATTTGGCATTAAACTAGTGGATTGAACAGAAAAATGCAGAGTAATATCAGATTGGGTTGATGAAGGCCCAATTTGGCCGTTAACTCATGGATTTTTAATCACAATTTGACTTAAACGTAATTGACCATCAACTAAATCAATGCGACCAATTTCACCAACCGGTCCAGAATTAGTAGTTGGTTTGGCTGCATTAGATAAAACTGAAGGATCTGAATTAATTAAATAAAAAACTTTTTGATCTGCAAATTGTTTAAAGCTGAAACTTGGATCAGTTTGATGACCTAATTGTAAATTTAATTTACGCAATAAAACTGTTGGTGCTTGTTGTAAAAGGACTTGATAATCAGTGTCTGGATTAGTTACTAATGTGGTGGAACCACCGGTATTTAAAACCCAAATTTCTGTTGTTAACATTTCATAATCAGCAATAATTGTTCCTGCTTCAGTAGGGCTGTTAGCATATAAAGCAAAAATTAATTTATTAACTTTTAAAGTTCGTTCACCGCTATTGATTGTGATATCAGTCGGATAAACAACTGTGCTATCATAACTACTGTCTAAAGGCACATTTTGAGCTTCAAAAGTACTACGTCAAGCAGTTTGAATCCGATTTCAACGGTCTGATCTGCGAACGGTTAAATTTTTATGATTAGCTGTTAAAAATTCCAAATCCGCTTTCATTGTTGCTAAATCAGCATTTTTTCATAACTCAGGTAAGAAATTAGCCCTAAATTCCCCTGTGCTTAAGTGTGATGAAATTTTTTGACCACTATATTTTTTAAAGCTCACTGTGGTTTTGTTTGCTAAGAAAATACTGTAAGAAAAATCGGTAAGTCCATGTAATTCGGTTTTGCCACTGTTATGATAGTTAACAATGTAGGGTTTTTGGATTACTAATTGGGATAAATTTTTAGCATCAACTGTAATTTTTTCAGCAATTAAATAGGTTCGGTTAACTCCAATTGGGGTGAACGAATTCACAAATGCTAAATAACTTGGCAAATAAAAGTAATTGCTAAAATCTGTAGTTTTAACAGCTTGGTTTACTGCTTGTTGTTTTAGTTCATTAATACGTGCTAAATCTGCATGATTAATACGTGCTAAATTTTGTTCAATTAACGAATTGCGAATTAAATTAGTTGCTTCTTGCACTGTTTGATTAACTAGATTAGGAATCTTTAATTTAGTTATAGCTTCATCGACCACTTGTTTTTGCTCGGGAAGAATACTGCTTAAATTGTAACTGTATCCAAAATAAAATTTCGCATAATCATCTTTAAAACCATTTGGTGAACTGACTTGATGATTAATTTGGTAATGAGTTAATGAATTATTGGATCAACTATAAGTTTTAGGTTGAGTAACAACATAATCTTGGGCTGGTTGTTGATTTTTTTCAACGAAATTAGTAACTGTAATCGCTTTGGATTCAAATGTGATTGTGCCTTTGTTTAAATCAATCTTAATTTTTGCTGGATCAACTTTGTATCGGTTTTGAACTAAATTATCATTACCAATTGTTTTTTGACCAACATTTAGTGCATCGATATAAGCTGGGGCTAAAGTTGGTGAACCAAAAATTCTTTGTAGTTCTGATGTTGGTAAACTGGTTAATGCTGAACTAAAATTATTGGCTCAAACAAAAGTGTTAACCCCTCGTGCTCCAGTTATAGTATGAACTGGTAGTTCATAAGTAATTAGATCAAAGTTATCAGCACTTTGTCAATTATTGAAAACAATATTTTTAAAAGTTAAAGTTCCTGCTAAATGATCAATTATCACACTGTCATTTAATGATGCTTTTAATTGTAAATCTTTAGAACTTATATTGGTCAAATCAAACAAACTTAAATTAGCAAGATTTAAATTATTGTTCACAATTGCTTGTTTTAAATCATACAAACTCATTTGGTTAATAATTTGTTCAACCGTTGTAATTACGGAATTATTTGGATCTGTTTTAATCAAATTATGAGTCTTCAAATAATTTTTAATATTTGCAATTATTTGGTTGTCAGGTTTCCATTTCAAACTAGAAATAGGTTGTTGACCTTGATATTTAGGAGAATTTGCAACTGTTAAATATTTTGCTGTTGTAGCAGTGGATGTTGTTGTAGTTGGTTTACCATCAGTATATCTAATGCCATTTGAATAGTAATTTTTTAATTGAACGTTAATAAATTGAATTTGTCCAGTACTTTCATCAATTGAAAAATTACCATCATTTAACACTAAATCACTTCCTTTTAGTGCTAAATCAGTTGGACGATTAGCGACTGTTAAAAATGATTCTGAATTAGCTTTAAATTCAGCTTTAATTCGGTTAGGTGATTTACCTAACAATAAATTTTTTAGCTGCGTTTGTGGTTTTCAACTTAATGTAGTAGATTGATTAGCTAAACGTTCTCATAAAACAGAAATTTCTTGTTCAGGAATACCGTTGACTAAATCCGCTATAATTCGGACTCTTCAAATTAATGTTCCATTAGCATCATCTGGATATAATTGGAAGAAATTATTCGCATTGTTTGCGTTCACCACTTTTCAACTGGCAACAGCAGTTTTTACCGCGCCTAAATTAAAAATATCAGCTGCAGTAATTGCGCTAGGATTTTTAGCAGAAATATCTTGGAATAATTTTAATTTCACTGGATCGTTACTAAAACTATTTGCTGTAAAAGTTTGTTCAGCTTGATCTAAAGTTGTGATTCGACCAATAACAGTTGTCGTAGCTTTAGGTAAACCAGTTCATTTATAAGTGGCTGATTTTAATTTGTTTGGATAACTGATTTTTATTCCATTAGATAAAGTGTAGTCAGGAATTTCCACTTTAAATTCGACTGTTCCAGTTGCTTGATTTTTTACAATGTCTTTAATTCAATCAGGATGAACACTAATCAAATCGCCCTGGTTTTGTTCAATTGCACTAACACTAACTCCTAAACGAGCTTTATTGCCTAAGTAGTTAGTTTTGAAAGTTCGAGCAATTAAATTAGCATCAACACGGTTGTAATCAATGATTCTGCTAATTGCACTTTGAATTGACTGTGGCGCAACAGATTCAATGAAATTTCGGGCATTAACTGCAGATGAACTAAAGGTTTCTCAAGTTCCGCGAACCGTCTCGCGTTGCATTTGGGCTTTGGCAAATCCGGTAATAGTTTGATTAACTTTAACATCAATGGTTGGAGTTGCATCTTTAATAGCAACCGCATTAGAATCACCTGGTTGCATTAGTCGACCTTGACGCGAATACCCTGGAGAATAAACTCGGAATTGGTAATTTACAGATCCAGATTCAGCATCATAATTGAAAGTTATATCTTTTTCATTTAAGTTTTTTAAATAAATGCGGTCGAATTGCTGACTGGTTTTTCAGAATTTATTTTCCCCATTTAAAATATCTTGAGCATTAACATTTTGCGGAAACTTATTTTGGTATTCAGATAAATTGAAATTAGAAGTCTGGCTTATTTGTGTTGCAAAATTATTAACAACATTTAAATCAGTTGAAATTTGATCAACCACATTAAAATGACTTGAGTAATTGTACAAACCATTACTTGTTTTTAACGAAGAAGTATAGGGGGTTGGTGTAGATGGTTGGACGCCAAAACTACTTGGACGGTTAATGTTAGAAACCCATGTTGCTGGTGCCATGCCAGTTAAATAAGCAGAAGGAATCGTACCATAATAACTAGCAAAATGGCGAATTGTTTCAATAACCGTTTTTTGATTTTCTTGTAATTTTCTATCTTTTGTTTGATTAAAAAGATTAATTGGGTTCTCAGCATAATTAGCCATTAATCCCGTTCGCGATGTGCCAGATGGAGCAAAATCTAATTGAGCATTAAAATTTTGATAATTTGCTGCATCATAAAACACATTACCATCAAAAGTGTTAACAGCATAGTCAGCACCTCGATCAGTTTTAGCAAAGGATTTAGCAGTTACGAAATAAGTGCGGAAGGGTTTATACCGTTTGTAATAAGTTTGATTAGTAGGATCTGTAAAACTCATTTTTTGGTTTTTAGCTGTATCTGAATTTACAGGTACAAACCCTTTAGTTCCCCAGAATCCGCTTTTAACACCATTATTAGTGCCTTTAATGAATTCATCTAGAGTGGGGGCGGTTGGGTCATTTATATTAGGGCTGTATAATCCAGTTCAAGTTCCGTTAGTTGCTTTACCAAAATCAGATAATTTAGGCACATTCCACTTGATTCCTCCCCCCGTTTTTGATTCTGTTCCAGCATATTCATCTTTGGATGGATCAGTTGCATAAACAGCATTATCCCAATCATTTCCTTCAGAATTATCAGTTCGAGAATCTTCAGTTTGTTCAAACAAACCATAGCCATTAAAGGATCGAAAACCATAAACCCCAAATAATGGTCGGTTGAAGTTGTAACCAGGTTCAAATTTTTTGGATCAGGCATTTAAATTCATGATTGGAAAAATTGAATCGGGTTGGGGTACTAATAATTCGGCATTAGCATTCGGATTATTTTCATCACCCTTGCTTTTTGCAGTAGTGATGATTGCTTCTTGAGTAGCTTTGTAAGCTGATCTTTTATAGTCTTCTAAACCTAAATAAAGCTTGACACTTTTCTGTTGGGGAGCGGTTGCTGATTTGGCGTCAAATGTCACATTCCCGTTCTGGAAAACCATCGGTGATGTCAAATTATTATTCCCAAAATCAAAATAAGGCTTCTTTCCACCAGCATCAGCTTTCATGTCAGACCCTGGAGTAACACTTGAATCTAAATTATTGGATTGGGTTGAATTGGGAACATCATTATAGTTACCAAAGGTTAAACCCCGAATTGGCCAAGGTGATTGGCGTCAGCGGGCGACTTGTTCATCTGTGTATTTATATTCATTAGAACCACCTGTTTTCTTGTCACCCGAATTATAGACACTAATGCCATATGGACCGCGAATACTTGGGTCTTGAATACTTAATAATCCACTCGTATTTTGGGTTGTTTTTAGTGAATACCATGGAGTAGCATAAACCCCCATTGGATCAGTGTCAGTGCCTGAACCTAATTTATTGTGGCTAAGATTTAAGTAGGCTAAATTAATTTTTAAATAATATTTAGGAATTTCGCGAATACTATTATGACTTAAATCATAAAAGCGGGGAACTCCTGTCCGAAGTGGTTTATTATATTGTTCTTCTGCTTTTTTTCTTGCATCTGTATTTTCTTGGGTTTGATCGAATGGGTCTTCAACATATGAACTAACATCAATCATCTTGTTCAAATTAGCATATGATGCCAAAATTTTATATAGTTTAGGCATCTGTGCTTTAGCAAATTTGATTTCATAATCACCAAAATTATTATTGGATAGATTAATGCTTCATAAATTAGATCAAACTAAGGCGGGATTGAAAATATCATCAATTTCGGTTAAACTTAAATTACTTAAATCGAGTTCAGTAATTTTTTGAAGTTGTTCTTTAGTAAATGTTGAATTAACATCTAGATCAAAAGCAACACTTGTATTTGCAGTTTTTAAAGCTGTTAAAATTCGATTAGCCATAGCAGGAGAACTAAACACATCAATAATGCGCCGAGCTCCTTCACTAGTCCATGGCACATAATTAACAACTCTTGCTGCTTGATGATCAATGTTATTTTCAAGCAGATGGTTTTTAGTTAACGGTTTTACTTGGCTAAAGTAATTAATTGTTAAACCCACACTAGCTAATCCAACTAATCCAAAAGTGAAGAGATTAGCTTTGACCAATTTGTTATGCAAAATTTTTAATTTCTGTTTCATGAATTGTTATTTAGTTTTAGTTGAACTAAAACCTTTGGATTTTTTTAATTTTTGAGGACCAACTTTAGTTGGCCTAGAATGAGATGAATCTCGACCTGTTAATGTGTATTTAATACTGTTAGTTGTGTGACGATGACGTCAAATTCCATAATAAACAGCAATTGCCAAAAGACTTAAAGTAACTAAAATTCATGGTAAGTGAGTTGTTAAGAAATACTGCGAATTCGAATTAAAACCAGTAATAACCAATTCTTGCTGTAAGTTTTTGATTTGTCCATCAACAAAAGCATTTTCAATTTCATACTGGATTACAATTGTGCCCTTAGCAATATCAGAATAAACATCATGAATAATTAAACGCTGGCCATTGTTTTTACTAATTAACACTTGATTTAACTGCAAATATCGGTAGGCTAAAGCAAAATGCTCAGTTTGCAAAGCCATAGTTGCATCACGAATATTACTTTGAATCCCATCACGAACTAACTGATTAGAAACTTGTTCATCTTCGACAACGATTACTCCAGTATTAACTAATTTCAAACGGGTTAATTCAATTCGAGCTTGGGTTGGATCAGTGAGGAATTGGTCTAAATTAACTGGGTCAGGATTTAAATCCATGGCAGTCACTTGATAACTATTAACAATTTGAATACTACCTGGTAAAAAAGTTAGCTGACCAATTCCATCATTAATTAATAAGTATTTAGTCATTTGTTCAACTGGGGTATCATGAGCTAATAATTCAGCTAAATCGGGATTTAAAACCAGTGATAAAGGTTGGGTTGGCCGGGAAAAACCTTGAACATGAAGAAATGATTGTAAGAAAGTATTAATTGCTGCTGGTTCGTTTAAATTTCTTTTTAATCAAGCTAAAATATCAGAACCTGAAACTGTATTGATTCGACTCAAGGTGCCATTAAAATTAATTTCGTATTCACTATCTTTATAATTTTGTGGAGTAATAATAATTGGTTGACGTTTAAAGCCTTGAATAATTACATTACTTAAACCAATGTTTTGATAATTGCCAAAATTATCAATTAATTGTTCACTGCTTTTATTAGGATCAAAAATATTTTGTAAAATTTGCAGTTGCTCAACAGAAGCATTATCAACATTAAAGTGCAGGAACGGATTTAATAGATATATTTGTTCATTCTTAACACTATAATGCACGTCTTGTTTGCGAACATTTAAACTAACATGAAATTTATTCAATTGTTCTTTTAAAGTTTTTAAAGCATCTGCGTGATGCTTGCTAGTGTCAGCCATTGCAATACCGGTATTATCAACTAGTTGTCAAGTAGCTAGATCAAATAAGGATTCAGAGCTATTTAAAACAATGTATTCATCATTAACTGGATTATTATGAGTAATTAATGCTTTGTAATAATCTTCCACTGTTCAATTTTTTAAAGTCGCATTAGTTACTACCCCCGATACTTTCTGACCATCTAACGCGGTTAATTGATCATCATCAGTGCGAAGTTTAAAATTATTTTCAGCATAGTTTTTTCAGGTTGGTAATAAAAATGTTCCTAAAGTATTAGTAATTTTGAAACTTTGTTCTTTATTATCCAAAGTAAAGTGTTGTCCATCAAATCCGGTAATATAATTTTCAACTTTTACTTTTACATCTAAACTGCCCTCGTTATAGTTTAAATTGGTAAATTCCAACATACTAAACTTGGTCATTTGATTTACATCTGCAGTTTTTACATCTTTAGTTTTAAATCGTTCACTAAAAAATCGATCCGCATCCGGATTAGTGTAATAAACAGGGTGAATAAATTTAAATTTCAAAATGTTAATGGCATCTTGAGCCGCTAATAAATCAGGTCCTGTTAAAGGATTAGAGTCTGTAGAAGCATAAAGTTTTTGGGCTTTAGCTAATAAATCTTCTAATTGATTAACAATCCCTAACACACTTTCATTGGCAAAAGTGCGATTAACATCTTCGTTATCAGCATAAGGTAATTTCTTTTTAATTGACTCATCAATGCGGAAAAAGTAATTACTTAAAAAGAAACTGATTGGTTTGTCATAAAATTCTGGAGTTGGATTACGTTCCGCTTTTTGATCATTTTTGTAAACATTATTTACAAACAAAGTATTAGCAGCAATTTTGACTTCACCAGTGGAATTATTAATTTCAATTCCACTGAAGTTATTCAAATCAACATGAGTTTGATAACTAGTATTAGACGTTGAAGTGTTGAGAACATGATTTAAAAACCCAGTTAAACTATCATAACCCTGATAATCTAATTGACTAACTAATAAACTACTTTGTCGATTTTTTAACCTTCTTAATTCAGCTAATCATTCACTTGGTAATAAATCTTTTCATTTATTATTTAGTGCATCTTCAAATAGGGTTTTACCATCTGCATAAGATGATGTTGAAGTTAATCCAGTCACTGGTTTTTTATAAGCATTACTGATTGTGTGATATTGAGTTGTATTGGGCTTTAAAGCAACTAATAATGAAGGTAAAGTATTAATTGGAGCGCCAGTGTCTGAACCAGCATAAAATTTACCGTTTAGATAACCACCTTTAATTGTTAGCGAATTAATACCAACTAAATTTGCATCATCTTTTGTAATTACATTAGTTTTAATTTCCGTAGCACTTAAAGTGGCTCCACCATGGAAACCAATTACTAATTGATTTTTCTTATCATCTGTTAATGTTGTTGAGCCACTCAATTCTTGCTCACCATTAAAACTGGGTGCAGTTCCGTTCAAATCTAATAAGGGCAAAATTAGTTGGTTGAAATTCTTTGGATTTGATGCAGCGTCTAATAATGCTTTTTTGAAATCACTAACTGGTTTATCTTGATAGTCATTATGAGCAATAAAAGCAATTCCAGATAATCGGTCATTATTTTGTTTTCAACCAAAAGAGGAATTAAAACTTGATAAACCAAAAATGCTAGCATTTTTCACATCAATTAGAGCACCTAAAACTCCAGAGGCGTTTTTTTCGAACAAACTAACTGCAAAATCAATACTGCCAACTTCAGGATTGCGATTAATATCTGTTAATTGTAATTCAGTTTCAGGCGGTAAAAATTGATTTAGTTCATTGGTTGCTTCAGATCATTTTTTTGAATTAGCATTCTCTTCTTGTCCATTAATTGTTTGGAAGGTTTTTAAAGTGACAAACTCCTTCAATTTCTCTTCAGTATAGTCAAGTGCAGCTAAATTTTTTTGTGTTTTTGTAGTATCAATTGAATAACTAAATTTTTTAAAAGTAGTAATAGTGTGATTTTGCACCAAATTAATTCCGCCATTGTTAACATTAGAATTAATTTGTAAAGTAAATGATAGTGTTCCATCATTTTTATTAAAAAAGACACTACTAATATATTGTTCAGGATTTTTTAAATCAGATAATTTATGAATATTTTGTTGTCCTAAACTATTATCTGCTGAATTACTAATTGGATTTGTAGTTGTTGCGGTATCCGAACTACTTAGTTTTATATCAATCCAACGAACTCCAACATGTTTTTTAATTCATTCAATTGCTTCATTTCGATCCTTGGGAGCAAATTGCATTGGAGCACTAGTGGTCTCGTCAAAATTCTCAACAACTTTTTCGTTATTAACTAAAAAGGCTGTTTGAGTTGCAAAATTAGTTAATGTGACATCCGCAATTGAAATGCGATTTCCAGTTGGGTCATTCACATTAAAACCAACAACAATTTGGTTATTAATTAAATCAACGGATTTTATTTGTATAGAACTAGAATCATTCTTAATATAATTTTGAATATAAGAAGTTCCTGTAGTTCATGATTCAACTTCATTTGATAAATCTTGAGTTGTAATGGATGAAGCAAAGTTATATCTTTTTGTGAAATTGGTTTTAGTAATATCTAATGTGTGATCTTTATCTTTTACTGAACCACTATCATTGACATTCAGTGTATAAGTTGTATCTGTTAAGACATTGATTGTATAACGATAAGTTCATTCTTGGGTTGGCGCTGAAACAATCAAATTATAAGAGGGTGACTTAGGAATAGCTGTACCACTGTCAGTTTGAGCAAATTTATTCAGTGGAATGCCCACTGATTTATTTCCCGTTGCACTTGTTCAAGGTTTGGCATTTTTGCGCCCATTGTAATATGGTAATTGGCCTAAAACTTGGGTTAAAAAATTATAACCGTTGTTAGACTGTGATCCAGATCCGCTACTTGAAGAAGTGGTATTATCAGTTGGGTTATATCCGGCTTCTGGCAAATCTTGAAAATTTAGGGTAGAAGCATCTAAGCCATTCGCATTGGCATAGAGATGAACTCAATCAATATTTGAAAAATGATTTGGAGCAACATTTTCTCCATCCTGATCAACTAAAGAGACTTGAATCATTTGACTTGAACCAGTTCGACCATTTTGTTTCCCTCAAGAATTCAAAACCGAATGGTTTTGGGGAAGGGTTCTGGTTATGATGTAAGGTATTTGGGAATTATATGATTTGTAAGCATCAGATGTTTCTTTTAAAATTGCATCATCAAACATTTTGCGAGCAAGATCAGAATTAGTTCCACTAACATCAGAACTGCTTGTTGATAAAGTTGTTGAAGCAGTAGTACCAATTTGTTTTAGTTCAGCATTAGAATTAAAACCAGGCAAAATAAATGCTTGATCTGATTTTGATTTGGCAACAGTTATGTTGTAGTTAATGGTTTTATTATAACTTTGGGAATAAGTTAAAATTTTATTGTCATTTAGTTGATTGAAAAAAATTCCATATAAATTATTAGTACCTCTGCGAGCACCAGTATCAGTTGCAATATCATGAATAAAATTACCATCAAAAACACCTAAATAGGTAGAAAAAATTCCTCCATCTTCAGGACCAATTCAAACCCGATGAAACCATGGATAAAACTCTGTTGACTTGTTTCCAATTTGATGATTTCAAGGACCAACTGGATAACCATTAACATTAGAGTTGACGTTTGCACCATCTCCTTTAACTCTTTTAGATGTAGGGATCGTTAATTTTGGTCAAGTATATCAACTACTATCAGTGTCTTGTTGGGGTCAAAAATCTAATAATTGATTGCCATAGAATGAAAAACTAGGCAAGGTGAAACTATAATTGCCCATTTTTAATGCATCTAATATCCGTTGTTCTTGAGCGTTTCAATCAGTTGGTCTATTTTCATTATCTTGATTATAGTATTTACTTCAATTACTTGGATTAACAGTATTGTAAAAGTTTTGGTTTAAATTAGAAATGAAGAAAATTAAACCATGAAACCAAGGTAATGGTTTAGCCGCAATGGGAGTGATATAACGCAACCGGTTATTTCCAAAATCAACATTAGTAAACATGTTTTTAGATAAGGGAATACGTTCAATCTGATTGTTGGAAAAATCAATCCGATAAATGTCTTTAGAAATATCTAAACGAACTCCGCCAAAATTGATACCCTTATTTAAATTAAAGCTTGTAGCACTATTAGTATTTATTAGGGCTCCATCACTTGTTGTTGTGATGTTGCTATTAGTATCATAAGGAATATTTGTAGAGCCCTCAGTTGGGTTTAAACCATTATTATTTGTGGTTGAGGAAGAAGAATTTTCATTAATATATTTTTCTCCATTTTTACCACGAAAATAAAAAGGGTCTGCTGAAATTGCATCTAAAAAACTATCATAATTATTAATTGTTCTTTGGCCAGACTTAGTTACTGAGCTAACAGAAGAACCTCCATAATTAATATTTTTTAAGGTTTCAGTCAATCATTTTTTAATTGCTTTTACTGGTTCTAAATTTTTAGTTTCATCCTCTTCTCACAAACTTTTCAAATAATCATAATAATTTTGGTTTGTTTTGGTTATTGATGAACTTTGCAATTCATCATCTGTTTGGTATTCAGTTGAATAGTGATTATTACTAAAAGTGTTAAAATCTCCGATGGCTTGAATGGCGTTTTTACTGGCCCGAATGTTTTTTAAAGCCGGAAAATTTTTGTAGTTGGGATTAGGAAAATGCGTGATGATATTATCATCAACATTAATCGTACTTAAACCCCGGTAACGAATTTCAAAATTAGAAGCACCAGTAATTCTAGGTGAAGAATTAGCTGTTCCCAATAAATCATAAATACCCAAACCTCAGCGGAGGTTTGGGTTAAAAATTTCAGCAATTGAATTAAGTGCTTGGTTAGATAAATCTAAAGTAAGATTAACTTGATCAAAAGCATTAAATCATTCATCTTTACTAAAATTATCGTTTAAAGTTTTTCCTAAAAGTCCAGCTACTGCTTGACGAATCGCTCGGGTTGGAAAAAACTTAGATAATTGGTTATTAGAAGTTTCTAAAGTAGGTCATGTATTATCAGCAAATAAACCTGGAGGTGGAGCAAATTTAACATCATTAATCTGCTTGGTTTTTTTATTGTATTGGACATACTTTAGGTTGACATAATCATAGGCATTAGCTTTTGTTGTTTGATTATTTTTAGTCAAACTAACTTCAGTTGATACCACCCGAATTCCCGTTTTCGGCAAATCACCCCGAAATGAGATTGCTTTAGTGTTGTCTTCGATGATAATATTTTCTAGATCAGCTAAATCTCGGCCTAAAAAAGCACTCAAATCTGTATCATCATCATTGTTAGATGGATCAGTCATAACAGCAGAAACACCAGTTGTTCCTGCTTGTTCAATTCTGGATAAACGTGCTTGTACTGGATCGAATTGTGAATCAGCTTGTTGTTGAATGGCAGCTTGTTCAGTGAAATAAATTGATGTACTAAACCCAACACTAGCTGATGCTAAAATTGCCAAACTCACTAATCAACTAGCTGTCTGACTAAAATAAAATTTATGTTTCTTATCAAAAAATAAATTTTTGAACTTTAGAATCATTTTATGATGGAGTGATAGACAATTAAAGTGCTAACAACCTGTAACCAAAAAATAACATACCAAAATTTCTTAGTAAGACCAATTTCAAAGCTTACTAAGTAGTTTTAAGGCCATCTAATTAATTACACCATTTTTATATTATCTATCTAGCGAAAACTTATTTTATCATATCCAGATTAAGGATCAAAATCAGAAATAAATAGTTTGAATTAATGCTATATCAAACCTATAATTCCCGTGTAATTAATTGAAAAATAACGATTAAACACTTTTTTAAGTTCAACTCAACAATTTTATTGTATTATTTTGGTATAAAAATAATACTAGATTAATACCGCTTTAATACAAAGAAATTCCCTAAAAAATAAAAAACAGATCAAGCAATTTGATCTGTTTTTTTAGTATTGATTTTTAACTTTAATAGTTATTCGCTAATTGATTTAGTTTTCAAACTTTTTCGATAATGAAATTGTTTTTTAAAGCCTTTTAAATCAGCAAAGAAAAACTGATTACGTGCTACTTGAAACAAGAATAAAAATAATGCAAACAACAACAGAAATAAAACATAAAAAATAATGTTGAATGGACGACCAAAAGTGTAGTGACTTGGCATGAGTAATTCAGGACTTAGATTTTGATTAGATCCCACTAAATTCGTTGCACCATCATTAGCACCACTAAACAAACTCAAACTACCATCTGTGTTTTTTAAGGCTGCAATGCGAGCAACAGAATCATAACCTAAGTTTGGGTTTAAATTAGTAAAACCATTGTAAACAACATAAACCCCAACTAATGAAACTAGTAATGAATAAATCAAAAACACTAAAGGATAAATTAAGCCATAAATAACTAATTTACCAAAACCAAATAACTGGTTTTTTAGAACGCTTTGGGCTTGAATTTTCACAAAGTGTTTTGCATCAGCTAACCAGTAAGCAACTGCTAAAATTGGAGCAATCACATGATTTCAAATCGATACACTTGAATCAATTCGTTCCATGTTATTTCCAATACTTGTTCAAGTGGCGTAATTGCTACGCAAACCAATAAAAAAGTTATAACCAATAAAAGTCACACTAATATAACTTAAGATGGTTACAATCACGTAATAATTTTTAAAAATCTTACTAGCTGGTTTAAAAAAATACCAACTAAAAAAGAAAGTAATTAATAAATTACTTTGGGTTGTGAACGTTCCTAAATTAGTTCACCAAATTAATAAAGTGTAATTATTTTCAGGATAAATAATCCCGCGTAAAATTGTTAAACTAGAAAACCCAATTAATAACAACATAAATCCTAAACCTAGACTATTCAGAAGTTTATAAGTTCCAAACTGTTTTGAAGTTAATAGTTGTTGAGCTTGGGGATAGGGATTATGTTGATCCTTTCAGGTAAGTGCAAATTTGATTCTTTTGCTAAAGACTAAAAAATCTGCTTTTAATTGATTAAAGGAATAATTAAATTGCATCTTTTTTCCAAGTTGATCTATATATTCTATTTTTCGTAATAACAATTTTATCCCCTTATTTAAAAAATTCAACAAAAATCACCAAGTAAAAATTTCGCTAAAAATTTCTGGTAATTTCAAGAAAAACTTGGTAAAATTTGCTCTAATCTTTAGTTTGGAAAATTATATGTCTAATACTTCATTATTCCTAATTTTACAAGTTAAATCACCACAGACAAAATGTTGTTGTAGTCCAACCATTTTGTATCGCTTTCATGCCCAGATTTCATGTTAGCTGTTTTGAAATAATTAAATTCAGCTAGCAATTTTCTAACAATTTTAGAAAAAACCGAAGAAATAATGAAAACAGATACATCATTTTTTAGTAAATGAGTATCTGTTTTTTATTTTGTCTTGAAATAAAATCAGTCAAAAAATAATTAATTTACTAACTCATGCCAGTTCAATCAGATAATTTTTTTAAATCCTTTTTAGGAATTTCTTTTGCTCAATCATATGCCTTTTTTGCGGTTTCACTTTTATTAATTTTGATGGTGGTGACCATTCGTATTTTTACGAAAAAAGTTTGACCTGCTAAAGCCCATTTAGCTTGAAACTTTAGTTTATATTTTGCGATTATTGGTGCTTTAGTTTTAGGATTAGTCTTTGCGGGATTAAATCGATTTAAAGGTTTAACTGTGCTTGAAGCTGCTGATGGAACTAAAGCATATGCTTATGACTGAATTTATGAAGTGAACGGGTTAACCCGAATTTATGCAACCGTATTTACCAGTTCAATTTCATTAGTAGTTGGACCTTTAATTTTCTTTGGGATTGGGAGCAAAATTGCAACATACACCCATTCTAAATCCTTAGCTCACAGTATTAAATACATGCTAATAGCTGTAGCATTGGCGGTTCTGTTAGGAATTGCTTTATTTCAAGTGTTTCGGATACTGCCTAACATTAGTTTGCAATTTAACCAAGGTAAAATTGAATCTCCTGCTTATACTAGTATTTTATTAACTATTGTCAGTTGATTACCCCGCAATGTTTTGGGTTCAACAGGGTTTAGTTTTTTCTCTATTAGTGTGTTAGTTTTTGCATTAATTTTAGGATTTGCTGTTTATTTAGGTAAAAAACATCACCCTAATGACAAACACTTTGGTTTAGCTAGTGATTTTTTAGTAGCTGGGTTCAAAGTTTTTAATGTAATTGCTGATTTAATTTTTGAATTCTTACCAATTGGGGTGTTTGGTTTATTCATTAGTGCAATTATTCGTAATGGCGGGAATTTATTTATTTCTTTAGCCTGATTTGTGATTGTGTTCTTTTTAGCAATGTTATTGTTATTTTTGGTGCAATTAGGGTTTATTTGGTACAAAACCAAACTTAACCCCGTTGCTTATTTGAAAAAAGCTGCTAAGCCTCTTTTAAGTGCGTTTTTAACTTCTTCATCAAATTTAACCACTCCTTTAAGTCAAAAATCATTAGAAAATGAATTTCGCACCGATCAAGTCACTGCTTCAACGATGCCAATTTTAGGCACAACAATGGGCATGGTTGCTTGTGGGGCGTTATATCCAACAATGGCCGCGGGATTTGTTTTATTTGTTGATAATCCGTTTGGTGAAATGGATTTAAGTTCCACAATTATTTTTCTAGTTTTCTTGTTTTTTGGAACTTTTTTCAGTTCTTTTGGTTTATCAGGAGTCCCTGGAGTAGCTTCGGTTGTTACCCGAAATGTTTTTGCTATCACTAATTTACCGTTTGGAGCAACAATTGGCGCACTATTAGCAATTGATCCAGTGATCGACATGTTCCGAACTTTTTTAAATGTGAACGGGATCATTATGGCTGCAGTAGCTGGAGATTATCAAAGTAAAAATCCCAAAAAATCTAGATTAATTAAGCATATAAAAAAATGAAAACCAGAACCAATTAAGTCCGCTTAATCTAAAAAATGGGAATTTTTCAACAATTCGCATACAGAAACATTTTATATTAATCAAAACTAAATATTTTTTTCTGTATAATGTAACAGTAGTTGAAAATTCCAGATGGTGTCTTAGCCAAGTGGTAAGGCCTGGAGCTGCAACCTCCATATGCGTCAGTTCAAATCTGACAGACACCTCCAATTTTACATCCGTAGCTCAGTAGGATAGAGCATCAGTTTGCGGAACTGAAGGTCGCAGGTTCGAGCCCTGTCGGGTGTGCCATTATAAATTGTTCTAAAACAAGTTAAATTTGATTTAACTTGTTTTTCTTCGGGATATAGCTTAGCTTGGTAGAGCGCTTGGTTTGGGACCAAGAGGTCGCAGGTTCAAATCCTGTTATCCCGACCATTTTTTGGCTGAGTACCTCAGCTGGTTAGAGGGCTCGGTTCATACCCGAGACGTCGTGAGTTCGAGTCTCACCTCAGCCACCAGAATACAATTATTAAATTAATAACCCCTTTTTATTTTCTAAATGGGTTATTCATGGAAGCTTACCCAAGTGGTTGAAGGGATCGGTCTTGAAAACCGAGAGGCGTAGCAATGCGCGCGGGGGTTCGAATCCCTCAGCTTCCGCCATTTTTTAACAAAAAGCCGGGTTATTCATATATAATTATTAGGCTGTAATGTGGGTTTTAGTAGTATACCTGAAAAAACTACTTTTATCGCGGGATGGAGCAGTTGGTTAGCTCGTCAGGCTCATAATCTGAAGGTCGTAGGTTCGAATCCTACTCCCGCAACCATACGGAATTGTAGTGTAGAGACCTAACACGCCACTCTGTCACAGTGGAGATCGCGGGTTTGAATCCCGTCAGTTCCGCCATTGTGGCTTCATAGCTCAGTCGGTAGAGCAACGGTCTGAAGAACCGTGTGTCGGCAGTTCGATTCTGCCTGAAGCCACCATTTGTTTTTTTGTTCTTGGTCGTTTTTTAGTTCATATCTTTTTTTATATTTAATTAACCATATATTATAGCTTTTATGATCCCCAGTACGGTTGTACTGGGGATTTCTGTTGTTAAAACTTAAAAAAATAATCAAACCATCAATAGCTTGAAAGATTAATTGTATAATATAAGCTTATGGAAGTTTGCTCTGTTCCTGTTTATTATGAAAAAAGCAAAACATAAATTAAAGCTTAAACCAACCCAAACTCCACGGGTCGAACAACGATTTTTTTTTAGTGGGGGGGTGAAACGGATTATTGTCCGGGGGTTGGATTTATTGCTTTTGTACATTAGTAATTTAATTATTTTTCTGCTGATTCTAGTTTTTCGTCCCAATCATTCGTTTGCTGAAAATTTTGCATGATTTAATAATTTATCACCAGTAGAAAGTAATTACCAAAGCTGACGCCTAATTGTGTTTTGAGCTTATTTACTAGTTATTTATGGTTTATATTTTTTAGTTCTGACCAAATTAAGCCATGGGTGAACCTTATTTGGTTATTTGTTTAAAATCCGAATTGTGAATGAAACCGAAAAAGTTAGTACCATTAAGCTACAACTATTGCGGTTGTTTAAGAAAGAATTAGTTCCCTTGTTTTTATTTCCCCTTTTAATGCTGCTTTTCAGTATTGTTATGGCCAATTTAAAATTGGAACAAAATGTTTTTTTAGTGATGATTAACATGATGTTCCGCCAACAACAAAACGATAGCTCTGTTGCTTTACAAGCGGTTTCAACTTTTTTTTCAGTTTTATTTTGAGGCGTTTTTTTGGTGCAATTCCTTTATTTAATTAACACTTACTGGGCCCAAAAACGGCGCAGCTGACAAGATAGTGCAGCAAGAATTTATGTTGTTGACTTTAGACCCAAAAAATCCCAATAGCATGGAATTATTTAAATTAAAGAAAGTGTAAAAAATCATTAATCAAATATGAATCGTGTAGTTAATCAAAGTCAACTAGAAGCAATTGAAGCTGAATTAAAACCCACTTTAGTATTATCAGGTGCGGGAACTGGCAAAACTTTTGTGCTTACCCAACGCATTGCGTTTTTAATTAACGCGATGGGTATTAATCCAGAAAAAATTTGGGCAATTACTTTTACAAAAAAAGCTAGTAAAGAAATTAGTGAACGCGTCCAACAAGAATGTCCCAATAATACTCCTCGCAATATTTCCACATTTCACGGTTCATGTGTGTGAATTTTACGAAAACACATCAACTTAATTGGTCGTTCTAGTAATTTTTCGATCATTGATGCACCCGCTCAAAGAGCTTTAATTACCCGATTTTTAAAAAAAATTAAAATTGGTTATACTGATAAAAAATTAAAACCTAGTACTTATTTAAACTTCATTTTACATTTTAAAGGTCAAGGTTATACACCAGAAGAAGTTGGCCCAGAACTGTTTTATCAAAGCATTGGCGAAGGCGATTATAAGGTTTATGAAGTTTTTAAACAACTTTTTCGGGCTTATGTTAATCAATTAGAACATGATAATGCTTTAGATTTTGATGACATTTTATCACTAACAAGAGAAATATTGCAAAATCCGATTGCTTTGGACTATTGACAAAATAATTTTGAAGCTATTTTAATTGATGAGTTCCAAGATACTGAACCCTTACAATTAGAAATCGTTAATAAAATTGCTGCTAAATCCCGTAATATTTTTGCAGTTGGCGATCCTGATCAATCCATCTATGGTTGACGGGGAGCTAGTCCTGAAATTATTGACGAATTTCTTGATTTTTATCCTGATCATCAAATTATTAAATTAGAACAAAACTATCGCTCAACTCAAAAAATTTTAAATGTTGCCAATACTTTAATTAAAAATAATCCTAGTCGAATTGATAAAAATTTATTTACTGAACGAGCTGCTAGTTTTCCCATTTTCTCTTATATTGCTGATAATCCTAATGATGAAGCCAATTGGGTTTGTGATCAAATTCAAAAATTAGAAACTGAAGTAAGTGATTTTCAGTTTAGCGATGTTTTAGTTTTATACCGCAATAATGCATTCAATAAAGAGATTAGTGAAGTTTTAGTTCAACGTGGGATTCAGTATATTGTTCATAGTGGAGTTGACTTCTATAATCGCGAAGAAATTCGCACCATCATTTCTTACTTAAAACTAATTATTGCTGATGATGCAGCTGCTTTACGAGCAGTTTGTAATATTCCTAAACGAGGTATTTCTGATACTACTTTAGATCTGTTAGAAGATTATGCTTTGGAAAATAAAATTAGTTTATACCAAGCCTTTTTCCAAGCTGAACAAGTTCCTAATTTACGAAAACAAGCCATTAATGGCTGTGTTGGTTTTTGTGAACTATTAACCAATATTCGTCAATTAGATACTAGTGACATTGGAAAATTAATTTGAAATATTTTTGAAATAAGTGGCTATAAAGCTTCATTAGATCCTCATGCTGATCGATATCGCATCGATGCAATTGAACAGTTAATTAATTCCATCGCTGAAAAACTAAAAGATGAACCAGAAAAACAATTAGTTGACATCATTGATGAGCTTACCCTTTATTTAAACATTGATGAACAAAGCGCAGATCAGGATCGCAACAAAAAAATTAATTTAATGACCATTCATGCTTCTAAAGGTTTGGAATACCGATATGTTTTTGTTATTAAAATGGATCAAGGCAAATTTCCATCTTCGCGAAAAGGTGAACTTGAAGAAGAACGCCGTTTAGCTTATGTTGGTTATACCCGAGCAATGGATCGGTTATATTTATCTTGTTCGAGTGGCTATTCTTGAGATACTAAAACCAGTGCTGAACCTTCAATTTTTTTATTAGAAGCTGAAAAATGTGCTGATGTTGAACGTTTAGGTAATACTTTTACTAAAAGTCGAATGAGTCATGATTCTTTTTTTGAAACAAAAATCACCACTAATAATAAAACTTCACGAACTTTAAGCGGCATTCCTGAAGAAAGTTTAAAGGTTGGAGCTTTAGTTGAACATGTTTGGTTTGGATCTGGACAAATTAGAGAAATTGGTATTTTAAATGACAAAATGAAAGTTGCTAAAATTTTCTTTCCTAGCAAAAATAAAACCATTGATATTGTCGCTAATTCAGATAAGATCGGATTATTAAAAAACTAATGCGCATTCTTTTTATTGGCGATATTTTCGGAGCTCCAGGACGCGAAATCATTAAACAGAACTTAGCCCAAATTATTACCGACCACCAAATTGATTTTGTGATCGCCAATGCAGAAAATGCGGCTCATGGTAAAGGCATTACTCCCCGTATTTATGAAGAACTAAAAAATGCCAAAATTGATTTCATTACAATGGGTAATCATACTTGAGCAAAAAAAGAGGGTTTAAAAGTTTTAGCAGAAAAACCAGATATTATTCGTCCTTTAAATTTAGCTTCTACTTATCAATTTCATGATGTAGGAGTGGGTTCAGTTGTTGTTGAATTTCAAAATATTCGCATTCGCATTAGTAATTTATTGGGAAGTACAGTCCGGTTTGTTGACTTTCATACCAATGAATCTTATATTTTAAATCCGTTTGCCTACTTCGAAAATTTTTTAGCTGAACATCACGATCATGATATTCACATCGTTGATTTTCACGCCGAAACCACTAGTGAAAAAAACGCTTTTTTACGTGCTTTCAATGGTCAAGTGGATGCCATTTTAGGTACCCATACTCATGTGCCAACTAATGATTTTCAAATTTATAATCAAACCGCTTACATCACTGATGTGGGAATGACCGGACCAGCTGAAGGGATTATTGGCGGAGATCCAGCAACAATTCTTGATGTCTTTTTTGCTCGTTCAAAAAAATTTAAATTAGATGTAGCATCTGGGTTAAAACAATTGTGTGCGGTGGTAATGGAATTTAATGACCAAAACCAAATTCAACAATTTTGACCCTTAATTCTTAAAGAAGATCGCTTAAGTGGTACTAGTATCATTCAGCAAATTAATTAACTTTTATAACGACAATGCATTTACACGAAGTTAAAAAATCTAAGTTTTATGCTCAACTTTATCCCGTAACAACCAAAACTGAAATCACAAAAATTTTGCAAGAACTTAAACGTACTCATAAAAAAGCCCGCCATATTTGTTATGCGTTTTATTTAAAAACCGATGACCAAAATTTTATTTCTGGATTATCTGATGCTGGTGAACCCAAAGGAGTGGCTGGAAAAAATTTATTTAATTTGTTAGTGCAACATCAAAAAATTAATTACTTATTAGTTGTTGTCCGTTATTTTGGTGGAGTCAAACTTGGTTATGGCGGTTTGTTTCGAGCATATTTAGAAGCTGCTAAATTAGTTTTTGAAGTTTAAACACTTATCATAAAAAATGAAAATATCAAGAAAAATGCCCGATAAATTGGGCATTTTTCATTGTCAAATTTAGTTATGATATAATCAAAATATTTAAATTAAAATCATAATAAATTAACATGTTGATAATCATCAGCGGACTAAAAGGCTCAGGAAAATCTGTCGGATTAGAAATCATTAAAAACCAAGGCTATCATGTTTTTAGTGTGGATAAATGAATTCATGATATCTATGCTTATGGTGAACGCGGCTATAATGTAATCCAAACTAAATTAGGTGACCAATTTGTGGATCAAAAAGGGGTTAAACGCGAAGCCATTAAAGAATGATTAATGACTGGTCATGATCCAGAAACTAATCAAAACCAAAACTTACGCAAGTTAAATGCAGCAATGTTGCCGATTATTAAATCTAAGTTAGTTGAATTAAAAAATCAAGCTTCAGTTAATGATGAATTAATTTTTGTGGAGTTAGCCACTTATGTTAATGATCACCAATTTTTCCGTGATGCTGTTGATGATGTTATTTATTTAAAGCGTGATAATTTACTTCAAGAAAAACCAGGTGTTGCAGCTTATTATTTAAGTCCTGAAATTCATTCAAGTTGAAAAATAGTTGAAAACAATTCCACAATCAATCAATTAACAACCAATGTAATTAATGCGATTGATGAAATTCTTCCTAAATATTTACGTAAACGTTTTCATATTAAAACCGAAAACATCAAATAAACAAAAACCTCTTAATTTTAATTAAGAGGTTTTTTATTGCTTGTTGTTTTGCTAAATTAATTCAGTATTTCATGACACCAGTAAATCAAAAAACAAGTAATGATGAATAATTTCGTTAAAAACCTCCTTCAATAAATTTTGTAAATTGTCTTTGGTTTTAGGAGTTCAGTTTTTTTCTAGTCTAGTAGTAAATAAGTTGATAAAAAGTTTTTGATACTGGTGAAAATTCAAATCATCAAAATTACTAATTTGTTTGAGCAGTTGTACTTTAATCGTTTTAATATCATTGTTATTTTTATGCTCTTTTAATTGTAAGTTGATTAATTGTTTTTTATTTGGTTTTCATAACTCAACTTGTTTTTTCAAATAAGTCTGGTTCAAAAAGTTTCACTTATTCTGTTTTCATAAAAAAATTAAAAAAGTCTGGGGTAAAAACCGAATTGTCATTTTCAAATCGTGATAATCACACCACTGGTCTAATCTTCGTCAGTTATTAAACCGCCGGCATGAAGCAATTGGTAAAGCGGCTTGTTTATAAATCAAATAATCTAACAAAACTGAATAATCAAATTCAAATTGAAACCTCGTAAAAACAAATTCTCAAAACTTTTTAGCTAATAAAAATTTTTCAAATTTCACTTGATTTAAATTAGGTAATAACTGTTGAAAGGCAATTAAATCTGATGGATCAGTTTGAATTTGATAATCCCGAAAAAATTCTTGTAAAACCAATTCATCAACTAGATGACTATTTAGTTGTGCAATTTGGATTTTAGCTAAGTCCAAACTAATTTGATAATGTTTTTTAATTAAATTTATTGCTGCAAATAAAAAAGTTTTTTGTTCTAATTCAGCAAATAATTCCATTGATAAGCGTTGTTGTAATTGGGGATTTAACCGGCTCTTTTCTAATTTACGTTTTCATTTTCGTAAAATAAGGTTTTGGTTAAAATACTGACTGACCACAATTGGTTGATTAAAATCAATTGGTTGTTTTTTAAAACTCAAAACAATATTCTTGTTCATACTAGGCGTCCTAACGCTTATCCGTGTATCACATTAATGCCTTCGCTTGGTTTATTAATATAATTTAAATACCGCGGGGCATATTGGGACGATTCTGATTTTCTTGGGGTGGAATTAGATGCTGTTGCAGCTAAATGCGGATTAGGCACAACAACTGGTTCTTCAGGTTGTTCGGGAGCAAAAAAATTAACAATTACGGGAATGATCATGGAAATAGTTTGGATTAAACCAATAACTCCCAAGATCACACTAAACGTCACTCCACCCCCGCGGGTGCGCATTTTTGCATCTAAGCTTAGTTTTTTTAGTGATGGTTTATTCATTAGAAAAATCATGGTGCTCCAAAGCTAATTGCTGAATCATTCGGGTTTGCCCGAATTCGTAAAAATGGTTGCATTTTGCTAGCCACAACTGCATAACGATTCTTCCGACGTTCTAATTCGGAATAATTAGTTGCTGACCGGGAATAAAGCACACGTTGCTGTCCATTGCGATCATAATAGATTTGTTGGGGTTCAGGTTTTTCATTCATAATTTCATTCGCAGTTTGAATATTAGAAATTAATCCAACCGCACTTGCTGCCACAGCCATTGGTCAAACTCCTAATTGGTATAATCGACCATTACTCATTCCCAATGTGGTTTTACTTTTACTTTTAGGATCATATAAAACTGATTTGATGCCGTTTTTTAGCTTGTCGAATGTCCTACGCAAATAACCCGATGATGAAGTTGGAGCGACTGTAGCTAGAGAATCATTCAACTTAGTTGTTGAAGTAGACATTGCTAACTGCGGTTCAATTAAACTTTGTGGTTTCCGACCCCGTCTGGTGGTTGGTTGATCAGTTGGCTCTAAATTATTTTTAGTTTTTCGAGTTCGGGTTGTTTTTGCTGTTGCTGCAGCCACAGATTTAAGCGTGGCTGTTCGAGATCTGCTTCTTGTTGCTTTTAACCCTGGGACTTTAGGTGATTGGTTAATCCGGCTTAAACTGCGCGCACTAGCATTTAATACTCTTGCAGCAGCCCCAGCTTGTTTTAAAGCTTTTTGTTCAAAATTAAGTTTTTGGTTTGAATGTAACATCATCTGTTCCTTTCTGTTACTGATTTAGTTCAGCTATTTATTAAGCTTAAAAATCCAAAAAGGAGAATGAAAGTTTCAATAAACAAAAAACCAGCAATCTTAATTGGTTGCTGGTTTAATTTGAGTATTAAATATTGGCACTAAATTGAATCAATCTAATCTCCAAAAGATTTCATTGCAATTGGTAAGAAAATTCGTTTTAGTTTAATGTAAGATTGACCAAAAGCAAAGGTGAAAATGCCTACTAAAATTCCAATACTTGATAAGAAGTATCACGGCACCATTTTGATTGGAATCAATAAAGAGATTGCACTTAAAATAATTCCTACATAAGTTTGTAAGAATAGCACTGATAAAGGTACACCCACAATTAAAGCAATTGCTAAGACCGGAATTAAATAAGTTAAAACAGTCACCGCATTTTCCCAGTTATTAAATCCTAACATAATCATGATTACTGATAATTGTTTTAGATCATCAATCACTAATGAGGTCACCATCATTACCATGATGATTAATAACGGAATAAAGACAATCAGAATAATCGTTACTAAAGCCTGCATTGTTGTTGATAATTTGGTGAACAACAAGTTGGTTGTGCTTGAATCATCTAAAGTCGTAATTCATGGATTAATAATGGATTCACCATAAACTTCGCGGAAAGCATTAATAATATCGTCTGTACCAGTCAAATTAGCTGGTAAGTTAAACATTGTTCGTAAAATATCTAAGTTTGCTGGAATAATCACGTTGCCCACTTGGGTTTGGGGCTGTAAGAACAATTCTTTAGTTACTGCTGAACGAGGATCAAACTGGGCTGGTGAGTAAATTCCAGATTCTGAAAAGACTGATAAAGCCGAAGTAAATTGAATTGGTTGTTGACTTGGATCTTTTAGTTTGGTAAAGAAACCGTTATAACCATATTCGGGATTGATACCTAAAATGGTATTGGCTGATTTTTGGGAAACAAAAAAGGCGGATTGGAAATAAGTATTATTTAAACCAACAATTTTGAAGCGAGCTTGGGGTTGGTGAGGTTGTAACGCAATTTTGGCCGCAAACCGGTCAGCATCATTATCCGGAGCAAAATCTAAATAATCCCCTACACCCAAATTATATTTTTGGGCTGTGAATAAATTAATGATCATCGGGTACACGGGAGTGTTGGTTGTTTGATCAATTTCGGGCTCTTGATACAAACGTTGGTTAATAATTTGGTTATTATCATCGCGCAGTTTTAAATAAGAACCCCGGGGATCTTGTTTAATACCAGTAATAGCCACATTGCCATCAATGTTTTTGATTTTTCCGGTTAAATAAGTAAAAGTTTGATCCCCATTAACAGACCGATCATAATCGATTGGCTCCCGACTAAAACCAGAGGCGGTTATTCCAACATTTTGTTGACTATCAACTTCGGGATTACCTGTAGTAGTTCATTGCTGGTTGGATCGATTATAATCAGGATTAGTGATTTGGTTGCCAAAAGTTAGTTTAACTGGACCAACTTGGGGATTAGCAAACGTTGGATCATTTAGAATTGAAAGAATTAAATACAAGAAGTCAGGACGGAATAAGGCAAAAATTGAATAACGGTTTTCGGGATGATTATCACTATCCCGGGGAAACGGATTAATGTATAAATAAACGGTTTTAGTACTGTCTAAATAATATAATCCAGGCACAATTGTTGTTTCGTTTGAACTTGGATTATTATTGATTGCAGTTAAATCTTCAGGACGAACTAAATAACTTGGTTCACCATTAAATACATCCCCATCATTAAAATTAGTTACCGGATTGCTCAACTGGTGCATGGAAAAGAACCGGTTCAAGAAGAAAGCACCATAGCGACTTTGAATAATGTTCCGAATTAAGTTAACATTATTTTTATCAATTTGATTTAAAATCGCTGGAGAAGCTTGTTCGATTGTGGGCCGAATAATATCTCACATGTTGATGTTTAATTTCAAGCTAAAATCATTCACTTTAATGGTGTTGTCTAACAGAATTTTTACCAACACCCGGTTTTGTAAAAAGTTCAGATCATACTGACTGTTAGCTCGGTCATCCATGGAGAAAATTCAGTAGTTAGCATTGTCCCGGTATAACCGGTTTAATAATGGTAACTTCACTTTTTGATTAGTTCCATAATCAAATTCTTGGAAGTCTTGGTTTTCAGTACTAGATTCAGAATTAATTTCTTTTTCGGTTGAACTAGTATAAGAAATGTATTCAGTTCCTGTTCCATTATTATTTTTTAATAACGGTTGTTTAGTCCGGTACAGATCAGATAATGGTTGAAATAATGGTGTGCCATCTGGAGCTAAAATTAATTTTTTATCCTCCCGGTTAGCTTGTTCCACTGGTACATAATCAGAATAGTAGAAAGTGGTTTGTTTGGTAATATCAGGACTAAATAAACTGTTGTGTTTTTGAATATCAGCAAAATTAATAATATTTAAATTAGTTGTGGTTTGAGAACCATGCGGATTCGCGGCTTCAGAAGAATAATAGAATACTCGGTGTTTTGGTTCCTCTGGGCTTGGTAAACTCACTGATTTATAAGCTTTTTGACTCTCATCCCAAATTGAACGTAATAAAAAATGGGATAAGATGCTGTTTCGGGCTCATCGACCAGTGTTTGCTGGGTTAAAATGGAGTTTTTGATTTAGTTGTTCTAAAGCGGTTACAGGGTTATCAGCTAATTGTTGGTTGAACTGATCTCCATAACGTGCAGCACTATCTTGAAAAAAGTTGTTGATGTTCGAAGCCACTAATAACGGATTAGCTGGACTAACATTTAGTGTCGCTTTTTCAGGTTTTGTTGTATTTGGCAGTTGATAAACTGTATCAATTTTTTGGCTAATGTTATTTAAATAAGTTTGTCCTAACTGTTGGTAAGAAAGAAGCGGAGCTTGAGTATGTTCAACAGTTGGAGTGCGGTATTGAACGGCATAATCATAACGTTTGGTTGTTTGTTCGTTTTCAGCAATTCGGCCAAATTGACCAATGTTAGAGAAAATAAACACCAACACAATAATCATCAGCGAACTCATTCCCGATAGTAATAAAATCCGGGGTAAGGAGTTAGTTGCCACAATCAACCGGAATTTTCATAATGGAGTAAACGAATTGTATAATCCGTTCAATTTCAGACTAAAACGGTTTTGTTTGAAAATGGGACTTTCACGCATTAATGCTAATGAAGAAGCCCGTAAGGTTAGGGTTGAAGCAATAATTGCTACTAAACCTAAAATACCTAACGGAATTAACACATAATAAATTAAGGTTAAATAATTAAACTCTACTGGACTCGAATCTAAGAACCAGTAATTACTTAAGATTGTAAATAACGTATTTTGGGTGAATAATCCCACAAAATAACCAATGATTGGTCCAATTAAAGCAGGAATGGTGACAAAGATCACTGAAGATAAAATGATCGTTAGTTTAGAAATTCCATTTGCTCCTAAGTTCCCAAATACTTTAGAGTTGTTTTTAAAGTAACGTCGCACTAACACGATTACCCCAAATAGGGTTAAGATCGCCACGATAATAATTAAAAAATAACTGACTAAATTCAGGATTTTAATGATGTTATCAACAAAAACAACTCGGTAAGCACTAGCTGAAAAAGTCATGCTGGTATCATCAGCATTATAGAAAATCGTGCCACTAGGCGCATATTCATTAACCGCAGTTCGTAAACTATCTAGAAATTGGGTAGTTAATCCAGCTTCTTTAATCTGTTCAGGCACTAAAACTGAAATGTAGTTTTCAGTCATACCCGCTGGATTATTTGCTAAGTATTTGTTGTAACCATTTTCGTTGACATAAACTAAAACTTCGTGTAATGGATCAGGAATCAAATTAAATAGGGAAATGGATGGAAAAACAAAATCTGCAGTTAACCCAGTTCCCACAATAATCGCTTGTACTCCGCCCGCATTTAAAATATTTTGGGAATTACGCGGATCAATGATGAAATTATTTAATTCTGCTTCTCATTGTTGCTGGTTGATTTGTTCAGAATTAGCTAATAACTTAAAGTTTTCATACGCTTCATCACTAATGGGTTTTTTATCAAAATGTCGTGCAAACTCAGGTGAAACAACAATAAATGGAGCAGTTGTATCACTTAAATAAGCTGGAGCTGGAACTTGAGAAAATTTTTGTAATTGTGCATCAATTGTATTTAACGGACGGAAAAAGTCAACTGAAGTAAAATTAAAAACTAGTTCATGACCGTTATAGTTTCAAAATCCGTTTTGAATTTGATTCAAATAATCCTGAATTTGAATTCGTTCAGGACCAGTTAAAAAGATGGTTTGTTGTCGATCTTCGTGTTCTAGAATTTTTAAGTATTTATCAAAAACTTCACGAATTTTTGGTGATGAAAAATTTGCCCGTAATAACATTCGAATGAACGGAATGTCTTGAGCAGGCGCTAAATCACGGCGAATGTTTCGTAAGTTTAATCAATTCTGCAGAATTTGGTAGTTACTGTATGATGGTTTATAAAACAGTTCATTTCCGCTAAAAATAATTAATTTATTAACATATTCAGCATCAGGTGCAGAACTGTCTTGGAAATTACTTTGAATGATTTTATAGCTCATCAAAGCATTATTGGGTTCAGTTGGTGTTAAAGTTGTTTCAGAACTGTTAGCTGAATTAGTAGTTTGGGTTGATTGTGATGCTGAATTAGTTGGTGTAGTTGTGGTAGTTGGATTATTACTTTCAGAAGTTTGGTTAACAATAATGGACTTAACATCGTTCCGAGGAATGTTATAAGTCTCTTTCATGTTAGTTTGAGGGTTTAAAAACTCAAAGTCATTCAAAACATTGTCCACAGTCCACATACCGTGTTTAACAATAAAATTCCGAATCAAGGCCATTTGATCCCGAGAACGAGCATTATTGTTGGCACTAATTGAATTATTAATTCCCTCAAGAGTTAAGTCTAAAAGATGAGTTTTTTCTTCGTTGTTTAGTTTAGTTCAAAGTTCAATAAAACCAGCTCGATTAGAATTGCTAGTGGAAGTGAAAATAAATTTTTGGGGATCGCTTAAACTATCAAATGATGTATTATTAGTGCCTAAATAAGTTTGGATTTCACTTGCATTATTAGTTTTTAATTGGTTTAAAGCATCTTGAATAGTTGAAGTGCCCCCAATTGTTTTTCATTTATAAAAAACAATTTTGTAAATAGTTTGAACAAACTTATCTAAGTCATAAGTTTTTTCAGGAGTACTGGTTCCACCACCACTAGTTGTAGTTGTTTCATTTAAATTGTATTTATTAATTAAATTTTGTAAAGCATTATTGATATCAGCTGCTTGAAAACTATCAACTCGCAAACTATTAGTTAATGGTTCTAAATACTTGGTTGCTGTGGTTTGGTCAAAATTAGTTAAATTGAAAGTAGGTTGGTTTGGAGCAGGATTTTTGAAATAATTATAAAAATACTGATAACTTTTAGTTCATTTAATTTGGTTATTTTCTAATTCGGGAGTTAGTTCGTTCACTGCTTCATTAACAGTTCGAGCAACCGGAATTAAACCATTGTATTGGCCACTAGTATCAGTTACACCTTGCGCTTTTGCTAAAAAAGAAGTACCAGAACTAATTTCGTTAATACCAATTTGATCACTATTTTGGGTATTGTAATTTCCAAAAATTGCTTTCACATAGTTGTATCCAACAACATTAGCTCCAACACCTGATTGAGCAGATAATACAGTAGCGTCACTAACTGCTCCAGTTACTCCACATTGTGAAGTTACTAAAATTTCAGTACTAATCAGATTTCCGTTAGTATCAAATTCCAAATCATTAGGATTTAAAAAGTTATAGATCAGTAATGGCTGAGAGAACTGTGATCCTGGTTGAAAGCATGAAGGCGGAGTTGCATTGCTATTGTGAATTGGTGAAACTGCAGCTCCTAAAACATAGTCAGTGCTACCATTTGCTTTACTATAAACCCGAGCCGCAGTTGAATTAATGGCAGTTACAACCCGCGAACGGTATTTCGCTTCAGCAGTGGGAACAAAATCCCCATTACCATAACCATAAGTTGGATTAATGACTGCATCATGTAATTGACTTCGGCTGTTAATGTTATGAACACTTGTAGTCAAATTAGTAATTAAGTTGGTGGCTGCTGAGTACACCATACTAATAACAGAGATAAAGAACACTAGCGAGAAAATTGATAATCAATTATTGCGAATGCTTCTTAAAATGTTTTTTAAAAAAACAAGCAAAATTATTCTCCTTCATAATCTGATTGTTATTACAAAATAGAATTAATAAATTTTGTTTTGGCAATAGCAAAAAGAAAAAAATTTTATTATTAGGAAATTCAAAAAGAAAAAATTCCAGCAAGAATTTTTTCTTCAACATTTTAAATGTGATAAATAATGAATATTTTCCATTGCCGAAAATTTCAATGGAAATATTTTTGAATTATATTACAAAACCGAAAAAATCGCTTAAAAAAACCATCGCTAAACCCAGCATGATTTTGAAATTTTTTTCCATTTTTTCTCGAAAACGATTAGATAAAAATCAGGAGTGATTTTTCAGTCGTATAATTTCAAAGAATTTAATAGTGAATTCTAGTTTTACCAAATTTTGCGGCAAATTTAACAAATATCCCAACTAGTGATGGTCGTTTTTTGGTTAATTAATTTTGTTGTGTACATCTCTGTAATAGAAAATTAAACTAGATTCGGAGTTTATTTAATCTTCTGTTAATTAATATATTAAAAGTTGATCCTAGAGCTAATTAGTAAGGATCTGTTGGTTTTATTTTAATAATGTTATAATTAATTGATGTGATTAAATCGTAACTAATTACTGAAAATCACATTTATTTATTAAATAAATACATCTTAATTTTGGAAATTATTATCCTATATGAATAGAAAAGTTGCAATTAATGGTTTCGGTCGAATTGGTCGTTTGGCATTTCGAACATTACTTGAAAAAAAAGGAGTAGATGTTGTTGCCATTAATGACTTAACTGATGCAAAAACATTAGCTCACCTACTAAAATATGACAGCGCTCAAGGTCAACTAAAGGGTTATGACGTGAAAGCTGAAGATGGTTTCTTAAAAGTTAGCGACCTAAAGTCTGGTCAAACTTTATCCATCCCCGTTCATGCTGAACGCGACCCAAAAAACTTACCATGAGAAAAATTAGGTGTTGACATCGTTCTTGAATGTACTGGTTTCTTCACTAAAAAAGAAGCAGCTGAACAACACCTACAAGCTGGAGCTAAACGGGTGTTAATTTCTGCTCCAGGAACTGGAGAAATGAAAACTGTTGTTTACAACGTAAACCACGAAATCCTAAAACCTGAAGACCAAATTGTATCTGCTGCTTCATGTACAACCAATGCTTTAGCTCCAGTGGTTCACTTCATCGATAAAGCGTTTACCATTAAATCTGGAACGATGACTACTGTCCACGCTTATACTGCGGACCAACGCTTACAAGATGCACCTCACTCTGATTTACGTCGAGCTCGAGCTGCTGCGGCTTCTATTGTGCCAACCACAACCGGAGCTGCTAAAGCAATTGGTTTAGTTGTTCCTTCATTAGTGGGTAAATTAGACGGTTTTGCTCACCGTGTGCCTGTAATTGCGGGTTCATTAGTGGATTTAACTTTATTTGTGGAAAAACCAGTGACCGTTGAACAATTAAATGCCGAAATGAAAAAGAATGCTAACGAATCATTTGCTTACTCTGATGCTCCATTAGTTTCAGCTGACATTATTGGGAATACTGCTGGTTCTATCTTCGATTCTCTATTAACTAAAGTGCAACCAACTGGTGAAGTTCGTTTATTCACTTGATATGATAATGAAACATCATATGTGAACCAATTAGTGCGAACTTTAATTCACATGGCTAATCTTTAATAAACCATTTATTAGTTAATTAAATTTTATTCATGATCTACAATAAAAAAACCATTCGGGATTTAAATTTAGACCAGCAAACCGTTTTAGTACGGTTGGATCTAAATGTTCCTTTAAAAGATGGAGTGGTTGGAGATGATACTCGTATCGTTCAATCATTACCAACTTTACAATACTTGATTGAACACAAATGTAAAATCATTGTTTTAAGTCACTTATCCCGCATTAAATCTTTAGAAGATAAATTAAGCGGGAAAAAAAGTTTAGCCCCAGTAGCTGCGCGCATGGGCGAATTATTAAAACAACCAGTTCGTTTTTTAGCAGCTAACACTGGAACCGCTGTAACTGAAGCAGTTCAAAATTTAGATTTGGGTGAAGTTTTAGTTTTAGAAAATACCCGTTATCAAGATGTTAATGATCAAGGTGACGTGGTGAAACTTGAATCAAAAAACGATCCTAAATTAGCCCAATTTTGGGCTAGCTTAGCCCCAATTTATGTGAACGATGCTTTTGGCACTGCTCACCGAGCTCATGCTTCAAATGTCGGAATTGCTTCGAATGTTACCCAATCTGCGATTGGGTTTTTAATTGAACAAGAACTACTAAATTTGGCTAGAGCTTGCGATCAATTTGAGCGACCTTTGGTCGCTGTTTTAGGGGGCGCAAAAATTTCTGACAAACTAAAAGTGATTGAACGAATTGTTCAAAAAGCTGATTATGTTTTAATCGGTGGAGGTATGGCTTATACTTTTAAAAAAGCCAATAACCAGGCAATTGGAAAATCCATGTTAGATCAATCAATGGTTGATAAATGTCGGGAATTGATGCAAACTTATGGCGAAAAATTAGTGATTCCTATCGATACTCACGCCGCGCCTTCATTTGCTGATTTGCCTGGAAAAGTTTTAGTAGCTAATGCCTCAGCTGCTGAGTGGGGCGATTGGATTGGGTTAGATATTGGACCAGATTCAATTACCAAATTTAATAACATTTTAGACCAAGCAAAAACTGTAGTTTGAAACGGTCCTATGGGGGTGTTTGAGTTTAGTCATTATGAAGCCGGAACCCGAGCCATTGCTAATAAAATTCAAGAAATTACGGCTAAAAACCATGCATTTACCTTAATTGGTGGGGGTGATTCTGCAGCAGCTTACCAACAATTTAATCATGGTCAAGGAGTTAGTTTCATTTCCACTGGTGGGGGTGCTTCTCTAACTTATATGGAAGAAGAAAATTTACCCGGAATTAGTGCTATTGCTGATAAATAATTGCCAATTAGTCTAGCAATTAATCCTTTAAAAACAAAAACGCTTAAACTGAGTTTAAGCGTTTTTTTATTGACTGCTTCAGTCATTTTCAATTAGTACAATAACTATTGGTCTTATTGTTCAATTACACACTAACTAAGATCAAGACAAACTCAACAAGTAAAGAAAAAATCCCTGCTATTTTATTAGCAAGGATTTTTAAAGATTTAATTTAGATAATAACAATTTGGATGAATAATGAAAGATTAATTATTGGTTGCTTACAATTGTTCCTAATTGTTCAATTTTTTCTTCAGCTAAATCTAAGTATTCTTGACTTAATTGACCTTTTTTAACTAAAGTTGCAATTTTACCTAAAGAAGATTCTAACCGGGTTAATTGTTTGAACTCTTTAGTCCGGAATTGCATGGTGTGGTTCACTAATTTTTCAGGAGTTGGCTGGTGGCCAAAACGGTTAGCAATTAATGAAAACACATAACCTAAAATCAGTGTAGTAAAGAAGGTGGTTAAAGTTAATCACACCCCGTGGAATTGAATTCGGGCGCTTTCTGGAATAAATCCTTGGGTTAATAATCATAACGGAATACCAATGATAAACCCAATAATAATTCCAATTAAAACCCCCACCGAATTAGCCCGGCGACTAAAGATGCCTAATAAGAACACCGCAACAGTTGGCGCGTTCAATAAGCCAACAAATCCGGTAAAGTAGTTTAGTAAATCGGTTTGTTTCACATAAATTAATACCACCCCAAACAAAATAGCTGCTCCCCCAAACACAAGTACTAAAATACGGGAGAATCATAAGTAGTAACGATCGGATTTACTGTGTTTGGTAATTGGTTGAATAAAATCAACGATAATGGAATTAGCTAATGCAGATAAACCAGAACTAATAGTAGACTGAGAAGAAGCAAAAATGGCTGCTAAAATCAAGCCAACAAATCCAATTGGTAAAGCATTTTTCACAAAATTAATCATGAAGGTATTTTGACTTACACCAATTGATTTGAATAAATCATTAACATCTGCTCCTGGAACAGTGGAATAATAAGTATATAACGCAGAACCAGCGCCAAAGAATAAAAGTACAGTAATAACCCCTAAGAAAGAAGAAATGTATAAAGTTTTGCGAATTTGGGCAATATTACGAGTTCCTTTATACCGTTGGGTCACATCTTGAGACCCCATAAACGCGTACATGGAATTAATAATGTTGAACAAGAATAAGAAGGAAATTCCCCCCTGAGCTAAACTTAGTTTTCAACTTTCTTTGGTTAAGATGGATTGGTAAACTAAAGTATCAGAACCATAATTAGTTTTCACTAAAGCCCCAATTAAAACTGCTCCAATTCCCACTAATAAAACAATCCCTTGGATTGCATCAGCTCAAATTACCGCTTTAAAACCACCAAATGCGGTTAATAAAGCAACAATAATTCCCACAACCACAATCATGATGTAAGGACTCACATCAACCACTGCTGTTAATGCAATGATTGGCACAAATAACACAATTGCAACCCGGAAAATTTGGAAAATAATAAAGGACGCAGAATTAATTGCTCTTAAAGCGTAGTTAAATCGTTCTTGCAAATAAGCATAAGCGGTTGAAGCTTTCAACCGACGATAGAACGGAATAACTCACATTGCCACAAACGGGGTGATGCCGATTAATGCAATGTTCGGCCCAACTCACATTCAGGCCCCAGTGGCTACTTGACCAGTAATGTTCACAAAAAACAAAGAAGATAAAATGGTTGCTCAAATGGACAAACCAACTACTCAAATCGGGTTTTTACTGCCTCCAGTAAAAAAGTTATTGGTGGAATTTTGTTTCCGTCTTCGCTGAATGAATCAGAAAAAACCACCTAACCCAGAAACCCCTATCAAGTAGATAACTAAAATAACTATATCTAGCGGGGACACTATTGTTCTCCTTTAATTAAATATTCAACTCATTCTTGGTAACTACTATTTCACGCATTAATTGGGGTATTAGTGTTATCACGGAATTTACCGACAAGAATGAAACCAAGGTTGATGAAGCTTCAAATTAAACTAATGAATAAGATCGCTGCACCGATTCAAGAAGCAGAAACCACTCCACCATACCCAGTTGTAGAAACAATTGGATTAGAACCATAAATTACCCAAGCCAGAGTAATTACAGTTGCACCAACCCAAGAAAATCCTAATTTAGCAAAACCCAACTCCTTACGGCCAACATAAAAATATTCCAAACCAAACAGTCCAGTTAATAAAGTTAGCCAAACTAAGGTAATTTTGTTTCTTCCATCAATTCGTATTTTATTTTTCATAATTTCTAATGGATTTTTTCTTTTACTGTAGTTGTTATTTTTTGCAATTAATGAATTAAAAAGTAGCAAAAAATTTCATTGTAATGATTTTGTTAAAAAGCTTTTTCTGATCAATGTATCGAATTTGGTTGTTATTTTGAATTAAACTAACCTGTAATGATTTTGATTTTGTTGAACCAACTACTAATTCCAGAAAAAGGTTTTTAATTGAAAATTCTTAATTTTATTTCATTATGAATAAACAAAAATCCCGTCAATTCAGGAAAATTATTCTTCATTTTCATTTATTCAAAATAATTATATGCCTTTAAAATTAATTGCAAATTTTTGATCAAAAGAAAGAAAATAATTTCAAAAAAATATTTCAATTATTTTTCCAGATTGAAATTTTTTCTACTTTGTCCTAATAATGGCAAGAAATTTTTTAAATTATGATTTTTGTGGTATGGCCAAAAAATAACCCATAAAAACTGGGTTTTATGGGACCGATTTTTTAGAAGCAATTGCTAATAAATTTTTCGCGGCATTTAAGTTGACATCAACAATTTGCCGGGTAACAAACGCTTGCTGACAAGCTAATGCAGTTTCGATGTTGACTAAAGCATCAACTAAGGCGCGATTATCATAGTCTTGTTGGTGAATTCGGTTAACAAAAGCTTGTAATTCAGCTACATATGCAGTTGCAAACCGCTCGTTGAAATTGCGATAAGTTTGTTGCTGGTGCCCATTCGCATTAATGTAATTAATTTGGCTGGCTGCATTAGATGGTAGACTAATCGTTAAATGACCATTAGTGCCAATAATTTCGCCTTGAGCTTGATAACCATTACTGCTGATGCGAGAAGCCATGAGAATGCCGATTTGTTGATTATCAAATTCAATCATGCCTGCCACGACATCCCCATCATTTCAAGTGGCAAATTCGGGATACTTATAAGCCTTACCCAAACTGAAAACTCGTTGGGGATAGGCTTGCAAATACCAAATCATTAAATCAATATCATGAGCTGAAACATCAACAAACTGCCCGCCTGAACTAGGACCAAATCGAAACATGTTGGCTATATCGACTTCAGGATCTTGAGAAAACAACCGAATTAAAATCGGTCGACCAATTTCTCCAGTTTCGAGTAATTGTTTTGCTGCTGCAAATTCTCGATCATACCGACGCATAAACCCAATTTGAACCACTTGATTAGTTTGCTTTAAAGCGAAATTGACTAAATCATAACATTCAGCTAAATCAGTTCCTAAGGGTTTTTCACAAAACACGTGCTTGCCAGCTAATAAAGCTTGTTTAATTTGACGGGGATGGTCTGGAGTGGGCGAAACAATTACCACTGCATCAATTTCTGGATTAGCTAACATCATTGCATAATCTTGATAATGATAGGGAATATTTCATGTTTTGGCCCAGTAAGCAGCCTGATCATCAATTGAACATAAAGCAATTAACTGAGCAGAAGCAATTTGGGTGTGAATGTTTTGCGCATGAGTGAACCCCATTCGACCTAAACCAACCACACCAATCCGAATTGGTAACATCTGAAATAATTCCTATTCGTAACTAATGAATTGTTTAATATAAGCTAAAGCATTTAAAGCATATTCAAACGGGTTAGCTTTTTCCGGATCTTGTTCAGCTTCAACCACCATTCATCCCTGATAATTAATTTGGTGTAGATTCTGAAAAATTGACGCAAAATCTAAACTACCCGTCCCAGGGGTTGTGAACATTCCCCATAAAACCCCATCTAAGAAACTGGTTTGTTGCTCGCGCATTTGTTCAACAATTTCTGAACGCACATCTTTTAAATGAACGTGTTTAATTCGGGAACCAAATTCCAAAATTAAAGGCGCTGGATCATCACCACTCATGAAAAAATGACCCGTATCAAATAATAAAAAAACTTTAGTTGGATCAGTGTAAGCTAATAACTTGCGAGTTTCGTTGGCAGTTTGCACAATTGTGCCCATGTGGTGGTGAAAGACTAAATTCAAACCTTGAGATTGGGCGTAAGCACCTAAATCATTTAGTTTTTCTGCTAACAACCTAAATGTGTGATCATCAACAACTGGTTTGTGCGCAAACAAGCCCACTGGCGCTTGTTGAATGCTGTATGATTGTTCTGATACAACCACAACTTTAGCACCCATTACTTTAAGAAAATGAACATGTTTGCTAAAAGCAGTTAAAACTTCAGCATAAGGTTTGGTGAGTAAATAACTTGAAAACCACGCAGAAGCAACTTCTAAGTTTCGTAGTGCTAAAGCTTTAGTTAGCACAGTGGTATCCCGAGGGTATTTATTCCCAATTTCTGTCCCTTGATAACCTGCTAACGCCATTTCTGAGATGATTTGTTCAAAAGTGGTTGAAGCACCAATACTAACTAAATCATCATTAGCCCAGCCAATCGGAGCTGCTGCTAATTTAACATTTGAAAAATGCAACATAATTCATCCTTAACTTAATTAAATTTATGCGTTTTAAAATAGTCATAAGTTTCAGCTGCTGCAGCTTCGGTTTCAGACTGGAAAGAAGATTGGGCTGCACCAACTTCTCACGCACATTCATAACCATGGGTCATAGTTTTAGGATAAACTTTCATTTCAATCAGCATTGGTCGGGTGGTTTTTTTCGCTTTTTCTAATAAGACAAGTAAATGTTCAGTCGATTCAACTAAATGTGCATCCACCCCATAACCCTGAGCAATTGTGGCAAATTCTGTAACCATAAAATCTGTCTTAAAATTCAAGCCCGGGTGACCAGAGCGAAATTCGGTTGCCAAACTTCGTTTTTGATAGGCTAGTTGTAAATTGTTAATGCACCCAAATCCACTGTTATCGAATAATAAAACCACCACCGGAATTCCACTGGCCACAGCGGTATGTAATTCTGAATGCAGCATTAAAAATGAACCATCGCCACAAAACGCAAAAGTAGGCTGCAAATTTGAAACTAAACTAGCACCAATTGCGGCTTGAATTTCATGACCCATACAAGAATAACCATATTCCAAGTTGTAACTGTCAATTCGATCAGTTTGTCATAACCGTTGTAAATCCCCTGGTAATGATCCAGCTGCTCCATAAATGATTTGGTCATTTAAGTGGTGGTTTAACAGCTGCACCAACTGGGCTTGGTGGAAAATTTGGACCGGTCGATTTTTGTAATGGTTGTGAATTGCTTTTTCAAATTCAATCACTGATTGAAGATTAGTATCCTGAATTTCTAGATTTTGCAACGGTTGGTCCAATTGCTGCAACCGGTTTAGTTCTGTAATTCATCGTTTTTTAACCTTTTGTAAAACTGGTTCTAACTTGGTTTGAAAATTGATGTTCGTATCCGCGTGTAATAGTTGATTAACAATCGCTAATGCATCACCGACTAAACCAAACCCCCGCATTTTCTGACTATCAAACCGGTTAATGTTGATGTTGACAAAATAAGTTTTTTCGCTAAATAATTGTTTAGAACCAGTTGTAAAATCGGAATATTTAGTTCCAATTCCTAAAACAAAATCCACTTTTTGGGCATATAAGTTAGCTTGTAAATTTCCTGTAACCCCAATTCCTCCTAAATTTAATGGCTCGCTACTAGGCACACTAGAAGCCCCTGCTTGAGTGGTAACAAACGGGATAAAATGTTTTTTACAAAAAGCCACCACTTGTTCACCTGCTTGGCTGTAACGAACACCTCCACCCACAATCACTAATGGTTGTTTAGCTTTGGCTAACCGGGTAAAAGCGTAATTAATTTTGGTTTCTGAAGTGGTAAACCGATCGACTTGAATGGTGGTTGGTTCAAAAAATCATTCGGGAAAATCATAAGTTTCGCCCTGAACATCTTGAGCCAAGGCTACACAAACCGCTCCGGTTGTAGCAGGATTAGTCAAAACTTGAATGGCTTGGGGTAAAAATTTAATAACTTGTTCAGGCCGACTAATTCGGGCAAAATAACGACAAACTGGTTTAAACGCATCATTAGTACTAATCCCTAAATCATGGGTTTGCTCAATTTGTTGTAAAACCGGATCAGGTTTAGCCGAAGCAAAAACATCTCCAGGTAATAAAAGTAAGGGCAAATGATTAGCTGTGGCTGTGGCTGCTGCAGTAACTAAATTAGCTGCTCCTGGACCCACAGAAGAACTGCAAGCCATAATTTGTTGCCGGTTAGTTTGTTTAGTAAAACCTAATGCCACATGGGCCATAGCTTGCTCGTTTTTACCTTGGTACAAATAAAAACTATGAAATTCATGACTTAAGGCTTCTCCTAAACCCAAAACATTCCCATGACCAAAAATAGTTGCAAATCCGGTCACATATTTTTTGGGTCGATTATCATCAACTTGTAAATAAACTTGGTTTAAATACTTCACAATTGCTTGGGCAGTAGTGCATCTTATTGTTTTCATGATGGACTCAATTCTTTTAATTCAACAACCCGATTTTCTTGTCAGGATAAAGTCGCAGCAGCAGCTAATAAGATTGCACTAAACCCGTCATTCACTGTAACTGCTGGAGTTTGATCATGAGTAATCGCTGCGAAGAAACTAATGGATTCAGCAATATAAGCTTGCATGTAACGTTCTAAAAAGAAATGTAAGGGTTTAGGATGATTAATTCCAGTAGCGCTGGAAACTACTAGAGTATTGGGATGATCATTTCCAATTTGTAACTGCCCGGTGGCGCCTAAAATTTCAACCCGTTGATCATAACCATAACTAGCTTGTCGGCAGTTATCGATTATGATCATGGATTGGTTTTCACAAATTAAAACAACAACCGCACTATCTAAATCATTAACTTGTTTAACTAATTCTGGATTAACCAAACCCGCCCCATAAGCAAAGACTTTAGTAATCGGGGAGGGGCTGAGAAACCGGGCCATATCTAAATCATGAATCATCATGTCATAAAATAAATTACCCGAAGCAACTAAATATTCTAAGGGAGGTAATCCAGGATCGCGCGAAGTAATTTTGATTTGAAAGACCGAACCAATAACTTCTTCATTCAAAGCTTGTTTAACAGCTTGAAAATTATGATCAAACCGGCGGTTATGTCCGACCATAAATTTTTTCTGGTTGCGAATAATTGCGGCTTGTACTAAGTTAATTGTTGCTAAATCAAACGAAATTGGTTTTTCACAAAACACGTGTTTTTGGGCATCTAAAGCTTGAATGGCATAATCAGCATGGGTGGGTGTGGGTGTACAAATATAAACCACATCAACTTCAGGATCAGCTAAAACATCGGTTAAGGTTTTTGTGAAGTGATTAATTCCCAATTCAGTAAATCGGGCTTGGGTTGTGGGATTTAAATAAGGATCATAAATCCATTTCACTTGGGCATTAGGAACATGAAAAGTAATCGCTTTAGCGTGAACATACGCAATGCGACCACCACCTAAAATGGCAACTTGTAATTGTTGGTTCATAACAAATTATTTCTTCTTTTTATTTCAATAGCTTACATTAGGCGCTTCTAATCAAGCGTGGTTTGGATCAATCTTCCGGTCTTTTTTTCATGGTTGGTTAGGATTATGTAAAATAATTCAGCAGAAATAAAGCGGATAACCTGGAGCTGATACCACTGGATGAACTAAGTTAGGTTCGATAACACTTAAATCATTTTCTGTTACAATGTGGGCTTGATCGCCAATCACTGAAATGCCAAACCCATTTGCATGATCAAATTTAAAATAATACAACTCTGCTTGATCGTGATAATGGGGCAGATATGAGGATCAACAACCCGGATAACTAATCACTTCACCCACCACTAAATTAGATGTGGGTAAATTGTCATAATCAAAATAAGTGCGCACTAATCGTAAGGCAGTGTTATCCCATTGACCCTCACCAAAATAATCTTCACTCACTGTTGTTGGATCAAAAATTTGGGGTTGGTTTAATTGCGCATTCGGGGTTTGAAGCACTAAAACCTCAGTCGGGATTTGGTGGGTTTGACAACGGATTTGGGTGGTTGGCGGCAGAACTAAACAGGTTCCTATTTGATCAAATAAAGAATCCCGTTGGTAAGTTTGGGGCAATTGATCATTGATGCTAATGCTAACTTGACCGGTTAAAACTAATAAGACAGTTTCATCACTCGAACTAACTAAATCCAGTGTGGTTGGTTCTGTATTTGTTTTTCACAAATGCACATCTAAATTAAGGGTGTGACCCGTTTTAGTGCGGGTGAGTAACCGATGATAACCAGTTCCTAGATGTTGGTTTTTTAGAAACATAACATTAATACTCCTGATGGGTTAGAATTAACTGTTCTGGATCGTGGTTGGTGTGTTCATCAATCCATGCTTTTAGTTCTGTTAAATAAGGGTGGTTAAAACTGGAATGGGATTGCACCATATAACTGGCTGCTGCACTAGCATAAATTAAAGCTGTTTGCAAATCTTGGGGGTTTTGGTTGTAAAAAGTTAAAAAATAAGAAGCATAAGCATCCCCGCCCCCATAACCTTTTAACATTGTCACCGGAATAATGCCAACGTGGTAGTATTGGGTACGACTAAAACATTCTGAACCCTTTTTACCGTTTTTAATAATGACTAATTCGGCGGTTTGTAACCAGTATTCAGCCACAGTTTTGGAATCAAATGGCTCTAAGTTTATTCTGGTAAATTGGGAACAAAAACTGAGCTCTTCTTGTGAACCAATTAACAAATCAGCTTGGGTAGCCACCAGTTGGTAATAAGTACAAACAGTGGCTTGATCAACCCAATTGTACGGCCGATAATCAATGTCAAAAATGACTTTAGTTTTGGTTTGTTTTGCAATTAAAACTGCTTTTAAAACTGCTTCGCGACTAGGTGAGCTACTTAAAGCCGTACCCGAAATTAATAAGTATTTACTCCGAGCAATTAAATCTGGATCAATTTCATCCGGATGTAAATACAAATCAGCTACTTCAGTTCGGTACATCAAAATCCGGGATTGTTCGGGTGAAAGCATTTCAGTAAAAGTTAATCCGGTTGGATGAACCGGATCGGTCATCACATATTGACTGTTCATTTGTTCACTAGCTAAAAAATGACGAATCGTTTGACCAAATCCATCAGCCCCAACTTTTGTGACTAACACCACTTTTTGTTGGTTACGGTGTAATCCAATTGCTGTATTTCCAGTTGATCCTCCGATGTATTTTTGAAAAAAGTTTAACTGGTCTAAACTGTTGTAATAATCTTGGGGATTAAAATCAATTGTGATCCGTCCAATTAAAACAAAATCTAAATCTTTAGTTGTTGGTTGAAACATGATAACTAATCCCTTCTAGGATAGTCAATCAACTTTATAAACGGGGTTTCATTTTGTGGTCACTTTAATCAAATCAGTTCAGAAATTAATTGAAGATTTCCCCGTAATATCACCATAACCAAATTTGGATTGGTTTAATCCCCCAAAACTAAATGGTTCACGAGGAACTGCTACACCAATATTAATCCCCATCATGCCGGCTTTACACTGGCTTAAGACTTCTTGAGCAATGCGGGCTGATTGGGTAAAAATACAAACTGAATTACCATAAGGAGAACGATTTTGGAAGGCGATTGCTGCTTCAATGGTGGGAACTTGAACAATTTCTAAAACTGGTCCAAATACTTCATCTAACCCCATTTCATCAGGACAATTAGTTCAATCAATTAGGGTTGGTCCGTGTCAGTAACCATCAGCTTGGTTAGCTGGTTTAGCAAAATCCTGTCCATCCACTAAAACTGTTGCCCCTTTAGCAATGGCTGCTTGAGTGTAAGTTTTGATTTTGGTAATTGCTACTGGTGAAACTAGTGGGGGAATCGGATCATCCAAATGGAAGTTTTTAGCTTGGGTTACTAGTTCCTGGTAAAGTTCGGGATTATCACCAACTAGCACAGCAACAGACAAAGCCATACAACGTTGTCCCGCCATTCCTACAGCCGAAGCTAAAATCTCTGAAGCAGTAACTTTAGGATCAGTATCTTTCATTGCAAAAACGTAGTTTTTGGCCCCACCCAAACATAAAGCGCGTTTGTTATGAGCAACTGCT
This sequence comes from Mycoplasmoides fastidiosum, assembly GCF_024498275.1. Taxonomy (GTDB): domain Bacteria; phylum Bacillota_I; class Bacilli_A; order Mycoplasmatales; family Mycoplasmoidaceae; genus Mycoplasma_N; species Mycoplasma_N fastidiosum. The sequence continues at coordinate 815,095 of NZ_CP101809.1, forward strand.
TCCTGATAAACACTTTTAGCAACTGTGGTGGAACCAACAAAACTTAAAGCTTGAATTTGGGGATGAGTGGCTAGGGCTTTAACAATGTCAATGCCCCCGTTAACAATGTGAAATAAATTTTTAGGCAAACCAGCTTCTGCTAATAAAGCCCCCATTCGAAAACTGGCTAAGGGAGTGGATTCAGATGGTTTTAAAATTACCGCATTACCTAACATTAAAGCATTGGGTACTGATCAGTGGGGAACCATTAACGGAAAATTAAAGGGAGTGATAACTGCAACAACCCCTAAAGGACGGCGGTGTTCTTGACATTCGATTCCCCGAGATACTTGTTGACTCTCCCCGCTAATAATTTGGGGAATGGAACAACTAAATTCTGTTAGTTCAATACATTTATCAATTTCTGCCATTGCCTCTAGCATCGATTTGCCATTATCTTCGTGAATTAAACGGGCTAGTTCTAATCGGTTTAGTTCCAAAAGTTCGCGATAGCGATAAAAAATTTCTGCCCGTTTTTTATAAGTTAACCGCTGTCATTGTTTTTGGGCAATAAGCGCATCAGCCACAATGGTGTCTAATGCAGTTGGAGGGGTAAATTCTAGTTGCGCAATTTCTTTCCCAGTGTGGGGATTAAAGACTGGAATTGTTGTTGCAGAATTGTAAGTTGTGGGGGTGTTGTTAGTAAAAGTTGTGATTTTCATGAGTAATAAATAATTTGTTGTTGTAAATAATTAGTTTGCTTGGTTGTTGTTTTTTTCAAAAAGTTTAACTAAAAGTTCATGCGGTTGAGCTGACTTGATCAGGAGTATCAGCAGCTGAAAGTGTCCCTGCTGGGCCAATGTCTTCTAACCGACTGACTCCGTTATCATCTTTAATTTGTTGTACATTTTTGTAATCATTATTGGTTAAATCCCAGTAGGTTAGAGAAGTATTTAGTTTGAAATAATAACCATTTTGCATGGTTGTGGAAGGATCAATGTCATTGCTAAACCGGTTGGGATAACGTTTTAATCAGTAATCAAAAGTAGTTTTGTCATAATTTTGGTACCGTTGGGTAGCCCCATAAGCGGTTTTGTTGCCATATAAATTAGGGTCTAAAAAATAACTGGCAATATCCATAGACATATAACCCATTAAATGGGTGTCTTGACGTACGGTTGCGGATTGTTCGTTATTTTTAATCGCAACCAGCGCATCATCAGTGTAATCAACCCCAAAAACCCAAGTTTTATTTGAGCCCGCATCCGCAAAAGTTTGGGATCCAGCTAAAATTCCGCTTGATTTTAAAGCGGCAATTCCACCTAGGGCTGCTTCATCATTAGTGGCAAACAATAGTGGTGAAAATTCGGGACTGCTCGGAGTGAAATAACGTTGAATGTTGTTTTGCACCCCTAAATTGGCTTTAGAACGGTTGTCATCAGCTTGAAAACCAAAGCCATTGTCATAACTCAAATTAAATCCGACTGCTGCTAAACCATAATGACCCCGATTTCGGCCGTCATTAATTTCCCGAATAAACCCGCGCATCCGTTGGTCAGATGAAGCCGTACCAGGAATACCGTATAAAGTAAAAGATCGAGTGTTATACGGAATCCGGAGTACTTGACTAGCATAAACTGCTAAAATTTCACCAGCTTGAAAGTTATCAGAAGCAATGTTTGCAATAACTTTAAAATTATCATCAATTTGGTATTGATTATTTTCTTTGGCTTTCAGTTCTTCTGGAACTAAAACATGATCAACCGCAATAACCGGAATATTTGCTTGGTTTAAAGCTTTCACCGCATTAACCCCTGATTGCTCGTTCACATCATTAAACAAAACCATCTTAAATCCCGCAGCAATGATGGACCGGATGTGAGCGTTTTCGCGTTCAACAGAATTTTCAGAATCAAAGTATTGGACTTGATAACCAAATTTTTGGGCATAAATATCAATTCCGTTAGCAACTTGTTGGAAAAACGGATTATTCCGCGAAGATAATAAAACCGCAATTGGAGCGTTAGAACGAGTCACCGTTCCGCCCACAATTCCTAAAGCAATCGCTAAAATACTTAATGGGACCCCAAAACCTAAAGCCAATTTGGCCATGCGTTTAGAGAAATAACTCATAATTTCATTTCCTTGATTTTTATAAATAGCTTAAAGCACGGTAGTAATAATTTTTGACCCGCTGAAATAAATTAAAATCACGATCAATAATTAAAGCAATCACGATCACAATGCCCTTGGCAACAAATTGGTAGTTAGAATCAACTCCCCAGAAAGTTAAGGCATTAATCAACAAGGAAATAGAGAATCAACCAATTAGGGTTTTGACTAATCCCCCTTTTCCCCCAGCAAACGAAGTTCCACCTAAAGCCACTGCAGTAATTGCGTCTAATTCTAGGGTTGCTCCAGTTTGGGGGGAGACCGAATTAATTTGAGCCACAGAAGATAATGCCCCAAATCCTGCTAAAACAGCTGATAATAAATAAACCATATTCAAGATGTGTTTAGAATTAATACCAGAATAAACCGCGGCTTGCATGTTGTCACCTACAGCATATACATACCGACCAAATTTAGCGAACTTCATGAACAAAATTAAAACAACCGCCACAACGATTAAGATTAAAATTGCGGCTGGAAAACTCCCACCAATGTTGTAATTAAAAATACTTAAGATGGGATCAGTACTACTAGAAATGGGAATTCCTTGCAAAATAATTGTTGTTGCGCCACGTAAAGTTAGCAGTCCCGCTAAAGTAATAATGAATGGGGGAATTTTTAATCGGGAAATTAAAAAACCAGATAAATATCCAATTAAAAATAAAGCAATAAACATGATAATCAAACTACCCAGTCAGTGAAGTCCAACTGAATAAACTAATGACATATAAATCGTGCCACCAAACCCAATCATCGAACCAACTGACAAATCAATGCCCCCAGTCAGAATCACTAAAGTTTCGCCTAAAGCAATAAACGCAATGGGAACATTCGAACCTAAAATTGCTCCAAACCAGTTTTGTTCTGAATAATACTGGGACTGAAAAATGACTCCAGTAAACAAGGAAATAATTAAAAAGAAAATAATCAGTTTTGAAGAATTAGCCGCTTTAACAGTTTTGGTGGTGTAGTTTAAGATTTTTTCTTTTTGGAAAAAATTTTGACAAAACATTCCCAAGCGTAATTTTTGAATTAACCAAGTCGATTGATTGGCTTGGTTCTGTAATCGTGTATGTTTTCGTACAAACTGGTAGTTTAAATTTAGTTGTTGGGTCTCATAAGTTAAAACATCAATTTGATGATTAGCTAACTGATCATTCAAACGGGTCTGATCAGTCTGATAAGCTTGGCGTAATTGTTCGTGTTGGGTGTCTAGGTTAGTTTTACGAGTTTGATAAAATTGGGCCGTTTGAGTTGTTAGCGTGGTTTTTTGGGCCTCCAGTTTGGTAATTTTTACTTGAGCATCATGATTAATTTCTTCTAAAAAAGCGGCTTGCATTTGTTTAAATTTATGAATTTTTGCACTAATAGCTTGGGATTTTTTCTCTCGGGTTGCATTAATTCGGTCAATAATTCGCTCAATTTTGGTTTTTTTAGTAGTGATTAAATTTTGGTACTCAGTTTCTAAATGCTCAATGGCAGCAGGATTGTTCAAGCGTTGCATGCGCACTTCGTATTCTGAACGTTTTAGCTTAATAAATTTTTGGTAAGCTTTTTCTAAGTTTTCAATATTTTGGTTGCAATAAGCCGCATAATTGTGAAAATCATTGTACAAATTTTCTAGTTCTAATTCCTGTTTGTGTTGTTCAATCACCACCCGTTTTTTCTGTAAATTAACTTGCTCATCCAAAAAATCACCAATGTGAGTATGGTGTAATTTCTGGGATAAATGCACTTCGGATTGTTGGGGAAATAATTTTTGTTTGACTTGAATAATTCATTCTTTCATAATGGAAATGTTCCTATAAACTTAAAGCATTTTTAATAATGCTGGACTCATTAATCTCACGACCAATTAATTCATTCGTAATCTTGCCCTCAAAAAAAGTTACAACCCGATCAGCAATCCCAATTACTTCAGGAAGATCTGAAGAAATCACGAGTACAATTTTGTTGTCCTGTTTTAGTTTGTTAATAATTTCATAAATATCTTTACGCGCTCCCACATCAACCCCACGAGTGGGTTCATCAAAAATGATTAATTCGGGTCAAGTATTTAACCCTTTAGCGATCGCAACTTTTTGTTGGTTGCCTCCTGATAAATCATCAACTGGTTGGGTTGGAGCATAAGCCTTAATTGATAAGTCTTTAATAAATTTATTAGCGGTTTCTTTACTTAAATAAGCAGATAAAAATCCCGCTCGCTGAATTTGGGAAAGATTAGCTAAGTTAATGTTGAATTCAATGTTTTTTTTGACATTTAAGCCAAATTGTTTACGGTCTTCAGATAAATAAAAAATTTTGTTCTTTAAGGCAAATTTAGGTGAACGCGGTAAATACTTCTGGTTGTTTAACCAAAAATCACCAGAAATATAAGGTTTAGCTCCAAAAATGGTTTGGGCTAACTCCGAACGTCCTGAACCAACTAAACCGTATAAGCAACAAATTTCTCCACTTCGTAAAACTAAATTAATGTTGTGGTTATCTAAAGAATTCAGGTTTTTAATTTCAAAAGTTTGCGCGTGTGAACTAGTTGTTTGAACTTTAGGAGGATAACGGTTTTCTAGTTCCCGACCAACCATTAAATTTACAATTTCATCAATACCTTGAAAGGCTTTGAAGGGTTTTTGAACAACATAATTACCATCTTTGATGATTAATACTTGTTCACAAATGCGTTCAATTTCTTCCATCCGGTGGGTAATTCAAACCACTGCAATGCCTTGTTGTTTCAGATTGGTAACAATCTCAAACAATTTTTCTGTATCACGATTAGTTAAAACACTGGTTGGTTCATCAAAAATAATAATTTCTGGTTCTTCACTTAAGGCTTTAGCAATTTCGACAAACTGGCGTTGGGAAACTGTTAAGTTTTTGACTAAAGTGGTTTCACTAAAATCCGCATTCAATAGTTCTAAAAAATGTTTAGCAGCCGTGTTGGTTAAATGACTTGATAAAAAACCATTCACGCGTTTTTCGTTACCTAAAAAAATATTTTGGGCTACACTCAACTGTTCGCACAAGTTTTGTTCTTGGTGCACAATGGCAATTTTGAATTTCTTTTTAGAATTTTTAATTGAATGAAACGAAGCAATGCGACCTTTGTGGTAAATACTACCTAACTCAGGTTTATAGATGCCGGTTAGAATTTTAGTTAAAGTTGATTTACCAGCACCGTTTTCACCGACAATTGCTACTGCTTGATGCGAATAAAGCTTAATTTGCATGTTCCGCAAAACTGGAACATTATTAAAACTAATACTCACATTTTCACAGGCTAAAATTTCGCGACTCAAATCTGATTCAGATGCTCAATCATTCATGATTAATTTGGGGCTTTAGTTATTGCTAGATCGAAGTTAATTACTTCTGAGTCTAATTATAGAAAAGCGAAAATTCTTTTTCTGCTTCCAAAACAAAAACTGCTTAAGCAGTTTTGTTAGAAACCAATTAGCAATAAAAAAAATGTTCTTCATTAAGAAGAACATTTTTTTTAAATTTTCAGAATGTTTTAATCGTATCGGTATTCTACAACTACTTCTTTCAGATCTTGATAATCATAGAAATTGGTTTTCATACAAAACAAGATTTCATCGTGTTGATCATAAGCAACATGATACATGATAACTTCAAATAAGGCTGTGCCATCATGCGGATTATTAGCTACTTTTTGACAAATGATTTTTTTCACTCGCTTAGTAATGGCTAATCCATTTTTAGCAAAAAAAGCCATGGCATTATTCTTCAAAAGTTTCAAGTCCAAAAAATCAATCCGTTTAGGATTGATTGCATAGTACATGACATGGCTGGTTTGGTTAGAATGATCAGTTGTAAAAAAGATCTTTTTAAAAAACGCAAATTTTTTAATCGCCAAACGGGACTGGTGTAAACTTTTGAATTGTTGTAAATCAAAAGCCGTAAAAATAAATTCTAAAGTTTGATTAATTAATTCAATCGATTTAACTTGGGTATAAGGTTCAAATCCTAAAATATTTTGGGCAAAAAAAGGACAGATAAATCATTTTTTATTCGGATCATTTTTAATCAAATTCAAGTTCTTACATTTCAAATAAATGCTGTGAATTAATGAATTAGAACAATGAAATTTATGGGATAAAAACCGTTCGGATACAATCCGTTCATTAGGTTTTCAATCACCAATTTGAATTTTTAATAGGATATATTGAAAAATATATTGTTCTAATTCCTTCTTTTCTTTTGACATCCCTAACTCCTTTTGCACTCAGGCAAATTTCATGATCACGGACCCAGTTTAATGAATTACCCACGATTAATGTTGGGTTATTTTTATTATAAATTAATAAATGCTGGAATCAGAAGATGAGCTGAATCACTTAATATAATTTCTTCAAAAGGCAAATAATTAATTCTCTTTTTTGGAATTTTTAGCTTAATTAATAAGTGCAACCACAAAAATCTGCTGCTTATAAAGTAGCTTAAAGGAGTAAAGTTGTGCAAGTATACCAAATTAATGATCCCCAGTTTATTGTTGATGATTATCAACTCATCTTTACAGCGAATGATTTTGAATGAAACGTTAGAGCTAATTTTTATATTTTTGCAAACTATAATTTACCCCCACGTACTTTGTTTTATGACATGAAATTCAGCGAACAAGATATCAATAATGTTTATTTACAAGCGGGTGTTCCCTGCGCTCACCAACGTGATCGTAAACCTGAAAATTCCAAATTAAAATGCTATTTTTATCAATCTAATTTCAATGTACGAGTAAGCGGAGATAAATCGTTTTTAAATCCATTAAATAACGAAACAATTTTAGCCAATCTAAACTTTAAAGTGGATGCTGAAAACTTTCGTAATATCGTTACTGATCAACGGCAACAAATAACTGATCAAATCTTTGATCAGTTTGTAGAAAGTGTTGAGAAAAATAAATTTAAAGTGTCGTTTTTGTACGATAATTTTTTTGAAGTTCGCAGATCGGGTAATCAAACTCAATACGAAATTAGTCCATTAACTAGTTGAACTGTTTATAAAAATTCGACCACTAACCGGTATCAACGTACTCGGGTACGGGTGAATTTAGATGATTATCGGTACATCAACAACACCCCAATTAAAAGATTGGTACGTTTAGAAAGTTTGGACAATCAACCAATTGAAATTAAAGGTGTTAGTTCGCTCGCTAATTATTATGTGCCCCAAGAGGGAATTGAGAAGAAACTAGAAATTCCATATGCGAATATTTCGATTCGGCCTAACCGATCCAAAACTAATGTTGATGTATCAATGCAAGGAACTTCAATTTTTGAAAATAATACCTTATCACTAGGCGAGAACAATGGAGCTAGTGGATTGTTTATTCCCTATAAAAGTAGGGGTAATTATGCTAATCAAATGACCGTTTTAGTTGGTGGAGCACGGTTTTTAGTTAATACCCATAATTCGTTTGAATTTCAAAAAGATTTCATCCAAACTGATTTACAAAGTAATTATGTACGGTTGAAATCAATTGGTTGACGTCCCCGTAATCGGGAATTAGTAAAATATAAAAGGATTGAATTCTAATGTTTTTTAACAAACGTAATAAAAGAATTTTTAGCGTATTTCTAATTGGGGTTTTAGCTGTTTCTTCAGGTTTAGGTGGCTTCTTTTTATACCAACGCGATCAACAGTTGCAAGCCCAAATCAGTACAACTGAAACTCCACCTCCAATGGTAAATGAACCCAGAAATCAACTACCTAAAGAAGTTGATTTAAAAGCATCAGAACGAATTAATTTAATTGATCATTTCCGACAAAAAGAAAAGTTAGTTGCAGCAGTTGGCTATCGATCCCATTATGATAATATCATTTATCAAATCAGAGAAGATAAGTTAGAACCATTACTGAAAGATCTGGTAAAAAACGCCATTATTACCAACCAGAAAGGATTACTAACCAGTGATCAATTTAATGGTAAAATTTATTTTAAGATTAATAACTTAGATTTATCAGTTGATGTGATTGTCCAATGGGACGATCAAATTGATTTTGATAAAAAATATTACGATCACTTTCAGATTAGTTTTGCCCTCTAATCAAACTTATTTTATGACCAGACCGGAATTAATCAAATTCATCGAACAATCATTAAAAAATCGCAATTATCATGTTAAAATTACCGAGGATAAATTGGATTTACCGATTCGAGATTTACAAATTGATAGTTTACTAGCCTTTTCGATTATCACTGATATTGAAAAAAAAGTGGGTTATCAGGCTGATGATCAGGAATTAATGAAGGTTAAATCCTTAAACGATTTATTAAAGTTGTTTACCAAATAAAACTCATTTGGTATTAATAAAACTTAGTGGAATAGTACCCAAGTGGTTGAAGGGGAAGGCTTGGAAAGCTTTTAGGTAGGTAACACTGCGCGCAGGTTCGAATCCTGTCTATTCCGCCAGTTTTTTAGGGGTATAGTTCAACGGTAGAACAGCGGTCTTCAAAACCGCGTGTTGTGGGTTCGAATCCTGCTACCCCTGCCATTTTTTAACAGAAGGAATTATCACAAGTTCCTGACTAGAATAAAAAAACCAAAAAAATAAGCTGAATTTTCAGCTTCATTTTTTTGGTTTTTTTATTGGTTCAAATTTAAGTGCAAGCAGAGAACTTATTTTTGGTTAGCTAAAAAGTTTTCGATTGCTTCTAAAATTTCTTTTTCGCTCGTAGCGTTTTTAATACCCACAATTTTAGCTTTGTTGTGGGTATCAAATTGACTTAGCAAATGGGTTTGGGTGATAATTAAATCAGCAGTATTAGTCATGGGTTTAGCCCCACCAACTGATAAAGCTTCCACTTTAGCACTGACTTTTTTATCACGCAAAATTTTTTCAACTTTTAAACGAATCAGCATGGATGTTCCCATCCCTGCACCGCATGCAACAACAATGTGCATATAAAGCTCCTTATTTTTTGATCGGTAATAATTATATTTTAATTACAATTTTATTTTTAATTTAATAAATAATTTTTTAACGTGAAATTACTGGGATATTATTTAACGGTTTTCTGGCCATAATAAGCATTAGCCCCATGTTTACGAAAATAATGCTTGTCCTGAATGTACTGGGTAATTGGTGGGGTTTGGGGATTAATTACTTTAGTTTTTCACGCCATTTCAGCTACGGCTTCTAAAGTAATCGCTGTATCTAAGGCCTTTTTTAAATTAGGACCCCAACAAAACGGCCCATGATTAGCAACTAAAATCCCAGGAACTCCTAGCGGGTCCAAATCTTGAAACCGTTCTAAAATTACGGTTGCAGTATTGTGTTCGTATCCGGCTTCAATTTCGGCTTGGGATAAAATCCGGGTAATCGGTACTGAACCATAAAACACATCCGCATGCGTGGTACCAAAACACGGAATTTCTTGAAGTGATTGGGCTCAAGCCACTCCATTAATTGAATGGGTGTGAATAATTGCTCTAACTTTACCCTTTCATTTTCGATACAGTTCTAAGTGGGTTGGGGTGTCAGAAGACGGGTTTAATTCACCTTCAATGATATTACCATCTAAATCAATTACCACCATGTCCTCAGGACGCATTGTTTGATAATCAACTCCACTAGGCTTAATTACCATATACCCAGTTGCTTCATCATAAGCTGAAGCATTGCCCCAAGTTAAAACGACTAAACCATTATGAACCAAAGCCATATTGGTATCATAAACTGCTTGTTTTAATTTTTCTAACATAATTGATAACCTGCTTGTTTTAATTTATCAGCAACAAATTCATAAGCATGATTTAATCGCGCCATTTCTTTTTCATAGTCAAAAATTTCGTCTTTAGGTGCTCACATCTCGGCTAGGAAATGACCCGTATAATTTTGATCAGCTAAAGTTTTTAAAAGTTTCACATATTCCACATTACCAGCTTCTCAAGCTAGATCACGAAAAACATTTGGTAAAGTCGATTTAATGTGCACTTGTAAAAAAAACTGGACATTATCACTTAAATCCTGTTCGGGACGATCAGTCCATTGACTTAAATTACCAATATCAGGATAGATTTGTAAGTACGGGGAGTTAACTAAATCAACATACTTCCGACACCGGGTTGCTGTACCTAAAAATGGGGTGTCCATTGTTTCAATTCCTAAATAAACCCCCGCTGCAGCGGCTTTTTGCGCAATTAGTTTTAAATTGGTTGCAAATCATGCTTGAGTTTCAGGAGTACTTGGTTCATAAAACACATCATACCCAGCTAATTGAATAATTTTAATGTCTAAAATTTGACAGATTCGTAAGGCTTTTTCCAGCATTCGCACACTATGTTCACGAACCACCGGATCAGAGCTACCTAAAGGGTATTTACGGTGACCTGATAAACAAAGTGAACCAAACCGAAACTGGTGTTGATCCAGAAAATCTTTTAATTTAATCCATTCTTGATCTGATCAATCTAACCGTGCTAACCGGGATTCTGATTCATCAATTGACAACTCTAAAAAAGCAAACTGGGCTTGTTTGGCTAACAACACTTTTTGTTCTAAAGTCAATTGATCATGTAAGGCTTTTTCGTATAAACCTAATTGTGTTTTGATCATACTAGTTTAAATATTTAGAAAAATCAATTCCCGAAATTAATTGATAAATTTCGGCTTCTGTTTGGCATTGTGCCATTTTGTTGCCCATATCTAAATCATCAAATAATGCAGCAATTTGAGGTAAAGCCACTGCCACATGAAAATCAGGAGTGATTGATGATAAACAAATTAAAACTTGAATTTTTTCGGTGCCAAATAAAACTGGTTCTTTTAAAGTTAATAATGCAAAACCATTATCTAAATTATAAGGTCCAGAAACCGCATGGGGCATCGCCACGTTTTCGGCCACTAAATAATATGGCCCTAATTCTTCAGTCGCTTTAATGATTGCATCAGCATAATCAGGTGTAGTCATTTTAGCTTGCACTAATAATTGCACCACCTGGCGCACAGCATCTTGTCAATCAGTTGCGGTTTGTTGTAATGCTAAAGTATGGTTGTCACGTAAAATTGCATCAAAAGTTTTGGATAAATTTTTATTCATTGTCATTTCCTTGAATAAGAAGCAAAAACTTTTATTGTTACAATGTCTGCAAATGATGTGACATCTGACAATAAAAGTTTTTCAAAATTAATAATTAAAATTAGGAATTAGGGGATTCTTCAACTTCTGTTACTGAAGAAGCAGTTAAAACTTGGGGAGTTTTAGCTCAACCCAACTTTGTCATTAGCTGGTGGAAAGAATTGTATAAAACAGTTTGTTTTTCTTCATCATGGTATTTGATGAATTGAGCTAACACTAACAAAATTACAATTCACAAGCCAACTCATAAATAAGCTAGTTTTGCATCTAATCCCATTAAAGCAAATAAGAAACCAAAGAAGAAATTCGGATCAGACATTCCGTTATAACCCACACTAAACGGTGATGAAAGGGTTGGATTCACTGCTTGAGCTGTAAACAACTGATTAACAGAATATAATCCAGCTGTAACCATGAAAATTTCTAAAATGGCAAACAAGAACGGCACAATAATGGCTGCTCGGATTCCCCCTGATTTATTAGCATAAATTCCCATTGCTCCGGAATTGAAAAACAAAGTAATGAAGATCGGTAAAACAATTGGGAAACTCCGTTGGGTTTCAATTGGTAAAGCTCGAGAAATACCGTATAAAATCGCTACTGAAACAAATTGACCAACTGTTCCAGAAATAAACCCAATTGTTACAGAAGATTGACCATAACCAAAAGTTGCAGCAATATCTACACCCACAGTTGCATCAGGAATTAATCGACTACTAATTCCTGTAAATGATTGTTGTAATTCGGTAACAAAAATACGTACCCCATAAACAATCACTAAAATAGAACCAACAATACGGAAAATTCCGTATAAGAAACCATAGAATCAGAATACTCCGCCTCCAGCTGACCAGTTACTTAAGTTTCCAGTTTGGTTTTGAATCCCAAAATTAGCTGCGGTGTTAGTTACATAAGTACCCGCTTCAGCATTTCAAACTCAGAACCGGGTTTCATCACTAGCTGCAGAATACTGAATCACAAGGATAAAAATTAGGAATAAAAGCGAAATAATTAGGGTTTGAGTGAAGATGTTATCTTCAAAAATGGATAAAAAACGGGGTAAACGTAAGTTCTCAGCATCATCTTCAGCTCGACCAAAGTATTTACCCACTTTATAAGCTAAACCAATCCCCAACATTTGTTGGTGACCAACAGCAAATCCGGCGTTTTCAGTGACTTTTTGGGTTGCATAATAGTTAAATGAAGAACCATAGGCCCAATAAACCCCTGAAGTTATCCCAGCTAAAACTGAAGTTCCCCAAAAGGCTCCTGCACCCGAAACACCAGAAAACAAGAAAATTAAGTAAATGACAACACTAAAAATACCTGCTTGCTGGATCATAATGTGTCCAGTTACAAAAATAGAACGTAAATTAGTGAAGCGTTTAGCAGCAACTAAAATGATATTTAAACCAAACCCAAAAACAAGGGCTAGATAAATGACACTAACAATGTCATCACCAGTAATACCGTTTTGACCAAAGAATAAATTAGCTGAAGTTTGGCCAAAATACGGGTCTAAAGGAACAACACTTGTTGATGAATTATTCCCACCTAAATTGCTTAATGCTAAAAAAATGGGGCGAGCGGTGTTAATTAAAATGCCTGAACCAATCGTCAGAATTAACATCCCGATAAACCCTTTTACAAACCCTAAAAACACATCTGTAAACGGACGGCGATCAAGTTTGTAACCAATGGCAATTAAAATCCCAATTAAAACCGGACCAAGACCAATGAAGTTGTTAATTAAGGCTTTGACAAACACTTGGTTTGCCGCATCACCTCATTGACCTGTGGTACCACCAATAATTAAGAAGGCGATTAGCCAACTTAAAACAAAGATCACAAATAGGACTGGTGCAAAATACTTGCCATATTTTTTATAAAAAGCAGTATTTTGAAAACTATCACGCCATGCTTTAATTCGGTCATGTAGGGGACCAAAAAGCGAAAAGCGTTTTCGTGATCCAGAATTATTATTAGTTTCAGAATTCATCTTTTAAATAACGACTTATCGTTTAATTTTTAAATTGACAACTGCAGTTGTCAAAATTAGGCTAGTTAACTTTACGGAAACGTAATCATTCCCGTGGATTATCCACCATAAATTTCTGAATGTCAGCCTTAGCCACACCTACTTCTTCAAGTAACGGAATAAAGCGAGTAATTAAGTATTTCATTCCTAAAGCAAAAACATCACCACGTTCTAAGGAGTAATTTGTTTGATAATAACAACGACCCGCATCCATGGATAATAAAATTTGGTTGGCAAAAGCGGGGTTTTGCTGTAATAACCAGTGAATGTTATCTGCTAGGACACTATCGGCATAATATTTTACCCGATCCGGACCATCAAAACAAATATTTACGCCTAACTCTAAAACTTTTTTGTAATAGTAACGATCAGGATTTTTATTTAAGTGGCATAAAGCAATACTTGATGGATCAGCTCCGTGACCAATTAGGATTTGTGCAGCTTCATAGGCCATAGTACCTAATTGACAGTGGACAATAATTGGACAACCAGTTCGTAAATGAGTTTTAGCTGATACTTCTAAAGATTTCATTTCAAACGGATGAATCATTGCATATCCGGTTCCCGCTTTAATTAAGCCTGCTTTGTGTTTAGTACGTTTCACTACAGGTCCAGCATAAGAATAAAGATCCATGCCTTCTTCAATTTCGCGAACACACATATCAACCACATCGTCCACAGGAGTAACTGCTAAAAAAGAAATTTTAGTGTCATAAAAGTGGGCTTTATGAAACCCAGTTAACATTAAAATGTGTCCTTTATCTTTAAAGGATTCAGCAATTTCTAACATTTTTGGCACATTTCGACCACAACCAATTGGGTCACAACAAACCAAACTCTTACCGCCATTGTCTAATCATTCTTGAAATTCCGCTTTTCCAGCCGGAACTGAGTCCATTAAAAAATCTTTGTGTTCACGAACTTCAATCCCGCCAGAACGAATTAAGTGTTCATGGCTGTTAGTAAAGCCCAATTCTTCAGGTTTAATATCACCCAAAACAGTCCGAATAAAATTTAGTTTTTCGCGTTTTTGACTATGCATACTTCTTGATTATTTGCCTTTCATTTGCTTTTAATTTGAAAAAACAGCATTTAATTAAAGAAAAATAGTTCCTTGTTTTATTAAAAAATAAAAACTTAAGCAACCAAATTCACAAATAATTATAGAACAGAAGCATGACCCAAATCATCAAATCTGAAAAAGTTGTAAAAATCTGATTAATCAGATTTTTCTGAAATCTTCAGGATTTTTACAAATTCAAAATTTTTTTGGGTATTATAAAAGAAAATTGTAGTTCTTTAGTATTTTTCTAAACTAAAAACCCGAAAAAAATGATTATAAAATAACGAAAATCTCAATGAACAAAAAAACACCATCTTCTAATTCTGCTAAAACTAGCTCAAAAACTAAAACAAAAGTTGTATCCGCAGCTAAATGTGATATTCACCAAGTAAATACCCGTTTCGCCTCTGATATTCACAAAACCACCCAACGTCGACCTTTATTACAAATTGCCTTAGATACTTTAAGTATTCATGAAGCCATTCAAGCAGTTAAAGCTGTTGAACCTTATGTTGACATTGTTGAAGTTGGCACCATCTTACTTGCTTCTTCAGGAAAAAAAGCAATGTTTATTCTAAAAGCCGCTTTCCCAGACAAAATTATTGTTGCCGACATGAAAATTGCGGATGCGGGAAGCATTTTTAGCAAAATGGCCTTCGATTCTAGTGCTGATCTGGTGACTGTGATTTGTGCAGCTGATTTAAATACAATTAAATCTGTTTATAAAGAAGCTCAAAAATACCCTCACAAACCAGAAGTGCAAATTGAATTAACTTGTGATTTTACTGCTAAAGATTTAGCTGATTGACGTAAAGCTGGAGCAACCCATATTGTTTACCACCGTTCTCGCGACGCTCAAGCAGCTGGAAAAGAATGAGGCAAAGAAGACTTAGTAAAAATCCAAGAATTACATAAAGCTGGTTTTAAAGTTTCCATTACTGGTGGTCTAAGTCATAAAGACGTGAAATTATTTAAAGATAGTAGTCCAACTATCTTTATTGCTGGACGCACCATTCGGGGACCAAAAGCTGCGGTTGAAGCTAAAGCATTTGTTCACGAAATTAATAAATATTTCTGTCAATCCTAAGATCATCAATTAAAAGTTAAAAATTAGAGAAATTAAAAAGCCTGTTCCGGATAAACCTAAAATTAAAAACATTATTCCAACTGCTAAAAAGACTTTTTTCCGTAACCCAAGTTTTTGACCATCAATACGACTAATGCG
The DNA here is from genome assembly GCF_024498275.1 of Mycoplasmoides fastidiosum. Taxonomy (GTDB): domain Bacteria; phylum Bacillota_I; class Bacilli_A; order Mycoplasmatales; family Mycoplasmoidaceae; genus Mycoplasma_N; species Mycoplasma_N fastidiosum. The sequence goes on from NZ_CP101809.1 coordinate 830,672, forward strand.
TCAAATAAATCCACTAGTTGCTAGTGTTAATAATCCAGTTAATGCAGTTACACATACAAAGCGTTCTTTTCAGTTGTATTTAAAGCATTAGTGAACGAATAAGGATTGATGTTTTCTAAAATTGGTGCTAAGTCTTTTAGGTGATCCAAATTAGTGGTTGGATTATCTAAAAATTCAATGATCGCTGTCATCTCTGGTGATGGCGGTCTTATTTCGTTTGCTTCATGTGATTTTGCTTCATCAGTGTCAACTTGATGCAGCAATCCTTTTGCTAGTTTAGACTCTAAACTAATTCCTAAACGGTTTAGAACATTAACTAGTTTTTCGCGAAGGTTTTGATAATGTTCTTTGATGTGATTTTCTTGCGCACTATTAAAGTTTTCTACCAATAAACCAGTTAAATGCTGCAGGAAATTAGTTTTAAATAATTCAATGTTCTCGGCTAAAGAATTAGTTAAAAAATGTGGATCTGATTTGGTTTGTAAAAAAGTTGCACTAATAATTTGATCCCGCAATCCCTGGTTTTCTTCTTGCATGAAAAATTCATATTGTTTGGGATACTCATTACCAAATTGTTCAATTAGTTGGGTTTTAACCGCTTCAATTGCAGTCTCGAATTGTTGATTTTCTCAGAAAAACTGAATGGGGAAAACCTTGGCATAACTTCTTGATAAATTAGTTCCTACTAAATTAATTTGGGTAATCAAATTAATATTATCATTATCCGTTATTGCTTGAAGAGTTCGATATTCTAATAAATTATTTTTATTATCATAACTGAATTGTTTCCTTAAAAACTCTGGATCATTAAACATTTGAATAATATCCAAACCTTCACCATCAGCTAAATTAATTTCTTGTCAAATTGGAACTAATTCGGGTGCTTGATTTAATAAATTTAAGTTAATCGGATTGGGTAAATTTAAAATTAAATGATATTCTTCAGTAAAAGTTTGATATCACTGAAAATCACCAACATTGCCTAAACTAATTTGATAATCAATCTTGAAAAATAAATTATCATCTACTGAAACACTATCATCAGGTTCACCATTTTCATTAACTTTTTGCACATTATCAATTACAAAGCTAAAAGGTAAAATTTTAAATAACCGATCTGTAATTGCTGTTGGTATAAAACTGTCTTTAGTTAAAACAAAATTAGGTATATTTAGATCAATGGCTGGATCAATTTTGAAAAAATTTAAAAAATTTTCATTGATAATTTTTAAAATATTTGTAAGTAAATTTTTAACTACTTCTTCAAAATCACCTTGATAAGCAAAATTATTAGCTAGATGAGATAGTCAAGCGTTATTTTTCTTTAATACGTATTCAAAAGAGGGATTAGTATTTTTATCTCTTGAATAATTAATTCGATAACCAATAAAACTTAAATCAGGAAATTCCTGGTTGTTAAAACTAAATAAATCAGCATTTGATAAATTTAAATTTCAGTCGTGTTCAGGATCGGTGATTTGATAATCAGGATTAATTTCTTTAATTAATGAATTGAATTGATTAATAGTATGATCTTGAAATAAATGACTGAAATTAGAATTATTACCTTCAAAATTTTTTAAGTATTTTAGATCTTCTTGGTATTGTTTTTGCAATTTTTGACTAAATGAATCAGCAATTTTGTTTCAGTTAGCTGCTGTAGTGAGAATTTCACTTTTATTTTTAGTTGTTGTTAAAGCATCAACCAAATTAGCATAACTAGACTTATCTATTGATTCATCATAAACAATTTGTGGTTTGAAATTTTCAGGAATTTTTTGATATCAACTCATTCCTAAATTGCTGTGATGATTTCCAACAATTTTAGATTTCTGATTGTTCTCAACAGCAGATCCAATTAAAAAATTAGTGTAATTATTCAACAATTGATTAACTGTTGTTTTAATGAAATTCACTGGAGCTGTATTAATCACTTCATCACTTGATTCAGCAAGATTTTGTTTGGAATCTTTTAAAGAATAATTATGATAAGGAATAAAATCTTCAACAGTTTCTTCGCGTTCTTTTTGAAAAATCGGAGCAATTAGATTGCGATTAATAAATGTTTTTAAATTAGCAACTAATTGATCATAATAATTAGCTGTATCAGGATTAGTTACATCAGTAATTTTATTTAGAAGATAAGTTAATGCCTTGTCTTTTCATTCAGTTTCTGATCTAGGATAATAGTTATGAATCTCTTGAAATTTAGTGCTAAAAAAATCATGAATTTTACTAATTGCACTAGCAATTTGTAAATTTAATTCATTATCATCATAATGTTGCACATTTTCTTCTTCAGCATAATAGTGAAGATCTATTTCGTTATCATGAGATTGGTGTAAATTAGTTGTTAAAGAATGGGTTAAATGATAATGTGGATTATTAAATCCTAAAAACATTAAAAAACCACTTACTCAAAAGACAATAGAATTTAAAAAATATCTAATTATTTTTTTCACTTTATTTTCGCTGCAATTTATTAATTAAACAATTAATAAAAATAACTATTCATAACAACCATAATGATAAGCATGTTAAAAATTTATCAGTAATAAGCTTAAAAGCAAATCAATTGATATAAGCTTTTTTTAAAATTTTTAAAAAAATAATGAATTAATTTTATCAGTCCATTTCAGTTTATATTTAAATTCTTCTTGAACTAATTAACCTTTTTGCATTTTAAATTTGAGAATATAAAAAGATGAATTGATAACAATTCATCTTTTTATTAAAATATTCAACTAAGAAATCAATCTATCCTGCAGCCATTAAAGAAATTAAAAATCCAGAACCACCAAGACTTAATAATAAAATAGTAATTCCAACTGTTAAAAAAATTCCTTTACGTAAACGAAATTTTTGACCGTCTAATCGACTCACTCGTCAAATAAAACCAGAGGAAATTAATGACATCATAAAAGTTAAACCACTAACAGCGTATAATGAAACTCTTTTAGTTGTATCAAAAGTTTTTGCAAACAAGTAAGGATTAATTTTTTCCAATAAAGGCGCAAATTCTTTTAATTTATCCACATTATTATGTGGGTCATCCAAAAAATTAATAATTGCCACTAATTCTGGTGATGGCGGTACAATTTCATTTACCTCTAGGGATTTTTGTTCTTCGTAATTGATTTGATTCAACAATGATTTAGCTAAATCAGAATCTAAACTAATGCCTAATCGGTTTAAAACTGAAATTAATTTTTCACGCAACCCTTGATAATGTTGATAAATCTCACCCCGTTGTCCACCATTAGGATTTTGAGTAAAGAAATCTTCAAAATATTTAAGAAATTTTTCTTTAAACAATTCAACGTTTTCTTCTCAAGAATTAGATAAAAATTCTGGATTATTTTCAATTATAGATAATGCTTCATTTATGATTTGATCCCGCAATCATTTATTTTCTTCGCGCATGTAATATTCATACTGTTCGGGATACATTACTTTAATTTGTTCTTCAATTTGGTTTTTTAATAACTCAAAATCATCATCCAGATGTTTAAAATTAAAAAAATCAGCTATTGGCAATTCACTTTCATAAGTTCTGGTTGCATCGGTTCCTAATAAACTTAATTTAGTTGTTAGAATAACTTTTTTTCCTCATAATTTTAGCTCTACTGGTTCATATTTAAAGCGAATATCAGTATTTCCATAGTCAAAAACCTTAGATAAAGCTTCTGAAGATTTTAATGAGTCAGCAGTTAAATCATTTAAGTCGTTATAACTTCATATTGGCACAAAATTTGGAGCAACATTTAAAAGATCTATTATTTCATAGCTGGGGAATATTAATATAGTTTTTCCCTCTTTGTAAAACGTTTTATATCAATTGAAAGAATCTTTGTTACCAAACTTAATTTCAAAATCAGTTGTGAAATGTAATTCATCAGCTAGAGGTTCATTCAACATGGTATAAGCACCATAATGAAATTCTCGAAATAGATTTGTAATTTTAATTTCAAAAGGTAGAATTTTTTCTAATTCTTGAGTAATTTCTGTTTTTTCAAAATCTTCTACTTCAAAATATAAATTAGAATTTCTTAGATTAATAGTATCCTTGATTTTGAAGAATTTTAAAAAATTCTCAGAAATTAATTTGGTGGTATTTTCTAAAATGCTTTGAACATTAGTTTCAAAATTACCAGTATAAGGTAAATTTGTGACATTAGAGCCTAAAAACGCATTATTATATTGCAAAACATAACTGAAAGATGGTGATTGGTTTGTAGATGTTGAATAATTAATTTTTTTTGATAAGACTTTTATATTAGGATAAAGCACTTTGTTAAAAGCAATTAAATCAATTTGAGAAAAATTTAAATTTCAGAAATAAGTAGGACTTGTAATTCGATATTTAGAATCAATTTGATCAACTAAATTATTAAATTTTTCAATGGAACTATCCGTAAAAAGACGACTAAAAGTTGCCGCATCAGATGAATTAATGCTTTTTAAATATTTCAAATCTTCAATTTGTCGTTGATTTAACTTTTCATTAAATTCTTCAGTTTTTTTGTTTAATTCAGTCGCATTTGTAATGATCGAACTGTTTTGTTTAGTTGTTGTTAACGCATCGATTAAATTTAAATAATCTGACTCAGTAAATGATTTATCATAAATTATTTTTGGTTTTAAAGAATTAGGAATTTGATCATATCAATCCATTCCAAATTCATTAAGAAAAGGTAAAACTTTAAATTTTTTATCATTTTCACCAATTAAAAAATTGACAAAATTGCTTAAAAACTTCTTAACCTTATTTTCAATCTCTTGTGGAGAAATTGTGTTGATAATGTTATCGTTAATAATAAAATTTTGATTATTTTTTCAATTACCTGTAATTTGATAATTGGGATGAGGGAGATAAGTATCTGTTGGTTCATTTTGTCGGGTTTTAAAAATGCTAGCACTAAAATTTTGATCAATTATTGTTGTTAAATTTCTAACTAGTTGATCATAATAATTAACAGATCCAGCTTGAATTGGATCAGTAATTTTGTATAAAAGATAAGTAATTGCTTGATTAACACGATCTGAAGATGATGTTGGATACCGATATCGAATTTGTTGGAACTTGTATTTAAAATGCTCATGAATCTTTTGTAAAGATTCTTTAATTTCTATTCCAACTTTTTCGACCGATAAACCTTGAGCTATATTTTCGGTATTTGCTTCATGACGTTGCAGCTGTTGATTGACAGGATTAAATAGACTTGTAGACCTAGCACTAACTCCATGATTTTGATTAGTGATTCCTGCTAGAGTTGATGTGCCCACAAATCAAAAGAGTGCGGAACTAAATAGCCGTTTTGCTATTTTTTTCACATTTAATCCTTTCAATAACTATCCACTTTAAAAATGATAATTAATATTTGAGGCAGTTTAAAACGACTTTTTTAATACTAAATATATTAACAAAAGCTCAATGTTATAAATATAAATAAAAAATTTAATTTTAATAAATTAAACAATATTTTTATTTTATCAATCAAAATTAATTTAATGAAAACTTATTCTGAAAAACAAGAAATTATTGATTTCTAAATAACTAGTTTTGCAGTCAATTAACTGGCTGCTAGTAAAGAAATCAAGAACCCAGAACCACCTAGACTTAATAACAATATGCTAATGCCGATTGCTAAAAAAATCCCTTTTCTTAATTTAAATTTTTGACCATCAATCCGACTTACCCTTCAAATAAAACCAGAAGAAATTAATGACATCATAAAAGTTAGAGTACTAACTGTGTACAAGGAAACCCGCTGGGTTGTATTGAAAGTTTTAGCTAATAAATAAGGATTTAATTTCTCTAAGATGGGCGCAATTTCTTTTAATTTATCAATGTTGGTATCAGGATCATTTAAAAAATCTAAAATAGCAGCTAATTCTGCTGATGGAGGAATGATTTTGCCCTCTTCTAGTGATTTGTGTTCTTCAAAATTAATTTGGTTTAATAGAATTTTGGCTAAATCTGAATCCAGACTAATACCTAATCGATGTAATACAGCAATCAATTTTTCACGAATATTTTGGTAATGTTCATGAATTTTACTGTGTAAAGCATCTTGATCACTTTGGGAGAAAAAGTCTAAAAATCCTTCTAAAAATTTTTGACTGAACAGATTAATGTTTTCTTCAAGAGTGTTAGTTAAAAAACTTGGATCAGATTTGGTTTGTTCAAGCGCTTTTGAAAGTAATTCATCCCGCAATCATTTATTTTCTTCACGCATGTAATATTCATACTGTTCGGGATATTTATCTTTCAATTGTTGTTCAATATGATCACGAATTAATTGCAAAGCATTATTGAATTGTTCACTATCTAAAAGACCACTTATAGGTAGTTCAGATTCATAAGTTTTAGAAAGTTCTGAACCATTTAGAACTACTTCTGTAGTAATAATCAATTTATCCTTGTTCGGTTCAGCCTTAATAGCATGATAAGCAAAAGCAGCATCAAAATTTTGGTAATTAAAATTATTAGTTAAAAATTCTGGATCTTTTAAAACATCATTGAATGATCCCAAATTCATTTTAGATAAATTATCAAAATCTAAAATAGGTGGTAATTCTGGTGCTTCTTTTAGTTTTTCAAGAGCAGCATAATTAGGAACTTTCAAAAATGCGTGATAAGTTTCATTGAAATGAGAGTATCAATTAAATGGCGCTCCACTACCTAAATTAATAGAGTAATCGACTCTAAAAAGAAATTCTTTTGGTTGTAAATTACCAAAATAAGTTGGATTTTGACGTTGCACATTTTGAATTTGAAAAGAAAAAGGCAAAGATTGTTCTAATTGTTGAACAATATCTGTTTTCTTAAGATCATTGGGATTCAATGTTAAATCAAAAGATTTAAGATTAGCAGATTTATCCAATTCAAAAAATTGGGAAAATTTTTGATTCACTAATTGAACTGCTGTTTTCAAAATTTGATTTCCACTTTCAGTAAAATCACCTCGATAAGGAAAATCACTAGTGCGAAAAGAAGCAAAAGCATTATTGAATTTCAAACCGTATTCAAAAGATGGCATATCTGAAGAACTAGTTGAATAATTAATTTTTTTAGAAACTAATTCAATTCCTGGATAATCATGGTTGTTAACAGAAATGAATTGAGCATTTGAAAAATTAAAATTTCAAAAATTTTCTGCATTTGTAATTTTATATAATGAGTCTACTTGTTCAATTAAAGCATTCAAATTGTTAACTGAATCATCTTTAAACAATTTAGTGAAAACAGAATTTGTGTCACTATTAATCTCATTTAAATATGCATAATCTCGAGTTTGTTGGGAATCCAAGGCATTATTAAAAACACTAGTTAGATTTTGTAAATTAGTTGCATCAGTAATAATAGTACTGTTATTTTTAGTAGTGGTTAAAGCAGTGATCAAATTTACATAACTAGTTTTATCAAATGATGTATTGTAAACATAACGAGGTTTTAGATTATCAGGAATTTTGTTGTATCATCCCATCCCAAATTGATCATTATTTAATTGATAAGTTTTTAGAGGAAAATTATCATCACTGTCATAATAACTACCATAGTCTTTATCAGTAGTTAAAAAACTAACTAAATTTTTTAATAAACTATTTGTTGAACTGCGAATCTGACTAGCTCCTGCGGTATTGATTAAATTATCTTCTAAATATTGATTTCTCTGGTAATCATCTCCTCTGATGGATTTGCTATTGTTATCATTTAATTGCACTCGATAACTTGGAAAAGGAATTCCATCTTCCTTAGATTTATCCTGTTTAGAAGCAAAAATACGGGCATTAAAATTCCGGTCAATTAAAATCTTTAGATTAGTTACTAATTGATTGTAATAATCTGCTGTTTCACCATTATTAGCATCAGTAATTCGGGATAAAAGATAAGTAATAGCTTTACTGGTTTGACCTGATTCTGTATTTGGATAAGTTCTATTAATTTGTTCAAATTTGCGTTCAAAAACAGCATGAACCTGTTGAAGCGCATTTGTGATTAACACTTCAATTTCTTCATCTGTTAAATTTTTGGCATCAGTCATTTCAGTTTTTTGTTGATATTGAAACTTTTGAATGACTAGGTTTGACAAAAGATTTTTTGGGGTGTTAATTTTTTGATTTTGTGCGGTCAATCCAACCCCAGTGGATAATCCAACGAATCAAAAAAGTGCAGAACCAAATAGCCGTTTTGCTATTTTTTTCACATTTAATCCTTTCAATAATTATCTCAATGATCAGATGATAATTAATTTTGAGGCAACTTTAAACCAACTTTGAAATAACAAATTTATTACAAAATCTTGTGATGATAAAAACAAATAAAAAAATAATTTAATTCTCGAAATTAAACAATGAATTCATTTTACCAATCAAAATTAATTTAACTAGAACTTCTTATTACTGAAACGGAAAAATTGCTAATTTTTATAAAATTTTTAAAAATGATAACGATTTTACTGTCAATTAACTAGCTGCAAGTAAAGAAATCAAGAATCCTGAACCACCCAAACTTAATAACAGCATGGTAATCCCGATTGCTAAAAAAATGCCTTTTCTTAATCTAAATTTCTGACCATCAATTCGACTTACCCTTCAAATAAAACCAGAAGAAATTAATGACATCATAAAAGTTAGAGTACTAACTGTGTACAAGGAAACCCGCTGGGTTGTATTGAAGGTTTTAGCTAATAAATATGGATTTAATTTTTCTAAAATGGGCGCAATTTCTTTTAATCTGTCAATGTTAGTATCTGGATCATTTAAAAAATCTAAAATAGCAGCTAATTCTGCTGATGGAGGAATGATTTTACCTTCTTCTAGTGATTTGTGTTCTTCAAAATTAATTTGGTTTAATAGAATTTTGGCTAAATCTGAATCCAGACTAATACCTAATCGACGTAGTACAGCAATCAATTTTTCACGAATTTCTTGATAGTGTTTATGGATTTCATCACTTAAAGCTTCTTGATTACTTTGAGAGAAAAAATCTAAAAAACCTTCTAGAAAATTTTGAGTAAATAATTCAATGTTTTCTTCAAGATTATTGGTTAAAAAACTTGGATCTAATCTTGTTTTTTCAAGTGCTTGAGCAAGTAACTGATCGCGTAATCATTTATTTTCTTCCCGCATATAATAATCATATTGATCAGGGTATTTATTTTTTAGTTGTTGCTCAATTTGATCCCGAATTAATTGCAGGGCATTATTCAATTGCTCGCTATCTAAAAGACCATTAATTGGTAATTCGGTTTCATAAGTTTTAGAAAGTTCTGAACCAGTTAACCTTATTTCAGTAGTTACAATTAATTTATTTTTAGTTGGTACAGCTTGAATTGCTTGATAAGCAAAAGAAGAATCAAAATTTTGGTAACTAAAACTATCAGCTAAAAATTTTGGATCTTTTAGAAGATCACTTAAAGAACCTAAATTGACTTTAGATAGACTGTCAATATCTAAAATAGGTGGTAATTCTGGTGCTTTTTCTAATTGTTCAATAGCAGCATAATTAGGAATTTTTAAAAAAGCGTGGTGATTATTAGAAAAATTAACATACCAATTAAATGGCGCTTTATTTCCCAAATTAGCAACATAATTAATTTTAAAAACAAACTCTTTTGGTTGAGAAGCCCCAAAAGCAGTTGGATTAACGCGTTCAACACTTTTAATTTCAAATGTAAACGGCAATGCTTTTTCTAACTGTTCAACAATTTGGGTTTTATGGAAATTACTTTTATCTAATATTAAATCGTATGATTTAAGATTGACAGACTTATTTAATTCAAAAAAATTAGAAAATTTTTGCGTCATTAGCTGAAGTGTAGTCGTTAAAATCAAACTACCTCCGTCTACTAAGCTACCACGATATGGAAAATGACTAGTCCTAAAAGTACCAGAAGCATTATTGTATTTCAGAGTGTATTCAAAAGATGGATTATTTGAGTAAGAACTTGAATAATTAATTTTTTTATAAGTTAATTCCACACCTGGATAATTTTTATTATCGATAGTAATGAAATCAGCATTAGAAAAATTAAAGTTTCAAAAATTAGACGCATCCCCGATTTTGTATTGTGGATCTACTTGTTCAATTAAATCATTTAAGTGACTGATTGAATTATCTTGAAATAATTTAGTAAAAGTAAGATCTTTATTTTGATTCAATTGCTTCAAATAAGCAGCATCTTCAGTTTGTTGTCGATTTAAAGCTGTATTTAAAACTTTGGTTAAATTTTCTAAATTGGTTGCAACTGTAATAATTGAACTATTATTTTTAGTTGTTGTTAAAGCGCTAACCAAATTTAAATAACTGGTTTGATCAAATGATCTATTGTAAATAAAATGGGGCTTTAATTCATTAGGGATTCTATTGTATCAACCCATGCCAAAAGAATCGTTACTTCTAGAATAACTCTGTAAAGGATAGGACTGTATTGGATAATTAGAATCATCGTCATAACCACTAGAATAGCTATCACTAGTTAAAAAAGTTACCCAATTATTCAACAAATTATTTACTAAATCACGAATTTGCGTAGCTCCTGCGGTATTGACTAGATTATCAACTAGATAAGAATGCTCCCAATAATTTCGTCCTCTTCGAGATTCATTAGTCAATTCTACCTTATAGCTGGGAAAAGGGATGTTATCTTCACCAGATTTGTTTTGTTGCGAAGAAAAAACAGGTGCATTAAAATTTCGAGTAATTAAAGTTTTTAAATTAGCTACTAATTCAGCGTAATAATCTGTTGTTTGTTTTTCATTAGCATCAGTAATGCGTGATAAAAGATAAGTAATAGCTTTGTTGGTGCGGCCTGATTCTGTTCTGGGATAGGTTTGACTAATCTGTCCAAATTTGCGTTCAAAAGCAACATGGAGTTGTTCAAGGGCCTTTTTAATTAAAGTTTCAACTTCATCATCAGTTAAAGTTTTGGCCTCAGTTACTTGAGCTTCTTGATGACGTTGAAACTTTTGGTTGGCCAAACTGAATGAATGATTTTTTTGAGTATTGGTTTCTTGATTTTGGGCAATTAATCCAGCTCCAGTGGATAAGCCAAAAAATCAAAAAAGAGCAGAACCAAATAGCTGTTTGGCTATTTTTTTCACAATGAGTCCTCCCAATAATTACATAATCAAAAGTAGTAATTATTTAAGGTTAATTCAGGTAATTGTAATTTTCTAAAATTAAAAGATTTTGAAAATTAGGGATTTGTAAAATGATAAAAAAATTATTTAATTACATTAATTAAATATTACCCACATTTTACCAGCCTAAATTAAGATAATATCTATTTTTTGCTTGTAAGTTAGTTAATTTTTTGGGTATTTTTTTAAATTTTTATCAATTTCTACTTGTTAGAAAAGACCAAATCATGAATACCTACAACTACTAAGCAGATTGTAAACCTAATCCCTATAAATTGCTTTATAAACTATTAATTTCTTGTTATTCATTCAATCAATCATTAAATGAAAATTTCATTAATATCAATAAGAATAAAAACTCTCTTTTAAACAATTAAAATCCAGAAAAGAAATATTTTTTATCCTGCTAATAAAGAAATTAGATAACCCAAGCCTCCAGTGCTTATAAGTGATAGAACAATGCCAACACCAATAACAACTGATTTGCTAATTCGGTATTTTTGACTATCAATTTTAATCCCTTGAATAATTAAGCCGATAGAACTCAATAAAATTGCTGAACTAATGCCTGTAAAACTATAAGCAACTGTTCTTTGAGTATCATTTAAAACTTTTACAATTTCTTTAGGAGTGAAATGTTCTAAAAGACTATTTAAAGAGCGAATGACATCTAGGTTTTTATCTGAGTTTTCAATAAAATTAATAATCTCTAAAAACCGGGGGTCTAATTGAGTGCTTTGATTATTTAAAGCTTCTGTTTCAGTTAAATCAATTTGTTCAAATAAACTTTTAGCAAAGTTACTATCTAAACTAATTCCTATTTTGATTAATGCTTCTTTTAATCTTTCACGTAAATCATTATAGTACTCATTAATTTTTTCCTGATTAATTCCATTATTTTTTGAATTATTTTTTTGAATTTGACTTAATAATTCATTTTGATAATTATTTAAAAATGCTTCAATTTTTTTATCAATTGCACTTTCTTGAAAATTAGGTGCTGTTTTTGTTATGGTTAAAACTTTTTCAAAGATCTGATTTAACTTCGCATTATCAAAGATAGTGTCAAAAACATCCCCATAAGCTCATCTGAAATTATTGTTAATTTTTTCAGCAGCTATTTTAGCTAATTCATTTAATTTAGCTTCATCAATAAATAAAGTAATTGGTAATGTACTAATATATTTTTTAGTATAACCACTAGCATATTTATTTTTCAAAGTAATTGCTGTTGTTACATAAACATTAGCTGTATCAAAACTAATTTCTGTTACTACATAGTTTAAATTCGAATCAGCATTTGGATAATCAAAATATTGATTATAATTCCCAGCAGCTAAAAGTTCTTGAATTTGGTTTTCACTTCTAATTTCAACTGAATTATTTCATACTGGAACAATTAAAGGCGCTTGATTGATAATTTGGTCTTCTAAATCGGGTTTAATTGTGTAAATAAATTTTTTTGTTAATGAACCTAATGATAAATTATTATCTGGAGCACTTCCATAGGATCGTAGTGAAGCCTGAATTGTTAACTCAAATTCATTGATATCTTTTTTAGCAGTAAAATCGCTATTAACTTGTGTGATTTCAAAATCTAATTTTAATAATTGTGACAATTTTTGTAAGACTTGCATTGCCATTGGAGTTAACTGAAAATCATTTGGTTGAAATTCAGTTCTTAAACTATTTGCTGCTTCAGGAGTTAAATTTATTAAATCAGTAATCTTTTGTTTTTGAATAATTGCAAAAATTTTTTCAAGAATAAATTGGGTTGTTTGAGCTGGGTTAGAAGTATTAGAAAATTGATATTCACCTTTCAAAACAGCATTATTTAAAATTAAGATTCATTCCAATGGAGGATTATTATTAGGGGTTCCATCTGTATTTTGATACTTAAATTGCAAATCACTTATACTTGCTTGAGCAATTTCTCCATTAGTGAGAAAAAAATTAGAATCTAAATGAATATTTCCCGTTTTAGAAAAATGAGTATTCCAGTTGGCTGTAAATTCTTTGGTTTCTTCTTCACTTGGGCTATTTTGAGCAATTGTTCCCAAATTCAATGCTAATGTTCGGGCTGAAGTATCAAAAAAAAGAGTTTTATTCTGGTTTGAATTAGTTTTTGCTTTTTCTAAACTAGCTAAATCGGTTTGTAATTTTTGTTTCAGTTTTACTTCAACTTCTTTTTGAACTTGATCTAATTCAGAATGTTTCAATATGATTTGACTATTAGCTTTAGTAGTGGTTAAAGCAGCAATTAAATTCTGATAATCATCTTCAGTTAATGGAACATTATATTCTCTTGATGGTCGCAGACTTTGCGGAATAGATTGGTATCATTCCATACCAAATTTATTAGAACTTGAACTACTCTTACTATTCTTATTTGAATCAGTAGTTAAATAAGTTTTTCATTTGTTTAAAAACCGATGAGCAAATTGTGACTTTTCATCTTGTGTTAATGTATTAATCACAAAATCAGGTTGGGAATTGGGATCATCTAATTTTAGAAGACTTTTTTGCCGGTTATCTGCCAAATAAGAAAAAATGGGTAATTGATTATTTTCTTGATTATTTGCTGAATTATAAAGAAATCTACCAGACAAAATATTTGAATACAAAATTGTACTCAAATTATCACTCAGCTGTTTGTACCATTTATTATTACGATTATTTGATGTAATTTTGTCTAATAAAAAAGTAATCGATTTAGCAACATCTTCTTCATGTGATGTAGGAAACTGATCTTTTGTTTCTTCGATTTTTTTCTTAGCCAGTTCATTAATACTTTGAAGTGTTGCAGTAATTTGTGCACTAGCGTTAAAAACTCCATAATTAGGAACTAATGAAATTCTGTTATTTTGTTGTCGAACAAAAGTTAATTTATCAGATTTAGTTGATGTTGAAACTGATTGCTGGTTGTTTTCACTTAAAGTATTAAAAGCCAAAGAAACAAAATTCCCAACAAACAAAATTGTCAAGTACTTTCTCATTCATTTAATTGTTTTTTTCAATTTTGACCTTCTTAATTTTGAAAATTATTGCTTTGTTATCAACTACCCAAGGGCAACAAGTGAAATTAAAAATCCAGAACCACCTAAACTTAAAGCCAAAATAATAAGACCAATTGCTAAAAAAATACCTTTACGTAATCGGAATTTGGAACTGTCAATTCGGCTAATGCGTCAAATAAATCCAGTTGACACTGCAGCCATAATAGCAGTCAAAACAGTGACAGCATATAAGGTGCCCTTTTCAGTTCTATCTAGTGTTTTAGATAAAAGATAGGGATTTAATTTTTCTAGAATTGGCGCAAATTGTTGGATTTTATCAATATCACTATCAGGATCATTAACAAAATCAATAATTGCTTTTAATTCTGCGCTTGGTTCAGCAATTTTTTTATTTTGTAAGGATAAAGCCTGTTCTGCATCAATTTGACCTAATAAAATTTTAGCAAGTTGACTTTCAAGACTAATTCCCAATCGATTTAAAGCAGTAATTAATTTATGCCGCAATTCTGCATAATGATCTAAAATTTGATCTTCAATTTTTTGTTGTTCTGTTTTGTTAAAAAAGTTTTCTAATTCTTTTTGAAAATAAGACTTAAATAATTCAATATTTTCTTCTAGTGTATTTTTTAAAAAATCTGGATTAGACCTAATTTCAGCTAAAACTTTTTCTAATAATGATTGACGAATTGCACCATTATTCAGGTCTTTATAAATTGCATATTCATCAGGAAACTTTTGGGCAAATTCGTTTTCAATTTGTCCAATTAAAGCATCAACTAAAGATTGAAATTCTTGTTCAGATAATAAGGTAGAAATTGGTAAATCAATTGTATAAGTTCGGGATAGATTGGTACCTACAACTGTAATCTGATTAGTTAGTTTAATGTTGTTCTGTTCGCGCGAAGCAGACAAAATTTTATATTCCAATTCAGGATTGGTATTATTGAAACTAAAGTGTTGATTTAAAAAATTTTGATTATCAAAAATATGAGCTAAATCTGTATCTAGTTTTAATTCTTCGCCATTTCAAACCGGAATCAATTCTGGTGCTTGATTTAATGCTTCTAATTGATTCGTATTAGGAATTTCAAAGGTTAATTGTGAAGTTTGCAAAACTTTTTTATTATCCCAATTAAAAGATCCACTATTGTCTCCTAAAATAAGTTGATAGCTAACTGAAAAAGGAATTTGATCAAATTGTTGGATTCGACTTTGATTTAAAAAATCCCAATTATGAGTTTGATTGACATTCAAAATTTCCATTGATAATGGCAAAATTTGACGTAATTGTTGCATTAATGAAGTCTCTTTAAAACTGCTCTGATCAAAGAAAATTGGGTAATTTCTTAAATTAATATTGGGATCAATTTGGTAAAAACGGAAAAAATTATTTCGTATTGTTTGATTAACCCAATTTAAAATTGTTTCAGCTGCTTCTTTAAAATCAGTTGAATAATATAAACCAGTATTAGTATGATTTAAATTAGCGTTATTTAAATTAAGAGTGTAACTAAAAGCAGCAGAAGTTTTATCAGCAGTAGAGTAGTTAATTTTTCTATCAACTACTTTAACATTTGGAAAAGAATTAGTTAATAAATTAATTTTTTCTGCTCGAGATAAATTTAAATTTCAATAGTCTTTTCAATCAAAATCATAGGTTGAATTGACTAATTTAATCAGACTCATTAACTCAAGTGGTGAACTATCAGAAAATGCTTGCCCAATTGTAACTTTAGTTATTTTTTCACTCAAATATTTCAAGTCATTTTCAAAATCACTAATTAACTGAGTATTAAAATCACTAATTAATTCTTTTAAACCCACTAAATCAGCAACAATTTTAGAATTTTGATCTTTGGTTGTTAATGCTTTAATTAGGTTGGAATAAGCACTTTCTTCTAAAGAATGGCCAAACTTTACAACTGGTCTTAATGCTTCTGGAATATTAGTATATCAATCTAAAGCAAAAGGATTGATAGTAGATGTTAAAACTGGTGATGATACTGCATTTGTTGATGTTAAATAATTACTAAATTTTGTTAAAAAATCATCAACCGCTTTTTTAATTGTTTGATCACTAACAGTATTGATTACAAAATCATCAAATTTATTTTTACCATCGCCCAATTTCAAAGTGCTATTAGCTAAATAAGTATGAAAAACAAATTGTGACACTGATGATGAAGCAGTAATAAAAACTGAACTATTAAAATTTTGCAAAATAATGTTTTTTAAGTTATCAAACAATTGTGAATAATAAGAATTAGTGCTTGCAGCATCATTTGCACTTATCTTATATAAAAGATAAGTGATTGCTTTATCAATTTCTCTGGCTTCACTGCCAGGATAAAGATCTTTTATTTGATCATATTTATTAGTAAAAAATGTGTGAATTTGGGCAATAGTTTCACTAATTTTTTGATCAAGTTCAATCTCGGTATAACCTTTAAATTCAACTTGAGGAAGACTAAGCTCAGCTAATTGTTGTTGGGGGCGAGAATGATAAAGATGAGTTAAAGTTTGGTTGGATTGTTGATTTTGGGTAGTAAATCCAGTTATAACTGCTAATCCTGCAATCAAAAAGAATGCTGAACTCCAAAATTTTTTAAGGTGTCGTTTCACGATTTGATCCCTTCCAAGGATCGTTTCAATCCAATTACAACTTCTTTAAGATACTGTTATTATAACTTTCCATTATATAAAACTGACTGTATTTTAATACCATTTTGATGGTTATTAGGTATCACAATAATACAATAATGGCCCCATTTAGATTACTCTTATCTTAAATAAGAATGTTTAAACAGTAATCAATGAAATCAAATAACCTAATCCACTTATACTCATTAGGAGTAAAATTGTGCCAATTCCCACAATTCAATATTTACTAATTGAATATTTTTTGTGATCAATCTTAATGCCCCGAATAATTAATCCTAATGAACTCAATAAAATCAAGGAAGTAATTCCGGTAAATCCATAAGCAACCCCCTTTTGGGTTTGGTTCAGAGCGGTAACTAACTGCTGGGGACTGAATTTTTCTAACAGTCTTCCTAGTGATTTGATTGTGTCTAAATTGTTATCAGAGTCCTCAATAAAATCAATGATTTCTAAAAACCGCGGATCTAATTCTACATTAGTATTCTCAATTGCGTTTTGCTCAGTAATATCAATTTGATCTAAAAGGCTTTTAGCAAAATTACTATCTAAACTAATACCTACTTTAACTAAAGCTGCTTTTAATCGTTCCCGAATTTCGTTATAGTGATCTTTTAATCCTTCAATGCGTTTATCATTATCAATAAAATTGGCTGAGCTAATTCTGTCAATTAATTCTTTTTGATAGCGTTCAATAAATAAATCCATATTTTCTTCAATGGAACGATAAGGAAATTCGGAATCTGTTTTAATTTCAAAAATAAGTTGTTTTGTTAAATCATCTAATTCAAATGGATTAAAAACCTCTTCAAACAGTTGTCCATAAATGGATGTTAAATCATAATTAATTTGATCAGCTGCAGCTGTGGCTAAAGCTTCAAAATTAGTGTTATCAATAAATAAGCTAATTGGCAAAGCAGTAATATAACTGATCTTCATTCCTGAAGCGTATTTGTTATTTAAACTAATTTCTGTTGTGACATTTACTACGCCATTACCAATTTCAATTCCGGTTGTGGAATACTGAAAATTAGAATTAGTATTGTTATAGCTAAAATAACGATTATATTGTCCAGCAGCAATTAACTGCTGAATTTGCTCATTTGATTCCAACTTAATTGAATTGTTTCACACCGGATCAAGTTTAGGAGCTGTAGTTAAAAGTTTATTTTCTAAATCAGGATTTACTCGAAAAATAAAGTCATGAGAGACAGATCCAATAATATTACTGCCACTTGGATTAGTGCCATTAGATTGAATTGATCCAGTAATCGTAATTAATAAATCATTAATATTAGTTTTATTTGTAAATTCATTTTGTACTGCAGTAATTTTGAATTCCATTTTTAACAAATTTAATAAACCAGTTGGTAGCTGCGACATATCAAATGTCTGTTTAAAATCTGCTGGTTCAAAAGTGGTTTTATTACTTGCTTTAGCTTCATCAGTTAAATCAATTAAATTTTGAATACCAAAATTTTGAATAAGAACAAAAAGTTTTTCTAAAAGAAAACTAGCAGTTTCACTTGGTGTAGCAGTATAAGGAAAATGATATTGGCCTTGAACCGAAGCATTATTTAAACTTAAAATTCAATCTAATGAAGGATTATCATTTAAATTGCCATTAGTAAAATATTGCAATTTTAAATCACTAATTTTTGCCTTGCTTTCATCACTGGTTGAGGGAAAAGAAAATAAGGGGTTAAAACTAATATTATTTTCTTTAGATAAATGTGCGTTTCATTTATCTTTAAAGAGATCAACATCTTGACTAGAATGAGGGTTGTTAGATAGTAATCCTAAATTTAATGCTAAATTATTAGGAGCTGTATCCAAAAACAATTGAGAATTTTTATCTTGATTTTTAATGTCTTCCAAACTTTTAATATCTTTTGTTAATTCTGTTTGTAACTTTTGTTCGACTTGCTTTTGAATCTCTTCTAATTTTGCATGCTTTAATAGAATTTCACTACTTGCTTTTGTAGTTGTTAATGCGTCAATTAAATTTTGATAATCTTGGGTATCTAAGGCAACATCATAATGTCTTACGGGTTTTAATTGTTTGGGAATTTGTTCATATCAACTTTTACCAAATGTGGTATCAGTGCCAGATGTTAAATATGTTTGTCAACCAGTAAGTAATTGATCAGCTAAATTTCTCGCTTCTGATGGCATTAATGTATTAATAATGAAGTCAGGATGGGAGTTAGGATCATTTAATTTTAAAACGATTTTCTTTCGTTGTTCGTTTAAATAATTAAAAGCCGGAAAAGATTCAGCATCAGCTCGTTGATCATTTTGATAATGAAATTTATCCCCTAAAACGTTTAAATACAAAACCTTTTTTAAATTATCCGCTAATTTTTTATATCAAAGATTATTTGTATCAACTGCAGTGATATTCATTAATAAAAATGTAATTGATTTATTAGTTTCATCATCAGAAGATTTTTCAAATTTTGTACTAAGTTCTTGATACTTAGATTTAAATACATTATGGATGTTAGCTAAAATTTCAGCAATTTTAGAATCCAAATTATTGATTGCATAACTTCCAGACAGAAATACAACATCTTGATGTTGAATTCGTGTTGTCAAAAAATTTTGGTTAAAGTTAGTATGAGCTTGGTGACGATTTAAACTATTCAAGCCAATAAAAATTGTCAGTCCAGCAATTATTAGTGAACTTGCTTTTCAAATGCCCTTGATTGCCTTACGCATAATTCAGGTACATCCCTTAAATTGAATAAAAATAGCAACTGACAAAAAGCGAATGACTATAAACACACGCTAACAGCATTAGATAACTTAACTTGCAAAGCTAAATTGTTAATCTAATTATTTTTTGTGCAGTTATATAACTTCGAAAATTAAATGCTTTTGAAGTTTTGTTTTTTGTATTTTTGGTTGAAATGATCTTAATACAAAAATGAAAGCCCAGAAATGAAATAAAACAATTATTTAATCTGGTAGTTAATTTTTTTTGATTAACCCATAATTAAAAGTAGTAATTAGGGCCTAGAATAAACTAGAGGTTATTATATAACGCGGATTGCATTTCAATTCATTTTTGTATCAAAGAACAAGTTAATTTTGCGTTGATAGAATTTATTAGTATCAATTACTTCAGAACAAAAAAGCAACCAAAATTAGTTGTAGCTAATTTTGGTTGAATTGTAATAATAAAATTTAATTAATCCGTTTTACCGGGTAGAATTAGCCGCTTTTTTACGACGGCCAAAACCAAATAAAGAAACTTTTTGGTTGGTTGGTTTTTCAATGACTTCGGGCTCATCTGGCTGAACTTGATTAGCTAAGATTCGATCCAAATCTTCATAATCATTAATATAAAGGAATTCGTGTTCTTCTAAACTCAGATAGTCACCCTGAATAATTCGTTTAATTGTTTCTAAATTTCTTTCTAAAGGTACAAAAACCCCTTGTTGGTTAGTGAACTGAACTGTAGTGTGCAGGTTTTGGGTAAAGTAACTGGTTAACTGGGCTGCAATTTTCACTTTTTTACGACTTTCTAAATCTAGTTCTTCAATCCCTAAAATCGTAATAATTTCTTCTAATTCTTTTTGTTTATTTAAAATTGCTTTTACTTCAAGCAACAAGTTGTAGTGTAAATCCCCAATAATGGTTGGATTAGTAATTCAAGAAGAAGTGCGTAACGGATCAACCGCTGGAAACAATCCTTTTCCCGCAATTTCCCGAGATAAAACTAACAAAGAATCTAAGTGGTTTAAAATCGCTACAGATGCGGGATCATTTAAATCGTCCATTGGCAAAAATACGGCTTGAAAAGAAGTAATTGAGCCATTACTATTAGTGTCTAAGCGTTCTTGGGCACTAGCAATTTCGCTGTTAATCGTTGCTTGATAACCCAATTCTGAAGGTTTTTTTCCTAATGAAGAAGACAGTTCTCGTCCAGCTTGTAAATACCGGTAAATATTGTCGATGAAAATTAGCACTTCGTTTTTATTAGCATCACGAGCGTATTCAGCTGCTGTAATTCCAGCTTGCAAAATTTTCATCCGGGAAGCTGAAGTTTCATTCATTTCCGCGACATACAAACTCATTAAGTTTAAAAAATTGGTTTTTTGTAATTCATCATACAATTCCTTAGCTTCCCGAGTCCGCTCACCCACGCCAACAAAAATGTTATGTACGTTTTTATTAATCTTACGGGAAATGTTGTTAATCAATTCCTTAATTAAAATGGTTTTACCAACCCCTGCACCACCAAAAATTCCTAATTTACCACCACGTAAAACTGGAGTAAAAAAGTCAACCGCTTTAATTCCGGTTTCAATGATTTCATTTTTAACATAAAAATCTTTTTTGGGTTTATTGGTGGAATTAATTGGAATTTTACGATAAGCCGCTTCAATTTTATTAAGCGGTTGGCCCAAAATATTGAAAACTCCCCCTAAAGTTTCAGTTCCTACTGGAACCATCAGTGGTTTTTTAGTATCAACTAAACTTTGGTTAATTCGTAAAAATGAATCTGAACCTTTTAACAAAATACATTTGGCAACAGTTTCAGAAATAATTGCTTCAACAACAAGCACACATTTTTTTGTTTCACAGACTAAAACATTACCAATTTTAGGCAATTGACCCTGATTAAATTGCACATCATAAACCCCAGGTTGCGCCACAATTATTTTGCCCATAATGATCCTTTCAACACTTCCATCACTTTTGGTGAAATTTTAAAATAATCCGGATTATTAAAATTCATTTGATAGTCAGTGTGTCTTAGTTGTTCAAATTGCATGAAAATATTTTTCAAGAAGTGACCCAAAATTTCTTGGTTAATATCGCGACGGTGATCAATTTGATCGCGAATGGCACGATAAATGATTTTTCCAACGTGATCTTGGTGCATGTATTCTTGAAACATCTCAATATAAAACTGAATTGGAGCATTAGCATCTAACAAATTGCCTGAAACAATTGAACCCAAAATTAAATTGGTTACACTTGAATAACAAACAAACTCTGCTTGTTTTAAAACATTCACCAGTAATTTCCCTTGATCTAAAGTTTTTTTAATGAAGCTGTTAAATTCAAAATTAATTTGGCTAAACCGCATGTTGCGCACATACAAATTGTAGATAGCATTTAAATTATTACATAATTGACGTAACATTTGTGATTGCACTGCTCCACCTAGTCGGGATACAGAACGTTGTAAATCAATGGCTGGTAAAATGGATTGGTTTTTCAAATCTGAACTTAAAACAATTTGACCATCAGTAATCGAAATCACATTCGAAGCCAACAATGAAGTAATGTCGTTATTAATTGTTTTCACGATTGGTAAACAGCTAATACTTTTGCCATTAATAAATTTACCAGAGCGTTCTAAAAATTGTGCATGAGCAAAAAATAAGTTACTCGGATAAGCTTCTTTCCCCACTGGTGCTCCGGTTAATAGTCCAGCTTCACGAATCACATGACTATGATTGGTTAAACTATCAATCACCACTAAAACATCATACCCCGCCATCATCAAATTTTCAGCATGATTCATTGCCACATAAGGCATTAAATACTGCTGCAACGAATTATCACTAGGCGCATGTAGAATCATGGTGTTTTTTAAAGCTTTTTTATTTAATAAAACATTATAAATTCGGGATAAATCGACTGATTTATTACCAATTGAAGCATAAATAACTTTTAATTGATCATTATCTTTATTATTAATAATTGTGGATAAGCATAAACTAGTTTTACCAGTTTGAGCATCACCTAAGATAACTTGACGTTGACCTAAACCAATCGGAAATAAAACATCAATTGCAAAAACTCCCGTTTTTAGTTGCGTATCTAGATTCAAACGGTAGTTCAAATTTTTAGCTTCAGCAAAAACACCAGAAGCAGAAGGAAAAACTGTTTCATTTTTCTGTTTATTTGTTCCATACACATTATTGCCATAAATATCAATAATTGTGCCAAAGTAACTTGATTTAGTTTTCAGTTCAAAATCGCCACCTAAGGGAGTGGCATCATCACCAATCATTAAATTTTCAATTTGACCATCATACATTAAAAAAGCCCGATCGGTAGTGGCATTAATAACGATCCCGGTTTTTCCAGTTTTGAATTTAAAGATTTGGTTAATGGCATACTAGTCGTTTCCACTAATTTCAACAATATAGTCTTGAATTGATTTAACATGTGAATTCATTTTTTTAGTTTCCCGCCAGGTTTTATTTTTCTTGAATTTTTAGGTATGGTTCCATTTTAACAAAGTCAATGAATTTCTTCACTTTCAGTGCAGATTGTAAGTAGTTACGCTCTAAGATTTCACTTGGTAATAAACCAAACACTTCATTTTGCTTAATTTTACGCAACCGTTTTTTAATAACCCCAATTTCTACTTGGTTGTTGCTAAAAAATTCATCGCTGGTTTTTTCAGGTCGCACAAATTCAACAATTTTTGAACACATTTTAATTGTGGCTTTATTGTTTTCAAAAATAATTAAGGCATCTTTTAATAAAAAAATATGGTTACTGCGCTCGTTATGAAATGAAATCAATAAATCTTTATCAACAATTAAATCATTATTTTTCACCAAAATTTCTTTAAAGTTGTCATAAACCAGTAATTTGGCAAAATATTTTTTTGATCAATCAATCGGTTGCATTTGGGCATTATTCATCAGTTTTTCATCATCAGGTCAAACAACATGAAAATAATCGGGTTGTTGATGTAGTAGTGAATGCAACTGTTTGTGCAGTTTACTCAAAAAATTATTCATGATTAACCACTATTTTTGACTTTGCTGGGTTAAGATGATGTCGCTGTTAATTTCATCATATTTACCCTTAGAAATTTCGTAGTTTCAGTTGAAGATTTTTTTGTCAATTTCATTCAAATTACTTCGAATTTTTACTAAGCGTTTTTTCAACACATAAAAATCAGATTCATAAATCATCCCATAAATCACATTTTCAACATACATTGATGCTAAGTTATTCTGAAATTCGTTTAAATTGGGATAAATATTGTATTTTTCAATGTTTAATTGTTCTTCATCTTCAGTACTAACTTCGTATTTAATATCAAATTTGTTAATTGGTAAAATTGTCACTTCACCATTATTAATTTTGTTACTTACAAACACGAATTTTACTTGAGCCACTCTACCAGTTAAATAGTATTCAAACAGCAAAGTTTTCAGTTCATCCAAATTATCAATTGTGTTTTTAGGAAGACTAAGAATTGGTTTTAATTCATTCTTAGTGGCAAACTCATTAGCTGCACTTCCAATTGTGATTAATAAATCTTTTGGCCCAATTTTTTTTAATAAGTCATTTTCATAAGAAGACGAGTTAATTCCAGATAACTTAATTTTTTCTGCAATATAAACATATAAGGAATTACCCTGTTGGGATTGTTCAGAACGAGGATTATAGTAAAAAAAAGATTTAAGTTTATATTTTTTTTCAATGTCTAAAAAGATATTTTTTACATAGGCCATTTCGTTTAGTTTGTTAGTTAGTAACCGACTACGTACTTGTAACATTGAAAGGGTTTCATAAAAATAGATGTTAAGGTATTTTTTTAAATTCTCTAAATTCTGAACCTTAAGTTCGGCATGTTGATAGCTTTTCATTAGCTATTAACCTCATTAGAAAACAATAAATAATAACCATTATTCTGGGAAAAAGCAATGATAATGTGTTTGTTTAAAAACAAATACATTTCTTGCTCTTTCAATTCATAATGAAGTACTTTCATTAAGCTTTTAAAAGTTTTGATGACATCAGGATCATCTAGGTTTAAAGGATCATAAATTTTTAAGTTAGTACTTAATTCTGCTTTGTTAACTGATAAAGTTGGATAATTTAAATAACCAGTTTGATTAGACCACCAAGTAATGAAAAATTCGGGAAAAATAATTTGTTTCCGGGTACGAATAGCATCAGTAATTCCTGCCATTAAACGTTCAAATGCTTGATTTTTATTATCAAAAAAATTTTCTAAATAAATAATTTCTTTGAAGTTATCAATCTTATTAACATAACTTTGTTTGTTATTAACTACAGTTTCAAACTGAGCACTAATTTTTTCAATGTAAGATAAATTAACATTCTTTTTCCCCGTTTTCATTCGGGTTACAAAATCTTTCAGTTGAACTGCAAATAAATTTTGCACTTCGTGTTTGATTTTTTGTCAACTATTTAACCGGCTTCAAAGTGATTTCATTCAATTAAGCATTTGTTGGATATTCATAAATGATTTATTTCCTTAACAGTTTTTTTAAAAATATTATTTGGAATTGACTGGATGCTTATTAAAGTTTTGGAATTTCAATCATCCGGTTAGGTTATATTTATCAAAAGTTTGGGGAGAAAAGATTTTTAAACGGTTTCGTTTATTTTTTGCTAATCGTTTCAATGAAATAATAAAGACGATTAGCAAAATGTTAATGTTAATTAACGATAATAACGCAATCAAAACATACAAAATTAAAAACGGGTCATAACCTTTTAAATCAATATCAGGTAAGTTTGTGTTAATTAAATAAATCACAATAAACATTAATCCTGTTAGTTGTAACAAAATGTTAGAAATCATTAAAACTGGTTGTTTTAAAGTGTAACTATTAAAGAAAATGGTAGAAATAATTACAATCAATGCGACTGCAAGAATAATTAAATTCACCCGAGAAAAAAAGTTAACCGTGTCACCAGTAATGTATAAAACAACTAAAAACCAAGATAACAAGAATCAGAAAAACCCCACAATTAAGAAATAATAAATCGAAGAGTTAAAGTGAATCTGATTTCAAATTAATAAAAAGAAGAAAATTGCTAATGTAATCAGAGTGATTACTAAATAAATGTAGTTTAAACTTGAAAACTGAAAATTACGAATTGCACTGGAATTATTAACAATAAAGAACAAGAAATTAGCTAATAAAAATGCCGTAGTCAATCGCGCACTAAATAATTTTAAAACAACATTGCGTTTAGCATATCGTTGGACATTTAAATGTAATGCAATTAAAAATAACCATGGCACAACTGATACAAACAAAATAATAAAACTACGAATACCTTGTCTTAAAGTCAGCTCGCGAAAACGAAAGAATGGAATTAATTGATCTTTGAAAAAATTAATAGCCCGTTCGTAATGTCCACCTAAATAGCCAATAAACAATAATGTATAAACAAAGAAAATAAATAAAGTTACAAACTTAATTTTATAGTTGACAACATTAATGGAATCAACTTTACGATCAAAAACTAGGAAAAAAATTACATAAACTAATTCTAATAAAATCGCATACAAGAAGAAGTAAATGATGTATTTAAAGAATACTAAATCAATTGGTTTAGCATTAGTAAAATCAACTTGGGGTTGGATGTAAAACCACAAGCCATAGCTAATGACTCCGCTGCCATAATAAATGAACATTCAGAGTAGATAGAGTTTAAAACTTTTGTGATCTTGATAAAAACGTGTAAAAGCTAAAGTTAAAAAATAGCTTGCAAATGAAGTGTGAATGATCTGAAACAAGAAATTGGCCAAATAAGGCACATAATTTTCTTTTAATGCAATGGCTCCAGAAATGTTAGAAGCTAAAAAATTAAGGGTTAAATACGACAAAACAAATAATGTAGCATAAATTAAAAAAACATTAAATTTTTGGTATTTTTTAATTCCGCCGTAATGAAATTGTGATAAATCATTCGACTGAATAAAGATTCTTTCTCGTTTCATAAAAACAGAGCTAATTTATTAGCGATCCCTCGTTTCATTTAGCTTTAATAATAATCAAGATTTTTTAAATGGATTATTATTTTTTTACTATTTTAGTAAACTCCGATTACAAAAATAATTTCAATTGTTCATAACAATAAAAACAAAAATCACTTCTCCCTAAATAACTAGTGAGAATAATGATTTTTGTTTAAATAATCATGTGAAAAATTAGTATAAAGAAATACCTTCAAGAACTTTTTTAGTAATTTTAGCTGGCACAAAATAAGTTCCGTTGCGAATTACATTCACCAAATTGTGAGGAGTTAATTCGCGAATTTCATGCATATCTAAATAAGCTTGTGGTAAATTGAATTCACTTGCAAAATGCATTAATTCTAGCACAAACCCATCAACTGATTCCCGATCAAATAGTTTATTAGCCAAAACCACCGTGCGCTCTTTAAATTTATCAGAATGTTTCACACCTTCACGGAAGAAAATTGGTGCTAAAACTGCTAAACCTTCAGATCGTTTAGTGCGGAATTCGGCATATAAAGCAGTTTCCAAGAAGTATCAGTTTCACTGGTGTGCTTCTGGTAAATAAGTTGTTCCATCCACAGTACGAACAATAATCAATGCCAAACGATCACATTCTTTTTCAGTCAAGCCTTTTTTCTTAGCTTGTAAACGTCTTAAAGTTTCGCGAATGTATTTTGCATCAGTCACTAAAAGATCAATTGTTCGATCACTTAACTTAGCATCATATAAATTCAAGATGATTCGGAAATAAGTTTCGATTAAAGCTTCTTTTAGTTTTTCTGGGTTCATTTCTAACAAAATTTCAGGATAGAAAAAAGAACAGTCAGAGTTGTCAGCTGGAGTAATTAAAGCTAATAAATCATTGTTAGAAGCTTTTTTTCCACCGCCCAATTTTTTAATTGGTTCATTGAATAAAACACTTGAAGAATTCACGCCATCTTCCATACATACTAAAGTTGGAATAGAGAATACAAAATAGTTAGAACGGGTGTAAGTTTCACTAGATGCTCGGTTTAAACGTTTCAAGTTTGGATTAGACATCTTAATGGTTACAATTTTGGAGAAGTCAATCAGTGATCATGAACCAAAAGCAATCACAGAATCAACATCATGTTCGTGACCAAAAGCCGCAACATCCCACACTAATTTTTTAGTAATTTCAGGTTGAATGTTAGTGTATTCAACAAAGAAAATTCCGTGTTGTCGTAAAGCTCTAACTAATAACTGATAAGAATGGGTTGTTTGTTGGAAATCAGTGTCAGTTAAAATTAAAATTTTCTTAGCACCTTTTTTTAATAACTCTTCAGGTAGATATTTTTCAAAAACTTTACTACTTACAACATAGTCAGCTAAATATGGTGCTGATTTTTCAACTTCAACAACATAATCATCATCACGTGGTGGTTCTTGAGTTTGTTCAATTTCAATTTTAGCCAAATATTCTTGATACAATTCGTCTTCTGATTTGTAAACGAAATCAGATTTTAGACGAACTAAATTAGTTAAATTACTAATTGATGAAATTTGGGGTTGAACAATTAATCGTCGTAATTGTTCTTTGGAAACAATGCGATGAACTTTAGCTTGCTCTCTGCTAAATTTTAGTAAATCAAAAATTTGGTTTTGTTTGGTTAAAAAGATATTTGGTTCAAGTGCATTATCTTGACTAACATCTTGATATTGCACCATTTCTTGTTCTTTAACTTCAACAGTAGTAACAACAGGAACGCTTTTTTTCTTCTGCTGCACTTTAATTTGATGATTTTTTAACTCTTGATTTTTTTTCTTAGTTGTAGTTGTTTTAACTTTAGCCATTATGTATAAAGGATCCTAATTAAAAATTAGATGGTAAATTAAAAAAGCAGAAGATTTCCTTCAGAAAGCAACTACGAAATTTTCAAATTACCACAAGTGAATATTTAATAATTATATATTATAAATTTCAAGATTTTAGCAATATATGCCCGTAAAATCCGTAATTTTTTCATCAAAATTAAGGGTTGATGAACCCTGTTTTAATCATTCAATTAATTCTAAATTAAACACTAATTTTAAACGTTTTGCAATCTAAATTAAAATCCGTAATTGTGTCGAAACTGGTTTAGAAAATCAGAGTTAGCTGCTTCGTACCCATTATACCCATAACTTGGTCCGTACGGATCATTAGCTTGCAAATTTAGAATAGCTTGAACCACAAGATCTTGGGTTAATTGGGGAACTTGAGCACTAAAAATTCCTAAGTCATAAGGAAGCGGATCAGTTACCATAAAAATTTCAGTTTGTTTCGTGGTATCAGCTGGGGTATAAGCAAAAATTTGACTGTTATTTGTATTAGATTTAGTTCAAGCATATGAACCTGCATCATCAAAAACAATGTGATATTTTGCTAGATTAGTTGCGCCAATATTTTCTCCCTTTTGTCCCGAAAGAAACAAGAAATCTGGATCAGTTTTAGCCAATTCTGCTAAACTAGTGAACTGATTTGGTCCAAAATGTTTTTTTAGTAATTCTGCTTGTAATCAATATCTACCAGCCGAATCTAAATTCCCACTCATAATGCCAAATTTTTTAAATGCATTCCAATCTTTATTATTTCATGCGGTTCTGATTTGGGTCCGTTCGGTTTCATTACCATAAATCATAATCATTCCGCGGTAATAGGGAATTGTTTGAGCTGGTTCAACATAATTTTTCTGATAGCGAAAACCATTTCAACCTTTAGGATTAGTTGAATCAGATCAAGTTTTGTAACTAGGATTTTGAAAGTTTTCGTTTAATCTGGTTGCAATTGTGGCTAATGGATTATTTTCAGTTGCATAAAAAGCAATTGTCTGATCACCAATAAAAGCATCTGTTTTAGTCTGGAGTGCAATCTGAAAATTCTGTACACGAGATTGAAAAACTGCAAAAGCAGAGACAAACCCAAATTGAATTTTATTAGTATTCAAATCTTGAATTTTAGTTGCTTCGTCCTCAATCGAAACAATGTGTAAATCTTTTAGTTCCACTTGTTTAAACTGGGAATGATTAGTTTTAAGTTCAATGATTTGAGATAATAAAGCAGTTTTAAACTGATTTAAAGTTGAAGCATCTGTAAAGTTTTGTGAAAGTCCAATTGTAATCAAACTAAGATCAGCATTTGTTGCACATGCGTTTAATAAGAAACCACTTGTTAGGGTCAAGAGGTTTATTATTCCCCATTTTTTAGTTCATCCCATGATGACTCCCAAAATAAAAACCATTCAGTTAAACCAATAACTGAAGGGCAGGTATTTTTGTTCTTTATATTAAATTAGTAACAAATTTTGCATTTCAAAATTAGTTTCGAGTTACTCGAAGTAGTGTTTTTAATTTTAAATTAGAAGTCCTGCTTGTTGAGTCTTTGTTCTAATAAAAAAGTGAAAAAATTAAAATTGGATTTTTAATCCCGGTCCCATGGTAGTTGATAAAGAGATATTTTGGATGTAAGTTCCTTTAACCACACTTGGTTTGCGAGCAATTAATAATTGCATTACTGCATCAAAGTTTTCACTTAATTGTTCAACAGTGAAATCAGCTTTTCCAATTTGCATGTGAATGTTTCCAAAAGAATCGGTGCGGTATTCACTTTTCCCTTTTTTAAATTCGATAACAGTTTTAACAACATCGTTGGTTACTGTTCCCAATTTGGGATTTGGCATTAAACCTTTTGGACCTAAAATTTTCCCAATTTTAGCTAATTGAGGCATCATTTTAGCAGTAGTAATGATTAAATCAAATTCCATTCAGCCTTGTTTAATTTCATCAATTTTTTCCACACTACCATAATGATCAGCTCCACATTTTTCAGCATCTTCTTTAGTAAAAGCATCATCAATAACTAAAACTCGTACTTCTTTAGCTACAGTGTGTGGCAAAGTGAAAGTACCACGTAATTGCTGTTCGGGTTTAGTGGTATTTAAATTTAGTTTAACAGCAATGTCAACAGAAGGAACAAATTTAACGTTAGCATTTTGTTTTAATAATTCTAAAGCTTCAGTTACAGTGTAATTCTTTTTGGTATCAACACTAGCTAGAATTTTTTTAAAGCGTTTTGAATGTTTTGGCATTGAATTAATTTGTCTCCTTTCTAAAAGCCTTTAGCTTTTTTTGGTTTGATTGGATCAAACCCTTCGATTTCTAAACCCATTTGTTTTGCAGTTCCTGCAACCATGCGTAACATCGCTTCTTCATCACGAGCATTAGCATCAACTAATTTATATTTGGCAATTTCTAACGCTTTTTCTTTAGAAATTTTACCAACTTTTTCTTTATTAGGGACTTTTGCACCCTTTTCAATTCCTGCAGCTTTTTTTAACAAAATTGTTGTTGGAGTGGTTTTCACTTCAAAAATAAATGATTTGTCAGTGTATGCAGTAATAATAGTTGGAACAACATCACCGTTTCGATCTTTAGTACGATCGTTAAATTGTTTGGTGAATTCACCCATGTTAATCCCAACAGAAGCTAAAGCAGGACCTGGTTTAGCTTGTCCGCCAATTAATTCTAATTTGGCAATGCGATTGATTTTCTTTGCGGCCATATAAGCAACATTCCTTGTAAATATTTGTTCTTAATGTGGTGTTAGCGAGCAATCATAAAACTCTACCACGAACCAGTCAACCTTAGATTAATGATTTAGGTTTTGAAAAATCAGAGTTTTGTTTGTGAGAAAAAAGATTATAGTTTGATTTATGCTTTAGGAGTTGGAGGAATAATTTCAACTTTAGTTTTGCGTTTTAGATAGGGACGGTATTTTACAATCCCATCTTTTAAAGCAAACAATGTATCATCAGAACCTTGACCAACCCCTTTACCAGGGAAAATCCGGTTGCCACGCTGGCGGTAAATGATTTGTCCGATTTTAGCGCTTTGACCATCTGCTAATTTAGCACCTAAAAACTTAGGATTGGAGTCACGACCATTTTTGGTAGAACCCACCCCTTTTTTAGAAGCAAAAAATTGCAAATCATAAATTAATTTAGTCATTTGCGTTCCTTTCATGCTTTTCTAATTGAATATATTGTGGATAATTTTGGGCTATCATGGTTAATTGCTTAACTAATAGGGCTTTTTGACTTAACAAATCACTATCAGCTAAAGCATCAGAATTAAAACGAATTGTCACTAAAGCCGGATTAACCGTTTGAACAATTTCGATGCGTTGATCATTAATCCAAAAACCACAAGCACCTAAAATAATGGCACTAACCCCCGCACAGACAATGTCCTGATTGACTACGGCAAAATTAGCATGATCTTGAACGCTAATTTCGGCTGGGTTAATGCGAATACGAATCATAATTAAGCTTTAATTTCTTTAACCACTAATTTGGTATAACCTTGACGGTGACCTTGACGTTTCATGTGGTGTTTTTGGGAAATAAATTTAATAATATGAATTTTTTTCTGTCGTCCGTGCTTTAATACTTGACAAGTAACTGAAGCACCAGCGATAGTTGGTTTGCCAATTTTATTATTAGCCATTAATACGCGATCAAAACGCACTAATTCACCTTCTTTAGCACCAAGGGTGTTCACATAAAGTACATCACCTTCTTTAGCACTATATTGCTGGCCACCAATTACAAAAACTGCTGACATAAGAATCCTTTCTTTTTCTGAATTTTACTAGTTGAAAAACAAGGTCATTTCCAGTGAAATGGCTCATTTCATTAAGAAAAAACACTAAGCAGGCTCAGTGTTTTTTCTTTTAAACTCAATCTAAATCAAGTGTTTTTTCTCAAAACAATAATCACTGAAATTATACTAAATTTTCATTTAAACTATATAATTAATTTCCTAGAACATCAGGGGTACTTTTCTGGTTTTTATCCAGAAGCGTTGAGAAACACCCTTAATTAGCTGATATAGTTAAAACTAACGGAGCAAGTATGTTTTGTAATGAAATTCATTTCCAAAACACCAGTCCAAAGGTGTATTGGAAATGACTATAATCGAATTTCAACAAGTTAATATTGTTTATGATCACAAAGATGTGCCTTATTTAAGGAACATTTCCTTTCAGATCAATGAAAATGATGTTGTTTGCGTAATTGGCAAATCGGGTGCTGGTAAAACAACATTAATGAACGCCATTTTTCAACCCGATCGAATTCTTAGCGGCAAAATTTATTTTGATCAGCATGATTTAACCCAATTATCGGTTAAGCAGCGCAAAAAATTATGATCAAAAATTGGGTATTTATCCCAAACTTCTACTTTGTTTGAAGATGATACGGTTTATTTAGCAATTAAGCGGGATTTTTTACACCAACAAGTTTGGTGACAAAAAATTTTCTTTTACCTAAATTACCAGCAACGCACTATGATCTTCCAAACTCTTAAGGAATTAGGGATCTTAAATAAGGCATTTACAAAAATTGGTGCTTTGTCCCAAGGTCAGAAACAACGTGTAGAAATTGCCAAATTGTTATTGAAAAAACCGCGGTTAATTTTGGCTGATGAACCAACAACATCATTAGATCCAGCAACTGCAAAACTAACAATTGCATTAATCAAAAAATTACAACAAATTCATCAGTGTTGTATCATCATCAATATTCACGATGTTAATTTATTGAAAATGATTTCCAATAAAACCATTGCCATCAAAAACCAAACAATTCATTTCATCAAACCAACCCAAAATGTAAATGCTAATGATTTAGAATTGGTTTACCAGTAAAAAATGATCAAACACAATTGGTTTCTTGATTGATATTGTGATGGGAACCGACAGCATCAAAAACAGTTACGACCTTGAATAAAATTTGTTGGCAGCTTATTAATTGCAATAATTTTAGTAATAATTTTTATTTTTAATCCTGTCCGGTTCTTTCCAAATGGAGCTGATCTCTTTTATCGTTATTTAAAACTATTTTTTAGCCCCGTAACTGTTAATCATCATTATCCTTCTTATAATTTATGGTCATTATCTGCTGAATTTTTAATGATCAGTTTGGGCAATATTTTTTTGGGAACTATTAGTGGTTGAATCGCTGCGATGATTAGTGCTTATTTTTTTACAAATCGTTTTTTCAAGAATTGATTGTGAAACTTAGGTAGCTGATTGATAATTGGTTTGCGAGCTTTTCCCGTCTTTGTTTTTTTAGGTATTTGACAGTCAGGTTTCCATTCATTTGATGTAGTAGTGATGGTTTTCTTCTGATTTAGTTGATTGTGATTGCACAAATATTTTGTCAATATTTTTCAAAATGTTAACTTAGAACAATATCAACTTTACCAAAAAATTGGTTATGCACGATTTAGTTTGTTTTATCAATTTATTTGACAACAAATCAAACACAAAAGTTTTTTGTTTCTATTGTTTGCCATTGAATCTAATTTACGGTGAATTTCACTATTAGGTTCTTTAGGAGTTATTGGTTTAGGCACTTTAATTTATCAGCCAATTGCTGATGCGGCTAAAAATTTTGAAGAAGTTTTCATTCCTTTTTTATTCTTATTTCTCAGTTTATTGTTTTTTGAAATTGTTCTAAATTTTTATACAAAAAATAATTCCAGCAAGACCAAAATCACCAATTGACACCCTCAACAAATGGCTCAACGATTTTATTATGGTGATAAATTTAAATTACTCATTTTTGGATTGATGTTTGGGATTAGTATTTATTCGTTAACCCAATTAAATTTTCACTCTCCAGCCAATGCGCAAATGCTAGGTTATTTAGAAGGATTATTTAACGTTAAATGATATCTTTTTACAACTGATCAATTAATAGATAATCCATTTTATTTGTTTTTTCAAGTTCTGTTACAAACAATTACCATTTTTTGTTGAGCAATTTTTTTTGGCATAATTTGGGGACTTTTAGCATCGCCCAAAATTGTCAATAAATTTATTGCTAAATTCTTTGCTGGTTTTAATTTATTAAATCGCTCTTTGCCCACTATTCTTTTATTTTATTTATTTAATCCTATTTTTGATACATCCCAAGCAACTGTAATTATGATATTAATTTTCAGTACCAGTTTTAACTTTGCCAAAAAAATTAACGGCATGATTTATAAAATCACTGATGCTTCTTTGCAGTATTATCAATTATTAAGTTATTCCAAATTATGAATTTTACAACAACATTTCTGACCTCGGTTAAAGCAAGAATTTTGAAGTTTCAGTAAATTTGAATTTGAATTGATTTTACGTGATGTAGTGATTTTTGGCATTTTTGGTGCTTCGCTGTTTGGGCAAAAATTTATAAGCTTTGCCACACGTAATCCCGAAGCTTTCAATGTTTATTTGTGAACTTTTTGATTGGGAATTATCTTTTTAGAAATCATCACTAATCTGAAATTAAACCAATTATTTACTAAAATCACTCAAATAACCTTAGTTAAAAATTTTGTAAATAAAACTGCAAAATCCTAATTCTGAATTTGTTAGTGGTAAAATTACTAATACTAATAAATTTTAGTGAAATAAAGGATTTAAAATGTTTAAATTACCTAAACTGTCCTATAGTTATGAAGCAATGGAACCCCAAATTGATGCTCAAACTATGGAAATTCATTACAGCAAACACCATCAAGCTTATATCAATAACTTAAATGCTGGTTTAGAAAAAAACCATCCTTCTTATCTAGAAGTGCCGGTAACTAAATTATTAATTGAATTTAATAACTTACCTGAAGAAGTAAAAAATTTAGTGCGGAATAATGGTGGAGGTCATGCTAACCACACTTTATTCTGGGACATTTTATCCACTGAAAAAGATCAACCAATTCCTCAAGAATTAGAAGCAGCTTTAGTTAAAAATTTTGGTAGTGTTGAAGAATTTAAAGTTCAATTTGAAAATGCTGCAAAAACCCGTTTTGGTTCTGGTTGGGCATGATTAGTTTATAAATCTGATGATTCATTAGAAGTAGTTTCTACTCCTAATCAAGATTCTCCATTAATGGAACACAAAATTCCCTTATTAGGACTAGATGTTTGAGAACATGCATATTATTTAGCTTATCAAAATCGCCGTCCTGATTATGTAGCTAATTTCTGGAAAATTGTTAACTGGAAAAATGTAAATCGGAACTTTATTCAAGCTAAATCTTCTTATAGTGATAATCCCGAATTTGTCGGCTGTTCTGGTTTAGGTGGTTGCTAATAACCTAAAAAATAAATAAAAAAATCCTGTTTTAAAATAAACAGGATTTTTTTATTGTTTTAATAACGGAGCACCTACTTTTAAATAAGCTTCTTTGGCCTTCAAGGGATTAGCTTGCGCTTTAGTTCGAGCCATAATTTGACCAATAATAAATTTTTCAAATTTAATTGGATTGTCTAAAAATTGATCTATTTTGCTGCGGTTTTCTTCAAGAATTTTTTCAGCTAGTTCCACTAAAAAATTTAAATCAGTAATTTGTTTTAAATTATATTTTTCAATGGCAGTATCTAAATTTAAACCTTCTGCCAAAATAGCGCTAAAAACTAATTTGATTTGTTTTGCATTCAGTTTTTGTTCTATTTCTACAGCTAAAACTGCAGCAATTAATTCTTGTAAAATTGTGGGTGCTAAAGTTTCAAAATTCAAATCAGCTTTATTTAAATAACCCAAAATTTCATTACCAATTCATTTATAACTTTTTTTGAAATCATTTAAATGTTGGTTTAATAAGTGAACAATTTGATAGATTTCATAATTATCTAATAAATGATCAACTTCTTTTTGAGATAATCCAGCAGTTAATAAATCAGTTTCAATACTTAATCAATTTTGGGGTGAATTAGTAATTAATTCTTGATATCGTTCTTCACTAATACCAAATTCGGGAATGTTTGGTTCCGGAATAAAAAAGTATTCTACAGCATCAGATTTAACCCGCATGAATTCAGTGGTTTCAGTTGTTTCATTTCACCGACGGGTTTGTTGTTCTACTGATTGACCATTTTTAATTAAATTAGTTTGCCGTGTAATTTCATAGTTAATCGCACTAGCAACAGCTGTGAATGAACCAATGTTTTTAATTTCTACTTTATTACCGTATGGATCGGTTGCATTTTTACGCACTGATAGATTCACATCAACTCGTAAGTTACCTAATTCAATTTTGCCATCACTAATACCCAAAAAAACTAAAGTGCGTTTTAAATATTTAAGAAATTCTAAAACTTGAATAGCATTAGTAAAATTAGGAGCTGTAACAATTTCTAATAATGGAGTTCCAGCACGGTTAAAATCTAATAAAATTTTGTCGCCAACTTTAGTTTGTTTTGCAGTATCTTCTTCAATTTGAATCTGCACAATTTCAACTGTTTTTTGGGATTCGGGTAAAATAATTTTTCCGTGTTTAGCAATCGGATGATAGTACTGAGTAATTTGATAACCTTTAGGCAAATCATAATAAAAATAATTTTTCCGATCAAAATTAATTTTTTGATAATTGATTTGCATTTTTAAAGCATGGCCTAATAAAATCGCTTTTTCAACAACAGTTAAATTAACAACTGGCAAAGTACCAGGTAAACCCAAATCAATATAATCAATACAAGTATTGGGATCAGCGTTAGCTAAATTGGGTGCGGCTGAAAACATTTTGCGTTTAGAATTAACTGTAGTGTGAATTTCTAAGCCAATTGTGACTAAATAATTCATATTACTCAACCTCTTTTATTGAAATTCATTCACTAATTCAGTATGCTAAATTAAGTAGTTGTCCATCTTGTTTTTCTTTAGTGAATAAATTCAAACCAACACTTAAACCCTTAATTTTAATTCAGGGAATTGTAATTGATGGCAAGCCTTCAAAGTTAGCAATTTGTAAAATGCTGTCAATCATGTTTTTGGGAGGATTAATGCCTGCATTTAATTCAGCAATTTTATAAGAAGTACCAAAAGCTCCTAACGATAAAATTGCATCACATTCGTTTCATTTTTCTTCTAATAAATCACTAATGATTTCACGCACTTTTTTAGATTGTAAATAAGTAGAAAAATAATTTTTAGCACTTAAAGCATAAGCTCCAATAGCCATGCGTTTTTTAAATTCTTGACCAAAACAACTTCGGTTATCAGTAATCGCTGTAAAAAAATTATTTTTGGCTAAACCTAAACCAAAAGTACTTCCAGTTAGATTAGCATAACAACTAGCTGCTTCAGCATAAGCAATAATTAAGTATAAACTACTAATCACTTTAAGAATTTGATCATCAAAAGAAGTTCACACAATTTCAATTTCAGATCGTGATTCTAATTCTTGGACTAATTTTAAAAATTCAGTTTTAGTGGTATCAAAATGGGTTTGAGCTGAATTAGGTTGTTCTTCATAATCAAACATATTTTTCAAAATCCCAATCCGGATCTTTTTGGTAATTGGTTGTTGGGTTGTTATTAAATAATTTGTACAACTATCTGTTCAAGTTGTTGTATCATGTTGATCCTGACCAGCAATAACATCTAAAACAATTGCTGCATCAATTACCGTTTGACTTAAAATGCCCACTGTATCTAAAGAAGGACAAAACGGATAAACTCCAAACCGAGAAATTAATCCATAACTTGGTTTAAACCCAACAATCCCTCCAAAAGAAGCAGGTTTTCGCACTGAATCACCAGTATCAGTGCCAATGCTAAATGGCACAATTCCTGCTGCAACTAAGTAAGCTGAGCCCGAAGAAGATCCTCCCATTAAATATTCTGGATGATTATATAAATGCACTGGACCATAGGCTGAAAAAGTGCCTGAACCTCCTAAACCAAATTCATCTAAATTAGCTTTAGCAACATTAATCGCTCCTGCTG
Organism: Mycoplasmoides fastidiosum; assembly: GCF_024498275.1. GTDB lineage: Bacteria > Bacillota_I > Bacilli_A > Mycoplasmatales > Mycoplasmoidaceae > Mycoplasma_N > Mycoplasma_N fastidiosum. The sequence continues at coordinate 869,038 of NZ_CP101809.1, forward strand.
CTTTTAATTTTTGGGCCACAGTTGCTTCAAAAGGTGAAGTGTAGTTTTTAAGAAATAGTGATCCCCCCGTTGTAACTTGATCAGTAGTCACAATATTGTCTTTTAAACTAAAGAATACCCCATTTAATAAACTGGAACTAGGTTGAAATTGATCGATGGCAATTTGAGCAGAAGCATAACAATCATTAATAATAGCGTTTGCATGAGCATGATTTGCTAAAGCTGTTTTAATTTGGGTCAATGTAGTAGTTAAACTGATTTTTCCTGTTTTTAAATCTTGATGATATTGCAAAATTTTAGAATTCATTACGAACTACAACATATCCTTCTTCTTGATTTGGAACTGTTTGTAAAGCTTGGTTTACATTAATTGCAGCTTGGGGTTGATCAGTTGCTAAACTTGTATTGCTAATTCATTTTAGAGAATTACTAATAACAACATGCTCAGTGGCAATTGTGGTGACTAAACTTAGATCAGCATCAATTTGGTTTCAGTGGGTGATTAATTGCTCAACTGTTGATTCGTCTAAAGGAATATACCAGTTTTTAGTTAAACTAGTGATTTGGTTTTTTTCAATTTTCATAATTAATATTAGTTATCACTAAAATTTAATGTGACAATAACCATTAGGATTTTTGATTAAATAATTTTGATGATATTCTTCAGCTAAAAAATAGTTTCGTAAGTGTTCTACTTCAGTTACGATTGGTTGATTATATTGGTGTTGTAAATTTTTTAGAAATTGTGTAATTTTTGGCAAATCATTAATATCAGTGAAATAAACACCAGAACGGTATTGACTTCCTTTGTCATTGCCTTGTTGATTTAAAGTGGTCGGATCGACATGTTGAAACACAATATTTAGCAACCGTTCAAGTGGGAGAATTTTTTTATTATAAAAAACTTCTACAACCTCAACTGCACCAGTAGTTCCACTGCAAACTTGACTGTAAGTAATCGGACGGTTTTCGTTAGCATTAGCATAACCAACAGTAGTATGATACACACCAGAAATATCCCGAATCAAGTGTTGTACCCCTCAAAAACAACCTCCACCAATCACAATCATCCCTAAATCATTTTGATTTTTAGCTTTAGAAGCAGTTCAGAAATCAATTCAGGGTTGGTGTTCAGAAGCTAAAATTTCTTGTTCAGGTACAAATTTTAACGCTGCAGAATTAATGCAATAACGCTGATAACCTTGAGCTAGAGCAGTTGGATCTAAATCATCAAATACATGACCTAAGTGTAAATCAGATTTAGCTGTGCGCACTTCAGTGCGGGACATGTTGTGTGAACTATCATGCTTGAATTGTACTGCATCTAAATCAATTGGTTGGTAAAAAGCTGGTCAACCACATCGTGAGCTAAATTTATCATATGAACTAAATAAAACATCACCATTAGAAGGATCAACATAAATACCTTGTTCTCAATGATCCCAATAAGCTCCAGTAAAAGGCGCTTCAGTGCCGTTTTTATAAAGAATTTCCCGTGCTTTCATGGATAAATTTTTTTCAGAAAAACGGAAATCAGTAAATTTTTTCATTTTTAAACCTAAAATAATCGTGCCCCAAAATAAATTAAGGGCAATGCTAATAAATAATCAATATATACGTAAAAAAAGTCATATACCCATTAGTATATGACTTTTTTATGTGAAATAAGAAAAAAGAATTTAACCTTTTACTTTTTCATTAACTAGTTCTTTAATTCTTTTTGAAAAGGTGAATTTAGGAGTATTTTTAGCTTTAACCAAGATCTTTTCTTTTGTTTTAGGGTTGAAAGCTGTTCGAGCAGGAGAAGCAACAATTTTCATTTTTCCCAAATCAAGAACTCGAACTTCTTTTTCTACTTGAAGTGTTTTTAATAAAACACTAAAATAGGTTTCTAAAATTGTGTCAAGGTCTTTTTGGCTAACTTGATGAGAAATTTGGGAAGAAAGCAATTCACTTACTCGACTCAAAATCTCTTTTTTAGTTGAAGCAACAATTTTGTTAGATTTGTTCATTCTATTTTCCTAAGTAAATTTTAAAACGGTATCTTAAAAGATTATTATAAATCGTTATTTGATGTAATTATAACCAGATTTCTAGTAAAAACGCCATTTTTTATTTATTCCTTACCCGAGCGTTTTTAGATTTGTAATAAACTGTGATGGGTACTAAAGTTAACCCTAAAGCCGACCGAATTTGGTTTTCAATGAATCGTGCGTAAGAAAAATGCAATAAATTGGGGTCATTACAAAAAATTACAAAAGTTGGAATTTGACCTTTGACTTGTACTGCATAAGATAATTTAATCTTTTTTCCATGAACGTTAGGAATTGGGTTAAGAGCTTGAGCTTTTAATAACAAATCTTCTAAAACCGAAGTGGCGACTTTAATATTTAATTGAGCTTTAATTTCTTCAATCATCTCAAAAATTTTGTGAATTCGGTTTTTGGTCAATGCGCTAATAAAAACAATTGGTGCCCAATTTAAATAAACAAACCGATCCCGAATAAGTTTGATGGCCATTTGCATGCTATTATCATCCTTGTTGGGATAAATATCTCATTTATTGGCTAAGATGATGGTAGGAATATTAGCTTTGTAGGCTAATCCCCCAATAATCTCATCTTGTTCAGTAATTCCAGTAGCAATATCTAAAACTAAAAAAACACACTTGGATCGCATCAATGATTTTTTAGCTCGTAAAACTGCATAACGTTCTACTTCTAATTTATTAGCTTGACCTGAACGGCGAATTCCAGCAGTATCAATCAAACAATATTCCTGGTTGTGATATTGAAAATAACAATCAACTGCGTCCCGTGTAGTCCCTGCAATTGGGGAAACGATTAAGCGTTGATCATTTAATAAAGCATTAGCTAAAGATGATTTACCAACATTTGGTTTGCCAATTAAACTAAACCGAAAAACATCATTTTGGGGCTTTTCGGTTGGTGCAATTTGTAAATGTTTAACAATATCATCTAAAACATTACCAATATTAATTCCGTGTTCGGCCGCAATCATATAAGGTTGACCAAATCCTAACTTCAGAAATTGGCTAACACTATCATAATCCTGAAAGTTTTCAGCTTTATTGACTAAAACCATGACTTTTTTAGGTTTTAATCGTTTCAAAACACTTGCAACATATAAATCTTCAGGAGTTAATCCGTCCAAATAAGACACCATAAATAAAACTAAGTCAGCCCGATCAATGGCAATTTTTGCTTGCTCATTAATATTTTCTTGGAAACTTAATTTGGCATCACTAATTCCGCCTGTATCAATTAATTCAAAGTGACGGGTCAATCATTCTACTGGTGCACTAATGCGGTCGCGAGTGATACCTGGTTCGGCTAGAACAATCGAAATTTTATTTTTAGTCACTCGATTAAAAAATCGTGATTTACCAACATTAGGTCGGCCAATAATGCTGACGCGTTTTAAATTCATGCTCTAAAGTTTAACCCCAAAAAATAAACCAATCATAATTATTACAATTACTAACACAACACCAAAAATTAAATAAAAAGCAGTTTTAAATTTTTTGGATTTAAAGGTTCATGTTAAGTTTGCAAACTGATCATTTTCCTTATTTTTATTTTGTTTTAAATATTCATCTGCTTTTAATAGAGTTTTCTCTAACAATTCCAGATTATGATCCAAATTCATTTTGTATTCAAGCAATTCGTTTTTTAATTGTTCGGTTTTAGTAAATTGTTCTGAACTCATGACATGATTAGGGTCATTAGCTAATTCGTCGTTTAAAAAATTATTCAAATCATTGTGGTATAGTGATTGATAATTTTGTTCCAAAACTTGCTTAGTTTGAAAAATAAATTGATCAATAAGATTTTGATTAAATTCACTGTTGAAATCTTTAATTCGCTTATAAATTTCATCAACTGTTTTTAGTTGATAAACTTGGTGCTTAACTAAATCCAATTTTTGCTCCACTTGAACTAAATTAGGAATTTGTAATTTTTTTAAATCTTTGTAAAGATCACTAAGACGTTTAACACTAGCTTGAACATTTTTAAGAGCATTAGCATTAAATTCAATTTCTTTCCGGTAATCAGCAAATTTTTCAATTCGATTCATTGTTAATTATTTTATTTCTTCTTCATGAAACTTAAATAAACTTCATAAATTTTTTCATCTAATTTATTTGCAGCAATAGCACTAATAATGCCACAATCTGCATTGGAATCAATATGCAAACAATCATTAAACTTACAGTTAGTTCCCAATTCAGTAAATAAATTTCAACCATTAGCAATTTCTAAAGGGCTTAAATTTAAATCAAGATTACTAAAACCTGGTGCATCAATAATTTTAATTTGATTGATCTCATAAATTTTAGCAGTCGTTGTGGTGTGCTTTCCTAAATTTTTATTATTTAAACTTTGAGTTAAAATCATTAAATTAGGATCTAAAAAATTTATGAAAGTCGATTTGCCAGCCCCTGAATATCCAGCTAAAACAATTAATTTATTTTGAAGTGATTTTAGTAATTGATTTAATTGTTCAGAATTATGATAATCAAATGATTCCACTTGTAAAATTTTTAAATAATCATTAATTAAATTGATTTTAACGTCACGTTCGCCAACTGGTAGTAAATCACTTTTGCTAAATACCACTTTAACATTGAAATGTTGAGATTGATACATTAAAATTCACCATAATAAATCACTAAATTTTTTAGTACGAATTAATGGATAAACTAAAATAATGTGATCAATATTTGCAACTTTAGGTCGAATTAAAAGGTTTTTTCGATCTAATAATTTAGTGATTAAATAAGAGTCATTTTTTAATTCACATTCAATTCAATCGCCACAAATAATTTTACTGCCAAAATTTGTTGGAATCATTACTTCAGTAAAAATACCATTAATTTTTGTGATAACTTTTTTATTGAAGTGCTGATAAACCTGTAATTTTTCTTGCATTTAAAATAGTGAAAGGACTCAATAAAAATTTATTTTTCAAATAATTAAAAAAAGAGTCAAAAAATTTTGACTCTAACAAATTTTAATTATATATTAAAACAAATTCTTCACTCGAAAACTCATCAAGATTAGTTAAGACATCTTAAAAAATTCTTCATTCATGTTAGATATAATGTAACTAAAATATCAAAAAATTAACTAATGGTCATGTTTGGTTAAAACTAAATTGTATTAAAGCTTTTAATTTAATGGTATAATTTAAAAAGATATGGCGATTGTGGTGAAGTGGCTAACACACCTGATTGTGGTTCAGGCATTCGCGGGTTCAATTCCCGTCATTCGCCCCATTATATTAATAAAAAAACCTCTTAATGTAACATTAAGAGGTTTTTTTATTTGATCTTGATTAGTATAAAAAATCTCTTAAGATGCAGTTAAGAAATTTAAAAATTAAATAATGAATTCAATTCTATTTGAATTCAATAGTTGCGCCAACTTCAACTAATTTTTTCTTTAGTTCTTCAGCTTCAGCAACTGGTACGTTTTCTTTAATAACTCCAGGAGTGTTGTCAACTAATTTTTTAGCATCCATCAATCCTAAACCAGTTAATTCACGTACAACTTTAATGACATTAATTTTACTGTCACCAGCAGCTGTTAATACAACGTTTACTTCAGTAGGAGCATCAGCTGCACCAGTATCAGCTGCAGCTACAGCAACTGGTAAAGCAGCAGAAACGCCAAATTCTTCTTCAATTGCTTTAACCAAATCATTTAGTTCCACTAAAGTTGATTCTTTTAAACTAGCAATGATTTGCTCGATTGTTAATTTTGCCATTTTAGGTCTTTCCTTATAATTTGTTTTAAATGAAATAGAGATTTAAATTTTTAATTTTGAATATTTGTTTATTGCGGTTTAGCTTCACCAACCGCTTTAACCACATGCATAAATTTGCGTAATGGAGCTTGTAAGCATTGACACAACATTGCATACAGATCTTTTTTGGTTGGTAAATTTACAAAATCAGTTAACTGATCTGCAAGCATTAAATTACCATCTACTAAAGCCGCTTTCAATTTAATGAATTTATGGGTTTTAGCCATTTTAGCAATTGCTTTTAATGGTTCAATATTTTCCCCACCTAAAACTAAAGCATTTGGACCAGTGAAACTAGCTTCACTATAAATGCCAGATTGTTTTAGTGCCCGGTTCATAATATTATTTTTATAAACAGTCATTTGACATTCAGCAGCAATTAAATCATCACGCAATTTAGATGCTTCTTTAGCGGTAAAACCCGCATATTCATAAATTAAAAAAGATTGGCATGATTTTAGTTTGTCAGCAAGTTCATTAACTAATGATGCTTTATAATCATGAATTTTTTTGGACATCTTACTTATCTTTCTTAATTACTTTTAAGCGTACAAAGACAATAAAAAATGCCTTGTTTTTGGTAAAAACACCAAAGAAAACAAGGCATTATTCCTTCATTAAATTTATTAAAAATTCAATTAAGAGCATAAATGAAAAGTTCCTGAATAATCGCTTCATTTAATAATAAAAAGCATTAAGGACAAAAGCCAATTATCTTCTAAGGTACGCGATGATCATTGTAACAGTATTTTGTAATTTTATAACAAAAATTTCTCATGAACCCAACTTATCTTCTTACTTATAAAAATGGAATAAGCTTGATGGTCTTTAGAAGAATAAAAACTAAGTTTATTCGGTTTTTATAGGTCAAAAATTGTTGCTTGTTTTTATTATGCTATAATCTATTAATTAGTGATTTATCAAGTAATTTTTAAGACTTGAAAGAAGCACTGTTTCATATTTTTTGACACCAATTACAATTTTATTTTTATAGGATAAGGCATGTTTTTAAAACGATTTGAATCACGGGGTTTTAAATCTTTTGCTGATGTAACAGTTATTAATTTTGAAAATAACATGACTGGTGTAGTTGGTCCTAATGGCTCAGGCAAATCTAATATTGTTGATGGTTTGAAATGAGTTTTAGGTGAGCGCTCCTCCAAACAATTGCGGGGAAAGCAGAATACTGATTTCATCTTTAGTGGCTCTGACGCCCGAGAAGCAGCCAACTTTGCTGAAGTTTCACTAACTTTTGATAATTCAGCCAAACTTTTGCGGACCAATTTAGAAGAAATTACCATTACCCGAAGATTAACTCGGGGAGTGGGTAAAAATGAATATTTTATTAATGGTGAACCTTGTTTACGAAATGAAATTGTTGAAATTTTTCTAGATACTGGTTTATCCAAAGGCTCTTTAGGAATTATTTCCCAAGGAACCGTTTCATGATTTACTGAAACTAAAGCAGTTGATCGTCGGAAAATTTTTGAAGATGCAGCCGGAATTGGAAAATATACCTTATTAAAAAAAGAAACCATTGCTGAATTAGATAAAACTAAACTTGATTTAAAAGATGCAGAAATTTCATTAAATAACATTGATCGACAAGTTAAAAAATTAGAAAAGCAGGCCGAAAAAGCTCGCATTTATTTAGATAAAAAAGAACAACTAAAAAAAATTGAAGTTACAGTTTTAGCTCAAGAAATTTTAGAGGAAACTAATAATTTAAAAGCAATTCAAGCCGATATTGAATCTAAAGAATCTTCTAATTTGCAAGACAATCAAGAAATCGATAATCTAAAACAAAAATTACAACTGTTAAAAGATAAATTTACAGAAATTGATCAAGGTTTACATGCTAATAATCAAATCATTCATGATTTGATTAGCGAATGTAATCAATTAGAAATTCAAAAAAATAAGTACGAAACCGAGTTGGAACAACAGCTAACTGCTGGTAATATTGAAGAAAAAATTGGTGCACTAAAACAAATTATTGATAATAAAACTTTAGAAATTAAAGAATTAAGTTTCAGTAAGGAAAAACTAGAACAAGAACATACCACCTTTCAAGAAATTCAAACTCAATTATCACGCGAGCACGAATTGTTAATGCGTGAAATTAATCAAGTTTCCAATCGCTTAGAACAAAAAAGACAAGAACAAATTAATTTGCAAAACCAATTAGCTGATCGTTATCGTTATGAATACGGTGTTAAAGCTGTTTTAAAAGCCAAAAATTCATTAACTGGAATTTATGACATGTTGTCCAACTTAATTAGAGTAGAACCAGAACATGAAGTTGCAATTGGTTTAGCTTTAGGCAAAGCATTAAAAAACATTGTTGTTGATAATAGTGAAGATGCACGCAAAGCAATTGAATTTTTAAAACGTAACCAAGCTGGAGCAGCAACTTTTTTACCAATTAACGATTTAAAAATTCGTTACATGCCTGATGATCACTATGAAATTTTAAATCAGCTAGATAATTTCATTGGTTTAGGAAATGAATTAGTTCATGTTGAAGAAAAATTTCAACCTGTAATTGATGCTTTATTAGCTCGCATCATTATTTCTTATGACATTAATTCTGCCATTCACCATTCTAAGTTTACCAACAAAAATTATCGCGTAATCACTTTAGATGGTCAACAAATCTCTACACTAGGAGCTATCAGTGGGGGTTATAACCGAAAGCGTACTAATACTGAATTTAACATTGAAGAAAAAATTCAAAATCTTGATACTGAAATTCAAGAACAACAAGCAATTAGTCAAAAAATTCGTGAACAATCAGAAAAAAACCAATTAAATTTTCGTGACAATACTGAGAAAGTTGCTTCTCGGCATGATCAGTTAGTTTTAATTAAGTCACAAATCGAAACTCTAACTAATCAATTAAAAGAATACGAATGAAATTACAATCATTTAGCCGAACAAGCCAAAGATCCTGAGGGAATATCTCATAAAAAAAATATTGATAATTTATTGATTGAATTAGTTGAAAAAAAACAAAAACTAGAACAACAAAAAATGATTGTGCAATCTGATACTAAAATCAAAAATAACTTGCACATGGATATTGAAAATTATGAATTTCAACTAGAAAATTTAAACAGTAGTCACAAGAAAATTCATGATCAAATTAGTGATTTAAAAATTCGGGCTGAACGCATTAAATCATTACTAAATTCACATACTGATCGGTTAATGGATGGTTATCAATTTACCCCTGAATACGCAATTGAAAATTTTAGTGAACCCTTAGATATTAAATACGAAGAAGCTCGAATGTTAATTCGGCGTCTAAGTGAAGAAATTCGAAGTATGGGTGATGTTAACTTTGAAGCTGCTAATGATTTAAAAAATTTAGAAGAAGATTATAAAAATAAACAAGAGCAATACCAAATTATTTCTCAAGCTGTTGCTGATTTAGAAAAAGTTCTAGCTGATTTAAACCAGAAAGCAATCGAAAGTTTTGATCAAATCATTAAACAAACTAATGAAAAATTACCCGAAATATTTAAATACTTATTTGGTGGAGGAACTTGTGAAATTATTTATGATGATCCCGAAAATATTTTAGAATGTGGCATTGAAATTCATGCTTATTTACCAGGAAAAACAATTACTAATCTAATGTTATTTTCTGGAGGTGAAAAGACTTTGATTGCTTTATCAGTATTGTTTGCAGTTTTACAAGTATCTTCTTTACCGCTCGTAATTTTAGATGAAGCTGAATCAGCTTTAGATCCCGCTAATGTGGAACGGTTTGGCAACATCATTAAAAATAATTCTGAACGAACTCAATTCATTATTATTACCCACCGAAATGGCACTATGGAATGTTGTGAATCTTTATTTGGGGTAACAATGATGATTAAAGGAATCTCTAAAATTATTCCGGTGGAATTGAAAAAAGCGTTAGAAATTGTTGAAAGCGATCAAGATAAATAATGGCTGGTTTTTTTAAACGAATCATCAATAAATTAACTAAGAAACCCAACTTAGAGAAAGAACTAATCCAACAAAACCAGGCTAAGGCTGATAAGGTTTTAGTTAATGTGGCTTCACAAGAAAAATTTAATGAAAGTTTGAAAAAAAGTGCAACTGCTTTTTCTCAACTAGTTGATCAAGTAGCCAAAGATTTCAAACAAGTAGATGATAATTTTGTTCAAGACTTAGAAGATGTTTTAATTAGTTTTGATATTGGTCCGGTAACTGCAACTAAAATCACTGAAGCAATTGTTGATGAAATTAAATATCACAATGTCAAAGATGTGAAATTAATTAAAGAAATTATTGTTGATAAAATCTTTGTTTCTTACATTCAAGATTCAATTCTGGATACAGGTTTAAATATTCGGCCAAACCAAACTAATGTGATTTTAGTAATGGGTGCTAATGGTGTGGGTAAAACAACCACCATTGCTAAATTAGCTAATATGTTAGTCAAACAAAATAAAAAAGTTTTATTAGTTGCTGGCGACACTTTCCGAGCTGGAGCGATTGAACAATTAATGATTTGAGCTAAACGATTAAAAATCAATATTGTCACTCCTCAAAAATATGGTCAAGATCCCGTATCTGTTGTTTTTCAAGGATTAACTAAAGCCAAAGACCAACACTATGATGTTGTAATTTGTGATACTTCAGGACGATTACAAAATAAACAAAACTTAATGAAGGAATTAGAAAAACTTTATCGGGTAATTAAAAAATTTGATCCTTCAGCACCGCATGAAACTTTATTAGTTTTAGATGCTTTAGTTGGTCAATCTGGTTTATATCAAGCTGAAGCTTTTAATGAAGCTGCTCAAATTACGGGCATCATTTTAACCAAAATGGATAGTACTTCTAAAGGGGGGATTATTTTCGCAATTAAAGAAGCTTTTAATATTCCCGTGAAATACATTGGTTTAGGTGAGAGTTTGGATGATCTTTCTTCTTTTGACTTAGAACGAGTTGTTGATTCAATTACTGATAAACTCAACTTGTAGCCATTTCTTCATTATCTGTTTGCAAAAAAAAAAAAAAAAGTATTGCTACTTTTTTTTTTTTTTTATTTTAATATTCAGTTGCTTCCATTTCAGTTAACCGGTCAACCACTTTACGACGGGGATATTGATCGGGATTTTCTTCAATTAAAGCTAATTGTTCCAACTGCTCTTTGGATTTATTAACCCGATTGGTTAAAGCTAAAAGGGTTTTGAATCCGGTTGCAAAAGTGATGCAAATGTTAATTAAAGCAATTGTAAAGAAGATTCATTTTAAAGGGCTTTCTGCATTACTTTGAATTGCGCGGGTATTTAAAATTGCGAAAACTACATTCATGATCATGATGGCTAAATTAGTCACAACATAAATAGTTTTAGAAACCCAATATTTCTTGTGAAACTCATTAAAAAGATTATTAATTTTGGCTTTTAAATTCGATTCCATTAGTTCAGCTCCTGTAGTTGTTGGGGTTGTAAAATCGATACTACCCCCATTTTTTGATATAACCGTTCTACGAACAATAAATCAGGATTTTGGTGGGTTTCATAAACTCCAATACGGTTTTCGTAAATAATTTTTTCTAAATTAATAAACTGTAATAAAGCATAATTTTTAATATAACGCTTCTTTAATAAGAAAAAACTTAGAAAAGCTGAAATAAATGAACTAATTGCTCCCACAATTAAAACACTTAAGGCATAAGTATTAGGTTGAGTCAATACCTTTGCAGAAAATAAAGTGGCTAGTACTCCCAAAACTAATGAAGTCATTAATGAAAAACCACTCATTGTTCAGTAAGCAAACAAATATAGTCGGGCTTTAATTCTGAATTTTCATCAATACTGATTAACAAATTCTTTGACAGTTTCATCAGCATGTTTAATTAAAAATTTATTTAACACCCCGATCTCCTTTCAAAGCATTTCTTAATAATTGTAATCACGGCACTTTGGCTTTAGTTAAATAAGTTTTCACTAACTTATCATAATCTTGTTCAAAATTTTCTAAAGTATAGTTTGTATCGTCTTTTTTAAATAAAACAATTGCTTGTAATTCATTCATAATCCGACGATAACTGTCCCATTTCATGGCCATTTTATAACCAGCAATGAAAACGGATAATACAAATAATAAGATCATAAACGAAGCAACAACAATCGTGTAAACAAATCCCTCATAACTCAGTTTATCGCGATATTGTTCTAAAAAAGGTAAAATTGATTTTCCCTTAGAAATATCAACTGCTCACCAAATTGCGATTACAGCTAAAATTAAAATAATAAAATTCAAGATTACTTGTAATCAGTTAATCAAGTTTTCAGTTGCTGAAGATAATCAAATTTGGCGTCTTAAAAATTTCTTTTTAGCCGCGATATAATCAGCAAATACTGCATTTTGATTTTGATTTTTATTCATATTGATCATTAGTCCAATTAATTCTATTATATTAAAAAAACAAATTGCTGTTGTTGACCCAGCAATTTATTCTTTAATTGTGTATGTAATATCTTCTAATTTAATGCCCGCGCGGCCCCGAGAAGCAGCACTATCCCCTTTACTTCATTGATAAGTACTTGCATCCATTCCAATGCGATATTTAAAGATAAAGTCACTAACTTTGGTTAATTTAATGTAATAGATGACTCTTATCATTGATCTGTTATTATTAGTGTTTTGGTTTTGAAAATTAAATAAGTATCTATCTAAATAATTGTAACGATATTCTTGGCGATCAAAAGCATAGAGCCGTTTAAATCAAAAATTATCGCCATTAGCTTTTTTACCAATTTCAGAAAAAGGAATTGTAAATTGGGTGTAAGGGTCATTTGTAGAATTAGCTCGGCCAACAATTTTTCGTTGCTCTGCTTGTTCATCACTAACATTGACATTATCTTTACCCAAATTCATAATGCGAGCATTCCCAGGAGTATCTAAGACAATATCGGTCCGATTATTAGATTCAACCGTTCCGCCAAAGCGAAAGGTAATATCAGTTTTTTGGGCAAAAAACGGATCATTTTCTACATAACTACTTATATCTTCGGTTTGTTCAGTGGATCAAACTCGATTATAGTGAAATAAATAAGGCTGGGTAGATCATCAACCTCATGAAGTGCGCATGTTTCGCCCTCGAGCATTGTTTCCGTTTAAAGCATCCCGAATGCTACTGTTGACTGTTTTAATATTCGCATGTGAAACATTTCGGTTGAACACACGATTCGGTCCAATTGCTTTTTGATCAATTGTTTCTTTAGAATCTTGACCATCATAAAACCGAGAAACTTCAAAGTTAGAAAATTTGACTGAAGAATTGAAATCAGAACTTGCAATGTCATTAGCAAATTCAGAACTTTGGTAAGATAAATTTTCAGTAACTGATGATAGTTTAATAATTAAATCACCATATAAATTTACCCGTGCTCATAACAGCACTTTAAAGGTTCCAAAGTTTTTTACCCGACCATCACTTAAATCGTATTTAACAATTTCTTGATTAACAACCGCGCCATTTCTTAAACTACTAAAATTGAAGTAACCAAAAACTGAAGTTTTATAAAGTTGTTTTTGACCATATTCGCCATCACGCGCATCAAAATTTAGATCAAATTTAACTTGAGCCCCCGGATCTTTAGCAATCCCCATATCTTTACCCCAATTATTGAAAAAATTGGTTTGTCATTCTTGATTACTAAATTTTAAAGTTGCTAGTTCTTTGGGTTGTTCTGTTGCAGTTGGATTCGTGGCGAGTTTTTCAAAATCATTCACTAATTGATATTGGTATTTATGAGCTCCATCATCATGTAAAGTAACAGTATAATCAGTTGGAGCAACAATTGCGTTATTTTGAGAAAGTGGTACTCTTACTTCGGGATTTTGAATTGGACCCCGAGGGTTTGGTCAGTACCAACTGTCTAAATCATTAGATGCATTGACATTCCAAAAAATAATTGGTTTAAAAATTTGGTTGTTACCCAAACTTTCAAAATCAACGTGAAATTGGTTTAATTTAGGATTATCAGATAAAGTTTGGGTTTTTAAATTTTCCGCATTTAAACTAATTGTGACTCCAAAATTACCGCGCTTATCAATACTCATTTCCATTACAGCTGAAATGGTACCTTGTAAATCATAATAATCATCATTAACTGAATAATCAAAGACACGGTATTTTCTAGATTTCACCAAATTTAAATCATCAAGCGAAAATCCAGTAATTAATCCTTTATCATAAGCAACTGTTTTTGTTGTTGCTGATGCTGAATCATAAGCACTAAATTTTAGTTTAAAAAGAAAACCTAAATCAGGACTTTTACGATTTTTAAAAACTCTTTCAAACTGTTCTTTAGTAAAACTCATTTTGAATAAATCAACAGAATTACCAACAGCACTTTGTCGCACGACAGAACTTAGCTGTCCAATTTGAAATGAGGAGTTAGCAGCTAGAGTTTGAATTGTAAAATTGTTAGGATCAACTAATTCTAGTGATTGGGATGCTTTCAAATTAGGTTTTTGAATTACCTGTAAATTACCAGTAGCATTCTCAAAATCAGCATACTGATTTTTGAAAATGGGCACCCGGAAATTTTGGTCGTATCCTGCTTCTAATGAAGAATTAGAAATAAAAAGTGAACTACCAGAAGGTGATACTAAATAACCAGCTGCAGCACCAACAGAAACAGTTAGTAAGGTCAACGGAATAAAAAATTTTAATCTTCGACTTAAACTGTTTCATTTTCATGAAGTAAATTTCATTTGTTGTCCGTGTGGTTAATTTTAAAAATTATTAAGATTTTTAAAATTAATTATCTTTCATTAAAATATGAAATTTGAGAAAATTAGATTGTTCAAAAACTAGTCTAATTAAAAAATTTATTGATAATAAAGTTCTTTTGTTTTGATTCAAATCAAAACAAAAATAATGAACAAATTAAGTTAATAAACGATTGGATCTATTTTACCATAATTTTGACTTTAAAAAACATTCCTCAGTTCAATCTGATTTTAGTGTAGTAATTTAAGAAAAAAATTATGATTATTTTTTGCTTGATTTAGATCGGAAAATTATTTACCAATTGAAAAATTAATGCTATCAACTTTTAGTCCTGCTCGGCCTTGAGAAGCTGAATTATGCTTTCTGCTTCATTGATAAGCACTAACATCCATACCAATTTTATAGGCAAAACTAAAGTCACCCACTTTGGTTAATTTAATGTAATAAATCACCCGCATTGCGGAGTAATTATCATTTCCTGATGCGCGTAAATTGAAAAGATATCGATCAAATTGAACCTCTCTGTATGGTTTGGTATCAAAGGCATAAAACTTTTTAAATCAGAATTGATCGTTATTAGCATAAGAACCAATTTTGGCGAAAGGAATACTAAAACTGGTATAGGGATCATTAGTGTCATCAGCGTTTAAAGTAGTTTGGCCCACTCCTGCATCTGAACCATCCAGATTTAAACCCCGTTTTCCTAAGCTCATGATACGATTTTTTCATAAAGTATCTAATACTGGATTAGTTTGGTTGTTTGTTTGATTTGTACCACTAAATTTAAAGCTAATCAAAACTTTATTAGCAAATTCTTTATCATGTTCAATATAGGAACTAAAATCTTCAGTTTGTTCTTTGGATCACACCCGATAATAATGATATAAGTAAGGTTCAGCTGATGAACTTTTTCGCACTTGCCGCCCCAAACGATCGGTTGTTCTTAAAGCTCCATCAATTTTATTATTGACAACTTCAATATTAGATCGCGCTACATTATGTGTGAATTCACGATTGGGACCAATTGTTGTTTTATCAATTGGTGTTAGACTTTGATCCCCATCATAGTAACGAGAAATTTGAATGTTATCAATCTTAGCAGTTGTCAAAAAATCAGATTGAGCAACATCACTGGCCAATGGTGATGCTTGGTATAAAAGGTTGTGAACTTGGGTTTGTAATTTAATTAATAATTCACCCCGTAAGTTTACCCGAGCATTCAAAAGTACCTGAAAAAGTCCGAAATTTTTTAAACGTCCTTGACTTAAATCATAATTAACAATTTCTTGGTTGAATTCAGCACCATTTTGTAAATTGCTGAAATTAAAATAACCATAAACCGTTGTTTTATAATGTTGTTTTTGGCCATATTCCGCATCTCGAGCATCAAAAAATAAATCAAACTTAACTTGTGCACCTGGATTTTTAGCTACACCTTTATTGGGTCAATCATTAAAAAAATTAGTTTGTCAACTTTGATTTTGAAATTTAATGTTCACTAATTCATCTGGATTGTTAGAGTTAACGATATTTTTTGAAACATTTTCAAAATCTTGTACTAACTGATAATTATATTTTTGAACAGCATTATTATGATTGGTTACTGTATACTGGTCATTACCAACTACTGCACTATCTTGGAAAACCGGAACTGTAATTTTAGGATTTTGAGCTGGACCAAGCGGATTAGGTCAGTATCATCGTTCCAAATCGTTGGTGGTGTTTAAATTTCAAAAAATAGCTGGTTGAAAAATCAAATCGTTGTTCCATTTTTCAAATTCAACTTTAAACTGGTTAAATCCAGAATTTCATTCCGGATTTTGAGTACTTAATTCAGTTTCATCTAAATTAATATCAACAGAAAAATTACCCCGCTTATCAATATTAATATCCATGAAAGCAGAAACCATACCTTGAAGGTTTGCAAAATCATCATTAACCGCATAATCAAAAATCCGGTAACGACGGGATTTAGTTCGAATCAAATCATCAAGTGAAAATCCAGTAATCAATCCCTGATTATAAGCAACTGTTTTAACATTATCACCCGAACCATCAGGACCACTAAATTTAACTTTAAAAATAAAACCTAAATCTGGACTAAAACGATTAGCAAAAGTGGTTTCGAATTGTTCTTTAGTAAATGATGCTTGAAACAATTTAATTGATTTATGAACAGAATTGGAAATAGAATCTAAACGACTATGAACAATCGATAAATTAACCGCATCATTAAAGGTCTTAGGATTATAATCCGTATTAGCTTTTAATTCTAATGACTGGGTTGTTTTCAAATTGGGTTTTTGAATTACCCGTAAATTACCATTAGTTGTTTCAAAATCCTTGTACTTATTTTGATAAATTGGCACCCGAAAGTTTTGATCGTATCCAGCTTCTAATGAAGCATTAGAAGTGAATAACTGACTACCTGAAGGTGAAACTAAATAACCAGTTGTGACACTGATAGATCCTACTAAAAGAGTAAAAGGAATAATGATTTTTAAATTCTGACTAGTTTTATTTCTTTTTCATCATTTAAATTTCATACTTCTAAAATATCCAGTGTCTTTCTTTTGATGAATCGATTTGAATTATAAAAAGAGTTTGCTAAGTTTAAAAACGGCTTTAGTATACCACAATTTGCATTTTACAAAGTGATTTAAAACAGGATCAGTAAGCTTGTTGATTGCTTAATAAAATTACAAAATTAACCATGAAAAAATGGCAATATTTTTATCGCCATTTTCATTTTTTTATTAAAAATTATTTACCAATTTGATATTCAATGTTCTGTAACGTGATTCCAGATTTACCTCTAGAAGCAGATGTGTTAGATTGATCTCATTGGTAAGAACTTACATCCATACCAATTCTATATTTAAAACCAAAATCTCCTACTTTAGTTAATTGCAGATAATAAATTACTCGCATTGCAGAGTAGTTGGCATTACTTCTTGTATTAGTAAAATTAAATAAAGATTGATCAAAACCATTAGAGCCATAATTTTGGTTTTGAAAAGCATAAAGTCGTTTAAATCAAAATTGATCATTATTGGCTTTTTTTCCAATTTCAGAAAAAGGAATGGTGAAAGATGTGTAAGGATCAGTTAAATCGTTTGGTCCATAAATGGATTCACCACTACCAGCATCTTTACCATCAGCTGTTCAACCTTTTAATCCTTTATTAAGAATTTTAGAGCTACCTGGACTGTTTAAAACAATGTTAGTTCGATTATTAGTCTCAGTTAAACCTGCAAATCTGAAAGTAATTTGGGTTTTTTCAGCAAATTCTTTTTCATTTTCAACATAATTGCTAAAATCTTCAGTTTGTTCTGTTGATCAAATTCGGTGGTAATGAAATAAATAAGGATCTCAGAAATTTCATCTACTTCTTACTTGATGTCCATTCTTATTGCTGTCTTGTGTTGCACCCGCAATGTTGGAATTAACTACTTTAATATTCAATTGTCGCACATCGCGATTAAAATTGCGAATTGGACCAATTTCGTCTTTATTAACAGCATTAGTACTTGCTGCTCCATCATAATAACGAGAAATTTCTAAATTATCAATTTTTAAAGAAGAATGAAAATCATTTTTATCAATATCACTAGCAAACTCAGATGAGCTATAAGCGAAATCTTTGGCAATAGAACTAACTTTAATTACTAATTGCCCACGCAAATTAACTCGAGCATTTAGCTTAACTAATAATTTGCCAAAGTTTTTCACTCGGCCATCGCTTAAATCATAACTAACAATTGTTTGATCTACACTGTTTCCGTTAATCAAACTACTAAAATTGAAATAACCGTAAACTGAAGTTTTATATTTTTGTACTTGGCCGTATTCTCCATCACGTACATCAAAATTTAAATCAAACTTAACTTGTGATCCAGGGTCTTTAGCAACCCCTTTTTTGTCTCAGCTATTGAAAAAATTAGTTTGTCATTTTTGATTTTCAAACCGTGCAGTTAGTAGTTCATCGCCTGTTTGAGTTTTAGAAACAACTGTGTTATCATTAATTTTGCTTTCAAAATTGTCAACTAACTCATAAACATATTTTTTCTGAGCATTATCAGTTAGAGTAACTGTATAATCTTTATCACTAATAACCGCACTATCTTGAAATAATGGTGCAACCACTTCTGGATTTTGCACTGGACCTCTAGGGTTTGGTCAGTATCATCTGTCCAAATCATTAGTACTATTTAAATTTCAAAAAATAAGTGGTTTGAAAATCTGATTGCCTTCAACTTTTTCAAAACTAACCTTAAATTGGTTTTCAGTTGGGATAGTTGAAAGATTTTGAGTAGTTAAATTATGAGCACCTAAATTAATTTCAACAAAAAACCGACCCCGCTTGTCAATGCGCATTTCCATGCTAGCAGAAACAGTTCCTTGCAAATCAGAAAAATCATCATTAACAGAGTAATGAAAAATCTGGTAGGTTTTGGATTTCACTAGTTCTAAATCTTTTAGTGAAAAACCAGTAATTAAGCCTTTGTCATATGAAACTACTTTATTTTGTTTGGTTACAGGATCAAACATTTCAAACTTAGTTTTAAATAAAAAGCCTAAATCTGGATCACGACGATTTTTAAAAGCTTGTTCAAACTGTTCTCTAGTAAACGAAGCCTTATATAATGAAACATAATTAGATTCATTAGGGCGTCGCACTCCTGTACTTGCAGCTTGTGCCACATTAAAAACAGCATTGTCATTAAAGGTTTCAGTAGTTAAATCAGTTGTTTTTAATTCAAATGATTGAGCTGTTTTAACATTTGGTTTTTGAATTACTTGTAAGTTACCAGTTTGTAAATCCCAATCTTTATATTGATTTTCAAAAATTGGTACCCGAAAATTTTGATCATAACCCGCTTCTAAAGAAGAGTTAGTAATGAAAATTTGGTTCCCTGTGGGTGAAAGTAAATAACCTGCTGCTCCACCAATTGCTGCAGTAAAAAAAGTAAATGGAACAAGAATTCTTAATTTGCGATTAAGCTTGTTTCATTTTCATGACTTAAATTTCATAGATTCTGATTGGTTTCTAAATTGAAAATGTTTAAAAAACTTTAGTTTATCTATTTTTTGTCACTAATTCAGACCACAAGTTAGATAACTTCTTTTAAGTTTGTGTTCGCAAAACAACAAACACCTTAGGGTGCAATCTGATTTTTATAGATAATTTTGAAAAAAAGTTATTTTGGTTTTGAACCAAAAAATAAACTAATTTTAAGGACAATTATCGTTAATTTTGCATAACGAAATTTGTCAAATGTAAAAAAATGGTGTTTCCAATTATTGCCAAAGCAATCAATTGATCATCGGTTGATGATTAAGAACAGTGTTGATTGTAACAAAGTTTTTGTTTTTTCTAACTAATTTTTATGACTCTTAAAATCAGCATTTCTGCTGGAAAAATCAGTACTTTCAGGAATTATCATAACGAAGTTTGAATTTCATTCATTAAAACACTGGTATAATACATTAGAAGAAAAATTGAGAAAAGTTTGAAATCAGAATTAAATTAATGGGTGGATAATTTCTACTGTTACTTCAATATTAAGATGCTGATTTAATACTGAACAAACTGATCAATTTTTAATAACTATTTATCAAACATAAAAGATTGGAAATTTAAGTTAAGTTAATAATGGAATTTACACAATTTATTACCGAAGCAGTTGAAGCTTTAGCCCAACCTAAACGGATTATTTTAATTGATGGGGATGACAAACGAACTCAAGATGCTGCGCGTGAACTAGTGAAAAAAACTAAAAATATCGTGCCAGTTTTACTATTTGAAAACGACCAGTTCCCAACTGATTTACCTGAAAGGGTTGAATGTGTTAACGTTTTTGCTGATCAAACACAACTAGAACGTTTTACTCAACAGTTTTTTGAACTACGTAAGGGTAAAGAAACTTTAGAAAAAGCACAAGCTTTCATGCAACACCGAATCAACATTGGGATGATGATGTATAAAAATCAACTTGTTGACGGAGTAGTTGGCGGATTATCTTATCCCACTTCTGATATTTTACGGGGAGGATTTAAAGTTTTTGGTTTAAAACCCAATAAAAAAACTTTTTCATCTGTCATGTTAATGCACCGAGGTAATGAACGATTAATTTTTGCAGACGTGGCTGTAAATTTAAATCCAACTAAAGATCAATTAGTTGACATTACCCAAAATGCAATTGAATTCAACCAAGCTATTAAATACATGCCAGATTCTAAAGTAGCAATGTTAAGTTTTTCCACTAAAGGAAGTGCTGAAACCGAACGAACTTTAGAAATTGCAGCTGCTGCTCAAACCGTTGCTAGTTTAAATGTAGCTGATGCTAGTGTGAAAGTAGCTGGAGAAATTCAATTTGATGCAGGAGTTGATGAAGTAATTCGTAAGAGCAAATACAAAGAATTGGTATACGATGGCAGTGCGAATATTTTCATTTTTCCAAACTTAGATGCTGGTAATATTAGTTATAAAGTTGCTCAACGTTTAGGTAATTGAGGCGCAGTTGGACCAGTTATTGTTGGAATCAATGGCGCTGTCAATGATTTATCACGCGGTTCTACTGTTGAAGATGTTGTTTACACTGCTATGGTAACTGCTTTGCAAAGTTAGAAAAATTTCAATTTTTTAACTTCAAAAAATATCACATGATGATGCACCTCATGTGATATCTTTTTTTATTGAACAAAAAGAAAATTCAGAAATTTTAGGGAGAAACTGTTGTTGAATAATAAACAAATTACATTTTCCAAACTAAAAGAAATGCTAATTAAGGGGATTGACAACATCATTGCCCAATCTGACTATATTAATGATTTAAATGTTTTTCCAGTGCCAGATGGTGATACTGGTTTAAATTTAAAACAGACATTATCTAAAGCAATGGAGGCTGTTTCGCATCAAAATTTCAACGGAATTAATGATTTTAGTAAAACTTTTGCCCGCGAAACTTTAATGAATGCTCGAGGTAATTCGGGAATTATTATTAGTCGAGTTATTCGGGGTCTAACTATGCCATTAGACCATTGTGTTGATGATGTTAATCTTGATGATTTTTTTAATGCCTTTCAAAAATCATACGAAATTTCGTATACCGCAGTCCAAAATCCAACTGAAGGAACAATGCTTTCGGTCACGCGTTTTATCGCTGAAGCTTTAGAAACCCAAAAACCGAACATTGAAAGTATTGAGCAATTATTAACGATTGTTTATGCAGCAGCTGCTAATGCAGTAATTCAGTCACCTAATTTATTACCCGTATTAAAAGAAAACAACGCAATTGATTCGGGGGCTTTTGCTTTATTGCAGTTTTATCGCGGCTTTTTAGAAGCTAATGATCTGCCTATTACTGAATATAATCTCTTTCAAGAATTAAGTGTTCAATCTGCTAAAGATCAACAAAAAGAATTGCTGAAACAAAAACAATCCAACTTTGAAGAAAAATCAGGATTTGGATATTGTTGTGAATTTGTGCTACGTTTGGGCTTAAAAATCGCGCCCAATCAAAAAACCAAACGTGATTATCAATACGACGAAATTATTAATGATTTAGATGCTTATAATGCTGAATCAGTTGTTATTGTGCAAGAAGATGATATTCTGAAAATCCACGCCCATTTACTAGCTCCTGATAAATTGTTAAAAATTGGTCAACGATATGGTGAATTCATTTCAGTGAAAATTGAAAACATGAATTTACAATTTCAAGAGCACATTGCTGATCGGTTCCAAAAATACGAATCAGACGATTTAATTCTTGATAAAAAAAGCGCAATCTTCACTTTCTTACCCACAACCGAACTAAAACAATTCGTCCATGACCGGTATGGATTGGATTATTTATGGGATTTAGAAGCTCAAGGATCTCCAAATAACAAACACCTTGTGGAAGAGTTCTATGAAACTAAAGCCCAAAGAATTTATGTTTTCGCCATTAATGCAAAACAAAAACGTAAATTAACAAACGCTGAACAATTCATTAACCGAAAGCAAAATTTACAAATCATTCAAGTTTCTTCTTACATGAACGCTTTGTTTTTACTAAGTTTTTATGAAAAACGCCGCCCAAATTGGTGAAACAAAAAATTATTGCAACGGATCGCGCAGTACTTTAATCACTTATTCATTACCGAAAAAGTGAACAGTAATGATAACACAAAAAGCTTTGTTTTAAAAAACGGACGAAAAACCGTGTTAGAATCATCTAATCTAATTGAAGTTAGTGAAAAAATGTTAGAAATTTTTCTACGCATTCGGTCTTCGTTCAAAACTTTTGATGTTGTGCTTTTATATAATGATCAAACAGCCAATCAAACCATTCCTCACATTACCCAACTTTTAAAACAAGACCAACGGGTTATAGAAGTCCATGATTTTTTTGTTGAATCAGAAAAGAATTTATTAACAATTGGATTAATTAAAAATGGCGAAGAAAATTAATTTAACCGTTGATTTAATGGGTGCTGAATCTGATTATGTTGAAGCCATCAGAGCTTGTGAAAAATTTTTAGCTGAACATGATGATTTGCAATTATGCCTAGTTGCTACTGCTGAAGTTTTAGATCAAGTTACTAACCCCCAATTCCAAAAAATTGTGGCTCAATCTGAAATTAAACAAGATGATTCCATCATGGCAGCCAGACGAAAAACTGATTCATCTATGTATTTAGGTCTACAAGCTTTAGCTAACCAGCAAACTCACGGGTTATTATCAGCGGGTAATACTAATGCTTTTGTGACCCTAACTTATGCAATAGTTGGTTTAAAACCCAATATTAATAAACCCGCATTCATGCCGTTTGTACCTACTTCTACCAAAAATAAAACTTTTAATATTTTAGATGTTGGGGCTAATTTGGAAGTTAATGCTCAAGAACTAGTGCAATTTGCGACTATGGCCGATGAATTTAATAAAAAAGTTTTGCAAATCCCTCATCCTCGGGTAGGGATTTTAAACATTGGTACTGAAAAACATAAAGGCTTTAGCTACCATCAAGAAGCAGCTGAGTTATTAAAAAATGATCCGAAGATTAACTACATTGGGTTCATTGAACCAAAAACCATTTTAGAGAATGTTTGTGATATTGTTGTTTGTGATGGTTATGCTGGCAATCTTGTTTTAAAAGCCATGGAAGGCACTAGTATGACTTTAGCAAAAGTCATTAAACAATATTTCCAAAAATCGATTTGAACCAAGCTTTCTTATTTATTTGTCCGGGGAATGGTTCAAAATTTACGAACCACTTTTGATTACAAAAATAATGCAGGTGCAATTATTTTAGGCGTCAATGGTTTAGTGGTGAAAACCCACGGCTCAGCTGGTTTTTTAGAATATTATAGTTCTTTACGTCTGTTGTATCAGATGGCTAAAAGTGATTACTAATTTTAGTAAACAAAAATCAATGCGTAATTCTGCTTATTAGATTTCAAATAAAAAACAACCAGAATTACGTATTGATATTTGATTTAATTTTTACTAAAATTAAACATGATCAAACCAGCCATTAATCACTTGCCATCCAGAGTCAAAACGCCTTAACGATAAAGAAGGGATGTCATCAAAAATGACCAATAAAAAAAATCTCCTTCAGAACCACCATGATTCTGAACCCCAAACCCATAAGGAACGAATTCAAGCTTTAAAGCAGTATTTAGCCCAACTAAAAATTAATGTTAAAAAATTTGATTATTATTTGCATGCTTTAACTCATCGTTCTTATACTAATGAAATTAATGAAACCTATTCTTATGAACGCTTAGAATACTTGGGTGATGCTGTATTAGATTTAATTGTTTGTGAAGCTTTATTCAATATGTCTAATGAACTAACTGAAGGTGAAATGTCCACCATTCAACGGATGTTAGTGCAACAAAACACCATGGTGCGTGCTGCAAAAGAAATTGGTTTAGACAAATACATTTTTATTGGTAAAAGTTTAAGACATAATATTCCAGATAAAGTAATTTGTGATTGTTTTGAAGCCTTTGTTGCTGCAATTTATTTAGACCAAGGCAATAAAAACTACATTAAAAAATTAGTCAACAATACCTTATTACGATACTATTGGACTCATGATTTAGAAGAATCAACTGATTATAAATCAATTTTGCAAGAGCTATTACAAACCCAAACTAGTCGCAAGATCGATTACAAATTCAAGCACGATAAAAAAAACAACGAGTATAACGTCGTTGTTATGGTTGATGAAGTAATTTATGGTCGAGGCACTGCGAAAACCATTCGGGCCGCTGAAAAAATTGCAGCTAAAAATGCTTTAAATAAATACAAACAAAATTAATTGGTTTTTATTAATTTCTTAATAACTCCGTGCAAAATAAACTCAACAGTTAGCCGGTTGTTGAGAAAAAACACACGGGATTTGAACTTCAGAATTAACAGTTGTGGCGTTGTTTTCTAATGGGTTTTTTATACAACGAATGGAAAAACCAGTTTGAGCAGCTTTAAAATTTTCCTCATTATTCTTGTCATTGAATCAAGGGGCTAAAGCAATTTTACCAGCTTTCACTGTTGTTATAACTTGTTCCCAATTCTGACATTCAACCACCGCATTAACTAAGCGTCGGTAAGAACGATTGTACATTTCGGTTTTGTACCACTGAATTTTTTGAAGCAATCATTCATTTAATTCAGTAAGTGGTACTATTGTTTTTTCGCGGTCTAATCTGTCAATAACAACCACTTGGTTTTCAGCAATCTCTTTTTGTCCAACCACAAGACTGAACGGAGTACCTAACAATTCTTGGGTTTGAATTTTAAAACCAAAACTCTTATTCGAATGATCGGTTTTCACGCGGTAATTTTTTAATAAATTATTGAGTTGATTTAAAAATTGTTGACTTTGTTCATCAGAATTTTTCACTAAATTTAAAACTGCAATTTGATGTGGTGCAACGTCAAAAGGCAAGACTAAACCAAAATTATCACCATGACTCATAATAATTGCTCCTAAAATTCTGGTTGAAATTCCTGCAGAAGTTTGAAAGGGAAAAGTTTTTTCATTATTTTGGGAATTAAAGGTGATTTCAAATGGTTTAGTAAAGTTGGTACCCAAATAATGAGCAGTACAAGATTGTAACATTTGTCCATCTGGCATAAATGATTCTAGAGTGTAAGTTGCATCTGCACCAGCAAACTTTTCAAGAATTGTTTTTTGTCCTGCGAGAAAACCAATGTTTAAATAATCTCGTAAACATTCTTGATAAATATTGAAAACATCAGCTACCATTTGGTGTGCTTCGGTTGCAGTTGCATGAATAGTGTGTAACTCTTGTCAGTAAAATTCTGATGTCCTTAAAAATGCTTTTGTATTTTTTTCAGCCCGGAAAACATTACACCACTGGTTAACTTGCATTGGTAATTGGTTATAACTTTGTAAATTAGTTTTGAAATAATGACAAAAAGTAATTTCACTTGTTGGACGCAAAATTACTGAATGAGAATGATCAGTTTTTGATTTATAAACAAGAAATAATTCTGGAGCAAAACCAGCTACATGATCTTTTTCTTTCGCCAATGATTCATGGGTTAAAAAACTGGGAAACCCAACATTACTAATTCCTAGTTGTTGAAATTTTTGGTTGATGAAAAATTGAATTTGTTCTCAAATTGCTCAAGCATGAGGCAAAATTAAAATAGTCCCCTTAACTAAACCTGGTTGTGCTAGTTTAGCATTTTCGACAACACTTTCGTACCAGCCACTAAAATCTTCAGCTTGGTTTTTAATACGGGATTGATTCATAAAATTCAGTTGTTCTTTTTGGTTTTACTTAATAAAAGTAATTTTCATGGATGATAATTTTGTCTTGATCAGCAAAATATTTCTGATAAATCTGATCAATGAATTGAAGATCAGGAATTTCAAAAGTTAAAGCTTTAGCTGCTCCAGCAGCCATTGCATAAACTAATAATTCTTTTAAATTATCTAAACTCATTATGTTATCTGATTTAATTTGCAAATAGTGACTGACAAAAGCCCCTAACATTGTGTCTCCACAGCCTTGAAACCCTATAATTGGTTCTTTTTGAAAACGAATGTTTGGACGACCAATTATAATTTGGTTAGCATGCACTAAAACAGCACCATCAGCACCTAATGAAATTAATAAAAACTTAATGCGAAATCGCTTAAAAAAACTGATCGCTTTTAAAATTATTTCTTGATAAATTGGCGCTAAATCAATGATTGGTTCAGTTAATTGAAATTCTTCTCTTAATTTAACTTTTCGTTTGTCAAAAAATTCATCCAATTCAGCTAAGTTGGGTTTAAATAAAAAAGTTATTTCTTTAAGCAATAATGAATTAACTAACAAATTACTATCACTTATAATTTGGGCATTTTTAGTTTTAGCAATTTGATGCAACCGACGAATGAATTCTTCAACTTTAGTGACATAAGCAGCTTTATTAACCCCTAAAATCTGGAATTGATCATCTAATAAAACCGGTAAATTACCATTAACACTAATGAAATCGCCAGTTTTAACATGTGTTTCTAAATAATTTAAAATTTTTTCAGTTCAGTTTCAATTAGTCATGAAATTTTGATCATTAATTTCGGTCATTGTTTGGTTGAACATAATTTTTGCATTAACACGTAAATGCAATAACGCTTCAAACCAAACAAATTGTTCAGCAATTTGGGGATGAGTCTTAATTCAATCGCACACATAGCCCTGATTTGGATCATTAGTTAAAACAAGGGCTTTACTGGGAATTTGATGAGCTAAACTACAAAGACTAACATTCACGCCTTTACCGCCATAAACAATGTAGGGAACTCCAAAACTGGAATTTTTCAGATCTATTTGTTTATTAAGTTTAGCAAAATCAAAACTAGCTCGATTAGTTGTTCCAATCGTTATTGGTTTATTTAGTTTATAAATATAATCAACTGCAGGACTTAAAGTAATTGTATAAAACATAAGACTTATTTTTTAGGTGTTAAGATATTTGTTGAAGAAGTATGGCGCAATTCGTTTTTAGCAACTAAAAGTACGGTACGAATTGTTGGTTCTAGCTCCTGATTACGAGTCGCTAAATCTAGTTCATGTTGCACATCGTTAACATTACGAATGCCCCGAACTAAATATTGACACCCATTTAATCTAGCACAAATTACCCCAAATCCATTGTTTTTAATTACAGCAACATTGGTTAGTTTTAGTTCGGCAATTTTAGCTTGAGCTCGTTCTAAACGTTCATCAATTGGAGAAGCATTGGTTTTATAAGGATTATAGCTCACAGCTACGTATACAAAATCAAACAGGCCCGCTGCTTGTAATAAAACATCAACATGGCCTGAATGAAAAATCTCAAAAGTTCCCGCAAAAAGCGCTTTTTTAGTCTTCATTTTTTAGATAAAAATCACTAAAAATTTTACTCAATGGTGAATAATAATTCACCTTTTTTTACTTGTCCACTAGTTTTGTGAAAAACGATTTTATGTTCCCCAATCGTATCGTTTTGCACTAAAACCATAACATGATCACTTTTAGCATTTTGGTTAATTAAATCAAGATTCATTTCACACAATTTAGTACCGACATTCATTTCAGTTTTAATGGCAATCTCTTCTTTGGTGAAAGGGTTTTCTCCGCTTAAATTAACTGTATCAACTCCCAAGTGTAATAGAACAGTAACTTCAGTCACTGGATCTTGAAACACATAAGCATGACCAGTATCAAATGATACTTCCAATGAGCCTTTCATAAAAGTATAGATTGCTCCGTTATCTGGTTTAATCGCAAGACCTTTACCTAACATTCCACTAGAAAAAGCCTCATCTGGAACATTTTTTAGATCAACTAAAGTTCCGTCAACTGGAGCATAAATATTAGTGCTATTAGTTTTTTTAGCACCAAATAGGTTCTTAATTCTTTGAATGAAATTCATTGTAATTTCTCAATTTCTAATCTAATTCTTTAATGTCATTTGGATCAATTGCAATGTTGTTGCTTCGGCCCATCATTTCAATTTGCACAATTACTTCTCTGGTTTTTTCACGAATTTCTTTCACAATACCAGGCATGTTTAGTTTAATTAAAAAAACTTCTTGATCAATTTTTAAATTAATTGGTTCATAATGTTCTTCAATAACCGGCTCAGCTAATGTTTCTTCAGCTAAACTAACTGGTGGAGTTGGAGTAGATTGTTCAACTGCTGTAACTCCAACTAGTTCTGATTCGATAACTGGGATTGGTTCAACTGGTGTTGATGCAATTGAACCTAATTCAGTTGCAACTGCACTAGTTGTTTCAGCTGTTGCAGTTTCGGGTTTATGATGAACTACTGAAGTCACTCCACTACCAAAACCAGCAGCTTGGTCTTCTTTATCGAATTGAAACAGTAAATTTACATCTAATTCTGGAATGATATCCATATCCAATTGATCGGCTGTTTTTTTAGATTTTTTAGTTGGTTTAGCCGTTGTGGTTGCAGTTTGTTTAGAAGAAGTAATAATTTGATCTGCTAGATGTTTCTCTAACAAGTATTTTTGCAAATCAGGAATCTCTTGATTAATAAAAGGACTAACCATTTGATTAAAATCATGATCAAAAATGATTTCAGGTGATCCCGCAACTCCTAAAAAATAAGTTCCTGGCGCTCAAGATAACACAGCTCGATGAATTTTGGGTTCATTAAGCATGCGAACAAAAATCATTCCTTGATAAGGTTTGCTTTCAATAATGCGAACACGAATAAAATTGCCATTACGAATTTGAATCCACTGTGATTTTTTGGTAATTCGAAAAGCTTTTGGTAATTTTTCAGAAGACGGATGAATTTCTTCAGATTCTTCAATGCGATAATCTTTCACAACTAACACATCAACAATCGCGTGTTCTAAACGATAAGAAGTAATGTGTTCACGAATCATTTTCGCGACAGAATCTTCGTTGCTAACATTAGTCTTTAATGCATACCAATAATAGTCAGCATAGTGGGTATTGTTCATAATTATTAGTGAATAATCTTTTCTTTCATCATTTATCAATTAATGGTCAAAACGTTATTTAATGAAACCAGCAATAATGGAAATCACATAAAAAAGAACCGCAAACAACACGGTGATGGTAATCACGATCCCGTATGCTTCTCAAAGTTTTTTACCTTTCAACCAAGTAATGCGGTTAAATTCTTTGACAATTCCATTAAAAAGAATTAATGAACGTTGTCAAAACACTTTCATTCAAGTTTTAATAAAAGAATTTGTTGGTCGTTTTGATTTTGCAGTTCGGGGTTTTTTAGCTGTTGGTTTGACAGCAGCAGTTTTGGTAGTTTTAGAACTGGTATCATTAATTGCTGCTTCAAGTTCTTTAGATTTAAAAATTTTCATGCTGATTGCTTAACGGGTTTCTTTATGAATTTGAGTTTTTTGACAATGCTTACAGTACTTGGACAATTCTAAACGATAAGTTCGATTATTGGAAAGCTTGAATTTGTAATTCCGATTCAAACAAACATCACAAATTAAAATGGCGTTTTTAGTTTTCATTGAGCGATGATTTTAAAGCCTTCCGCAAATGCTTTTTGCAATTAATTAGTTTCAAATGCCAATTAATATGTTATTATACCATTTTATTTGCACTAGGTGGTCAATATAATCAGTAATCTACTGATGACTAACCGCTTATTGCACCATTTTTATCATTCTTGAAGACGGAATATTCTTTTAATTCTTGTGTTAGAATGGAAGATAGTTCCGCCTCAAATAACTTTATCATTTTGCTTTAATTGAATTCCCAGAATTTCTTGGTGATCCAGAATCACATTGGGATTTAACTAAGTCATGATAAAAATTCAGATCGGAGGTTTTAGATGAATTTGTTTTTTAAAAAGAAAACAAAAAAAGAATCTAAAAATCTTAACTCATTTACTAAGCCAAAACCATTTAGTTTTGGTGCTGGATTTGCAAACCGCAATAAACTCAACAATATTACTGATGAGAAAGCGGATATTATTGCCAAATCCATTCCCAGTTTGAACGTTAAAAAACGAATTGTCGTAACTGGTTTTACCTTAATTACTTTACTAGCATTTTTGAGTGCT
Source organism: Mycoplasmoides fastidiosum (assembly GCF_024498275.1). Lineage (GTDB taxonomy): Bacteria > Bacillota_I > Bacilli_A > Mycoplasmatales > Mycoplasmoidaceae > Mycoplasma_N > Mycoplasma_N fastidiosum. The sequence goes on from NZ_CP101809.1 coordinate 899,725, forward strand.
ATTAGTACAATTTTTTACATTATTGCAATTAGTCACTCTTATGCAATTGGTGTAGGTAGTTATTCTAATTACAACGATTTAGGTAACCGCATTTTCTTTGTTTTATTACCTTCATTCTGAAGCGATTTTATTCTAGCTAAAACCGGGACAATTTATTCGTTCTTCCGAAGTATTCAAGCCAACATTATTTTTGCTTCCAATAATGAAGCTTTTGTTTTTGCGTTAAGTTTTTACATTAGTTTTTTTGCTTTTTTAACCCAATGTTTAGTGATGATCACTTTATTATCAATTGCGATTTATCAAAAAATTATTCGGAATATTTTTATTGCCTTATTTTCGCTGATTCCAATTTTAGGAACCGTGATTTGTGTTTACTATTTAGGTGTGTTACACTTTGAACATACCTTTAAATACCAGAAAATCTTTAACCGAAATAACACAAATTTTGCAAATCAGGATTTAAATTTAAAAGAACAATTGGATTTATTGAATGAATCTATTATTAACATTCAAAAAGATCCAACTACTGCAACTCCTGAGCCTAATCCCATCAAAAAAATACCAACTGAAAGCTTTAAAACTGATGAGCCGATTGTCATTGAAACAGAAGCTTTTAGTTTTGAAGATCCAATTGGTAAATAAGAGTTTAATTATAAGATTGAGCGATGGTTAATAAATCATTATAGACTTGTTCAAAGTTAGGTGCAGCCATTAAATATGAACCAGTCACATAAGTATCAACATATTGTCTAGTTAATCTGATGACATTGGGTCGAACCCCACCATCCAAAATAATTTCAATATCCAAATTTAATTTCAGAATTAATTGTCTTAAATGTCTTAATTTACGCGTCGTGAAAGAAAGATATTTTTGCCCGCCTGCTCCTGGGCGCACTCCCATCATCACCACTTTTTTTACTTTCTTTAAAAAAGGGATTAACGGAAATAAATCTTCATAAGTTTTAATCGCTAGTCCAGCAGCAATATGCGGAGTTTGATTAATTAAATCTAATGCAGCATGGATATTACTAGTAATATCAGCATCACCATGGATCACAATTGCTTGGACATCTTTATCCAAGTATTGTCGGACATTTTCAACAACATTTTTAGTCATCAAATGTACTCCAACTTTAATTTGATGTTCCCGAATTAAATCTAAATATTCAAATTTATAAGCGGTTGCGCCCACATAATTTGGATGCATAACATCATAATGAATTCAGCTAATTCCTATTTCAGCGCATTTAGCAATTTGTTCGCGCATCTGAGTTTTAGTAAAAGCTAATAACGAAGGTTGGATTGATTTTTCCACAATAAGTTCCTAACAACAAAAATAGTTCAATAAATATCAATATTTCAAAAAATATCAACATTTTAAATTATAAAGCATTTATTTTTAGACCCTTCTTTTTAACACTCGATTACATCGCATAATAACTTAAAACTCCCTAAATTAATTAGGGGGTTTTCTTTAATTGATTCCGTATTTTTTAATTTATTTTTTGTTAGTGAAATTAAGTTCAACAATCTGGTTTGTAGTATAATAGCGATGATTAGACCATAATAATTTATGGACTATTGTAAAAAATTAAGAAGGATTTTATTGCTTAAATGGTGATTAAAAAATTAAAGTTGAAATCAAAATTTTGATTGGCATTTTTCAGTCTTAGTTCTAGTTCTGCTTTTGTTTTATCTGCTTGTTCTGATGCTTTAAATAGTCGACCCAAAACTTTGGATACTCCTCCTGAACACGAAAAACCTAACCAAACTAATGATAATCAAGTCCCTTTAGAACTGCCTAAAGTCACTCCTCCAGCAACTGATTCTAACGTTAAAGATGAAGCTGCTGAATATGCAAAAAATCGCATTCGGTATGTTGCTTTAGGTGATTCTATCACTGCTGGATATAATGGTGATTTAGCTGGCATTGATACAAGTGGTCAATTTAATTTTGAAACCAAACAAATTGTTGGCTGAAGTTATCCTTCTTATTTTGCCAGTTATGTGGAACAAACTCAACCAGGTTCAATTGGTAGTTATCATAACTTAGGTTTAAGTGGATCAACAATTGATGATTGATTGTATTTGTTAGGCGACAATGTTGTTGGTTATAATCCTACTAGTCGATCTGCTTTATTTAATTCTTTTAAAAAAGATAATGAAGCTCACAAAAATCCCTATGCAAATCGATTCAGCAAATATTTTGGTGAAAATGAAAATGCTTTTAAACCAACTGGATTTAATAAATCATTAGAAAAAATTAAAGATGCAACTTTAATTACTATCACTTTATCAGCAAATGATTTTTTTAATAAATTTCCTTTTTTTAATCTTTTTAATAGTTCTACTAATTTTAGTTCTATTCAATCCCAAGTTGAAAGCATTGCTAAACAAATTGAAAATAATTATGTGAAACTAATTCAAAAAATTAGTTCACTTAATCCTCGTGCCAGAATTGTATTGCTTAATTATCCCAAACCTTTATTGAGACTTTCTAATTTACTCGAAACTGAAATTGCTAAAATTAGTTCAAACTTATATAAAAATGGAGAAAAAATTACTGTTTTTCAAACCTTATTTGATAGAGTTAATAAAATTTCTTTTAATACCTATAAACATATAGATGATAAGAACAATGTTGATTTCATCAGTGCATTTAATCAAAATTTCTGAGAAAAATACGCTAAAGATTTATCTCATAATATTTTTGATATTCATCCTACAAAATTTGGTCAAAAACAAATGGGCTTGGAATTATTTTTAAAATTATCTAAAACAACTACAGATAATTCAGATTCAAATCCTTTTTGAAAAGAATCAAATAATTATAAAAATGAAGATGCTAATACTTTTAAAAAATTCTTAAAATTTAATTCAAATATTAATTTACAAAAATTAATTAGTAATTATGTTGCTAAAGATAATAAACCTATTGTTTTATTAAATAATTTATCTAATGACATAAATTCTGATCTGGAGAAAATTGAAAAACAGAAAAATTGATCTTATCCTTTAAAGTATTTTCTTAATAATTTAAATATTCAAGGCAATGTTATTTATTCCAAAATAAAATCATTCATTTTTCTTGGAGAAATAGAATCAAATGAACTTGATGCTTTCCTAATTAAAAAATATGATGACAAGTCTAATCTTGTTCATTTAATTAATTTTTTCTAAAAGATAAATCTTTTTTAATGGTGCTTTAAATAAATCAGTTGAAATGTTGGATAATCTTGAAAATCAAAATTTCACAAAAGAAATTTTAGAAACAAATTTAAAAAAATCTTTTCAAAATGATATTGAATCTAATTTTTTAAATTTAGCGTTTGAATTATCAGATTTATCAAAAGAAAAATTTATTAAAGAGCAAATAACAGAAATTCAAGAATTAATTAAACCCAACAAGAAACTAAATACAATTTTTGTCCATTTATTAAAACAGTTTTTACCAACTTTTGAATTTATTAAAAAATTTAATTTTGAAGAATTAGTTAAAAAATCTGATTTTGAAACCAAAACCCAAAAATTTGTGGAAAGTTTATTGGCAATAATACTTTTGGGAAAAGGTTCTATTTATATCATCCCATCTAAATTGAACAACTATATAAAAGAATTAAATGCATCTACTTAATTAATCATATTTAAAATAACGAAACAACAAAAAGTAACCTTCTTGGTTACTTTTTGTTTTCTAAATTATTTAAGAATTCATTAATTCTGAAATATGAAATACAAACTAAAAATGGAAAATATAATTATTGAGATAAAAGAATTATCAACAATTAAATTTGCTTTTTGATGGGCAATTTTATGAACTAAAAAAGCCAAATGATGCTTTTATAGTATAATAGTGCCAATTAAACCTTAATGCATAATGCATTAAATGAATTTAATTAATTGAATTAAGGACTTAATTATCTAAATGATTAAAAAACTAAAATTTAAATCTAAATTTTTATTTGGCCTTTTCAGTATTAGTTCCATTTCTGCTTTTGTCTTATCTGCTTGTTCAGATATTTTGAGTATTCCACCTCAAATTTCAAGTAATCACTCTGAACAAGAATCATCTGATACAAATAGCGAAACTAATGCATCAGCCAACACTTTTCCTAAAATTGATGGTAATCAATCATCTGAAAAATCATCTAGAATTACCCCTCCCTCGGCTGAATCTGAAACTACCAAGCCTACTAATCCTGTTGAACCAAAAGTTGGTCCACAATCTAAAGATAATGTAGATAAAAATGATCAACATCACATTCGATATGTTGCTTTAGGTGATTCTGTTGTCGCTGGTTATAATGGTGATTTAGCTGGAATTGATACAAGTGGTGAATTTAATTCAACCACCAAGCAGATTACAGGTTGAAGTTATCCCTCTTATTTTGCTAGTTATGTTGAACAAGTACAACCTGGATCAATTACTAGTTATGATAATTTGGCATTAAGTGGTTCTACAATTGATGACTGGTTATATTTGTTAGGTGATACTGTTAGTGGTTATAGTCCTGAAAATCGTTTTAACTTATTCAACTCTTTAAAAGAAGATAATAAGAAAAATGGAAATCCTTACCAAAACAGGTTTGATAAATATTTTGGTCAAGGTGAAGATGCATTCAAACAAAAAGGTTTTAATGAATCTTTAGAAAAAATTAAAGCTGCAAACTTAATTACTATTACGTTATCAGCAAATGATTTTTTCAATAAATTCAATTTTGCCAACTTGTTTGGTAAAAATGATTTAAATACACTGAACGAACAAATTAAATTAATTGTGGGAGAAATTGAAAATAATTACATTAAATTAGTGAATAAATTACAAAAAATTAACCCCCATGCAACCATTGTTTTGGTTAATTACCCCCAACCATTATTGCGATTAACACATTTAATTAATCAAGAATTAGCCAAAAGTTTTTCAGGTCAAAGTTTAGAAACTAATAATTATTTAAAATTTTTCTTTGATTCAATTAATCAAATTCCTCACGGAGTTTATACAAAACTAACCAATAAAGATAAAATAAATTTTGTAAGTGTTTTTAATGCAACTTTTTGAAAAAATCATTCAAAAGAATTAACCCACAATTTATTCGATATTCATCCAACCAAATATGGTCAAAAACAAGTTGGATTAGAATTATTTTTAAAACTAAGCTTGGATCAAACCCAAATTAATTCACACGATAAAGAAAATCCAATCGGTGAACTAAAAAAATTAAATCCATTTTGGGTAATGGATGAACATTATCTGAAAGAAGATTTGGGCACCTTTCGACAATTCTTAAAATTTGGTTCAGAAAATGATTTTTCAACATTAGTTAAAAAATATGTTGGAACTAAAGATAAACCTTTAGTTTTAACCGATAATTTACCTAATGATACAAATGCAGACTTAGAAAAAATTGAAAAGAAAGAAAATTGATCTTCTCCATTAAGATTTTTCTTAAATAATTTAACAAACTCTAATGGTAATGCTAATCTTTATAGTGTTTTAAAATCTTTATTATTTCCAACAGCAAACACTAATAAATTAGATGAATTCATGACAACAACATATGAAGGAAAATCTAATTTTGTTCATATGTTGAATTATTTACTAGAAGACGGATCATTTTTAAACAAAACTTTAAATGATTTAGTTAAAAAATTGGATAGTTTGGAAAATCAAGATTTTGATAAGGCTATTTTAGAGCAAACTTTACAAACAGTTTTTAGCACCATTAATCCAATTAATTATGTAAGCATACTTACTCAATTCTTAAATTTATCAACCCAAGATTTCATAAAAAACAACTTGAAGTGGTTAGAAAATTAATTGAACCAAATGGTGATTTAAATATTATTGTTGTTAATTTAGCAAAACAATTTTTGCCAAAAATTGCAACTTTAAATTCTTTAGTTAAAGCCTTATTAGGAGTTGGTAATAAAAATCTTGATGGATTAGTTGAAAAATCTAATTTTGAAACAGCAACACAAAAATTTGCTCAAGAATTATTAACAATATTTCTAATAGGTCCTGGAAATTTATTTCAAATTACTGCAAAATTAGCTAGTTATATTGATGAATTAAATGGCATTTCTAAATCTACTGCTAATTAATTACAAATTAAAACACCTAATAATACATAAAAAAGCAACCTAAAAAAGTTGCTTTTTTATGTACATTTTTATCCTCGATGAATTTTTTATGAATTAATAATTTATATAAATGTTTTAGAAATAAAATCAGCATATTGTTAAAAATACATAATTTCTAATTTTATTTTTAATTATTTGTTAAAGGCTTCTAATCCTTCCACATTGATTTTTTAAGTACAAATAAGAACTAGAAAACCATATTTTATTTTTATAGTATAATATCGCAATTAAGTTATGATAAAAATTATTTATCAAAACTTAATAAATTAAATTAAGGATTTTATTGTTTAAATGATTAAAAAACTGAAATTTAAATCTAAATTTTTATTTAGCATTTTCAGTATTAGCTCTATTTCTGCTTTTGTTTTATCTGCTTGTTCAGATATTTTGAGCATTCCACCCCGAATCTCAAATAATCATTCTGGACAAGAATCATCCAATACAAATAGTGATGCTAATGCATCACCAAGAACTTTTCCTAACATTGATGGCAATCAATCTTCTACAAATTCATCAAGAGTCATCCCTTCTTCTACTGGATCTGGGACTAGCAAACCTAATAACTCTGCTGAATCAAAATCTAAAGATTCTGTAGATGAAAACGATCAACAGCGTATTCGCTATGTTGCCTTAGGTGATTCAATTACAGCTGGTTATAATGGTGACTTAGCCGGAATTGATACCAGTGGCGATTTTGATACAACCGCAAAAAATATTACAGGTTGAAGTTACCCCTCTTATTTTGCTAGTTATATTGAACAAACTCAACCAGGTTTAATTGGTAGTTATCATAATTTAGGTTTAAGTGGTTCTACAATTGATGATTGATTGTATTTATTAGGCGATACTGTCAGTGGTTATCATCCAGAAAACCGATTTAATTTATTTAATTCTCTAAAAGAAGACAATAAGAAGTATGAAAATCCTTATCAAAATAGATTTGATACCTATTTTGGTCAAGGTGCAGACGCATTTAAACAAAAAGGATTTACTGAATCTTTAAAGAAGATTAGAGCAGCAAACCTAATTACTATTACACTATCAGCAAATGATTTTTTCAATAAATTTAATTTTGCTAATTTATTTGGAAAAATTAATTTAACCCAACTGAACCAACAAATCAATTTAGTTGTTGAAGAGATTCAAACTAATTACATTAAATTGGTCAAGAAATTACAATCCATTAATCCTCAAGCAACCATTGTTTTGGTTAATTATCCTCAGCCATTATTACGATTAACACATTTAATTAATCAAGAACTTGCCAAAATTTTTAAAGGTCAAAGTTTAAAAACTAATAATTATTTAGAATTTTTCTTTGATTCTATTAATCAAATTCCTCGTGGTGTTTATACCAAACTAACTAATAAAAATAAAGTGAATTTTGTAAGTGTTTTTAATCCGACTTTTTGAAAACAACACTCAAAAGAATTAACTCACAATTTATTTGATATTCATCCAACCAAATATGGTCAAAAACAAATTGGCTTAGAATTATTTTTAAAACTAAGTTTGAATCAAACTCAAATTGAATCACACGATAAAGAAAATCTAACTAGTGAACTAAAAAAATTAAATCCATTTTGAGCTATGGATGAACAATATCTAACTCAAGATTTAGGTACTTTTCATCAATTTTTAAAATTTGGGTCTGAAACTAGTTTTGCAACATTGGTTGAAAAATATGTTGGTACTAAAGATAAACCTTTAGTTTTGACCGATAATTTATCTAATGACACAAATACAGACTTAGAAAACATTGGAAAGAAAGAAAATTGATCTTCTCCATTAAGATTTTTCTTAAATAATTTAGCAAATTCTAATGGCAATGGCAACCTTTATAGTGTTTTAAAATCTTTATTATTTCCAACAGCCACAAACACTAATAAATTAGATGAATTCATGACAACAATATATGAAGGAAAATCTAATTTTATTCATATATTGAATTATCTATTAGAAGACGGATCATTTTTAAACAAAACTTTAAATGATTTAGTTAAAAAATTGGATAGTTTAGAAAATCAAGATTTTGATAAAGCCATTTTAGAACAAACTTTTCAAACAGTTTTTAGCACCATTAATCCAATTAATTATGTAAGCATACTTACTCAATTCTTAAATTTATCAACCCAAGATTTTATAAAAAAACAGTTGGGAAAAATTCAAGAATTAATTAAGCCAGATGGAGATTTAAATACTATTGTTCTAAATTTATTGAAACAATTTTTACCTAAACTTGAAAGTTTAAATTCTATTGTCAAAATAGTATTAGGAATTCAAAGCAAGAACCTTAAAGATTTAATAAGCAAACCTAATTTTGAAACCATTACCAAAAATTTTGCTAAAGATTTGTTAACAATATTTTTAGTAGGTCCTGGTGGACTAACTCAAATCACTGCAAAATTAGCTAGTTACATTGATGAATTAAATGGCACTTCTAAATCTTCTGCTAATTAATTCCATCTTAAAACATGTAGTAATACATAAAAAATGCAACCCTAAAAGGTTGCATTTTTTATGTACATTTTTATCAATGATGAATTTTTTTAGAAATAAAATCAGCATGTTGTTAAACATACATAATTTTAAGTTTATTTTGATTATTTGTTAAATGTTTTTAATTCTTCCACATTAGTCTTTTAAGTAGAAATAAGAACTAAAAAACCATATTTTATATTTATAGTATAATATCGCAATTAAGGCATGATAAAAATGTTTATCAAAACTTAATAAATTAAATTAAGGATCTTATTGTTTAAATGATTAAAAAACTGAAATTTAAATCTAAATTTTTGTTTAGCATTTTTAGTATTAGCTCCATTTCAGCTTTTGTTTTATCTGCCTGTTCAGATATTTTGAGCATTCCGCCCCGAATCTCAAATAATCATTCTGAACAAGAACCATCCAACACAAATAGTGATACTAATGCATCACCCAGAATTTTTCCTAATATTGATGATAATCAATCTTCTGTAAATTCATCAAGAGTCATTCCTTCTTCTACGGGATCTGAAACTAGTAAACCCACTAACTCTGCTGAATCAAAATCTAAAGATTCTGTAGACGAAAACGATCAGCACCGGATTCGTTATGTTGCTTTAGGTGATTCAATTACGGCTGGTTATAATGGTGATTTAGCTGGAATTGATACCAGTGGTGATTTTGATACAACCGCAAGAAACATTACGGGTTGAAGCTATCCTTCTTATTTTGCCAGTTATATTGAACAAACTCAACCAGGTTTAATTGGTAGTTATCATAATTTAGGCTTAAGTGGCTCTACAATTGATGATTGATTGTATTTATTGGGTGATACTGTCAGTGGTTATCGTCCAGAAAACCGGTTTAATTTATTTAACTCTCTAAAAGAAGAAAATAAGAAATATGAAAATCCTTACCAAAATAGATTTGATACTTATTTTGGTCAAGGTGTAGATGCATTTAAACAAAAAGGTTTTACTGAATCTTTAAAGAAAATTAAAGCAGCAAACCTAATTACTATTGCGTTGTCAGCAAATGATTTTTTTAATAAATTTAATTTTGCTAATTTGTTTGGCAAAACTAATTTAACCCAATTGGGTCAACAAATCAATTTAGTTGTTGAAGAAATTGAAACTAATTACATTAAATTAGTCAATAAATTACAATCTCTCAACCCCCAAGCAACCATTGTTTTGGTTAATTATCCTCAGCCATTATTACGATTAACACATTTAATTAATCAAGAACTTGCTAAAACTTTTAAAAATCAAGGTTTGAAAACTAATAATTATTTAGAGTTTTTCTTTGACTCTATTAATCAAATTCCTCGTGGTGTTTATACCAAACTAACTAATAAGAATAAAGTAAACTTTGTAAGTGTTTTTAATCCAACTTTTTGAAAACAACACTCAAAAGAATTAACTCACAATTTATTTGATATTCACCCGACTAAATATGGTCAAAAACAAATTGGCTTAGAATTATTTTTAAAACTAAGTTTAGATCAGACCCAAATTAAATCACACGATGAAGAAAATCCGACTGGTGAACTAAAAAAATTAAATCCATTTTGAGCTATGGATGAGCAATATCTAATTCAGGATTTAGGTACTTTCCGCCAGTTCTTGAAATTTGATTCTGAAAAAAATTTTAGTAAATTAGTTAGTCAGTATGCGGGTACCTTATCAGACCCACTAACCTTAAAAGATAATTTACCTAACGACACTAATTTGGATTTAAGCAAAATTGGAAAAAAAGAAAATTGATCTTCCCCATTAAGATTTTTCTTAAATAATTTAGCAAATTCTAATGATAATGCTAATCTTTATAATGTTTTAAAATCTTTATTATTTCCGATAGCAACAAAAACTGATAAATTAGATCAATTTATGACAACAGTTTATGCTGGAAAATCTAATTTTGTCCACATGTTGAATTACTTATTAGAAGACGGATCATTTTTAAGTAACACTTTAAATGGTCTTGTTAAAAAATTAGATAGTTTAGAAAATCAAAATTTTGATAAAGCTGTTTTAGAACAGACTTTGCAAACCACTTTTAGTGCTATCAATCCGCTAAATTATTTGTCTATAATCACTAAATTATTAGACTTGTCAACTCAAGATTTTATAAAAAATCAATTGGAAAAAATTCAAGAATTAATAAAACCAAATGGAGACTTAAATACTATTGTTGTTAATTTAGCAAAACAATTTTTGCCAAAAATTGCAACTTTAAATTCTTTAGTTAAATCCTTATTAGGAATTGGAAATAAAAATCTTAATGGATTGGTTGAGAAATCTAATTTCGAAGCAACTACACAAAAATTTGCTCATGAATTACTGACAATATTTCTAGCAGGTTCTAGTAAATTATCTCAAATCACTGCAAAATTAGCTAGTTATATTGATGAATTAAATAGCCCTTCTAAATCTTCTCCTTCAAATTAATTAACAAAACATATAAACAATAAATAAAAAGCAACCTGTTATAAGGTTGCTTTTTATATATCTTTGATCAATGATTAAATTTTGAATCTTAAAATTTTTACACATTTTGGTTTAAAAAAAGAATCTTATTATTTTCAAAATCTAATAATTTACATTTCATTTTCAGATTATTCATTAAAAATTTTAATGATTGTTTATTAGTTGTTTAAGTTCAATCAAGAACTAAAAAAACTAGGTAATATTTTTATAGTATAATAACAAAATTAAGTTTTGATAGGACAAATGATCTTGTTAAGACCTAATAAATTGAACTAAGGACTTTATTGTGTAAATGATTAAAAAGCTGAAATTTAAATCTAAATTTTCATTTGGAATTTTCAGCATTAGCTCTATTTCTGCTCTTATCTTGTCAGCTTGTTCAAATGTGTTAACCTCTCAACCAGAGAATTCAAACAATCATTCTGAACAAGGATCATCCGGTGTAAATAGTGATGCTAATGCATCATCCAAAACTTTTCCCCAAATGGATGGTGGAAAACCATCTAATAAATCATCTAAGATTACCCCCCCCCGGCTGAATCTGGGACTACCAAACCTACTCAGCCAAAACCTGATTCTCAACATAAAAATGATGTTGAAAAAAATGATAATCATCACATCCGTTATGTTGCTTTAGGTGATTCAGTTACAGCTGGTTACAATGGTGACTTAGCTGGAATTGATACTAGTGGCCAATTTAATTCCGATACTAAGCAAATTACAGGTTGGAGCTATCCTTCTTATTTTGCTAATTACATTCAACAAACTCAACCAGACTTAATTGATAGTTATCATAATTTAGGACTGAGTGGTTCTACAATTGATGATTGACTATACTTATTAGGTGAAAATGATTCTAGTTATCATCCAGATAATCGGTTTAACTTATTTGATTCTTTAAAAAAAGATAATCAAAAAAATCAAAATCCTTATCTAAGCCGTTTTGACGAATATTTTGGTCAAGGTGCAGATGCTTTTAAACAAAGTGGTTTTACTAAATCATTAGAAAAAATTAAAGCCGCAAACCTAATTACTATTTCGTTATCAGCAAATGATTTTTTTAATAAATTTAATTTTGCGGAACTATTTACTAAAACTGATTACCAAACTTTAAGCCAGAAAATCAGATCAGTTGTTCAAACCATTACAGCTAGTTATGTCAAATTAATTAATAAATTAAAAACAATTAATTCTCAAGCAACCATTATTTTGGTTAACTATCCTCAACCATTATTACGTTTAACTAGTTTAATTAATGGAGAATTAACTAAATTATTGCAAACTAAAGATGTTGAAGTAACTGATCTTTTAGGATCCTTATTTGATATTGTGAATCGAATTCCGCATAATACTTATGAAAATTTAACTAATAAAGATAAAGTCAATTTTATAAGTGTTTTTAATTCAACTTTTTGAAATAAATATAAAAAAGAATTGGCTCATAATTTATTTGATATTCATCCAACTAAATACGGTCAAAAACAAATTGGGCTAGAATTATTTTTAAAATTAAGTTTAGATCAATCTAAAACTGAATCTAAAGATCCAGAAAATTCAACTAGTGAATTGCAAAAATTAAATCCTTTTTGGGCCATGAATGAACAATATCTGACTCAGGATTTAGGTACTTTCCGCCAATTTTTAAAATTTGGACCTGAAAATACTTTTACAAAATTAGTTGAAAAATATGTTGGAACTAACGATAAACCTTTAGTTTTAGAAGACAATTTACCCAACGATACAAATGCAAGTTTAGAAAAAATTGCCAAATTAGAAAGTTGATCTTATCCATTAAGATTTTTCTTAAATAACTTAGCTAGTTCCAATGGTAATGGCAATCTTTACAGTGTTTTAAGATCATTAGTATTCACAACTGTTGCTGCTACTCCTGAATTAGATAGATTCATGATCACAGCCTATGAAAACAAATCTAATTTTGTGCATTTACTAAATTATTTATTAGAAGATCGATCGTTTTTAAATACATTTCTCAATAACCTTGTGAAGAAATTAGACACTTTAACAAATCAAGATTTTACTCAAACAGTTTTAGAAACAACTTTACAAGCTGTATTTGCTGCTGTTAATCCTATAAGTTATTTAAGTATTCTTACTCAGTTGCTAAATTTAGCTAAACAAGATTTTATTAAAGATCAAGTTGAAATAATTAAACCACTGATTGAACCAAATGGTGATTTAAATATTATTGTTGTAAATTTAATCAAACAATTTTTACCTAAACTAGAAACCCTAGGTGATATTGTGAAGAGTTTATTACATATTGATCACAAAAATCTTGATGGATTGTTATCAAAATCCAATTTTGAAGTAGCTACCCAAAATTTTGCCAAAGAATTATTAACATTATTTTTAGTGACTTCAGGCAATGCCCTTGTTGATATTCCCAATAAATTATCCCATTACATCGATGAACTAAACAAACCTGCTCAAACAAGTACTAAATAATGTCATATTAGACATGTTAAATAAAGCAAAAAGCAACCTCAAAAGGTTGCTTTTTTTAACGAATTTCTTCCCATTAAAAATTTAATAAGTTTAAAATTAAAGCATAGAAATTATTATCTAAATAATAACTTAAATAAAGCAATTTTATTTTGGTTATTAATTGCAAAAATTAAGGATTATCTCTCATGAATAAACCTACTAAAAGCTATGACGTTGTAGTCATTGGCGCTGGACCTGGTGGTCATGTTGCGGGTCGTTTAAGCGGCTCATACGGCTATAAAACTTTGGTTTTAGATGCTCATAATTATGGTGGCACTTGTTTAGGACGGGGTTGTTCTCCTTCTAAAACTTTAATCGCTTCTGCTAAAGTTTATGAAGCTGCTAAACACGCTGAAAACCAAGCAATTGATGTTTGTTGTACTAGTTTTGACTGGGACAAAATTCAAGCCCGTCGTCAAGCTAAACGGGTTTTATTAGAGCCCCACGTTATTGATTTAATTAATCAAGGTAAAGCTGAAACCTACATTGGTTATGCAGAAGCAATTGATGAACACCATTTGAAAGTTAATGATGAAATTATTGAATTCAAACACTTAGTTCTATCCACTGGAGCCAAACCACGACAACTAAATTTACCTGGATTTGCTGAAGGTTATGCCCGGGGTAACATTATTTCTAGTGATGAAGTTTTAGAACTGAAAGAAGTACCAAAAACCATGGTCATTATTGGTGGGGGAATTGTCTCCATGGAAATGGCTTTTGTTTACGCTGCTTTTGGCACTGTCATTACTATTTTGGATGCTAGTCCCCGCATTTTACCCCAATACGATCCTGAAGTTTCTGACTACATGGTACGCTATTTAAGTATGAAAAACCAAATGATCATTAAAACTGGGGTCAAAATTATTGATGCTAGTGAATATGGTGTTCAATACGAAGACAGTGATGGTAACCGACATTTTGCGGGTGGTGAAAAAGTGTTAGTGGGAATTGGGCGGGAAGCTAATTTCTACGGTTTTGAAAAACTAAACCTAAAACGTCGCCCAAACGGACAATTAGAAATTAATGAACGTTACCAAACTTCATTGCCACACGTGTATGCTTCTGGTGATGTGGTTAATACCGTCCAAAATTCTTATGTGGCCTATGAAACTAGTCGGATCATTGTTGATAACATTCGCGGCGAACCAACCCAAACCCTAACCAATTTAATTCCCGTAGCTTGTTTTGGTAAGCCCGAAATTGCAGCAATTGGTTTAAACGAAGAGCAATTAAAACAACAAAACAAAAAATATGTAGCATTACGAGTGGATACTGATTTATTATTACGCACCATTACTGATGAACAATTACCAGGATTCATTAAAATGCAAGTTGATCCGGATACCAACCAAATTTTAGGAGTAACCATTGTTGCTGAAAACGCTAATGAATTAATTGCTTTAGCCACTTTAGCAATGCACACCAACCAAACCGTGTTTGCTCTAGCTGAAATTTTGTATGCCCACCCAACTACTTGTGAAGTTTATGGCACAGTTGCGAAAAAATTAATTGCTAAATACAACCTTCAAAAATAGAAGTAGATTTCATAAACATAAAAAACAACCATCAAACTTGATGGTTGTTTTTTGTTGTGGGGGAGTCAGCTAGTTCTAGCTTGCTAAAAAATCTTTTAGGGTTTGTAAATATAATTGATAATCATCAATTCACGGGGAATGGCCACAATTAGCTAATTCAATTGTGTGACAACTAGGATTGGTGGTTTGGTAATACTGGGCAATTTTGGGTGTATTAACCACCCGATCAAACTGACCATAAACCATTCAAAACGGGACTTCAACCGCTTTAATCCCTTCTTCAACCAGCGCTAAATTACTATCCAATAATAAACTTGGTCCTAAAGTCCGATAACCCAAACCATAAACCGTACAACTGTTAATTAGCTGAATTCATGATTGGGTGTTTTTCACAAAAATCCCGTCTTGTAAATAGTCGCCTAAACGATGAAAAAAGGGTTTAGCTTTTTTTAACCAGTCTTCAAAATTATCCGGGAAAAAGATCGGGTACAGTTCTGGAATGGTAGTTTGAATCGTTTTGTTCACTGGACCAATTAAAAACATTTTGACAAATAAATCAGGTCGTTTCCGATAAATCAAAGCCGCAATTGCCCCACCCATGGAATGTCCCACAAAAATTAAGTTGTGCAATTGCTTCATTTCAATGAATTTCAACACGATTTCCACATAAAAATGGATGTTAAAATCAGTTGATTTATGCGCAATTGTCCGACCATGTCCCGGATAAGAAACTGAATAATAATCATAATCAGTGATCGCTTGTTCTACTTTTTGGTGGGCTAAATAACTCGAAGAAAACCCAGGTAAATAAAAAATGGTTCCCTTCGGATTAGTCACTTTTTTTTCGAAGTATTCCACAACTAAGTGGTTGTATTCAAAAAAATTCATATTTCAATAACTTTCAGTGTAAATGCGTTTGTAAAAACTATTTTTAATTATAAACCTTTATCTTTTGAATTGGGGTTGACATCGGTTAGTCAGAATGTTGACAAGAAAAAAACTTGGGTAAGGACCCAAGTTTTTTTAGTTTTACAGCAGTTGCTTAATAATCAAATTTGCCCAATTCTTTGGCGCGTTTGATCACTTCTTGAGGCGTTTTTAACCCAGTTCCAGCGGGAATTAAATTCCCCATGATCACATTTTCTTTTAGCGAATGTAAGTAATCAATTTGCCCCTTAACTGCAGCATCGGTCAGAATTTTTTTGGTATCTTGGAATGATGCCGCTGATAAAAAGGAATTGGTATTGGCTGGGGCTTGTTCTAGGCCAAACACGATGTTAATCGCGGTTGGGGGATTTTTCCCATTTAAGAGTAAACGGGTACATTCTTCACGGAATAAGTTAACATCAACAATTTCATGAATGAATCATGAAGAATCATTTGGTGATTGAATTTGAACTTTAGAAGTTAACTGGCGGATAATCACTTCGACATATTTGTCAGCAATTTCAATCCCTTGCAACCGGTAAACTTTTTGTACTTCTTTAATCATGTAATTCCGCACCGCATCAATTCCCGCAATTTTCAGTAGTTCTTTTACATCGATTGAACCTTCAGTGATTTTGTCACCGACCTTAATTTCTTGGCCGACTTTTACCCGTAATGACGCGTTAATATTGACAATATACACCCGGTAATCAATTTTGTTACGGATTGTAATATAAACTTGTGAAATTTTTGAACCTTCTCAAGTTTTGTTTTCGATTGATTCAACTACCCCGTTTAATTGCGAAATTACTGCAGTTTCTCATTCTTTAGGCGCAATCATGTTAAACAATTGCTTCAAGCGTTCAAACCCCTGCACAATGTTAGCTTCGCCCGAAACCCCTCCAGAGTGGAAGGTCCGCATGGTTAGCTGGGTCCCTGGTTCACCAACTGATTGGGCCGCAATAACCCCGATGGCAGTGCCGATCGCAATTGGTTCACGCGTAGTTAAATCATTCCCAAAACACATTTGGCAAATTCCCTGTTTTAGCTGACACGCTAAAATGGAGCGAACTTCAACCGTATTATAACCGGCTTTAACAATTTTAGCGGCCACGGTTTCATCAATGATTTGGTTACGCGCTACAATTAATTCTTTAGTTTTCGGATCATAAACATCATTATTAGAAAAACGGTGTAACATTCGTTCTTCTAACATTTCAATTGGTGAAGCCAACCGGGTGTCAATGATGTCTTCTAGAATTAAACCCTTACGGGTTCCACAATCGTGTTCACGCACAATGACTTCTTGGGTAGCATCAACCAGTTTGCGAGTCATATACCCGGTTTCAGCGGTTTTCATCGCCACATCAGTCATCCCTTTTCGTGCCCCATAAGAGGAGTTGAAATATTCAAGCACGGTTAGTCCTTCAATGAAGGAGTGTTTAATCGGTACTTCAATAATATCGTGGGTAACTGCGGATTTGGTTTTTTGGTTATAGTTATAGGATTTGTTCATTAACCCCCGCATCCCGGATAACTGGGTAAAGTTGGATACGTTCCCCCGTGCTCCAGATTCGGCCATCACCATAATTGGGTTATCTTTTTGAGTTTGGGAATTCATCACCTGACGAATCCCTTTAGACACTTCATCTTTAACATCGTTCCAGATTTTAATGGTTGCTCGGTAGCGTTCGTCATTAGTTAATAACCCTTTGGAATAGTAGTATTTTTGTTTAGCTACTTCTTCATCCGCTTTTTCAAATAACGCGTATTTTTCTTGGTAATAAGGCACATCAAACGCGGAAACTGTGGTTGATGATTTGGTGGAATATTCAAACCCTAAGTTTTTAATGTGGTCTAAAACGACTGGAATTGTTTTAGATGGATACTGGTTGTAAATTGCAGAGATCAACCGGGATAACGCATTTTTGTTAAAAGCGGGTTGAATTTGTTTGGTTTGGATCGCTTTTTGAATATTCCCCCCCGTGGTGACAATGTCGGTTGAATCAATCGCGTTGGGTAGGGTTTGGTTTAAATAAACAAATCCATCAGGTAGCACCCGGTTTAAAATTAGTTTCCCAACCGTGGTAATTAAAATTCCCTGGTGGGGGAAGCTTTTATTAGGCATTTCTGCAGTCGGAATGGCAATGATGGCGTGTAAATGAATGCGGCGCATTTCGTATGCGGCTACAGCTTCATCAATCGTAGCAAAGAATGATCCTGTTCCTAAAGCTTCTTTGGATTCACCTGTTAAATAATAAATTCCTAAGATCATGTCCTGGGTTGGAGTGATCACGGGTTTACCATCTTTGGGCCCTAAAATGTGTCATGGTGCCAATAAAATACTGCGGGCTTCAGCAATCGCTTCTTCAGAGATTGGCATGTGCACCGCCATTTGGTCCCCGTCAAAGTCAGCATTAAACGCTGGGGTAACTAACGGGTGTAACTGAATCGCTTTTCCTTCAATTAACCGGGGTTCAAACGCCTGAATGCCTAACCGGTGTAAAGTTGGGGCGCGGTTTAATAAAACAGGACGTTCTTTAATTACCCGGTGAACAATTGGTCAAATTTCTTGGTCTTGACGCAAGATCATTTTCTCAGCAGCTCGAATGGAATTAACAATTGGTTTAATGTCGTTGCCGTTTTCATCAACATTACGAATTAGTTCGCGAATGATGAACGGTTTAAACAATTTTAAAACAATTAAAATTGGTAGACCCACTTCATACATTTTCAGTTCTGGTCCACCCACAATTACGCTTCGTGCGGAATAGTCAACCCGTTTTCCTAACAGGTTTTGACGGAATAACCCTTGTTTACCCTTTAGGTGTTCGGTTAAAGATTTTAACGGGTGTTTGTCTTTAGTTACTAATGGTTTTTTCCGCGCATTATTATCAATTAAGGAGTCAACTGCTTCTTGTAACATCCGTTTTTCATTGTTAATAATAACTGATGCCGCATTTAAAGCCAACACCCGTTTTAAACGCTGGTTACGAATGATAATTCGCCGGTAGAAGGTGTTAATATCACTTGTTGTGAACCGCCCTCCTTCTAGCTGGATGATCGGGCGTAAATCTGGGGGAATCACTGGAATAGCGCGTAGAACCATTCACTCGGGTTTATTACCTGAGTTAATTAACCAGCGGATCACTGATAACCGTCGTAATAAAGTTTTAGTTTTATTATCGGTGTAGTTAATGTAATCGTCTTTTAACAGTTGCTCTTCTAGTTCTTTTTCAACTTTGATTAAATTGATGTTGCGTAATAATTCTTCAATCGCTTCAGCCCCAATGCCCACACGTAAACCAGAATGTTTGTATAAAAACTTAAACATTTGTTCGACACTAAACGGCAGATTGGATTGTTGCAAGTTTTTGTAAAATAACATTCCTTGCATGTAATCACTATGATCTTCATTATTGTTATTGGCTGCTAAAATGTTGGTGCAAATTTGTTTAATTAACCGACGAATTTTCGCCCGAGTTGGCATGGATTGTTTGAAGTCGGCTAAGTTTAAAACTTCGTTTAAACTGAAATTATTTTTTTCGTTTTCAAAACTAATGTGACCCGGATCAAGCACAATGTGGTTTTGGAAGTAAACAACTTCTTCAATTTGCTTATAAGTCATCCCTAAGACTAATGAAATTTTAGATGGTAACGGTAATTCCTTAATCATCCAAGTGTGGGTAACTGGACAAGCTAAATTAATATGACCCATTCGTTCCCGCCGTACAATTGATTCAGTAATTTCAACCCCACAACGTTCACATTTTTTCCCGCGATAACGGACTTTTTTATATTTTCCACAAGCACATTCATAGTCTTTGGTGGGACCAAAAATCACTTCATCAAATAATCCGCCCCGTTCGGGTTTTAAGGATTTGTAGTTAATTGTTTCGGGTTTAGTAATTTCTCCCCGGGATCAAGACCGAATCATCTCTGCAGAAGCTAACCCAATTTGAATCGCGTGAATGCGAGAATCTTCCTGGTTTAAAGCTGCTTCTTCTTTTTGCAACTGGTCTAAACGGTTTTGCATTTCTTCTTTATTTAACATAAAACCTGCTTTATATCTTGCTTATTGGTCACAATTAATTTTCTTCTTCGACAGATTCGTCGATTAAATGGTTGTTGTTATCAGCGTCGTCGTCGTCTTCAGTTTCTGTATCAAACAATAATGCTTCATCATCTTCTAACTCATCTAATGGCACTTCTTCTAGTTCTAATTCCTCATGGCGATAGATTTCGTTTTCTGAGAAACTGTTTACTTCATCAATCCCATCAACAATTGCTTCGGTTTTGGTATTTTTATAGATTTGGTTTTCTTCGGTTTTGGCATCTAAAAATTCATAAGAATTCATTAGCTTGCTATTTTGACCATACTGGATGTTAATCCGGAAACATAAACCTTCTAATTTTTTCACTAGCAATTTAAAGGATTCTGGCAGTAATGGTTGGGGTAGTTTACGCCCCTTAATAATCGCAGAATAAACCGCATTGCGGGCTTGGACATCATCGGATTTCACGGTCAATAATTCACGTAAGTTATAAGCTGCTCCATAAGCTTCTAAAGCTCATACTTCCATTTCCCCAAACCGTTGGCCACCATTTTGGGATTTTCCCCCTAATGGTTGTTGGGTAATTTTGGAATATGGTCCCACTGAACGAGCGTGAATCTTATCATCAACCATGTGGTCTAGTTTTAACATGTAACTAATACCGACTGAAATTGGGCGTTCAAATTTCTCTCCGGTTCGGCCATCATACAAATCAAACTTCCCTTTGTTAATGGTTGGGTCTAAACCAGCTTCTTTCATAATTTCAATTAAATCAGTGTGGTTTACCCCTGAGAAAACCGGGGTAGAAATTTTGTAAATTAAATCTTCAGTTAACAAACCAGTCTGCTTCAGAATCATGGTTAGATTAACATCACTCAATTTTTCTAAAGCTTGTTTCTCTGTGTTAATGTTAATTTCATCAATGTGTTCTTTGAAGTTTTTTAACAAGTTGACAACATTAGTTTCGCGTAACCCGAACATTTGACCTATTTGGGTTGTTGGAGTGTTGTTAAAATAAGCTTTAATTAATTCGCGTAACACTAGTTTTCGACCGGCTAAGCCCAAGTGCATCTCTAAAACTTGGCCAATGTTCATCCGGCTTGGTACACCTAGTGGATTTAACAGAATATCAACTGGAGTGCCATCTTCTAAGTGGGGCATATCTTCCATAGGCACAATGCGGGAAACAATCCCTTTGTTACCATGTCGTCCAGCCATTTTGTCCCCCATTTGGATTTTACGTTTTTGGGCAACAAAGACTTTAATGATTTCAATCACATCGTCGTTCAGTTCATTCCCTGATTGCACAGAGAACCGTTTTACCGCAGCCACTACACCTTCACCACCATGGGGTACTTTTAAAGAAGAATCTTTCACTTGTTTAACTTTTTCAGAGAAGATTGCTTGTAATAATTTTTCTTCTGAACTTTGTTCAACTTGGGCTTTAGGTGAAGTTTTTCCAACTAAAATATCGCCTTCATAAACTTCAGCCCCAACAATAATTACCCCATCTTCATCCAAATAACGTTTTGCATCATCAGAAATATTAGGAATTTGGCGGGTAATTTCTTCATCCCCGTTTTTGGTTCGCAAACATTCAATGGTGTGTTCATCAATGTGAATCGAAGTGAATAAATCATCTTGAACTAACCGGGAAGAAAGCACGATCGCATCTTCATAGTTATAGCCACTTCAAGTGGTAAACGCCACTAACACGTTTTGTCCTAACGCTAATTCCCCGTTTTGCATCGCGGGACCATCGGCTAAAACTTGACCTTTTTGAATTGCTTCACCCGCTCGTACAATTGGGGTTTGGGTGTTAGAAGTATCTTGGTTAGAACGTTTGAATTTCACCAAATGGTGACAGCGGTTCACCCCTAAATTTTCATAACGCACTGACAGACTTTCCCCATCGGCTGCGACTACAATTCCATCTTCTTCAGCCACTAAAGCCATACCTGAATCCCGGGCAATTGGGTATTCTAACCCAGTCCCCACAATTGGTGCATAAGGACGCAGTAAAGGAGTTGCTTGACGTTGCATGTTCGCTCCCATCAGGGCCCGGTTCGCATCATCGTTTTCTAAGAAGGGAATGGATGCAGTGGAAATGGAAACTACTTGACAAGGGTTAACATCAATATAATCAACATCTTTAGCTTCAAAAGATTCAATAAACGAACGATAACGTGCGTTAACTGGAGATAATAATTTGTTCTTTTTATCCCGGGGGCTAATAGCTTCAGTAATCACATACTCATCTTCGCGTAAAGCAGTTAGTCAGTGAATTTCATCCGTAATCACCCCGTTACGTACTTTGTAATATGGTGAAGTAATAAACCCTAATTCATCAATTTGTGAATAAGTTGCCAGTGACATGATCAGCCCAATATTCATTCCCTCTGGGGTTTCAATTGGACAAATTCGGCCGTAGTTCGAATAGTGAACGTCCCGAATATCTAGGTTCGGGTCATCACGGTTAATTCCCCCTGGTCCCATTGCAGAAATTCGGCGTTTGTTAGTTAATTCAGATAACGGGTTTTGTTGGTCAATGAACTGGGTTAATTGGTGGGAATTAAAAAATTCTTTAATAATGATTTGGAACGGTTTAGTGTTAATTAAAGATTTAACACTAATTTGTTCGGTATTACCCTCGTTTTTCAACGAAATATTTTTCATCTTAACTTCAGATGCGGCCATTTTTTCCCGAATGAATTTTTCAATTCGTAATAAGGCAATTTGGATGCGGTTGCATAATAATTCAGAAATTAGACGCATCCGTTTATTACCTAAATGATCGATATCATCAAAACTACCAATCTCTTTATCAATGTGGGATAAATAAGAAAAAACGGATAATAAATCTGCAAATGAGATCGAATCACTAGAAGTATAATCAGGCACTCCGATTAAAGTTAAGATCGGACTGTTTTCTTCTTGATTTTCAAAAATGCGAATTTTTTCAAAACTAACTTCGCGGTATAAATCTCGGTTTTTGAATTTTTTAGGTAAGTGGTTTAGTTTGAAAGATTCAATGATGTCTAATTTGTGTTCATAAGACAGTTTTTTGAATTTTTGGATTTCATCTTTCAACATTAAAGTCCCTTTAGGAAAAACAATTTTACCATCAATGTCTTTAATGTCTTGGGCTAAAATTTGACGGTATAATCGTTCAGAAATTCGCAGTTTACGATTAAGTTTGTACCGACCAACTTTACCCATGTCATACATCCGTTTTTCAAAGAAGTAGTTTCACAACAATTCTTGGTAAGAAGTTGTTGCGGTTTTAGCAATTTTGTAGGAAATATTAATTTGGGTAATGATGTGTTTAGCAGCGCGTTCAATACAAATTAGTTCTAAAATGCTGTTAGCATTAGTGAAAAACCGGCGTAAATCACTTTGTAAAACTGAGTATTTACTGTCTTCAACTGAACGTTGTAACAACTGGTTGCGAATTTGGTTGTAAGTATCGCCAAAGCGATTGTGAAATTTTACTAACAATTCGTATAAGCGTAAATCTAAACGGTTTTCGTGTTCTTTTAATAACTCGTTTAAATCAGGAGTTTGAGAAATTTCAGCTAAGATTTCTTGGATGTCAGGGTCATTTAGGATTTCAGTTGCATTAAAAGATTCCCCACTCAAAGTTTCAGTGGCAAAATCATTATTTTCAAAAACGGCTAAAAATTGCTGTTCAGTTAAACCTAAACCTTTTAAAAGCGTGGAAGAAGAAAACTGGGCCGCACTTTCACCGCTATTACTTCGCGCTAACACCCGAATCTGACGGTGTCCTTCAGGAATATAAAATAAGATTAACGCTCCTTTTAAAGGCAGCAATTCACAAATTGTTCCTTCCTGAATTTTTTTGCGGGAGTTTGATAGTTTTAGTTGGGATTTAGTTAACATGTACGCCCCTGGAGCCCGCACAATTTGGGAGATCACAAATTTTTCAATCCCGTTAACAATGAAAGTTCCTTTTTCGGTCATTAACGGAATGTCCCCGAAGAAAATTAGGTTTTCACTGTTTTTATTCTTTTTGGAACCTAAAATTTTTACTTCACCGGTTTCTTTGTTTAACAAGCTTAGTTGCACATACAGCGAAGCCTGATATGTTTTAGATTGCTCTCACGCATCAAACTCAGTAATTTCGGGTTTGCGCAACACAATTTTGTTGAAGTGTAATTCTAGGTTTTCAGAATTAGAAACAATCGGAAAGTTGTTTTGAATTAAACGTTTTAGTTCAACATTAATGAAATCCCGGTAGGATTGGGATTGAATTCCGACTAAACTTGGGGGTTTTTGCGAGTGGGGAATTTTAGAGTAGTTACGACGACTAACTAAATTACTAATCTCGTCAATAAAAAAGGGTTTTTGGTTATTCATATTTACATTACTTTCTTCACAGTTATCCTGTTGCTAAAATTGTTAACAGTTTCACAAATCAGTTTTGTTACTTGAAAGCAAACCGCATAAAAATTTTGGGTTGCTAACTACTGCATCACAAAAAATTAATCAAATAAATTAGTCATAATTAACTAAGCTTTATTTGATTAATGTCAAAGTGGATAAAAACAGGAATTTAATTAGTGATCAACTACTTTAATTTTACTTCCACACCAGCAATTGGGGTGTGATTGTCAATTAATCCTAATTCAGAACCATAAACTACCAAGGTTTTACGGCTTAAAGAATGGTCACGACGGGTTTGAATTTGGTTGTCGTAATATGCTTTTAAATAATCAGCAGCATAAGTTTGTGCGTGGGTTACATCATCAACTAAAATTGGTAAAATTCCATAAAAAATACCTAAACCAGTATATACACGTGGGTTGTCAGTAAACACTAACACCCGAGTAGCTGGACGAGCTGCAGATAAGGCTGTAATAAATTCTTCAGTAGGACCAAAAACTGCAATAGCTTGAAAACTAAAACCACTGTTCATAATTTCGCGTTCAGGCATCACTATTTCAGCGATTTTACGAGCAAATTGGTACATTGGTGTGTGGAATTTGGGTGATTTAGAAAAATAAGTACGCAAGCTGCGGTCATAGTCATAAAAAATTTCGGATTGTCGATCAATTTTAGACATGACATTAATCGCATTAATTGGAAATAACCCTTGAGCTGATTCTCCAGATAACATGGTAGCATCAACCCCTAATTCAACAGCTCAGAAAACATCAGAAGATTCTGCTCGGGTAGGAATAATGTTTTTTTCCAAACTATCTAACATTTGGGTTGCCATGATTACTGGAACATTGGCATAACGACATTTTTTAATGATGTATTTGCCCCAGTAAGGTACCTCATAATATGGCACTTCTAAACCTAAATCACCCCGAGCAACCATTACCCCATCAGCAACAGTTAAAATTTCATCTAACCGATCAATACCCTGCCGGGTTTCGATTTTAGCAATTAGTTTAATGTGACTGCCCCCGTTTTCGTTCAGAATTTTTTTAATGTCTAACAAGTTTTCCTTGGAATTCACAAAACTAGCTGCAATGTAATCATAGTTGTGTTCGATCGCAAATAAAATATCGCCCCGGTCTTTTTCACTTAAGAATGGAATGGTGTAATCTGCACCTGGTAAATTAATCCGTTTGTTGGTTTTTAATACGTGATCATTAATCACATAAACTTCAATTAAACCTTGAGCAACATCTACTGATGCCACTTCTAAACTTAATTTACCATCATCAACTAAAATGGTGTTATTAACCGCCACATCTTTGGCCATGTTATAGGTTTCAGTTGAATCAACAACTGAAAAACCAGATTCATCTCCAACTACTT
Organism: Mycoplasmoides fastidiosum; assembly: GCF_024498275.1. Taxonomy (GTDB): domain Bacteria; phylum Bacillota_I; class Bacilli_A; order Mycoplasmatales; family Mycoplasmoidaceae; genus Mycoplasma_N; species Mycoplasma_N fastidiosum. The sequence goes on from NZ_CP101809.1 coordinate 925,654, forward strand.
TTTGAGTGGTATAAATGGTAATTTTGCTACCCGCACGGTATAAAATTCCGTCTTCATTACCAATCTTTCATACCCGAATTTCTGGGCCTTTAGTATCTAACATCAATGAAATAGGACGGTTTAGTTTAGCAGAAACTTCGCGGATAATTTTGGCTCGCACTAATTGTTCTTCATGAGTGCCGTGGGAGAAATTAAATCGGGCCACATTCACTCCAGCTAGTAAACAAGATTCAGTCGTTGCATAAGCTTTTTTCACCATTTCTGCGTTGGCTGGGTCTTCTAAGCTGGCAAATGTTCACAATTTTTGGGTAATTGCTGGTCCAAAAGTAGCAATAATTTTGGTTCTTCGTAAATGACTAATCATAAGGAATTATTCTTTCATTTTCTTTTTTATTTTTTAGTTGGATTATCGGTTGCTGTGATAACCGGTTTGGTTTCATTAATATTAATTAACTTGTTGTTTCATTCCATCATTTTGGTGCGGTCAGCTGGTTTTAGTTGGTTAGCAATTGCTAATTCGGTTTCATAATAGTCCCATCCATTAGAACCTAAAGCATAACCAACTTTGTTTTCTAAAAACAACTGGATCGCTTGGTTACCAAAACCAATGCCTAATAATACATCAGTTGCAGTTGGGGTTGCCCCGCGTTGTAAATAACCAATGACTTGATAACGAGTGGTCCGATCAGTTGCTTTTTCAATCGCTTTAGCAATCACGTTTAAATCGTCTAACTGATCTGAGTATTCTTTTCCATACACTTTTTCAGTTACCAAAAAGATCACCCCCCGTTGACCTCGGGCTTCAGCTTTTTTCACATACTCAATGAAATCTTGGGTGTTAAATGGATTTTCAGCGGTAATGATTGCATCGGCAATTCCTGCAATTCCTGCAATTACTGATAAATCGACGCAGTGACGTCCCATGGCTTCAATTAAAAAAACACTGCGGTGGGAAATTGCGGTTTTTTTAATTGTTTTTAAACAGTCAAAAATTACTTGAGCTGCAGAATTAAATCCAACAGTTACAATCGAAGATCCAACATCATTATCGACTGTTCCTGGAGCTGCTAGTACCGGAAATTTTAGTTCATGAAGTAATTGTGCCCCTTGGTATGAACCATCTCCCCCAATTACTAATAACCCGCTAATTTTGTTTTTTTCTAAGTTTTTTTTCGCTAATTGGCGCATTGTTGGGTCATTTTTATACCGCATTGAGCGGGCCGAACCAATGAAAGTTCCTGCATCATGCGCATGTTGACGCGCTTTATTGTAACTAATGGGAAAGATGTGGTTATCGATTAACCCATCATAACCATCAACTACAATGTATGGTTCTAATCCGGCATTAATTGCTGAGGCCACAAAACCATAAATTGTCGCATTCATACCTGGAGAATCACCCCCAGAAGTTAAGACAGCGACTCGTTTTTTAGTTGGTGAATTCATGTTTATATAAATAAGCTCTTCTTGAAATTCTAATAATTTTATTTTTGATCGCTTTACATTAAAAAAAACAACAAAACAATGAAATAATATATTTCATTGTTTTGTTGTTTTTAGATGTCTGAAACCTTTAATTGAATCAAAATCTTGTTACCTTATTTTACAAATAATTGAAGTGATTACATGATTTTGAAAGACCAAATTCTGGGCAAACCATATTTGAATTTAAAAGTTTTTCAATTAGACTAATTCTACCATAAACTGAAAATTTTTATAGCAATTTTTGATTAATTTTGCCCGAAAAACAATCGTTTTATTTGGTATGAGTTATTTTTTTTACAAGGTAATTTATTTTTTTGCAGCTGCTTTTTTAGGTGATTTAGCAGGACTTGCTTTTTTAACTGCTGGTTTTTTTGTAGCAGGTTTTTTCGCAGCTGGTTTTACGACTTTAACAGTTTTTGCTTTCACACTTGGTTTAGCCCCAGCTGCTTTTTTCGCAACTGGTTTAACAATTGCAACTGGTTCAACATTTTTAACTGCTTTTTTAGCAGCTGGTTTTGCTTTAGCAGCTGGTTTTTTGGCAGCAACTGGTTTAGTTGATTTTTTAACAGCTTCAACTTTTTTCGCAACAACAGGTTTTTTGGCAGCTGCAGATTTCTTAACAGCCACTGGCTCTTTCGCTGCTACTGATTTTTTAGCAACAACAGGTTTTTTAGAAGTTGATTTTTTGATTGGCATAGAAGTTTTTGATTTTTTAACACTCACTTTCTCAACAGATGAAGCAACTGAATGATTGGATTTTTTCACTACTTTTCGGGTTAATCTTTTTTTGGTAGTACGTTTGCTGGTTGATAAAACATGACGGGAAACGGTTGGCAATTCAACTACTTCAACAGCTTCAACTAACGGTGCAGATAAAGTACGCGCTTTTTTAGCTGAACGTTTTGGTTTAGTGCTTGCCCGACGGGTACGAGTTGGTTTAGTGATTAATGCAGTGCTGAATTCACGAGAAGCTTCTAAAGCTAAAGCTTGGTTGTAATTTTTTTCTTCTAATAGACTTTGGTCTAAATTACTGAAAGTGCTTAAACCCGGGTAGAAGCAATTAGAGCGACCTAATTCCATTTCAATTTCTAATAAACGGTTGTATTTAGCAATTCGTTCAGAACGAGACATTGAACCGGTTTTAATTTGCCCCGCATTTGTTCCGACTGCAATATCAGCAATGGTGGTGTCTTCAGTTTCTCCAGAACGGTGGGAAATGATGTAAGTTCAGCCCGCATTTTTAGCAATTCGGATGGTTTCTAAAGTTTCAGATAAAGTTCCGATTTGATTTACTTTCACTAAAACTGCGTTAGCTAGGTTTTTAGTCACCCCTTCAGCAGTAATTTTTGGGTTAGTACAGAATAAATCATCCCCCACAATTTGCACCCGGTTGCCTAAAGCCGCAACTAATGCTTCAAAGCCATCTCAATCAGTTTCATCTAGTGGATCTTCAATTGAAATAATTGGGTAACGATTAACTAGACTAACTAAATAATCAATCATTTCTTGACTAGTTTTTACTGCTTCTTTTTTGGACATCAAGCCCGCACTTAAAGCTTTTTTAAAGGTGTAAACTCGTTCTTTTTTGTCATACAATTCAGATGCAGCACAGTCTAGAGCAAACGCAATTTGCCCTTCAGCAACTCCGGGTTTGTACTTGGCTTTTAAAACAGCTTGAACCATTAAAGATAAAGCTTCTTCACTACTACGTAAGTTTGGTGCAAATCCACCCTCATCCCCTTTGTTGGTGTTATAACCTTTGGAATGTAAAATGGATTGTAAAGCGTGGAAACATTCACTTGCCATGCGTACGGCTTCGTGCATGGAGTGAGCGCCAATTGGCATAAACATAAATTCTTGGAAATCAATGGTGTTATCAGCATGTTCACCACCATTAATCACATTTACCATTGGTACTGGCATGGTTAATTTATTATTATTTGCAGAAGTTGTAGTTCGAGCTGCTAATAATTTGTTAACGTAGCGATAAAAAGGTAAACGTTGAACGTTAGCGACAGCTTTAGCAATTGCTAAAGAAACTCCCAAAATGGCGTTAGCTCCATATTGGGATTTGTTTTCAGTGCCATCTAAAGACACTAAAGTTCGGTCCAGTTCTTCTTGATTTAATGGGTCAACCCCGTTACGAATCAAATTTGGTCCTAAAACATTATTAATGTACATGATGGCCTTTTTAACACCCTTACCGTTGTATCGGGTTTTATCTCCATCACGTAGCTCTAAAGCTTCTTTTTGGCCAGTGGAAGCACCTGAAGGTACCATCACTTTCCCGCTTGCTTCTTTAGTTCGAGATAACATTTCACTAGCAGTTACTTTTGCTAAAACAGCAACAGTAGGGTAGCCGCGAGAGTCTAAAACTTCATATGCAAAAATCTTTTTAATTCTAATAGTCATTTTTAGTTAATACTTAATTTTGTTAATTAATTTAAATTGTTTTGATATTAATTTGGTTTTTTAGCAGCTTGTTCTTGTTGCTGGCGGCGTTCAGCTTCCATGCGACGGTTGAATTCTTCCAACTGAAAATCCGGTTTAAATGCATTCATTAACCGCTCGGAAATCAATTGATCAAAAATGGTTTTTTTGATATCTTCAAATTTTTTACGATTTGATAAAAATTCGCGAATTGGTTGACCAGTTTGTTGGTAGAATCGATCTAAGCTTTCTTTAGCTTGTTCATCAGTCACACTAATGCCAAATTCTTTTCCCAAATCAGTAAAAATAATTTCGCGCATAATGTTAATCCGCACAATCTGATCAACCATGGCTTGATCTAATTCGGGATGAAGTTGTTTTAGATCGCGCTTGCGGGCGTTTTCTTCTTCTGGATCAACCACAATTTCATAAGATTGTGCGACCAGATCCATTAAATGGTTGAAGTAATTATCCCGTAAAACCATTTTATAAACTTGCTGTTGTAGTTCTTGTTCTGTAATTTTTGGATTATTATCCCGGATGCCTTTTTCCATTTGCCCTAAAACTGTGGGATGAACATTGAGTTCTCGAATCACAATAATTTTGCCTCATGGAATCGGTTGCTTGGATTTAATTTTTGATTTCAATTCCATATGGTTTTAGTTCCGATCTTTTAAACTTGCCAAAAAGGTTTTCAGGGTTTTTTGGTAATTAGTTTCTTCATTTTTTAAAGTTACTAAACTTTGGTTAAACGTTTGTTTAATTGAAGAAACATCAACTGCTGGAATTGTGTTTAAGCGAATTAATTGTTCAAATTCAATTTCATCCCGCACTTTATATAGTTCACGGGTTTTTTCATTGAATTGAATTAAAGCTTTACCAATGTTGGTATATAGTTGGTGTTCAGGGGAAAAACCTTTCAATGATTCACCAACGTGGTTTAAATATTCAGCACTTAGATTGATTAATAAATAATCATGCATTCAGCCCCGATCACCACCTTTTCAATTGTGGGTTCAAGGCGCACTTTCATAGTGAAATTTAGTTAAGAATTTGCGAATTTCAGAGTTAAATTCCAAATTAACATTAGTTCAATAATGTTCGTGTTGCTCTAAAATATTGGCTGCAACCCCTTCAACATCAGTTTTTAGTTGCTCAATCGTTTTTTCAAAATCATTACGCAAGTATTCAATGTCTGATTTGATGAAATTATAACGATCATCAAATAATTCAATTAATTTAGCTTTGCGTTCGTTGAAATCTTGGGTTAGTTTTTCAACGTTTTTGTTTTCTAAGAATTTCAGTTGAGCTAACTGCTCTTTTAATTTACGTTTATCAAACACATAGTCCCGTTCAATCAACATTTCCATATTGTTAAAATCATCAGTTAATGGTTTAATACGGTTGGTAAATTTGTGTTTTAGTTGTTCGATGCGAACCGCTAATTCTTTTCGGTTTAGTTCTAACAATAACTCAATTTCTTCAGAAGAAAGATAAGATTTATCATTAGAGTACATTTCTTCTTTTAGCATCAATGATTGTTTTAGCTCAGCCACTTTTTCAATGTAGCATTTTTTCGCGTATTGAATTAGTTCGTTCAAATCATCGTTAGCTTTAGTTTGTTTTTTCAACAACATGCGTTTATAGTGGTTAATCACATAAATCAGTTGTTTGAAATCTTTTTCTTGTTGCTCACGAATTTCTTGAACCATGCGATCAATTTGTTTTACGTCAAAATCGTAGAATTTATCAAAAGCAACTTTTAATCCTTGAGCATTAACTAGCTTGGATTCCATTTTGGCTTTTAAAAATTCTTGAAATTTAGCTAATTCAGCAGGTGGTAATTCAAAGTGTCGTAAAATTTCGTTAAATTCGTATTCGTTAGCTTCGTTTAATTGCAACAAATGCTCACGGTATTGGTTTAATTCTTGTTTTACATAAATTTTGTAATCTAAGAATAATTTTCCAACTTTGTATAAACACAACCGGTTTTCATAACCGATAATGGTGTTACGTAATTCTTTATTAATGTCAATCGCTTTTAAATAGTGGTTTCAAGCCACATCGCCTAAACGAGTTAGTTCTTCTTTAGATTCAGGAATTAACTCGGATGGATTAATTTTGCGCTTATTGTAATCAGATAGCAGGGTTTTAGTGCGTTCAATTTCTGCATAAGCAGTATCAACTTGAGCACGGTAACGGTTGATAACATATGCCAAACGACGTTTAATGAATTCCACATTTTCATCAATTGAATCTAATTTTTGGATTTCAGAACGCTGTTTTTTATAAATTTCAACTAGTTTGTTGCTACTATCAATAATTCTTGAGTACAAGAAAGAACTCAGTTTAGATTTATTTAGATTTTCTTCGTACAGTTCAAAAAGTGCTTTAATCCGTTTGGATTGCTTTGGACGAGCCAAGTTAATATTGAATTTTTTAGCTAATTCAATACGCTCTTCTTCTTCCTTGCTCAGCCCTACATCATTTGGACTGTTTCACTTTTCATCCCGCATTAGAAAATCATTAGTTAAACTAATTTCTTTTTTCTTGCTGGAGGGTTTTCTTTTTTTTGCCATTTTATACTTCACTACTAAGTTGTATTTCTAAGCGTAATTAAAGTTGTGTTTACATTGAAAAATAACATTTTCCACAACTTCTGGTTAATTATAGAATAAATAAGAAAATTTTTCTTAAAATTAAATTACATTTTTTTGTAAAATGATTTTTAACAAACAAATTTACAGAATGAGTTTTTGCTTCTTTTATGAAATCACCACATTTGAATTATGCTAAAATTTTATCCCTTAAAAAAGCCGTTATTATCAACGACGATGCCCGATTAAACAAACGCTTTTTTGAACAAATTATTGACTTAGCACTTCAAAAAGACCCGTCCCAAACTATCATTTACTTTCCAGCTGAAAGCTGTGTAAAAGCTGGGCATAAACTTGATGTGATTTGAACCAATTTTTTAGAATTAATTCATTCTGATCTTTGTCAGCAAAATAATGTTTTATTTTTAATGGATGGGTTGGAATATTTCAGTAAAAAACAATACAACTTCAGTTTCAGTGACAACATCACTTTTTATGGCATTTGTTCTAATTTTTTACACTGGGAAAACCGAAATCTATTTTTACAGTTAATTCCCAAATTTTATTGTGAATATAAGCTGAACTTAAGCTATTTATTAACCCAAAATCAAAATAAGTGAAACGATTACAACCAGTTAATTTATCATTACTGCTTAAATCTATATGAAGCTCATAATTTAGTCAAAATGGAAGAAGACTGAAATATCATCATCGAAAATTTAATCAGCCAAAAAATTGGTTTTCTAGCTAATAAAAAAATTAGTTCGAATTTGTTGCGTACTATTATTCGCAAAATTGCCACAACTAGTTTTGGCGCATTTTCAATTGGCAAATTTTGTGATGAAAATGATTTACGGTATGAAAGTGTCATGCTCGCACTGAATTTTTTAATTGAAATTAAATTAGTCACCGAAATCCGTTACATCTTAAATAACGATTTTCATTCCAAAAAACGCCAGTCCATGTACTTTTTGAACCATAATTTTTTGTATTTTTATTTCTGTCATTATTCCCAAATTAATATTCCAGTTGAAAACATTGTGCTTTCACAAGTGATTAAGGATTTCAACCAATTTAACCAACATGCGCCCAACAGTTGTAGTTATCAAACCGGAAAAAGCGATAATGAAGCAATTTTAAATTTTAAAATTGGGATTTTAAGTTTTCAAGTTGATTTAAACCAGGAAAACTACGCCAAAATTCAGTTAACTGATAACTTAATGCAAAAAATTTATAACATTGAACACCATGAATTCCAATTCATGCCGATTAATCGCAAGCAATTTTTTAGCCAAAAAAAAATTAATATTATTTCTGCAGTTAATTCCGCCAAAAATAATATTAATTTATTTGATTATTTGTCCAAAATTAATTTTTAGCGTGGTATCCAAAACAAACTTGATCTAAATCAATTGTTTCTCGTGAAGTTTCAAAATCTAGCTCACAATAAGAACGACAACAAGCATTATCAACTCCTACCACATAACAATTGATTGCTGAAACTGTTTTGATTAAATCAATTTTTTTCGCAATCACAATAATTTCATTTGGCCGGATTTTTTTGCTACTCATTCAGTCTAATAATTGTTGTTGATCCATTTTAATAACTTGGTTTTCAACAAAATTCAAACTTTTTAACTGTGGTTCAGCAAACGCCCGATGAATGAAGGGATAGTTTTTACCAATTTTTAGTTTAGTTCAGATTAAATTAGATAATTCTGAAAAATTTAGCACATAACAAATGACATCAAACATTTTGTTTAAACGGCTTAATTCGCTTAATAAATGCGGATCTAAACAATCATCACTTAATTGTTCATTCAGAATTTGTAATAAAACTCGGTCATACAATTTTACCAATTCGACTGCTTTAACCGCTTTAATTTGCGGGTAATCAATGCGGCACTTTGCTGCAAAATCACTTCAAAAGATAATTTTGTCACTGGAATTTTTGAGTTTCAACAAATTCTGCATCAACGCTTGGGAGATGGGAAAATTAGGATCAATTTGGGCAAAAGTTTGTTTTCAAGCAGCAGTACGGTAGTTTTTTAAGTGTGCAAAAACTTCATCAAATTGGATGACAAACGCTTTAAGCATATTTTCTCGTGATTTTTAAAAATTAAATTGTAATCTAGCAATCAAAGTGGGATTAGCCCAAAAAATTGGTCTATTAATTAGGAATGAGGTTAGCAAAAAGTTGGTAACCGTAATTTTGCATCATTGGTTTTTTGGTTCATAATCCAGTTGCAAAAAGAATGACTACCGGCATTTTCAGGGTCTTTACCAATTAAATCATAAGTGTCTGGTTCTATGAATTTAGTAATTCTACCATAAGAATTAGTAACTGTAATGTCTCCGGATTGAAACTGACCAATTTGACTGGAAGCTACTCCTCAATAAATGCCATTTAAGCTCACTTGTTTTTCCTTCGGGTCAAAATGAACAAAAATTGACCCTGATGCACCTGCTTGAAGGTTAAGTTGGCGAATATTATAGTCACTAACTGGACCATAAAAATAACGTTGGCCTTTATGAAACAGAAAAAATTCGTCATTTTGGTAGTTTCGGGTTAAAAATGGGGGGAAATAATTATTTCTGATGTCATCAATCGCCTCACTAATTCTCTGGTGAACAATTTCGATGTTTACCATCCCCACTCCATAAGCATCATCAGTACCAGAATTTGCTTCAATAGCAGCAGGATATCCTAAAAGATAACCACCAGTATCAGTAACACTATCAAAAAGAACATCACTATTTTGCACTTGTCTTACAAAAAGTTCTTTATAGCGTAATCAATCTAAAGAGTTATCAGTGAAGTGACCGGTTCCGAATTGGCGATCAAATAAATTCCCAAAATCTAAATTCAAAATTGCTAAATCTGCAGCAAATCCAGCTTTCACACCTAAACCATTGTCAAATCGGGTTTGGGATGTTTCTGAATTATCAGAGAAACGGGTAAAATAGGCATTATCATCACGATAATCAAGAATTTTATAATTTTTAACCCGTAAATCAGTTGCTGTTCAAGCTATTGTATTGGAAGCAGTTGGATTTTTAAAATCTAAAAATCGTCTTTGAATTGCGGGAAAACTAATTTTATCTTGATCAAATAACTGCTCTGGGGTTGGTGGGTTTGCTAAATTGAAATAGGGATTAAAATGAAATCGGGCTCCTGAAATTAACGAAAAATTGTTACTTAAAAAGTTTTGGGCCACATGTAAATTAGTAGCTACATAAAAATGATAATCTTGGGGGTCATCACTCACTTTAGCAAGAATTGTACCAGTTCCTGAATACAGAGTGGTAGTTGCTGTATCATTTGTTTGGCGAAACACTTGCAAACTAATTACCCGAGATCTGAAAAAATCAAACAAAGCAGTTTGTTCAGAAGTATATTCAGGAATTTTAAAATTGGCTTCTTGAGGATTGCGGTGGTTATTGGTGTGATTCGGACTGTTTTGTAAATAGGTTAGAATTGGATAACTTGTTGATTCATAAGCTGGATTAAATTGCAATAAATCAGCAGAATTATCATAACCCCGTCAAAATAAGGGTGAATTGTTACCTGATAAATAACTGCAAGCATTCACACCGATAATGCTAGCTACAGGTAATAATAGTTGCAGTTTACGAAAAAATCGAAAGAAAAACATAAGCTAATCCTGCTTTCGTGATCAAAATTGGTTCAACTAATTAGGATCGTTGATTTAATTGCTATTTTATTGATTAAACGAAAATAATTAACAAAAAACTGATGAACCAACCACCAGTTTTTTGTTAATTCTCCAATTGAAATTCATTGTTTCTAACAATAGTTTAATTTGCGAGCTCCGGGTTGGGTTGCAATATAATCACATAAACTATTATTAGAAACAGGGGTTGATGCAGTGACAGAACCTGTGGTTTTGGTGATACCAATTAAATCATACCGGTTCGGAACCACAAATCGGGAGATTCGGCCTTCAAAATTGGTGGGAGAAGTTTCACTTTCTAGCCCGCCCCAGTAAATCCCGTTAATGCTGAACCGCTGGTTTGCGGGTTTATCAGGTTGATAACCAATTAAAGCTGTTCCCGAAGAACCTGCACCAATATTCAAGCCTTGAACCCCATATTCAGAAACTGGAGAAGCAAAACGTTGGATTCTAGTTGGATCAATTTGTACATCTAACAGTGAATCAGTGTAAATTTCATCAATGTTGCGACTGGGAGTTAATAAAATCCGGTTTCGGGGTTGAATTTCAGGATTTAATTGAATGTTAATAATACTGGTGGAATTAGCAACCCAACGGGAATGACGTACTGATGGATATCCACTTAAAAACCCCGCAGAATTATCTGCAGAACCGAAAGGAGTATCTGCTTGGGCAATGGCAACGGTTTCACTAACGTATTCAATATAACGTTTTAATAAGACATCATTAGTACGGCTGGCATACCGGTAAGCAGGGGCTAAATTAATTTCAATAACTGCTGCATCAGCTGAAAAATTAACCCCTTCATAACTGGATTGTAATCCCTGTTTAGTTCGAATGGTATCAGCTGTAAACGGAGCAGTTGCATAGTCAAAATCTTGAATGCTAAAGTTGTTCGCATTCCAGTGAAAAGTGCGTGAATCAACTCCAATTGGCGCATAATCACTATCAATATCGGTGCTGAAATTCAGTAGGGAATTACCACTGCGCCCTGATAATTCTTTTTCGGTTGGTAAACTGCCATTAATTAAATATTGTTTAAAAAACGGACTATAACCAAAGCCGAATGATTCAGAACGAATATTCCAGTTCACACCCAATTGGTTTCAGAAATTATTAGCTACATGGACATTAGTTAAAACATAAAAAGCTAAATCCCGTCCTTCAGTTGTCGCTTGGTTAGCCGCACCAATAATTCAACCGGTTCCAAAAACCACTGAAGCCTCACGGGGATTATTCCGGTTCTGCCGGGTGGCGGTAATGGAAATAGCCCGAGAATTAATGTATTTAAAAAGGTCAAGGTTTTGGTCATTAAATTCGGGTAACTTAAACTGTAATTCTGAAGCAAACCCGCTTAAAATGCGACCTTGGGCATCAGTTCAAGCATTATCTGGATCAATGCGGGGTGGGGGTAAAACCCGTTGTTCAAATAAAGCACAACCAGATAAACCCACGGGAATAATTCCGAAAATAATGGCGCTAATTTTTTTTCAAATTTGCATTTTTACCTCAATTCTGGCCCGAATTAATTTGTCATAATTAATTCAGTCAACCGAACTATTCAAGTTGGGATTTAACTTAATAGTTTATAACCAATATTTAATCCTAATTGCACCATGTTAGAAAAACCGGTTTGGCGTTCTTGGGCTGACATGGATTCATGAGTAACTAACGAATCAGAAACCGTTAATAAACACAAGGCCTTTTTGTTTAACCGTAAGGCATTGGCATAAAGCGCAAATGCTTCCATTTCCACCACTTGAGCCCCAGTACGAGCAGCGGTTTGTTGATAAGTTTCTACCCCATAAAAAACATCAGAAGCATAACAGCGGGTTTGATGGGCTTGTAAGTTTAGTTCAGCTGCAGTTTGGTTAGCCAAATTAACTAGGGATGGATCGGCTTTTAATACACCTTGATCAGTTGGAATATTGGTTAGTTGGGCGTAGTTGCTGTCACCAAAAGTTTCAGCTCCGATCACCACATCTTTAACGTGTAAATCAGGATCCAAGCTACCACATGAACCAATTCGGATGATGACATCAACATCATACATTTCGGGATTAAACAGTTCAAAACTATAAATCCCAATTGAAGGATTACCCATACCATGAGCCATAACACTAATTCGTTTGCCCTGGTATTCACCAGTAAACCCTAGCATCCCCCGAACCGAATTAACTTGCACCGCATTAGTTAAAAAATTTTCAGCAATCCATTTTGCTCGCAACGGGTCTCCGGGCATAAGTACAACTTTAGCAAAATCAGTTTTTTTAGCATTAATGTGAGGTGTCATATTATTGATCCTTTTTTGATTTGATAAATTGAATTAAAGGTGATTAAATAAAAATTAATCATTAAATGATGAACATTTAATGATTAACCAACCCGGCCAAATTTTAAACTGGGAATAATCGGTGTTTCAGGTTTTTTAGGCTGAATGTCTTCCAACTTCTCTAAAACCGAATCCAATTTTGCTTTCAATAAATTAGCAATTGGATCATAATGTACTTGACTTTGACAAGCAGCTGATAATTCTAAGCGTTGTTGTTCGGCTTGACTAAAACAAGTTAATGGGTGGGACGATGCGGGTGTTGGTTGTTTTTCTTTTTTCATTAAAACACACGCTGCAGCACAATGACCTTCCGAATAGGTCAAACTTAAAAATCCTTCAACATCCATATGTTGGGGTTGATAAGCCAAATGACCATTGGGCAACCGGGAAATTTCAATTTGGTCTAAATACAAATCTTTTTGTTGTAATGCTTTATATACCGCTTCTTTAGCACACCAGTGTGAAGTTAGAAACCGCACCCGACTTGGTTGACTAGTAATTTTTTGATAATCGGCGTATTCGCGTTCGGTTAAAAAGCGTTTGATTAAATAATCATTGATTTTTGATACCCGGCTATCGAAGCGATCAAGTGGTTCTAAATCAATTCCAAAACCAATAATTTTCATAACTAATTACCTTTTTTTATCCCTAATTTGAATCAGAAAGTTTTTTTGAATGGTAGTTCAACCGGTGGGTATCGCTGGTGGCTTCTAAAGCAAGGTTTTTATTCTCTAAATCCCGAACTCGTTCTTCTAATTCCCGATTAATTTGCTGCAACTGTTGATTCTCAGTTTGAATCGTTCTAATTTTACTCCGACTATTTTCTAATTCATTATAAATTAGGGTTAACTGTTTAACCACATCATCTAAAAAAAGATCAACGTTCTCAGCATTATAACCGCCTTTATTAGTTAAACACGGTTTAAATTTCTTATCAGTAATCAGATTAATTAGGGGATAATTACTTGTTTTTTTCGACATTTGAGATATTTTACTACGGAAGACGACGAGATTTAATTAAAGTTGACCGAGTCATTGCTTCTGGTTGGGGGATTCCCAAATAATCTAAAATGGTGGGAGCAATGTCGCCTAAAATACCATCAGTTCTTAAGCTAACACTCGAGTCTGTCACAATTAATGGAACTGGATTAGTAGTGTGACTGGTTGCTGGTTTATTAAATTCATCTAATTTAACTTCAGCGTTCCCGTGATCAGCAATAATAATCATCACTCCGCCTAAAGAACTAACTGCTTTTTCTAAAACCCCAATTTGGTGATCGACAGTTTCCACTGCTTTAATTGTGGCCGTAATCACTCCAGTATGACCTACCATATCGGGATTAGCATAATTTAAAATCACCACGTCATGTTGGGCTAATTCGGGTAAAAGTTTTTCAGTAATTTCTTTAGCAGACATTTCTGGTTGTAAATCATAAGTGGCTACTTTAGGAGAGGGTACTAAAATGCGTTTAGTATCCTGATACTCCACTTCTCGTCCCCCATCAAAAAAGAAGGTTACATGGGGATATTTTTCGGTTTCAGCAATGCGTATCTGGGATTTGTTGTGTCTAGCTAAAATTGCACCTAAAGTATCTTCAATGGCAAATGGGGGATAAATGACTTCATCAATAATGATTTTTTCATAAGTCATTAAAGTTGCTAAGAAAATATTTTTAACTTGAAAAGCTGGTACATAATCATACAACTGATCAGATCCACGTAATAAATGACTTAATTGTCGAGCCCGGTCGGGACGGAAATTAAAGAAGAAAACGACATCATTATCCTGAATCATTTTTTGATCAAAATCAGTAGCTAAAGCTGGTTTAATGAATTCATCAGTAATACCTTCAGCATGTTGTGCTTTTAAATAACTTAATGGCTCTTGATATCGCTGATCACATTGGTTTTGGGTTAAAGCATCATAGACTAATGCAGTGCGTTCCCAGCGACGGTCCCGATCCATTGCATAATAACGTCCAGAAATTAAGCCCCAACTACCATTAGTTGCTTTTAATTTTTGGTCAATAGTCACAAAATCAGTTAATGCTGCATCAGGAGAAACATCCCGACCATCAGTAAATGCGTGTAAAACATATGGCACTTCATTAGCTTGAGCAGCATCCATAAAGGCCATTAAATGATCTGTATGTGAATGCACTCCCCCCGCAGAAACTAAACCCATAACATGTAATTTAGATTTGCGTTTTTTCACTTCAGCAAAAATGCGGGCAAATTCAGGTTTAGAAACAAAAACACCATCAGCAATATCTTTATTAATTAAAGATAAACCAGTATAAACAATTCGTCCTGCTCCTAAGTTCATGTGACCCACTTCACTGTTGCCCATTTGGCCTTCAGGTAAACCAACAGCGGTTCCTGAAGCTAATAAAGTAGCGTGTGGGTATTTATTTCATAGTGCATCATAATTCGGGGTGCTTGCTAAAGCAACAGCGTTTCCTGGATTTAAATCAGTTAAACCCCAACCATCCATGATACATAAGACGATTGGTTTTTTGTGTTGAGATTTCAAAATAAAAATGTTCCTTTCAAATGACAATTTACCAATTATTTTTAAATTGGTAAATTGTCATTTTGTTTTATATTTTTTTAGAAAAGATTAATAAAAATGACTCGTTAACCTTCATGAGATTAATGAGATTTGGTAATGGATGCGGCTGGGACTTTTTCGGCCATTTTCAAAAAATCAGCCGCATTTAAACTAGCCCCACCGACTAACGCACCATCAACATCAGCAAAGCCCAGTAGTTTGTCAACATTATCTAAGTTAACAGAACCACCATAAAGGATTAAGCTCTGGTTAGCACTAGCTTCAGTTCACATTGGAGCAATGATTTGGTGGCGAATGTGTTGGATGATTTGATTCACTTCATTAGGAGTAGGAGTTTTACCAGTGCCGATAGCTCAAACCGGTTCATAAGCGAAAATGATTTGCTGGTGTTGTTCGGGACTTAAATTTTTTAAAGCCGAAGTAATTTGTTCAAATAGCACCGCATAAGTTTGGTTGCTTTCGTATTCAGCTAAAGTTTCGCCAAAACAAAAGATCACTTTTAAACCAATCCCAGCTGCAGCTTGAACTTTGGCTGCAATAATTTCTAAATTGTCACCAAACAAACTACGACGTTCAGAATGACCAATTAAAGTCGCGTTAATGCCATCAGCTTTTAATTGTGCTGCAGACACTGAACTTGTAAACGCGCCTGATGGTTGAAAATAAGCATCTTGCGCTGCTACGATGATGTCTTTGTGAACTAAATGGTTTTGCGCGGTTTTTAAGTGTAAAAAAGTTGGGGCAAATCCCAATACACAGTTAACATTTTGCTGGTTTCAGTGTTGATTTAAATGATCGACATAAGCAACTGTTTCGTTGTGGTTTTTGTTACATTTCCAGTTGCCTAATAATAATTTTTTTCGCATTTCTATCCTAAAAATATCAATATCACATAATTAATTCTTAATTTTAACACTTTAAATTAATCATTAAAAGAAATTTCCCGTTCCGAAATAATACTGGTGATAACCCCTAAATTAGTGGGAAAAAGAGCCGAATTCAGAAAGCACCAAATTTTTGCTTTCAACTGTTTCAAATGTGTCGGTTTTCAAAACTAACCCTTTCGGATTTACTTAAACGAAAACAAAAAGCATCTAAATGATTTTGGGCCATTTTTTTAGAATAAATCAGCAGAACTGATTCATAATTTAAGAAAAGGGAACGAAAGTCCCAGTTATAAGTCCCAGTATAAATCAATTCATCATCCACGACCATAATTTTTTCGTGATTAAACCCGAAGTATTCATAAATTTCCACCCCAGATTCTAGTAAGGTTTGGTAAAAAAACCGGTTCATGGTTAAAACTGGAAAAACATAATCGGGTTGTCGGGGCAGAATTAACCGGATTTTAACTCCTGAGTCTGCTGCAATTTTTAAAGCATTAATAATTCCAATACTAGGGTAGAAATAAGGAGTGGCAATTTCAATTGATTTTTTGGAACGTAAAATTAATTGGTTTAAATTATTAACAAAAATTTTTTCATTAATGTCTGGACTTGATTCAGCAAACTGCATAATTGTGTTAGTAGGATCAGCAGTCTGGTGAATCTTGAAATACTTTTCGGGATTTTTAATTAAATCATCTTGGCTAATTAAATTATCACAATGGTATTTTCAATCATATGCGAACAATAAATTAAAACTGTTGACAATCTTGCCTTCAATATAATAACAATAATCATTTAACGGAAAAATTTTGCCCGAAATTCCAAAATAGGAATCAGACAAATTAGTGCTCCCATAAACTGAATATTTATTGTCAACAATCAAGATTTTTTTATGACAACGAAAATTTAAGATCGATAAATTTTTTCAGTGACTAAACCCATTGAAATAATAAATCTGAATCCCCCGTCGGCGGATGTCTAAAAGATCTTTTTTCTTTAAGGTGAAAAAAGATCCTAAATAATCAACAATAATCCGAACTTCAACTCCTTGAACCACTTTACGTTCTAAGGCTTCTACAATTGCATCCCAAACATAACCTGGTTCAATGATGTAATATTGCAGATGAATGAAATTTTCAGCTTTTTCAATTGTAGCTAAAATTTTCGCCAAAATGTCTTGGGGTTTTAGTAATAACTGTACGTTATTACCTTTATAAATCGGACGACCACATGCTTCACGTAAATAGTCAAAAACTAGGGGAAAATTCTCGCCCATATTTGTTTTTAATTCTGTGGAGTCTTTATAATTTTCATGTTCTAAAAATTCAGCTGCATCAGCACGATACTCAATTAAACTACGCCGTTGAATACCTGAAACTCCAAAGAAAATGAAAAAAATTTGACCCAAAATAGGGGTCACAATAATTCATAAAATTCATAACGATTTAAATGATTCATACCGCTTGGAATTTAAAATGTAAATTGATAAAATGACTGAAACTAAATAGTTAAATAAAAATAAACTAAAAATTAAATAGTTGGATTGAGTAGTTGGACTGTAAATAGCCCCAAAAGAAAACACAATATAAATTGCAACTAAAGCAATGCCAGAAATAAAGCGAATTACTGATTTATTTTTACTAACCATTATTCACCCAACCAGTTAGAGATCAATTTCCTCATCGGATTCTACTTTTTTGCCAATTTTTTTATAGTACCGTTTAACAGTGTTAATGTATTTATTATAAATATTTACCATTAAAGTTGTTAATAATGAATAAAAACTAATTCCAAAAATTGACAGAAAAATAATCACAATTCGACCAGAAAAGGTTGTTGGAAAAACATCGCCATAGCCAATGGTAGTGATTGTTAAAAAACTTAATCAAAATGCATCAAAAAAATTATTGACTTTACGTTGACCTTTAAATTCTTCCAACTCTGCTGAAAAAATTGATGCGTTATAAACTAAGATGGCAAAAATAAACGTGATGAATAAAAAAGCAACAATCAGTAAAAAAATGAATTTCTTGTTTTTACGAATTACTAAAAAAAGAATTTGTCAGCGTTTATAGTTTTGGGAATAATTCATCAACAACCGAAACCCACTTAAAGATTTCAATAATAGAAAAATGGAGATAATGATGTAATTATTTTTTTCAGTATTTCAACCAAAAATAACTGATAATAAAGCTAATAGTCATGATACCAAATCAATGACCATAAAAAAATTAAGAAAGTGTAATACTAAAGCCTTTCACAACCGAAACCGACCCTTGTAAAAACAATCTGAAAAAATTAACCGAAAAAAATAATCACTAGCAAAAATAAAAATTAGGACATAATTATATTTTAAAAAAGCTCCAAATTGATCATGGCTACTTAAATCAGTAACTAAGGGAGCAATATTTACTAAGGCTAATAGAACAAAAATTAAGTTATACCCAGTTCCAATTCACCAGCTAAGTTTACGATAATCTGTTTGGGGACCTAAAAATAATTTATAAAACTTATAACGGGCAGTTGAAAAAATATGTAAATTATGACTAATGCGGGTTTCAATTTTTTGAACAAGAGACGAGTTATCACCCTGATTCTCATCATCGGTTTGATCAGTTGTTTCTGGTTCATCTGCTAAAAAATCAAACTCATCTGATTCGGGTTTTTCTGCAGGTTTATTAGATGAAAAAGCAACAGCATCAGTTGAAGGTTCTGATCCTGTTGCTTGAGATTTAGAAGAAGAAAAAAACTTAAATTTAGCCATTAACAATCAAAACTCATCCCTTAATTATTTGAAAGGATGAAGTAATTTTTCTTTTAAATTTAATTTCGGGAAAATTTTTTGCGGAATTTTAATAATTAAGATAAATAACAACACTAAAACAACTGTATAACACGCAAACAAAATCATGTTGCGTCGGTTAATGAATTTTAACCGGTTTGCTAAATAAGTTGCATCAACAACTTTATCCGCACCACCATAATAATTTTCAATTTGGGAAATACGCAACTTGATTAAAACATTAAACACAATTTGAATAACTAAAAAACAAGTAGCAATAATTCCAACAATAATGACATAATTACGAAAACTATAAACTTCAATGAACCGATCGTTGGTTCCCAATTCCACAGCAATTAAATGTGCAGTGTAATTAATCGTGCGTTGTCCACCTACTAATCAGCTGTTTTTAATAAAGACAATAATATAAACCAGAATCACTGATAAAACTAAAGTTAAATAAACTGCTGCTGAAAATCATGCCAAGTTATTTTTGTAGCGAAACATGCTTACAAAAGTTCGTTTTACACAATTAGTTGGTTCGGTTGGAAAACGATTTTTGCAAGCATGAAATTCTTTGCGAAAGCCAAAATAAGTAATTAAATTTAATAATCAAGTTCAAACTAATAATAAATAAGCTGGCGTTGCTGGAATAATAATTGGTCAAAAGGCCCAATTAACACCCCAATGCAAATAACCCGAATCAACAGCTGGAACAAAAACAGCTAATAGAAATAATAGATAAACAATCGAAGCGCCCACCGCCATAACTGTGAAAAAAATCATGCTCGCCACAGCCCAGTGATAGGAGTTTCGATAAAAATGAGGCGCGAACCCAACGGGTTCATAAAAATTAGCTTCGGTGGTATTCACCTGCCCCGTCGTCACAAGTGAACGGGTATTCATAGTTTGGCATTAGTTTCCTTTTTATCAACCATTCAACAAAAAGAGATTACTGCTGCGCGAAAACTTTCATGCGGCGTTTGATCTTATCCCAAGGATAATTAATCCGCGTTGCGATTTCATGCGCGATTGCTGGATCTAATAATTTTTCAACCACAGTAAACGCTAAGTCAAATGCATTACCCGCTGCTTGAGCAGTGATTAAATTGTTTTCTACTCAAACAGGTTCATTAACCCAAGATTCTTCAAAATTTCGTAATAAATTTTTGTCGTTAAACGAAGTAAACTTGGTAGCTCGAAATTTAGGGTCTTCAATTAATGAAAAATAAACAACTGGAGAAGCACACATTCCAATCAGCCACTTATTTTTTTCTGAGGCAAATCGTTTGATTGCTTCATGAAGTTTGGATTCACCAATATTTTTTTGAGTAGCTGGAGGAATTAAGAAACGCTCATATCCTGGACCACCAGGTAGATAAATTGCATCATACTGATTAAAATTAGTGTTATTAAGGTGTGAGTTAGCCGAAACTTTCACTCCTGAATAAGCTAAAGTGAAACCATTGCGTAATTCGCAAACAATGATATCGACCAAGATTCCTGCACGTTTTCAAATGTCAACAGGAATGAATAACTCCATATCTTCAACTTGATTTACCGTCATGACAGCAATTCTTATTGTGTGTTTTTTAGTTCGCATAGACTCCTTAATATTCAAGATTAAGATAAAACACCTTAAAGCCTAATTATAAATATGGTAATTATACCACATAAACAGAACGCCCAATTTGCCCTCAAGCCGTTT
The DNA here is from genome assembly GCF_024498275.1 of Mycoplasmoides fastidiosum. Lineage (GTDB taxonomy): Bacteria > Bacillota_I > Bacilli_A > Mycoplasmatales > Mycoplasmoidaceae > Mycoplasma_N > Mycoplasma_N fastidiosum. The sequence goes on from NZ_CP101809.1 coordinate 946,142, forward strand.
AGGCCTATAAAAACTAGTAAAAAACGGTTGTTTCATTCTAAAATTACTCCCCCAAATTTGCCAAACCAGTTAAGTGTTTAACTCTCTAATATACATTATTTTTATGAATTTGAACAAAAAATATCATAATTAATTCTAAACAGGAGCACAAAAGAATACATCTTATTTATTTAATGAGAAATGCAATTTTAAACACAAATTCGTTTTTAGTCGTACCAAATGTTTTAAAAATCAATTCTGTTTTAAAAATTTGGTGAAAAATTCAAAAAATTTTTAGTAATATTAATCGAGATGAAGTTTAATTTTTTCTTCATACTTTTGAGTTGATAAAACTGTTTTGATTTTTTTATTAAAATAACGGATTAATCAGTTGAATGAACAAATTAAAATTGCATAAATTATCCCGCAAGTGATTAATCCTTTCGGGTTTAGTAATTGGTGCTAATTTTGTTTTAGCCGCTTGTGCGCGTTTACCTCAAACAACCATTACTGGTCCTGTACAACCTCAACAGCTCCAAGATCCTGTTGACAATGAACCCTTAGTTCTTCCGCCTCCTCCCCTTGCTCTTCAACCTGATGATCAAGTTCCTTCTGTTACTACAGAACAAATTCAAGCCGTCAAAACTCTATTGCAAGAACATATTGTTCGCAAGGTGTTTGCTGATAACGTCATTAAATTAGCTGGCCAAACTGATACAACTAACTCTAAAGAAGGTTATATTCGCCAACAATTAAAAGTTGTAGGTCAAGTGGGAGAATTAAATAATAATGATGTTAACGGTTCAATTAACACTTTAGGCAGACCAGATGATGCTGCTTCCAGTACTGCTAATTCCAGTATTTTAGCTTTACTAAAATTTTTAATTAATCAAGCCAAAAATAACACAGCACAACCAACAACTAGTGCAACTTTAACTAAATTGCACACCCTAACTCGTTCGTTTGTGCGGGCTTTAGATCGATTACCAAAAAAACTAACAACCGTTTAGCTGTTCCTGAACAAGCATTGAATGTGGCAGTTTTAAGTTTTGTACAATCGACTTCAGAAAATAGCCAGTTTAACTTACAAAATTTATTAGCAGCAATCAATCGGTACCAATCTAGCTTAAACTCTATTAATCATGATTTGCGCATCATTAGTGGAGTAGTTTTAAATTTTGAGGATTTAATTAGTCAACTAAAAGATCTAAGTAATACTGATGCTAGTTTTGCTTCGGCTAATAAAGAAACTTTGGATCATCTTTTTAGCAAAGTTGATAAAAATCTTTACGGACGCAAAGGCAGTGATTTATCAACCCCTGTACCTAATGACGATCCCAAATTACATGAGTGATTGTTTGGCAATGTTCCTGCAAATTTAAACGATCAGACTTTAACTACTGGTATTTACAAAGTATTACTGAAATACACCCAACAAGCTGGAGCTTGACAAGAAATTTTAAGAGCAATTAAAATTTTAACTTTTAACCAAAGTCTGCTCGATAATAATCCTGTTGCTGTGCAATTATTAGCTAATGGTATAAATACTGATGTTTCCCAAGAAATTGAAATATTACAAAATATTGAAAAAGATCCTGAAACTAATTTGGTTCAAGTTTTAGAAAAACAAACTACTAATCAAGCTAGTGTTAAAAGCGTTATTGAAAACCTTTTAACTGGGACTGAAGAATATAACAAATATTTACTTTCTCATGGAGATACTCCGGCTCGAATGTATGTTGATTTAACTTCGTTAAAATACCAATTTTATTATGGAGGCGGCGACTTTAATAAAGTTAATGATTTAGCCCAAGCAATTCAAAGTCTGAATGATAAATATGATCAATTTTATAGATTGTGAAATGAATTAAAATCTAGTTTATTTGTTGTTGATGAAGACAAAACAATTCATCTCAAATTAATTGGTCAAGCTACCTGAATTAATAAAAAAATTAATAATGCTAAAAGTTATGCTGAATTAATTGAAATTAAAGGATTAGTAGAATACCTGAAAGACGCTATTGTGAAAATAACAGAAGCAGTTAGTGAAACTACTCCGCTAATGAAATTGTTGCGAAGCATCATTGATGATATTCAAAATAAAAATAGCCGTTTTTCCCAAGTTCTAGAAACTTTTGCAACAACCAACGATTGATCAACATCAAGTCATATGCATTTGAGTGATGGAACTAGTGTTACTTTATATGACTTTGCAAAATCCATTGCCCATAAAGATAGTAATGGTCAAACTTCTGGATACGTTTATGATTTCTTGATAAAAAAAGTGAAAAATACAACCAACCAAGTTGGCCAAACTTTACAAACCACTTTTACTGAATTATGAGATAAATTAAAACAATTAAAATTGAATTCCACTGATCAGGATCTCACAACAACGTTGCCTTTAGGTAAAGTTTTAGAATTAATTCAAAATCAATTTGATTCAAAAATTGATTATGAAATTGATCCTTTAAACACCCAACTAGCATTAGAATTTAATAATGGGAATGTTGTGAAAAAAGCCAAAAATCCTAAATAATTCATTCTCATTTTGTAAATATTATTAAACCAATCAAATTAAATATTTGATTGGTTTTTTGTTGTTAATTTTTGCATGAATAATTTACAACTTAAAAAGTTATTCCCATTGTTTTTATTCAACTTAAACCAAAAAAAGCCCTTGACTAAAATTGAATACGTTCAATCCTAAAAAAGATTGAGCATAGAAATTATTTTTAGATAATTAAGGATGAAAACTTAATGAAGAAATTCAATTTATTCAAAAAGAATAAACTGTGATTAGCCAGTTTAGGTGCTGCTACCACGGGTAGTTTGGTACTTGCGGCTTGTGCTAGTCAAACCTAAACTCCCAATGATAATGCTGGTAATAGTAATAACCAAAATAATAACCCAGGCGCTGAAACTCCAAAAGAACCGGTTGTTCCACCTGCTCCAGTTATTCCTGAAATTAAAGTAGCAACTGCTGGTCAAAAAGCATTAGCCAACGCAGTGTTGGCAAATTTAGGGGTCCAAAAAGTTTTGTAAGCTAAAGTACAGACAAATCAAAAAACAATTATTGATCACATTAAAATTGTAAATTTAATTGATACTTTTAACCAAACAACAATAGCTGAATCCATTAAAAACTTAGGTAAGCCAGAAGATGCTGCTGCTGAAGCAATTACTTCAACTGTTAATGCTTTAATCAAAACATTAGAAAATAATGTAGCAAGTGCCACTGATGACGTTGTGCCAACTGGCGAAAAAGAAAATTTCACTCGAGCATTAACTAAAGTTAAAACCGATGCGGCTAATTTATTAGCAAGCTTAAATGATTTACCTAAACAAAACACTAAGGTGTTAGAAGGTTTGCAAACTAAGTTTATTACTGCTTTAACCAAATTTATTAGTGCAACTGGCACTGAAGTAACTATCAAGTTAACTGCTTTAGTTACTGCTAAAAATAATTATGAAGCTGGTGTTAAAAAAGTAGCTGAAAAATTAATTATTGCTGAACAAAAAGCTTTTGTGTTAGATAGTGCAACTTCAGCATTATCTAATTATGTGAATACTAAAGTAGCTACTTTTTTAACTGTAGGTAATGATAAAAACAAGCACACTATAACCCTAAATAATTTAGTAAATCAAGTCCGCACTGGAGTGTTAGGAACATTAGGTTTTAATATTTGAGCCGCGGGAAATATTAAGACTGAAGAAGCAAAAAGAAATTTGCCAACTGGTATTAACGAAAATACTGCAACCACTCAACTATATACCATTATTGCTGGTTTAGCAGATCAAGAAGCTGCTTGAAACACAGTGAACAGTGCCTTAAAATCTTTAACTTGCCACCAAAGCTTATTAACTAAAACTGACAGTGCCATTAATTTATTGGTTTTACATGTTGAACAAGCAATGCCAGTTGATACAGCACGGTTAAATGCTTATTTAGTTTATGACCAATCCAATATTGTGAAATTACTACAAGCAACTTAGTGGTGCAAATGTGATTGTGACAATTAGTAATATCGCTAATAGTTTAGCTAATTGTGCAAAATATTTAGTGGCTGGTGTTAATGCTCAAGCTAAATTGGTGAAAAATTTAGATGATTTGTCCAAAGAAGTTGCTACTGATACAGATAAAAAAACAGCTGTTGATGCATTAAAAACAACAGCCCAAGGACTAGTAACTAAATTTGCTGAATTCAAAACCGAATGAGACAAAACTAAAGTTGCTGAATTATTATGAAATAAAAATGAATCAACAACCGTTTATCCCTTATTAGTTCAAGCAACTGGATTAAATCAAGCAATTGGTATAACTAAAGATTTTGGTGATGTCACCCAGGTTGTTGAAAATGTAGAAACTTTAGCATCGACTATTAATCAAATTACCACTGCACTTGATGCTAAAGTAGGCGAACAAAATAATCCGTTATTCACAAAATTAACTGCGATTATAAACGATATTAAAACCACTACAGGTACTACATTTGGTAAAACTTTAGCGGATTTTGTGACTAAAACATTCATGACCGGTAAAGATAAAGCCGATGCAATGGCCACTTCCACTAAAGCCGGCTATGTTTACACTGATTTAGTTCAAGGTAAAACACGAAGTGATGAGACCCCAGCTAATTTAACTTTTGAACAATTAGACACTGGGTTAAAAAATTTACAAGCTGGAAATAACAAACAGTTAACTAAAATTGCTAATTTATTAAACAATCAATTGCACCCTAACCAAAGTAGTCAAACCTTTGCTCAAACCCGACATTTAGTCGATTTATTCAATAATGGTAATGTTTTAGCTGATTCTGAAAATCATTAGGAAATTTATATTGAATCCCTAATCATCCTTCTCTAAAAAATACAAGAACCAGAATTTTTTCTGGTTCTTTTTTAGGTAATAAGAAAATTATTAATGCAAATATCCATCTTTTAATTCTTATGAACAAGATCATTAATACAAATCGAATTACTTCATTTATTGAAATTATTGAGACTGAAATAAAGAAATAAGAATTAATTTTGTTATTTTTTGGGATATTTGAGCGTTTTTTACCCCTTTTTAAGTTCTTTGTTATAACAAAAAGAAAAAAGGAGTGCTGTTTTTTATATAATTTATTCTACTTATAGAAAGATTTATTTTTAATTTACTTATATGAACTGCTTGAAAAAAGTAAAGTTTTTCACCAAAAATAAGTTTTGACTATTAAGTTTTGGTTTAGCAACAACCAGTAGTTTAGTTCTTGCTGCTTGTGCAAGTGAAGTTGAATCCGAAACTAATTTTCAAAACGAAAATGGTGCTGGGCAAAATAATCAACCCCAAAATCCGGATTCATCAGTCCATCATCCTAATCAACCCCGACCCTTAATTCATCGTGCGAGTGCTGAGCAACACGAATTAGCCGTAGCTACATTAAATCAACCAAATGTACAAATTAATTTACAACAAGCAATTACTAATGCCCAAATTGAAATTGCCGATCAATTAAAAAATTTAACTGCAATTAAAGATATCAATAAATCATCTGTTAATGGCGCCATAAATAGTATCGTTTCTGTTTCTGGACTTGTTGAGGGTTTAAAAAAATTAACAAGTGCAAATATCGCAGTTTTGGGAGTTGAAACAGCAAGAAGTGTTGGTGAACTGTTAGATCAATTAAACCAAAGCATTCAACATTTGACTGAAGCTTTAAATAATTTGCCAACTAGTGTTGATACTTCTAAATTAGACGGACAACATGTACTTTTTCAATCCCGTGTTGTCAGTTTCACCCGTTCTGATAATTCCAATTTATCCGAACGTTTAGAAATGTTATTAGCAAGTCGAAATAATTATCAAGCAGCACTTAATGAATTAAGTGCTCCATTTGTTCAAGTTGCACAAAATGCATTAACTTTAGAAAATAATCTAATCAACTTAGAAACATTTATCACAACTCAAGCTCCTAGTTTGAATCAACCAAATAATTCACAAATTAGTCTACAAACTTTAGCTCAACATTTACGCCAACAAGTACTGGGTTCATTAGATTCCAATCCGGTTCAGTCTCCAGCTCAGCAAATTCATCAAACCAAACAAGCTGATGTTACAACTGTTCAAACTAATAATGGTCAAGTTAGTTTGATTACTAAAGTTTTAATTCAACAACAAGGGAATTGAAATAAATTAGAAACTGCGCTAAAACAATTAACTTTTAACCAAAGTCTACTTGTTAATGATCCTGATGCGCTAAATTTGTTAGCATTAAATTTAGATGAAGCAGTCGCAGTTACCCCATTAAATGTTGATTTATCCCGCCAAAAAATTCAGTTAGATCAAGCTATTGTTGATGCGAATAACCAGTTATTACACAATTTAGAAGCCATTCAAAAAACGATTGATTTCTACCGACAAAATTTTATAACCTCCATAAGTGGTAATTCTAAATTTTTGAATGATTTAGAACAATTACAAAATCTGGTGAATGCTGATAACCACCTGAAGTCACACGTTAGTGCGATTAGTGGAATGATTGAACCAAGCAAAAAATTGGTTGCTGCTTTAACTTCTTTTACCCATTTATGACAAGAACAAGTGAGTGATTTTGTTGCTGTTAATTCCCAAGACAATTTCCCAAATAACACTTTATTAGCTGATGCCCAAAACATTGTTGATCAATTAGTAACAGCCCAAACTTACAGCCAAGCTTTCGAAGTGGCAGGGAATATTGATGCTTTAAACACAAAAGTAGCCAGAATTAATGCGGCATTGGCTTCTAAATTATCTGGTAGTTTAACTGGTCTGTTAGACCAAATCATCGCAATGATTGATGATCAAGCTGAATTGGGAATTGCTTTAGAGGCTTATGCTAATTTTGCCAATTATCTATCAGCTAATAATAATGTTGTTCGGTTGAAATACTTAAGTATTTATGACAAGCGAAAACGCACGAATCAAAATAAAGGCTTTTCTTTTTCTGGTTATGTAGGCCAGTTTACTCACGGTTGAAGTGATGTGGTTCGGCCTTATGATTTGTCAATTCTTTCTGTTAAAGAACTACGCGATGAATTGGTCAAACTAACCCGAAATAATACTAGTTCCCCGTTTACGATCTTTTTACAAACCATTGACCTACCCTCATTAACAAAAATTAGCAATCAAGCGCAAACTTTAAATACTCATTTAGCTGAAGTATTTAATAACCGCGAAATTATTGCTGATGATTATTAATGATTAATCAATTATTTTTTAATTTTGACATGGAAAAAATAACCAAAAATATTTTAGAGTTATTTTTAGTTGTAAATGGGTTTCAGCCTGTTCGAAAATTAAGCCAATGAAGTTTTTTATTAGCTTAATCAAGGAATGAAAAGTTCAATATTTAATTTTTGATGATTCCCTTGCTTTTTTTATTTTTGGGTTCGAAAAAAAAAAAAAAGAATACTTTTTATTAAAATTATGTTTGCTATATTAAGAAAAATTTATTTTTAGTTTACTTTCATTATGAATCGATTGAAAAAGGTTAAATTTTTGACCAAAAATAAATTTTGATTATTAAGTTTTGGTTTAGCAACAACCAGCAGTCTTGTCCTTGCGGCTTGTGCAAGTGAAGTTGAACCAGAATCTAATTTTCAAAATGATCCTGATTCTGGCAGCAATGATGCTAACCAACAAAAACCAGAAACCCCAGCTAATCCCCAAGTTCCTCAGGCTACTGTTGAACAAAAACAATTAGCTGAAGTGACTTTAAACCAACCAAGTGTGCAAACTAATTTGCAACAAGCTGTAGTGTCAGCTCAACTGACTATTACCAGTCATTTAAGCCAGGTTAACCAAATCAAAAATATTAACCGCAACTCAGTAAGTGGTGCAATTCGTCATGTTAGCTCAGTAGCTCTTTTGGTGGAATCTTTTAAAAATTTGGTAACAAATAGTGCTGAATCACTAACAGCTGATAAAGTGGATAATCTAAATAAACTGTTAGATCAAGTGAACCAAAACAATCAGCAATTGGCTGATATTTTGAATCTTGTTCCAGTTAGTGTTGATACAGCAAGATTAGAACGTCAACAAGCAGTTTTCCAATCTCGAGTAATTAATTTCACTCGCTCTGATGAAACTAATTTAGTTGAACGACTACAAGCATTATTAAAATCTCGTAACAGTTATCAAAACGCACTTGATCAACTAAACCAACCATTAATAAAAGTAAAAGCAGCAGCATTAGCATTAGAAAATGCGATTGTCGCTTTAGAAACTTTTGTTAACGTTCAAGCCCCAAGTCTTAATGAGCAAATTGATGGCACAAGTAGTTTACAAGCTTTAACTGATCAAATTCGGGGTCAAGTATTAGGTTCATTGAATACTGATGTTTTCCAACAACAAGTGCATAAAACTACTGTTGTAAAACAGGCTGATGCTGTTACAGTACCAGCTAATAATGGTCAAGTAAGCGTAATTTTAAGCGCACTAGCTCAACAAAAAGCAAGTTTAAATAATTTAGACTCCGGATTAAAACAATTAACCTTTAACCAAAGTTTACGTGCTAATGATCCAGATGCGCTAAATTTATTAGCTTTAAATTTGGAAGAAGCTGTGATTATTAATCCGTTAGATGCTGATATTGACCAACAAAAAGCACGTTTGAGCCAAACGGTTGTTGATGCTAACAATGAATTAATTAAAAGCCTAGAAGTTATTCAAAAAACTGTTAAGTTTTACACTGATAATTTTGTTAATCCGGTTAATGGGGTTGCCCGAATTATTAAGGAAATACAAACAATCTACTCACTAGCTGAAAAAGATAATAGATTAACAATTTGAAAAGGTTATCTAACCAATTTTCTTGCTCCAGCTAGAGAAATGGTTGCAAAAGTAACTGCTTTTGTGAATTTATGAAACCAAGAAATTGGCTCATTAGTTTTTGATAATAACGCCGCAAATAATGATAATACTACTTTATTAGCTGATGCACAACAAATTATTGATGGATTAGTGACTACGCAAACTTATAATCAAGCTTTAGAAGTTGTTGGTAATGTTAATGCCTTACATGCTAAAGTAGCTCGTGTTAATGATGTTTTGAAATCTAATCTATCTAATAGCTTAATTGGTTTACTTAACTGATTGAACGATACATCATATGGTCAAAATGAATTCACTTGAACCGCTTCTCATCTGCGATTTTTTGGCCGAGAAATTCCATTGGATCAAGCACATAACGAAATTCGGGTGCTGTTTAAAGGCATTTATGATCGTTTACCAACTAAAGAAGAAGGCGTCTTTACTTATGCTGGTTATTTACAACAATTCTTAGAGGGTTGAGAAAACACATTCAATAGTTATGATTTACCTTTACTTTCTATAAAACAAATGAAAGATGAATTGTTAAAATTATCAACAACTAATGCTAAATCACCATTTACAGTTTTCTTAAATTCTGTTAATATTCCTTCTTTAGCTAAACTGAGTGATGAATCATTAAGTTTAAACAGTAATTTGGCTGATATCTTTAACAACCGTCAAATTATGGTTGATGCCCTACAATAATTTCATTATTGTTAATTATTCTTTCCCAATTTTCAAACCAACCAAAATCATTTTGGTTGGTTTTTTATTGTTTATCAAAGCAAATGCAATTGCAGATTTCTTAAAAATTATCCCCACTGTTTTTCATTAACTTTGAGCAAAAAAAAAAAAAAAAAAAAGCCCTTGGCTAAAATTGGTTCTGTTCAAACCCAAAACGGGTTGAACAAAAAATTATTTTTAGAGAAATAAGGACTTTTGTCATAAATGAAAAAATTCAATTTATTCAAAAAGAATAGACTGTGATTGGCCAGTTTAGGGATTGCCACTACAAGTAGTTTAGTACTTGCTGCTTGCGCTAGTAACAATGCTGCTCCCCAATCAAATAGTCAAGGAAATTCTGCTGGTGGTTCGACAAATCCAGGAACAACTGATAATAAAGATAACACCAATCAACCAACTACTCCTGATCAACCAACCCCAACTCCTGCGCCAGAAGTGAAAAAGCCAACTGAGCAACAATTAAAATTAGCAAATATCGTACTTGATAATGCGGAAGTAAAAAGTGCTTGAGAAGCAGCTGTTGCTGCTGATCAAAAAGCAATTGAAGAATTATTAATCAAAGTAACAGCAATTGATAGTCTAAATAAAACAACTGTTGCCGAATCCATTAAAACCTTAGGCGCAGACACTAATGCTGCAGCTGATACAGCTACTGCTTCAGTTTTTGCTTTATTAAAAACTTTAGAACAAAGTGTAACTGCTGCTCAAGACAGCTTAATTCCTGCAGTTGACAAAACTGCTTTTAGTGATGTTATTGTACAAGCTAAAAACGCAACAACTGCCTTATTAAAAGTTTTACAAGCTTTACCCGAAGCCAACGCTAACAAACAACTAAAAGGATTACAAGATAAATTTGTAGAAGCAATTAAAACATTTACTGCTGATAAAACTGCTGCAACTGCAGCAATCAAATTAGCTGCAGTGCGAACTGCTAAAAACAATTATGAAGCTGCAGTTAAAAAAGTTACCCAAAAATTAGTTGAAGCTGAACAAACTGCATTTGTTTTAGATAGTGCGATTTCTGGGTTGTCAAATTATGCTAATACTAAATTGGCTAATTTCTTAAATGCCGAAAGCAAAAAACATTCTACTACTTTGAATAATTTAGTGAATCAAGTACGGGCTAATGTTTTAGGTAAACTAGGTAGTGATTTGTGAACTGCTGGAAATGTGGATGCCACTGTAGCCAATCGCAACCGTCCCACTGGAATTCAAGATAAAACTGTAAGTACTCAACTTTATGCAATTGTCGTTGGTTTAGCTGATCAAGACGCTGCTTGAAAAACAGTTAGTCAAACTTTGAAAAAATTAACTTATAAACAAAGTCTATTGGCTAAATCTGAAAGCGCTGTTGAATTATTGGCTTTCCATGTTGAAACCAGTGTACCAGTTGATGTGGCCCGGTTAAATGCGTATTTGGTGACTGATAGTGCAAATGTAGTAAAATTACTACAACCTAATACTGGAACTAATGTAAAAAATGTTTTAGCAGATATTGTAAATACTGTAACCAATTACCAAACTTACTTAGTTGCAGCAACTGGTGGTAAGGCTAAGTTAGTAAGTGATTTAGAAGCCTTAAGTGCTGCAATTGCTCAGGAATCAAATAAAACCACGGAAAAAGGTAATGTTGATGGTTTTAAAACCGAAGTTGATAAATTAATTACTGCTTTTGCTAAATTTAATGATGAATGAACCAAAATAAGTCCCCGTTTTGGAGTAACTGTTGAAAATGTTACCACTTATCCTTTATTAAATCAAGCTGATCAGTTAAATCAAACAATTGGCGTATCTAAAAATTATGGTGATGTGGTGCAAGTTGTTGGTAAAGTGAATAGTTTAAAAAATTTAATCAATCAAGTTAATGCTGCTGTAAAATCTACTGCACCAAAATCAGCATTAATGACTAATCTTGAGACTTTGATTGATTTAGTGAAAGATTCAAGTACTTTTAAAACTAATTTGACTAAATTCACTTCAACAAGTGGTTTAAATACAACTAACCAAGCTGCTTTAGATGCAATTGCTAAAGCAAGTACTGGATATTTACACACTTCAGGATTAAGCCAAACAACTAAAGCCCGATCCGGATCAACACCTGCTAATTTTTCTTTTGCTGATTTAAAAACTGAGTTGGAAAAATTACAAAATGCTGATGGTAAACAGTTAAAAACTGTGTTTGATTTATTAAACAATCAACTACAACCAAACCAAGGTAGTCAAACTTTTGATCTAACTGCGCATTTAGCTACTTTGTTTAACAACGGTGATGTCCAACCGGACACTGAAAATCATTAATTGAATTTTTTTAATTAATCCATTTTAAAAACCCTTAACCAATCAAGCAGCTTGTTTGATTGGTTTTTTTATTGCTTGTTTAGATCATTAAATCACTCATCCAAAAAATTATCCCCACTGTTTTATGTCAATTTACGTCAAAAAAAAAAAAAAAAAAGCCCTTGGCTAAAATTGATCCTGTTCAAACTCAGAAAGAGCTGAACATAAAAATTATTTTTAGAGAAATAAGGACTTTTGTCTTCATGAAAAAATTGAATTTATTCAAAAAGAACAAATTATGACTTGCCAGTTTAGGCCTTGCTACCACCAGTAGTTTAGTACTAGCAGCTTGTGCTAGTCAAACTCAGACTCCCAACAATAACGGTGGTAGTCAAAATGGTGGTAACCAAACTGAAAACCCAGGAACCCAAAACCCAACTGAACCAGTTGTTCCTCCTGCACCAGAAATGAAAAAACCAACTGAACAACAACTAAAACTAGCCAACGCAGTATTAGACAATGTTGTTGTAAAAAATTCATGAACAGCAACGATTAAAGATGATCAAAAAACAATTGAAAGTTTATTAACTAAAGTAACTGCAATTGATGAATTGAACAAAAAAACTGTTGAAGAATCCATTAAAACTTTAGGCGTAGCTACTGCTGCAGCTGCTGAAGCTGCTGATTCATCTGTATTTGCTTTAATTAAAAGTTTAGAAGACGGTGTATCAAAAGCAACAGACGATAAAGTAGCAGCTGAAACAAAAACTGCTTTTAATGATGTTGTAGTACAAGTACGCAACAGTGCGACTGCATTATTAGCATCTTTACAAGCTTTACCAGAAACTACTGCAGCTAAACAACTAGAAGATTTACAAGGAAAATTCACTACTGCTTTAAAAGCTTTTGTTGAAAACAAAGCTGAAGCTAATGCTGCAACTACATTAACAGCGTTACGCACTGCTAAAAATGCTTATAAAGCTGAAGTGAAAAAAGTGGCTCAAAAACTAATTGATGCTGAACAAGCAGGTTTTGTTTTAGATAGTGCGACTTCTGCATTAGCCAATTATGCCAACACTAAATTAGCAACTTTTCTGAGCAATGAAAGCAGCAGATATTCTAAAGTTTTAAATAATTTAGTTACCCAAGTGCGTTCTAATGTTTTAGGAACTTTAGGTGCTGATTTATGAACTGCTGGAAATATTGATAAAACCGTAGCTGATCGCAATCGCCCAAGTGGTATTCAAGATAGTGTTGTAAGTACTCAGCTGTACAAAATTGTGGTTGGTTTAGCTGACCAAGATGCATCATGAAAAACAATTTCTCAAACTTTGAAAAAATTAACTTTTAAACAAAGTGCGTTAACCAAAGTTCAAGATGCTGTTGAATTATTGGCTTTACATGTTGAAGCAAGTGTCCCAGTTGATGTAGCCCGTTTAAATGCTTATTTAGTTACTCCAACCGCAAATGTTGTTCAACTATTACAAGCATCAACAACAAATGTTGCTCACATTCTAGAAGATGTAGCCAATAGTGTGAGTAATTACCAAAAATATTTAGTAGCTCCAGCCAGTGGTAGTGCTAAATTAGTCAGTGATTTAGAAGCATTAAGTGCTGCAGTTGGACAAGAAACTGGTAAAGATACTCAAAAAACTAACATTGACAATTTCAATGCTCAAGTTAAAACTTTAGTAACTAAATTTGCTGAATTTAAAACCGAATGAGATAAAGTAAATTCTAGTTTCGCTGTAACTGCTGAATCAACTACAATATATCCACTATTAAACCAAGCTGATCAGTTAAACCAAATGATTGGGGTTTCTAAAAATTATGGCGATGTGGTGCAAGTTGCGGGTAAAGTGAATGGTTTAAAAACTTTAATCACCCAAATTGATGCAGCTGTAAAATCAGCAACTCCAAAATCAGCATTAATGACTGCATTAGATGCTTTAATTGATTTGGTTAAAGATGGTAGCGCTTTCAAAACTAATTTAACATCATTTACATCTGTGACCGACTTAAATGAAGCTAATAAAAAATCTTTAGAAGAAATCGCAAAATCATCAGATAGTACCGGTTATTTATACACTTCAGGAATTGCCAAAAATCAAGCTCGTGCAGCAAATAAACCAGCTAGTTTAGATTTCAGCAATCTAAAAACTGAATTAATCAAATTACAAAATGCTGACTCCAAACAACTAAAAACTGTATTTGATTTATTAAGTAATCAATTACAACCGAATCAAGGTAGTCAAACATTTGAAATGACTCATCATCTAGCTGATTTATTCAACAACGGTGAAGTTCAAGCTGATCCTGAAAATCATTAATTAAAAACTTTTTATAAATTACTGTAATCATCCTTTTCAAGCCAACCAATCAAACTTTTGTTTGATTGGTTTTTTTATTGAATTAATCAGAGTATTAATTTTAGCAATTGTTTGTGTACTAAAAATTATCCCCATTGTTTTTCATCGTTCTGGGCTAAAAAAAAAGCCCTTGACTAAAATGAATTCGGTTTAAAGTTCAAAAAAGCTTTAAACCCTCTAAAAATAATTTTTAATACACATAAATAAGGAAAATCTTTTAATTCATGAAGAAATTAAAATTTTTATACAAAAATAAATTGTGGTTAGCCAGTTTAGGTCTTACCACAACCGGAAGTTTAGTACTTGCTGCTTGTGGGAATAATATGCAACCTAATCAGTCAAAAACTGATGACAAAAAAGCAGATAAACCTGAAACCAACAAACCAGATACAATTGATCCTAGCAAAAAAGATCAACCAGAAACTGATGCTAAAAAAGAAGGACAAAAACCTCAAGTCCCTACTGCAACAACCCAACAAGTAGCTGCTGTGAATAGTTTATTATCCAATAGTGAAATTCAAACTTACTTATCATCTATTGTTAATGATTCTTTAAAACAAATTAAAGCTGATTTAGATGTAGTAACAAAAATTGGTGATTTCAATCAATCTAAAATTATGCAATCCATTTATGCATTAGATAAAACCAAAAATTCTAGTGCAGCAACTGGTACCACTGATGTGAAAGAATTAGTCGCAAAACTAAAAGCTGATGCCGCAACTGCTGATAGTGGTGTTTCTTCTGAAGAAACCAATAATTTCAATACCGCATTAGCAGCAGTAACTGATGGTGCCACTGCTTTATTAACTGCTTTAGAAGCATTACCAAAAGCTCAAGCAACGAATCAATTAACCACATTAAAAAATGCATTTACAACTGCATTAGATAACTATAAATCTGCAAATAGTACTGACGCACAAACTAAATTAAGTGCATTAGTTACTGCAAAAAATGATTATCAAACTAAATTAAGTGCGGTTAATTCATTACTATTAACTGCTGAACGCAAAGCTTTTGCTTTAGATCGAGCAACTTCTGAATTAGATAAATACATCAATACAAAAGTCGCTGCCTTTTTAACAACATCAGCTAAAAAAGCTGATCATACAACTAATTTAAATAATTTAGTTGCCAAAGTGCGTAATGATGTTTTAGGATTACCTGGAAAAGATTTATGATTCGAAGATGATGCACCAGGGAGTATTGCAACTAGTGATGATAGAAAAAACAGTACTAAACTTTATGCAATTGTGGCTAGTTTAGCTCATCAAATTGCGGCTTGAAACAACTTAAACAATACTTTAAAAATCTTTACTTGCAATCAAGGATTATTATCTAAATCAACAAGTGCACTAAATCTTTTAGGTTTACATATTGATGTAAAAGTACCACTTGATGTAGCCCGTTTAAATGCTTATTTAGTGACTGATGATGCCAACATTGAAAAATTATTAGCTAATGGTGGTGATAATAGTGTTACCAAAATTTTAGAAAAAGTTTCAGTTGGCATCAAACATTACGAAAGTGTATTAACAAAAACATCAACCGAAACTACTGCTACAGCTAAATTAGTTAAAGATTTAACTGATTTAGAAAATTCTTTAACATCTGACCAGACTAAGAAAAATAAGGTAACTGCACTAAAAACTGCTACTACAACACTGATAACTAATTTTGGTAAATTCCAAACCCAATGAAAGAAATTAGAATCTTTCTTATTCACAGATGAAGCTAAAACTAAAGTTTATCCATTATTACAAAATGCTAAAAGCTTAAACCAAGCAATTGCAGTTTCTGATAGTTATGGCCAAGTACTTGAAGTGATTGGTCAGGCTAAAAAATTAGAAGCTGTTGTTGATGCAATTAATAATAATTTAACTACTTCAACAACAAAAGGTTCTTCTGATACTGTTGCTTCAACTTTAAAAACTTTGATTACTGATATTAAAAACCAATCTGCTGGATTTGGAAAAGCATTAAAAGAATTTGTTGAAGTAACAAATTGACCAGAGACTGCTGTTACAGGTCAAACTGGTAGTGATGCAACTACCAAAATAAAAGGATTAGCAGAATCCATTGCTAAAAAAACTACGAGTGGAGCAACTACTTACTCAGGTTACATTTATACTGATGGAATTGCTAAATCTACTGCCACTGGAGCTAAACTTTCACTAGAAGATTTGCAAACCAAATTGGCTAAATTGACATTAAAAGATAGTTCTTCTGCTGATCAAACTTTAGGTAAAATTAAAAATTTATTACTGCAACAATTAACTCCAAACTACGAAAATCAAACTGCAGCGTTAAATCAACATTTACCAGAAATGTTTAATAACGGTGATGTTTTACCAGAAACTCAAACTCATTTTTAATTAAGAGTTATTTTCATAAACGACGAAACAGATCACAATTATGTGATCTGTTTTTTTATTGAACTTTTAGTAAAAATTAATAAACCCAATTTAATTATCATTTACGATTTTCAAAAATTATCCCCACTATTTTTAATCATTCGGAGTCAAAAAAAAAAAAAAAAAGCCCTTGGCTAAAATTGATGTCGTTCAAGTCTTAAAAGAGATTGAACATAGAAATTATTTTTAGATAATTAAGGATGAACACTTAATGAAAAAATTCAATTTATTCAAAAAGAATAAACTGTGATTAGCCAGCTTAGGAATTGCTACCACAAGTAGTTTGGTGCTTGCGGCTTGTGCTAACCAAACTCAAAGAACTACTAATCCACCTGCAGGAACTGCCAATTCCACTAATCCCCAAACCAATAATAATTCAGGATCTGAAACAAATAATAATACGCCAACTGCTCCTGAAGAACAAACTCCTGCAACTCCAACCCCAACTCCAGCCCAACGACAATTAGCTAATCTGATTTTAGATGATGCTGGAGTTAAAAAAGTTTTAGAAGAAACAGTCGCAACCAATCAAAAAACTATTACTGATCAAATTAGTCAAGTAACTGCAATCGATGGATTAAATAAAACCACTGTCCAACAATCCATTACAACTTTAGGTACAGCAGAAGATCCTGCAGCAACAACAAACACATCCACGATTTATGCTTTAATTAAGAATTTGGAAACAACTGTTGCGAATGCTCAAACAACCCTAGTACCCGCTAATGAGAAAGAAAACTTCACTCGAGCACTAACTAAAGTCAAAACTGATGCAGAAAGTTTATTAGCTAGTTTAAATCTTTTACCAGCTGCATCTGATCCTAAAAAACTAAAGGATTTAGAAGATAAATTTACAGCTGCTTTAACTACTTTTGTATCAGCGACTACTGCGGCTGAAACACAAACTCGATTAACTGCTTTACTTGAAGCTAAAAATGCTTATCAAGCTGAAGTAAAAGTGGTAACAGCTAAATTAGTTGATGCTGAACAAAAAGCATTTGTTTTAGATAGTTCTACTGCTGCATTATCCAATTATGTTAACACTGCAGTAGCCACATTTCTAACCGCTGAATCTGGAGTCCATTCTACTACTTTAAATAACTTGGTGACTCAAGTTCGCACTGGTGTCTTAGGCACTTTAGGCTTCAGTGTTTGAACCGCGGGTAATGTGAATGTTGAAGAAGCAAAGCGGAATTTGCCAACTGGCATTGAAGAAGACACTACAACAACACAGTTGTACAGTATTATTGTTGGATTAGCTAATCAAGAAGTGGCTTGAAAAACAATTAATAGTACTTTAAAAAGTCTAACTTATAATCAAAGCTTATTAACTAAAACTGAAAATGCTGTTAACTTAATGGCATTACACGCTGAAATTAGTGTTCCTATTGATGTTGCCCGCCTAAATGCTTATTTAGTTCATGACCAATCTAATGTGGTGAAATTGTTTCAAACCACTAATAATAATTTAATTACTGCAATTGACAATATTGTTAACAGCATAACAAATTATGAAAAATATTTAGTAGCTGGTAGTGGTGAAAATGCTAAAGCGCAATTAGTAACTGATGCTGATGATTTAGCAATTAAATTAAGTAGCAATGCTTCAGTTACTGGTTTTCAAACTGCAGCAACTAGTTTAGTAGCTAAATTTAAAGCTTTCAAAGATGAATGAGATAAATCTAAATTAGCAGAATTACTTCGAACTGGCACAACAGAAAACCCAGTTTATCCGTTATTAAGTCAAGCAACTGCTTTGAATCAAGCCATTGGTGTCTCCAAAAATTATGGTAATGTTGTCCAAGTTGTTGGCGCAGTTGAAACTTTAGAAAATCAAATCAATGCTATTACTAAGGCCTTGGGTACCACTGCTGAAAATACTGCTAATCAATTATTAACCAAATTAGATGAACTAATTACTGATGTAACCGGAACTCAAGCTGGTAGTTTTGGTAAAGCCTTGACTGATTTTGCAGCTGTAACTGATGCTACAAATCAAGCAGCAATTAATAAAATTGCTGCTTCACAAACCGGTTATGTTTACACCACTTTTGTGAACGGAACTGCAGCAACAGGTTCTGCTAAAGCCCAACTTTCATTCAGTCAACTAAAAACTGAATTCGAAAAGTTACAAGCTGGTAACACCAAACAACTAACTGTAATTACTAATTTATTAAATAACCAATTACGACCTAACCAAGGTAGTCAAACTGCTGCACTAAGTCAGCATTTAGCTGAATTATTTAATAACGGAACAGTTTTAGCCGATACTGAAACTCACTAATTAAAACCTTGTTTTGCTACAATTTTTTAATACTCAAATTTTTAAAAACCAACTAAATAATTTGTTTAGTTGGTTTTTTGTTGTACTTCTTACTAGTTTAATTATTGACAAAAATTTTAAAAATTATCCCCATTGTTTTTAATCATTCGTTGCCAAAAAAAAAAAAAAAAAGCCCTTGGCTAAAATTGAATCTGTTCAAATCAAAAACGTTTGAACATCAAAATTATTTTTAGAAGATTAAGGATATAAACTTAATGAAAAAATTCAATTTATTCAAAAAGAATAAACTCTGATTAGCCAGCTTAGGAATTGCGACCACGGGGAGTTTAGTACTTGCAGCTTGTGCGAGTCAAACCCAAGGAACCAATAACAATACTAATCAAGAAAATACTGGTAATCAAAACGGTAACTCTGGAACTGAACAACCAGTTGAACCAGCTGCTCCTTTAACTCCTGCTGTACCCGAAATTAAAACTGCAACGGCTCAGCAAAAAGCTTTAGCAACTGCGATTGTTGATAATCCAGGCGTGAAAAAAGTTTTAGAAGATGCTGTAACTGAATCTGTAAAAGTAATTAATGCCCAATTAACTACAATCAGTAAAATTGATAATTTAAATCAGACCATTGTTGCTGATTCTGTAACTGCTTTAGGAAAAGATAATGATCCTGCTGCCAAAGAAGCAGCATCATCTGTAGTTGCTTTAGTCAAAACATTAAAAGCTAATGTGGCTGCTGCAGCAGAAGCAACATTTAAAGATGAACAAAAAACCGAATTTACTGCAGCTTTAGATCAAGTAATTAAAAACGCTGCTGAATTATTAACTGCATTAAATAATTTACCAAAAGCAAGCGATGCAAAAAAATTAGATGGTTTACAAACCAAGTTAAAAACAGCTTTAGATGAACTTGTGCAAACAACTGCTAATACTGATTTAGCTACAAAACTAAAAGCAGTTTTAGATGCGCGTGATGCTTATCAAGCTGAAGTTAAAGTTGTTGCTGAAAGATTAGTTGCTGCAGAACAAAAAGCTTTTGTTTTAGATAGTTCCACTTCAACATTATCTAATTATGCAAACACTAAAGTGGCGGCATTTTTAACTACTGATTCTAAACATGATGAAAATACCACGACTTTGAATCGTTTAGTAACTCGTGTGCGCACTGGTGTGCTAGGAACTTTGGGAGCTGATTTATGAACTGTTGGTAATATTAGTGAAACTGTTGCTGCTCAAAACCGTCCAAGTGATATCGCAGCAAATTCAACTAGTGACAAACTATACGCAATTGTAGTTGGCTTAGCTGAGCAACAATTTGCATCTAACACATTTGCAAATGAACTAAAAAGTTTAACTTACAACCAAAGTTTATTATTAAAAGCTGATGATGCAATTAATCTATTAGGCTTACATGTTGAACAAAATGTGCCAGTTGATGTGGCACGGTTGAATGCTTATTTAGTAACTAAATCTGCTAATGTAGTCGAACTTTTACAACCAACAACTGGAGATAGTATTAAATCACTTGTAACAACTATTGATCGGACTGTTAAACAATATGCTGATATTTTAATCGGAAATAATAGTGAAGATTCTAAGTTGGGTAAAGAGCTTGCGGCTTTTGAAACAAGTGTTACTGATGCAAATAAAGATACACAAAAAGCTACAATCAAAGCTCTTGTGGAACCAGCTAAAAATCTAGGCACTAAATTACAAACCTTTAAAACTGAATTAGAAAAATTACAAAAACTATTGGTTACTGTTAACACTACTGATGAAACTAAAAACACTTACCCACTAATTGAAGCTGCTACCAAATTAAATCAAACAATTGCTGTATCTAAAAATTATGGTGATGTTTTACAAGTTGTTGGTAAAGTAGAAACTTTAGATACTAATATTGATACCATCACCAAATTAGTTCAAACAACTGGAACTAAGTCTGCATTAATGACAGCTTTAGATGCTTTAGTAGATGATGTTAAAGATGATGGCGCATTTGGTTCTAAATTAAAAGCAGTAAGTGAAGTTACTGATTTAGGTGGTAAACAAACTGAGTTAGATAAAATCACCAACAAAACTACAGGCTATGTTTATACTGATTTAGTTACTGGAAAAGCAAAAAATGGATCTACTCCAGCTAAACTTTCTTTTGCACAATTTAAAACTGAATTAGAAAAACTACAAGCTGGTGCTAATAAATTATTAACTCCAATCACAACCTTATTAAATAATCAATTGCGACCAAGTGAAACTAGTCAAACTGCTGTGTTCAATAAACACCTAACAGATTTGTTCAATAACGGCAATGTTTTGCCTGATACTGAAAATCACTAATTAAAATTTAATCACTCTTATTTCTCTCAAAATTTAATCCCTTTTTAATTTTAATTAGCTTATATAAAAAATAAAACCAACCAGAATTTTTCTGGTTGGTTTTCTTATTTTTCTAAAAATTATCCCCAAGCTTTTTCTACAATTACTTCCAAAAAAAAAAAAAAAGCCCTTGGCTAAAATTGAATCTGTTCGAGCTAAAAATGTTTGAACATAAAAATTATTTTTAGAAAATTAAGGATCCTAACTTAATGAAAAAATTAAATTTATTCAAAAAGAATAAACTGTGACTAGCAAGTTTAGGTTTAACAACTACAAGTAGTTTAGTTTTAGCCGCTTGTGCGAGCCAAAAACAAACTCCCAATAATAATGCTGGCAATAATTCTGGCAATAGTAATAATCAAAATAATAACTCAGGTACTGAGACTCCAAAAGAACCAGTTGTACCATCTACTCCTGCTGTTCCTGAAGCTAAAGTAGCAACTGAGGCCCAGAAAGCGTTAGTAAATGCGGTTTTAGCAAACCCTGGTGTTCAAAAAGTTTTGCAAGTTAAAGTACAAGCAAGTCAAAAAACGATTATTGATCACATTAAAACTGTAACTTTAATTGATACTTTTAATCAAACCACAGTTGCTGAATCAATTAAAAATCTAGGTAAACCAGAAGATAGTGCAGCAGATGCAAAAACCTCAACTGTTAATGCTTTAATCAAAACATTAGAAACTAATGTTACTAGTGCCACTGCTGAAGTTGTTCCAACTGGAGAAAAAGCCAACTTCGCTCAAGCATTAACTAAAGTTAAAACTGATGCCGCGAATTTATTAACTAGTTTAAATGATTTACCAAAAGACAACCCTAAAGTATTAGAAGACCTAGAAACTAAATTAACTACAGCTTTAACCCAATTTATTAGTGCAACTGGTACTGAAACAGCAACAAAATTAACTACTTTAATTAATGCTAAAAACGAATATGAATCTGGGGTTAAAAAAGTTGCTGAAAAATTAGTTGCTGCTGAACAAAAAGCCTTTGTATTGGATAGTGCAACTTCAGCTTTAGCTAACTATGTTAATACTAAAGTAGCCACTTTTTTAACTGTTGGTAATGATAAAGACAAACACACTGCAACACTTAATAATTTAGTCGCTCAAGTTCGTACTGGTGTTTTAGGTACTTTAGGTTTTAGTGTTTGAACTGCTGGTAATTTGAATACTAAAGAAGCAAAACGAAATTTACCAGCCGGAATTGAAGAAAGCACTAAAACAACCCAACTATATACCATTATTGCTGGTTTAGCTGATCAAGAAGCTTCTTGAAATACAGTTACAGCTGCTTTAAAATCTTTAACCTACCATCAAAGTTTATTAACTAAAACTGAGAGTGCCATTAACTTATTAGCCCTATACATTGAACAAGCTATGCCGGTTGATACTGCTCGATTAAATGCTTATTTAGTTCATGATAAATCTAATATTGTGAAATTATTGCAAGCAGCAACTGGAACTAATGTTATTAATATTATTAGCGATATTGCTAACAGTTTAGCCAATTATGAAAAATATTTAGTAGCTGGCACTGGTTCTGGAGCTCAAGCCAAATTAGTGCAAGATTTAGATGATTTATCTAAACAGTTGACTGAGAGCAGTCAAGCTGCTAATAAAACTGCTGTTGATGCTTTGAAAACTGCAGCTGCTGGATTAGTAACTAAATTTGCTGCATTTAGAACCGAATGAGATAAAACTAAAGTTGCTGAATTGTTATGAAATAAAAACGATAAAACAACAGTTTACCCTTTATTAGTTCAAGCAACTGGCTTAAATCAAGCAATTGGAGTTACTAAAGATTTTGGTGATGTCACTGAAGTAGTGGGTCATGTAGAAACTTTAGCAACTACTATTAACCAAATCACCACTGCATTAGATGCAATGGTCAATAAGCAAGCTAACCCATTATTTACAAAATTAACTGCAATTGTTAATGATATTAAAGGGACTACTGATGGTACTTTTGGGAAAGTATTAACTGATTTTGTTGGCAAAACTTTTAGTACTGGTAAAACCAATGCCGATGCAATTGCAACAGCAGCTAAAGCTGGGTATGTTTACACTGATTTAGTTCAAGGTAAAGCTCGTAGTGGTACAACTGCAGCTAATTTAACTTTTGAACAATTAGATGCTGAATTAAAAAAATTACAAGCTGGTAATAATAAAGCGTTGACTACAATTCTTAACTTATTAAATAATCAACTACGACCAAATCAAGGTAGTCAAACTTTTGCCCAAACCCGTCATTTAGTTGATTTATTTAATAATGGTAATGTTTTAGCTGATTCAGAAAATCATTAATTAAAGATTTTACCTTTCTAAATTTTTTAATTTTAAATTTCCAAAAAACCAATCAAGCAATTTGTTTGATTGGTTTTTTCTGATTTATTGATTAGAAATTCCTTTAATTTAACTAAATCCAAAAAATTATCCCCAAGCTTTTTTAACAATCACGGCCAAAAAAAAAAAAAAGCCCTTGGCTAAAATTGATTGCGTTCAGATTAAAAAGGTTTGAACATCAAAATTATTTTTAGAAAATTAAGGATCTTAACTTAATGAAAAAAAATTACTTTATTCAAAAAGAATAAACTATGATTAGTTAGTTTAGGCTTAGCAACCACAAGTAGTTTAGTCTTAGCTGCTTGTGCTAGTCAAAATCAAAGCGCTAATCCAGGTACTAGAACACCTGATAACTCAACCAATCAACCAAAAGAAAATCAGCCTGACAAACCAGAAGCTCCAGTTGCACCAGAAACCCCTAAAGTTCAAGTTGCCACTGCAAACCAAAAACAATTAGCAGCAGCTGTTTTAGATGATGCAGGTGTCAAAAAAGTTCTAACTGATACTGTTCAAGCTCATCAAGCCGAAATTGTGCGCCAGATTAAAACAGTTACGTTCATTGATTCATTAAACCAAAAAACTGTAGCTGATTCCATTAAAAATTTAGGAACTGAAAACGATCCAGCTGCTGATACCAACACATCTACTGTTTATGCGTTAGTTAAAACTTTGGAAGCAAATCTAGCTAGTGCAACTACCACTGAAGTTCCCGAAGCTGAAAAACAAGTTTTCACAGTTGCATTAAATCAAGTAAAAACCGATGCAGCTGTGTTATTAACTAGTTTAAAAGCTTTACCAGAAGAAACTGCGAATAAAGAATTAGAAAAATTAGAAACAGCATTCACAACTGCGTTAGATGAATTTATTAAAGCTGGTACAACTGATTCTGCAACTAAATTAACTGCACTAGTTCAAGCCAAAAACACTTATCAAGCAGGGGTGAAAAAAGTGGCTGAAAATTTAGTGAATGCTGAACAAAAAGCTTTTGTACTAGATAGTTCTGCTTCTGCTTTACAAAACTACATCAATACAAAAGTTGGCACTTTTTTAACTGGTACTAATGGTAACAAGCACACCACAACTCTAAATTATTTATTACACCAAGTACGAATTGGGGTATTAGGAACTTTAGGTGGTGATCTATGAACTGCAGGGAATGTTAGTGAAACTGAAGCGGCTCAAAACCGACCAACTGGTGTCACCCAGCAATCAACAAGCACCCAGCTTTACAGCATTATTGTGGGATTAGCTAATCAAAACGCATCATGAAAAAATATTAACCAAATTTTGAAATCATTAACTTTTAACCAAAGTTTATTGAATAAAACTGAGGACGCAACTAACTTGTTCGCATTACATGTTGATTTAACTTTACCAGTTGATGTGGCCCGTTTAAATGCTTATTTAATTAATGAACAATCTAATGTAGTGAGATTATTTGGTGCAGCATCTGGAATTAATGTTCATCGGGTTATTGAAAACATTGCCCACAGTATTAGCAACTATGATACTTTCTTGACTGCTGCATCTGATGAAGCAAGTGCACAACCAAAATTAGTGAAAGATTTAGATGATTTATCTAAACAATTAACTTCTGAAGCCAATAAAAAAACTAAAGTGGATGCTTTAAAAACTGCTACTGAAGCTTTAATTACTAAATTTAAAGCCTTTAAAACAGAATGAGAAAAAACCCAATTACAACCGCTGTTATGAACAGGTACAGATAACAATCGCAGTATTCCTTTATTAAATCAAGCAAACAGTTTAAACCAAGCAATTGGGGTTGCTAAAAACTATGGTGATGTCCAAAAAGTTGTTGGAACTGTAGAACTAATAGAAGATAATATTGATCAAATTACTGGCATTCTAGCTGATACTGTTGGTGGCAAAGCTAATGAACTATTAGCTAAATTAGATGCCATTATTAAAGACATCGATTCATCAGCTGCTGGTTCATTTGGCAAAGCTTTAGCTGATTTTGTGGGCGAAACTTTTACAACAGGTAGAACTGAAGCTGAAGCAATTGCTAAAAGCGGTAATCCAGGAACTGGTTATGTATACGCTGATTTAGTAACTGGAACTGCAAGAACACAAAATTCACCAGCACGACTTTCGTTTAAACAATTGGATGCTGAACTAAAAAATTTACAAGCTGGTAGTAATAAACAATTAACAACTATAGCTAACTTGTTAAACAACCAATTACGACCAAACCAAAGTAGTCAAACGGCTGAATTAAATAATCATTTAGCTGATTTATTTAATAATGGTGATGTTCAAGCTGATCCTGAAAATCATTAATTAAAAATAAAACTAACTTTTTTCTCTAAAAAATCAACCAATCAAACCTTTTGTTTGATTGGTTTTTTATTCTTTTTTTATAGCAAATTGTTCTTATTTATCAAAATATAAGAATTATCCCCATTGTTTCTATCTGTTTTTTCCTAAAAAAAAAAAAAAGCCCTTAATTAAAATCACACCTGTTTGAGTCTCAAATGGCTTAAACATTTTTAAATTATTTTTAAATAGTTAAGGATTTTTACTTAATGAAAAAACTGAATTTATTCAAAAAGAATAAGTTGTGATTAGCCAGTTTAGGTTTAGCAACTACAAGTAGTTTAATTTTAGCTGCTTGTGCTAACCAAAACCAAAGTGCTAATAATCAAAATACTAAAACACCTAATAACCCAACTAATCAACCCAAAGAAGATAATCCTGTTAATCCAGATAATCCTGTTCAACCAGAAAACCCAGTAACACCAGTTGTTCCAACAACTCCTAAAATTCCAGTTGCAACTGAAATTCAAAAACAGTTAGCAGTAACTGTTTTAGAAGATGCTGGTGTGAAAAAAGTTCTAGTTGATACTGTTAAAGCCCTTCAAGATCAAATTGTGGATCAGATTAAAATAGTTACATTCATTGATTCACTAAACCAAAAAACTGTAGCTGATTCCATTAAAAATTTAGGCAATGATACTGATCCAGCTGGTGAAGCTAACACATCAACTGTTTATGCGTTAGTCAAAACTTTAGAAACAAATTTAGATAATGCACTCGCGACTGAAGTTCCCGAAGCTGAGAAACAAGTTTTTACAGTTGCATTAAATCAAGTGAAAACAGATGCTGCAGCCTTGCTAACTAGTTTAAAAGCCTTACCAGAAGACACTGCTAATAAAGAACTAGAAAAATTAGAAAATGAGTTTACCAAAGCTTTAGATGAATTTGTTAAAGCTGATGCAGCTGATTCTGCAGCTAAATTAACTGCCTTGGTTGAAGCCAAAAATACTTATCAAACTGGTGTGCAAAAAGTAGCTGAAAGTCTAGCAAATGCCGAACAAAAAGCTTTTGCATTAGATAGCTCTGCTTCTGCTTTACAAAATTACATTAATACAGAAGTTGGCACTTTTTTAACTGGTAATAATGGTAGTACAAATACTACAACTCTAAATCACTTATTACACCAAGTGCGAACTGGAGTATTAGGAACTTTAGGTGGCGATCTATGGACAGCAGGAAATATTAGTGAAATTGAAGCTGCTCTAAACCGGCCAGCTGGTGTCACCGAGGAATCAAAAAGCACCCAATTGTACAGTATTATTGTGGGATTAGCTAATCAAAACGCATCATGAAAAAATATTAATCAACTTTTAAAATCATTAACTTTTAATCAAAGTTTATTAAATAAAACTGAAGATGCAACAAATTTATTAGCCTTACATGTTGATCTAACTTTACCAGTTGATATAGCGCGGTTAAATGCTTATTTAATTAATGATCAATCCAATGTGATCAGATTATTTGGCGCAATATCTGGAGTTAATGTCCATCGAGTTATTGAAAATATTGCCCACAGTATTAGCAACTATGACACTTTCTTAACTGCTGGATCTGAAGAAAATGCCCAGCCAAAATTAATTCAAGATTTAACAGCTTTGTCTAATCAATTAACTTCTGAAACTGACAAAAAAGGTAAAGTCGATGATTTCAAAACTGCGGCTGAAACTTTAATTGTGAAATTTAAAGAATTTAAAGCAGAATGAGAAAAAACGCAGTTGCAACCACTATTATGAACTACTGACGAAAATAACAACCGCATCATTCCTTTATTAAATCAAGCAAACAGTTTAAACCGAGCAATTGGGGTTGCTAAAAACTATGGTGATGTCCAAAAAGTTGTGGGAGTTGTAGAACTACTAGAAGATAATATTAGTCAAATTACTAATATTGTAGCAACTACTGTGGACAATAAACCGAATGAATTATTAGCTAAATTAAATGCAATCATTAATGACATTGATGCATCAACCGTTGGTTCATTTGGTAAAACATTAAATGATTTTGCTACTGAAACTTTTACTACTGGTGAATCTGAAGCTGCAGCAATTGCTAAAAGTGGCACTTCAAAAACCGGTTATGTTTACACTGATTTAGTGAACGGAACTCGTCGTGCAACCAATTCTGCTGCTCGACTTTCGTTTAAACAATTGGATGCTGAACTAAAAAATTTGCAAGCTGGTAGTAATAAACAGTTGACAACGATTACTAACTTTTTAAACAACCAATTACGCCCCAATCAAAGCAGTCAAACGGCTGAATTAAATAAACATCTAGCTGATTTATTTAATAATGGTGAAGTTCAAGCTGATCCTGAAAATCATTAATTAAAAATTAGATTAATTTATTTATCTAAAAAATGAAAATTAACTGTTAATTTTGTTTTTCAAAAAATCAACCAATCAAACCTTTTGTTTGATTGGTTTTTTTGATAGCAAATTGCTCTTATTTATCAAAATATAAGAATTATCCCCATTGTTTCTCTCTGTTTTTTGCTAAAAAAAAAAAAAAAAGCCCTTAATTAAAATCACACCTGTTTGAGTCTCAAATGGCTTAAACATTTTTAAATTATTTTTAAATAGTTAAGGATTTTTACTTAATGAAAAAACTGAATTTATTCAAAAAGAATAAGTTGTGATTAGCCAGTTTAGGTTTAGCAACTACAAGTAGTTTAATTTTAGCTGCTTGTGCTAACCAAAGCCAAAGTGCTAATAATCAAAATACTAAAACACCTAATAACCCAACTAATCAACCCAAAGAAGATAATCCTGTTAATCCAGATAATCCTATTCAACCAGAAAACCCTGTTCAACCAGAAAACCCAGTAACACCAGTTATTCCAACAACTCCTAAAATTCCAGTTGCAACTGCAGTTCAAAAACAATTGGCAACTGCTGTTTTAGATGATGTTGGGGTCAAAGCAGTTCTGGCTGATGCTGTTAAAGCCCTTCAAGATCAAATTGTGAATCAAATTAAAACAGTTACCTTCATTGATTCACTAAATCAAAAAACTGTAGCTAATTCTATTAACAATTTAGGAGAAGACAGTAATCAAGCTGCTGATACCAGCACATCAACTGTTTATGCGTTAGTCAAAACTCTAGAAGCAAATTTAGCAAGCGCAACTGAGACTGAAGTGCCTGAAGCTGAAAAAGAAGTTTTCACTACCGCACTAAATCAAGTGAAAACAGATGCTGCAGCCTTGCTAACTAGTTTAAAAGCCTTACCAGAAGACACTGCTAATAAAGAACTAGAAAAATTAGAAAATGAATTTACCAAAGCTTTAGATGAATTTGTTAAAGCTGATGCAGCTGATTCCGCAACTAAATTAACTGCCTTGGTTGAAGCCAAAAATACTTATCAAACTGGTGTGCAAAAAGTAGCTGAAAGTTTAGCAAATGCCGAACAAAAGGCTTTTGCGTTAGATAGTTCAACTTCTGCTTTGCAAAATTACATTAATACAGAAGTTGGCACTTTTTTAACTGGTAATAATGGTAGCACACATACTACAACTCTAAATCACTTATTACACCAAGTGCGAACTGGAGTATTAGGAACTTTAGGTGGTGATCTATGAACAGCAGGAAATATTAGTGAAATTGAAGCTGTTCTAAACCGGCCAGCTGGTGTCACCGAGGAATCAAAAAGCACCCAATTGTACAGTATTATTGTGGGATTAGCTAATCAAAACGCATCATGAAAAAATATTAATCAACTTTTAAAATCATTAACTTTTAATCAAAGTTTATTAAATAAAACTGAAGATGCAACAAATTTATTAGCCTTACATGTTGATCTAACTTTACCAGTTGATGTAGCCCGCTTAAATGCTTATTTAATTAATGATCAATCTAATGTGATCAGACTATTTGGCGCAATATCTGGAGTTAATGTCCATCGAGTTATTGAAAATATTGCCCACAGTATTAGCAACTATGACACTTTCTTAACTGCTGGATCTGAAGAAAATGCTCAACCAAAATTAATTCAAGATTTAACAGCTTTGTCTAATCAATTAACTTCTGAAACTGACAAAAAAGCTAAAGTCGATGCGTTAAAAACTGCTGCTGAAGCTTTAATTGCTAAATTTAAAGAATTTAAAGCAGAATGAGAAAAAACGCAATTGCAACCATTATTATGAACTGGTACAGGTAGTGCTCGCATCATTCCTTTATTAAATCAAGCAAACAGTTTAAACCGAGCAATTGGGGTTGCTAAAAACTATGGTGATGTCCAAAAAGTTGTGGGGGTTGTGGAATTAATAGAAAATCATATTAGCCAAATTACTAATCTTTTAGCAACTAATGTGAATAATCAACCGAATGAATTATTAGCTAAATTAGATGCTATTATTAAAGATGTTGAATCTACTACTGAAGGTTTTGGTAAGGCTTTAGCTGATTTTATTGCCGAAACTTTTACTACTGGTGAATCTGAAGCTGCAGCAATTGCTAAAGGCGGGAGTCGAAAAACTGGTTATGTTTACACTGATTTAGTGAACGGAACTGGTCGATCACGAACTTCTCCAGCTCGACTTTCGTTTAAACAATTGAATACTGAATTAAAAAATCTACAAGCTGGCAATAATAAACAATTGACAACTATCACTAACTTGTTAAATAATCAATTACGACCGAATCAAAGCAGTCAAACGGCTGAATTAAATAAACATTTAGCTGATTTATTTAACAATGGCGATGTTCAAGCTGATCCTGAAAATCATTAATTAAATAATAAAACTAACTTGTTTTTCTAAAAGATAAGGATTAAGTTTTTGCTTTTATCGTTCAAAAAACCAACCAAACTTTTTGTTTGGTTGGTTTTTTTATTCTTTTTTTATAACAAATTATTATTCATCAAAATATAAGAATTATCCCCATTATTTTTCAGTCATTTGTGGCTAAAAAAAAAAAAAAAAAGCCCTTGGCTAAAATCATTCCCGTTTAAGCCTCCAATGACTTAAACATTCCCAAATTATTTTTAAACAATTAAGGATTTACACTTAATGAAAAAATTGAATTTATTCAAAAAGAATAAGTTGTGATTAGCCAGTTTAGGTTTAGCAACTACAAGTAGTTTAATTTTAGCTGCTTGTGCTAACCAAAGCCAAAGTGCTAATAATCAAAACACTAAAACACCTGATAACCCAACCAATCAACCCAAAGAAGATAACCCTGTTAATCCAGATCAACCAGTTGCACCAGAAAATCCTGTTAATCCAGAAAATCCAGTAGCACCAGTTTCTCCAGTGACCCCTAAAATTGCAGTTGCAACTGCAATTCAAAAACAATTGGCAACTGCTGTTTTAGAAGATGCTGGAGTAAAAAAAGTTTTAACTGATTCTGTTAATTCTTATCAAACCGAAATTGTGCGACAGATTAAAACAGTTACTTTCATTGATTCTCTAAACCAAAAAACTGTAGCTGATTCCATTACAAATTTAGGCACTGATAACGATCCAGCTGCTGGTACGCACACATCAACTGTTTATGCTTTAGTTAAAACTTTAGAAGCAAATTTAGAAGATGCAACTGCAGCCGAAGTTCCCGAAACTGAAAAAGAAGTTTTCACTGCTGCACTAAATCAAGTGAAAACTGATGCTGCAGCATTATTAACTAGTTTAAAAGCTTTGCCAGAAGTAACTGCCAATAAAGAATTAGATAAACTAGAAACTGCATTTACCAAAGCTTTAGAAGAATTTGTTAAGGCCCCAACAACCGATTCTGCAACTAAATTAACTGCGTTAGTCGAAGCTAAAAATACTTACCAAGCGGGCGTGAAAAAAGTCGCTGAAAATTTAATTAATGCTGAACAAAAAGCTTTTGTACTAGATAGTTCTGCTTCTGCTTTACAAAATTACATCAACACAAAAGTTGGGGGTTTTTTAGCTGGCACGAACCGTGCTAAACACACTATCACTTTAAATAATTTCTTACATCAAGTACGAACTGGAGTGCTAGGTATTTTAGGTGGTGATCTGTGAACTGCAGGAAATATTAGTGAAGATGAAGCTGAACAAAACCGACCGGCTGGAGTTAGTCAACAAACAGCAAGCACTCAACTGTACAGTATCATTGTGGGATTAGCAAATCAGAACGCTGCTTGAAAAAATATTAATCAACTTTTAAAATCATTAACTTTTAATCAAAGTTTATTAAATAAAACTGCAGATGCAACAAATTTATTAGCCTTACATGTTGATCTAACTTTATCAGTTGATGTAGCCCGCTTAAATGCTTATTTAATTAATGATCAATCCAATGTAATTAGATTATTTGGTGCATCAACAGGCATTAATATTCATCGAGTTATTGAAAACATTGCCAACAGCATCAAAAATTATGATCAATTTTTAGTTGCTGGTGCTGAAGATGGTGCTCAAGCAAAATTAATAGCAGATCTGGATGAGTTATCCAAATTACTAAATGATGATAATGCTAAACAAACTAAAGTCAATGCTTTAAAAGATGCAGCCACAACATTAATTACCAAGTTTCAGGCTTTTAAAGCTGAATGAGATAAATCTAAATTACAACCATTACTATGAACTGGTGAAGATAATGATCAAACCATTCCTCTACTAGATCAAGCAAACAGTTTAAACCAAGCAATTGGGGTTGCTAAAAACTATGGTGATGTGCAAAAAGTTGTTGGAGTTGTAGAACTAATAGAAGATAATATCAGTCAAATCACTAGCATTCTAGCTGATACTGTTAATGATGAAGCTAATGAATTATTTACTAAATTAGATGCCATCATCAGAGATGTTGAATCCACTACTGAAGGTTTTGGCAAAGCTTTAGCTGATTTTACTGCTGAAAATTTTACAACTGGTAAAGATAAAGCTGATGCGATTGCAACTGCAACAAAAAGGGGTTATGTTTATACTGATTTAGTAAATGGCACCGGTCGCTCAACCAATGCTGCTGCACGACTTTCATTTAAGCAATTAAATACCGAATTAAAAAACCTACAAGCGGGTAATAATAAACAATTAACAACTATTGCTAACTTATTAAACAACCAACTACGACCGAATCAAAGCAGTCAAACCGCTGAATTAAATAATCATTTAGCTGATTTATTTAACAATGGCAATGTTCAACCTGATCCTGAAAATCATTAATTAAATAATAAAACTAACTTAATCACTTGGAAAATAAAGATTAACTTTTAATTGTGTTTTTCAAAAAACCAACCAATCAAACCTTTTGTTTGATTGGTTTTTTTATTCTGTTTTTAATAAACAAACTCCGCTTATTCATCAAAATATCAAAATTATCCCCATTGTTTTTAACTGCTTGTGACCAAAAAAAAAAAAAAAAAGCCCTTGGCTAAAATCATTCCTGTTTAAGTCTTCAATGTCTTAAACATTCAATAATTATTTTTAGACAATTAAGGATTTACACTTAATGAAAAAATTAAATTTATTCAAAAAAAATAAGTTGTGATTAGCCAGTTTAGGTTTAGCAACAACGGGAAGTTTAGTGCTTGCAGCATGTGCTAGTCAAAGTCCTAATCAAGGCACTAAAACACCTGATAACCCAACCAATCAACCTAAAAATGATAATCCTGCTACACCAGAAAACCCAGTAGCACCAGGGACCCCAGAAACCCCTAAAGTTCGGGTTGCAACTGAAATTCAAAAACAATTGGCAACAGCTGTTTTAGATGATGTTGGTGTTCAAAAAGTTCTTACTGATGCTGTTAAAGCTCATCAAGATCAAATTATGGATCAAATTAAAACAGTTACCTTCATTGATTCATTAAACCAAAAAACAGTAGCTGATTCCATCAAAAATTTAGGAACTGATAGTGACCAAGCTGCTGAAGCTAACACATCAACTGTTTATGCGTTAGTCAAAACTTTAGAAGCAAATTTGGCCAGTGCAACTGCAACTGAAGTTCCTGAAGCTGAAAAACAAGTGTTCACAGCTGCATTAAATCAAGTAAAAACTGATGCTGCAGCATTACTAACTAGTTTAAAAGCTTTGCCAGAAGAAAATGCCAATAAAGAATTAGAAACATTAGAAGCTGCATTTACCAAAGCTTTAGATGATTTTATTAAATCTGGTGCAACTGATTCTGCAACTAAGTTAAACGCATTAGTTCAAGCAAAAAATACTTACCAAGCGGGTGTGAAAAAAGTCGCTGAAAGTTTGGTTCATGCTGAACAAAAAGCCTTTAGTTTAGATAGTTCTGCTTCTGCTTTACAAAACTATATCAACACAAAAGTTGGGAGCTTTTTGGCTGGTAGTAATGGCACTAAACACACTACCACATTAAACAATTTATTACACCAAGTGCGAACTGGAGTACTGGGAACTTTAGGTGGTGATCTATGGACTGCAGGGAATATTAGCGAAACTGAAGCAGCCCAAAACCGACCAGCTGGTGTTACCGAGCAATCAACAAGCACTCAACTATACAGTATTATTGTTGGTTTAGCAAATCAGAATGCTGCTTGAAAAAATATTAATCAGCTTTTAAAATCATTAACTTTCAACCAAAGTTTACTACTTAAAACTGCAGATGCGACAAATTTATTTGCATTACATGTTGATTTAACTTTACCAGTTGATGTAGCTCGGTTAAATGCTTATTTAATTAATGATCAATCTAATGTCGTGAGATTATTTGGCGCATCAACAGGAGTTAATGTTCATCGGGTTATTGAAAACATTGCACACAGTATTAGTAATTATGATCAGTTTTTAGTTGCAGGTTCTGGTGATAATGCCCAAGCTAAATTGGTTAAAGATTTAGATGATTTATCCCAAGCATTAGCTAGTGAAACTGCTAAACAAACTAAAGTCAATGCTTTAAAAACTGCGGCTGAAGGCTTAGTAAGTAAATTCCAAGCATTCAAAAATGAATGAGATCAATCTAAACTACAACCCTTACTATGAACTGGTGAGAACAATAATCAAACCATCCCTCTACTAAGTCAAGCAAATAGTTTAAACCAAGCAATTGGGGTTGCTAAAAACTATGGCGATGTCCAAAAAGTTGTTGGAGCCGTAGAACTAATAGAGGATAATATTAGTCAAATTACTAACATTCTAGCTGATACTGTTGCTGGCAAAGCTAATGAATTATTAGCCAAATTAGATGCCATCATTAAAGACATTGAATCTACCAGTGATGGTTTTGGTAAAGCTTTAGCTGATTTTGTTGCTGAAACTTTTACAACCGGTAAAGATAAAGCTGATGCGATTGCGACTGCAGCAAAAGCGGGTTATGTTTACACTGATTTAGTGGACGGAACAAATAGATCACAAACTGCTCCAGCACGGCTTTCATTTAAACAATTGGATACCGAATTAAAAAACCTACAAGCTGGCAACACTAAACGTTTAACAACTATTGCTAACTTATTAAACAACCAATTACGACCAAATCAAAGCAGTCAAACGGCTGAATTAAATAATCATTTGGCTGATTTATTTAACAATGGTGATGTTCAAACTGATCCTGAAAATCACTAAATTAAAAAAATATCCAGTTTATTTCTCTAAAAAATAATTATCAAAATTTTAATTTTGATCTTTAACAAAAAACCAATCAAACAATTTGTTTGATTGGTTTTTTTATTTGTTAGTCTAATAATTTAATTAGTTTGTAAAAATGAAAAAAATTATCCCCATTGTTTTAATCCCGTTTTTGTCAAAAAAAAAAAAAAAAGCACTTGGCTAAAATCAATTGCGTTTAAGCACAAAATAGCTTAAACATTCAAAAATTATTTTTAGACAATTAAGGATTTACACTTAATGAAAAAATTCATTTTATTCAAGAAAAATAAGTTGTGATTAGCCAGTTTAGGTTTAGCAACAACAGGGAGTTTAGTTTTAGCTGCTTGTGCTAACCAAAACCAAAGCGCTAATAATCAAGGTACTAAAACACCTGATAATTCAACCAATCAACCCCAAGAGAATAAACCAGAAACTCCAGTAGTACCAGTTGTTCCAGCGACTCCAAAAATTCCAGTGGCTACTGCAGCTCAAAAACAATTAACAACTGCTCTTTTAGAAGATGCTGGGGTTAAAAAAGTTTTAACTGATACTGTTAATTCTCATCAAAATGAAATTGTAAGACAGATTAAAAAAGTTACTTTCATTGATTCTCTAAATCAAAAAACTGTAGCTGCTTCCATTAAAAATTTAGGCACTGAAAATGATGCTGCAGCTGATACCAATGCATCGACTGTTTATGCTTTAGTTAAAACATTAGAAACAAATTTAACTGCCGCAACTGACACTGAAGTTCCTGCGGCTGAAAAACAAGTGTTCACAGCTGCATTAAATCAAGTAAAAACTGATGCCGCTGCTTTATTAACTAGTTTAAAAGCTTTACCAGAAGAAAATGCAACTAAAGCGTTAACTAAATTAGAAGCTGAATTTACCAAAGCTTTAGAAGAATTTGTTAAAGCAACTGCAACTGATTCTGCAACTAAATTAAGCGCACTAGTTCAAGCTAAAAATACTTACCAAGCCGGCGTGAAAAAAGTGGCTGCAAATTTAGTTAGTGCCGAACAAAAAGCTTTTGGTTTAGACAGTTCTGCTTCTGCTTTAGAAAATTACATTAACACTAAAGTTGGCACTTTTTTAACCGGAACCAATGGTACGAAACACACTACAACCTTAAATAACTTAGTACACCAAGTTCGCACTGGAGTCTTAGGAAAATTGGGTGGTGATTTATGAACCGCTGGTAATGTTAGCGAAACAGAAGCAGCTCGAAACCGACCGGCTGGAGTGGAGCAACAAATAGCAAGCACCCAACTGTACAGTATTATTGTTGGTTTAGCAAATCAAAATGCTGCTTGAAAAAATGTAAATCAAAATTTAAAAGCATTAACCTTTAATCAAAGTTTATTAATTAAAAATAATGATGCGACCAATTTATTAGTCCTACATGTTGATCTAAACTTACCAGTTGATATTGCTCGTTTAAATGCTTATTTAGTCAATGAGCAATCTAATGTTCTAGCATTATTTAATGCTAAAACGGGTACTAATGTTCACCGAACAATTGAAAATATTGCTAATAGTATCAAAAATTATTACAAATTCTTAACTACGGGATCAGAAGCAAATGCCCAACCCAAATTGGTAAAAGATTTAGATGATTTAGCCAAAATGTTAAGTGCTGACACAGCTAAACAAGCTAAAGTCAATGCTTTAAAAACTGCAGCTGAGGCTTTAGTAACTAAATTTAAAGCCTTTAAGGATGAATGAGATAAATCCAAACTACAACCTTTACTATGAAATGGTGAAAATAATAATCAAACCATTCCCTTGCTAAATCAAGCAACTAACTTAAACCAAGCAATTGGAATTGCTAAAAACTATGGTGATGTGCAAAAGGTTGTTGGTGCAGTTGAATTATTAGAAGATAATATTAGTCAAATTACTACAACATTAGCTGCTACTACAGCCCAAAAAACCAATGAACTACTCAATAAATTAGATGTAATTGTTAAAGATGTAGAAGCTAATACTGATGGTTCATTTGGTAAAGCTTTAACCGAATTTGTTGCTGAAACTTTTACAACTGGGAAAACCGAAGCTGAAACAATTGCTAAAAATGGTACTCCAAAAACTGGTTATGTTTACACCGATTTAGTTAACGGAACTACTCGCACAACCAATACTGCTGCACGACTTTCTTTTAAACAACTTGATGGGGAATTAAAAAATTTACAAGGCGGAGATAATAAACAACTAACAACTATTGCTAACTTATTGAACAACCAACTACGTCCCAACCAAAGCAGTCAAACTGCTGAATTAAATAATCATTTAGCTGATTTATTTAACAATGGTGATATTCAAGCTGATCCTGAAAACCACTAATTAATTTTTGGATAATTAGTTATAAATTTCTCTAAAAACAAAAGAACCAGAATGTTAATTCTGGTTCTTTTTTTATGACACGAAAAAAATCAAAAATTATGCGAAATAAACCAAATATTTGTGGGTTTTCTCATAAAATAATAAATACTGAAAAAATCAATATTTTTAATTTATATTTAATGAGTTCTGCTAATTATGAAAATTAAAAAATTTCATAAAGATAAAGTTGTTTTTCCCGAATTAAAAGCTGATTTAGATCATCATAAAATCTTTTTAAAAGAAGCCTATGTGCCTTTCAACTCAACTTGAGAAAAAAACTATTTTTATTTAAAATTCCGTAAACCTAATTCTGATAATTTAAGTTTGGATCCGGTTAAAAAGCACGAATTTTTAGTTGATGAAAAAGAAAGCCCTTTTAAAAAACCTTTGTATGTTGATCTAACTCAGTTTTATTTTATTAGCAAGAAATACTTTAATAAACAACTAAGTCCTAAAACTTTTTTTGATTATGAATTAAATGATTTCTCCCCTTATAAAGTTGCTGAATTATGTGATCATTTAATTCCGGTTTTTGCTGCTAAACCCCGTTGTTTTGTAATGAATGTTGCTTACAATCAAACCAGAAACAATTTAGAAACTCATATCGCTTATGCTCATCCTACCTTGATGAAGCAACAACTCGAAACTTTAAGAGTTATCCACCGTTTACCGGGTGAGAACTTATTATTAGAAATCAAAGATCAACGAAACAATACTGATAACACTAAAACCGTGTTAAATCATTTGAAAACTTTCATCAATCAAACTAAAGCAGATTATATGCAATCTTCTTTTCGGTGGTTTTTAGAATTAAAAAAAAGTTAATTCACCAACATGATAATTAACTTATTTCATTATTAAAAATTAAAAAGTACTTTATGTCCGATCAAATTAATATTCATACAAAAAATAAGTCAATTATTTTTTCAATTTGCCAAACCCCATTAAATGGTGTTCCTTTAGTGCTTTTTTATGATCACTTAAATCAAAACTATTTTTACTGTCAAGCTCGTATCGCTGATAAAAATCATGCAACTTTTGTAAATCATGAAATTTATGGAGCAAGAAATCCCGAAGATCATAATAGTGTTGATTTATATATTGATCCTATCAAAATTTATTATTTATCAGCTGCTGAATTTGAAAAATATCAAACCAAAAATCCAGTTTATTACATACGTGATTTAGCTGACAGTAGTGGAGTAATCATTTTTAACTATCTCCTTGAAATGTTGCAAAAACCTGATCCAATTTGAGCACTAATTCAAGTTTATTATCATACCCTCAACCAACAATACCAGTCCCAAATCCAATATATTCATCCTCAACTTTTAGAAGCAACATTCGAGATCCTCAATGTTGCTAAACAAGTTGATGAACAATCAACTTGCTGTCAAATTCAAAATCAAGCCACTAATTTTTTTGAACACCAAAAAATTTATCAGCAAATTTTAATGATTCTGCAAAACGAATGAAATCATTATTATTACGAAACTGAAATTTAAGATGTTTTCTTGTTTCAAAATAATTTAGCAAAACACTCCTAAATTTTTCTTTTATAATTTATTACTTAATGTTGATTAATCAAATGCAATTTATACTGCATTTGCTGATTTAACATCTTGCAATTTAACTGGAACTAATCTTATTTACAAAACATAAATAGTTGTTGATATCGCAAAATTCCCAATCAAAATTAATGAACAAATCAACCTCGATTGAAGATGAAATTTTAGATGACACTCAACCACCTGAGCCAACAGCAGAAACGACTAGCAAAAAATCAAAAACTACTGAATATCACATTTTTAATTTACGAGTCACCCATAAAGAATATCAATATTTAGCAGCTACTGCTAGATTTGATGGTCGAAGCATTAATTCCTTAATTCGTTATAAACTAAGAAGAGTTTTGGACGGATCAGTTCTCAAGGAGCTTGAAGTTAGGTATGATAAAAAAGAAAACGAATAAACTCATTTTATTAAAATTAAATAATTGCTACGAAAGGATCAAGGACTGACTTGATCCTTTTCATTTTTTATTGATAATAAAATACTCTTACAAAATTATGCTAAAAAATTATCCACAAGCTTTTTGCACAATTACGGCCAAAAAAAAAAAAAAAGCCCTTGGCTAAAATTGATATCGTTCAAATCTAAAAAAGAGTTGAACATCAAAATTATTTTTAGATAATTAAGGATCTTAACTTAATGAAAAAATTCAATTTATTCAAAAAGAATAAACTGTGATTAGCCAGCTTAGGAATCGCTACCACAAGTAGTTTAGTTCTAGCTGCATGTGCTAGTCAAACCCAAGGTACTAATAATAACACTAATACTAATTCAGGAAATCCTGATAATCAAAACGGTAATTCTGGAACTGAAACTCCAAAAGAACCAGCTACACCTTTAACTCCTGCTGTACCTGAAATTAAAACTGCAACCGCTGAACAAAAAGCTTTAGCAACTGTGATTGTTGACAATCCAGGTGTAAAAAAAGTTCTAGAAGATGCTGTAACTGAATCTGTAAAAGTAATTAATGCACAGTTGACTACTATTAGTAAAATTGACAATTTAAACCAAACCATTGTTACTGATTCTGTAACTGCTTTAGGAAAAGCTGATGACCCCGCAGCCAAAGAAGCAACATCATCTGTGATCGCTTTAGTAAAAACTTTAAAAGCTAATGTTACTGCAGCTGCAGAAGCAACATTTGAAGATGAACAAAAAACCCAATTCACTGCAGCTTTAGATCAAGTAATCAAAGATGCTGCTGAATTATTAACTGCATTAAATAGTCTGCCAAAAGCAAACGATGCTAAAAAATTAGTTGATTTACAAGCTAAATTAAAAACTGCTTTAGATGAACTTGTAAAAACAAGTGCGAACACTGAATTAACCACAAAACTAAAAGCAGTTTTAGATGCCCGAGATGCTTATCAAGCTGAAGTTAAAGTTGTTGCCGAAAGATTAGTTGCTGCGGAGCAAAAAGCTTTTGTTTTAGATAGTTCCACTTCAGCATTGTCTAATTACGCAAACACTAAAGTTGCGGCATTTTTAACTACTGATTCTAAACACGAAGAAAATACCACAACTTTAAATCACTTAGTAACCCGTGTTCGTTCTGGTGTTTTGGGAACTTTGGGAGCTGATTTATGAACTGTTGGTAATATTAGTGAAACCGTTGCTGCTCAAAACCGTCCAAGTAGTATTGCAGCAAATTCAACTAGTGACAAACTATACGCAATTGTAGTTGGTCTAGCAGAACAACAATTCGCATCTAACACTTTTGCAAACGAACTAAAAAGTTTAACTTACAACCAAAGTTTATTATTAAAAGCTGATGATGCAATTAATTTACTAGGGTCACATGTTGAACAAAATGTACCAGTTGATGTGGCGCGATTGAATGCTTATTTAGTAACTAAATCTGCTAATGTAGTTGAACTTTTACAACCAACAACTGGAGACAGTATTAAATCACTTGTAGCAACTATTGATCGGACTGTTAAACAATATACTGATATTTTAATTGGTACAGGTACTGAAGAATCTAAATTAGCTAAAGAACTTGCAGCTTTTGAAACTAGTGTAACTGAAACAGATAAAAATACCCAAAAAGCTAAAATCAAAGCTCTTGTTGAGCCAGCTAAAGCTTTAGGAACTAAATTACAAAGTTTTAAAACAGAACTAGAAAAATTACAAAAATTATTAGTTACGGTTAACACTACTGATGCAACCAAAAACACTTACCCACTAATTGAAGCTGCTACCAAATTAAATCAAACAATTGCTGTATCTAAAAATTATGGTGATGTTTTACAAGTTGTTGGTAAAGTAGAAATTTTAGATACTAATATTGATGCCATCACCAAATTAGTTCAAACAACTGGAACTCAATCTGCATTAATGAAAGCTTTAGATGCTTTAGTAGATGAAGTTAAAGATGCTGGAGCATTTGGTTCTAAATTAAAAGAGGTTGCTGCAATCAATGATTTAGGCAGTCAACAGGCTGAGCTTAATAAAATCACCAATAAAACTACAGGGTATGTTTATACTGATTTAGTTGATGGTAAAACTGCAGTTACTACTGGTTCATCACAAGCTCCAGCTAAACTTTCTTTTGCACAATTTAAAACTGAATTAGAAAAATTACAAACTGGTACTGGTAAACTATTAACTCCAATTACCACTTTATTAAATAATCAATTACGCCCAAGTGAAACTAGTCAAACTGCTGTTTTCAATAAACACCTAACAGATTTGTTCAATAACGGCAATGTTTTGCCCGATACTGAAAATCACTAATTAAAATTTAATCACTCTTATTTCTCTCAAAATTTAATCCTTTTTTAATTTTAATTAGCTTATATAAATAATAAAACCAACCAGAATTTTTCTGGTTGGTTTTATTATTTTTTCTAAAAATTATCCCCAAGCTTTTTCTACAATTACTTCCAAAAAAAAAAAAAAAAGCCCTTGACTAAAATGGAATCTGTTCAAGCTAAAAATGTTTGAACATAAAAATTATTTTTAGACAATTAAGGATCTTAACTCAATGAAAAAATTCAATTTATTCAAAAAGAATAAACTGTGATTAGCCAGTTTAGGAATTGCTACCACAAGTAGTTTAATTCTGGCAGCTTGTGCTAATCATGCTCAAAATGGTAATAATAATGCTGGTAATAACAATACCAATCAAACCAGTAATCCCGGAACTGAAACTCCAAAAGAACCGGTTGTTCCACCTATTCCTGTTGTACCAAAAATTGCAGTAGCAACCCAAACTCAAAAAGCTTTAGCTACAGATATTTTGGAACATTCAGGAGTTAAGAAAGTTTTAGAAAATTCTATCAATTCCTATAAAGATGCTGTTACTCACCAAATTGCAACTATCACTCAACTTGATGAACTAAATCAAACTAAAGTAACTAAATCAATTGCTGCACTTGGTAAAACTGAAGATGCTATGGCAAATGCAGCAACTTCATCTGTGGTTGCTTTAGTGAAAACTTTAAAAGATAATGTTGAAAAAGCAGAAATTAATAGTGTCCCTACTGCAGAAAAACAAACTTTTAAAGCTGCTTTAGATAGAGTAATTCATGATGCTGATGAATTATTAAAAACTTTAAAAGCTTTACCAGAAGCTAATGCACCTAAAAAATTAAGCGGATTAGAAAATAGTTTCAAAACTGCACTTGATGGTTTTACAACTGCAACTGTTGCTAATGCTGGAGTTAAATTAAAAGAATTATTAGATACTAAAGATAAATATCAAACAGAATTAAAAGTGGTAACTGAACGTTTAGTTAACGTTGAGCAAAAAGCATTTGTTTTAGATAGTTCTACCTCTATTTTAGAAAATTACATCAATACTAAAGTAGCAACATTTTTAACTGGTACAAATGGTCCAGGTCATAAAAGCACATTAGAACATCTAACAACTCGAGTTCGGACTGGTGTTTTAGGTAAACTGGGTGCTGATTTATGAACTGTTGGTAATATTAGTGAAGCAATCGCTGCTCAAAATCGTCCGGTTAATATTAAAGCAGCTGATAAAAGTGATCAGTTATATGCAATTGTAGTTGGTCTTGCTGAACAACAATTTGCATGAACCCAACTAAACAATACTTTAAAAGAATTAAGTTATAGTCAAAATTTATTATTAAAATCTGATGCTGCTGTAAATCTTTTAGCTTTACATGTTGAACAAAATACACCTGTTGATGTTGCTCGTTTAAATGCATATTTAGTCACTGATTCAGCTAATATCGCAAAATTATTAAGTGCTAAAAAAAGTGGTAGCTCTAGTATTTTAGAAACTTTTGAAAATATTGTTAATAGTATTAACAATTATGAAAAATATTTAGTAGTTACTGGTACCGACATTAATGCTAAAACTAAATTAGAAACTGATGTAGAAGATGTTGGTTCTGATACAACTAAAGCAGCTGCAGTTAATAAATTTAAAACTGCTGTAAAAAAATTAAAGAATAATTTTAATGCTTTTAAGACCGAATGAGATAAATCTGAATTAAGAACTTTATTAGTTCAAAAAGCAGCTAATAATAAAATCAGTTATCCATTGTTAACTCAGGCAATTGAATTAAATCAAGCCATTGGCGTTTCTAAAAATTATGGTGATGTGCTTCAAGTTGTTGGTTATGTTGAGTTATTAGCTAAGAAAATTAGTAAAATCACAACTGCTGTTGAAAATACTAATAGCATGAACAAATTATTTACAACCTTGCAAACAATTATCGCTGATATTGATGGTATTACTGATGGAACATTTGGTTATGCTTTAACTCAATTTGCAGGAATTACCTCTTCAACTAAACAAGCCAAAATTAAAGAAATTGCCGAAAAAACTGGTGATACTAAAGTGGGTTATGTTTACACTGATTTAGTAGATGGTAAAGCAAGAAACAATCAAACACCAGCTAATTTATCTTTTAAGCAGTTGAAAGCTGAATTAGAAAAATTACAAACTGGTGCTGGCAAATTATTAACTCCAATTACTGCATTATTAAATAGTCAATTGCGACCAAGTGAAACTAGTCAAAATGCAATTTTAACTAAACATTTAACAGATCTATTTAACAACGGTAATGTTTTGCCAGATACTGAAAATCACTAATTAAAATTCATTACTTTTAT
The DNA here is from genome assembly GCF_024498275.1 of Mycoplasmoides fastidiosum. GTDB lineage: Bacteria > Bacillota_I > Bacilli_A > Mycoplasmatales > Mycoplasmoidaceae > Mycoplasma_N > Mycoplasma_N fastidiosum. The sequence goes on from NZ_CP101809.1 coordinate 990,641, forward strand.
TTCCCTAAAAATTCAATAAATCATTAATTTTAATTAACTTATATCAAACAAAGCCAACCAGAGTTTTTCTGGTTGGCTTTGTTTGGGTTCAACTAAATAAAATACTTATTTTCAGTCAGATGCAACAATATTATTTTTAATAAATTCAATTTCAGATTCTGAATATTTCTCCAAATTTTTAATAATGATATCTTCGTTTATATCAATAATTTGATTTAAAAATTTCTCTTTACTTACGATTTCAGGATATCGTTTAACAGTTAATAAAAAACACAAATAACAAATTAATGCCCCTTGACGTTTTATTAAAATTTTTGGTTTAATGCTTTTAAAAATTTCTTGGTTCTCAATAATTTTTTGTGTCATTTCGGTTAAATCACACATTTTAGGAATTTTGGGGGAAGGAAATTTATCCTTGATTTCCATGACTTCTACTTTTTCATAAAGTAAATAATTTAAAACCTCTTCTTCCATTAGTTTCTGATAGGCTCAAAAAGTAATTCGTTTTAAATTTTTTGTGCCTGCTACTTCTTTTATTTCGCGCAATAAAAGTTTAAAAAATTTTTTCTATATTTTTTATCTATTGGAAAATTAGAAATCACATGCCGATAAAAATTGGTTTTCAGATTGCCAATTACAAAAGATATTGGAATTTGTTTTTTTGGTAACAATCATCTTAATTGTTTTTCTACACTATGATATATTCCTCAGTAATAAGGATTAGAAATACATTCAAAATCAATAAAAATATTTATTTTTTGTTGATTTTTAACCTTATCTGAGGGTATATTTTCAGAAATAACTGAAAGTTTTTTGTTCATAATTTCTAAACTTTATTTGTTCAAAATAAAATTTCAACATTAATGCATTATTCAATTTCAATGCATTGATTATATTTATTTATATTCCTGTTTTTAATAACTGTAAAAATCAGTATTAAACAAAATTCTTGTAAAAGCTTTTTAATATCAGCTTTTGTGAACAATCGATGATTATTCACAAAAATTTTTAGTTTAAATTATGTTTTTAAATAGTTTCACAATTCAAACCTAATCAATGGTTACATTATACTTTATTGTCTTCCAACTTTATTCTGATGATAATTATTTAATCACTGAAATTGAATGAAACGATTTTGACCTATGATATTCATGAATAAATATCAATTTCAATAAAAGTTTGAATATTATTTCATTTAATAATTTTTCAAAAAAGTATTCATCTATTTGCCATGATATGAAAAAATTTTTTGGCGCAATTTTAATAAATTTGTATGTTGAAAGTAATTAAAATTTTTGATTTTGACTGCAATTTATGGCTTGATTTAAGGATTTATTTATAAATCAAATTAGAAAGGATAATGCAAAGACTCCAAATATAAAGGTATAATTAGAACATAATTTTGAACAGACAAAATAGAATGCTAAAAATTGATTTTTAGCTTCTGATTTTTTAAAAATGTTTGAATCTTAAAGAGTCTATTTTTTTTATTAAAGTTGGAACAAATTTGAATTTTCCATTGTAGAATAATCAAATTTTTTTACAACTTTTTTTTTTTTTTTTTTGCTGTTGTATTTCTAATTGAAAAAATATATAGGAACTGATTTATTATCAGATAAACAAACATGAACAATGAAGGTTTTAAAATAGAATTTGATAAAAATACAATTGATCATTTAGGCATAAAACTTTACAGTTCATTTCTTCCAGTAATTGCTGAACTTATTTCTAATTCCTATGATGCTGATGCTGAAAATATTGTAATTAGTATTGATTACAACAATAAAATCGTGACTATCAAAGATAATGGAATTGGTATGAATCACGATGAACTAAATCGGAATTTTCTTGTCATTGGTAAAAATAGAAGATTAACTGAAAAAAATGGTCTTTCTCTAATCAAAAAAAGAAAAATTACTGGAAAAAAAGGCTTAGGTAAATTAGCTGTTTTTGGCGTAGCGAAAACTGTAGAAGTTATTTCGGTTAAAGAAGGAATTAAAAACGCTTTTATTATTAATTATGACGATCTAAAAGCTGAAATTAGTAATCATTATCGTCCTAAAATTATTTTTGAAAATCAATCTACAAATGAATCTTCTGGCACAACAATCATAATTAAAGAAATTAAACAAAATAGTATTATGAGTATTGAAGATTTGGCTAAAAGTCTTTCAAGAAGATTTACTTTTTATGATAATGATTTTGAAATAAAAATTCTTAATGAAAATAATAATGTAGAAATTTTAGTAAATAAATCACTTTATTTCGATAGTTTGGAAAAACAATTTGAGTGAAAATTTCCAGCAGATTTTTCAAATGAAATAATAAGTTCTGTTGAACTAAAAAGATTAAATGAACAAAAAGTAACTGGAAAAATCTATACAAAAAGAACACCTTTAATGAAAAAAGATAGTGGTTTTGTTTTGTATGTGAGAAATAAATTAGCTTCTGAAAATGTTTTTTTCAATGATCGAGCTAATGACAGATTTAATAGTTATGTAACAGGTTTTTTTAATATTGATTTTATTGATGATTCAAATGAAAACGATTACATTTCTACAACCAGACAATCTATTTTATGAGAAGAAAATGAAATCACACTTCAATTAAAAAATGATTTAAATAAATTAATTTCTAAAATTTCTGAATCATGAAGAAAAAATAGAAAAAAAGAAAAAGAGGATCAACTTAAATTAGATGATAGTTTTTTTAATGGTTTAAATCAGGCTGAAATTAATAGTATTAAAAAAGTTAAAGATACTCTCTTAAATAATTCTGCTGAAATTGATGATATAGAATCAATAAAAAGAGTTTTAGAGGGTGTGCGAAATGCGTTTAAATTTGAAAGTTTTCAAAAATACATTTATAACTTAAAAGATGAAGAAATTACTGTAGACACTATTGAAAAAATTACTTCTGATTGAGAATATATTGAAGCTAAAGAATTAGCACAAGTTGCTGTTGGACGTATAAGAGCAATTGAACAATTTGAAAAATTTGTACATGAAAATGCAAGCGAATCAAAAATCATTCAACCATTTCTAGAAAAATTTCCTTGAATATTAGATCCAAGAATTACAACATTTAAACGAGAAACAACATATCGTAAACTTTTAAAAGAAAACTTTCCAGAAAAAAAAATTAGAAGAAAAAAATAGAAGAATTGATTTTTTATGTAATTTGATAAATGATGAACTAATCATTATTGAACTTAAAAGGCCTCAAATAAAAATCGGATTAGAAGATATTCATCAAGCTTTAAGTTATTCAATCTTTATTAAAGAAAAAGTTAAATTATCTCAAAAAATAAAAACTTTTTTAATATCCGATCGTTATGATATGGAAGAAGTGGCTGAATCAATTGCTGAAGAGTTGAATAAATCAGAAAAATTATTCATCAGATCTTATTCCGACTTATTAAGAGATGCCAAAAAATTTAATGAAGAATTTATAAATAAATATGACGAAATCAAAAAATTTCATAATGATAAATAAAACAAAAATATAGGATAAACATGTTAAAAATCATTGATCTCTTTTCTGGAGCCAGTGGATTAACAGAAGGTTTTAGGTCGAAAAAAGATTTTAAATTTATTAGTCATATTGAAATGGATGAAAGTGCTTGTTCATCATTAAAACTTAGAAACATTTATTATTATTTAAAAGATAAAAATAAATTATCCCTATACTCTGATTATCTTCAAGGCAAAATTTCTAAAAGTCAACTTTATGCTGCTGTTCCAGCCAAAATTATTAGCGATATTTTGAATGCAGAAATCAATAAACAAACAATGCCTTCAATATTTGAATTTATTGATCAACGTTTAAAAAATCAAAATTTAGATGGCATAATTGGTGGTCCGCCTTGTCAAGCTTATTCAACTATTGGTAGACATGGTAATAAAGCCAAGAAATCAACTGATGAAAGAATTTATCTCTATAAACATTATTTAGTTTTTTTAAAGCGCTATAAACCAAAATTTTTTGTTTTTGAAAATGTTAAAGGCTTAATTTCTTTTAGAGATGTGAAAAATGATTTGTTATTTCCTCAAATTCTCAACGAATTCACTAAAGCAGGATATCAAGTTAACTATAAAATCATTAACGCTGAAGATTTTGGAGTTCCTCAAAAAAGAGAACGATTATTCATTATTGGACATCGCAAAGACTTGTTAGTTAATAAATCTTTTTTTGATTACTTAGATAAACACAAAGAAACTCCTCCTTTGTTAAAAGAATTATTTGCCGAGTTACCTAAAATTAAATCTGGTGAATCTGCAAAAGAATATGAAAATACTAAAACCAGTGCTGTAATTCAAAAATACATTCGTAATGGTACACAAGATGTTTTAACCCAACATGATGCTAGAATACAAAATAAAAATGATTTAGAAATTTATAAATTGGTTTTAAAAGCAAAACAAAAAGGCACTAATTTAAAGTACGATGGACTTCCCAAAAAATTACAAACCCATGCAAATCTAACATCTTTTTTGGATCGTTATAAAGCCCTTGATTATAATTCAATTAGTCATACTGTTGTTGCACATATTGCCAAAGATGGACATTATTATATTCACCCTGATTTAAAACAAAATCGATCCATTACTGTAAGAGAAGCAGCTAGAATCCAAGGTTTCCCGGATAATTTTTATTTTGAAAATTCTAGAACAGCAGAATTTAAACAAATTGGTAATGCCGTACCTCCAATTCTTTCCAAAAAAATTGCTACTTCAATTATTCAGTTTTTAAAAACAAAATAACTTAACTTTTTCAGCAGTCAAGAATTTTCTTGACTGTTTTTTTATTGTTTCAATTAAATTTAAATTTTTATCTAAAAAATTATCCCCATCATTTTGCCTTTATTCACGCCAAAAAAAAAAAAAAAAAGCCCTTGGCTAAAATTGGATTTGTTCAAACTAAAATGTTTGAATGTCAAAATTATTTTTAGACAATTAAGGATCTTAATTTAATGAAAAAATTCAATTTATTCAAGAATAATAAACTGTGATTAGCCAGTTTAGGAATTGCTACTACCAGTAGCTTAGTTCTAGCCGCATGTGCGAGTCAAAATACTAATAACAGCAGTAATAATACTGTTCACCCAGAAAATTCCAAACCAACCCCTGCGCCTGACTCTGGTACAATTCCCCAAACACCAGCAACTCCAGAAGTACCAAAATTACCAACTGCAACTGTAGAACAAAAATCTTTAGCAACAGCCATTTTAAATAATAGTGATGTGAAAGCAGTTTTACAAGAAACTGTAAATAAAACTAAAGAAAATATTTTGAATCAAATTAAAACAGTTACATTGCTTGATACACTAAATCAAGACACTGTAGCTCAATCCATTCAAGCTCTTGGCAAAACAGAAGATCCTATGGCTGGTTCAGCAACAGCATCAGTTGTTGCTTTAATCAAAACATTAGAAGATAACGTTACTAAAGCTGATAACAATAGTGTTCCAACTGCACAAAAAGATAAATTCAAAAAAACTCTAAAAAAAGTTATTAGTGATGCTGATGCGCTATTAAAAACTTTAAATGCTTTGCCCAAAAAAGATGATGCAACCAAATTAGCTGATTTAGAGAAAAAATTAGAAACTGCAGTTAATGAGTTTGTTAGTGTGAGTGCTGAAGCCGAATTAACAACTAAATTAGAAGCTTTACTTAATGCACATAAAAACTATCAAACAGAAGTAAAAGTAGTTACAGAACGATTGGTAAATGCTGAACAAAAAGCTTTCATTTTAGATAGTTCCACATCAGCTTTAGAAAAATACATTGGTTCTGAAGTGGCAACATTTTTAACCGGAACTGATGGCAAAAAACATACTGATACTTTAGCCCATTTAACTAATCAAGTTCGTACTGGTGTTTTAGGTACATTAGGTGCTGATTTATGAACTGTTGGTAATATTAGTGAAACTGTAGCCATGAATAATCGACCAACAAGCATTCAAAAAGATTCTAAAAGTGATCGGTTATATAAAATTGTAGTTTATCTTGCTGAACAGCAATTTTCATGAAATCAAATTAATTCTGAACTAAAGAATTTAACTTATCACCAAAGTTTATTATTAAAACTACCAAGTGCGCTAAATTTATTAGCTTTACATGCTGATGTTATTGTTCCGGTTGATGTGGCGCGGTTAAATGCTTATTTATTAAATAATGTTGTTCTAAAAAATTATCCCCATTCTTTTATTCAATCTGTGGTCAAAAAAAAAAAAAAAAAGCCCTTGGCTAAAATGGGTTCTGTTTAGAGTTTAAAAAACTTTAAACACTCTAAAAATAATTTTTAAGAAAACATAAAAATAGGTAATTTTTTAATTCATGAAGAAATTAAAATTCCTCCACAAAAATAAATTATGATTGGCTAGTTTAGGTTTAGCTACAACAGGAAGTTTAGTCCTTGCGGCTTGTGGAAATAATGTTCATCCTAACCAACCTAAATCTGATGACAAGAAATCAGATAATACCGGTTCAACAAAACCAAACACGGATGATTCATCTAAAAAAGATGAATCAGGTAATGAACCTAAACAAGAAGATACTAAATCTAAAGTCCCAATAGCTACAACCCAACAATTAGCAGCTACAAAAAGCTTATTGTCAAATTCTGAAATTAAAACCCATTTAACTGATGTAGTTAAACAAGCTTATGATTTAGTTAAACAAAATCTAACAGAAGTAACTGAAATTGGCGCTTTTAACCGTAGTAAAATCACTAGTTCAATTTATGCTTTAGATAAATCTAAAAAAACTTCTCCAGCAGCTGGTGATACAGATGTAAAAACTTTAGTGAATAAATTAAAAGCTGATGTTGAAGCAACTGATAGTAATGTACCTAGTGAAGAAAAAGCTAATTTTAATGCGGCATTAAAAGCAGTGACTGATCATGCCACTAGTTTATTAACTGCTTTAGAAGCACTGCCAGCTGATGATGCAACTAATGAATTAGCCGCTTTACAAAAATCATTAGAAGCAGCACTAGATAATTACAAAGAAGCAACAGCAACTGATGGACAAACTAAATTAACTGCTTTAGTAACTGCTAAAAATAACTATCAAACTAAACTAAGTGCGGTTAATTCTTTGTTGCTAACAGCAGAACGTAAAGCCTTTGCTTTAGATCGAGCAACTTCTGAACTGCAAAAATACATCAATACTAAAGTTGCTGCTTTTTTAACTGGCGCAAAACAAGGTCAACATACTAAAGATTTAAATGATTTAGTTGCTAAAGTACGCACCAATGTTTTGGGAACACCTGGTAAAGATTTATGATTAGAAGATGATGCACCAGCTGATATTGCAACCGATAACAAGAAAAAAGAAAGCACTCAACTTTATGCCATGGTTGCTAGTTTAGCGCACCAAATTGCCTCTTGAAATAGTCTGAATAACGCTTTTAAAGTATTTACTTACAATCAAGGTTTATTATCTGAATTACCAAGTGCTTTAAATGTTTTAGGTTTACACATTGATGTCAAAGCCCCATTAGATGTAGCGCGGTTAAATGCTTATTTAGTTGTTGACAAAGCTAATATTGTGAAACTACTAATTAAAGATGATGCTAATAGCATTAAAAAAACTTTAGAAAAAGTTAGTGCAGGAATTAAACACTACGAAGATGTTTTAGTAGCATCTGGTGATAAAAGCAATAATATGGCAAAATTAGTTAAAGATTTGACTGATTTAGAAGAAGCAGTAAAATCTGATACTGATAAAAAAAATAAAGTTGCTGCATTAAAAACTGCTGCTACAACATTAGTATCTCATTTTAGTAAATTCCAAGTTGAATGAAAAAAATTAGAAAGTTTTTTGGTAACTACAGAAAAAACTACTAAAGTTTATCCATTGTTACAAATTGCTGATAATTTAAATCAAGCGATTGCAGTTTCTGATAGTTATGGACAAGTTTTAGAAGTAATTAGTCAAGCTAAAAAATTAGAAACTGTTGTTGATGGCATTAACGATAACTTAATGATTAAAAAAGGAGCAGCTGCTACTACAGTTACTTCTACTTTAAAAACTTTAGTTGATGATATTAAAAGTACTACTAAAGGTTTTGGTAAAGCTTTAAATGATTACTTAAATGTAACAGGTTGACCAGAAACTGCTGTTACTGGCAGAAATGATGCAAATAATAAAGCAAAAGGTTTAGCAGAATCAATTGCTAAAAAAACAGGAACTACTTATTCTGGTTATTTATATAAAGAAGGAATTGTAAAACCAACAACTGCAGCAACAGGTAATAAACTTTCATTAGAAGAGTTACAAACTGAATTAGTTAAACTACAGCTTAATGATAATGCAGCTCAACCTACAAATAAAACTTTAGGTGATGTTAAAGATCTTTTAGTTAAACAATTAACTCCAAACAAAGATAGTCAAACTGCAGCGCTAAACAAACATTTACCAGAAATGTTTAATAACGGTGATGTGTTACCTGAAACTGAAAATCATATTTAATTAATTCAAAATTTTTAATCTGACAAATTACAAAACAGATCACAATTAATGTGATCTGTTTTTTTGTTGCTAAAAATTATCCCCATTTTTTTATTAGTTGTACCGCCAAAAAAAAAAAAAAGCCCTTGGCTAAAATGGGTTCTGTTTAGAGTTTGCAAAACTTTAAACACTCTAAAAATAATTTTTAAGAAAACATAAAATAGGTAATTTTTTTATTTATGAAGAAATTAAAATTCCTCCACAAAAATAAATTGTGATTGGCGAGTTTAGGTCTTGCTACAACTGGGATTTTAGTACTTGCCGCTTGTGGGAGTAATGTTCAACCTAACCAACCTAAATCTGATGCAGCTAAACCAAATACCGATGATTCATCTAAAAAAGATGAATCAAGTAATGAACCTAAACAAGAAGATACTAAACCTAAAGTTCCAACAGCCACAACTCAACAATTAGCTGTTACAAAAAGCTTATTGTCAAATGATGAAATCAAAACCCATTTAACCAATGTAGTTAAACAAGCTTATGATTTAATTAAGCAAAATCTTGAAGAAGTAACTGAAATTGGAGCTTTTAACCGAACTAAAGTAAATAATTCTATTTATGCTTTAGATAAAAATAAAAACACAGCCAAAAAAGACGGTGATACTGATGTTAAAGAGTTAGTTGAAAAACTTCAAACAAATCTAGCTGCTAGTGATAGTAATGTTCCTGAAAATGAAAAAGCTAATTTTAATGCCGCATTAAAAGAAGTGACTGATCATGCTGCAAGTTTATTAACTGCTTTAGAAGCGCTTCCAGCTGATAATGCCACTAATGAATTAACTGCTTTAAAAGATGCTTTTGTAAAAGTTCTTGATGAGTATAAAACAGCTAATGCAGCCGATGCACAAACAAAATTAACTGCATTAGTAACTGCTAAAAATAATTACCAAACTAAATTAAGCGCAGTTAATTCATTGTTGTTAACTGCAGAACGTAAAGCCTTTGCTTTAGATCGCGCAACTTCTGAATTAGAGAAATATATTAACACTAAAGTTGGTACATTTTTAACTGAAGGCAATAAAAGTAGTGAACATTCAACCAATTTAAATAATCTAATTACCAAAGTACGCACCAATGTTTTAGGAGCTCCAGGCAAAGATTTATGATTAGAAAATGATGCTCCAGCTGATATTGCAACAGATAAAAATAAAGCAACCAGCAGTCAACTATATGCTATGGTCGCGAGTTTAGCCCATCAAATTGCTTCTTGAAATAGTTTGAATAACACTTTCAAAGTATTTACTTACAATCAAGGATTACTGTCTGAATTACCAAGCGCTTTAAATGTCTTAGGTTTACATATTGATGTCAAAGCACCATTGGATGTTGCATGATTAAATGCTTACTTAGTTGTTGATAAAGCTAATATTGTGAAATTATTAAATGCTGGTGATGCTAATAGCATTAAAAAAGTTTTAGAAAAAATTAGTGTCGGTATTAGTCATTACGAAGAAGTTTTAGGCAAACCTGAAGGACAATCTAATGGAATGGCTAAGTTAGTAAAAGATTTAACTGATTTACATGCTGTTGCAACTGGTAATGGTAAAACTAAAGCTGCTGCTTTAAAAACTGAGGCTGAAACACTAGTAACTAATTTTGAAAAATTTAAAACTGAATGAAATAAATTAGAAGGATTTTTATTTACGGGAAAAGATGCTGCTAAAGTTTATCCGTTATTACAAATTGCTGATAATTTAAACCAAGCAATCGCTGTGTCTGATAGTTATGGTCAAGTTCTAGAAGTAGTGAGTCAAGCTAAAAAATTGGAAACCCTTGTTGACGGTATTAATAATAATTTAGTTGCTAAAGCAGGATCAGCTTCTACAGTTATCTCAACTTTAAAAACACTTGTAGATGATATTACAAATACCACAACTAAATTTGGAAAAGCATTAGCTGATTTTGCAAAGGAAACCACTTGAGGAACAACAGCTGTTACTGGTCGGTCTGAAACAAATACAGAACAATTAGCTTCTTCAATTGCACGTGAAAAAACTGAAAATAGTAAAAAAACCTATTCAGGTTATGTTTATCTTAACGGAATTGTTAAATCAAATCCAGCTGCAACAAATGCTAAATTTTCATTAGAAGACTTACAAACTGAATTGAAAAAACTAACTCTAAAAAATACTGCAACCCCTGCTGCAAATCAAACTTTAGGTAATGTAAAAGATCTTTTAGTTCAACAATTAAGACCAAATATTGATAGTCAAACTGCAGCATTAAATAAACATTTACCAGAAATGTTTAATAATGGTGATGTGCTACCTGAAACTGAAAATCATATTTAACTAATTAGAAATTTTTAATTAAAAAATTACAAAACAGATCACAAATTTGTGATCTGTTTTTTTATTGTAATTTAGCTAATTTATAAAATAGTCAGAATCAATTTTAATTTCTGATTAAAAAAATTATCCCCACTCTTTTATCCAATTTACAGCCAAAAAAAAAAAAAAAAAGCCCTTGGCTAAAATGAGTTCTGTTTAGAGTTGAAAAAACTTTAAACAATCTAAAAATAATTTTTAAGAAAACATAAAAATAGGTCATTTTTTTAATTCATGAAGAAATTAAAATTCCTCCACAAAAATAAATTGTGATTAGCTAGTTTAGGTTTAGCAACAACTGGAAGTTTAGTACTTGCGGCTTGTGGGAGCAATGTTCAACCTAACCCATCCAAATCTGATGACAAGAAATCAGATAATACTGATTCAGCAAAACCAAACACGGATGATTCCACTAAAAAAGATGAATCAGGTAGTGAAGCTAAAAAAGAAGAACAAACTCCTCAAATTCCAACAGCCACTGTTCAACAATTAGCTGCTACAAAAAGTTTATTATCAAATGCTGAAATCAAAACTCATTTAACTGATACTGTTAAACAAGCTTATGATTTAGTTAAACAAAATCTTGAGGAAGTGACTGAAATTGGTGCTTTCAATCGTGGTAAAGTAAACAATTCTATCTATGCTTTAGATAAATCTAAAAATCCTTCCAAAACTAATAGTGATACAGATGTAAAAGATTTAGTAGCTAAATTAGTAACTGATGTGACAGAGGCTGATAGTAATGTCCCTGAAAATGAAAAAGCTAATTTTAATGCCGCATTAAAAGAAGTGACTGATCATGCTACAAGCTTATTAACTGCTTTAGAAGCCCTTCCAGCTGATGATGCAACTAATGAATTAACAGCATTAAAAACTGCTTTTGAAAAAGCGCTTGATGATTATAAATCAGCCACTTCTGCTGATGCTCAAACTAAACTAACTGCACTAGTAACTGCTAAAAATAATTATCAAACTAAATTAAATGCGGTTAATTCATTATTATTAACTGCTGAACGCAAAGCATTTGCTTTAGATCGAGCAACTTCTGAATTATCCAAATACATTAACACAAAAGTTGCTGCTTTTTTGACAACAGGAAGTAAACATACTCAGCACACAACAAATCTAAATGCATTAGTTGCTAAAGTCCGTAATGATGTTTTAGGCACTCCTGGCAAAGATTTATGGTTAGAAAACGATGCACCAGCAAATATTGCTACTGATGCAAATAAAGCAACCAGTACCCAACTTTATGCCATGGTTGCTAGTTTAGCGCACCAAATTGCTTCTTGAAATAGTTTGAATAACACTTTCAAAGTATTCACTTATAATCAAGGCTTATTATCTGAATTGCCAAGTGCTTTAAATTTATTAGGTTTACACATTGATGTCAAAGTCCCATTGGATGTGGCACGATTAAATGCTTACTTAGTTGTTGATAAAGCTAATATTGTGAAATTATTAAATAATGGTGGTGCTAATAGCATTAAAAAAGTTTTAGAAAAAGTTAGTGTTGGAATTGGTCATTACGAAGGAGTTTTAGGCAAACCTAATGCTCAGACAGCTGCAAAATTAGTTAAGGATTTAACTGATTTAAACACTGCTGCAACCGGCACTGGTAAAACTAAAGCTGGTGCTTTAAAAACTGAGGCTGAAACACTAGTAACTAATTTTGAAAAATTTAAGACTGAATGAAATAAATTAGAAGGATTTTTATTTACCGGAAAAGATACTGCTAAAGTCTATCCATTATTACAAATTGCTGATAATTTAAATCAAGCAATTGCTGTTTCTGATAGCTATGGTCAAGTATTAGAAGTTGTAAGTCAAGCTAAAAAATTAGAAACCGTTGTTGATGGTATTAATGATAATTTAATTACTAATACTGGTCAAAATCCCGCTGCAACAGTTGCATCAACTTTAAAAACACTTGTGGACGATATTACAAATACTACTGCTAAATTTGGTAAAGCATTAACTGAATTTCTTGCTGTAACAGATTGATCAAATGATATTGATGTAACTGGTAGAACAGGCGCAACTGCAAAAGTAAAAGGCTTGGCTGAATCTATTGCTAAAAAAACTGGCAGTAATTATTCAGGTTATATTTATGCTGATGGCATTGTTAAATCCACTTTAAATAATGCAAAATTTTCTCTTGAAGACTTACAAACTGAATTAAAAAAACTAAATCTAAAAAATAATGCAACCCCTGCAGCTAACCAAGTTTTAGGTAATGTGAAAGACCTTTTAATTCAACAACTAAGCCCAAATATTGACAGTCAAACTGCAGCCTTAAATAAACATTTGCCTGAAATGTTTAATAATGGTGATGTGTTACCTGAAACTGAAAATCATATTTAATAATTCAAAAAAATCAAGCAAAATAAATGTAAAACAGATCACAAATTTGTGATCTGTTTTTTTGTTGCGATTTAATATTTTTACAAAGAAAACTAGTTTGATTTTCATTTCTGATTAAAAAATTATCCCCACTCTTTTATTCAACTTGGAGCCAAAAAAAAAAAAAAAAGCCCTTGGCTAAAATGAGTTCTGTTTAGAGTTGGAAAAACTTTAAACAATCTAAAAATAATTTTTAAGAAAACATAAAAATAGGTCATTTTTTAATTCATGAAGAAATTAAAATTTCTATACAAAAATAAATTGTGGTTGGCAAGTCTAGGTTTAGCCACAACCGGAAGTTTAGTGCTTGCGGCTTGTGGTAGCAATGTTCAACCTAACCAATCCAAATCTGATGACAAGAAATCAGATAAATCTGATTCAACAAAACCAAATACGGATGATTCCACTAAAAAAGATGAGTCAAATTCAGAATCTAAAAAAGAAGATGCTAAACCTAAAGTTCCAACTGCAACAACTGAACAATTAGCAATTACAAAAAGCTTACTATCTAATGCTGAAATTAAAACTTATTTAACTGATACAGTTAAACAAGCTTATGATTTGATTAAAGAAAACCTAAAAGAAGTAACTGAAATTGGTGCTTTTAACCGTAGTAAAATCACTAATTCCATTTATGCTTTAGATAAATCTAAAAAAACTTCTCCAACAGCTAGTGATACAGATATAAAAACTTTAGTGGACAAATTAAAACAAGATGTTGCAGCAACTGATAGTAATGTGCCTGATGACGAAAAAACTAATTTTAATGCAGCACTAGAATTTGTAACAATCCATGCAGCCGCTTTATTAACTGCTTTAGAAGCCCTTCCAGCGGATGATGCAACTAATGAATTAACAGCATTAAAAACTGCTTTTGAAAAAGCCCTTGATGATTATAAATCAGCCACTTCTGCTGATGCCCAAACCAAACTAACTGCACTAGTAACTGCTAAAAATAATTACCAAACTAAATTAAGTGCAGTCAATTCATTATTGCTAACAGCAGAGCGCAAAGCATTCGCTTTAGATCGAGCAACTTCTGAATTAGCAAAATACATTAATACTAAAGTTGGCACCTTTTTAACTGCAGGAACTAAAAAAGATCAACACACAACCAATTTAAATAATTTAGTTGCTAAAGTGCGCACTGATGTTTTAGGAACTCCTGGCAAAGATTTATGACTAGAAAATGATGCACCAGCAGATATTGCTACTGATGCAAATAAAGCAACTAGTACCCAACTTTATGCCATGGTGGCTAGTTTGGCACACCAAATTGCTTCTTGGAATAATTTAAATAACACTTTCAAAGTATTTACCTACAATCAAGGCTTATTATCTGAATTACCAAGTGCCTTAAATCTATTAGGATTGCATGTTGATGTCAAAGCACCATTGGATGTGGCACGATTAAATGCTTACTTAGTTGTTGATAAAGCTAATATTGTGAAATTATTAAATGATGGTGGTGATAATAGTATTAAAAAAGTTTTAGAAAAAATTAGTGTCGGTATTAGTCATTACGAAGAAGTTTTAGGCAAACCTGAAGGACAATCTAATGGAATGGCTAAGTTAGTAAAAGATTTGACTGATTTAGAAAAAGCAGTTAATAGTGACACTGCTAAAAAAGGTAAAGTTACACCATTAAAAACTGCAGCTGAAGCATTAGTAGCTAATTTTGCTAAGTTCCAAACTGAATGAAAGAAATTAGAGAATTTTCTATTCACTGACAAAGATGCAACTAAAGTTTATCCGTTATTGCAAAATGCTAATAATTTAAATCAAGCAATTGCGGTTTCTGATAGTTATGGTCAAGTGTTAGAAGTTGTAAGTCAAGCTAAAAAATTAGAAACCGTTGTTGATGGGATTAATAATAATTTAGTTGCTAAAACAGGATCAGCACCTGATACTGTTGCTTCAACTTTAAAAGCTCTTGTAGATGATATTACAAATACTACTGCTGCTGCTAAATTTGGTCATGCCTTAACTCAATTTCTTACTGTAACTGGTTGAGCAACAACAAATGTTAGTGATCGAACTCCAAACATAACAGTTCAAAAACTAGCTGAATCAATCGCTAAAACTTCTGTAACTGGTTCTACTACAACTTATTCTGGTTATATTTATGCTAATGGTATTGTTAAATCTACATTAACTGAGGCTAAATTATCCCTTCAAGATTTACAGACTGAATTAGCTAAATTAAAACTGAAAGATAGTGCAGCTAAACCAGCTAACCAGACTTTAGGTAATGTGAAAGATCTTTTAGTACAGCAGTTAAGTCCAAATATTGACAGTCAAACTGCAGCATTAAATAAACATTTACCCGAAATGTTTAATAATGGTGATGTACTACCTGAAACTGAAACTCATTTTTAATTAATTAAAAATTTTATTCCTAACAAATTACAAAACAGATCACAATTATGTGATCTGTTTTTTATTTTTGTAGGATTGTAATTATGATTGACCATCAGTTTTTCACATCTTGAAAATTATCCCCATGTTTTTATTTTTACTTTTGCCAAAAAAAAAAAAAAAAGCCCTTGGTTAAAATCATTGCTGTTTAAAGTCCTTAATTTCTTTAAACGCTCTAAAAATAATTTTTAAGAAAATATAAAATAGGTAATTTTTAATTCATGAAGAAATTAAAATTTCTGCAAAAAAATAAATTATGGTTAACCAGTCTTGGTCTTGTCACCACAAGCAGTTTAGTATTAGCTGCATGTGCAAACAATACCAACACTCCTCCAGCCAATAATTCTGGTCAAAATTCTAATAACCAAAACAATAATTCTGGCACAGACAGTGGCACCACCAATACCACACCCACTCCTGAACCAAATCCTTCTAAAGTTCCTGTTGCAACTGAAGCCCAGTTAGCAGCAGCTAAAACTCTATTACAACAAAACACCATCAAAACTGTTTTAGCTAATAACAAAAATAATGCTATTGACCAAATTAAAGCCTATTTGTTAACTATAAACGAAGTAGGAACATTTAGCCAAGAAACTGTTGCTGCTTCTAAAACAGCACTAAGTTCTGACGATGATGCTGCGGTGACTGATATTACTGATGCAAATGCAAAAGCGGCTTCATTATTAGGTTTAGTTAAGACTTTAGAAGCACAATTAAAATTGTCAGAAAATAACACAGCAATTGTACCTGCTAATAAAAAGGATCAATTTACTCAAGCGATTAATAGTGTGAAAACAATTGCAACTACACTGCTAAATAAATTAAACGAATTGCCAGCTACTGTTACTGCTGATAATAATGTTTTAAATTCAGCTAAAACTGCATTCGAAACTGCTTTAGATAGTTATGTTAACCCAACTACAGCTGAAACATTAAATCCAACTTGAACAGCTTTAAAAAAAGCCCATGATGATTATCAAGCTAAAGTTAATGAAGTAACACCCAAATTAATCGATGCGCAAAAAAGTGCATTTGATTTAGACCAAGCAACTTCAGAATTAGACACTTTCATTAACACTGATGTAGGGGCATTTTTGACTGATACAACTAATGGTGGTAAAAATACCATTGTTTTAAATACCTTAGTTACTAAAGTTCGCACAAATATTTTAGGTAATCCTGGATATGATTTATGGGCTAAAGATGATGCTCCAGTTGGCATTAGTGTTGATGAAACTAAAAAAAGTAGTCAACTTTATGCGATTGTAGTCGGATTAGCAAACCAAACTGCAGCATGAAACCAAATAAATGACAAAATAAAAACTTTAACATTCAATCAAAATTTACTACTTGAAAATAAAGAAGCAGTTAATGTGTTTGCTTTACATTTAGCAATTCCAGTTCCAGTTGATGTAGCGCGTTTGAATGCTTATCTAACTTTAGATCAATCAAATGTGCAAAAAATTTTACACGCAACAACTGGTGATAATATTGCCACAGTTTTAGAAACAATTGCTCATGGTGTCGATTATTTCAATACACTTTTAGCTGATAGTGGTGATGACACTTTAGTGAAAAAATTAACTGATTTAGAAAATGCAGTAACTGATAATGGTCGCAAAGCAAAAGTAACTGCTTTAAAAACAGCAGCTGAAGGGTTGGTAACTAAATTCACAGCATTCAAAAAAGAATGAGATAAGTTACAACCTGCTTTATGAATTAAAAAAGACACAACTATTACTTATCCTTTATTAGATGGTGCTGTTAATTTAAATCAATTGATTGGCTTAGCAAATCATTATGGTGATGTTTTACAAGTTGTTGGCCAAGCCCAAAGTTTAAAAGCATTAGCAAAACAAATTACAACTGCTGTAAACCCAATTCCAAGTGAAGCTAACAAGGCTGAAAAAGAAGCACCTTTATTACATGCTTTACAAGCCATTATTACTGACATTAAAGCAAGTACAGATACAACTTTTGGCAAAGCTTTAGCAGATTTTGCCAAAGAATCTAGTTGAACAACTGGTAATAATAAAACTAATGCTGAAGCATTAGCAAATGAAAAAACTGATGGTTCAACAACTTATGAGGGAATTATTTATACCACTTTAGTGAATGGTGCAGCAGCCGTTGCTAAAAACGGTGATACCCCTGCCAAACCAAAAGTACTTTCATTTGAACAACTAAAAACTGAATTAGAAAAACTTCAAAATGTTTCAAATAAAAAATTGAATGATTTAATTAATTTGTTAAACAAACAATTACAACCAAGTGATGGTAGTCAAACTACCCGATTAAACAATCATTTAGCCGCAATGTTTAACAATGGTGATGTTTTAGCTGAATCAGAAGTGCATAATTAATTAAAAGTCTTTTATCAATTAAAAAATATTTCAATCAATCAAAAACAGATCACAATTGTGTGATCTGTTTTTTTGTTTTTGTAGGATTGTAATCATGATTAGTAACCAGTTTTGAACATCTTAAAAATTATCCCCATGTTTTTATTTTTACTTTTACCCAAAAAAAAAAAAAAAAAGCCCTTGATTAAAATCATTGCTGTTTAAAGTCCTTAATTTCTTTAAACGCTCTAAAAATAATTTTTAAGAAAATATAAAATAGGTGATTTTTAATTCATGAAGAAATTAAAATTTCTACAAAAAAATAAATTGTGGTTAACCAGTCTTGGTCTTGCTACCACAAGCAGTTTAGTATTGGCTGCATGTGCAAGCAATACCAACACTCCTCCAGTCAATAATTCTGGTCAAAATTCCAATAACCAAAACAATAATTCTGGCACAGACAGTAGCACCATCAATACCACACCAACTCCTGAATCAAATACTCCCAAAGTTCCTGTTGCAACTGAAGCCCAGTTAGCAGCTGCTAAAACTTTATTACAACAAGACACCATCAAAACTGTTTTAGCTAATAACAAAAATAATGCTGTTAACCAAATTAAAGCTCATTTATTAACTATAAATGAAGTGGGCACATTTAGTCAAGAAACTGTTGCTGCTTCTAAAACATCACTAAGTTCTGGCGATAATGCTGCTGTAACTGATATCACTGAAGAAAAAGCTAAAGCAGCATCAGTATTAGCACTAGTTAATACTTTAGAAGCCCAATTAAAAGCTGTTGAAAATAACACAGCAATTATACCAGCTGCTAAAAAAGAACAGTTCACTCAAACTGTTACTAATGTTAAAAACACCGCAACTACTTTACTAAATAAACTAAACAAATTACCAGCCGCTGTTACTACTGATAATAATCTTTTAAATACAACTAAAACTGCAATCGAAACTGCATTAGATAATTATGTTAAAGCAACTACAGTCCAAACATTAAATCCAACTTGAACAGCTTTGAAAAAAGCTCATGAAGAATACCGAGTTAAAGTTAATGAAGTAACGCCCAAATTAATTGATGTGCAAAAAAGTGGATTTGATTTAGATCAAGCAACATCTGAATTAGAAACCTTCATTAATACTGATGTGGGCGCATTTTTATCAGATGCAACTAATGGTAGTAAAAATACAACTGTTTTAAATAACTTAGTTGCTAAAGTCCGAACCAGTGTTTTAGGAGCACCAGGTTATGATTTATGAGTAGTGGGTGATGCGCCTAAAGGAATTGAAACTGGTGATGGCAAAAAACCAAGTACTCAACTGTATGCGATTGTCGTTGGATTAGCCAATCAAACTGCGGCTTGAAACAGTTTAAATGATGCTGTTAAAGTATTAACTTTTAATCACAGTTTATCATTACAAACTCCTGAAGCAGTGAATGTTTTCGCCTTACACTTACAAGTTTCAGTGCCGGTTGATGTAGCGCGGTTAAATGCTTATTTAACTGTGAATGAATCTAATATTGTAAAAATTTTAAACCCAACAACTGGAAGTATAAAAAGCATTTTAGATAATTTACGTCAAGGAGTTAGTCACTTTGATCAGTTTTTAGTTGCGGGCTCTGAAACTGGTGCTCAAGCTAAATTAGTTAAAGATTTGACAGAATTAGAAACTGCATTAAGTGGTGATAGTAAAGCTACTCTTAAACAAAAAGTAACTCCACTAAAAACTGCAGCAGCAACATTAGTTGAGAATTTTGGTAAATTCAAAGAACAATGAACTAAATTTAGTGCGCTGTTATGAACTGGTAATACAAGCCAAGAAACTTATCCAATTCTCATTGAAGCAGCTGCATTAAACCAAGCAATTGGATTAGCTAATGGTTATAGTGATGTTTTAGAAGTTGTTGGTCAAGCCCAAACTTTGCAAACTCGTATTCAAACAATTACTACAAGTGTAAAAGATGATACTGCTCCGTTATTAGCAACTTTAAAAGTATTGATTGATGCAGTTGCTGATAGTGGTAGTTTTGGTACAGCACTAAAAACTTTTGTTGCTGAAACAACATGAGATACTGACACAAAAACTAAAGCTGAAGCAATTGCTAAAACAGCATCACCTAATAATTCTGGTTATGTTTACACTGATTTAATCAATGGAACTGCTGCTACAACTGGGGAAAATCCAACACCAGCTAAACTTTCATTTAGTCAATTAAAAACTGAACTTGAAAAATTACAAGGTAGTTCTGATAAAATTTTAGGTCAAGTTCTTGCTTTATTAAACCAACAATTAAAACCAAGTGATGGCAGTCAAACAACCCGATTAAATAACCATTTAGCCGCAATGTTTAACAATGGCGATGTTTTAGCTAAATCAGAAGTTCATAATTAATTTAAAATATTTTCATTCATCAAGAAATACTTTAATCAATCAAAAACAGATCACAACCAATGTGATCTGTTTTTTTGTTGCTAAAAAATTATCCCCATGTTTTTATTAGCTGTGCCGCCAAAAAAAACCTTGGTTAAAATTGATCCTGTTCCAGCTCAAAAAGAGTAGAACATATAAATTATTTTTAGAGAAATAAGGACTTTTGTCATAAATGAAAAAATTCAATTTATTCAAAAAGAATAAACTGTGATTGGCCAGTTTAGGGATTGCAACTACAAGTAGTTTAGTACTTGCAGCTTGTGCTAATCAAACTCAAAACACTGGCGGAACAAGTTCTGGTAACACTAGTGGTTCAACTAATACCCCAGGTACTGGTGGTGGTGATTCCAACCAACAACCAGTTAAGCCAGCTCCAGCACCAGAAGTGAAAAAACCAACAGAACAACAATTAAAATTAGCTAATGTTGTACTAGACAATGCTGAAGTAAAAACAGCCTGAAAAGCCTCAATTGTTGCTGATCAAAAAGTGATTACAGATTTATTAACTAAAGTAACTGCAATTGATGATTTAAATAAAACAACTGTAGAACAATCAATTACAAATTTAGGAACTGCAGCTAATGCAGCTGCTAATGAAGCAACTTCATCTGTGTTTGCTTTAATCAAGAGTTTAGAAGATGGCGTTGCTAAAGCTAATACAACTTTAGTTCCTGAAGCTGAAAAAACTCCATTCACTGATGCAATTGTTCAAGTCAAAAATAGTGCAACCGCATTATTAACCAGTTTGCAAGCTTTACCTGAAGCAAATGCAACTAAACAACTAAAAGATTTGCAAGATAAATTTACTGAAGCGTTAACTGCGTTTGTCACAAACCAAACTCAAGCTAATGTAGCAACTACACTAGCCGCATTACGTACTGCTAAAAATGCTTATGAAGCTGAAGTACAAAAAGTTGCTCAAAAATTAGTAGAAGCTGAACAAGCTGGATTTGTTTTAGATAGTGCCACTTCTGCACTATCTAATTATGCAAATACCAAATTAGCAACTTTTTTAAGTTCAGAAAGTAATAAATATTCAACTACGCTAAACAACTTGGTAACTCGAGTACGGACTGGTGTATTGGGTACTTTAGGTGCTGATTTATGAACTGCTGGTAATGTTGATGCAACTGTGGCCACAAAAAACCGTCCAAGTGGGATTGAAGATGGTGCAGTAAGTAGCCAATTATACAAAATTGTAGTTGGTTTAGCCAATCAAAACGCATCATGAAAAACCATTTCTAACACTTTGAAAAAATTAACCTTTAAACAAAGTGCAATCACGAAAGCTGAAAACGCTGTTGATTTATTAGCTTTCCATGTGGAAAATAGTGTGCCGGTTGATGTAGCCCGTTTAAATGCTTATTTAGTAACTAACAATGCTAATGTTGTGAAATTGTTAGATGTTAGTTCCAATAGTGTTAAAAATAGCTTAGAAGATATTGTTAATAGTATCAGTACTTACCAAACCTATTTAGTTGCCCCTGCAAATAGGACTGCAAAATTAGTTTCTGATTTGACATCTTTAAGTACTGATGTAAGCAGCGAATCAGACAAAACAGCTGATAAAACTAAAATTGATAACTTCAAAACCGAAGTTGAAAAAGTAGTAACTAGTTTCACTAAATTTAATCAAGAATGAGCTAAAGTCAGTGCGGCATTTACAACCAAAACTGGAGATGTCGTTACTTATCCGTTACTAAACCAAGCTGATCAATTGAACCAGTTAATTGGAGTTTCTAAAAATTATGCCGATGTAGTGCAAGTAGTTGCTAAAGTTAAAACTTTAGATACTTTGATTACGCAAATTGATACTGCAGTTAAAACTACTGCAACAAAATCTGCATTAATGACAGCATTAGAAGAATTAATTGAAACAGTTAAAAATGATAGTGCTTTTAGAACTAATTTAACCTCTTTTGCTGCGATTACTGGTTTAAACCAAACTAACCAAGCTGCTTTAGATGCAATTGCTAAAGCAAGTACTGGATATTTACACACTTCAGGATTAAGCCAAACAACTAAAGCCCGATCCGGATCAACACCTGCTAATTTTTCTTTTGCTGATTTAAAAACTGAGTTAGAAAAATTACAAAATGCTGATGGTAAACAGTTAAAAACTGTGTTTGATTTATTAAACAATCAACTACAACCAAACCAAGGTAGTCAAACTTTTGATCTAACTGCGCATTTAGCTACTTTGTTTAACAACGGTGATGTCCAACCGGACACTGAAAATCATTAATCTAAAACTTTTTTAAATTAATGATTTCTAACTAAAAATTCCAACCAATCAAACAAAAAGTTTGGTTGGTTTTTTTATATTCTTGAGAATTTATTAAAGTAATTTTTCAAAAAATTATCCCCATATTTTTATTGACTGTGTGACTAAAAAAAAAAAAAAAAAGCCCTTGGCTAAAATTGATACCGTTCAAGCCCCAAAAGGGGTGGAACATATAAAATATTTTTAAAGAAATAAGGACTTTTGTCTTCATGAAAAAATTCAATTTATTGAAGAAAAATAAGCTTTGATTGGCCAGTTTAGGTCTTGCTACAACGGGTAGTTTGGTTTTAGCAGCTTGTGCTAGTAATAACACTACCCCATCTAATAATAGCAATAACACTAACAATAATTCTGGACAATCCAATCAAAATAACACAGATGAAACAACCAATAACCAAACCCCTGAACCAAGTACGCCTACAGTACCTCAAGCAACCGAAACCCAATTAGCAGCGGCTAGAACTTTGCTACAAAATGAACAAATTAAAACTGTTCTAACGAATAACAAAAATTTTGCTCTAGCTAAAATTGAAGCTAATTTATTAACTGTGAATGAAGTTGGTACTTTCAGCCAAGAAACTGTTAAAGATGCTAAAGCTGCACTTGGAGAAACTAATGCTGCAGTTGTGAGTGATGTTAGTGGTACCAATGCACAAAATGCATCAGTCATGGCTTTAATTAACACTTTAGAATCACAATTAAAAGCAGCTGAAACTAAAGCAACAGTTGTACCAGCTGATAAAAAAGACCAATTTAACGCAGCTGTAAGTGCAGTTAAAACTCAAGCAACCAATTTATTAACCAAATTGAATGCATTACCAACAACAGCCAGTGCGGAAACTAATGTGTTAAATGCTGCGAAAAAGGGTTTTGAAGAAGCTTTAAAAACTTACTCAACAGCAACTGCAGCAACATTAACTACCACTTGAACTGCTTTGAAAAAAGCCCACGAAGAATATCAAGCAAAATTAAATGAAGTAACCCCCAAATTAATTGATGCGCAAAAAAGTGGGTTTGATTTAGACCAAGCAACTTCTGAATTAGAAACATTTATTAACACCGATGTCGCTACTTTTCTATCAGATGCAACTGATGGATCTAAACACTCTTCTGTTTTAAATGCTTTAGTTGCTAAAGTCCGCACTAGTGTTTTAGGAACCCCAGGTTATGATTTATGAGTAGCGGGTGATGCGCCTAAAGGAATTGAAACTGGTGATAATAAAAAACCAAGTACCCAACTGTATGCGATTGTCGTTGGTTTAGCCAATCAAACTGCAGCTTGGAATAGTTTAAATGATGCTGTTAAAACTTTAACTTTTAATCAAAATTTATCCTTAGATGTTGCTAGTGCTGTAAATGTGTTAGCTTTACATTTAACCATTCCAGTTCCGGTTGATGTTTCGCGTTTAAATGCTTATTTAACTTTAGATCAATCTAATGTGGTTAAAATTTTACACGCTACTGACACAAACATTGCCACAACTTTAGAAACTCTTGCTAAAGGTGTTAATCAATATGCAACTCTTTTATCAGGAACTGGAACAGATACTTTAGTTCAAAAATTAACAACTTTAGAAACTGCTGTTACTGATGATGCTCGAAAAGCAAAAGTAACCGCTTTAAAAACAGCCGCTGAAGGATTGGTAACTAAATTTGCTACTTTTAAAACTGAATGAGACAAATTACAACCAACATTGTGAACCACAACTGGTACTACAACTACTTATCCATTATTAGAATCTGCAGCAAATTTAAATCAATTAATTGGTTTAGCTAATCATTATGATGATGTCTTACAAGTGGTTGGTCAAGCCCAAAGTTTACGCGCTTTAGTAACACAAATTACCACTGCTGTTAAAGCTGTTCCATCAGACATGTCCCAAGCAACCCAACAAGCTCCATTAATGCATGCTTTGCAACAAATCATTACTGATGTGAGTGCAACTAGTGATAATTCATTTGGTAAGGCATTAACTGAATTTGCCACAGAAACCGGTTGAACCGGAACCAACAAAACTAGTGCAGAAGCATTGGCTAAATCAACTACAGCTGATAGCACAACAACAAAAACTGGATTGATTTACACTGATTTAGTTGAAGGTGTTGCCGCAACAACGGGTGACAGTGCTACTCCAGCCAAACTTTCATTTACTCAATTAAAAACTGAATTGGAAAAATTACAGACTGGTACAAATAAAAAACTAGAAGAAGTGTTGGGCTTGTTAAACCAACAACTAAAACCAAGTGATGGTAGTCAAACAACTCGATTAAACAATCATTTAGCTGCCATGTTTAATAATGGTGATGTTTTACCCAAATCAGAAATGCACAATTAATTCAACAAATATCCAACCACTGCAAAAACATTTAAACAAATTTAAAACAGATTACATCAAATGTAATCTGTTTTTTTTATTAAATTCGAACTAAATCAATATCGTATTATAATTTTCCTGTTAAAAAAATAATCATCTATTTTTTAATCAAATTAATAATTAAAAAATTACGTAATTAAAATTAACTATATTGAAATCAAAATGAATTTAATATAAAAAATTATTTTCAGAAAAATGAGGATTTTCATCTTAATGAGAAAATGAAATTTATTCAAAAAGAATAAACTATGATTAACTGGTTTTGGTTTGGCCACAATAAGCAGTTTAATTCTTGCTGCTTGTAGCACTACTGATGTAACACCACCAAATAATAGTAATAATAACTCTGAACAACCTAATTCAGCAAACACAGAAGGCTTGAATAATAATCAAACCCCTGAAACAGTAACTCCTATAATTCCTCAAGCCACTGAAAACCAATTAGCAGCAGCAAAACTTTTGCTACAAAGTTCACAAATTAAAACTGTTTTAGCCAATAATAAAAATACTGCTTTAACAGATATTAAAGCTCATTTATTAACTGTAAATGAAGTGGGGAGATTTAGTCAAGATACTGTAAAAGATGCTAAAGCCGCACTTGGGGGTTTAACTGATGTTGCTATTACTGGAATAGATCAAGATAAAGCTGATGCAGCTTCAGTCATAAGTTTAGTTAACACTTTAGAAGCCCAATTAAAAGTAGTTGAAAATAATCCAGCAATTGTACCAACTAATAAAAAAAATCAATTTAGTACTGCTGTTAATGAGGTGAAAGTTCAAGCAACTAATTTATTAGCTAAATTAAATGCTTTACCAGCACAAATCAGTGTTGATAATAATCTTTTAGATCAAACCAAAAGAACATTTGAAGCTGCTTTAAAAACTTATGTAGAAGCAAATGCAACAACATTAAATACCGCTTGAACTGGTTTGCAAAAAGCCCATGAAGATTATCAAGCTAAATTAAATGAAATTACTCCCAAATTGATCGAAGCCCAAAAAAGTGGCTTTGATTTAGATCAAGCAACTTCAGAATTAGAAAAATACATCAACACTGATGTAGCTACTTTTTTATCAGATACAACTAATGGGACAAATCATTCCCTTGTTTTAAACGCCTTAGTAACTAAAGTGCGAATTAATGTTTTAGGTACTGCTGGTTATAACTTGTGAGCAGAAGGAGATGCACCTAAAGGAATTCCAACCGGCACTAATAAAAAACCAAGTACGCAACTTTATGCAATTGTGGTTGGTTTAGCAAATCAAACTGCCGCTTGAAATCATTTAAGTGAGGCAATCAAAACATTGACTTTTAACCACAATTTAATTTTAGGAACCACTAGTGCTGTTAATGTTTTAGCATTACATTTAGCAACTCCAGTTCCAGTAGATGTTGCTCGACTAAATGCTTATTTAATTGTTGCTGATGCTAATGTTGTTAAAATTTTAACTGAGGGCACTGATAGTATTGCCAAAGTTTTAGAAACAATTGCCAAAGGGATTAGTCAATATGAAGTTCTTTTATCTGAAGAAGGAAAAGATAGTTTAGTGCAAAAATTAACCGTTTTAGAAAATAAGGTGGAAGATACTCAACGCAAGAAAAAAGTAACTGATTTAAAAACGGCAACTCAAGAATTAGTAACTAAATTTGCTACTTTTAAAAAGGAGTGAAATAAATTACAACCTTTATTATGAACCACAAGTGGTACTAAAATAACTTATCCATTATTAGATAATGCCACTAATTTGAACCAATTAATTGGTTTAGCTAATCACTATGATGATGTCTTACAAGTTGTTGGTCAAGCCCAAAGTTTAAAAACATTGATAACTCAAATTACTACCGCAGTAAAACCTATTCCCGCAGATACAACTAACTCAATCAAAGAAGCCCCATTGATTGCATCATTAACTGGAATGGTTGCTAATATTAATAGTTTGACTCAAGGATTTGGTAAAGCATTGAATGATTTTATTGCTGAAACCGCATGAACTAGTGAAAATAGAACCACTGTAGAAGCGCTTGCTAAATCCACAACTACTGGAAAAACAACAACCAAAACTGGTTTAATTTACACTGATTTAGTAGAAGGCGTCGCTGCACAAACTACTGGGGACATCCAAACACCTACTAAATTATCCCTTAAACATTTAAAAATTGAACTAGAAAAATTACAAGATACAACTGGTAGAAAATTGCATGATTTATTAGGGCTATTAAACAAACAACTACAACCAAGTGGAAGTAGTCAAACTGCTCGTTTAAATAATCATTTAGCTGCAATTTTTAATAATGGTAATGTTCTACCTGAATCAGAAGTGCATAATTAATAAACAAGTAATTTTTTTAGACAATACTATAAAAACAAAACAGATCACATTGAATGTGATCCGTTTTTTGTTTTATTAAATTTACAAGTGAGAAAATATCATATTATAATTCCCCTGTTGTGAAAAATGATTGTTCCGTTTTCAAATCAAATTTGCAATCAGAAAATCACTTATTAATATTAATTACATAAAAAATAACACCGAAAATTATTTTTTAAAAAAGAGGGCTTTTACCTTAATGCAAAAATTAAATTTATTCAAAAAGAATAAACTATGGTTAGCTAGTTTAAGCATTACTACAATGAGTAGTTTAGTGCTGGCGGCTTGTGGAGCCACTGATCTAACATCGCAAAATAATAATACCAACAATAATTCTGAGCAATCTCATTCAAATAATTCAGAAGATGCAAATAGTAATCAAACAGCTCCTAAACCAAATCCTGATTCTAATCATAACGAAGCGAATCAAAATTCAAACAATGATCAAACTGGTTCTAAACCAAATCATCTTATAATTCCTCAGGCCACTAAAAACCAATTAGCAACAGCAAAAATTTTGTTACAAACCCCAGAAATTAAAACTGTTTTAAACAATAATAAAAAAGCTGCTTCAGCAACTATTACAGCTAATTTATTAACTCTTAATAAAATTGGTACATTCAGTCAGGATACTGTTAAAGATGCTAAGACTGCTCTTGGTATTTCAACTAACCCATCTATTGATGAAGTAGACCAAACAAAGGTTGAAGCAGCATCAGTCATGAGTCTAATCCATACTTTAGAAGCTCAACTAAAAACAGCTGAAAATGATTCAAATATTGTACCTAATGATAAAAAAGATCAGTTTGGTACTGCTGTTAATAAAGTGAAAATTCAAGCAAGCAATTTATTAACCAAATTAAATGCTTTGCCAACAAAATTAAGTGAAAATGCTAATTTTTTAAATAATGCTAGAGAAGCATTTGAAGCTGCTTTGACAACTTATAAAGCAGCGGATACAACAACATTAAGCACCGCTTGAGTTGGTTTGAAAAAAGCTCATGCAAATTATCAAACTCAACTAAATGAAATTACTCCTAAACTAATTAGCGCTCAAAAAAGTGGCTTTGAATTAGATCAGGCAACTTCAGAATTAGAAAAATACATTAATACCAATGTAGCCACCTTCTTATCTAACACTAATAATGGTACTAAGCATTCACTTGTTCTGAATACTTTAGTAACCAAAGTGCGGACTAGTGTTCTAGGGACTATTGGTTATGATTTATGACCTGAAGGAAATGCCCCAGCCGGAATTCCCACCGGTAATAACAAAAAATCAAGTACCCAACTTTATGCGATTGTCGTTGGTTTAGCTCATCAAACTGCAGCTTGAAATAATTTAAATCAAGCAATGAAAATTTTAACTTTCAATCAAAGTTTGATTTTAGAAGCTGTTAGTGCTGTTAATGTTTTTGCTTTACACATCGATGCAACTGTTCCATTAGATGTGGCACGATTAAATGCATATTTAGTTGTTGATGGTGCTAATGCTGTTAAAATTTTGACTGATAATGAAACAAATAACAGTATTGCCAAAACTTTAACAACTATTGCTAAAGGTATTGATCATTTCGATACACTTTTAGCAGAAACTGGAACCAATAGTTTAATTCATAAATTATCCGATTTAGAAAGTAAGGTTAGCGATGGAAATCGTAAGAAAAAAGTGACTGATTTAAAAACAGCCACCCAAAAATTACAAACTAAATTTGCTACTTTTAAAGATGAATGAAATAAATTGCAACCTTTATTGTGAACAACAACTGGTACTACAACTACTTATCCATTATTAGATGCTGCTAATAAGCTTAATCAATTAATTGGTTTAGCCAATCACTACAGCGATGTTTTACAAGTTGTTGGCCAAGCACAAAGTTTACAAACATTAGTAAATCAAATTACCATCGCAGTAAATATTATTCCAAGCAATCAACTCGATAACCCACAAGAAACTACATTGGCAACGATATTAGATGAGATTGTTGCTGATAATAATTCTATTATAGATAACAGTTTTGGTAAAGCATTAGATGATTTTGCCACAGAATCTGGATGAACTGATGAAAATAAAACCGCTGCAGAAGCGCTTGCTAAATCAATGACCAGCAGCGATTCAAAAACAATAAGAACTGGTTTAATTTATACTGATTTAGTTGGTGGTGCAACACAAAATAGTGCAAATGATGAATCATCTAAAAAATTGACATTCGAAAATTTAAGTTATAACTTAAGTAATTTAGAAAACGAAACAGATAAAAAACTACACGATTTATTAGAATTATTAAACAAACAATTGCAACCAAGTGATGGGAGTCAAACTAGTCGATTAAATAACCACTTAGCTGCAATTTTTAATAATGGTAATGTTCTGCCTGAATCAGAAGTGCATAATTAATTCAACAAATAATTTTTGAATAAAAATATATATAAAACAAAAAACAGATCGCATTAAATGTGATCTGTTTTTTGTTTTATTAAATTTACAAGTGAGAAAATATCATATTATAATTCCCCTGTTGTGAAAAATGATTGTTCCGTTTTCAAATCAAAGTTTCAATCAGAAAATCACTTATTAAAATTAATTATATATTTCGAAAAATAACATCAAAAATTATTTTTCAAAAAAGAGAGCTTTTACTTTAATGAAAAAATTAAATTTATTCAAAAAGAATAAACTATGGTTAGCTGGTTTAGGCATTGCCACGATGAGTAGTTTAGTGTTAGGTGCTTGTGGAACGAATGATATAACACCTTCAAATAATAGCAACAGTATTAATAATAATTCTGAACAACACAACCCAGATAATTCAGAAGGTGCAAACAGTAGTAAAAATACTTCTGAACCAAATATTCCTATAATTCCCCAAGCAACTGAAAACCAATTAGCTGCAGCAAAAATTTTGTTACAAACTCCAACAATTAAAACTGTTTTGAACAATAACAAAAGTGCTGCTTGAGCAACTATTACAGCTAATTTATTAACCGTCAATGAAGTGGGTATTTTCAGTCAAGATACTGTTAAAGATGCTAAGACTGCTCTTGGTGTTTTAACCAGCACAGCTCTCACTGAAGTGGATCAATCAAAAGCAGAAGCAGCTTCAGTCATGACTTTAATTAATACTCTAGAAACTCAACTAAAAACAGCCGAAAATGATCCAACAATTGTGCCTAACAATAAAAAAGACCAATTTCGTGCTGCAGTTAATGAGGTAAAAGTTCAAACAAACAATTTATTAGCTAAATTAAACGCTTTACCGACAAAAGTGGGTAAGGGTATTAATCTCTTAGATGATGTTAAAAAAAACATTTGAAACTGCTTTAGCAGCTTATACAGCAGCCAATTCGACAACATTAAATACCACTTGAGTTACTTTGAAAAAAGCTCATGAAAATTATCAAAATAAGTTAAATGAAATCACTCCTAAATTAATTGATGCCCAAAAAACTGGATTTGATTTAGACCAAGCAACTTCAGAATTAGAAAAATACATCAATACCGATGTAGCTACTTTTTTATCAGATGCAGCTAATGGCACTAAGCATTCGCTTGTGTTAAATGCCTTAGTAACTAAAGTACGCACCAATGTTTTGGGTACTATTGGTTCTGATTTATGAACAGAAGATAATGCACCAGCCGGCATTCCAACGGGCGATAATAAAAAACCAAGTACTCAACTTTATGCCATTGTCGTTGGTTTAGCTCATCAAACTGCAGCTTGAAATAATTTGAAAAATGCAATTAAAATTTTAACCTTTAATCAGAGTTTGATTTTAGAAGCTGTTAATGCTGTTAATGTCTTTGCTTTACACCTAACAACTCTAGTTCCACTTGATGTAGCTCGATTAAATGCTTACTTAATTGTTCCTAGTGCTAATGTCGTTAAAATTTTGACTGAAAATCAAAACTATGATAGTATTGCTAAAACTTTAGAAAATCTTAGCAAAGGTATTGATCATTTCGATAAATTTTTAGCAAAAACTGGAACGGATAGTTTATTGCAAAAATTATCCGATTTAGAAAATAAAGTTAGCGATGAACCTCGTAAGAAAAAAGTAACTGATCTAAAAGTTGAAACTGAAAAATTAATTACTAAATTTGATGCATTTAAAGTAAAGTGAGAGAAATTACGGCCCTTATTATGGACAAAAAATGATACCACAATTACTTACCCATTATTAGATGCTGCCACTAATCTTAACCAGTTAATTGGCTTAGCCAATCACTACGGTGATGTTTTACAGGTTGTCGGTCAAGCCCAAAGTTTACAAACATTAGTAACTCAAATTACGACTGCAACAAAAATTATTCCAAATAATCCATCCCAGAAAACTCAAGAAACCTCATTAGCAACAATATTGGGAAAAATTGTTAGTGACATTCATTCGCTAGTTACTGGTTTTGGTAAAGCGTTAAATAATTTTGCCACAGAATCTGGATGAACCGGTGAAAATAAAACTAAAGCAGAAGCCCTTGCTAAATTAACGACCAGCAGTAGTTCAAAAACAATAAAAACTGGTTTAATTTATACTGATTTAGTGGGTGGTGCAACACAAACTGATGGAACCAATCAACCATCTGATAAATTGTTGTTTAGCACTTTAAGTTATAATTTAAGTAATTTAGAAGATGTAACTGATAAAAAATTACACGATTTACTAGAATTATTAAACAAACAGTTGAAGCCAAGTGATGGTAGTCAAACTAATCGATTAAATAATCACTTAGCTGCAATTTTCAATAATGGTGATGTTTTATCTGAAACCGAAATTCATAACTAATAAATTTTTCAATTAACTTTAAAGATTAAAAAAACAGATCGCTTTTAGTGATCTGTTTTTTTGTTTTAATCAGATAGACAAACCATTTGTTAAAATACTAATTGAATTATTTTTTAAAAACTATTTCAATCATTTTAAAAAGAAAAAGACAAAAAATTAATTTAATTAAACAATATACGGATTCATGGAATCGTTGATAACCTAAAAAAGGATCTATCCTTAATTTAATGAAGAAATTCAAATTTCTACACAGAAAAAATTTTTGATTAGCCAGTTTTGGCTGAACTATAACTAGCAGTTTAGTTTTAGCTGCTTGCGCACATAATCCTGTTGTTGATTCTCAACAAACTAAACCGAATAATTCAGAAGCAATGAATAATTCTGCCAATCCCGAACCAACTAAACCCGATCAGTCTAATCAGAATAATTTAGACATAATAAATAAAACTGAAGATGCATCAAAACCTGGATCTGATCAATCAAATAATGATGTTATTCCCCCTAGTTCTGACACATCTCAGATTTCAGCAATAACTCAAGCAACTCAACAACAAATAGTAGATGCTAAAAGATTGCTGCAACAGGCTGAAATTAAAACTGTTTTAAACAATAATAAAGAAGTAGCAAGTAAAAAAATTAAAGCCAATATTTTAACTGTAACCAAAATTGGTAAATTCAGCCAAGAAACTGTTGCTAATTCCAAGCAAGCTTTGGGAACTACAAGTGATGCAATCATCACAACTATTGATGGCAATAATGAAAAAAATCAATCAGTTGCAGCATTAGTCAAAACTTTAGAATCACAATTAAATGCCCCTACAACAACTGTACAAATTGTGCCAACAGATAAAAAAACAGATTTTAGTAAGGCGATTAACGATATAAAAATACACGCAAATAATTTATTGTCTAAATTAAACGATTTACCTGCAACAGTAACTACAGATACTAATATTTTTCATGTAGCAAAAACTACATTTGAATCTGCTTTAGATAGTTATAGCTCTGCAACTACAACAGAAAATTTACAAACTGCTTGATTAAATTTGAAAAAAGCTCAAGATGATTTTCAAGCAAAATTAAATGAAGCAGCTCCTAAATTAGTTGCTATTCAAAAAGCCGCACTTGAGCTTGATAAAACAACTTCTTGATTAGAAAGTTTTATTAATACAGATGTAGCTAATTTTTTATCCAACACAACAAATGGAAGCCAAAATTCTAAGATCTTAAATGCTTTAGTTGCTAAAGTGCGTACAAATGTTTTAGGGACATTAGGACATGATTTATGAGCTACAGATGATGCCCCACCGGGTGCTGAAAGTGATACTCAACCAAGTACACAACTCTATGCTATTGTGGTTGGCTTAGCTAATCAAACTACAGCATGAAATAATTTAGAACACGAAATAAAATCTTTAACTTTCAATCAAAATTTGTTGCTTGGTGTTGAAAGTGCAATTAATATTTTTGCCCAGCATTTAGAAACTTTAGTTCCTGTTGATGTTGCGCGGTTAAATGCTTATTTAATCTTTGATCAATCCAATCTTTTAAAAATATTGCATTCACAATCTTCAATTAATACTATTGAAATTTTAGAAAAAATTGCTAAAGGTGTGAATCAGTATGCAACTCTTTTAGGTAGTTCAGAAGAAGAAACTTTAGTTAAGAAATTAACCACTTTAGCAGCTAAGGTTAGTGATGCTAGTCGTCAAACTAAAGTCAATACATTAAAAACAGCAGCCGAAGGATTGGTGACTAAATTTACTGCTTTTAAAACCGAATGAGATAAATTACAAGACTCATTATGAATTATGAATCAATCTCAAATTAAATTTCCATTGCTAGAAGGTGCTGTTAATTTAAATCGATTAATTGGATTAGCCAATAATTATGGTGATGTTTTACAAGCACTAGGACAAGCTTTAAGTTTAAGAGCAATAGGTAATAAAATTGTAGATGCAGTATCTCCCACTTTATCATCAACATCTCAAGAAGAGCAATCACCACTAATAAAATCTTTACAAGCAATCATTACTGAAATAAAAAATACAGCAGATAATTCCTTCGGAAAAGCACTTGATGAATTTGCTAAAGAAACCCAATGAACAGAAACTAATAAATCTGAAGCTGAAGCCATTGCACATTCAAATACCACTTCAACTCCAGCCAATACTGGTTTGATTTATACTGATTTAGTTGAAGGCACTATGGCCACAACAGGTACGCCTTCAACTCCTGCTAAACTTTCGTTTGAACAATTAAAAACTGAATTAGAAAAATTGCAAGACGTAGGTAATAAGCCATTATATTATTTTTTAGGTTTATTAGGTCAGCAATTACAACCAAGTGATGGTAGTCAAACAGCTCGTTTAACTAATCATTTGGCTGAAATGTTCAATAATGGTAATATTCTTCCTGAGACTCAAATACATAATTCATAAAAAATTTTGAATTATTCTTTCATAAAAAAACAGGTCACAGAAAGTGATCTGTTTTTTTATTTTTTATAAACAATGAAACCTTTTATTAAAAATAGAATTAAATTTACTTTTAACAATTTTTTCACATTAATTTTTTTAAACTTCAAAAAATCTTAATTACAATTAATCCTAAACTAATAAAATTATGGATTCGTTGAATCGTTGATAAGCTAAAAAAAGAATATTTTTTATTTCATGAAGAAATTAAATTTTCTACATAGAAAAAAATTTGGATTAACCGGTTTTAGTGTAGCTACCACTAGTAGTATTGTTTTAGCTGCATGTGCAAATAATGCTGCTGTTGCACAAAATAATAATACTGGTAATAACTCCAATCAACCCAATCAAAATGATGCAAACGGAATTAATAATTCCAATAACTCGGCAAATTCTGAACCGAATGCCCCTAATCAATCTGATCAAAATAATTTAGACAAAACTAAAAAATCAGATAATTTAGTTGATCAAATTAATATGAATAGCAGTAACAGTTCAAATAATGCATCAACCACTAACCCACTTCTTAAAGTTCCTCAAGCAACTGTTAATCAAATTGCAGCCACTAAACATTTATTGCAACAAGCTGAAATTAAAACTGTTTTAACAATCGATAAAGAAAAAGCACTTGAAAAAATTAGAGCTAATATTGTAACTGTTAGTGAAGTAGGCAAATTTAGTCAAGAAACAATTGCCACTTCTAAAACTGCTCTAGGAAATGTTTCAGATGAGATAGTAACAACCATTGATGGCACTAGTGAAAAATCTCATTCTGTTATGGCTTTATTAAAAACATTAGAGTCTCAATTAACAACTTCAGCAATTGACACTAGTATTATTCCCGTTACAAAAAAAGATGAATTTTCCCAAACCATTAAAAACGTAAAAAAATATGCTAGTAATTTATTAATTAAATTAAATACATTGCCATCGAGTAAAAGTGCAAATACTACACTTTTAAATACTGCTAAACAAACATTTGAAACTGCTTTAGAAGCTTATGCTAAATCAACTACCCAAGATAATAGTTGAACAACTCTAAAAAACGCTCATGAAAATTATCATAAAAAATTAAAACAAGTCATTCCCCAATTAATTGAAGTTCAAAAAGCAGCGTTTGATGTGGATAAAGCAACTTCTTTACTAGAAACCTTTGTTAATCATGATGTTGCAACCTTTTTATCAGACAAAACAAATGGCACTAAACATTCTCATATTTTAAATGCTTTAGTATCTAAAGTGCGGATTAATGTTTTAGGCACTGCTGGTTATGATTTATGAGCTGAAGATAGTGCTCCCTTTGGTATTGAAGATGACACAAATCCAAGCACTCAACTTTATGCGATTGTTGTCGGATTAGCTGATCAAAATGCTGCTTGAAGCAGTTTAAATAAACAAATGAAGGTTTTAACCTACAATCAAAGTTTATTAATCAATAATGATAGTGCTGTGAATTTTTTAGCCCTACATTTAAACACTTTATTGCCGGTTGATGTTTCGCGTTTAAATGCTTATTTAACCGTAGATGCATCTAATGTTTTAAAAATCTTAAATCCTGTTGATAAAAACGTATCAGAAATTTTAGCAAAAATCGCTAATGGTTCAAATCAATACTCAACTCTTTTAACAGGAGATGGAACAAATACTTTAGTAAAAAAACTAGAAACTTTAGCAACTAAAGTTAGTGATTCTGGTCGTCAAACTAAAGTAAATGCATTAAAAACCGCAGCAGAAAAATTAAAAAATTTATTTACGTCTTTTCAAACCGAATGAGACAAACTACAAAAATTATTATGAATAAAAAATGAGTCCAATAAAATTACATACCCGTTATTAGAAGGTGCAGCTAATTTAAATCGTTTGATTGCATTATCTAATAATTATGGCGACGTATTACAAGTTGTTGCTCAAGGCCAAGCTTTAAGAAAATTAAGTATTGAAATTGCAACAATATTGTACAATCCGCTTGGTAATGATTCACAACCATTAAATAAAAAATCATTAATGTATTTTTTAGAACAAATTATTACCGAAATTAAATCAATGACTGAAGGATCATTTGGCAAAGCATTAAGTGAATTTGCCAGTGAAAATCAGTGAGAAGAAAGTGCTAAATCTGATGCTGAAGCCATTGCTCACTCATCAACTTCAGGTACCACGACTACTAATGTTGGCTTAATTTATGCTGATTTAGTTGAAGGAACCACATCTAGCACAAACCAAGCTGCTAAACTTTCATTTGAACAATTAAAAACTGAATTAGAAAAATTACAAAATAATAGTGGTAATCCTTTGTCTAACTTGTTATCTATATTAAGTTTGCAACTACAACCCAGTGATGGCAGTCAAACCGCACGATTAACTAATCATTTAATTGAAATATTTAATAATGGTAATATTCTGCCCGAAACAGAAATACATGATTTGTAAAAAATAAATAGTTTTTTTCTTATTTGATTTAAAAATCCAGGTCATTTTTTATGACCTAGATTTTTTTTGTTCTTCAAAATTTATTGAATCGGAAAAATATCACGATTATTTTCGATATTGACCTGACTAAATAAAATCCTTTGACTTCCGTCATTTTTAATGAAGTAAAAAGTAAAAAATTGACCTTTTTTAGTTACATCTAACTGATCAAAAACAAAAACTAAAGATGATTCAGCATCGATGTCATGAACTGCTTGAACTGTTGCTGTAGCTGAATAAACAGTAATTGGCTGAAATAAATCATTATTATGCATCGCTTTTACCCGAGTTGCATAAGCAGTCCATTCACCCATTAAACCTTGCACTGGGGAATGATGTAATTGAAACCGAAATTTTCCTTCAGCATTCAATTTATTTTCAGCTATCGCTGCGGGAAATTTTAAAATGCGATCTTCCACATTTGGTTGGGGTTTAATTGCAAAACCTCGATAATCAATATTTCGTTGTCTTTTTTGGGTTTGAACATGATTTCCATTTTGATGGTCTCCACATGCTGCTAACAAACTTGCTGAAAATAAACTCATTGCGCCAAAAGCAAGCACTTTTTTTAAGAATTTAAAAAACATTTTTTCTCACTTATGAATAAATTTATGTTTTTAGTAATTATGAGAACTATTAAAACTTTCTAACTAAAAAATTTAAATGGAATTTTAACAATCTTATTGTATTTCCCATTAAGCATTAACAATCCTCACCTAAATGAAGATTGTTGATTTAAATTAATTCAGAAATTAAAAAAAATCTGATATTTTTATTGTAATCAATGGTTCATATTTACCATCAATATTTTGCACTAAAATTCATTTTGTAATAAATGATTTCTTTTAATAAAGAAATTTTCCAAGGGTAAAATTATATTAATAAATAATTAGTTCTATTTTGAGCTAAATTATCATGCAAAAAGAAAATTAAAGATTTTGTTGTTATGAAAAAAATAGGTTTATTTCGAAAGAATAAGTTGTGATTAGCGGGTTTAGTTTTTGCAATTACTAGCAGTTTAGTACTAGCCGCTTGTGGTGATTTTTGAGGCGAGAATACAGTAAATAAAGATATAACGACTGAAAATAACAAGCCTAATATTGTTCCTAAAATAAAAAGGCCAAGTCCTGATTCTAATGATAGTCCAAAAACAGAATCCAAGAAATCCACTCCTGAAATTAAAAAGAATGATGAAGCTAAAACTAAACCTGAAACTTTGGAGCATAATCAACAAGAAATGCCAAGTCCTGAAGTTATCCCAGCTGAGCCTGTAATTCCTGCTGAACCAGTTGAAACTCCCGAAGTAATAGCCCAAAAAGAACGTGTAATGCAAGCTAAGATGGTTTTACAACGAACCGAAGTAAAAATGGCATTACAACAAAACGAAGAAAGAACTGTTGCAGCTATTAATCAAAACTTAACTGCAGCAACTACTGGTGCAATTAATTTGATCCCCAAGTTGCAAAGGTTTCTTTAACCATTTTGGGCAATTCTAGTGATCAAGCTGCTAATTCGTCAACCGCTTCAATTCATTCTTTAGTCAATTTCTTACAATCTGCAGTGCAAACAGATAAAAATAACCCTCCTGCTAAAAATCAAAAACCAGATCCCAATTATACTCTTAGTTCACTTTTAAATGCAGTCTCTAGTGCAGCAACTACTTTAACCACTCAATTAAATGCTTTAGCTAATCCTACTAGTACTGAATCATTATCAACACTTAAAACCAAACTAGCAGATGCTTTAGTAGCTTATACTAATGCAACTAGTGATAATCAAGAAGCCAAATTACAAGCATTATTAGGTGCTAAAAATAAATATCAACAAGAATTAAGTTCAACTACTCAAAAATATTTAACCGTTGCCAATGCGACTATAACCCTTGATTTTGCAACAATTAAACTCAATGATTTTAGTAGTCAAGAAGGGTTAGTAGTTTTAAATGCTAATGGTCGTTCTCAACAAAATCAAGAAGCGTTAGAGAATCTATTAATTCGTACCCAAGATCAATTTTTGAATCGATCTAACAGCGATCCCCAAAAAAATTTCAACAGTTTATTAAATGATTTAATTAATCAAAATCGAGCTTGAAATCAATTAACAAATGATCTTAAAGTTTTAACTTTAAACAGAAGTTTAACAAACGAGAATCAAGCTGCTTTAAGTTTATTAAATCAGAATGCTGATCAGTTGTTGGCTGAATTAAATGCTAATGTTGATGTTAATAATCCAACTAATTCATCTAGTTTTTCCACATTATTAGCTCAATTAAATCAAACCAATCCTCGTCCAACAGTGCGAAATATTAGCAATCAGACTAATCAGTACCAAACTTTTTTAGGATCAAATGCTTGAAATGACTTAATTCGGGACTTACAAGCCGTTAATCAAATAGAAAATAATGCTTATTTAACAAACCAATTAAAATCTTTTTTCAGTATTAATGGTGAATTCAATCAGAAATTCACTACTTTTTATCAAGAATGGGATAAATTCCAATCATTCATCAACACTCTTCAATCCATCAAAGAACATTATCAGGCTTATCAAACAGCTGAAAGTGTTGCGACATTAAGAAATTTAATTACTTCACCAACTTCAGCTGATCCTGAAATTGCAAAAGGAATGCAAATCTTAAAAGAAATTTTAGGCGATATCAGTACAAGAGTGTTTCCAGTTCAAAAAAATACTTTAAAAAGAGCTTTAGAGCAATTAGTTCTTGTCTTAGCTAACAATAATAATTCTGAAGCTTTAAATCGGCTTTTAGAGGCTTTTGCTAGTGGTAAAATTGAAAATCTAAGAATTTTTATCGGTTCTCAGCCAAGCACCAAAACTAATACAGCTAGAGATTTATTTCAACAAATGCAAACCAAAGTAGAAAATCTAATTAGTTCTGCAGATCAAGAAATCAAAACTCTTACCGAATTATTTAGAAAACACCAAGATAATTCGGTTAACAATCCTCAACCTTCAGTCAATCATTCCTTAGCTGAAGCCTTTAATAACGGAATTGTGAGACAATAATTTCCACGTTTTAAAAAACTATCATCATTACAAAAAAACAGAGCAGTATTAAATGATCTGTTTTTTATTGTTGAAATTTAATAATTAACTGTAAAATTAACTTGAAATTTTCAGTATTATTTCTTTAAAATGAAAAACTTATACGGATAAAAAATATTAGTAATAATTTGTTTTATGTAGTTAATTTAAATATTGTTCTGAACAGAACAATTCTTTAATTTGATGAAAAAAATAAGATGATTTAAAAAAAGTAAATTATGAGTGGTTCAATTGGGATTGGTGAATATTGGCAGCTTAGTTTTAAGTGCTTGTTCAGAACAATTGGCAAACACTGAGTCAATCAATAATAACCAACTCTCAAGCAAGGAGACAAAAGATGGTCGGCCTTTAATTAAAAATCCAGAAACCACTTTAACCAAACCTCCAGTACAATCAGAAGACTCAAAACCTAAACCAGATGTTGATGCTAATTCTGAAATAGGAAAAAATCAAGAACAAGCTCTATATTTTTTTGAAAAACCTTTCAAAGATCTTTCAGATAATAATAAGACTCAAAATCAACCTAATAAAAATAATATCCCATTAATTACAACAAATGCTGAACAATTGGATAGAATAAAACAGATTTTAGCTCAAAGCGAAGTTCAAACAACACTAACAAATAATAAAAAGAAAACTATTGATGAAATTAATAGTCAATTCAATCTTTTAAATACTAAAAGTGTAAGTTTGAGTTCACAGACAATTACAAATGCTCAATCTAGCTTAGGCAAATCTAATGATACAGCTAATAATTCTGCTACCGCTTCAGTTCATGCATTAACAAAATTCTTGCAATCTTCTCTTGTCAAGATTCAAAGCTCTGACACTTCCCAAGAAGATCAAAAATTTTTTAATGATTCTTTCAATGCTTTAACAACCCAAGCAAACCAGTTATCCTCTGAATTAACCAAGTTATCTAGTTCTGCTGATCAAGAAAAATTATTATCATTAAAAGCAGATTTTTCAAAAGTCTTAAAAACATATATTGATTCAAACAATAATCAAGTGCAGAACTTGCGATCTTTAGTAGAAATTAAAGATCAATATCTAATTCATTTAAGAAATTTAACTGAAAAATACGTTAAAATTGCCAATCTTCTAGAAGATCTTAGTTTAAAAGCAATTAAATTAGAAGATCGAGCTAATCATTTGAAATCCGATATTTTCCAATCTAAGGAAAATCAGGAAGCTTTAGATCATTTATTAGATCAATTACAATCCCAACTTTTAGGTAGATCAAGTGATAATATTGATCAAAATTTCAATTATTCTTTTGAGAATTTAGTTCATCAAAATCAAACTTGAAACCAATTAGATTATGAAATAAAAGCATTAACTCTAAACCAAGGCTTATTAAGCAACAATCAAGATGCTTTAATTTTTTTAGCTTTAAATTCTGACAAACTTTTAGACCAATTAAATTTTGCTCCTAATTTAAATCATTCCGCCCAAGTAGCTGGTGTCGCTCCTTTGCTAACCCAATTAAATAAAAATAACACCAGAAATGTTGCAAGAGATATCAAGAATCAAACAAATAAATTCCAAAATCTTTTAACATCTAGCAAATGAACAAGTTTAACATCTAATGGATGAACAAGTTTAATTGGTGATTTGCAAAAAATCAAGCAACTAGAAACCAGAGATTCAAATTTTCTTGGAAGTACAATAAGTAATTTAGAATCAATGATTCAAATTAATAAACAATTTCACGATAAATTTACTAATTTTTATCAAGAATGAAATAAATTTCGTGCCATATTAACTACTCTGCAATCTTTAAAAGATCATTATCAAGTTTTTCAAATCAGAAATACCAAAAACTTACTGCAATATTTTATTGATGGTTCTGATTTAAAAGAAGATTGATCCAAAGACTTTGCTGAAATGGAAAA
This sequence comes from Mycoplasmoides fastidiosum, assembly GCF_024498275.1. Taxonomy (GTDB): domain Bacteria; phylum Bacillota_I; class Bacilli_A; order Mycoplasmatales; family Mycoplasmoidaceae; genus Mycoplasma_N; species Mycoplasma_N fastidiosum. The sequence goes on from NZ_CP101809.1 coordinate 1,032,807, forward strand.
GATTCTTAAGGATGAACAAGGCGAAGGTGAGGCTAGTTCGATCAAAAATTTTGCTGATATGGAAAAGATTCTCAAAAATATTCAGACTAAAATCTCTAGCACTGAAAAAAATACATTAACAGCATCTTTAAAGCAACTAATTGATAGTTTAAGCAGTAGTAATGAATTTCGAATTTTCGACCAATTCCTAGCCAGCTTCCTTAAAAGCGAAAATCCAAGTGTTAACACTGATGTTGGATCAGATTCCAATGGTTCCATGCAATCTGCTAGTGCTTTATTTGAAAAATTAAAATTAGAAACCAATAATCTCATTACTTCTTCTGAAAAAATAATCGAAGCACTTTTAAAACTATTTGCAAATCAAAATTCATCCTCAACTAAATTATCTCCATCTTCTTCTGTTAATGAATTAGCTAAATTATTTAATAGTGATAAAAAACAACCTGAATCAACTCCAAAATAATTTCTTTCTAAAATCAAAAAAACAACCACTAAAACTTAGTGGTTGTTTTTTTGTGTTTAATAAAATAATTTGCTATTAATTATTTTCAGTTGAATTTTTATTTTGTTTTGGTTTGTGGGCTTTATTAGCTGTAAATTTACGCACTCGATGACAAAAAACAATATCGCTAATAAAAGAAACAAGAGGAAAAATATATTGAAAAATTAAACTGATTAAGGCTAAATTATTCAAATTACTTAGTCTGGTTTCTAGATTCGCTTGAAAATCAGGAGTATTCATTAATTTAGCGCTGTTTAAATATAAAAAAATAGCAATAATTAAATTAGCAAAAAGCGCAATACCAATAACAAACAAGACAAAAACCTGGCCCGAGTTTTGATTTGCAATTAATGCAGGATTAGATAATCATCCAGTAATATTAAGATCGCTCAATCCAGCAATACCTTGACCAGGAACACCAAGTTGCAAAGCAGCAGAAACAGCAATTCCTACTGAAATAATAACAAAAAGAAGTCCTAAACTATGCAACACAAGTTTAACAATAATTCAAGTTTTCACTTTTTGCAATAATAAATTGGTCTCTGGCTGAAAATTATAAGTTTCGTTCATATATGAACCTCCCGAAAATTATGTTTTTAATTATATTTTAAAAATTGTTTTTTCGGTTAATTATCTAAATATGAAAATAAATAAATTGAATTGTATTTTTTAAATTCATTTCTTCAAAATGTTTTGGGTTTTATCCAGATTTTTTTTGAATTTAGGATTTTTGTTTAATAAATGATCAAACAAATAATCAATAATTAAAAACTGACTAATTTTCGAAGCCGATGGCACATGCTTGTTTTTATCATGAATTTTATGATAGCTAATTTTCAGATCAATACAGTTATTTAAAATATTTTCTTCATTAGAAGTAATCACAACAATTTTACATTGTTGTGATTTGGCAGTTTCGATCGCAATAATAATTTCACGATTTATCATTTTATTAGAAACAACAATGAGTAAAGATTTTTTATCCAATAACGCAATTAAAGGAAAAAAGACATGAAAATCTGGATCTGAAATTACATTTAACCCAATTTTGCGTAAGTTAGCGGCAAACTCGCTTGCTGTTTTATATGATGATCCTAAGCCTAACACCGCCACCCGATTGGCCTGATAAATCATATTGGCCGCTGTTTTAATTTTTTGTAAATTTCGGTCATTAATTGTTGCTTGAAAGGCATAGTTTTGAATGTTATACAGCTTATTAAATTCTTCATCTTGATTAATCAACAAGCAACTCTGACTGTTGATAGATTGGATTTGTTTGTTGATATATAACACCATTTCTCGGTATGAGTTAAACAAATTTTTTCGAACAAACCGACTCACACTTGCTTCGGATACAAAACATGCTGCTGCTAATTCAGTAAGATTAAGATTAAAAGAATCATCAGGAAAACTATTAATGTAATTGAAAATATTTAAATCAGATTCTGAGAGTCTATTCCTTTTTTGCAAAATTGGTTTAAAGACACCTTTTTTCATAAAATAATTTTTAAACTTTTCTTTTTAGGAATTAGGATTTGCAAAAGATAGCAAATTATTTTTAATCCTATATAATTTAAACCAGATAATTTGATTAACTAAAATTTCTCATTAAATGATTGGTTTTGTAGCTTTATGCTTCTAAGAGTTTCTTTGTATGTGGCAATTACAATTTTATGTTTAATTGCACTAGGAGCTTTAATTTATTATCTTAAAACCAAAAACAAACATTCTAACCAAAAAGCCCAAAACCAAATTGGTTCAGTCTCTCGACAAACAATTGAAGAACTAGATTTCTTTTGTAAAAGTAATAACTTTACAAATACTTTTGTCAATTTACTAATTAAAAATAAATTTGCTAAACGGAATTTTTCAGTCATTCCTGGAGTAATTATTCTCCCTAATAAAATTGTAGTCCTTTCTGATTTTTTAAATACGAAAAAAGCAAATAAAATCGAAATCACCAATCAGAATTTCAATTCCGGATTTTTGTATTTCAAAAACAAGAAAAGAGTGATTGAAAACTTTCACTTAACTTGATACAAAGAAATTGAAAGATTTATGCGCCAAAATTTTGGCAGTGTCGAAGTGGTGCTTATACATAATAATTCTGATTTAGAAATTGTTAATTCCACTAAATACAAACTTATGACTCTAAGCCAATTAGAAACCTATATTAATTCTAATGCTTCTAATCAAGGTGAAATTAGAGTTGAACAAGTTGTCAATCGTTTAGAAAACATTAATAAATTTGAAACTGAAAACAAAAGGCGTTAAATGACTTTTCAATTCAACTGACTGGGTTTATATTTACCTTTTGTTATCATCACAATTTCTTTTTTGATTCGGTGAATTTATGTTGAAAATTTACGGCATAAATATTCCCAGATTTTTGTGAAATCGACCAAAAATAATTCATTATATTTTTTAAAAAATCAATTACAATCTCACGATTATCATTATTCACTCCAAATTCAAAAACACTTTTTAGCAACTGAATTTAATTCCAAAACACAAACATTACGTATCATTAATCATCTTGATAATAATTCTGTTTATGCGTATGTTAATGCTATTTTTATTTTTCATAAAAGAGTACACGCCTCAAATCAGTACTATCAAATTGAACAAGGATTTAAAATTACTCAATTAGTTTTATTCCTGTTGTATTCGTTTTTCCTAATTGTGAACTTATGAATTGTGACTGTTGTTTTAGTCGGAATTAGTTTGCTTGTTTTTCTAATTGATTTACAAATTAGTTATCAATTATTTCGTAATATTTATTCAGATTGTCTAAAAGTTTTACCCACCATTTTAGAACCAGATGAACTTAAATTGGGTTTAAAGTATTTACGAACCAAAAAATATTTTTGAGTCTATAAACATCTTGTCTTTTTTTTAGAAAGCCTTGTTACCACAGTGATTAGTTTTAATCGTTGGGGCAAATAATTTTATTTATAAAGTGATCATTCGTTATGTCTCAACAATCCAAATTATTTGATCCGGACATGTTAGCATGGAGTGATGAAATTAAAGATTGAAAAACTGCTGTTTATAAAGGTGTTGACTTATTAGTTCAGCAAAATAAAGCTACTCCTGAATTAGCTACAGCAATTTTTGCTACTACTGATAAATTTGGTCCATACTATGTATTTGAACCAGGATTGGCTTTATTACATGCTGAACCAAATTCACACTCATTAACAGCAGCTACTTCTACTTTGATCTTAAAAGATAATGTAATCTTTGCTGATCAAGCTGATAAACAAGCCCGCATTATCATTACTATGGCTGCACCCGATAGCAATAGTCACATTGATTTAATTGCTGAATTTAGTAAAGTTTTTGGGGATCAAGAACTAAAAAACCAAATTTTACAAGTACAGTCGTTGACTGAATTTAAGAAATTGGTCAAAATTTAAGAAGGAGAGAATATCATGCGAATCAAATGTGTTTGCGGTTCAGGATTAGGCTCTTCATTGTTATTAGAAATGAATGTCAAGTCGGTGCTGGAGAAATTAGGCATTAAATATGAAAGTGTTGAACACACAAATATTTCTTCTTTTAACGGAATTGATGTTGATTTCATTGTCATTGGTGCTGATGTTGCCTCATCTTTGAATTATCCGCATGAAAAAATGGTGCTGATCACCAATATTTTGTCAAAAGAAGAAGTGGAAACCAAACTAAAAACTTTTTTAAAGTTATAAGGATTTAAAAATATGTGATTTCTAATATTTTTACGTGATTTTGTTGGTTTACCAGCCTTTTTAGTTGCCATTTTCGCACTAATTGGAGCTTTGTTACAACGTAAAAAACTAAACGAGATTGTTACTAGCGTTTTTAAGGTAATTGTTGGATTTTTAATTTTAGGTGCTGGTGCTGGAGTATTAATTGGCTCGCTGAACCAGTTTCAACCCCTATTTGAATCTGCATACAGTTTGCAAGGAATTATTCCTAATAATGATGCTTTTTCAGGTTTGTTAGCTAATGTTTTACCAAAAATGGGTAGTTTAGCTTCGTTAATCATGATTGTGGGAATGATCATGAACTTGATTTTGGCTGGTTTTTCCCGCTTCCGTTATGTGTTTGTTTCTGGACACATGTTATATTATTTAGGTTTGATGTTATCAGGGGTTTTTTATAAAATCGGGTTTGATTTTGAAAATAATCCTGCTGATTTTGTCATTTCTTTATTCGGCGGAGCTGCAATTTTATCTTTGTATATGGCAATTTCACCAGCCATGATGCAACGTTATACCCGTACTATTACTGGAACTGATGAATTTGGTCTTGGCCATACTGGTAGTTTTGGTTATGCAATTAGTGGAGTGATTGGTGAAGCAGTGGGTAAACTTCGCAAGGGAAAAATTACTTCTACTGAAGCAATTAATTTCCCTAAACAATTATTCTTCTTAAGAAATATTTTAGTTTCCATTACTTTAACCATTTTTATTTTCTATATGTTAGCCTTTATCCCAAGTGGTGTCATGTATGAATTGGGTCATTATACCCAAGTGGTTGATGGTCGCACTGTCCCTAAAGTAGGAAAAGAAGTCATCGTTGGAATTTTAAGTACTCGCAACTGGTTTGTGGAAATGTTGATTCAAGCTTTTACATTTACAGCTGGAGTCGAGATTATCTTAGTGGGAGTACGCATGTTTATTGGTGAGCTAGTCCCTTTATTTAAAGGAATTAGTGAGAAATTTATTAAACGGGCTAAAGCCGCGGTCGATTGTCCGGTTCTATTCCCTTATGCTCAGAATGCTGTTTTAATTGGATTTATTAGTTCATTCTTGGGTGGAATCGTCGGGTTGGGAATTACGATTGGTCTATCCCAAGGCGCATTCATTCCTGCTGTTATTTTGCCTGGTTTAGTACCCCACTTTTTCTTAGGGGCAACTAATGGGATTTATGGTAATGCTAAAGGCGGATATTTAGGCGCAATTTTAGCTGCTTTTACCGTCGGAATCTTAATTACTTTTGTTCCAATCATCTTTATCCTAGGACAATGGGTTCCCGGGGCCAATAAAGAATTAGAAGCAATTGCTATTCAAAATGGTGGTGAAAGTCAGCTCGATGGATTAAGAACTTTAAACTGAGGTGATACTGATTATACATTAGGTATTATTCCTGGAGTTTTAGGTTTAATTAACAAATGGGTTGGTTTTGCTTTTGCACTTGTGGTTTATGGTTTATTAATTATTGATGGTATCTTATTGAAATTTGTGCCATGATGACCGCGTCGTAAAACTCCAGTTGCTGTTGAAACTAAATAACTTAATTGATTTTTACCGTTTCTTTTATTAAAAAAACCAAGAGCTAGCTCTTGGTTTTTTTCTTGCTTTCAGCAGTTATTTTTATTCTTGATCAATGATTATTTTTTCTTGAAAAGGTTGTAGAAATCATCTAATTATTACTAAAAAATTGCAATTTCACCAGCAAAAAGGTCTTGTTTTTTCTATTGAAGGTTTCTAAAATTTTTTTTATAAATTTGTGTTAATTGAAAAAAATTTTCCAAAATCACGAAAACTTTTTTTGGATCGATAAAATTTAGGTGGGTGGTTTCTTTTATTAATCTAACTAAAACAAAACTAATCAATCATGGCCGAAAAATTACAATTATTTCACCCTGAAATGATCGAATGAAGTGACACCATTCACGACTGAAAAACAGCCGTAATTAAGGGAGTGGAAATTTTAGTACGACATAATAAAGCAACTGCTCAACTAGCTAATGCGATTTTTGCAACAACGGCGAAATTTGGTCCTTACTATGTTTTTGAAGGGGGTTTAGCTTTATTACATGCTGAACCAGGCACTTATGCTTTAGCTCCGGCTACATCAACTTTGATCTTAAAAGATAATGTAATCTTTGCTGATCAAGCTGATAAACAAGCCCGCATTATTATCACTATGGCGGCACCAGATAATAATAGTCACATGGATTTAATTGCTGAATTTAGTCAATATTTTACTGATGAACAAACTAAAGCTGCCATTTTAAAAGTTCAATCGTTAGCTGAATTTAAAAAAATTATTAAATGATAGGGAAAACGATATCAAATGAAAATTACATGCGTTTGTGGATCTGGGTTGGGTTCATCTTTATTACTTGAAATGAACGTGAAAAGTGTTTTAGATGCTTTGGGTGTTCAATATGAAAGTGTTAATCACACTAACATTTCCTCTTTTAATGGACAAGGATTAGATTTCATTGTCATCGGGAAGGATGTAGCTCCATCACTAAATTTTCCCGAAGACAAAATGATTGTTTTGACTAATATTTTGTCCAAACAAGAATTGGAAACAAAAATAAAAGCTTTTTTAAAAATATAGGCACAGAAAATGTGAGTTCTAATTTTCTTACGCGATTTTGTAGCTGTTCCAGCTTTTTTAGTGGCCATTTTTACCCTAATTGGTGCACTGCTACAAAAACGTAAAATAACCGAAATTACAATTAGTGTTTTTAAAGTAATTGTCGGTTTTTTAATTTTAGGTGGGGGTGCTGGAGTTTTAGTGGGATCACTAAATAATTTTCAGCCCTTGTTTGAAGTGACCTACAATTTAAACGGAGTGATTCCTAACAATGATGCATTTGCTGGATTGCTAGCCACTGCTTTACCCCGCATTGCTACTTTAGGATCATTAATTATGATCGTGGGCATGGTGATGAATTTAATTCTAGCTGCTTTCTCTCGGTTTAAATATGTTTATTTGTCAGGTCATGTGTTGTATTACACATCATTGATGTTAGCTACTGTCATGTACACAATTGGGTTTGACTTTGAGAATAATGTTTCTGATTTTGTCATTTCCCTATTTGCTGGTTCATCAGTAATAGCAGTTTATATGGTTTTATCCCCCGCTTCTCAGCAACGGTATATGCGGTTAATTACTGGCACCAATGAAATTGGTTTAGGTCATACTGGTGGATTTGGGTATGCGATTAGTGGGTTAATTGGTGAAGTCATTTATAAATTAAAAAAAGGCAAAGTTACTTCTACTGAAGCAATTAAATTCCCCAAAGGTTTATTCTTTTTTCGTAATACTCTAGTCTCTATTTCCATTACGATTTTTATTTTCTACATGTTTGCATTTATTCCTAGCGGTATCATGTATGATCTGGGGCGATATACCCAAGAAGTTGATGGGGTTCATGTTCCTCTTCCTGGATTAGAAAATGTTGTCAAGATTTTAAGCTCACCCCATTGGTTAGTGCAAATGTTTTTACAAGCCTTTATTTTTACTGCTGGTGTAGAAATCATTTTAATTGGGGTACGAATGTTTATTGGTGAACTGGTTCCCCTATTTAAGGGCATTAGTGACCGGTTTATTAAAAATTCTAAAGCTGCTGTAGACTGTCCTGTTGTTTATCCTTACGCACCTAATGCGGTGATTATTGGGTTTATTAGTTCGTTTGTTGGCGGCATTATTGGTATGGGGATTACGATTGGATTATCAGGTGGTCAAATTATTGTCGCTACAATTTTACCTGGTTTAGTGCCCCATTTCTTTTTAGGTGCGACCAGTGGTGTATTTGGCAATGTTAAAGGGGGGATTTGGGGCGCAATTGTGGGTCCATTAATTATGGGAATTTTTATTACTTTTATTCCGGTGATTTTTCTTGCTGGAAAATGAGTGCCAGGAACAAATGAACAATTGTCCGCTTTAGCCGCCAGGGCTGAAGAACCAAGTTCTTTAATTTCTCTAAACTGGGGTGATACTGATTACATCATTGGTGCAATTCCTGGGGTTCTTGGTTTAATTAGTAAATGAGTGGCTTTTGGGTTAGCTCTTATTATTTATTTTGGTTTAATCGTGGATGGGTTATTACTAAAATATGTGTCATGATGACCACGCCGAAAAACCCAATTATCACCCGAAGAAAATTTGGATACAAACGGAAAATAAAATGTCAAATATTCACCAAAAATTTGTAGCCGCAATGCGGGGAATTAGTTTAGATGCAATTAATCAAGCCAAACAAGGACACATTGGGATGGCTTTAGGAGCAACCAATTTAGCTTATAACCTGATTGGTCGAAAAATGAAATTCACTCATAAAAGACCGAATTGGATCAATCGTGACCGGTTGATCCTAAGTGCGGGGCATGGGTCCTTATTGCTTTATTCAATTCATCATTTCATGGGTTTGCTAACCAAAGAAGACATGCAAAAACATAAACAACTAGACTCCAAAACGCCCAGTCATCCCGAAATCAGTTATGATGGTTACATTGATGCTTCAACTGGTCCATTAGGTCAAGGTGTTGCTATGGGCGTAGGCATGGCCATTAGTCAAACTTATTTAGCCAAACAATTTAATCGTCCCAATTTCCCCATTATGGATCATGAAATTTTTGTTATTTGTGGGGATGGCGATTTACAAGAAGGGGTTGCTTTAGAAGCGATTCAGTTAGCTGGAACTTTAAATTTAAACCAGCTAATTTTGTTACACGATTACAATGATTGTCAAATTGATTCACGTTCGTCTGCAGTTAATAAGATTGATTTTGTGCAATATTTTCAATCCCAAAATTTTGATGTCATCATTTTAGAAAATGATGATTCAGAAGGAATTTTAGCAGCAATTGATCAGGCTAAACTCAATCAAAAGCCCACTTATATTCAAGTTAAAACCGTAATTGCTAAAAATACAAAATGAGCCAATCAACCAAAAGGGCATAATGGAACTTTAAATCCTGAAGAAACAATTGCTTATAAAAAACTGAATGGATTAACTTCTTTTGTCCCTTTTGAATATCCAGATGAAATTTATCAACACGGAAAAAAACTTTTGGAACAAAAAAACGAGGCCTATGAAGAGTGATTTCGGTTATTCAATGAATATATGACGCAATATCCAGCTGAAGGAATTAAATTTTGCAGTTTAATGAATGAGAACCTGTCTTATCCTGATTTTAATTTTTCTTTTAAAAAAACAAACAGTGCCATCCGTGACTACATTCAAGAAATCATGGCACAAATTGAACAAGACTTCTGAAATATCATTGGTGGTTCAGCTGATCTAAAAACCGCATGTCGGGTTGGTTTTACAACTGATTTAGAAGAAGGAGGAAGAAACATTAAATATGGAATTCGGGAATTTGCTATGACCGCAATTAATAATGGCATTTATTTACATAGTAAATTACGAACTATTGATGCTACTTTTCTAGTTTTTTCTGATTATTCTAAACCAGCTTTACGCTTAGGAGCAATCATGAAAATTCCTAGCATTCATGTTTTTACCCACGATAGTTATCAAGTTGGCGGGGATGGACCAACCCATCAACCAATTGAACAATTAGCAACTTTACGAGCTATGCCTAATACTTTAGTGATTCGTCCTTGTGACGAAGCTGAAACCAATTTAGCTTTTAAACGAGCTATTAACAGTCAAGATCAACAAGTAATTATTATTGGTTCACGACAACCTTTAAAATCATTTAACTTAGCTCCAGCAACTAATTTTGCTGCTTATCCTATTTTGCAACCTGAAAAATTTGACATCTCTATTTTGGCTTCTGGTTCTGAAGTAGAATTAGCGGTCAAGGTAGCTGAAAAATTACAAGCAGAACATGAAATTATTGCCCAAGTTATTTCTGTGCCCATTTTACAAGAATTAGTTACTGATTATCAATTGATAACAAAACTAAAATTAAAAACTAAACCTATTTTTGCTATTGAAGCTTCTAATGATAAGATGTGATACATGCTAGCTAAATTTAACCGTTTTGAGTGTTGTTTAGCTAAAAGATTTGGTAAATCAGCAGATGGTCAAAAAGTTTATGAATCCAATGGTTTTAGTGTTCATGGGATTGTTGACCAAATTTTAAGTTGAAAATATTGAAGTTTTTACTAATTGATAAATTAAAACCGACTGGTTTAAATCAGCAAATATGGTATAATTGATTCGAGTTTGTTTTCTATGATTTTAGAAACATGCGCAGAATTAGTTTAATGGTAGAATATAACCTTGCCAAGGTTAAGACGCGAGTTCGATTCTCGTATTCTGCTCCATATATATAATTAAAAATCTCCTTAATTAAAAATTAAGGAGATTTTTTTATGCAGTAAAATTAAGTTACTATGCGCATTTATCATTGAAAAGACTTAAAATCAATTGTTTTTGAATTAAAGATGAACAAAGCCGCAATTGTTGACACTGATACGGTTAAGGGTTTAATTGCTATTCAACCCGACATTATTTATGAACTAAAAAAACGTTCACTACGAAAACGATTAATTGTATTTATTTCTCGGCTAGAACAAATTCCCGAAGTTTTACCTGAAGATTTACAACCTTTAGTTAATAATTATTGGCCTGGACCGTTAACAATTGTTTTAAATGGAACTTCTTATCGAATGCCCAAATATCAACCCCTACTTCATTTAATTGATGAAGTAGGCCCGCTTTATTCTTCTTCAGCTAATTTATCTGATCAACCTCCTGTGACTAATTTAGCTGAAATTCAAACCCAATTTCAAGGCAAAATCAACAAGCTAATTATTGTCGAAGCCAACAGTTTTCATCCTGCTAAAATTTCACGAATTGCATCAACAATTTTTGATTACAACCAGAAAAAAATTTTACGTTCTGGTGAAATTTCTGCTGAACAAATTAGTGCATATGTTCCTGTTAAAAAAGATCGACCAATTAATCTGTTTCTATCTTTTTTACGAAAGAAAAACGCTGCCCGAAATAATCACAACAAATAAAAAACCACCATTGATAACAATGGTGGTTTTTTTAAAATCTTTTATAACTATTCGCCTGAAGTTACGATTTTAATATGTTCTTCTTCGGATTTAGGTTTTTCTTCCTGAACTTCTTTTAAAGATTTTTTTCATGTTTACTAATTCGGCCACTCTTTTTCCGACAAAATCACCAGAAATTTTGGGTTTTTGAATTTCACGAATTACTTCCACAATACGAGCATCAATATATTTAGATACTCGTTCTTTTTGTGATTTCTTCGCTGAAACATCAAGTTCCACAAATTTAACTAATGCTCCGTTTTTCAACTGGGGCAAAAATCTTTCAACATTACGAGTATGTACGTAATGAGAAACTTTTTGACCAATTTTTCGGGCTAATTCATGTTCATTTTCCGGAGTGAAAATTGAAATATCTTCAACTTCAGAAATGAATCCTCAATTAGAATTTTTAGGGTCGCTTTCGCTATCACCCATAGAATTTTTATTTTGATAACTCATTCGAAATAAACCAGTTAACACTCTGCCATCTTTTTCAGGCCAATCCAAATAATCAATGTAGTAACGTTGGGAATTAGAGATACCAATTTTTCCTTCAACAATTAATTCACTTAAAATGTCAATGAAAAAGTCATCTCGAATATAACTCTCATCGTTGTCTGCTCTAATCTTCTCAATCAACTTAAATCGTAAAGAACGGTAAGGAACAGTTCTTTCACTCTCTAGCAAAATATCAATAATATATTTGCTAATCTTGTTCCTCAACTCTTCTGAGTATTCCTGATTAGTTTCGCTATAATTCACAGCAATCTATCCTCTGGGCATTCATAAAAAAATTTTTCATAAACCTTAAAAATTAGTAGTAATTTTTAAAATTAATATGAAAATAACACAAAAAAATATTCCTTTATTTTAATTTAGAAAGTTAAGAAGACTTAGAGATAAAACTAAGCCTTCGAAACCTTAATTTATTTTAGCATGTTTAAATAACTAAAATAAAAAAAATAAAAATTTTCTTATTCTAAATGAATTTTGTGAAATTAATTTATTTTTTTGCCTTTAATCCTCAAAGCTAATATTCGAACTAATCGCTTTATAAGCATCGCAAACCCGAACATGTTTATCTAAATGACCCGGTAAAATCATTTGGCATTTACAAAAATTTTTAAAAAATTTTTGTAAACTTGTCTTCATTTGCATGGGATCACTAAGATATAAATCAGTTCTACCAATTGTGGTTGCAAAAACATGATCACCCGAAAAAACATAATCATCAAAACTAAAACAAACCGAACCAGGACTATGGCCAGGAGTATGCAAAACCCGTAACCGAAAATTATCGATTTCAATTACATCATGATCTTTTCAGTTTTGATAGACAACTAAATCATTAATTAATTGTTTAGGATCATAACTAGGGTCCATGGAATGAATTCGTGCTAAACCATTTTCTAGAACGGGTTGATCAGCTTTGTGACAATAAATTGGGAGTTTGGTATATTCAATGATGGACCGAGCATAAATTCAGTGGTCTCAATGACCGTGAGTTAAAAAAATACCAACAACTTCTAAATTATTTTTTTGGATAAATTCAATCAAAAAATCACCAATGAAACTGGGATCAATAATTAAAACTTTATTTTCATCAACCAGAAGGTAAGTGCAGTTTTGCAACTGATTATCATCATTGTAAATTTGAATTAATTGATTAGAAATTTTATTAAATTTAGGATTAACTGTTTTGATATTTAATGATGCCTGCATTAACTTTAACTCCGGCTTAAATTAGATATTAAATGGCTTTATTTTAAATATTTAAAGCCAAAATTTTGGTTATTTTTTCAAAATTCTAGTCTCATTTTCTCTGATGAACTCGATAAATAGATAAAAAATCTACTTGATAGTCAAGTAGATTTTTTATTAGTTCCAATCAATTTCATTAACCCGTTTAGGTTTTAAATTGATTTGATTCCGCACAATTTTACCATTGCTTACCACAATTACTCGGGTAGCCATTTCTGCAATTAATGGGTTGTGGGTCACCATTAACACTGTTGTTTTAGCAAGAGTGTTAATTAAATAAAATAATTCTAAAATTTGTTTAGACATTTCCACATCAATCGCACCAGTTGGTTCATCACCAAATAAGATATCTGGATGTTTAACAAAAGAACGAGCAATTGCTACCCGTTGTTGTTGACCACCCGATAACTGTGAGGGGTACTTGTTAGCGTGAATTTCTAGATCTAATAGTTTTAAGATTTCATCAACAAAAGAGTCTTTAGCAGTTTGAATACGCAAACCTTTGGATAAATTCAAACTAAATTTTTTCTTACCTTGAATTTTACTAATCTTTTTATTTCGAGCTTTGGCTAAATATGAACCGATCATCACATTTTCACGCACTGTTAAATTGGGTAATAAACTATATTGTTGAAAAATGTAGCCTGTTTTTTCACGGCGATATTTAGTTAAGGCTTCAGGCTTCATCCGAATAATGTTTTTGTTGGCAACAACAATTTCTCCATCAGTTGGACGATCAACCCCAGAAATAATATTTAATAAAGTTGTTTTCCCCGATCCACTTGGACCCAAGATAACAACAAACTCGCCTTGTTTAATCCGTAAGTTAATGTCTTTTAAAGCATGTAGTTTTAAACCATTACTAATGAAGTATTTGTTAACATTTTTAATTTCAATAATATAACCTTCATTATTAACCGCATTAATGCTACCTTTATGTGGTTTGTTTGCTTTAATTAATTGATATTGTTCTTTAAAACTCATGGTTTCGCCAACATAATCAATGCGTTTTCATTCTTTTTTTTCAAAAGAAAAAAAGTAACGATAACCAATGAAACGCTGACGAATGTAAAACAAATACATTGAGACTAATAAAAATAAGTTAACTGAATTACTTACAATTAGTGCTAAACCTGTTTGATTAAAATTGATCGGTACTGTTTGCAAATCATTTTTAGGTGGGATTATAAAAACTAAAGTCTCAAATCCCTGACTAGCTTGAGCTAAAGGAATATAAAACATTCCAAACAGTAATCAACCAAACATTGAAGTACCATAAACAACTAAACAAAAAACAAAGATTTGAAAGAAAGTAATTTTACGATGTCAAGTTTTAATATTATTCTTAGTTGTGGCTTTTTTGATTTCATCAATGTATTTAAAAGTAACAACAACTGTATAAATTGTCAGTAAAAATAAAATAATTGTGAAAGCAATAAAAATGTAGGCCTGAACCAAAAATTGTACTGCGACGACATCAGCATTTAATGCTAAAGCATTTTCTAGGTTCCCTAATTTCCAAAAAACACTTTGTAAATAAAAATTAAATAGCCCGTGCTCATCAATAACCGTTGGTTTAGGTAAAATGACTGATAAAGTTCAAGATTGCCAAATTAATCATAAAACAACAGTAATGTTAATAAAAACATCTTGGTTTAATGCCCAATATTTAAAAGGTCGATCATTACGTAATTTTTGGCGATTCGAATCCACAAATTTTAAACATCGATTCATAATAAAATCTTTGTCAAAAATAGGATTATTTTTTCTAATATCTACATTCATTATTCAATTACTCAATTTAATTCATCAACAGATTTAGGCACTTGTTCACGAACTTCTTTTAAAGTTCCAGAACTTACCACTATAACTTTGGTTGCCAATTCAGCAATGATGGGGTTGTGAGTCACAATAACAATCGTTGTTTTATAAATTGCATTAATCTCACAAAACATTTTTAGAATTTGTTTAGAAGTTTCTTCATCAACCGCACCAGTTGGCTCATCTCCAAAAAGGATTTCCGGATTTTTAACCAATGCCCGGGCAATTGCTACCCGTTGCTGTTGACCTCCCGAAATTTCCCGAGGGAATCTCAAACTATGACGTAAAATCCCTAGGTTAGAAATCACCTCATCGATATCTAATCGTTTTCGATAATTATCTTGTAATTGAGCTCCTAATTCAATATTTTCCCGAATTTTTAAGTCCCCTAATAAACCATATTGCTGAAAAACAAAGCTAACATATTCTTTGCGGAATTTAGTCAATTGTTTATTTGACATTGTAATCAAATTATGGTTAGAAACAATAACTTGGCCATTTGAAGCTCGGTCCATCCCTGAAATAATATTCAGTAGAGTTGTTTTCCCTGATCCACTTGGACCAAGAATCACAACAAATTCACCCCGTTTGATTGTTAGGTTAATGTTTTCTAAAATTTTGTTAACACTAAAATTGTTGCTGTACCATTTAGAAACGTTTTCTAATTCAATAACACAATCAGGAGAATTTTTATAAAAAATACTTCCGCTGTGTTTTTTGTTCATTTTTTTAACAATTCTAATTGATTTGCGCAATTGTTTTTTAGCAGCAGCATCCAATTTGGTTTTTTTGGGTTTAGTACTAGTTTCAGAATTAGTTTCAGTTGATTTTACCGAATTTTTAGTTATTAATTTTTTTCTGAAATATTCAGGGTTTTTGGCAGGATTTGATTTATTTGTTTTAATCATTATCAGCTCATTTTATGCGAAATACCTTAGGATCATTTAAAAGTTTTTCTTGTTCTTGTTGTCTGATTTTATCGATAGAACCATCGATAAATCCGGACTCTTCAAAGACTTTAGTGAATTTGTTAAATTCTTCTTCATCTTTTTTAACATTTAAATGATTTTGAACTCGAGTGTTTTTTGGTTCTTCGAAAACTTTTGCTTTAACGTTTCGAGCACTCAAGATTTTAGCTTTTTGTTTTAAGATTCTAATATCGTATCGATTTAGTTTTTTCTCGTTTTCCAGTTCTTGAATTCGCTGCATGATTTTATTATTTTCAAGTGATTTATTATCATTGCGTTTGCGAAATCTGAAGCTGAAAAAAATGCGATTTTTTAAAATCATTAAAATACCTATATAAAATTTTCTTCAGAAAATTGCTAAATAATTATACTATCAAAAATTACAATTGATTTAATCATAATTATTTGTCCCTCTAGTATACAAAAAAACAACCACAAAATTTCAAAAAATATTTTGTGGTTGTTGTTTCTTTATGGTGATTGTTTTGACAATAAAAAATTACAAAAATAGTTTTTATTTTTCTTGTTCTAAAACTTGGTTTTTTAAGGTTGTAAACAGTTCAGTATTATTTACTAATTTTTCCCGAACAGCTTTAATACCTTGACCTAAATTTTCATCTTTTAAATAGTATCAAGTACCTTTTTTAATTAAAATGCCCTTAGATAAAGCCGCTTGAATGATTTCGCTAATTTGATCAAATCCCACTTGAAAATAAAAAGGTAATAGAGCATTTTTCATTGGAGCTGCTAATTTATTTTTAATAACTGTTGCCTTAATATGGTAGCCAATGATATCTGCACTTTCACGAATTGCTTCATATTTTTTCAATTCAACCCGTACTGATGCAGCAAATTTTAGAGCATTACCACCAGTAGTAGTTATATTTGAGCCATAAGTAACACCAATTTTAGAACGAGTTTGGTTAATAAAAATAATAGTAGTGCGATCGTTATATAACAAACTAGCCTGAATTAAGCGCATCGCTTTAGACATTAAACGCGCATGCAAACCCATACTTTGATCAGTAACATCAGCCTCAATTTCCACACTAGGAGTCATACTAGCAACTGAATCAACAATAATTAAATCAACCAACTTTGTTTTAACTAAAGCATTAACAATGGTTACAGCTTGTTCACCTGTTTCTGGTTTAGCTAACATCAATTTATCCAAGTTCACTCCATTAGTCTGGGCTCATTTTCCATCAAAACTGCCCTCTGAATCAACATAAACCACATTCCCGTCATTTTTCTGACATTCAGCAATTGCTTTTAAAGCTAAAGTAGATTTACCAGATGATTCAGAACCATAAATTTCAATAATTCGACCCTTAGGTCAACCCCCCGTACCCAGAATTTTGTCTAAATAATAAGATCCTGTTGAAAAGAAATCAACATTTGCAAAACTTTGATTAGCTAAAAAAATTTCTTTAGCACCAACAAAACTTTTTAAATCATTTAACTGCTTGTTTACTTCTGTTTTCATTTTTTTTCCTTTTTTGAAATCATTTTCAGAGTAGGAAAATAAATCAGTTGTTAAATGTGAAGCTGTTGCTGCATTTTTAGTTTTTGATTTTTTGTTCATTAAAGATTATTAGTTACTTCTGTCACAATATCAATCAAGCGAACATAGGCTTCATAAATTTGGTCTGTTACCGATACATCATTTAAACTAAATTCAGCTTCATAAAAATAATTGCCAGTAATCGCTATACAAACATAAGTTTTTTGCTGATAAACCATTACCGCAATGATGAAATCATTTTGAGTTTTTTGAAAAAGTCGGGCAGCAATAGTTTTAAGAACAAACGCTGGTAACTGAATTTTTTCAGCTTCAACATAAAGTAATTCTTGTTCATTAAATAGTTGACGATAAAAAAGTAATTGATCATCCGCAATACCAAAGACCCGAAAATTTTGACCAAAATTTTCGTGCATTTGGTTAATTAACAAACCACGTAAACCACTCTCATAAACACAAAAACCATTAATGACACCTTGCAGTTTTTTGCTGATGTCTTGAATTTGTTGGTTCATAAAATTTTAAGCTTCTTAGTTGGGCTGAAATTTGGTTATTTTTCCTACATTCTTTAATTAGGTGAAAAAAAGAAAAAAGGAGAATTTAAATAATTAAATTATGCTAAAAAATATTTCGCCCTTATTATTAATATGTTGGTATTATAATAAAATATTAAGTTTTTATTATTTTGATAACAAATTACTACTAATAAAAGAAGTTGATTAGCACAATTTTAGGCCAGTAAAATTAGCAAAATCACTAAAAATAAGACCTTTCAAAACAGTTGACAAATTGTTTTTTACTTACTCACCCCCAAATCATGCTAAAAAGGAAAATGTAATGGCAAATATTAAATATTTTGCTTTAGGAGGCCAAGACGAACGCGCTAAATACTCTGGAGTTTTAGAAATTAATGATGAAATTTTCATCTTAAACACCGGAATTGGCGATGATATTACCAACCAATTTGGAATTTCTAAAGTAATTCCAGATCTTCATTATTTGAAGAAAAACAAACGCCGAATTAAAGGAATTTTTCTGGGTACTCCAGAATTTTTAAACATTGGTGCTTTACCATTCTTTTTAGAAGCTTTAGGCCACGAAATTCCAGTCTATACTTCTAAAGTGGGGCAAACTATCATTCAGAACTGGTTTGCCCGAAAAAGTCGATCTGAATCCTTCAGCAAAAAAGAACCGAAAATTCGGGTTTGTTCCGCTTTAAAAACCTTTAAAGCAGGGCAATGCGAAGTTGTTCCCTTTAAAATTTTTAACAGCATGCCTGACTCATTAGGTTGGGTTTTTAAGACTAATGATGGAGCAATTGTATTCATTGATCAATTTATTGTAGAAAACACCAAAATGCCTGGTTATGAATCCCAATTATTAATGTTGCCCCAATTAACTAACTTTAATGTTTTAGCTTTAATTGTTGGTTTACAAAATGTGGGTAAAAATTTAGGTTTTGCAGCACCTTCTTATAAAAATTTCTCTTTTCTAAAAAAAGCAATTGCCAACAGCAATAATCGCATGATTGTCGCATGTTATGACAATGATTTGTTAACAGTTTTAAATGTCGCAGAAATTTCAAAAATTTATGGACTAAAATTAGTTATTTACTCTAATACTTTATCCAAGTTATTTGATCAACTAATCAAAATGAGATACATTAGTAATGAGGGCTTATCATTAATTGATTCCAAAAAAATTCCCAAAGATAATGATGTCATTATCTTAATTACAGGTAATCAGGATCGTTTGTACCACAAGATGCACAAGATTTTAACTGGTCAGGATTCTAATATTAGTTTTGGTGATAACGATACTTTTATTTTGAACACCATTACTCAATCTGGTTTAGAATTACGAGAAGCAAAATTATTAGATGAAATTTCACGGAATGATGTGCGCACTAAAAAAATTGGGCGTACCATTCAGTTACCAATTGCTGGATCTGAAGATCATAAATTTTTATTAAACTTACTAAATCCTAAATTAGTTTTTCCAGGAATTGGTTATTATAAAGAGTTCGCTTCTTATATTAAAGATTGCGAGAACACCATTAATCCTCATAAAATTCGTTTCTTATACAACGGGGAAATGACCAATTTAATTGATGGTAAAGCCCAAAAAACTTCCCAGCTACAAGTGGGCGAACAATATGTGGATTTTGGAGGAGTAGTTGATATTCAAACATCAATTTTGTTAGAACGCCAAAACATGTTTGCTTATGGTTTGGTAATGATTAACACCATTTATGATAAAGAAAAGAATTTATTTTCCCAACCAGCGATTCAAACTATGGGATTAATTTCTTCTGACCACGAACGTACAACTGATATTGAAAAAATGATTTCAAAAACTGTAACAGATGAAATTCAGAAGAATTTAGGGTTAGCTAAAAGTAATTCAGTAAGCATTAAATTACTGAAGATTAACTTAAAAAAATCAGTCATGCGTATGATTGAGCGACAGTTACAAAAAAAACCAATGATTTTGGTTACAATTAGTCAACTATCTGATTATCGACAGAAAAAATAAAATGTTTTAGGGGATTGCCGATGTCTAAAAATTTAATGATCATTGAGTCACCAAATAAGATTAAAACTATTTCTCATTACTTGAAAAATCAAGACATGGAATTATTAGCTACTTATGGTCATTTGCGTGATTTAAATAAATTTGGAATGGGATTTAATCGTGATCTAGATCCTAACTGGGTAATCGTTGAAACTAAAAAAATCAACGATAAAAATAATAAAAAAGAGATTTTAAAAACAATTCGTGATGCGGCGAAAGCTGCGGATAAAATCTATTTATCTACTGACCCTGACCGTGAAGGTGAAGCTATTGCTTGACACGTTTGATCTTTATTACCAGAAGAAGATCAAAAAAAATGTGTTCGGGTCGTTTTTAATGAAATCACTGATCGTGCTATTCATGAAGCGTTGAATCATCCGCGTCAAATTGATTTAAGCCAAGTAAATTCCTATTTAGCTCGGAGATTATTGGATCGTAATTTTGGTTATAAATTATCAGGATTTGTCCGCCAATTTTTAGGTGGTATTTCTGCTGGTCGAGTCCAAAGTGTTGCCTTAAAATTTTTACAGATTCGTGAAAATGAAATCCGTAATTTTATTCCCGAATCTTGATTCACCATTAATGTATTGTTAAAAAACAAATTAAACTTAACTTTACGTAAATTGGGTAGTAACATCAAAAATTACAAATTAAATGAAAACATTAATGATGGTAAAGTTAATTTTCATGATGCACTAAGTGCACAAAATGTGATTGATCAATTGAATGATGAATACATCTTTGTTAAAGAACATGCTCCTAAAGAAGAAAAAATTAATGCAAAACCTGCCTTAAAAACTTCTACTTTACAACAAGAAGCCATTAGCCGATTTAAAATTTCATCTAAACTAGTTGAATCAACTGCTCAAAAATTATATGAAGGAGTAGAAATTAATGGCCAAATGTATTCGTTAATTACCTATCCTCGTACTGATCGCACTGATTTGTCTGAAACTTTTGTTGATTTAGCCAAAACCTACATCAAAAAAACTTTTGGTGCAGATTATTGAAAAGGTGTGCAAGTCAAAAAAACAACCAAGAAAAACCAAAGCGAAAAAGAACTAGTTCAAGGGGCTCACGAAGCAATTCGGCCAAGTGATTTGTCCTTAACTCCTGAAATTGTTAAGCCTTATTTGGATAAAACTAAATTTCAAGTTTATTGTTTAATTTGAACTCGGGCTTTGGCTTCTTTGATGAGCCAGGCTGTATACCAATACCAATATTATGATTTCGAAAATAATGGTTGTTTGTTCAACAATTACACTCGGGTTCGCAAATTTGACGGATTTGAACGAGTTTTTGATCAATACAAATTACGTAAAACTAACGTCGAATTAGACGAGACAAATGAAGAAGAAAATATCGAACTAAACCAAACTGCTAAACTAGTTTTAAACGAAGCTTATCCTTTAAAAACCATTGATGTCGAACAGCATGATAAAAAACCACCCGCACGTTTTAATGAAGCTAGTTTAATTCGGGCCTTAGAAAAAGAAGGCATTGGTCGACCTTCAACATATGCAACAATCGCTAACACCGTTTTAAAACGTGATTATGCTCAAAAACAAAATTCTGCTTTAGTTCCGACTGATGTAGGAATGAAGATTGTTGAACGATTACAAGATATTTTCCCAAACATCATGTCCTTTGATTTCACTCGTAAAATGGAAGAAGGACTGGATGAAATTGCCTCAGACAAAGTTGAGTGAAAAAACTTTTTAAAAGAATTATTTACCCAATTTCAAGCTACTTTGACCGAAGCCAAAAAAAATCAACCCCCAGTTGAACCTGAATATGTTGGTCGTTTGTGTCCATTATGCGAACACCAATTAATTTATCGCAAAAGTTATCGTACTGCTAATCCCAAAAAATTTATTGGTTGTTCTAACTATCCAAAATGTCGGTTTGTTGAACCATTAGTAAAACCCGTTTTTGTTGGTGAGGATTGTGAATTGTGTCAAAGTCCTTTAGTTCGTCGTACTAGTCGTTATGGTAACACCTTTTTTGGTTGCTCAACATTCCCCAAATGTCGGTTTATTAAAGATGATCCCGAAAATCCCAAACCACTAAAAAACCAACAAGCTAAAAAAACCACTCGCACGAAAACTAAAGCCGCTGAGGAATAAAAAAACAAAGGAAAACTTCCTTTGTTTTTCGTGTTTTAATGGTCATTATTTCATTGATTTAAAGGTACTTATTTTATGGAAACAAAAAAATACGACATCATTGTCGTTGGAGCTGGCCATGCTGGATTAGAAGCTGCTTTTGCTCCAGCACGAATGGGGTTAAAAGTTGGTTTGTTTAACTTAAATTTAGCCAGCATCGCTAATCTACCTTGCAATCCCTCAGTTGGTGGTCCAGCTAAAGGTGTAGTTACTCGGGAAATTGATGCATTAGGAGGCATGCAAGCAATTGCGGTTGATGCAACTAAAGTTCAAATTAAAAAACTGAATTATTCTAAAGGTCCTGGGGTTTGATGTTACCGAGCCCAAATTGATAAAGAGTTGTATCATGCTTGGTTTTTAAATCGCATCGAACAAGAACCCAACCTTGATTTAGTTTTAGATGAAGTGACTGAATTATTAATTGAAGACCAAAAAATTATTGGATTAAAAACTGCCGCCCAAACCTATTATGCTGATGCTGTCATTATTACCGCAGGAACTTATTTAAAAGCTGCATTATATCGTGATAAAAAATTCGCTGATTCTGGTCCAGATCAAAACCCTGCTGCTAATTTTTTATCAACCTTTTTAAAGGAACAAGGTTTTAAATTATTACGTTTAAAAACCGGAACTCCGCCACGGGTTTATTTAAAATCACTAGACTTATCTGTCATGCAAGAAGATCGGGGTGATGATCCTGATTTATGCTTTTCATACACCAATCCCACCAAAATTGATTTTGATAACCAAATGAGTTGTTATCTTACTTTTACTACTCCCGAAACTAATCAATTGATTGCTGATAACATTCATTTAGCTGGAGTTTACAACGGCACAATCGATGCAGTAGGACCACGGTATTGTCCTAGTATTGAAGATAAAGTGGTTCGGTTTCCTGATCGGTTAAAACACCAAATTTTTGTTGAACCAATTGCCCGAAATTATGACTGGTATTATGTTGCTGGGGTGTCAACTTCATTTTCTGAAGAAATGCAGGTAAAAATTTTGAAAACAATTAAAGGATTTGAAAACGTTGAAATCAAAACTTTTGCTTATGCGATTGAATATGATGCGATTGATCCCATTCAGTTGTATCAAACCCTAGAATCTAAAAAAATTAGTGGTTTATATTTTGCAGGTCAAATTAATGGAACTTCGGGTTATGAAGAAGCTGCTTGTCAAGGATTAATGGCTGGGATTAATGCTGCGCTAAAAATTAAAAATCAACCTCCATTGATTTTAGGTCGGGACGAGGCTTATATTGGAGTATTAATTGATGATCTAACTACTAAGGGCGTTAATGATCCTTATCGATTACTAACTTCTCGAGCAGAAAATCGCTTACATTTACGGAATGATAATGCTGATGAACGTTTATTAAAATATGGTTATCAAATTGGGCTAGTGAGTGAGACTGACTACCAAAAAATCAATACAGAATTAAAAAATATCGAACAAAACATTGCCGTTTTAGCCGAACATTATGCTGCTACTTATAATTTAGTTGATGGCGATGCTGGGCCATTAAATTTATTGAACTGATTAAAACGTCCTAATGCTTCATACCATCAAGTTGTTGCTAAGCTTGGTGATAAATTATTGCCTTTAAGTCCATATGCTGTAGAAAAATTGATGATTAAGATCAAATACGAAGGCTATATTCGCAAACAAAACATTAAAATTAATGCTATCCAAAAATGGCAAAAAACTTCATTAGCGAAAATTGAGGATTATCGAGTTATTCCTAATTTAGCTGCTGAAGCGGTACAAAAATTAAATGCTGCTAAACCATTAACAGTACAATCAGCTTTGCGAATTAGTGGTGTGAATGTCAATGACATTATGTGGATCAAAGTTTATTTAGAAAAACAAAAAATCGTGGAGCAAAGATTAGATGCTAAGAGCCACAAAACAGATCCTCAAGAAACACTATAAAATTTATTTTCTTGCTCAATTTTTATTTTTTATTCAAGTTATTGCCGACATTACAACTCCATTATTATTACAACAACTAATTAATAACTTATATAGTCCCCAACGTTCTCTGAATACTATCATTCTAATTGGTGTGGGAATGTTAGCTGTCAATATTCTTTCATTTTTCATGGGAGTAACAGCCAGGATTATTAGTGCTCGGTTAACAATTGGTTTTGGTAAAGAAATGCGGTTACATTTTTATCAAAAAATTACCACATTTACTTATGCTGATTTAAATGTCTTTCCTTCTAGTACTTTAATTAGTCGCATCGGGAAAAACCTGAACAATATGATCAACTGATTAACTTGGGCTAACCAAGTTTTATTAAGAGCAATTTTCATGTTTATTGGTGGTATTTTAGCGACTATTGTTATTTTGTACACTAATAATACATCCAATAATTTCAATCCTAATTTGGCCAATCAAGATTTACGATTTGTCATTATCTTAATTGTTATTTTATTCATTATTTTAAACTTCAGTTTCATTTGGTTAGCTGTTAATAAAAGTCGTAAACTATTTTTTAAAACCCAAACTCATAGCGAACGTTTAAACCGGAACATCCAAGAAACTTTTTTAGGAATTCGTTTCATTAAATCCTATAACCTAGAAAATTTAATGTTTGAAAATAATGCTCGAACTACAGAAGAATTAAGAAAAGGCTATGTCAAAACTTATCAGTACGAAAATCTTTTCGGTCCTGTTATTAACTTAATAATGGCCTCATTAACTTTAACCGTAATTTGAACTGGGGTGCATTTTCATCTTTTAGATTTGGCCCAAATTATCGCTATCACTCAAACTTTAGCTTACTTGGTTTTATCCATTATTTTAGCTACATGAATTCTAAGTAATTTAGGCCGAGCTAATGTTTCTGCTAAACGAGTTTATGATGTTTTGGATTTCAAGACTTCAATGCATTTTTTAGCAGATTCACAAGCCCAAAAACCCGCAAATACAATCATCAAATTTAAAGATGTTAATTTTGCTTATTTTAAAGAAGCTGAAAATTCTCTATCCAACATTAACTTAGAAATTCCTGCCAACCAAATTTTAGGCATTATTGGCCGAACTGGTAGCGGAAAATCGACTTTAGTCAATTTAATTCCTCGCTTGTACGATGCAACAAGTGGAGTGGTTGAAATCGGGGGGGTTAATGTGAAAAACATGAACTTACAAGCACTCCGTAATTTAGTAACCGTTGTTCCTCAAAAAAATAATTTATTTAGTGGCACAATTGCCTTTAATCTAAATTTTGCTAAAGAAAATTTAACTACTGAAGAAATGTGAGAAGCCTTGGAATTAGCTTGTGCTGCTGATTTTGTCAAAGATCGAGAATTACAATTAGAAGCTCGGGTCGAACAACGGGGTTCTAATTTTTCTGGAGGACAAAAACAACGTTTGTGTATTGCCCGGGCCTTGTTGAAACAAGCTAAAATTTTGATTTTTGATGATTCTACTTCTGCGCTTGATGCGCGTACTGAAAAACAATTAATTAGTAATTTGAAACAATTAAAAGGGGTAACCAAAATTATTGTTTCACAAAAAATTTCTTCAATTATTCATGCTGATCAAATTTTAGTTTTAGATCAAGGTCAAATTATTGATATTGGGAAACATGAAGAATTAATTCGCCGTTGCGATATTTATTCCCGCATTTATCAATCCCAAACTGGTGGTGAATAATTATGTCAAAATTTAAAACTAATACAGATAGTCACATTTGAAATAAAGATCGCAAAAAAATTAACCGCATTGAAATCATCAAATTCATGTTTTCTTTTTTAAAAGGCGGTTGAAAATTTATTATTCTTTCTGGACTTTTTTCTTTAATTGTTAGTGGTTTAGGTTTAGCAAGTATTTTTGTCATGCAAAGTTTAAACCAAGTGATTAACAACCAACTAACCCAGCAAAATATTAGTGATGCTAATTACAATTCTCGAGTTGATTTTTTAGGTGGAATATTAATTCTAATTTACATTGCCACTTTCATATTTAATTACAGTTTAAGTTTTGGTATTGCTTTTACAGTTGAACGCATGTCTAAACGATTAACTGATTTTTTATATGCCAAAATTTTACGCACTCAAGTAGCTTATTATGACAAAATGGCGGTGGGTGAATTTTTAAGTCGGATTAATAACGACATTGATTCAGCCATTTCACAATTGCCATCAATGATTTCACAATTATTTACTTCAATTTTTGTTCTTTCAACAATGCTTGTTGCAATGATTGTTATTAGTCCTTATTTTTTTATCATTGTAATCATTATCATTCCTGCTTCATTTTTAGGGGCTTTTTTTATTGTTTTCAAATCCCAAAAATATTATGCTTTACGCCAAAATCGCTTAGGTGTTTTATCAGCTTTTTCAGAAGAAGCCATCGCGGGACAGCAAGAGGTTAATTTATTTAATCAAGAAAAAGCTTTTAGTGAAAAGTTTAGTCAAATGAATGATGATTATGCTCGTCAACAGTATAAAGTTGAATTTTGGTTTTCATTCATTTTTCCCTGAAATCGATTCATTACCCAATTGTTGTTCATTATGGTAAACATTATTGGCATTCTTTTTGCTTATTACCGAATAAATACCGCTGGGATTTATGATTCGGTTATTTTTCAAAGTACTGATGTCAATAATGATACTTTCAATTTATTAAATTATTATGGTCGTTACATCGTCGTCATTAATTCATTCTTATTAATGATGCGAACCTTTCAAGAACCATTGTTTCAAATAACCAATTCCATTAATGTCATTCAGTCTTTCTTTTCATCTTCAGCCCGCTTGAAAGAGTTAACTCAAGCCCAAGAAGAATATAACTTTGATGAAAACATCAATGTACGGTTAGTCCAAAATAAAGATGCCCGAAAAATCATTAAACCCTTAAATGAAGTTTTAACTCCAGCCAACATTAATACTTACCAAAATTACATCAAGAAAAAACGTGATGCTTTTATAAAACCATTTTATTATTCTTATTTAAACAAGGCTGATTTGCATACTGATATTGAAGTAAAAAATTTATCATTTGCTTATGAAAAAAACATTAATGTTTTAAAGAACATTAGTTTCAAAGTAAAACGGGGTCAAACTGTTGCAATTGTCGGACCAACTGGGAGTGGTAAATCAACTTTCATCAACTTATTAACTAAATTTTATGATCTGACTGAAGGTGATATTTTATTTGATGGTGTTTCCATCAAAAACATTACAAAACCAAGTATGCGCGAAAACATTTCCATTGTTTTACAGGATAACATTATTTTTAGTGATACGGTTTTTAATAACATTCGGTTCGGGCACATTAGTGCAACTAAAGAACAAGTCATTGAAGCTGCTAAAATTGCTGAAGCCCACAATTTTATTATGCAACTAAAAGATGGCTATGACACTATTTTGAAAAATAATGGTGAGAATTTATCTCATGGTCAAAAACAACTAATTGGCATCGCTCGTGCGGTTTTATCTCCTTCAGAATTATTAATTTTAGATGAAGCCACTTCCTCTGTGGATACAACAACCGAAAAAGAAATTCAGCAAGCAATGATTAATTTATTAAAAAATAAAACTACATTTTTAATTGCTCATCGATTATCCACCATCAAAAATGCTGATTTAATTTTTGTTTTAAAATTTGGAGAAATTATTGAAAGTGGTAGTCATGATGAATTAATTGCTCAAAATGGTTATTATGCGCAAATGTATCATTCCCAATCCAACTTTGAATAATGCAAAAACAAAAACCCACTGTCATCAACAGTGGGTTTTTGTTTTATTGATTTTTTTGTTAAGTCCTAAATGTCGTCTTTGACATCAACAAAAATGTAACGTAATTCAGCTTTACCATATTTATCAGTGAATAAAATTTTATTGTTTTGTGAAAAACGAACTCCTTCAAAATTTTCATAAGTTTGAATGTATTTTGACAAAGAAAAGATTTCTTTTAAGTGTTCATTTTTTAAAATTTTAGGAAAACTAAATAAATAAGGTGTTAAGCGAACACGTTGGGATTGAATCGTAGTTTTATCAACGTTGTAATAAAATGAAATATTGGTTTTCATAATAAAACCATCCTGATTTAACATGAAAAAAATGAATTCTTGGTAATAATCGCCATCTTCTGCATCATCAATTTCCTCATCTAAATTACTTTCAGTTAACATGTAAGAATAATCGATAACTTCAAATTTTTCAGGCACATAAAAACCACCATTATCCAAATTTTTAGTTCTTAAATCATCGAAATATTCATTTTTATTTTGACTAAATAAATCTAATTCAGGAAAAAATAATCAGTAAAAATTTTTAGTATTGTATAAAAATCACAACCAATTATCATTAAGCATTTCCCTTAAAAAAGTACTACTTTGTTCAATGATATAAGGTTTTCCCCTAAAAATGTTCGCAGAAATATTAGATTGCACATAGTTGAAATATTGCAATCAATCTTTAATTTCTTTTAAATAAGAGGGTGAATCAATTGCACTTTGTTTCTCAATATATGCAGCTCGAGCTTGGGGATCAGGAAAAATTAAGTTAAGCAATTCCGTAATACCTCTAGTATTTAAAAAATTTTGTCAATCATTAGTTTCAGTGACTGCTGATTTGGCAGTTTCAATTTGATCGATAATTTTTTGATAAGTATTAGATGGAGCTGCACAAGCACTCAAAACTGGTATTAAACTCAAAAATGCAGCTGTAAATAGTTGTTTAATTTTCATAATTACGTAGGTTCATAACCATTAAAGCTGGTTCATGGTAACCCCATTTTTTAATAATATCTTCAAAGTCTGTATACCACTGTCCATAACGGTGAATTAAAGCGTAGTGAAAAATATTCGATAATAGATTAATCGAAATTTCTCGAGTAGCATTAGGAAAATAATAAAAAGCCGGATTGATATACAGTTTTCACTGATCATCTTCTAAATGAATACTAATACTAAACAAAGCTTTGTCTTTTAAAATTAATAAATCACTGCGATTAGCAACTTCTCGAGAAGTTTCACTTTCTTTAATTTCATCTAAAAAATTATCAGCTCACTGAAAACTTTCATATGGAGCTAAGGTCTTTAGATTAGCCAAATATTGCTCAGTCATTTGAATTGGTTCACCAGTAATATAATCAGTTGTTGCTGGTAAAACAAATCATTCAGAAAAGTCATTAGTAAAAATTTTTAAATTTTTCAAGACTAAATACCAATTATCAGAATACAAAGTTCTTAATTCTGCTAAACTTGTTTTTTTAGCTTCAGAATCAGTTGCATTAAATCATTTGGTTGAGATTGTTTTAATTGATGCATAGATAGATTTTTGATATTCTTGATCCTCTTGTTGATTAACAAATTCCGTTTTTTTTGTTAAATCTGATCCATATACTTTACTCAATAAGGTATCAAACCTACGATCTGATTTCAAAATTTTGGTTTGATCGTTTGAATTATGATATTGCTCTGATGGTCTTGCATATTGTGAATAATCACGCTGATGGGGACCGCAAGACAAAACCAATAATCCCACTGGTAGTAATGTAAGAATCAATTTGCAAAGACGATTAATTTTCATAAACACTTCTTAGGGTATAACGTAAAACGTGATTTTTTTTCTCATTATTCACTTGACGAACAGCATCTGCAAAATAATCATAAAAACTACCCTCTAAAGCTTCGTCATATAAACCGTTATCATTAAATCTTCGATAAGCTCTTGTCTCTACTTCTTGCTGTTTTTGTAATCGTTTTTGTTGATAATCAGGATCTTGGGTGATATCAGTTGTAGAAGTATTTGGAACTGGAACTTGTTGAATATTTTGTTGTCGATAAATTTGAAATAGGTTCTTAGTGAATTGTGAACTTTGTAACTTGATGTTGATTAATTGACTCATTTGATATTCATCTGCCAATTCTTCATCAATATCGGTTTCTGAAATATAATTATTAATTTTTTTCATTCGTAATTGTTGAACTTTTTGCTCAAATTCCTTTCAGAATGTTTGGGGATCTTCAGGATTATTTAAGTAATATAAATCTGGTCAAACAATAAATCGAATAACACCAGAACTATCAACTAACCGATAGATTTTGACAAAATAATTATTTTGATACTGTAAATAAAAAACACTTTTAGTTTTATATAAGTCTTCACGTAATGTGATTAAATCAACTTTATAAATTTGTTGAATTTTATTTGTAGATAAACGGAAACTGGTGCTTGCAAAAAATTTTTTCAGATCTAGAAAATCATTTTTTTCTTCAGGATAATTAGCAAAACCACTACCATAAGGATTAAACGAAAAATTCAAGTGATTAATATTGAATAAATATCACCATCAATTAATGGTTAAGTTTTCAAAAATTGATTTGCCTGTTTCAAATCTAGTAAAAGATAAATTGTCATTATGACGACTTCAAGATAAAATCGGATTATACCAAACTAGTGAATATTTCAGATTTCACAGTTGGGTAAAATTAATATTATTTTGCTGAAATAAATATTCTTCTTTAGCTTGAGCAGAATTTAAAAATTGATCCAGTAAAAATAAATTATGTTGGTCTTCATTAAAAACCTTTTTCTCAGATTCCATTTGGGCGACATTAGTCGTTTTTGCATGTGATTTAACAACAGTTAGTGGTCCCAAACTGGTCAACCCTAATGACACTAAAGAAAAAAGTGATAAAAGTGATTTTTTATAAAATTTTTTCATTATAAATTTCTTCTAAAGATTTATATTTTTTGCCACTATAAACAACCCGACCTTTATGCATTAAAGTCAAACTATCGCAATAGCCATCAACCTCACGTAAAATATGTGAAGAAATAAAAATTGTTTTTCCAACTTTTTTCAAGTCAACTAAAAGTTTAAATAATTCGTGGCGGGCTGTTGGATCTAGATTAGCCGCAGGTTCATCCAAAATAATAATTTCAGGATTATGCATCAAAGCCTGGATAAGTAAAACTTTCTTTTTTTGTCCTGAAGAAAAGTTATATGGTTTTTTCTTTTTTAAATCAGTAATTTGCAAAATTGCTAATAACTCGTTGATTCTGTTTAAAGCATCTTTTTTCTTCATCCCTGATAATAAACCTAGTGATAATAAATAATCAAGAACACTAACTTCTTTCGGAAAATGTGCATACTCTGGAACATAGCCGATTTTGCTTTTGCTAATTGCTAATTTATTACTAATTCCATCAATGAAAATTTGACCAGTTCAATTGGTATATGAATTAATGATTGATTTAATGGTTGTAGTTTTTCCAGCTCCATTTTCACCAATAAATGCATGAAATGAACCATGATCAACTTTGAAATTCACATCAAAAATTCCAGTTTTTTCACGACGCGAATAAATTTTATTTAAATGATTTACTTCAAGAATATACTGATGATTCATTATCGATAATCCTTCCGTAAATAAACTAAATAAACTAGTGTCAACAATAAAATGGTTAGACCAATTCAAATATAGATGAACTGATTTTTATCAACTACTGTTTTTTTATAACCTAAACTATAAGCCTCTTTAACTGGTTGAAACAAATAGTTATTACTTTCATTCAAGGTATAACGAGAAACCACTTTTTGGTCAACAACTTGTTGTACTGGGACATATGAACTATATCCGCCAATAAAATAATTATTGCTACTAATTTGTAAACTAAATCTTTGTGGGGTATATGCTAAGTTAGGGTCATCATTTTGTAATAAATTTTTTAGTAATCCTGAATCATTTTGTGCAAAATACAAATAATAAATTAAAGCAGTTGCTAAATAAATTTTCTTCTCAGTTACATTTTTGATCAAATTAGTGTCAAAATTAGGTTTAAATAATTCCGCATTTTCATCAATAATACCATCAACTAAATTTCCGCCCAGTTCATCAATTTCCACACTAATTGCATTCAATAATTCAGGTTTAGAAGTTTGTTCATTAAACCGAGCAAAAAAACTAGCGGCAAATTGGTTAAATGGCTGTGAAGATAATGCTCCTTTTAAAATTTCAGGTTTCAGAGAACCCACTAAATTATCAGGTGATGCAAAAATATAATTATCTTCATCAAAACTGACATCAAAATTACTAGCATTTTCACGCGCATAAATAATGTTAGTGTTAATTGCGTTATTAAAAATTGTTTGGTTTTTAAAAACTCCAGGAACTAAGTAAGCTTTTTCTAAAAAATTATTATTTTGAATTTCTAGTTGTAATAATTCTGGATGAGAATTTAACTGATATGAAAAATCTTTAGATTCTTTTCTGTTGTAATATAAATAATTTTTTAGATTAGATTCTTGATTGTCACTAATTTTTTCCAAAATATTTTCATTTTGCAAATCAAAGACATTCATCATTTGATAAGGTGTCAAAAATCATGAATACATTTGATAACTATAAGCTACATTTTCAAAATCTTGAAAACTGTCCCGAAATAACGCTTTTTGTAAATCATTAAATTCTTCATTGTCATAATTTTTTGGAGTAATAAAGATTTCATCTTTATTATTGTTTAAATAAAAAATATTGGCATCTGAAATAGTTTCACTGGAATTTTTGTCATAAGCTAAATTCAAAACTCTAGCTGTTGCATTTAAAGAATTAGTAGATAAAGAATTTAGAAAAGTTCCCCCAATTAAAATCGGAGTAAAAAATAATAATGGTAGGGTTAAAGCCACTTTAGAGCTAAATTTTGAACCAATTAAAGCTGTCACTAAACCAAAAATTCAACCACAGAATAAAATAGCAAAAAATGAGTAAATTAAATAATGATTAAATTGTTCTGATAAATTTTTATTAACTAAAATCAATATTAGATTGAATAAAAAGACATTAAATGCTCATAACAAATTAATTGTTAAGAAAAAAAGCACTTTAGCAAGAATAACATTTTGAGTTGTAATACGTTTGGAAAAAACAATAATATCAATTCCTAAATCTTCTAAGTCAATAAAAATATTGATTGCTTTAATACTACTGAAAATGATTGTGAAAATTAATTCAACAAAAATTAAAGAATAAGAAATGATGTAAGTGATTCGTGCATCAGTTAAAACAAAAGTAGCAATAATAACAGCTGTAGACAATAAATATAAACAAATCGGGATAATAATAGTGTTTTTCTTTTTAAAGATTAATTTAAAAAGAAACATTAAGTAATAGAAAAAGATTCAAATATTTGTCTTAGAGACTTGTTGATACTTAAAGACTGGGGTTGAATCAGTTTTTTGAGGAATTTTTTGAGAATTAAAATTCAAAAATGGATTTAAAGTAAAGGGAAAATTTTGCGAATCATCTTGAAAATTGACATTCTCTTTACTTATTTTTGGTGATGTTTGATTTGTCATTTAATAATTAGGTAATGCGAATAAATTCTATATCCAAAATGATAAACTAAATTTATAATTTTTATAAAAAAATTTGAAAAATTAAGACTTTTCTTTCAATTTTTCGATAATTATTTAGAAAAAATAAATTAGATGTAAATTTATTTTCATCATAGACACTTAATATTAACAATAAACTGGTTTAGTTTTCTACTTTAATAAAATAAAAAACACAAAAAAACTTCTAATCATATATAATTGATACGTTTAAAATCCACGATTAAACATCGAATTTTCGTTACACAATTCAACATAAATCAATACTTGTGAATAGATAATTTATTAAAACTTTACTGTTTTAAAGAGTTGTCCAGTTTGTTCACAAGTTTTTCAGGTATTTTTAACTTTTTATTTCAAAATACCTCTTTTATTATTAATATATTTAACATTTTAAGAGTCTTTATATTTATTATGAAAACAACAATGCTAACTAAAGAACAAGCATTAAAAAGACGCAAGTGATACGTAATCGATGCTAAAGATCAAATTTTAGGTCGATTATCGGTTGAAGTTGCGAATTTATTACGTGGTAAAAATCGACCAGATTTTACCCCCAATCAGGATTGTGGCGACTTTGTAATTGTGATCAATGCTGGACAAATTCGTTTATCCGGTAATAAAGCCGAAAATGAACGATGATATCGACACAGCGGATATGTTGGCGGTTTAAAATCTCGAACCGGTAAAGAAATGATTGAGAAAAAACCAGTTGAGTTTATTCGTAAAGCAGTTAAAGGAATGTTGCCAAAAAATAATTCCTTATCATTGCAACTAATGCATAAATTATTTGTTTACGAAAACGATAATCACAAACACCAAGCTCAAGAACCAATTATTTATCGTTTAAACGGACAAAATTAATTTTTATTTTAAAAGGGTGATTACTAAATTTATATGAATCAAACTAAATATTATGGCTTGGGACGTCGTAAATCTTCAGTTGCTAAAGTATTTTTAACTCCAGGTACTGGTAAATTTACTGTTATTCGACGTTCACATGGCAAAATTGTTGCTAGTGTAGATGGCGACAAATATTTTCTAAATCCTTTTTTGATTAAGGATTTAACTCAACCTTTAACAATTACCAATCACGAAACTAAATTTGATGTTGAAGCCCAAGTATCAGGCGGCGGTTTTTCTGGTCAATCTGGTGCAATTCGTTTAGGTGTAACTCGAGCATTAATCAGTTACAACGAAGAACTGAAAAGCCAATTAAAAAAAGCTAAATTAACAACCCGTGATTCACGTTGCAAAGAACGTAAAAAAATCGGAAAATACGGAGCACGCCGTTCTCCTCAATTTACTAAACGTTAATCTGGTATTTTTCAAATTAAATCAAAAGGTGGCATCTTTTTAATATGAATGAAGCAAAAAAAACTTTTAGTTTTGCTGATTATTCCAATCATCAATCACAATACATCTTTAAAGACATTATTGTGCAAACTTTTACTTCCAATGAAGATTTATTTTCAATATTAGCTAGTTTGAATAATCATTTGATCAAACTAAATACAACTGATCCAAAACCAATTTATAGTAATTGTTTAAGTATTTTTGATTTTGATAAACTATTTGCCGAAGTAAAAATGCCCACAACTAAATTAAACGCTCAAGATTTACCTTTATCCTTCAGCCAACGATGACATTTAAAAAATGCATATAAAAAAGCGGTTAAATCTCATGCTTGAGAATTATCTAAAAATGAAAAAATGTATGATCAAATTCACGATCAACTAAATAAATACATCGAAGTATTTTTGGAAATGACCAAATACGTTGCTGTTGCTTAAAAATATTTCAAATCATAAAAAAAGCTATTGTTTTTCAACAATAGCTTTTTTATTTCGTATTTTTTTACTTAATGTTCGTGTGGTTTTTCTTGTGGTTGGTGATATTTACGATCAATTTTACGTAGCATCAAATCAGCTGTAGTTAAATCCTGGGAATTTTCAAATGCATCATTAATTTCAATACATTTCTTTTCTTCGATAATTTGGTCTTTAACAAAATGTTCAATGAAGTATAATGTGGCAGGATCTTTTTCTGCAATTGCTACATTGGCAATTTCTACCATGATATCAGATACACTCGCTTGGTATTCGCTTAGAGCTTGAGCAATTTCTCGAGGGTGGTTAAATGGTTTTAACAATTTTGTTAAAGCTAAATCATTAGTTTTAGCTCAAGAATCTCGAGAATCTAAATATTCATAAAAAACACCGGCGTGTTCTAATTCTTCCTTGGCTCAGTTTTGTAACAAATTGGAAAAATTAGTCATGCCTAGCCGATCAGCTTCTGCTGCATATTCAAAAAACAACATTGCTGTTGCAAATTCTCGGTTATATTGATCATTAACTAGATTCCAAGTTTTAGAACCTGTAAAATTCATTAATCCTTTTGATTTATTCATATAATTCCTTAAGTAATTCAATAAATTAATGCTAATTATTTTAATACATATAGGAATTAAAGAAATATCTAAAATTAATAAGAATCCATTAATTTTTAAAATTAATTAATTAATAAAGAGGCAAATTTTACTGTTAAAAAGATAATTTACTTTTTTAAAAAGTTATCAACAAGAAATTTAGAAGAATTTAAAATTGGCTTTTTAATATTTGCTTTATAATTTATTGCGTCAGAGGTATTTTATGAACGATGTTAATATTTTTAGTCAACCGACAATTAAAAAATTAAAGACAACAAAAAATCTGGCTGCATGAAAAATAATCTTATATGTAACTTCAATTATTTTGATGATTGTAGGATTAGCATTACTTGTTACACGTGCGATTGATTTTTCTGATTATAACGATGGAATAACAGGAGAGCAAATTAGAAGGAACATTGATGAAGCTAGAGATTTTTGAAAAGAAATTTATCGAGATGCTCAAAGCTTTGATAAGCAATTTGTTGAAAAATATCTTATTCCAATTATCCTGTTTGCTTCTACGCTTGTAATTTATATTGTTAATGTTATTTTGAGTATCGCTCTATTATTATCTTCAAATAAATTAAATAATACTGAAGAATTAAAAAATTCAGATAAATATAATCCAAGCAGCTTTGTAACTCTAGCAGTTTTGTCTTTAATTTTCCAATTTCTTTTTACTTTTGTGTCTTTCATCTTTGATATTGTTTTAGTATCAAAAACACGAAAAACTTTGAAAAGTATCGGTTAGTTTTCATTTAAAAACTTAAAACTAAAAACTGAATTAAAAAATAACTTCATCCAATGGATGAAGTTATTTTTTTTGTATGACTTTTATTTAGAAACAACTATTTCTTAAATTAAATTTTTCAGTTAAATAATTTTTTGAAAATAAAGATTGCGGCCACTGCTTCTATAATTGGAACTACAATAGTAAGTCAATCTAATGTTCAATTAAAATCTCAAGACATTGGGGTTCTACTTGCAAGTGTTCCCGGATTTGCACCTACAATGCTATTACTCAATTTGGCCGTTGCACCAATTGGTTGCAAATATTGAACATATTTCATCCATACATCGTTTATATCAAAAAATGCTGCAGGAATCATTACTCCAGAAGTAACAAAAACAATATAAAAATGAATCATCACTACTACATTAATTGTTTTCTCTGTATTTCCAATAAAAGAAAAAATTGAAGCAAAACAAAAAGAAGTAATAAAACCAAAAATACCGACAAATAAAAGTGCAAAATATTGACTAACAGAAATTATAGGTCTTTCGCTTGGTAAAATAACAGCAGATAATAAAGTTATTAAATTTCAACCAATTAAGAAAACAGTAAAACATGCAAATAAATTAGAAAATAAATAAGTTTTGGCTTTGATATTTAAATTTAAATAAAATTTATTTCTGTTATTAACTCGATCAAATCCAAAATTAGTTGGTAGATATATAATCGACACATTTGTCAACATCATTAGTGGAATAACAGCAACCGAATAAATAAACGGATGAACTTGATTTGGTTCTACAGCTTCTCGATTTCCTCCCCCTCAAGTATAGAAAGAAATAAACGTTCAAATAATTGGGAAAATAATCGTAAAAAATAGATTTAAAGGACTTTTAACGAATTTAAATAAATTCATTAAATATAGTTGATAAAAAATGGAGCTTTTTATTTTGAAAGCATAAGTAATTTTTTCCATTATTAAAATTGCAAATTGTAGTGTTTTTCTAAAAGATTAAGAATTTTATAAAATTCTGTGCAATGATTTATTTTTTGGATTAACAAGTTCTTATTAAATAAAAATCATTAATTATAAAAATTCTATTCAATAGTTTTAAATAAACTATCTAAATTATTAATTGGATCTAAACTTTGATCTTCAATCAAATAATATTTATCAGTCAAAGCTCTAATTTCTTTTTCATCATGAGAAATAATTAATAAGATAACATCTTCATTATTTCTTAGATAATTTTTAATGATTTTTAAGACGTTTGATCGTCATTCATAATCTAAAGATGTGGAAATCTCATCAACAATTAAAAATTTAGGTTTTAGTTCTAGGGTTAACATTAATTTAAATTTTTGTTTTTCCCCCCCAGAAAGTTTTTTGAATTTTTTATTTTTTACATGATCTAATTCGTATTTAACAAAAGCAGTTTTCTCAAGTTCTTTGTCAAAAATATTACAAATTCTTAGATAAAAATAAAAAAGTTGTTTCAAATTAAGATCGCTATCAAAATTAACATCCTGAAATAAAACTCGAGTATTATTTTTGTAAATAGGATCAATTTCAACTGTGCCTTTTTGCAATGCTCTTACCCCAGCAATTGTTTCAGCAAGCGATGTTTTACCTGTTCCATTTTTACCTAAAATAGCTACTCTATCACCTGGTTTTAAACTTAGATTAATATCATTTAATATGATTCTTTTCCCATATTTAATGGATAGATTTTTAACATTAATCATTTTATGATTTCTCTTTAATTTTAATTATTTTTAAAAGAATGTATTTAAATTATATAAGAACAAATTTAATAATTTGTACATTATTAAAATTTAAAAGAAGTAATGAACTTAAAATAAAAAATCAACCCAGTTTATATGGGTTGATTTTTTTTTTTTTTTTCAAAAATATTAACCACGTTTAACAACTGTAGACTGCTAAGTATCTTGATTGTAGGAGATCATCAAAGTAATATCCTTAAAAGTATATGATCTAATTGCATCAGAATAAGCCATTTGATAGTTTCAACTTCAATGTTGCATTAAATCTAAACTCAGATTAACTTTCACAGAATATTTATCAGAGCTTGGTGTTACAGTTGTTTCTGCATTCACTCCATCAGCTAAACTAAAATTTACTTTTTCCACAGCTCGTTTAACACGAACAGCAGGAAAATCACCTTTGCTATTTACTGCAGCATCTGGTTTTGCATCTTTTCATAATTGAATTAATTGTTCAATTTGTTCATCAGTTAAAGAATGTTTCACTGGATTATTAGTAGATCCTTGAAACCATTTAGGAGTTCCATCTTTTTTAATGTTTCAAATTGGAAATAAAGGCGTAGCAAATTTAGCGTCTTCAATTGAAAAAGTTTCATTTAGAGCTGTTAATAAATCAGAATTTTTAGGATTGGTCATTGGTTTAGAACCAAGAACTTGAATGGTTTGATTATCTTGTTTGACTAATGATGTTTCATCGATTCGACGATAATCAGTCAATTTGATTTTAACTGGTCCAGAAATTTTTAATTCGGTTGCTGAGCTATGACTAAATTGTTGATCTTGCTTAGCTTTTAAGATAAAAGTAATTTCTTCAGTTACAATTGGTGATACTCAAGAACTGGGTAGATAATCATTTAAAGTTGTTTTGTCAGCAGAACTAGGCATACTAATTAAAACTGAATCAATATTTTGCAAATCAATTTCAGATAGCTGTTGATTTTCTTCTAATAACTTATTAAATTTGATGCCAAATTCATTATTACTTAATAATTTGTTATCAACTCCAATTCCTAAATTAGCTTTAATTGCTGTAATTGCTGCTGCTTTAGTCACGTTTAGTCCTGCTCGCGTAGTAAGATTTTCATTACCATCATTTTGATATGAAGTCATTCCATTAGCAAAACTACCACCTGTGGCAGCACTTAATAAATCTGCTAAATCAATTTTATCTTGTGCTTTAAATTTCATTGCTACCTGGCCCACAGTTTTTACTGTAGTACAAGCAGCAATAATAATTGGCAAAGGAATAGTTGCAAATAATAATGTTGAAACTGTTTTAGATTTTTTTGATTGTTTAAATGTCATACATCACCTCAAGACTCTTCGATCTACATTTTCATTATATCTTGCTATATCTTAATGGCTAGTTAAACAAAAGAGAATTTAGTGATTTAAAGTTGGGACTATTTTTTACGATAAAGAATAATTTCTGAAAGAATGGTTCCAGCATCTGGAAAACTTAATTTGGAAAAATCAATTTGAGGTGCAATAAATGTTGTGTATGATGATTTACGTTCATCAAGTTCTGAACTGTATTTGCCATCAATGTTCTTACCAAATTGATTAGAATTCCATGGATAAGATGTTGAAACAAGATAAGGATCTAATGCGGTAATTTGATTAATAATATTTTTAATTGCTTCTTTTACTGATTTAGATTTAAATAGTTGGCTATTATCTACTAATTCCTGTTGCAACAATTTATTAACTGCTTCTAAAAATGGAATTTTAACAATTGCAATTTGTGGTTCAGCAACACTACTAATTGGATTAGCATAATGCTTCTTTGCAATTGCTTTCAGCTTAGCTACTAATTCA
Source organism: Mycoplasmoides fastidiosum (assembly GCF_024498275.1). Classification (GTDB taxonomy): domain Bacteria; phylum Bacillota_I; class Bacilli_A; order Mycoplasmatales; family Mycoplasmoidaceae; genus Mycoplasma_N; species Mycoplasma_N fastidiosum. Next base: position 1,073,004 of record NZ_CP101809.1, read on the forward strand.
TCAGTGACTTCACTATTAGTTTTTATTTCTTTAAGAATTTCAGCATACTCTTTGTCCCGAGCATTGTTTGCAATGATTGTAGATTGATCAGAAAAAAAGTAATTATAACTATCTGCTTGTATTTTATTTGTTTCATCTTTTCAAACTAATTGAAAATCATCTAGGTTTCTATAGGATTTATTGGGTTGAGCAACAATACCTGGTGGAGCAGATTTTACTAATGTTTCCAAATTAAAATTTGGATTGATAGCAAATTTTTTACCAGCATTGTCTTTACTCAAATAAATTGGGGTTGAATTAATTGATTAGGGCATTTGATAAAAAGCTGAAGATGTTAATGCTTCAATACCTGCATTTGTAAATGTGATCGGAATTCCTAATAGTTTTTTAACTAAAGTTTCCACTGGTCTATCTTTTCGAGCAGCTAATTCTTCTGGTGTCAATTTTTCAGTCTCATTAATTCATTTTTGATCTTTTTGAGTATTGGGAACATAAAAGAAAGTTAACACCTCAAATAAGGCATTAAAATCTCCCTTTTTCAATTTATTAACAATGCCGCTTAATTTAGTTAAATCAAGTAAATTAGTGTTGTTTAAATTAGTTTGATGCTCATTAAATTTTTTGAAAACTGGCATAATTGAATCATATAAACCAGAAAGATCAAATGTCGATTGTACTTGATCAATTTGTCAACCTAAAGTTGTATTGGATGCAATACTTACATCAAAAGTTTTAGGCATATGAAACATTAAATTGCCATTCTCAACTTTATTACGAGTTGTAAAAGTGGTTCCTGCTGCAATCTTTAAGTTATCTAAATTAAATTCATCCAATAATTTCGAAATAACACCATCAAAACTATCCGTCCCAGCAAATGAAAACCCAAAACCAGCTAAAAGCCGCATTGGATTAAACAATTTAGTTACATCATAATTAATGATTTGACCGTCAATTTCAATGCTACCTTTTAAAGGAAAATTTAGTTCTTTTTTAAAAGTAATTTTTTCTGTATACTCCATAGAAACTTTGGGAGCATTTGGATTCTTGAAATTTAGTTTGGGATCTTGAATTCAATCTAATTCAATGTCTAAATGATGATAAACATAAGATGATAAATCGTTTTTCAGCAATACTTTGATAAACGCATAAATTTCTTCAATTGGGGGTAGTTGTTCATTCTCTCTTGGAGTAAAAATATTGATCAATAATTCTTTCAGAATTTTAGGAATATCAAAATTTTCCAATAAAGCTTCTTTTGCTTCTTTAGATGTATTATGGTACAGTAAATCTAATAATGAATAACTACGTCCATCAATTTGTCGAATATTAGGGGTGATGAAATAATTAAGAATACTGGTGATGTCATCACTTATATTGGCATAGTAGATACGTTGTAAATTAATCCGACTATTTAGTAAATCTTTTTTTAATTGTTCTGGACTCAGTTGTTTAATTTTAGCCAAGCTTACATCATGAAAAGCCTTAAAATCATAATTTTCTCGCACCCGAGTGTAATAAGTATTCAAAACAAAACTGCGGTAAGTTAAGATTTCAAGTTCATTCAAATGATCAACGTTAGGAAAAAGTTCAGTTTTTGCTTTTTGATAATGATTAGTTGATTGAATATTTATGCCATCATACAAAAATTGTTGCAGATAATTAATACTGACATCAATTTGGTTGTTATTGTTTAAAATTTTTCATGAAGAAAAATAATTGTTAATGCCACCTTCTGAAGTATTAGTTTTTTTGTATCATGGTGTTACACTAACTGTTGGCGCTTCAATTTGAATTAAAGCCTGAGAATTGGGTTTAACTGGAATGGCATTGAATAAATCAAATTTAGTTTTTTGTGTATTAGTTAATAAAAACTGTAAATTAAAATTTTGTAAATTTAACTCCGTAGTGGAAATTGGAACTAATTCAAAACTTAATTTTAATTGTTCAAAATCAATCTCAATTTGGGGATTAGAGAAAACTAAAAATTTTAAGTTATCTAAAATATCATTCTGTAAATCATCAGCAGTTAATTTAGCAATTAATTCACGATAAAATTGAGCAGTTAGTCAATAATTTACATCAACATCTGAATCAAAACCTTTAAATTCCGGAATAAAATCACCAATTGGTTGATAATCGGTGTTTTTATAAAAATTAGATGAAAATTGTAAACCCCGAAAACTTTGATGGTTATTTTGAGAAGTGGTTAATTGCGCTACTGATTTGTTTACAGGATTAAGAAATGGATCTGGTTGTTGATTATCAGTAAAATCAGACTCGCTTGTTTGGATTGTTGGCGCACATGCTGCTAAGATGCCGCTTGTTATGAAACCCAAAGGGAGCAAGCTGAGAAGTTTTGAAAAATAATTTTTCTTAACTGAAAAATTCCGCATGAAATGGTGACACTTACTTTTATAAAGAAAGTAACAACTAATTCCATTTGTGTTGGAAAATGAATTTTTCACTTTTAAATGAAATTAACAGTATTTTAGAAATTAGATTGACTGTAATTTTTTATTTTAAATAAACTACCAATTCCCAAAAACCAATGTATTTTCTTATTTATCAAAAAAACTAGAATTTTTCATAATAAAAAATAAAAATTTTCCTTATTTTTGTGGGTTTAGTTTTTGAAAAACCTTTAATTGGGCTGTTCAAATTCCCAATAATTTCGCTAAAAAACTAAAATTTTTAGGTATAATCTTAATTCGGTTAATTGATATACACACGGAAGTGTTGTTATTTCAAATACAAAATGCAAGCATTTACTGCTATAGAATAGCCAAAATCTTGCATTCATCTCTTTAATTAAAAAAATATAAATTATTCTTGAAATAAGGTGAAACATGCCAACAATTGCGCAATTAGTGCGAAATGAACGCAAACGTAAAATCAAAAAATCCCGATCTCAAGCATTATTAAAAACCTGAAACTCTTTGAAAAAGGTTCATAATGCTGATGCGGCGCCTTTTAAACGAGGAGTATGTACTCGGGTTGGGACTATGACTCCAAAAAAACCTAACTCTGCGTTACGAAAATATGCCAAAGTTCGTTTAACTAATAACGATGAAGTATTGGCTTATATTCCTGGTGAAGGTCATAACTTACAAGAACACAACGTTGTAATGATTCGTGGTGGTCGGGTTAGAGACTTACCTGGGGTTCGTTATCATATTGTTCGGGGAACATTCGATACTGTCGGGTTAGAAAAACGCCGCCAACAACGATCTTCCTATGGAGCAAAACGACCTAAAGCTGCGGCGAAATAATTATTTTCAAACAAATATCAACAAATTAAAACAAAGGAAACTTTAAATCATGCGTAAAGCAAAAGCTCCAAAACGATTTGTCTTACCTGATCCATTACACAACTCACGATTAGTAAGTAAGGCTATTAATATGATTATGTATGAAGGTAAAAAAAGTACAGCGCAATCAATTTTGTACAGTGCCTTCGCTTTAGTTGAGAAAAAAACTAAAAAACCAGCATTAGAAGTGTTTCAAACCGCTTTAAATAACATTTCTCCAGTGATCGAGCTACGAGTTCGTCGGGTAGCTGGTTCTAACTACCAAGTACCAACTGAAGTTTCAAAAGAACGTAAAGAAACTTTAGGTCTACGTTGATTAATTTTATTTAGTCGCAAACGTAATGAAAAAACAATGATCGAAAAATTAGCTAATGAAATCATTGATGCTTCAAACAATACTGGTGCTTCTATTAAAAAACGTGAAGAAACAACAAGAATGGCTGAAGCAAACAAAGCATTTGCCCACTTGCGATTTTAGTTGTGTTGCATTATTTGCTCCGAATAATTATCTGTTATTCTCATCATATAATTAATGGAGTGAATTACTGAATTTTTAAATCTGCAATTTAACAGAAAACTATTAAATTAAAAATATTATCCAATACAAATCTTCTTTATATGAATCGTAAATTTGAATTAGACAAGTTCCGTAACTTTGGAATTATGGCCCACATTGATGCTGGGAAAACAACAACAAGTGAACGGATTTTATTCCACGCTGGTAAAACTCACAAAATTGGTGAAGTGCACGATGGTGGAGCAACCATGGACTGAATGGCTCAAGAAAAAGAACGCGGAATTACCATCACTTCTGCAGCTACTTTTGTGACTTGGAAAGGCCACCAATTAAACTTAATCGATACTCCTGGACACGTGGATTTCACTGTAGAAGTGGAACGTTCTTTACGGGTATTAGATGGTGCTGTAGCTGTGTTGGACTCCCAAATGGGTGTTGAACCCCAAACTGAAACCGTGTGACGTCAAGCTACAAGATACAACGTGCCCCGCATTGTTTTCTGTAACAAAATGGATAAAATCGGTGCCCATTTTTTAAAATCAGTAAAATCCATCAGTGATCGTTTAGGAGTTAAAGCTGTACCAATTCAATTAAACATCGGAACTGAAGCTGATTTCAAAGGGGTTATTGATTTGGTGGAAATGAAAGCTTATGCTTTTGATGGCAAGCAAGATGAAGATTACACTGAAATCGAAGTTCCTGCTGATTTATTAGCTGAAGCACAACGTTTACGCAGTGAATTATTAGACGAAATTGTTGTTGCTGATGAAACAGTAATGGCTAAATATCTAGAAGGTCATGAAATCAGTGTTCCTGAAATTAAAAAATGTATTCGTAGTTTAGTTTTAACTGCTGAATTCTTCCCTGTTTTGTGTGGTACCGCTTTTAAAAACAAAGGGGTAAAACTGTTATTGGATGCGGTGGTTGATTATTTACCATCACCAATTGATGTTCCTGCAATTAAAGGAATTACTGTTGATAACAAAGAAGTGGAACGTAACAATAGCGATGACCAACCATTTGCTGCTTTAGCTTTTAAAATTGCAACTGATCCATTTGTAGGTCGCTTAACTTTCATCCGGATTTATTCTGGTGTTCTAAAAAAAGGAACTTATGTTTACAACTCCACTAAAGGAGTGAAAGAACGCATTTCTCGTTTAGTGAAAATGCACTCTAACAACCGTGAAGAAATCGAAGAAATTCGGGCTGGTGATATTTGTGCTGTAGTGGGATTAAAAGATACTGGAACTGGGAATACTTTGTGTGATGAAAACAACGAAATTATTCTTGAGTCCATGCAATTTGCTGAACCCGTAATTTCTTTAGCAATTGAACCAAAAACAAAAGCTGACCAAGAAAAAATGTCCATTGCTTTATCTAAGTTATCCGAAGAAGATCCAACCTTCCGTGCTCACACTGATGAAGAAACTGGTCAAACCATTATTTCTGGAATGGGTGAATTACACCTAGAAATTATCGTTGACCGTATGAAACGCGAATTTAAAGTTGATGTAAACGTTGGTGCTCCCCAAGTTTCTTACCGTGAAACCTTTACCCAAACAGCTGATGTTGAAGGAAAATACATTAAACAATCTGGTGGTCGGGGGAACTATGGTCACGTGTGAATTAAATTTGAACCAAATAAAGACAAAAACTTTGAATTTGTCGACAAAATTGTTGGTGGTCGAATTCCTAAAGAATACATTAAACCAATTCAAGCCGGTTTAGTTGATGCAATGAAATCAGGTCCTTTATCTGGTTATCCATTAATTGATGTGAAAGCAACTTTATTTGATGGATCTTACCACGATGTGGACTCTAACGAAATGGCTTTCCGTATTGCTGCTTCGATGGCTTTAAAAGAAGCTGCTAAATCATGTGGTCCAGTTTTATTAGAACCAATTATGAACGTGGAAGTAACTGTTCCTGACCAGTACTTCGGTGACACTATGGGTGACATTTCTTCTCGTCGAGGCCAAATTGAAGGAACTGATCAACGCGATAATGTCCAAATTATTCGTTCTAAAGTGCCGTTAAAAGAAATGTTTGGTTATGCCACTGACTTACGATCTTTCACTCAAGGTCGAGGTAACTACACTATGACTTTCTCCCACTACGAACGAGCCCCAAAATCAGTTACAACTGAAATTTTAGAATTACGTAGTAAAAAATAATTACTTATTAATTAATTTTGATTTTAATCGCATTGCACTAGAAAATGCCAAGAAATCAAATATTTTGGGTAAAATCAAATCATTCAGCGCCTTTTTTATTTTTAATAAAAAAGGCGTATTTTATACAAAGAACATTTTTTTAACCCGCCTTTTTACAGAAATGGGTCCAAAAAATTTATCATGAACATTAATTTAATTTCCATTTTAGTTTTTATCGGTTTTTTGCTCATTGGTTTTGTTTGGGGCTTTTTTTCTGGCTGAAGAAAAGTCTTGTACTACGGAGTTTTCAATGTCGTTTTATTAGCAATTTTTGCACTTGTTGCTAATTATGCACTTGAAGGTTTTACTAATTTTTTGATTAATAATTTTTCAAATTATTTACCCCAACAGTACCGCTATTACACGCCAGTGGTCCTAATTTATGTTCGACAATATGTGGTGGTTATTTTTTATATCATCGCAGCCGTCATTATGAACATCATCCTTTTTGGTATCCACATGTTGTTCTTACGCAAAATTTTCAAACGTCGGGGTGGGGGTAATTTATTGTGGCGAGTATCACGGCGTGTTTTTACTGCGATCGCTCAAGCGACTTTAATGTTGCCGATCAGTTTTGGTTTAACTGGCACTCTTGCTTCGGGATTACGTTTATCTGAAGTTTTTGGAATTAATCTTGGTGCGAATAATGACCAAGCTAATCAGCCAACAACTCAACAAACTAAAGACACAAAAAAAGATGATGAAGAAGATGAATCTGAAAATCAATCATCCAAACTAGTTTTTCCATTAGTGCAACCAACTTGATCAATTAATCAACTTCAGCCGGTAACCGTTTTTACTGGTTATAATCAATGGCACGAATTTACAGCCAACCAAGCTGTAGATCAAGCCTTAGATTTTTTAAATCAATTCAACGGCACCCGCCTTTTTAACCAAATTAATCCCTTTGGTAACTTTGATGCAACTAACAATCGTATTAGTGCTTTATTTTGATTACATAATAATTTAAATCAAGTGCGGCAATTGTTCTTACAAATCTTTGCCCAAATTCAAAATTTATTTAATCCAACCCACTTTAATTCTGGTAACAGTACCAATAATACCTCAAAACCCAAAACACCAATTAATAGTGTCGATGACTTCTTTAATGCTTTAAAAAACGCCAGTGGTGAAGCTTTTAAAAATGTAACATTGACTGAAGAAGTTAAACACCGTTTACTTGGTTTAAACCCGAATTTAAACCAAGTAATCACTGCGCTAAATAACATTTATAACGCGGATGAAAACCGCATTATTTTTCGTGCTTTAGAATCTGGGTTAAGTGGTTTAAATTCAATTGAGTTAAAAGTTTTTGATCCAATCATTCAAGACTTTCAAGTTAGTGAACAACTGACTGACTTCCAACGTCAAGTAGCTGGATTTAGGGGTGATGCTTTAAAATATGTGGATGATCAAATTAAAATTCTAGTTAATGAACCAGCTCCTAATGGATTAAGATTATTTAGCAATAATAAATTACGCGTATCTGAGCCAATCAATATTTATTTAAAAGAATTCTTTGAATCCCAAATGAAAACGGTTTTCTTCAATGATACTGGTTCACCCTATATTCCTTCATTAGCCCAGAATTTAATTTATGTTTTTGCTACTTCTAATTTTTAAAATTCAGCTTCTGCATTTAATTAATGAAATTCAATTTTTAAAATAAATTTTCACCATTTTTTAAGACCAGCCAAAGTAATTTGGGTGGTTTTTGTTTGATCAAATACCATCAATAAAAATGCTTTGAATGAATTTCTTCTCATCTTTTTAAGCATTTAAATTGATAATTTGCTAAAATTATGTTTTACATGATTAGCCAGTTTTTGTAAGTGGGAGTAGTGAAAAATTGACCGAAATTCAAAGCTTTTTTATCAAGCATTGTAAACCAAAATATAAAGTTGAAGATATTGTCGAATGTGAAAAAATTAGCTTGGGTTATAGCAACGAAACATACCGCATTAAAACAAAAAATAACAAACAATACCAAGTCCGTTTTGGGATGAACAATGACATTATTTTTCGCGACAACGAACGAGCCATTTTAAAATTAATTAATGATCAAACTTATGTTTATTATGATTTAAAAACTGGTAATAGCATTCGTCATTGGTTTGTGGGGCGCAATCCAGTTGTTACTGATATTGACATCCAGTTTTTAAAAAAACTAGTTGATATTATTGAACAATTGCACAAAACTGATTTAAATCATCCCGCAGCTAAAAAAGTGCGAAAGCACAATAATTTGTGTTTTGAACAATACGTTGATGAACGTCTAGCTTCAGAACACTGACAAAAATATTTAGAACTAACCCACACTTACAAAGACTTACCCAAATGTTTATCCCATAACGATATTAGTCTTTTAAATTTAATTTATAATGATCAAACCCAAGAATTGGAATTGATCGATTATGAATGGGGGCGCATTAACAATTATTATTGGGATTATGCTAATTTCATCCGGGAGGCCCGTTTAGATTTAGAATTAGCCCAATGGTTAGCAAAATTAGCAAAATTGGAATGAGAAATTCTGGCTGATCATATTTTTTTAACCACTTGTTTTGCTGTACAATGAGCTCTTAGTATGCCCTATGATCCTGGAATTGAAGCGTATATGCACCGCACCAATGAATTATTAAGTTTTTACTATCAAAAATTTTATAATGTAAAAAAACCACGGAAAAAACGCGTTTAATTTGACCCTTTTTTAATTACTAGCAATTCAATCAATCAAAATAAAATAAATTCTAATGAAATTAAAACTCCGCAGTAATCCAGTTGCTTTATGACTGTGATTATCTTTACTTGTCATTGCCCCTTTGCTTGTTTTTTACATCTTGATGGGGGAATGAAATTTATTGCACCAGAACTGGATTATTGCTCAAAATCAGAATACCCCTGTTTTTTATTACCCAACTAATCCCGCTAATTTTAGTGGGGCGTGAAACACATGAATTCGCGGCTTGCCGCCCCAATACTTAGATTATTTTCGCAATCTTATGATTGATCCTGCCACAACGAGTAATTATGTTGGCAATAATTTAGTGATTGATGGAGTTGTGCAAGAAGAGCCGGTTGGTGCTAAATTCTTTTATCCTTTTGCAACAGTAAATCCAAATGCCTTTTATATCTTTTTAGCTTTCATTTTTATTCATGTCGTAATCTTAGGCATTTACCACTTAATTTGTCGCATCTTTTTAAAACGCCCGTTATTAGCGACTGATTGTTATGTCTTCTTATTTGCCTTTTGATTCACCGCATTAATTCTGTTTTATTCTGGAGCTTTTCCAGGATTTGGAGGGCAGTCTAGTTCAGCTTGATTTGTTGTGATCATTCGCATTTTAATTATGGCTGGAACAGTTGTTATTGGATTTTATTTTCCATTTAAATTCTTTGCTTATTTAAACCGTAATTTAAATGACGGTGTTTATTTAGAAAACCTAAAAGAATTCCGCGAACAAGTGCAACATAACCAAACCGATAAAACTTGATTGCAAAAAAATAAAGAAAAAAACTACATTAATCTAAAAAAATAATTTCTTCTTGCTATGAACTACCAATTCGTCGATGTTTGCGTCTTAAAATTACAAGCTGGGAATGGCGGTAATGGCGCTTTAGCATGACGTCGTGAAGCTCATTATCCCCAAGGTGGGCCATTTGGTGGTGATGGAGGTAAAGGTGGTGACATCATTATCATTGGTGATCAAAACCTTAATAATTTATTTCATTTGCGTAACCTAAAAACGATTCGGGCTGAAAACGGAGTGAATGGTGCTTCTAAAATTCAACACGGAGCTAAAGGTCAAGATAAGATTATTAAAGTTCCTTGTGGTACTGTGGTTACTGATCTGCAGACAGGGATTAAAATTTGTGATATCGTGCAAGATGGTCAAAGTTTTTTATTGTGCAAGGGAGGGAAAGGGGGAAAGGGTAATTACTTTTTCAAATCTTCCATTAATCAAGCTCCATCCTTATGAGAACGAGGTGATTTAGGAGCTGGTTTAACTGTCAAATTAGAAATTCAATCCATTGCTGATGTGGGTTTGTTTGGGTTTCCAAATGCGGGAAAATCGACTTTTTTATCTAATATCTCTAACGCTAAACCCAAAATTGCTTCTTATCCCTTCACCACTTTAGAACCCGTTTTAGGTGCAGTAGCTCATCGAAATCAAAAACTAGTTTTTGCTGATGTCCCTGGTTTAATTGAAAATGCAGCCAATGGAGCGGGATTAGGTCATGATTTTTTAAAACACTTAAATCGTTGCAAAATTTTGATTCACTTAATTGCTGCAGATGATGAGTTAGGAATTGTTAATAGTTATCAAGTTATTGCTAATGAAATTCAACAGTATTCTGCTGCTTTAGCAGCTAAACCAACCATTTTAGTAATTAACAAAATTGATTTAAACTATGATCAAGCCGCTTATGAACAACTAATTAATTTAACAAAACAAGAAGTGTTTTTAATTTCCACCGCCAACAAAAATAATATGAATGATTTATTAGATCGGGTCTTTCAAACTCATGATCAGCTAATGAAACAAGTTGAAGCAGGGGTTTATGAAATTAATAACACTAATTTCCCCACCAAAAATCAGCAAACAGAATTGCAAATTAGTTTTGGGAAATCAGGATGAAATGTCGAACACCCCGAAATTGCTTACTGAATTCACAAAATTCCCCAAGATACAATTGATAACAAATTTCGCTTAAAAGCCAAATTAGCTAAATACCAATTAACCGAAAAACTATTAGCTAGTGGAGCCCAAAAAAATGATCAAATTCATGCTTATGGTTTAGTTTGAAGTTTTTTAACTGACCATGATTATGATTAATTGTGAGTTTTAATGGTTTATAATCAAAATTTGATAATTGCAATTGTTCCCAACAGATCAAAGCAGTTAATTATTCCATATAAATTTTTGCGACGAAAAATTTGATATCGAAAGAAAATTCAAAATGTATTATTTTAAATTTGCCGACATTGGCGAAGGTTTACACGAAGGCAAAGTTACCCAAATTTTAGTAAAAGAGGGTGATCAAATTAAAGATGGTGATGCTTTATTTGAAGTTGAAACCGATAAAGTAACCTCAGAAATCACTTCTCCAGTTAATGGTAAAATTTTCAAAATTAAAATTGCGGTTGACCAAACTGTTCACGTTGGTGAAGTTGTGTTTGTCATTGATGATGGTTCTGGTCCAGAAGATCCCAGTCAAGAAAATCCAGCCCATGAAGCACCTGCACCAGCAGTTGAAACTGCTCCAGTCTCTGCTTCACAACCGGCTCCGGTTGCTTCAGTTGAACCTACAACAACAATTAGTGCAGATGTGGTAATTTCACCATTAGCTAAAAAAATTGCAACCGCTAATAGCATTGATGTAACTGGTTTACAAGGTAGTGGCCCGCATAATCGAATCATGAGTGCTGATCTTAGCCAACAGCCTGCGCCTCTGTCCACACCAACAGTTGCAACTCAACCAACCCCAGTTGTTCAACCAACTAAATTAGGTACGCATCCTGTTGCTGCACGAGAAAAAACTTCATCTTTACGCCAAGTAATTGCTAAAAATCTAAAACAATCTTGAGAAAAAGTTGCCTATGTTACCCAAGTTGTTGAAGCTGATGTGACCAACTTAGTAGAACTGCGTTCTCAATATAAAGAAATGGTTTTAAAAACTACCGGCGTAAAATTAACTTTCTTGCCCTTCATTGCTCGAGCTACTGCTTTAGCCTTGCAACAGTTCCCCATCTTCACTAGTCAATATGACGAAGCAACCCAAGAATTAGTTTATCCTGGAACTTTAAACTTAGGTATTGCTGTTGATACTGATTATGGTTTATTAGTACCGAATATTAAAGATGCGCACACCAAATCTGTTTTACAATTAGCTGCTGATATTACTACTTTAGCTAAAAAAGCCCGCGCTCGGGAATTAAAAGGAGCGGATATGAGCAATGGTCATTTCACCATTACTAACTACGGCTCAGCTGGAGCTATTTTTGGAATGCCTGTGATTAAGTTCCCTGAAATGGCAATTTTAGGTGTTGGAACAATTGTAACTCGTGTTCTTGCAGATCATCAAGAACACCATTTCATGTATTTAACAGTTGCTGCAGATCACCGGTGGGCTGATGGTGTTGAAATTGCTACTTTTGCCTCAACAATTAAAAAATACTTAGAAAACCCATCTTTATTAGGAATTTTTTAGTTTCTTTCTACTTTTAATTTTGCTCCATTTTCACCAAAATCAAAAATGTTGTTTGCCTGCAAATCAACATTTTTGATTTTTTTATTTATTAAGAATTTTCAAAGCATTAATTTAGAAATTAAACATGATCTGAATTAAAAATAGTGAGAAAAATAATGCCAAAATTATTGACATTTAGTTTTAAAAGTAATAAAATACTGATTGTATCGCAAGAAATAGGAATAAATTTGTACCTATTTTTGTTCAGATACAAAAATTAATAATTACTTGAGATTAATCAGCTTTTTATTGTTCCAACATGATTTCAATAAAAAACTAATCAATCTTAAAGTAAACGGAAGTAGAAAACAAAAAAATGGTTAAAAAATATTGATTTAAAAAATTAAATTTATTCTTCATTGGTGCAATCACCAGTTCATTAGTTATCTCTGCGTGTGCTAATACGCAATCCAATAATGTGATTTTTGCAACAGCTCAAGGATTAGATTGACCTTTACCAACTGCTTTAAAACCTTTAGTAAATTATTACAACGCCACTTTTAAAGATCAAGCTGATTTTGTTCAAGTTGATTTATTAACCCAAAGCGATTACAATGGGCCAACTTCTGAAGTTGCTCTATTAAATGATACTGTTCGAAAGATTTCAGCAAGTGATTCACTTGTACCATCTTTAATTTTGAACACCCCAACCGCAGCAAGTTCCATCCAAAGTTATAATCGCTTACTTGATGTTTCCAGTGTTATTAAACCTGAAGATTTCAGTCCCGAAATCTTATCCATGCACACCAATATTTCTGGCGCTAATTCTGCAAGTAATGAAAAACGATTGTATTCTCTTCCCTTTAATTTAACTAGTCTAGAAAGTTTAACTGTTAATTTAGTTGTTTTAAAATTTTTATTAGATTTAGCTGTGCAAGCCGGAGCAACTTTAACTACTGAATCCAGTGGACTAGTTCATGATGCTGCAGCTATCACTCGTGCAAAAGTAATCGAAAGAATCAAATCTTCTGGGTATAACCGCTTCCAGTATCCTGAATCTTCAGCAACTAAAACAACCGAATTGAATGGTTATACCATTAATAACGACACTTTTAAATACTATGACAAACTAAACGAGTTTGTTTACAAAGTTACTCCACTTTTAAAACTAAAAAGTGGAGTAAAATTTGATCCCATTAGAGATCAGTTAACTAGTGTTCTTTCGTCTGATTATTCCAATAATATTTTCTATCGGTTCTTATGGCAAGATACTGGAGAGAACCAAAGTGATTACATTTTTAAATATAAAAATGATGCAAGAAATTCTCGGGTAACTGTTGATTATAATTTCTTAGATGGAGACCCAACAGAGAATCCTAAAGCTAAAGCTTTTGTTGAATCATTTGACAAATTTGTTGGTTCTAACTTTATCCCCTATAAAAAAGATTTGGGACTACGGCCAATTAATTATGCTGCTAAAACCGGTTCAGATTGGTCCCATAATTACATTCGCACTTTTAATACTGCATTAGCAGTTTCTCCAACTGTGGCTTATTTAAGTTCTGCCCAATCTGATAATGCCCGTAAATATTTCAGTAATAATAATGAACAAATTTTTCAATCTTTTGCTAAGTTTGATGAAGAAGTAAAGTGAGTTGGTCAAATTAATTATGTGACTAAAGCCACAGATGCCCAACAACAAAAATTCACTTATGTGGCCGGGGGATCTGCGCTGACTCCAATTCATACAACCGAACGCAAAGACAAGGGATTAATTAAATTTTTAGGTTGATTATATAAGGGCACCATTATTGAAAATGGTGTTGAATATAACACTACTGATTACATCGAATTAAAATCCCGCTACTATGTGCCAATTGCTAGAAATTATGGCGATGTAACTAAAGCTAAAGCCCATTATCAAAAAATTATGGATCAAGCTAAAACTGAAAAAGATAATGTGAAAAAATTAAGTCTAGATGCTTTAGGTATTTCTGTACGAGACTACATCAGTTTCCAAGAAGCAGCTCAAGCTGTTCCTTATAAAGATTCTGCTCATAATCCTTTATTTAATCCAGCAGGTGATTTGAATACTGCTAATCTTGATAGTTATATTTCATCATCAATTGAAAAAATGTCCATGAGTGATAAAAAACTTACCGGCCAAGAACTGTTAAATCAATTAAAAACAGGCAACATCATACGCCACAATTAGTTGTCTGCTTCCTTGAAAAACCAAGTTAAACCACTTAACTTGGTTTTTTTAATCTTCTGACAAAAAATGATTCATTTTTTCTGTGTTAAAATTTAAACACCTTATAAATATTCATGAATGGATAACAAAATGCAAGAAAAATTCACCAAATTTTTAACCTCTAATAGTATTGATGAAAACCATGTTATTAATGCAAGATTAAATACCGATCCTTATCGTTCATTGCACTTGAAATGGGCTGCAATCGAAAATGCAGCTGCTTATGCTGTTGTTTTAATGGATAAAGATGCTTCAGGTGCCATGGGAGTACCGTTTTTACATTGGGCTGCTTTAGTTTTAGATCCTAATATTACTGAGTTGGATGAAAATGCTTCAGCTGAATTAGGCGAAAATGTTTTATTCCAGTTTGAAAACTCTACTACTAAAAACGTTCAATCCAGTATTATTCCTGCTGAATTTTTAAATGATAACGCTCGGAATTATTTTGGTCCTACTCCTCCTGAAAATGATCATTTATACGAAGTGGTTGTCATTGGTTTAAGAGAAAAACCCGATACTGATCATTTGCCTTATCCCCAAACTTTTGCTTTGTTTGAAGAAATCGTTTTAAAATCTGATCCAATTAAAAAATATTCACTATACTTTGTTGGTCGGCAAGTGAAATTTCAAAATGGTTATATCAGTTTAGCTAATCCCGACATTGTTGACCCCCATTTAAAAGATGGTGGTCATTTCTATGTTTCAGAAACAGCTAGTTTAATTCGCATTCAAAATTTACAAATCAAAGATTTAATCAAAACTGAATCCGGAAATTTTTTAGATCGCAAATATTTCACTATTCTAAAATGAAATGCTGAAAACCCTCTTTCTGTAGGTTTTAAATCTTTTAAACGCATTGAATTTAGTTTTGATAAGGTAGCTGATGCTCAATCATATGTTGTTTTATTGAATAACTCCCAAAGTTTGAATATTATCGGAACCCCATTAGTAAACTGGACTGGTTATAGTATTTTTCAACCAGAAGGCGATCGGGTTGTGGTCGATCAACAAACCCATTTGTTTAACACCGTTAACAGTTATAGTGCTGAGATTTTAAATTCTGGTCGTCCCTCTTTATTTGCCCAGTTTGGTAAAGATGGGTTGATCACTGAGAAAGAAAAAAAATTATTTGCTGCCCGAAATTTATTTGGTGGGGGATATTTTGTGGAATTAAGTGATACCTATTCTACTGCTGCTGGTTTTTATACTTTGTTTGTTTATGCAACTGATCTTGCTCCCCAAGCTTATCCAGAACTAAAAACCCAACAAGATTTATTACACTTTATTAATAACCATGTTGTAGCCACTGCTGAACTGAAATTTAAAATCAAATAATTACCATATTAATAAATAATTAAATTAAAAATGCATTCTAATTTTAGAATGCATTTTTTTATTTTTAAACCGATAATGAAGATCGGTTAAAATTCTGTTAATTCATTAGCAAAATCTTGATTTTTTCTCAAAAATTAATTAGAATTTTAAGTATGGATATTTGTTTGAGTTTAGAATGGGCAAACTAAATCCCAACTTTATCATGAATTGATCATAACATATAAAAGCAGGTGCTGCTGATGATAATGAATCGACAAATTCGTCAACTTCTAGAAATCATCATTCATTATCAAGAAATTGAATATGAAAAAATTTCTTACCACATTAATATTTCTAGAAGAACTTGATACCGAAGATTAGATGAATTAAATAATTTTTTAAAAATTAATAAACTGGAAAAAATTAATTCTGGTGTTAAAAATTTTAAACCTTATCAAAGTTTTTTGATTAGTTTGTACCAACAAAATAAAGTGGAATTATTATTGCGCGAAATCGCTTTAGTAATTATTATTGATAATTACTTATTAGGTACTTATAAAAAAACCGTTATTAAAAAACATTGAAATTTATCCAACAGCGATTTTGTGATTGTTGATAGCTTAGTTAATAATTATTATCGCAATCATAGCCACCAAGGTGATGCTCAATCTAAAAAATTTTTATGAGTTTTTTTCACTACTTGGTTTTGTGAAAGTTTTTATAATTATGATTTAACTAATGTTTTAGTTAAAAAAGACTTAAAACAATATTTCCCCAAATTATTAGTTGATAAAATTCAACCCTTTATTAACTTTGAAAACTATCATCTAGTCATTAAAGCATTAGAAAAAAATTATTCAGATATTCAATCAATTAAAGATTTTTTTCTTTTAACTTTAGTAACTTGAATTTGGTTTTCTTATATTCAAGAAAATAATTTTGACAGCCCAATTAGCAAATGATTTATTCCCCAAGAATATAAAGATTTTATTGCTTGTTTTCTAACTAAAGATTATTTACAAAATAAAAATAAAATTAGTCAAGCAATTCAAAAAGTAGTTCATCAAATTGATCCCCAAATTACTATTAGTAATAATTTTCAAGAAGTTTTATTGCTGCATTTAATTAATGAAACTAATGTGAATGTTTTAGATCAAAATAATTTTCATAATTTTAATTTGCTAAAA
The DNA here is from genome assembly GCF_024498275.1 of Mycoplasmoides fastidiosum. GTDB lineage: Bacteria > Bacillota_I > Bacilli_A > Mycoplasmatales > Mycoplasmoidaceae > Mycoplasma_N > Mycoplasma_N fastidiosum. The sequence continues at coordinate 1,089,989 of NZ_CP101809.1, forward strand.
CAGAATTATGCCAAATTACATGAAATCATTGAAAAAGCTTTTCAAGAGTGAGTACTTAAAGATCCTTACCAGTCATATTATCTACTTCTTTATTTCATTAATTTTTTCTATGAATGGATTTGTAAGCAGCCCTGAAAAATTAACACAATTTGTTGGGGAGGCATGGGAATTAGTTATATTTTAAAAACTAACATTGAACGCATTTTCCCCAATGCTGAAATCAATGCTTGTTCATATAGTCAATTAAAAAACTTATTAAACAAGCATCCGATCGATATTATTTTTAGTACGATTGATTTAGAAGAAAAAATTCCCCAAACCTTATTTATCAAACTAAAAATCAATAATATTGTTAATCATTGGTATTTGGATGAAAATACTAAATTATTATTGTTTAACCATTTTTTATTAAAGCAAGATCAAAACTAAAAATCTGCACTCAATGCAGATTTTTTTTTTTTTTTGTTTTGGCATTTACTGCTGACAAAGCTTTTAGCAGTAATTTGATGACTGAATTTCTGTTCACTAAAATAAGAATATAGATATTTAAGGAGTCATCATGTCAATTCTTAATAGTGTTCTGGGCTTTGGCACTTATCGCATCACCACCAAAGAAGCAATGTTACCAGTTTTACAAAAAGTAGTTAGTTTAGGTTATGACTTTATTGATACTGCTAAACATTATGAAAACGAAACCATTATTGGTGAGTGCTTGCAAATTATTGCTGCAAATCCAGTTTATCAAAATAATAAATTACCTTTGATTCAATCCAAAATTTGACCATCAGATTATAAAAATAGTGTTGAACAAGAATTGCGCGCAACTTTAGCCCGACTACAAATTGATCAAATTGATTCATTTTTATTGCACCGTCCCCATGTAGACATGTCAGTTAATGTGCAAGCTTGAAAAGAATTAATTGCTTGTCAGCAAAAGGGTTTGGTAGCAGTTATTGGAGTTTCAAATTTTGATCGCGATCAAGTTCAAACTTTATTCAATGAAACTCAAGTTATGCCCCAAATTAATCAAATTGAATCTAGTGTAACTTATATGCGTTATGACCGCATCATTTACAACAAACGCAATAACATTAGTGTTCAAGGTTGAAGGCCATTTGGAAATTATACTTATACGTTTCAAAACGTTATTCTACAATCTCTGGCCCAAAAATACCAATGCACAGTTGCCCAACTGATGTTAGCTTACAACATTAACCAGAGCATTATTCCAGTTTGTCGTACTAGTGTTATTCATGAAATCGAAGAAAACATTATTGCTAAAAAAATTTTTATTACTCCCAGAGATTTAAGTTTAGTTGAAATGCATTTAAACACCCACCTTCCATCAACCCATAATGGTTGTGACAGTTTTGCCAACCTATCTTTAGATGAAGATTGATATAAAAATCATTAACAAATTATGAACAATAATAATTTTGCTGTGACTACAGAAATGAATAAAACCCGCAGCCAAGTTAATCCTAAACGGTTTGGTGATTTATTCAAACCTAAAACCATCAAGAATCAAATTCGTAAATTTGGTTCTTTTCTTGCTGGGATGATTATGCCGGCCATTGGAGTTTTTATCGCTTGAGGGTTAATTACTGCATTTTTCTTAAAAACTGGTTGAACTCCTAATGAACAATTAGCCATCATTATTGGACCAACCTTAAGTTATGTTATTCCCGTTTTAATTGCGTTTTTTGGCGGTAAACAAATATATGGTACCCGAGGCGCCATGATTGGAATTATTGCTACTTTAGGAGTGTTATATTCCAGTTCTACCCATTACTTTGCTAATATTGCAGGAATTCCAATTGATCCTGTTACCAACCAACCAGTAACAACCATGCCCATGCTACTTGGTGCCATGATTGCTGCACCAATTGCTGCAATTGTTTTCAAAAAACTAGAACGGTTTTGAAAACCTTATATTCCTCAAGGTTATGAAATGTTAATCAATAATTTTTCTTTAGGAATTTTTGGTTTTGGATTCGCCATTATTGCTTTTTATGGTTTAACCCCAATTATTGCTGGAATCCAGTGTGTCTTTTCCCAAGCCATTAATGGCATGTATCAAAATCAGTTAGACTGATTATTGCCAATTTTTGTCGAACCAGCTAAAGTATTATTTTTGAATAATGCTGTCAACCACGGAATTTTTACTCCGTTGGGAACTGCAGAAGTACAAACTGCGGGAAAATCTTTCTTATTATTATTAGATCCTAATCCAGGACAAGGTCTGGGAATTTTAATTGCTTGGTGATTATTTGCTAAATCCAATAGTTTAAAAGCCCAAGCTGCATCATCTATGCCCATTCATTTTGTTGGCGGAATTCATGAAGTTTATTTCCCATTTGTGTTAATGAAACCAGTTACTTTAATCTTTATGATTATTGGCGGAATTTTTAATATTATTATCTACAACATTTTCGGAGTGGGTTCAATTTCTGTTAATTCTCCTGGTAGTGTCATTTCTGTTTACACTTTCTTATACCAAAGCAGTTCTTCTTATATTGGTTTAACCATTTCTATTTTAGGATCAGCTGGAATTGTTGGTGGATTGACCGCATTTTATTTGATTTGAGAACGCAATAAAAACGGCGAACGTGTGTTCATTAATCCGTATTATTCATGAATTAATTCCCGTCACTACAAAATTAAAAACCAACCTAACTTATTTGAATTAAACCGTGTTAAAAAACTACAAAGTTTAACTTTTCAAACAATTTCAGGTAAAAAACAATTATTATTAGAAACCCTAATTTTAGAAAACGGAAATCAAGAATTGTTTTATTTGAATCCTAAATCAGCTAAGATGCTGGAATTTCAATATGTTGATTACAAACAAAACACTTATTTAGTTAAAGTTTTTGCTACGAAAAATAAATTTTGAGTAACCAAAATTAATTATTTAAAATCTCATTTTTTTTCTAAAAAATTCCATACTTTTACTAAAGCACTTACTCATTTCGATTCCACTAAAATAATGAAGTTTTCTAAAGTAGAAACTGAGGACTTGGCTAACAAAATCGTTGACTTCAATTATCAATCAGCAACTAATGATCGTTATTTTTGTACATATAGTTTTGTCAAAAACAATAAAACGATTACTAAAAAACAAGAAGTCCAACAAACTGACATCCATTTAACTCTAGCTGATTTAAGACAAGAGACCCAAATCCAACAGACCCAATTTGCAGTTAATGATGATTTAGTCAGTGCTTTAAAAAGTGTTAAACAAATTGTTTTTGCTTGTGAAGCGGGTATGGGATCTAGTGCAATGGGGGCTTCTTTAGTCCGTAAACTATTAAAAAACAACAACATTACTCATATTGATATTATTAATAAACCCTTAAAAAACCTTGCGGCTCAAGACCAGTTGGTGATTACCCAAGAAAACTTTAAAAGCTTTGTCGAAACCAAAAATCCCAACGCTTATGTTTATACCATTAAACAATTTTTAGACAAAAAGGGCTATGATCAGTTAGTATCTACTGCAACTAAAGTATTTAATAACTAAATTATTATCCAAAGTCCAATTGTTATTTCCTTGAAGATATCCCACCCTAAATTTTGTTTATTTGCCTTTTTGGACATATCAATTTATTATTAATCTAATATAATTATCCGCGATTGAAATTATTTTTCTACATATTTATGTTAAGAAAATTGTTCTTTTAAATTTTCTAAATTGATTAAAAATATCAAATTAGGAAAATTTTGATTCAATAAAAATTTAGTTAAATTCAATTGAATCAAAAGTTTTAGTGACATTTTATGACATAAATTTAAAAGAATAAGCAATCAACAAATTAGAAATTAATAAAAATGAAAGCTCAGTTTTTTTAAAAATTAACAAAATTTTAAAAAAAACTATGAAGTTTTGTTGTTATGAAAAAAATGAATTTATTAAAAAGAAGTCGATTTTGAATGGCCAGTTTAGGCTTATTTGCGACTTCTACATTAGTTTTAGCTGCTTGTGCAAGCAATGCTGAAAACAAAAAAGAAGAACCAAATCAATCTGAAAATCAAAAAGCAGGTGATAAAGGTTCAGCAGATGCAGCTAATAAAGAAGGCGAAAAAGCTGAAGAAAAAATGCCAGGAGATGATCCTAACGCATCTGCTTCAGCAGGTCAAGAACAAAAAGATACTGAAAGTAAGGATGAAAAGGCTCAATCAGACGCTGAAAAAGCCAAGAGTTCTGATGAAACTCCAGCTGCTGGAACAAGTTCAGATAATGCTCAGTCCAAAGACGCTAGTCAATCATCTGGAATGTCATCTGGTGCAGGTTCATCATCATCAGGTATGAGTGATAGTTCAAGTGCAACATCTTCTCCAGGATCTACCAGCGGCCAACCTGCTGCAAAATAAATAAAATAAGACACTAATACCAAGTGGTATTAGTGTTTCTATTGATGTTTTATTTGAAATATTTATATTGATTTAAATCATGGATTTAATCATTAAAGAAATTAGAAATTTTAAGTTTAAGGATCGGTCATTTAAAATTAACAAAATTTTAAATGACTTTGCAATTTGATTATTATGAAAAAAATGAATTTATTGAAAAGAAGTCGTTTTTGAATGGCAAGTCTAGGATTGTTTGCGACTTCTACATTAGTTTTAGCTGCTTGTGCTAACAATGCTGAAAACCAAAAAGAAGAACCAAAAACTAATGAACAAAAATCAAACAATGGAAAAGCACCTGCTGATTCTGCTAAAAAAGAAGGTGAAAAAAATAATGAAAGCAAAGAAGAATCAGCAAACAAGGCACAAGGTGATGATACTAATGTAATGCCATCAAATTCTGACTCAGATTCCAAGTCTGAAGCAACTGATTCTGCAAGCGCCAAAGAGGCTGAAGCTCCAGTTCCTAGTGGTGATACATCTAAAGATGGTCAAGAAGCAGCTAAAAATAGTGGTGCTGACGCAACTACAAGTCCAACTCCAAAACCTAATGATACTTCTTCAATGGGCCCAGATGTTAGCAACAGCACACCAAGACAAACCGGTGAAGACACAAACACTGCTCAAGGTTCAGGTACTCCTAGTGCGCTTGGTCAACAAAGATAAAGTAATTAAAATTAATTAATTTTAAAAGCTTTGCAATTTAATTATCATGAAAAAAATGAATTTCTTAAAAAGAAGCCGTTTCTGAATGGCGAGTTTAGGTTTATTTACGACTTCTACATTAGTTTTAGCTGCTTGTGCTAACAATGCAGAAAACCAAAAAGAAGAACCAAATCAACCTGAAAGTCAAAAACCAAAATAAGAATCTAAGCCAACTGACAACGCAGCTAAAAAAGAAGAAACTAAAAAAGCTGAAGATCCAGAACAAATGCAAGATGGTGATTCTAAAACAGATTCAAAGCCTTTGCAACCTTCAGAAAATAAAGATCAAAAAACTGAAGAAGAAAAACCTAAGGCAGCTGAAACAACAGATTCAGCAGATGTTAAAAATTCTCAAGCTCCAGCTGCTAGTGAAGATAGTACTACTAAAAATGATCAAATAGATGCTGATATGGGGGCTGGTTCTGGTACTCCTGCAACAGATGGTGAAGCAAATACTTCTCCGCAAACTCCAGAAAAAGCTGCTGGTGGAGAATCTGAAACAAAAGAACAAGAAGCAGAAATGGAACCTTCAGAAGCTACAGTTGTTAGCGATTCGTCAAGTCAATTACGTTAATTAAATAAAGAACACAAATTAAAAAACTTTTGAATTTTATTATCATGAAAAAAATGAATTTATTAAAGAAGAGTCGTTTCTGAATGGCGAGTTTAGGGATTTTTGCAACTTCAAGTTTGGTTTTAGCTGCTTGTGCTAACAATGCAGAAAACCAAAAAGAAGAACCCAAACAATCTGAAAGTCAAAAACCAAAAGAAGAATCTAAACCAAAAGAAGAAAATAAAAAACCAAAAAAGACAGAACAAATGCAGGGCGATGATCCTACAACAAATCAAGAACCTACTGTAGCTCCAAAAACCGAAGACAAAGAAGCTAAAGAAGAAAAAGCTCAAAAAGCTGAAACACCATCTGAGTCAACTGATACTAAAGATTCTGATGTCTCAACATCTGGCGAGTCTAATCCTTCTGCTTCTGATCAAGCTAATACATCTAAAGATGATGCTTCAATGTCGGGTATGGGAGATGATTCTCAAACTTCTGCTGGTAATAACTCTTCAACAGAACCAACTACCCCCGATCCATCCGAAGCAGAAGTCGAAACTCAAGAAGAAAACACTCCCGCTGAAGGCAAAGTTGTTTTTAGTAACACTAATGTACGATAATTAGATAAACCATATCAATCAAAAAACCAGTCACAAATTAATATAAGGAATTATTTCTTTGAAATTAGCTATAAATTTAAAGAATTAAAAAATTTTGATGTAATGAAAAAAATGAATTTATTGAAAAGAAGTCGTTTCTGAATGGCAAGTTTAGGTTTATTTGCAACTTCTACGTTAGTTTTAGCCGCTTGTGCTAACAATGCAGAAAACCAAAAAGAAGAACCAAAGCAGCCTGATAATCAAAAATCAGATGATAAAGCTAAATCATCTGATAATAGAGCCAAAAAAGAAGAAGATCAAAAAGCTGATGATGCAAAGCAAATGCAGGACAATGATCATAAAGCAAATTCAGAATCTTCACAATCTTCAGAAAAAAACAATCAAAAAACTGGAGAAGAAAAATCTAAAGAAGCTGAAGCAACAGATTCAGCAAACACTAAAGACACTCAGACTTCATCTGGTGGCGAAAGCACTACTGCTAAAGATGATCAAGCAGCCGTTGATGGTATGGAATCTAAATCTAATACTTCTGCAGCAGCTGGTGATGGAAATACTGCTTCTCAATCTCCCGCTGACAGTACCGCTCCTGAAACTCCAGAAGCAACAGTTGATGGAGAATCCGAAACAGAAGAACAACCTAAAGAAGCTACAGTTGTTAGTGAACCATCAAGTTAATTACATTAATTTATTAAGCGATACAAATTAAAGAATTTTAGAAGTTTTTATTATGAAGAGAATGAATTTATTGAAAAGAAGTCGTTTTTGAATGACGAGTTTAGGATTGTTTGTGACTTCTACGTTAGTTTTAGCTGCGTGTGCTAACAATACTGAAAACCAAAAAGAAGAACCAAAACAGCCTGATAATCAAAAATCAGATGATAAAGCTAAATCATCTGATAATACATCTAAAAAAGAAAAATCTAAACCAGCTGAAAAAACCAAAAAAGAAGAAGAACAAAAAAACACAGAACAAATGCAGGGCAATGATACCCAAGCAGACTCAAAATCTTCTGAAATTCCAAAAACTAAAGATAATAAAACAGAAAAAACAGAAAATCAGAAACCTGACGGAACACCAAGCCCAGAAAATACTAAAAATTCAGATTCTGGTGAAGCTGATCCTTCCAAAAATACCTCAACAGGATCTGGTATGACCACAGATTCTGAATCTTCTACTGATATCAATTCTTCAGAAGAACAAGCTGATGCTAAATCGGAAGCCGGAGAACAAACAGAACCTACTGAAGGTAAAGTTGTTACCTGTGATGATGCTGATCAATCAAAAGCAAAGTTACGATAATTAAGTAAATAACACCAATTAAAAACAATTAAGTAATCACAAATCAATAAAGGATTAAAAAAGTTTAGTTGTAATGAAAAAAATGAATTTATTAAAAAGAAGTCGTTTCTGAATGGCAAGTTTAGGTTTGTTTGCGACTTCTACATTAGTTTTAGCTGCGTGTGCAAACAATGCTGAAAATAAAAAAGAAGAACCAAATCAATCTGAAAATCAAAAATCAGATGACAAATCTCAATCAGCTGATGCTGCTAAAAAAGAAGAAAATAAAGATTCAAAGCAATCAGCAGACAAAATGCAAAGTGATAATTATAGCAAAGATGCTGCAAATTCTGATTCAGCACCAGCCAACAAAGATGCAGATAAAATCAAGGCATCAGAAACTGATACTCCAACAACAGGTCAAAGTAATTCCGATATAAACGCTGCTTCTAGTCAAAAATCCCAACAAAAATAAAATAAATAAAAATTAATCAATGTAAAGGTTTAAGTTTTTGAACATTTTCTAAATGTTAAAAAACTTAAAAGTTGTTATTATGAAAAAACTAAATTTATTCAAAAAAAGCCGTTTTTGAATGGCAAGTTTAGGTTTGTTTGCCACTTCTACTTTAGTTTTAGCCGCTTGTGCTAACAATGCAGAAAACCAAAAAGAAGAACCAAATCAATCTGAAAATCAAAAATCAGATAATAAATCCGAATCAACTGAAACATCTAAAAAAGAAGATAAGAAAACAGATGAAGGCACAAAAGAATCATCTACTGATAAAATGCAAAAAGATGATTCTAATCCAAGTACTTCAAGTTCTGATACAAATTCTGTAACTAAAGATACAGAAGAAAAAGATCAAAAAGCTGAATCACCAGATTCTAAAGAATCTCAAACTCCATCAACTAGTGACGGTGGAGAAACTAAAGATGATAAAACAACATCTGGCATGTCAACTGGTTCTCAATCTACTGCATCAAATCAAGGTACAAGTGATTCTGGAACAATGTCAAATCCAGCTCCAAAACCAAGTGAAGAAGGTAATTCAGCCAGTGGTGCTGGGGCTCCGAGTCGTTCCACCGAAGATCCAAACACTGCTCAAGGAGCAGCTGCTCCTGGTGGTGGAACTCCTCAATAAAAATAAAATAAATAAAAATTAATTAATGTAAAGGTTTAAGTTTTTGAACATTTTCTAAATGTTAAAAAACTTAAAAGTTGTTATTATGAAAAAACTAAATTTATTCAAAAAAAGCCGTTTCTGAATGGCAAGTTTAGGTTTGTTTGCCACTTCTACTTTAGTTTTAGCCGCTTGTGCTAACAATGCAGAAAACCAAAAAGAAGAACCAAATCAATCTGAAAATCAAAAATCAGATAATAAATCCGAATCAACTGAAACATCTAAAAAAGAAGACGAAAAAACTTCAGAAGATGCTAATAAAATGCAGAAGGATGATTCAAAACCATCAACTCCAGAATCTGCAGAAACTCCAGTAAATAAAGAATCAGAAGAAAAAGATCAAAAAGCTGGAGCACCAGATTATGAAAATGCTAAAGAATCTACTACAGAAACTCCTAAAGCAAGCGAAGGAGCAGCAACCAGTACATCTCAAGATAGTTCAACTAGTTCATCAACTAATTCTAATCCTTCCACAGCTGGCAGTGATGCAAGTGTAAGTACAAGTCCATCAACACCAAAAAATGGAGAAACTGAAGCTGCTCCTAAAGATTCAGCAGTTGGTGGTGCGGGAAATCCCACTACCCCACCAAGACAAACATCAGAAGATCCAAACACTGCTGCAGGTGGAGGTATGTCTGGTCCTGGTACTCCTAGTCAATAAAAATTAAATAAGTGCAATTATAAAAAGTACTAAGTAAATTAAAATGCTTATTAAACAAAATGTAAAAAATAAGCAGTCACAATTAGAAATTAAATTATTGTAAAAATTAAGAAAGTTTATTATTATGAAAAAAATGAATTTATTAAAAAGAAGTCGTTTCTGAATGGCAAATTTAGGTTTATTTGCAACTTCTACATTAGTTTTAGCTGCGTGTGCAAGCAATGCAGAAAATAAAAAAGAAGAACCAAAAGCAGATGATAAAAATCAATCTGCTGATGCTGCTAAAAAAGAAGAAAATAATAAAACCGAAAACAAAGCAGACGGACAAATGAAAGGCGATGATGCTAATGCCACTGGTACAGGATCATCTACAGATTCAACAGCTAAAGAAACAGAAGAAAAAGCAAAATCAGAAGAAGCTAAAGAGACTACTGAATCTCCAGCAACTGGTGGTGGTGCAGCTGCTGGCTCATCTCAAAACAGTCAAGCTAGTGGTGCATCATCAACTACTGGTTCTGATGGAGCTTCTGGCATGGGCGCAGTTGCTGGTGGCATGAGTACTGGTCAAGCTGCTAAATAATTGTAATCACCCAATAAGATTAAAATTATTTCAATAAATTTAAGTCGTGCTTGCATGATTTAAAGATAAAAATTTAAAACTTAAAAGCACTGATATATTCGCGATGAATCAATTAATCATTAATTGAAATCATCAAGAAAATCAGTGCTTTTTTTTGCTTTTACTACTCTTAAAAAAGATTTTCACTACGTTAAATTATTTCTAATTTATATAAATACGTTTGTAAATTTTTTTACAAAGAAAATCAATTTCAGATAGTTATTTCATGGTTTGGAATTCTATAATTAAATTGTTAGTTTCCCTTTCATCGATTAATATAATAGCTGTGCTTTGATCTTTATTATCCAATATTTTTTAAAATAAAAAACAGCTATTAGAAAATTAAAGAAAGGAATATTCTGGCAAAATTAAGATTGGAATAAACTTCAATAACAATGAAAAAAATTAGTTTTAAAGTTCTTACTCTAGCTATTACTTTAGGAGCTGTAGCAACCACTGGATTTATAATTAAACCCAATAACCTTTTAACTACAGCAACTGAAGTCAATCAGGCTAGTGAACAAGTCATTAGTTTGGCCGGGTATCAAGTGGAAAAATTATCAACTTACGGACTTTTTGCTCCTAAATATCAAAATTCCCATAGTTATCGCATTCCTAGTTTAATCAAAACTAAAAGCGGTAAGTTAATCAGTATTGTTGATCAACGCATTAATAACCAACTAGATTCCCCATACACTCCAATTCATCAAGTGATGCGAACTAGTAATGATGATGGTCGAACTTGAACAGATGCTCAAGTTATTTTAAAAATTCATAATAATACCGGCAATATTGCTGGGGCAATTGATTCAACTGTCATTGATGATACTCATAATACCAATACCATTTACATGGCAGCTGATGTCTTTCCCGGTGGATCCGGGTTGATGGCGATTGCTAATAATCGCAATCCCTTAACTGGGTCAGATATGGGTTATACTCCTGATGGTAAATACCAAAAGTTTCATATTTTAAATGACAATAAACCATATGTGCTAAAAGAAATCAAACGTCAAACTAACAATGTGTGGTTTCAAGTTTCTCAACTAAAAGACAATAATCCAAATAATACTGCTGACAGTAATTTAGTTGCAACTAAAATTTTTGCACACCAAAAATATGAACCAACTACAGGTGTATTAAGTTTTTTAGCTTATGAAAACATCAATAACATTAATGAAATAAATAATTCTGTTCAAGGCGTTTCCTTATTTGATGGTTTTAATAATGAAAACCAAAAATACCAAAAACCTAAATATTACATCGATTCAGCTTCTTATATTTACTTACTAAAATCACAAGATGATGGTAAAACTTGAGAATTAGTTAACAACATCACTGCTCAAGCTAAAGGTAATATTAAAAATGCTAATTCTGTAGTGTTAGGACCTGGTCAAGGCATTGGTTTAAGTAAACAAAAAAATCCTCGTTTAAATGGCCGTTTAGTCTTTCCGTTTTATGCTGTAACTGGAGCTAATCCTAGAGAAGCTTTCGCAATTTATAGTGATGATCATGGACAAAATTGGACTAAAGCCCAATCATTCAATGATCGAGCTAAGTATCGTGACAGCAAACAATGACGTATGGCTTCAGAAACCCAATTAATTGAAGCTGATGATGGTACTCTTTATGCTTTTTTAAGAACTAATGAACAAAATAAATATTATGTTTCTAAATCAACTGATGCAGGTGCCACTTGACAAGCTGTTGATAATAATCCTGATCAACCTTTAAGTGTTTATCATTATCAAAACATCAATTCTCGGGCAATGCACGGTTTGGCGCATGTGAAACATAAAAACACTGAATACACTTTTATCAGTTTACCAACCACTGGACAACGAATTAATGGTAAGTTGTTTGTTGTTAAAAACAACGATTATAGTCGTCTTGAAAAAATTTATGATTTTAACACTAAACCAAACAATACTTTTGCTTACAGTACCATTACTGTTTTAGGTCAACATGATAATATTATTGAATTAGGTGTTTTATACGAAAAATCTGGTAAAGATCCCGCTTTCACATATGATTTCACTGATCGGAATGCTGATGGTTTATGAAATTTTAAAAATTCAAATTAATGATTAGTTTTAATACATAATTAGTAAATAAAAACCACTTGCTTTTTTAAAAGCAAGTGGTTTTTTCATGTATTGTAATTATCTTGATTTATGAGATGGATCAATTTGTAAAATATAAAAAATTGATTTTGATTTTTCAAAAACTCCAAAAACTCGTAAAGCAGTATCGCCCCTTTGGAAATCCCAAACTTTACCACTAAATCTTTCTTGAAATTCTTGGTCGTTTAGTTTTGTTAGTTTTCTTGCAATTTGTTTGGTTTTATCTGATTTTTCTTCAATTACAAAACCTTCTAATTGAACATCAGATCATTTTAAGTTAATGCGATCTTTCATAAGCATGAAAGTTTTTTTAAAAACTTTTGGATCAAAACTATTTATGTCACTAAAATCAAAATATTTGAAAGAAAAATCAATCTTTACGGAGTTAAAGTGAACATTATTTGCTTTTAAAATTTTTTTATTCACTTTTTTATTCATCAGAACCCTAGTACACGTATTTTTTAATCAATAAAAGCATCATCAAAATATTTGAGTATTTTGGCTTTGTCAATAACTTCAGATTGTTTGGTTTCATCCCAAGGACCACCGTCCAAGTGACTTAGTTCAACCAATCTTCAAGTGGAAAAATTAAGAAGTTTTTCTAAAATTTCATTCACAACAGTTCGATCCATTTCCAGATCTTCCATGCTGTATTTGGCAAATAAATCCTTTTCAAGATTTTTTAGTGGTTCATCCACATAAGTATTCTTAATTTTGTCATAAACTGGTTTAATAATCGGACCATAACGATAAGCAATAAATTCGGCGTCAAATAATTCTTGTTTAGTTTTACCATAATAAAAACCAAACAAAAAATAGAGAATTTTCTGTAATTTTAAGTGCTTGAAGTCCAAATAATCAAAAGTTTCATCAGTTTGTTCATCAGTTTGAAATAAATCGGTTTCTTTGTTGTAAACAAAATTTAAGATGTAGTTAATTATTCCAAAAACATTATTTTTTTTTGTTGTCATATTTAACTCCTTCAAAATTATCAACAATTTTAAAAGGAAAATTATTTTTATTAAAATTTTTTGTAGAAATTATTTAGCCCTTTTAAACTAGGACACTAATTAAATTATTGGTAAAGTGAACTAAAAAGACAATTCAGTAGTTTCCTGCAAGCGAATAAGAAAACGCTAGAACTAATCCAAATAATAAATAACCAGTCACATTGATTAAGCCATCCGCATGGGTGTGAATTAAACCAAAAACAATGCCTGATAATAAAATACTAGTGGTGCCACGGTTACCAAAGGATAAAAAACTCACCCGGAAAACTAGTTCTTCAACCAAAGGAGCGCCAAATAAAACTAATAAGTATAATGGTAAAACTTCCAATCAAAAATTACCACTTCCTAAAGTCTCATCAATTGAACTTTGGTTAGAGTTATTAATTTTAGGTAAATAACTTTCAATGATGCCAGTAATGTAATTGGCAAACATTGTGCCCCCAAAAGTAATGATAAAAATTAAAAGAAACAAGGCAAAAGCGGATAAACTAGCTTTTAATTTGCCAGGTTTTGGTTCTTCAGTAGTTGCTCGAGGATCTGGCTGAACACTTAATTTACGACCTAAGTAGCTGTTAACTGAGTTTCATTTAGCAAAAATTAGTAAAAAAGCTCGGCGTAAATCGGGTACTAAGATCATTGCTAAAACGAAAATAATGACCAGAGCTAAAAAATAAGTTCAGTAAGAAGGAAAATTTTCAACATGGGCATAACGTTCTAATAATCTGCCTAAAACAGCAAAGCCTAATTGTAAAAAAACATAGAAGAACAGCATGAAAATTCCTGAAGTTCAGAACAGTTTTTTAAAGTAGACCATGAAAAAGATCCCTAAAACAAACGCAATTCCCATCCGGAAGTAAACTGTAGCAATTAAAAAGTAGTAGTTTCAAATATAAAACGATCTACCAGTAAAACTTCATTCTGGACGAAATACAAAAACCGTTTGAATGATTGCAAATACTAAGTGTGGCCCATAAATCAATCCCACACTCAATAAAAATCATCAGATTTTAAAATGAAAATTAGTAATTGAAAAGGTTTGTTTCCGTCACTCCCCTAAAACATAGAATTTTGGACTGCCATAATTCACATCAGGTGTTGTCGCTCAACGTTTGTTAACGTCAAAGCTCTTGGGGCGAAGTTGATTTGCAGCTTTCATTTTAATTCTCCTTTGTTTTTCTGCAAGAATATGTTAATCATACCCTAATTAAACATACACATAATAAAATCTTCTTTTGTAATCCCACCTAAATAGGGGGTTAAATCAATTTTTTCTAATAGGGTTTCCACACTTTTTTGATCATACCGACAACCAACTAGTAATAATTCAATGAAACTTAGTTCTTTAGTTGATAAAAAATCTCCATGGATTTTTAGTTGTTCAATTGTGTTCTTATTGGTATTAAAAGAAAGTGTAATCGTGCCTTTGTTAGCAAAATATTGTTTTTTGATGAACTCAAATTCCCGGGATTCACCAAAATTTCATTCCCAAGTGCTAAATTTTTTAGCAGCGGCTTCTGTTGCAAACCTAATTGCTTCAGCTGGTAGTTCTTTAATTTGGGTGTTAAAGTATTTTTCTAAAAATTGAAAAAAAGCAGCTTGAAATTGTTCAAAACTCCAATCAGGTAAAACCTCTTTCAAATTAAGAATGCGTTTTCGTACAGAATCAATCCCTTTAGAAGAAAGTTTTTCTAAATTGGGAGTCAAAACACTAGTCATCATCACCGGATCAACATCAAACAGGATTGTTCCGTGACATAAGACATAGTCGCCATAAACAATTTGTGAAGTTCCAGAAATTTTTTTACCCTGAACCGTCAAGTCATTACGACCAAAAAATTCCGCATCCACACCAATTTCTTTTAAAAACGCCAAAACTGGAGTTGCAAAAAACCGGTAATCACCGGCTCTAGCTTCTTTAATGATAAAAGTTCAGCATTGGTTAAAAGCATCTTGGAAAACTGCTCCCCCACCCGAAAGCCTGCGGGCAACTTTAATGTTGTATTGATCAACTAATTTCTGATTAATTTCTAAATGGGTATTTTGATTGCGACCAATAATAATGGAATTAAAATTTTGCCACAAGAAAATAATGTTATTTTCAGATTTGTATTGTTTTAACAGTCATTCTTCTAACGCAATGTTGAAAAAGGGGTCAGTAGTTTTTGTTAGAAAAATTTCAGTGCTTTTAGGATGAGTGTTCATAATAAAAATGCGAATTAACAATAATTATAAGTTAGTTCACAACTTGATAGTGTGAAAAAACTAAAGTAGGTAGTGAAATTCTAATAAAAGGAATTAATAAAATTAATGATGTGATCAATTTTGTTTTGGTTATTAATTTGTGCAAATCAATTTGGTTCAATTTGTAAATCATCAATTAAGACACTAACAATCTGATCAATTTGTTGGTTCTTTTTTGTTGTTCTGGCAACTTTAGTGCGTAAAGTAGCTAATTGGTAATTGCCAGGACCAAAAAAAGCATCTAATCAGTTTTCAGTTGCATCGATTAAATTAATGGAAGTTTCCAATAAGCTTAGGATTAAGCGATTAATGATTGCTTCTTTGTATTCGGCCTGATTTGTACCGTATAACTGATAAGTCCCAAAAGCATTTTCTTTAGGAAGATAAACTGATTTAAAAAATAAATTATCAATTAAAGAAACCGCGTTATCACCAATGCCTAAATAATTATCATGACCATTTAAAAAACGCAAGTAAGGATTGATGTAATTAGTACGTCGCACGCTAAAATTGTGATCAACACTTCAATCAGGATTGTTTGCTAGTCAAGCCGCAATTTTTTGAGTTAAAACTCCTTGATCAATTGTGGTTTCATCATCAAAATAGAGATTAATTTGGTTAACATTTGGATATAAAAACCGTGCATACAATTCGTGTAAATAATTAATGGCATCTGCAGTGTCATATAAATCAATGACAACATCTTTAATCTTTTTTTCATCCAATAATTTCATTGCTTGGGATAACTGATTCAAAAGATGGTCAGAATAATGATTAATCCGAATCACAGCCCGATCAAAAGTTGAATGTGCTACAACTTGGGCTAATTGGGAAAAAGCTACTTGGGGCGATAAAAAAATAGCTAATGTTTTATTAGTTCTTTCGGGATTTGTTAGATTTAAAAATAAGTAATCAGCTCGATAAGAACGATAAGTGGTTGCATAATAATCAACATAAAAAAAATCTAAACTCTGATCAACCCACTTAAGTTTTGGTCAACTAAATTTGTACGGGACTTGATTCATATTTAAATAAAGACCCTGAATTGGTCGAACAAGAATTAATTCAGTGGATTTCGGTTTGGAATTAAACATCTTGGGAATCTTTGAAAGCCTTCCAGATTTCATTAATTAACATGCAATTGTGTGCATCACGACTAACTTTGGTACTAGTATTTACTCGATAAACACCAAAATGTTTGGCAATATTTTTAAGCGATGTTTTCTGTAAACCAATTTCAAAAACTGCCAAGTCTTCAACATTGATAAATTGGTTACGAATTTGTAGGTTGGTGTGGCGGTTTAACTCTTCAGAGAGCCACTCCATATCCTTACGACCCCCATCATGCAAAATGATAATATCATTTTCAAATCAGGTATGTAACATCGCTAAAATTAACACTAATGGATAAGCTTTTTTATTCAGGTTTTGATCATATTCCTTCTTAGAATTTTCAATATAAAGATCTAAATATTCTTTAGCTCGATCATTAACGAAACGAACCGCACAAAAATGAACTAGTTCATTTTCATATTCTTCATTTTTCATGATTCGAGTCAGCGATAATGCGACATAATTACTAGTTTTTTTCCAATTCATAGGGTTTTATTTTAACAAATAAAACAGTTAAAGCAAACAACCACCATTTAATAAAAATGGTGGTTGCAACTTGGAAAATATTTGATTAAGCCGTTTTATAAAAATGTTTGAAATATAAATCTTTGGCAATTTCTTGAATAATTTCAGAAATCGTCGGGTGCGGGTGAATTGCTTTAGCTAAATCTTCAATTACTAATTCGGACTCCATTGCTAAAGCAATTTCAGCAATCATGTCACTAGCTGTTTCAGCAACGATGTGACATCCTAAAATTTCACCATACTTTTTACCAACTAAAAGTTTAGCAAACCCAACTGTTGAATCATCGGCTAAAGCCTTCCCTAATGCCGCCATTGGAATTTTATGTTTTAGATAATCAATACCTTTTTCTTTTAATTGTTCTTCAGTATAACCTACTGTACCAACTTCAGGATGAGAATAAATACATGAAGGTACTTTTAAATAATCAATTTTAGTAGCGCGATTATGCATCGCATCCAACACGATCGCACCGTGTTTATAAGCCACATGGGCTAGCATCACTTTGCCAACTGCATCACCAACTAAAAAAACATTGGGAACACTGGTACGTAATTGATCATCAACTTTAATTACACCCCGTTCATCTTGTGCTAAGTTTAATGCTTCTAAGCCTGCATAATTAATTTTACGACCAACTGAAACTAAGACGTGGTTTGGTTTTAAACTTTGGGTTTGACCGTTAACTTCAAATTTTAGCTCCCGGTTTTCCGCACTTAAAACTTTGGCATTAGTGATGATTTCCACCCCTTTTTTCTTCAAAATATCAGTAATTGTGGCTGAAATTTCTTGGTCTAAAACTTCTAAAATTCGGTCTAAACCTTGCACAATCGTTACTTTAGTGCCTAAATCAGAATACAAGAAGGCAAATTCAATACCAATTACTCCGCCACCAATAATCACTAATTCTTTAGGAATCACTGGTAATGATAAAGCTTCAGTGGAAGTAATTACAAACCCATCTTTCAAACTTTGTTCAAAACCTGGTAGTGGTAACATACGAGGCGATGATCCGGTTGCTGCAATAATGAATTTGGTTTGAAATTCTTTACCATTCACTTTAACAGTTGTTGGGTTAAGCACAACTGCTTCACCTCGTTCTAAATCAACTTTATTAGATTTAAATAAAAATCCAATTCCTGAAGTAAGTTTTTTTACCACATCAGCTTTACGAGCTTGGGATTTGGATCAATCAATGGTTACTGCACTAGGATCTAAGTTTAAACCATAAGCCCCCGCTTTTTTTAAGTTGGTATAAGACTTCCCAATCTTTAATAAAGTTTTAGTTGGAATACAACCAGTGTTCAAACAAACACCGCCTAATTCATCCTTTTCAATCACTAAAACTTTCATGCCTAATTTAGCAGCATCAACTGCGGTTTGATAACCACCAGGTCCTGCGCCAATGACAATAACATCATATTGTGACATGTTTAATTCCTCTAACCTAGTACACTGATAACAGTGACGGATTTTCTAAAAGCTGACGGATACGGGTTCCAAAATGACCAATAGCTGCACCATCAATCCAACGGTGATCAGCAGCAATTGTTAAATACATAATTTTTCGGTTATCACCCATGCCGCCTAAAGAAACACTTTGCACTTGATCAATAATTGTGCCAATTCCTAAAATTGCTACTTCAGGAAATTTAATTACTGGTACACCAAATAATGCTCCGGCTGAACCGTAGTTTGTAATTGTAAAATTACCCCCACTCATATCAGCTCCTTTTAATTCTTTGGCTCGGGCTTTTTTAGCTAAACTAATAATTTCGTTTGCCATTTGCAACACGGATTTAGACTGAGCATCTTTAATGTTGGGTACCATTAAACCTTGATCAGTATCCACAGCAATGCCTAAATTAATGGTATCTGGATAAACCAGTTCCTGAGTTGCTTCGTCGTATTGGCTAATAAAAATTGGAAATTCAGTTAAAGCAATTGCGGTTGCTTTAGCAATGAAGGGTAAGAAAGTGATTTTAATTCCGGTTGTTTTTAACAAGGAGTCTTTAATACTGCTGCGTAAATTCCACAATTCAGTAACATCAGCTTGAATTACTAAATTAGTGTAAGCAACTTTGTTTCAAGAATTTTTTAAGTTCCGAGCAATTGCTTGACGCAAAGAAGAAGTTTTTTCACGACGAGCAACAAACCCAGTGAACATTGTTGGACTTGGACCCGTTGATTTTGGTGTAGCAGAGGCTGAAGCTGGTGCTGCAACAGTTGGGGTTGGAGCAACAACTGGAGCAGCAGCATTAGCAACTGCATCTAAATCAGTTTTTAAAATAATACCATCAGCTCGAGTGGGTTTTACTTGGGTTAAATCAATGTGATGAGCTTCAGCATATTTCACTAAAAATGGAGAAATTTTTAGTTTCATTGCTCGAGCTTGACTTAAACTAATTGGTCCTGAAGTGGTTAATGGAGTTGGTGAAATTGGTTTAGAAGTAGTTTTTTTACTAAATCCAAAATCTAAAACTTCGTCAGAAACTTTTACCTGACCCACAACAGATGCGCCCCCAGCTGCCGGAGCTGCTTCTGGTTTTGATTCAACTGCTGGTGCAGCACTAGAACCTGAACCATCATCAATTAAAAAAACTACATCACCAACATGAACAGTTTGTTCAGGAGTAATTTTTATTTCTGTAATTTTACCGCCAATCGGACTGGTAATTTCAGAAGTTACTTTATCTGTTTCCACTTCAAATAAGCGGTCTCCATCTTTGACACTGTCACCAGGACGGACAAAAATTTGGGTTACTTTACCTTCGTGAAGACCTTCACCAATATCAGCAAATTTAAATTGATACATAAATATTTCCTTTGATTTAATTTGCTAAAAATTAAAGTTCTGCTAATTTTTTCAATGCTTTGCTTATATCATCTTTAGTTACGGTATGATATTTTTCGCCCCGTGCATAAGGAACAATAATGTCATAACCAGTTAAACGAACTGGGGCAGCTTTTAAATCATAAAAACATTCTTCAGTTGCACGGGTAACAATTTCTGCTGCTGCAGAAAAAGATTTCACAGCTTCAATTGCCACTAATAATTTACCAGTTTTACGCACTGATGCTAAAACAGTATCCCAGTCAAGTGGAGAAATGGTACGTAAATCAATAATTTCGACATCAATGTTATCGCCCAATTCTTTAACTGCAGCAATTCCTTCGTGTAAAGTGGATCCATAAGAAACTAAAGTGATATCACTACCTTCTTTAATCACATTGGCTTTACCAATTTCAACAGTGTAATAACCAGCAGGCACTTCTTGTTTGAACGCTCGATATAATTTTTTTGGTTCTAAAAACAAGATAGGATCTTTAGATTCAATCGCTGCCAATAACAAGCCTTTAGCATCATAAGGACTAGATGGGTAAACCACTTTAATTCCTGGGTGAGCTGCATAAATTGCTTCTAAAGCTTCACTATGGTGTTCTAAAGCGCGAATGCCTCCCCCCATTGGTACACGAACAACGATTGGCATTGCCCAACGACCTCGGGAACGGTTCCGATAACGTGCTACTTGACAAAATAATTGTTGGAAAGCCGGATAGCTAAAACCATCAAATTGAATTTCTACCACAGGTTTCTTACCAGCTAAAGCTAAACCACCAGCCATTCCAACAATTGCTGCTTCAGCAATTGGAGCATCTAAAACTCGGGTTTCGCCATATTTACTTTGCAAAGTTGCAGTCGCGCGGAATACTCCCCCTTCATAACCACAGTCTTCACCATAAAGTAAAACATTTTGATCTTTTTCAAGCGCTAAATCTAAGGCATCAGTCACTGCACCAATTAGATTAAGAGTTTTTTTATCAGCCATTATTATTTACCTCCAAATCGTTTGATCGCATCTTCTTTTTGACGTTTCAAATCAGGTGTTAATTCAGCATAAGTGTAATCAAAAACATCAGCCAATGGAGGAATTAATTCTGCTTCCATTTGTTTAAAAGCTTCATCGATTTCTTTTAATGCAGCTTCACGGGTGCGATTATAATCTTCATCAGTTCAAGCTTTTTTATCACGTAATCATTTTTCAGTGCGAATAAATGGATCAGTTGCTTCACCAACAGTTTTTTCTTCTGGTTTTAAATAAATAGATGGGTCATCAGAAGTGGTGTGTGGTCCTTTTCGATAGGTCACAAACTCTAAAACAACTGGACCACCATTTTCAGAACGAGCAAAATCTAATGCTAATTTAGCAGCTTCATAAGAGGCAAAAATATCATTCCCATCAACACTTAAATAATGAGCTCCCGCAGCAATTGCTTTAGCAGATAAATCATTAATACCACTTTCTAAATCAGTTCGAGTAGAAATTGCAAAACCGTTATTATTAATTGCAGCTACTCATTTTGCTTTACGTAACGCAGCAAAATTTAATGATTCATAAAATTCGCCTTCAGCAGTTCCTCCATCTCCAATGAAAGAAACTGCAGCAGCTTCTTTTTTATCAATTCGTAATGCTCAACCAATTCCTGCAGCATGAGACATTTGAGTGCCAATGGTAATGTTAATTGGGAGAGTATTTCATTTTTCGCCAACTTCACAACCACGTTCGTTACCGTTCCAATAAAGTAACATGTTTTTTAATGAAAAACCACGTTCTAACATTAATAATCCAGAGCGGAAAGCTGGAATTAATCAGTCTTCGCTATTCATTGCTAATGCCGTAGCAACTTGTAAGCACTCTTCTCCTAAGTTTGGTGCAAAAGTTAACATTCGTCCTTGACGTTGCATTTGCAACATTTTTTCATCTAGGGTACGTTGAAAAATCATGCGTTCAAAAGCTGCTTTAACTTTAGCAACTGATAGGGGCGCTTTTTTTTCAGGGTATAACCAATTACCATCTTTATCAAGTAACCGGTAAGGTTTTTGTTCACTTTTAAAAAAGTGTAACTTTGGTGTAATTGACATAATTTATTCTCTGAAATAAATTCCTTATGTGTAATATGTATCATTTTTAAACGCTGTCAGTATCGATTAAAATACTAAGAACGTTAAAACGCAACTTTAATTATACCTAATTAAAAATAGGGGAATGAAAAATTGCTATTAATAAAATACAAAAGAATAATATTTTCCAAAAAAATGAGATAAAAAAATTGCTTTTTGAAATCCACTTAATTCTAGGTTGTAAAAAAGCACCAATTAAGGACTTTTTTAAAATCTTGATTTGATAAACTAAAGTACTAAATCGAAAATTTTTTCAATTTATCATAACTAGTTTATTTGCACACTTGGGTCTGATTTGGTGTATAATTTATATTCGATACGGAAGCTTACCCAAGTGGCTAAGGGGGCACCCTGCTAAGGTGTTAGGTGGGATTTCCTGCGCAAGAGTTCGAATCTCTTAGCTTCCGCCATTTTTTGTGCATATATTTAATTTAATCGTCACGAAGTTTTTGTGACGATTTTTTGTTTTTTACTAATGGTTTCCATAATTTTAGACAACATCAACATAACAGTTTAAAAATTGGTAGTATTTTAAAAAAAATATAAATAAATCATAATTCTTCTTGGGTTCAAAAACCAGAGGCTATAATAAATTTCAATTTATTAAGATGATCTGATGATCTTTTTAAATATTTATTAACTCATTAAAATAAAATTTGCAAAATTACTAAATCAAAACTAGTGAGCAATTTTGCAAAATAAGAGGGAAAATTAAAATCGACATGAAAAAATATGATGTCATTGTAATTGGTGCTGGACCTGGTGGTTATACATTAGCTGTTGATCTAGCCAAAAACAACCTAAAAGTTGGCTTAATTGAAAAAAACTTTTTAGGTGGAACTTGTGTTAACTACGGGTGTATTCCAACTAAAGCTTTATTAAGCTCTGCTAAAAAAATTAATAATTTGAAACATTATGCTGATTATGGTATTGATGTTAATGTGCAAAAAATTGATTACACCAAAATCCAAACTAATCGCGCACAATTAAAAGAGAAATTAAATGGTGCGATTAATGCTACACTAATTGGAGCTAAAGTAGATTTGTTCACAGATGAAGCAACTGTTATTGATGAACATTCTTTACAATTAAAAAGTGGTGAAACTTTAGAATTTGATAAATTAGTTTTAGCAACTGGAAGTCGTTCTCGCGAACTTGATTTACCTGGTTTTGCAGCTGCACGTCAAGCTGAAGTTTTGAGCACAAGTAGTTATTTTCTATACTACAACCAACCCCAATTATTTAAATCATTAACTATTATTGGTGGTGGTCCTATTTCTGTAGAATTTGCTTATTTGTATGCGACTTTAGGAGTTGAAGTAACCATTCTACAAGACATGCCAACAATCATTCCCCAATTTGATGTAAGTGGAATTAAATTGGTTGATGAAATGTTAAAAGACATGGGAATTAAAATTGTGACTGGTGCCAAAATTTTAGAAATGACTGCTGATTTTCAATTAATTTATGAACATGATGGCCACAAACACCAAATTAAAACCGAAAAATACCTAGAAACTGTTGGTCGAATTATCAATGATGAATCATTCACTAACCTAAACTTGGCACGCGATCAACGCAACCGGTTAGTTTTAACTCCTGATTTGAAAACTAGTTTAGCTCATGTTTATGCTTTAGGTGATGTAACTGCTCAAATTCAATTGTCCAATGTTGCTTACATTCACAGCGGAATTATCGCTCGCTCTATTTTGGGTTTAAAATCACGGCCAATTAATTTAAGCAATGTGCCTTATGCACTTTATTTAAGTCCCGAAATTGCTTCTGTTGGAGCTAGTGAACAATTTTTACAAAAAACCAAAAAGCCTGAAGAATACCAAGTGGTTGAAATTCCAGCTGCTCAGCTACCTCGTAATCACGCTGAACAACGTTTTAGTCGTGGTTTCTTCAAATTAATTGTTGATCCGCAAACTCATTTAATTTTAGGAGCTCACATTGGTTTAGATGATGCTTCCATTTTAATTAATGAATTAGCTGTAGCCATGAACAATAATTTAACTATCGATGATTTAGCTGCTACAGCTCATACTCATCCAACTTTGTCTGAAGCAATTTATTATGTAACACGTAATTTGTCATTACAATTTGCTCAAAAATAATTGTTAATTTTATCTGACAACAAAAACCCCCCTGCTCAATTTCAAGCAGGGGGTTTTTGTTGTTGACCTTTTTAAAATGTATTGGATTTTGGAGTTGATTTTCTAAATCAACAACTAATTAATTTTTTTCTGTTATCATTTATTGAAACTAAATTATTTTTTAGAAAAATCCATAATAGAATAGGAATTTTTTTCACAATTTATGAAAACAAAAAAAACAAGCGCTGCGTCCAAAGTTGTAATAACTGCAGCCGCAGTTGGTAAAGCAAAGTCTGAAAAAAAACATTTGGAAGTTGAAGAACTAAGTCCTCTTGCTAAAGTTTTACATTTTAATCCTTCTCAAACTAATGGAAACGAATTGTATCGTAGTCTATTAAACTTAGCATTAAAAAGTCCTAAAGAACTAGCAGTTGATTTTGATTCCTTTTTAAAAGTTTTGGAAAAACCATTAGGTCTAGAAACTGTGGCAACAGCAGTTTATGCTGCAATTGAATATGGTAACAATAAAGTGCCATTTTCCATGAAAACCACTAAAGGTTCCAAATTAAAACACGAAGTAACCAACGTGCCAGCTCGATGTAAAAAAGAATGCAACGAAGCAGTTAATTTGGCATCTGCCCAAACTCAAGCTCGTCGCTGACAAGACATGCCTAATAATTTCTTATATCCTTCCACTTTTGTCGAAGAAATTAAACGTGCATTAAAAGGTTTGCCAGTCAAAATAAATGTTTTAACTCACAAACAATTACTTGCTAAAAAAATGGAGCTAATTTGTGGTGTCGCTCAAGGTTCTGATGATGGAGCACGGATTGTAACTTTAGAATACAAAACCAATGCTAAAGCAGAAAAATTAGCCTTAATTGGTAAAGGTGTTTGTTTTGACACTGGTGGTTATAGTCTTAAAACTGGTGGTCACATGCGGGGCATGAAATTTGACATGTCCGGAGCGGCTGCAGTAGTTGCTGCTGTTCGTGCTTTAGCGGTTAATAAAGTCAAAACCAATGTTATTGGTGTGGTTGGTTTAGTTGAAAACGTGGTTGACTCCAAATCTTACCGAGTTGATGATGTTTTAACTTCTTATCAAGGTACTACTGTAGAAATTGATAATACCGATGCTGAAGGCCGTTTAGTGTTGGCTGACTGTTTAGCTTATGCTTACAAAGATTTAAAAGCTGACAAACTATTAACCATTGCTACTTTAACTGGAGCTGTGATTTATGCTTTAGGTAGCACTTTTGCTGGAGCATGATCTAAATTTGATCAAGACTGGGATGCTTTAACAACTGCAGCAGCTGATGCCGCTGAATTAATCTGACGTTTACCATTCCATAATGATTACATCAGTTTATTAAAAACTAGTCATATTGCTGATATTAAAAACTCCACTAATTCTCCAAATGCTGGCTCTTCTCGTGCCGCATGTTTCTTACGAGAATTTAGTAGTGACAAACCTTATTACCACTTAGACATTGCTGGTATGGATTCATTTGCTGATGGCTCTGGTTCTGGTCCATTAGTGCGAACTCTTTACAAACTAGCTGCTAAACCTAAATTAAAATAAGTTTAGTAAACCTAAAAAACAACAAAAAATCCAACTAACATCGTTGGATTTTTTTATTGTTATCGAACAAATCTATCCTTCATAAAACAAAAAACATGATCCAAATTTAGATCATGTTTTAATAGTCTGTTATTAGAATTAATTTTTAATTTAATAAAAATTAATCACCCAATTGAACTGAAGCATCACGGGGTTTCAAGATTGGTTTACCAAATGGTAAAATTGGTTTTTTGAAAATATTTACCAAAATTACTGCTCATGCAAGATAGAAAGCAGAGAAGCCAGCGGCTAAACCAAACACACCGCCAATAACTTGAAAAGCATTAGCTGCTCGTAATTTAGCTCTAAAAGCTGTTTGAGTAGCTGCGCCACTTCCAGCAATTGCATCACCAATACCTAAAGTGAAAAAAGCAACAATTAGGGTGAAAAAGATTAATGAAGTAATAATGTTTTTGTGCATGCTAATGTATAAACTAACAATACAAATAACACCATAAAGAAATAAAAAAACTGCAACAATTGCTCTTATAAAATTAGGTGCATGTGCTGGTACTCCAGCAGCCGGATTTTTACCAGCAAGAGTGGTGCCATCAAGTGGAGCTAAATTAAGCAATAATTGGAAGGTTCCATAAATTAATCAAAAGCCACCAAATGTTGCTAAAATTGATCCGGTTTTTTGGTGGCCATAATGAATTGTTCTTAATCCAGCAATAAACTGGATTGAACCTCCTAATACAAGTGCGCAAACACTAATAAAAACAATTGCTCAAGCTTCAGTTACTGGGCTTGCAGCAGTTGAAAAGATTCTTAAATTATAAAGCGATAAAAGGACTGTGGTAATTGCAAAGCCCATTAATCCTAAGGGTAAATATGCATTCTGCAAATATTTATTTCTTAAAGATTTTTCTTTGTCTAAGGTCATGTTCCTCGTTTTCTTTTAACTCTAGATTCATCTAGACAATATTAATAAAGATTTTCTTTGCGTATTTTTTAAGAAAAAAACATCTGCTAAGAAACTAAACAAATTTTAACAAAAAATTAAGTAATTTTTTTATTGTTCCAAACTGTGTTAATAAAAATTTTTTAGTTTCTGATCTTTGGAACTAAAATCCCGACTATCAGAGAATAGATTTCTAAAAAAATTAAAAATATTATAATATTTAATAACTATTTAAATTTTAAATTCACCACTAAAATGAATACAAACAAAACCACTTACATCAAAGCGGACTTATGAAAAATTAAACAAAAAATTAATGCTAACAATGTTAGCATTTATCGCCCTAAAACTTTAATTAGTCCTAACTTTGGTTTAATTGATCATCCTGCTGGCATCTTCTTTGATTCAAAGCACTATCATGTGATTTTTCAGCATAATCCCTTTGAAACAAACCGCAATATTAAGTTCTATTCAATGGCTAAAACCCACAATTTCTTCACTTATCAATACCAGTGAATGACTAATTCTCCTAATAGTGATTATGATGAAGCCAGTTGTTTAGGGGGATCCTGTTTTTATTATCAAAACAAGCAATTAATAATGTATTCAGGTGATGTCAATACCGGTGGTGATATACTTAACAATTGTGTACGAACTTTAGTTTTAGCTAAATTAGATAAAAACGCTAAAGTTTCTCAAAAACGGTTATTAATGTCTAGTATTAATTTTCACAAAATTATTGCTAGTCAATTCAAAGATCCCTTTGTTTTTGTTCATGAATATAAAGTTTATTTTCTAGTGGGAATTGGTACAAATAATAACCGAGCCCAAATTTGGTTATTTTCTTTTGATTTAGAAAATAACAAAATTAATTTTCTTAAGCGATTTGAAATTACTTCTGCTAGCTGGCGTGCAGTGGAGTGTCCCAATATTATTATTCAAAACGATCAAGTGGCTTTAGTTTTTGGAATGGTCCCTGTACGAACAAGTAATGATACTAAAGCAACTAGTAGAACTTTTTATACTACTTTTTCCTTATCTGAATTTTTTGACCTTGAAACTAAAATTCAACCAATTAGTAAGTTGCGTCAATTGGATTATGGTTTTGATTTTTACGGACCCCAAATTTTTAAAGATAAAGACCGGTATTTAATGATTGGTCAAGCAAATTTGCCCGAACAAACCAATTTCGTTGAAGCTACAGATGGTTGAGCTGGTTGTTTAACCCCAATGAAAAGAGTTCTATTTCAAAACCAGCGGATTTATTTAAAATTATTACCTGATTACATTGATTTAGTACGACAAAACGAAAATGAGAAATTGTTTTTTAAAACAATTGAAATTCAACCAGGTAAAAGTTTTTATGCAAACTTGTATGATGGAGCTGTGTTAAAACTATCAATCATTTATGATGCTAAATCAAATACTCTTGATTTAGAACGTTTTAATCATCCTAATGATGAACAAGATAATCGGCGGCGCATGATTTTAGGTCAACCATTAACTAAATTAGATTTTTTATTTGATGTTAGTTTCTTTGACTTAAGTATCAATAATGGACGTTATGTGATGACTGGTCGGCTTTATGTTAATGATGTAATCCAATGGGTTTATCTGAATAAAATTAATAAAATTGATAACTTTACTACTAAAATTTTTGAAGATTTATAAAGTATGAATAATAGTAAGATTCTTGTTTCTGGCATCCAACCATCTAATAAATTAACTTTGGGGAACTATATTGGGGCTATTAAAAATTTTGTTAAATTACAAAATGAGTATGATAGCTATTTATTTGTTGCTGATTATCACATGTTAACCAGCTCGTTTGATCCTGCTGTATTGGCTGTGAATAGTTTAGAAGTAATTAAATATTATTTAGCAGCCGGATTAAATCCTGAGCGTTGTCGAATTTTTTACCAATCAGCTGTGCCTGAACATTTAGAATTGTGTTATTTATTATTAGTTCAAACTTCTTTAGGCGAACTAAATCGAATGACCCAGTTTAAAGATAAATCCCAACAAGTTACATTAAAAAACAAGACAGTGACTATTCCAACTGGTTTATTAATTTATCCTGTCTTAATGGCGGCTGATATTTTGATGTATGATGCACACTTGGTTCCAGTTGGTGAAGATCAACGCCAACATTTAGAATTAGCGCGCAATATCGCCATTCGCATCAATAATAAATATCAAAAAGATTTTTTTGTAATACCAGAAGAATACATTGTTAAAGTTGGTGCGCGCATTATGGATTTACAAAATCCGTTAGCAAAAATGTCTAAATCTAGCATTACCGATCGAGGCACTATTTTTTTAACTGATCCAATTAATGTGGCACGCAATAAAATCATGAATGCCAAAACCGATTCTTTAAATTCCATTAATTTTGATCGAGAAAACCAACCTGGTGTAACCAATTTAATTGAAATTTATTGCGGTTTAACCGACACAGCTATTAATGAGTTTGTAACCTCATTAAAAGATCAAAGTTATAAAGTATTAAAAGAAAAAGTAGCTGATGTTGTTTGTGATTTTCTCGCAAAAATTCAAAACAAATATAATACAATTGATGATTTAGCATTAGCAACAATGTTGAAGCATAATCACCAACATTGTCAAAAAATTGCTCAGAAAAAAATTAACCAATTGCAACAGTTATATGGTTTACAACATCATTAATTGCGGCATTAATTAAGGCTTGCTTTTTATTGAAAATATGTTTTAAAAAGAAGGTAAATTGTGAAAAATAAAATTGAAGAAACTACAGATGAAAACCATCAAATAATCGATCCTTCCAACAAGTGGTCTACTAAAATTCAACAAGAACAAATGCGTGATTTTAAAAAAGCACTTGCGCTCACTCCTGAAAAATTTTTAATTGTTTCTGATTTGGATGGCACTCTTTTAAATTGTGAAGGAGAGATCACTGATTACACTAAAAAAGTTATTAAAATTTTAAATAAGCATGGTCATAAATTTTGTATTGCGACCGGACGACCATGACGTTCTGCTAAACCATTTTATGATCAATTAGAATTAAATACTTTAATCGCCAATCTAAATGGTTCGATTGTGCATAAACCATATGATCAATACATGGTGCCAATTAATTATGTTTTTTCAAGCGATATTCTACGACAATTATGTGAAGATCAAGAAATTTTAAATGTGATCGAAAACATTATCTTAGAAGATGGGCATAGTTTACGAACTTATGCTCCACTTGATGAAAAACACATTGAAGATTTATCCCGTTGGTTCCATTTTGATTTAAAAAAAGATCGTCCTAGTCATGGTTTTGAAGAAGTTTTTCAAACCCAAAGAAACATTCCATCAATTTTAATTCAATTATCAATTTCAGTTGACATTGACTACATTATTAGTTTGATTAAATCCAAAGTAAAAACAATGACTTGTCAAATGTGATCTTTAAATGATAAATCCAAAATTCTAGAAGTAAATACCGTCTTTGCTAACAAAGGTAATGCTTTAGAATTCTTCTCTTCTTACTATGGAATTCCTTTAGATAAAAGCATTGCTTTTGGGGATGGTTATAATGATGTTAGTTTGGTTTCCAAAGCTCATTATGGTTATGCAATGAAAAACGGAAAAACTACGGCTAAATTTGTGGCCCGAGGCGTCACTCCGTTTGATAATGGCAATGATGGTGTAGCACGAAAAATTCAAGAATTTTTCATTAATCGATTAAAAGAAAAATCTTATTTGTCCCAATTAGAAGCTAATTGTAAAAAATAGAATCTTTATTTTTATAAACAAAATAACAAAAAAACCGTTCAAGCAATTGAACGGTTTTTGTTTTTCATATTTATTTTTTAAAGATTAATTATTCCACTTCTTGGCGGTTTAAATGGGTTGCACGGTAATCATAAATTTCGCGAATTGCTTCACTAGTTCCTACTTTTAGTAAAACTACGTATAAGTCTTCTAAACTAGTTGCTGCATGTTTCAAGTCAGTAATGATAATGTTTTTTGCTGCACATTCTTTTTGGAATAATAATAAGTTCAATTGGCCATCAAATTTCACAAGAATAGTTTTAGAAATTTCGTTATAACGATATTTACAGTTGATTCGTTTTAGCAGTGTTAATGCTAATTGGTTGTCAGTTGTTTGCACTAAAAATTTGAACTGGTTTTGTAATTCTAAACTTTTTACTAATCCAGAGAAAAAAACTCGCCCTTTTGAAAGAATAGTCATCATGTTAGCATAGCCACTAAATTCGTCAATTAAGTGACTTAATACTAATACTCCACGAGACTCAGCTTGTAGTTTAGCTAATAAAACTAATAATTCAACTTCTTCGTGTTTTTGCAGGCCAGTCAATGGTTCGTCTAAAATCACTAATGAAGGATTATTAATTAATGCAATAGAAAGACCTAATTTACGTCGTTCTAATAAACCTAATTCAACAACTTTACGAGTTCGCAAATGTCATAGATTTAATTTTTCTAAAGAACTTCGGGCGTAAGATAAAGCTTCTAAATGAGTTTTTTCTAAAGCAACTGCTTTTTGTACAATTAAGTCATGCAATGTTGAATTTGGGTCTCAATCAAATTGAGCAGGCACAACTCCGATAGATGGTAATCAAGTTTTTAGTTCTTCTTCGCTAGTAATTTTGTTAGCAAATAAAATTTCACCTTGATAACTAGTGTCGTTACGTAGAATACAGTTTAATAAAGTTGTTTTTCCAGAACCGCTTGCACCAACTAAAGCATGAAAATCTCCAGGATAAACTTTAAAGCTAGTGTTAACTACTGCTGGTTGTCGTTGATTTTCGTAATACTTAGTTAAGTGACGAACTTCAAGTAATGGAACAGTTCGATCCAACTTTAATAAACCGCGGTCTAATTCATCAACAATTTGTAAAGCTTTTTCTTGAACTTTAAATACATCTTCTAAACCTTCTTTTGCTTCTACAAAATTGAAGATATTAGCATGCAAATACTTTTCAAGTTCTTGTTCTTCTTTGTTGACTAATTCCAATTGTTCGTTCACGTCTTTTAGTTCACGTAAAATTGAACTAGACGTTACTTCTAAATTGTTTTCTAAATCTTTGTCTTTTTTCACTTATTTGTAACCTAAAATTTATTAAATTTTTGCTATTGATTAGTAAATTTTGAAATTCAAAATTACACTTTAACATGGTTTTAATTATATATGTTAAAAGGCATTTTTTTAATCAAAAATAACAAGAGTATAACCAACTATTCCCTGCAGAAAAGTCGATTATTCAACCTTAATTATAGTCGTTTTTTGCTGTCCATTTTTAAAGGGTGATTTTAGATTAAATTTTGACCAATTAAACTTGATGAATTTTGCAAAAAACGGGAATCAAAAATTAAATTATTTTGAAAATTATTACTGGATTAGTTATAATAAAAGGTGTAATTTGGTAGCCCTCCATTTTACACAATGAGTTGTGGATGTGAATGTAGTGCTTATTTGGATCCACAAGTATTATTTTCTACAGAAGCAACTCGCCTCCATAATCTCGTGATTATGGCGGTTTTTTTATTGGGTTTTACCATTTTTTCAAAACTAAATTGCAAGCAAAAATATGTACCAAACACCTTTACGCAAGTACTTATGGCAATACAATATTAAAAAAGCTAAAATGCGTCAATCTTTTTTTCGGGTTTATGAAATTTCAATTAACGGAAAAGAAAAATTTCGTTCTTTAGTCGTGAAATTACGTAATTTAGTTAACTGAGGTGCAATCAATGACATCAATAAAATTGATGAAATGAATGTTATTTGTACTTTTCAATTTTTAAATAAAGATTTAGATTTAAATTTAACTTTTGCCTTAATCGAAACCAATTTTGATCACCGCATTACCAATATCTGATTGAACATCAATAAAATCAAGAAGGATTGAATTATTAACCAGCATAGTTACTGAATCATTCCCATTGCTTTATTCACATCAGCTAATATTAAATTAAATGATCAATTCTTAATTCATTAACATAAAAAATCAACTATTTCACTTGATTGAAAACTAATTATTAGTTTCGACTCTTGTAAAATAGCTGATTTTTTTATTATGGTGCCGAATAGCAGAATCGAACTGCTCTCTAGACATTACCATTGTCTTGTTTTACCACTAAACTAAATCGGCAAAGCGGTTCTAATTATAATTGAAAATTAATCATTTTAACATCTTTAATTACAATAAAAAAACAACCCACTGAATGAAAGTGGGTTGTTTGTAAAAAATAATAACAGACTAATTATATAGTTTGATAATCCAGTTATACAGGAGAAATATAGTTTGGATTAAAGATGTATTAAATATCGGTATTTTTTATAATGCCATCAAGTGGCAAAAGTAATTTTTGAAAAATCATCAAGAAACTGACAATTTTATATGCACGTAATTATAGCGTTTAGTTATTAATAATAGGAGATAGCAATATGCTTGGAGCGATTAAAAAATTAGCCCATGTCTTTACTAAAGAATAATTTTTTAACTCGCCGAGAACAAAAAATAAAATTTTAGTTCTATTTTTTGTTTTTAAATAAGAACACAAGACACAATGGTAATGTGAAAAAACAACAAAGTTAGAATTAGTAATTAATTTAAATAAAAGGAGGTATGGTAAAAAAATAAATGAATAAATAGATTTTAACAATATATCTAAATACAAACGTATTTAATATAAGTTGATATTTAATACAAAAAATGACTTACTATTTATTTTGAAAATTTAAAAAATATGAAAAACGTTAAAAAATGTTAATTAAAAGAAAGGATAAAAGAAATTAACAAAAATGGAGTAAATATTATGAAAATAAAAAAATTAAAAAAATTAATAAAAGGAGTTTTAAATTAACTTACCAAAAAAAAGGAAAAATACAAAACAAAATATTAAAAAAAAAATTACGAAAGGAAAAAATAAAAGAAAAAGAGAGAGTTTTTGAAAAGAGACAAATCTAATTAACAAACAATTTACGAACCCGACGAAAGCTCGCAGAGGAGGGAGTTTATTAATAAGGATAAATATTTAAAAAAAGGTTGGTTGTACTAATAATTATCCCCTCAGAAAGATAACTACCAGTACGCTTTTGATTATACCAATTTTAATTATTAATGATTAAAGATATTTAGAATAAATCTGATTTTGTTACTGTCATTTCTCATGAAATTCCAATAAAATATCACTTTTTTCTTCTTCGGTTTTACTTAAATAAATCTTGCGTAACAAAATATCAGCAATAAACAGTTGGGACACTTTAGAAGATAAAGCAATGATTCGAGTTTTCTGTTCTAAAGTGTAAAAATGGATCACAATTGTCTTATTTTCACTCACATATCGTCGGTTGTTAGTGATTAGAATGACACTAATACCATACTTCTGCAACAAGCTTAAAAGAAACTTGTTTTCTTTGGTTTTCATTGACTTGGAAAAGAAACAAATTACATATTTATCCCGGCTGTTAGTCTGAATTTGTAAGAATATATCATGAATTGTATTAGCTAAGAAAGCATTCTTGCCAATCACTTGCAAGTTATAACACATTTCATTAGCTACATTTAATGATGAACCAATGCCATAACAAATAATATTGTTCGCATTCTTTAAAACTTCAGCTGCTTGTTTTAAAGTTTCTGGAACTAAAATGTCCATTGTTTTTTCAATTGAGTGCAGATAGAAAATGTTGACATTTTCTAAAAAGTTATCACTCTTCTCACTGTAATAATGTTTTTGACGTTCATGTTCGCGGATAACAAAATTCTTTAGTTCTTTAAAACCTTTAAACCCAATTTTTCGGCAATACGAGAAATTAAACCAATACTTAAATACAAAGTTTCAGCTAGTTTTTTGATTGAATAACTAATAAATTTATCAGTGTGATTATTAATAAAATCATTAATAATTTTCTCATTAGCTGAGATCCGAACATTGCTAATATCTAAGATTTTGTACATAAAATTCCTA
Source organism: Mycoplasmoides fastidiosum (assembly GCF_024498275.1). Lineage (GTDB taxonomy): Bacteria > Bacillota_I > Bacilli_A > Mycoplasmatales > Mycoplasmoidaceae > Mycoplasma_N > Mycoplasma_N fastidiosum. Next base: position 1,124,579 of record NZ_CP101809.1, read on the forward strand.
CTATTAAAGTGGTATCAAACTTTTGATATTATAGAAAAATTATTATGATATGTGTAAAAAAATAAGCGATAATTTTTTCACTTTACAAATTAACTATTTCTGAATATATGGAAAAAATTTTCTTTTTTTCGGGTAAATAATTAATATTTTTTTCTAACTGTATAATTTTAAAGAGGAAGTGCCATTATCAGACTTCCTTTCACTATTATTCCAAGGACTTTTCCAATGATTTATGGCAAATTAAGCAAGATTAAGGAATATTTGGGTATCCACCCTAATCTTGATTTAGGAATTGATTGACTAGCCAAACAAGACGTTAATCAACTTCCTTTAGGCAAGCATGAAATTAAAGGTGATGAAGTTTTTTGTATTGTTTTAAATGCTGATTCATATGATGACACAACCAAACAACACGAAGTACACCACCATTATGCTGATATTCAAGTTGCAGTTGATGATGAAATGTTTTATTATGACGATGAATCTCGAATGGGTAAACCCAAAGGCGAATATGTACCTGCTGATGATTATCAATTATTTGAAATTGATGATCACCGCAATTTTTTTAAACCCCGTCGTGAAGATTTTCTGATTTTTCTACCTGGTGAAGGTCACACTCCTAAATATACAGGTGATCTACGCAAACTAAAAAAAGTTGTCGTAAAGGTTAAGATGAAATAATGTTTGATCTGAAAAAACATAAATTTTTCGTTTCTTGTCAAGCTGTTGAAGGTGAACCACTTTTTGGTGGTGATACGGTTTTAAAACTCGCACGTGCTGCAGTCTTAGGCGGAGCTCAAGGAATTCGAACCAGTCAAATCGATAACATTAAAAAGATTATGGCTGAAAATTTTAATTTACCAATTATTGGCCTAATTAAGAAAGAATATTCTGGATCTGATGTTTATATCACTCCCACTATTGAAGACTTAGACCAATTAATTCAAACTAATGTTGATATTGTTGCAATCGATGCTACGTTACGTCAACGTCCCGCCCAAACTCTAACTGAATTGGTGCAACATTTTCAAACGCATAAAAACCCCCACCAATTATTAATGGCGGATTGTTCTAATAAAGAAGATATTGAAAATGCCATTAATTTAGGATTTGACATCATTTCCACAACCATGCGAGGATATACCGCTGAAACTCAAAATATGTCTAACACCGCAAATGATTATGAATTCATTAAGTGGTGTCGGCAAATTTCTCAAGATAAAAACGTGATTTTGGTAGCTGAAGGGGGATTGAACACCCCTGCTGATGCTCGAGCTGTTTTAGATTTAGGAGTTGATGTGGTGGTGGTTGGGTCAGCAATTACTCGTCCCCAGTTTATTACTAAAACTTTTTTACAAAAAATTATTGAATAACAAATTTAATTAAATAAAAAATGAATACTACAAAATTTGACGGAATTTTTCCGGCGCTTATTACTCCATTTGACCAGAATGGTCGAATTAAAGAAAATGGTCTGCGCGAAATTGTGCGCTACTTAATTAATGTCCAAAAGGTTGATGGAATTTATGCAACCGGATCAACTGGGGAATTTTTATTGCTAACCCCCCAAGATAAAAAACGGGTATTAGAAATCGTAGCTGAAGAAGCTAAAGGTAAAATTACTCTAATCGCTCAGATCGGTAGCTTGAATTTAGATGAAGTTAAAGAATTAGCTCAATATGCTGAACAACTAGGATATGATGCGATTTCTGCAATTACTCCTTATTACTATAATTTTTCTTTTGAAGAAGTGAAATCTTATTATGAAGAAATTGCTAAAGCATCGAACTTACCAATGTTTATTTACTACTTACCCCAACTAGCTGGTGGGAAAGTAACTTTAGAACAATTTGGTGAATTATTAAATATTAAACACGTAATTGGTTCTAAATATGGTTCAACTGATCTTTACTTTTTTGAACGTTTATTAGGTCAATTTAGAGACAAAATTTTCATGTTTGCTTTTGATGAGGCTTTATCAGCTGGTTTATTATTGGGGGCCCGGGGCTTTATTGGTTCTACTTATAACGTTAATGCCCAAGGAGCTCGTTCTATTATTGAAGCTTTTAATAATAAAGACATGGATCTGCTACGCCGACGTGTACACATTTACAACGATTATATTAATGCTTTGTTATCTAAAGGATTAATGCAAACTCTGAAAGCAATTATGCAATTAGATGGTGTTGATGCTGGAGTTAATAAAAAACCATTCAAATTAATTGATAGTGACGAATTAAAAAAATACGCCCAAGAAATAAAAACTAAATACTTAGGCTAAAACATTCCTTTTCTTTTATTAAATTAAACTAAATAATTTTTTTATATTATGACAACAAAACAGGTTACGTTATCAGTTGCCGATTGAGTAGTCATGTTGATTTATCTAATCATCATTTTGGGAATGGGAGTCTTTTTCTGATGATGACAAAGACGTAAAAACTCAATAATACAGCTGACTACTTTACTGGTGGTGGAAAAACTCCAACTTGGGTTGTGGGTTTTTCCATTTGGGCCACCACCCTTTCTTCTATTACTTATCTAGCTGTTCCCGGCACTTCTTTTCAAAGCGGATGAATGTGAGCTTTTGCGCAATTAACAATCATTGTCTTAGCTCCGTTTTTAATTAAATACATCATTCCCTTCTTTCGTCGCATGAAAGCAACTAGTGCTTATCATTACCTAGAACAGCGTTTTCATTACGCGTTGCGGGCTATTTCTTCTGCCTTCTTCATTGCTTTTCACATTTTCCGAATTGCAATCGTGATGTATATTCCGATTGCTGCGCTTTCTTTATTTGTCGATATTAGTCCTTATCTGCTGGTAGCAATTATGGGTCTGGTTGTTTTATTCAGCACTTTATTCGGAGGGATGAAAGGCGTTTTATGAAGTGATGCTATTCAAGGTATTGTTTTAATTCTTGGCATCGCTTTAGTGGTTATTTTAGGACTAGCATACACTAAATGGGATGCGGCTGAACTAAAATACCAAGCTATTTTAAATGCTGGTCAATGAAAAATTAGTTTGACCATGATTGGAATTCCTTTAATTTTTATTTCCAATCTTTTCAACACTTTATACCAATACATTGGTTCTCAAGATGTGGTACAACGTTATAAAGCCAAAGAAAATATTGCTGATATTAACCGCACTCTATGAATTAATGCTGGATTAGGTTTTATTACCATCTTATTGTTCTATGGTGCAGGTAGTGTTTTATATACTTATTACAGTTCTTTAAATCAAAATGTTGATGATTCTCAAGCAATTCAGACTATTACTGCTTCTGGACGAAATGCAACTAATTTATTATTACCTTATTTTGTTGTTTCAGTTTTACCTTCAGGCATTGCTGGATTAATTATTTCCGCAGTTTTTGCTGCTTCTCAATCCACGATTTCTTCTAGTTTAAGTTCTTTATCTAATTCGATTATGAGTGATTTTGTTGAACGTTGAACCAAGATGAGTCAGAAATGGAGTTTGATCTGATCTAAAATCATTGTTTTAATTTCGGGTCTGTTTGGTACTGCATTGGCCTTATCATTTGTTCATACAGGTATTGACGATGTAATTAATTACTTTTTAGGCATTGTTGGTTTATTCGGTTCTCCTGTAGCTGCCGTCTTTATTTTAGGCATCTTTACTAAACGAGCCAACAGCATTGGTACATTCATTGGCATTGTTTGTTCTTCATTAATTGTGTTACCGTTGTGAATTCTGACCCAAAGTTTTATTCCTCCAGCTGCTCGAGTTGGTTTGAATTCTTCTTACTTAGCAATCATTAATTTCTTTGCCACTTCATTATTTGGTTATAGTTTATCCTTAATTGTTGAACTATTCCGTCCCCGTTCTGAAGCTTATAATCATCGTATTACTAATCTTTCTTGAACAACTACAACTGCAGAATTTCGTGAAATTTTAAAAGTTGAAAAACAATTAAGTCAACAACAGTCATTGTTGCGTCGTAAAAAAGCGGTTGATCAAACCCAGTTTGACGCTTTAAAAACTCGGTATGAACAATTGGACCAAATGTTAAATCAAATTGCCCAAACAGCTCATCACTAATTTCAAAAAATCAATTATTTTTTTACCAAGCCGAATTAACAGGCTTGGTTTTCTTTTTTAATTTTAAGTTTAAATCCAACTGGAAATTAGATTTTCCCCCCAATATTTATTGGGTGCAAAAAAATTTCACTGCTAAAGATTGTAGTTTTTCATATAATTAATAAGACAAGAAGCAAATAAAAAGTAGCTCTAAAATTCAAGAAGCCGTTGGTATGAACCAAAATGACTAAGAAAAATTGATCCAAAAAAACATTCATTAGCCTAAGTTTATTGTCCTTGGTGGCTAGTGCTTGTGCCCAAATTGACAGTAGTATTCCGACTACACAAGAATTTAATCCCGAATTTCAATCCCCAAAAGTGCCCAAATTAGTTCGTCCTGATACTTCAGACAACAATAACGTTCAACCTGATCCAGAAGTTCATCCTAGGAAAAGTTCAATCGAATATAGTGGCAAAATCACTGATGATGATCCAACTAAATTTCGGTATAACTACCTACCAATTACTGCAGAAAATAAACCAAATTATCATGTTGCTCGTGATTATCCGGCTAACTGGCAAACTAATTTTCAAGATCAATTTAGCCGCCAGCTTGTTGATGGCAATTACGTAATTAATAACCAACAAATTCCCCGGTCAACTCCCCGTGTACAATACAATACGCTTAACCGGGTATTTAGTACTGATGTCAAAAGTGTTCAATTTCACGATTGGGATTATCAAGGTAATGTGCCTGAGGAATATGATACTAAAGTCAATGCTAATTCTGAAAACACCGTTCCAAATGAAACTTATCGTAAAATTTTAAAATACTCGGCTAGTTTAAACTTTGTCAACTGGTATGAAAACGAAAGCGGTGACAAAAACCGGAGTTTTACCAATGATGATTTAGATTTAAAAGTTGGTGATAATGGGGGCACCGGTTGGATTTTAGATTATCAAATTCCAACTGATTCTAGTAAGTATCCTACTGTTTGGTATTATGCTACTAACTTACATGTTATCCGGGCTTTAAGTTCTAAATCATCATATGCTCCGTACCAGTATGATCCTAAAACTAATATCATCACTAAAGAAACCAAATTACGGTTTTATCCTGTGGGCAGCATTGGTGGTGGAGGCCAAATGTTTAATGAAGCCTTGGGAATGGAAAATAAAGGTCCTTCTTATGCTAATCCCAATTCTTCTAAAGAAGTTAGTGTAGATGCGAAAATTCTGTTCACTGGTCGGGATTTCTTAAAATCTAAACCCCATGATTTCTTTCCTGATAAATTTGATCCCTCCCTTGAAGAATTTGCTGATTTCGCTGTTTTTGAAGCCACTTTTAAAGATGAAGCTGAAGCTAAATGAGCTACCCAAGATTATGTTGCTGAACCACACAAATTTAGTTTTTTAAAGCAATCTTATTTAAGTCAACCACCTAAAAAATGGAAATCTCCTGATTTTTATTCTGCAGGTTATCCTTCTGGTGGTGCTACCAGTTATCCGCATGTTGCAACCAATAAAAATCCCGAAGAAAACGGTCATTTACATCCTGAGTTACCTGAAAACATTAAAAATCAGGGCTCTCCCTTTGCAAATGTGCGAGTGTTATCCAGTTTCACTAATCATGAAGGAATTAATGATAACTTAATTGGCATGAACAATTTAAACCTGAAGTTTTGGGGTGAAAAGCTTACTTTAGGCGGTTTATCTTATGCCATTCGTCACGATGCAATGCGGGGCGGATCTTCGGGTGGAATGGTTATTAATGAGAAAAACGAAATTGTTTCAATTCATTATTCTGACTGGGATAAATCTGATACTGGATTATCATTTGTTTTAAAAAGCGAACGTTTTTTGTATAACAACATTCCCAATTATTATTTAGCTGACTATGACTTAATTTTTGGTGGTGGATTAGACCAGAAAAACTCTTACAAAGATGCTTTAGCTCGGGCTTATAGTAATAAAGGAATTAAAACTAATTTATTCCCCAACGGTCTATAAAAATTTTTGATCTGCTTTAAATTAAAACCATATCCCTGTTCAAGGATATGGTTTTTTGTTATCTCTAACAAAAATTATCCACAATTTTTAATTTTATTATTTCAGAAAAAATAAGCTATTTCTTCATGGAAAGAGTAAAATTATAGTCTCATATAGTTTGCTTTGCAAAGTTGTTATCATCAAAATTCCCTAGTTCTAAAAATTAATACCTAATTTTTGGCTGGGGATTTTTAATCCCAGTGAATAAAGTCTATTTAAGAAGAAACCATTTCTTCAAGATTTTTTCAGTTGCCCCTTTTAGCATTATGGCTAGTGGTGTTTTAGCTGCTTGTGCACCAACAATCACTCATAATACTGATCACAGCCAACTGAAAAAGCCCGAGCTTGCTGATGTGCTAGACCAACAATCAGTTCAATCTTTGACTGCTGATTCCAACTGAACTAATTTAAATGACTTAGAATTTTCACCTAATTTTTATAAACAATCCAACTATGAACCGATTCATGGTTTGATTGAAGCATTCCATGGTTTTGATGCGGACATTGATTTAGATTATTTACTAAATTCTGCTGCCTATCAAAAAATCATTGCTGAGTTATCTGCTGAAAGTATTCGTAATGATATTTTGGATAACTTAAAATTTTTAGCGTTTTCTAAGCCACATTTAAATATTGATTTTAAAGGGTTGAAATTAGATTTTCAATTAGAAAAAGTATCTGAACACCAATTATTACTGAAAAATTTTCTTTTCAGTTTTGAATTAGTGAATCGTAGCAAAACTCTTGCTGATCTTTTTAACTCCATTACTATTGCGCCAAATTCCCGCGCGCAAATTAGTATTCGAGCCGCGGAATTAGAAGTTAAACCATGGTACAAAAATACCAATACTTCTGAAGGTGGAGTAAGTAATTATTTTTCTTCATGGAAATTAACTGATCCTAAAAACTTAATGGACATTAATGTGAATTATGTCAAACGATTTATTTATGAAGGAGCTGAGCAAACCCCCATCCAAGAAGAAATCGCAACGGCTTCAACCCCTACTGATGCTCAATTACAATCTAGTACAGGTGCTGTTAATACTTTAGAAATTTTGCCATACCGCAGTTTTGCACTGAATACTTATTACACTCGAGTGCGTGAAAATTATGATTTTCAATCATTGCATAATGCTGCAATGAAAAAAATTAGTGGTTTAACTGGTCAACAGTTAAAAGATGATTTAACTAATGATGCCATTAATTTTAGAAGAATTTATTATTCTAATTTAAGCAGTGACATTAATAACATTTTAAAATATTTCATCACCCCAAATATTCGTGGTAATGATGGTATTAATTATTCTTTATTAGATTTACTTTATAAAAATAAAGCAAAAGCAGCTAATGATGCTTTATTATCTAATTTCAATATTCCTGGCGCTTTAAAAGATGTTTTAAGTAATGTTTTTTCTGTCCAAGAAAATGAATCATTACCGCCATTAGAACAAATTTATGCTTTCATTCAAGCATTATTAAACAATAATCTTGCTTCATATGTTTATCATAATTTAGATATTGAAGTCACATGAATTAAAGATCCTGAAATTGATTTAACCAATCCCAATATTCCTAAAGTATCAATGGAGTATACTGAAAAAATTACTTTTAAAAAGGAATTAAACTTTCCTTTAAAAGGAACTGTCAAGTATAAGGATCAAGAAATTACATATGACGTAAGTAAGTTATTTGATTTAGGCAGAATTTTAAAAGGATTTGGTTTTTCTTTTGGAGGCAGTAATGCCTTTGATGGAATTGTTTCCACACTAATTAATGATCTGCAATTAGATGATTTAAAAATTCCTGCTGGTACTTATATCAGCACAAATTACAAAGCTGATAAAGGCAACTTATTATTTTATATGCCTAAAACTTTTGATGTAAAAATGGCATCTAATTACACATTTGGTTGACAGGTTGATCAAGTTAAATCTACTACTGATTTATCTGGTTTTTATGGGGTAGTCATTCCTATTTTAGAAAAATTAAATCAATATGAATTAGGTGCAGATAATACTAGTATTTTAGGATTAATATCTTTAAATTCAGTTATTAGTAAATTACGAAAAGGTGATTTAAAATCTTTGTTGCAAGCTTTAACTTTTTTCTTTTTACCTTATCAACCTCGACCTCAAAAAAATCAATCAACTGAAAGCGAATCAAATTCCAATAATCCAAAAATTGATAGACCAGTAGAAACCCTTGTTAAAAATTTATTAAAAATTCCATTAGTATTTACTAATTCCCAAATTAGTGCTATGGTTTCTCAAGCTTTCTATGAATTGCCCCAAACCATTAACAAAGTTCCGCTTTATTCTAATCTAGGATCAAATCCCCAACACTTCATTATTAACTCTGATTTAAACCTTGAAGGTTTAGTGGCCCTTGCTCCAACTAGTGAAGTCGCCAATTCGAATACTGATTATAAACACCCGCAAAAATTACAATTAATTTGGAAAGATGCCGCTGAAAAACTTCAGGCTGATGGGTATAATTATTTTCTTTCTGACCATAGTACAATCATTCAAAATGATAATCGAGATAAAGAATATGATGAAATCATTAATACAATCCAAACCAATGATGATGTTAATGATGAGCTAATTCAGAAATTGAAAGATGTTGCTAAAAAATATTATGAAAATCCGGTTAACTCCAATGTTGAACCAGAAATTTCTATTACAAAAGTTCCTTTATTTGAAGCTTTTAACAACCTTTTAAATCAACCTTTATCTGCTAACAATATTATTAATAACTCTCCCACAATCAAAAATTTAATTACATCTATTATTTCAACTATTGTTAGTTTAGATCCTTATATTATCACTACCACTTATTCTTTAAATTCTAATCAATTTGGTGAACATAAAGATGGTAAGTATAGTTCAGAAATTGATATGCGTAAATCAACATACATGAAATTCATTTCACCGAAAATTGATTTTGGCAAACTAAGTTTTCCTAGTGTAAGTCAAATTCTGAAAGAACTAGGAAGTAGCCTTTTCTCTATTTTTAAGTAACATTTAACTAACAAATATAAAAAGCAACCCAAAATTTTGGGTTGCTTTTTTTGATTCTGTATTTTTTTATTTATTCTTCTTCTGAATTATTAAATGATTTGTTTGTAATATTATTTTTTTCTAAATTATTTATATATTTTTTAACTTTGGGTTCAAAATCATTAAACTTCTTAGTAATTTGAATAAACTTAGATTTAATTCGTTCTAAACTTTCCTCTTGGATTTTTTTAGCAGAAGTAATAATAGTATTAGTTTGTTTTTCAATATCATCGAATTCTGATGTAATATGACGAATTTGGTTTTTTAGAATGCTATCTTTAAATTCTTGAAATTTAGCATCAAAATTTTCTACTAATTCAAATTTAGAATTTTTCTTGTTGTATTTTTTCTTAATTTCATTAATTTTAGTCATTAATTGTAAAAAGGGAATTAAGAAGTTTGGCCGCATAATAAATAATTTAATTTTAGCTTGGTGAATTTTTTCAGGCACAACTTCAAGAATACTAAAATTACGTTCTTTTTCTAATTCAGTAACTAAGATTGCATAATCTGTTTTTAATTTTTCTGCATCCCTTAAAACTTGATTATAGTGATCAGAATTTTTGGTGCGACTTCCAGATAATTCTGATTCTGTTTTACACTCGATCACCGCTGACAAGGATCGTTTCTTTTCGTCATCGAAACATTCAAATAAGAAATCGGCCCGGCCCTCTTCATGAATTTTCTGCGGAGTTAATTTAGGTTGATTATGTTGTTCATTGGCAAATGGAAAATATTTTTCAAATTCATCTTTAACATATTGTTCTAAATCCTGACCAATTGCTTGAATATTGCGACCTCAATTAGCACGGCTTTGCAAGGCTGTTTCTAGTTCTTTGATGTGTTTAGCATCTTCATTAATTTTGCTATTAAGTTCGTTGCGTATTCTTTCTCATTCTTCTCTTAACGGTGCTAATCGCTCGTTAGTATTTTTATTTAATTTTTCTTCAAATTCTTTTATATCTTTATTTCTTAATTCTTCTATTCTGTCATTAAATTGTTTTTGATAATCATTTGCTAATCGAAGTTTAATTTCAGCAACTGATTTTTCAATATTGACTTTTTTGTTTTCTTCACTATTTTTAATTTCATTATTTAATGCTGCAATTTGTTCTCTTAATTGAGCAATTTCTTGATTTTTTTGGTCTTCAATTTCTCTTCTGAAATTTTCTTTTAAAATCTCTAAATTTTTTTTATTATTTTCTAAATTATTTTTTAATTTGAAATTTTCTTGTTGCAAACCCAAAAATTCATTGCTTCGTTTAAATTTATCAATAATTTGTGGAGCAATTTCATTTTCTTTATTTTTAATAAATTGCTCTTCGGTAATTTTTAATTTACGATAAAAAAATTTTTGATCAATTTTAGCTAAATCATTAATTGCATCTTCGATGAAAAAATAATCACCTCGATATGCATCGTCTTCTAATTGAAATTTAGTTTTTTCATCATCAAAATCAACTAATTTAATTTTAATTTGACGTTTCATAAAATCTTTTCTTCTTGTTTATACTTCAAAAGCATAAATATTTTTAGCGTATTATAATTATTAGATTGAAATTAAATTATAGCACACATAAAATGATCAAAATTACTGCTGATCCCCAAGACCTGAAACAAATCAATGTTAAATTTATTTTATTTGATATTGGTGGTACTAGTGTCAAAGCATCTTTATACGAGAATGAAAATTTATACTATCATTTAAAAAGTATTCCGACTAATCCGCAAACATTAGAAATCAAAATGCAAGAAATTATTGATAAATATTATTCGAATAATTTATTAGGTGTTGCCATTTGTTCAATGGGAGCTGTCAATAGCAAAACCAACAAAATTTTTTTTGCTAATGAAAAAAATAATTGAATTAAAAACATTAATTTTAATCGCTTAATTAGCAAATATCCCCACTTGAAATTAACTTTAATCAATGATGCCAATGCTGCAGCTATTTTTGAATTTGATAAATTAGTTAATGTTAATAATTTTGCCTTATTTACCTTTGGCACTGGTATTGGTTCAGGAATTATTTTAGATAAAAAATTATTTACTGGTCATAACTGATTGGGTGGAGAGATTGGTTATTTAAAATTTGGTAATTTATCTTTGGATGATAAATTTTCTTTTTCTAGTTTTTATCAAAACATTAAACAGAAATATAATTTCAGTATGAAAGACACCGCATTATTAGCGCAAAATTTTGCAGCTAATTCTGCATTTAAAAATGAATTAAATAATTACTTAACTGAAATTGGCAATTTTTTAGGTTCAATAGCAATTATTCTTAATTTAGATGCAATCAGTTTTGGTGGTGGTTTATCTAATTTAGAAGATAAATATTTGCAAGCCATTCACGATGGTTTTAACCAATATCTAGCCAACACTCCATTTAAAACCAAATTACTAAAAGCCCAATCATCTAATTATGCGGGAGTATTTGGAGCTCTGTCATGATGAAGAACTCAGTTCCAACAATAATTTGTTATTAATACAATAAAAAAACCAGTTGATGATTCAACTGGTTTTTTTATTGGAGATTTTTATCTTAATTTAATATTGTTGTTTGTAAAAATTGCAACAATGTCATTAAAAGCGGTATCAATTTCTTGACTATCTAAAGTTTTAGATAAATTATTTAATCGAACAGTCAATAAGTAATTATTTTCTGTTTTTTCATCAACATACTTATCAATTAAATTAACTTCGACAACATTAGTGATTTCATAAATTTGTTGAATCAAATCACCTAATTTTAAATGCGCATCAAGTGAAAGACTGAAAGAGAAATCTCGGAATGAAGAAGGGTATTCGCTTAGAACTGGTGCAGTTCTTTTTAATGGAACACCACGGTCAACTCAAACAAATGCGCCGTAACAAACTTGTTTTAAATTCCATTTTTGGTTTTTTAAAAAACCATAATTTAACTGTCCCACATACCCAAGTATTTGGTCATTTCCATCAACAATACAATTAGTATTTTCGGGAACAAAAACTTCAGTTAAATATTTGTCTGCATCAATCCCTTTAAAATTAATTTGCTGATGACATAAATTTAATGATTCAGATAAATAAGTCTTTAAATCATATAAATCATGACTTAATTTTGTTTGATTCATTGGGAAACTGATCACATCAGGAATCGCTAAAACACTTAAACCCAATCGGGATGAGTCATCAGCAAAAACATTCGCTAATTCAAATCAAGAAACCGGTCGATTTTGTTTAGATAAATTGATTAAGGCCACTTCTAGTAATTCTCTTAAGCTATGAGTTCTTAAAGTGGTTCGATTAATGTTATTGTAATTTTTTAAATCAGCATAAATTGGTGTATGCATGAAATTAAATTTTTCAACATCGTTGCGTTTTTGGAGGTTATATGTTTTAGCTTCAAAGAAATTTTTGTGTAATCAGTATTGTCTTATTTGATTCCAATTCTCAAATTGAACAAGATCTAACTTATTTTGCGGAACTAAAACAGGAGGGGTGAAAGCAATTTCATTAATGCCAATAATATTAGTGATTTCTTCTGCTAAATCATTAAAGTCATGCAAATCTAATCTTCAAGTTGGCACAATTAAATGATCATTTTGCTGGGTAAAACCTAATTTAATTAATTGATCAATAATCATTTCTGATTTAAATTGATGACCAATAAATTCTTCTAATCAAATTTGATTAAATTGAATAATTCGTGGTTCGGGTTTTTTAGCAACTGCATAAGCTAGTTTTAAATCATAATTAGCTGATAATTTTTGAATGATGAAATTTAAAGCTAGTAACGATAAATAATTCGATTTTTGACTGCTATTACTAATCGTAGAAAGACTGTTGATTTGGTATTTAAGATTCGCTTTCAGAATTGGTAAAGCTTGAAAATTAATTAGTTCTAAATAAGAAGTAGTAGTTGTATCACTAATTTTAGTTACATCTGAACCAATCATGCCTCCTAAAGCCAAAACTTGATCAGCTCCGTCTAAAATAACAATTTCATCTTGAGATAATTGATAATTTTTTTGGTTTAAATCAGTGAATGTTTGATTAGTTGCATAATCAATTTTTAAGGTTTTATCCCTAATTTTTTCTACATCATGAAAGTGAACGGGTTGTTGAAATAATAAAACTAATAAATTACCCAAATCAACCAAATTATTAATTGATCCTAAATTATTATTTAACATTAAGCTTTTTAAATTTCAATCACTTTTTTGAATTGCAATTTGGTTGATTTCTACAAAAAAAGCTGCATCATTAGTTTTTTGGTTATTCACTACTTTTAAAGTTGCGGTTCTAGCTAAGTCATTAACCTTGCTTCATAATTCTTCATAACTAGGTATCTTAAAAGCTAAATTGAGTTTTTGGGAAATTTCAACCACCAAACCAAAAGCACAGTGTAAATCTGGTCGGTTAGAAGGAAGTGATAAATCAAAAACTCAATCATCTAAACCAAGTACACTTGGATTGAATGGTTGTTGATAATTAAAATCTGCATCTAATTCAATGATGCCTTCATCATCATTACCATTAGATAAAATTGTTTTATCAATTCCCCGAATTTCATCATAAGCACAAATCATTCCATCAGATAATTGACCTAAAACTTCACGAGGTTGAATTGCTAAACCATTTGGTAAAACTGCACCTGGTTGTACGACAACAACTTTTAAACCAGTGCGAACATTAGCCGCTCCACAAACAATTGTTTTAGTTACTCCAGTAGAAAGTTCTACTTCACATAAAGAAAGTTTTTGGGATTTAGGGTGTTTTTGACAAGACTTAACTAAACCAAAATAAATTTCTTTAATTGGTTGGTGCGCATAAACCGCTTCCACTTCAACTCCTACTTTGATGAAGGCTTCAGCTAGTTGTTCAGAAGTAATGTTGGTAATAGCAGGTTGTAAAAGCGCTAAAAGGTTGCGACTAATTAACATTTTTTCACCTCACTTAAGAAGCGCACATCATTATTGAAAAAGTTTCGGATATCACTAATACTGTATTTAATCATTGCTAAACGTTCAATGCCAACACCAGCTGCAATGGCTTTAAATTTAGTTGGATCATATCCTGTATTGCGTAGAACATGTTGGTTAATCATGCCTGAACCCAACACTTCAATTCATCCGGTTTTTTTACAAGTAGAACAACCTTGTTGCTCGCACTTATTACATGCCATATCGATTTCAAAAGATGGTTCAGTAAATGGAAAAAACGATGGACGAAACCGTAGGTTAATATCACGTTCAAAAACATAATCTAAAAAGTTTTTAATCATTCATTTTAAATTAGCTAATGATAATTTTTCTTGAACCCAAATAAAATCAATTTGGGTGAACTGATGAGTGTGAGTAAAATCATCAGGATCATTTCGATAAACATCACCAAAAGTGACTACTCGTAATTCACCTTTATTCTTTTGTTCTAATAAAACTTTAGCGGTGTGAGCTGTATTATGGGTTCGTAACATTGTTTTGTCATCAAAATAAAATGAATCCGAATTTAAGCGTGCAGGGTGGTTAGGACCAATATTTAATAAGTCAAAATTTTCTTGATAACTGACAACATCACTCCCTGTTTCAATCTGAAAATTCATCCGTGCAAACCATTCACAAGAACGGGCAATAATTTCATTTACCCAGTGAGGTAAAGCCGCAGTAATTGCTTCATTCTTAATGCTTAAATCAGCTTTAATTACAGTAAAGTTTTGACGCTCAAACTGGTCACGCACTTCATCAAAGAGCAATTTAGATTCGTCTTTAAGTTGGTTAATCAATCCTCCAATCACTTTTTTTTCTTCTGGGGTTAAATTCCGTAAATTAGCTTGTAAAGATAAAACATGATTTTTCAATCACAAGTTTTTTGCTTCGATTGCTGCTTGTAAATTGGGAGCTTGGGTTAATTTGGTTTTCAGTTCACCAAGAAGTTGTTCTAATAATTCAGCATTCATAATTATGCATTTAAATTTTTAATTAATTCCTGAGCTTTATCAATTGATTCTCAGCGATTCTTTTGATCTTGACGACCATAATGACCATAACAGGCTAAAGCAAAATATTGGGGTTTTAACAATTCTAGTTCCCGAATCACATCATTTAGATCTAACGGGAAAGTTTTTTGAATGGCTGCTAAAATTTGCTCATGGCTATATTTTATCATTTGGTTAAAACGCAAACTAATGTTGATCGGGTGAGCAATGCCTAAAGCATAAACTAACTTAACTTCAACCCAATCACAAATTTTTGCAGCCACTAAATTTTTAGCAATTCACCGGGCTAAATAGGCCCCTGTACGATCGACTTTAGAAGGATCTTTACCCGAATATCCTCCCCCGCCATGTAAACTTAAACCTCCATACGAATCAACCATTAATTTGCGATTAGTTAAGCCCGTATCCGCAATGGGTCCACCAATAATAAACCGACCAGAACTATTAATAACCCGTCGGTAATTATCATTTAAATGATATTCCTTTTGAAAAATCGGATCAAAAACTAATTGTTGAATATCTTCCATAATTTTGGCATTGCTAACTTTTTCATCATGTTGAATTGAAAAAATAACTGAGTCTAAAATCGGTGTAGTTTTTTCTCAACGTAAACTTACTAATGATTTCATATCATATTTGGCCCACGGTAGTTTTTTGGTTTTAATCAACTTAGTTGTTTGTTGAATAATTTTGGTTGCTAGTACATATGCCAATGGCAAATGCTCAGTTGTTTCGTTGCAAGCAAAACCATAGACAATGCCTTGGTCTCCTGCACTAACTTCGTTACTGCTTTTAATGACTGATTGAGAAATATCACTTGATTGTTTGTTGACATTAGAAATGATTGTAAAATCATTTTCGTTATAACCCAAGTCTAATAAAACTTTTCAAGCTGCTTTAACTACATCAACATAAGTTGAAGTAGTAATTTCGCCCCCAATGACAATTAAACGATTAGAAGCCAATACTTCACAAGCAACTTTAGCTTTAGGATCGCGTTTTAAACATTCATCTAAAATAAAATCAGCAATTTGATCACAAATTTTATCAGGATGGCCTCGACCGACTGATTCAGCACTACTAATATCAAAATTTCAATTCATAAACGAAAGTTATTCTTTTTGATTTTTTTCTTGTTCTTGGTACAACAAACTACCATAATAAGCAATCATGGCACCATTATCGGTTGCATACTCTAGATTCACTAAAAGCGCTTCATAATTTAAATTGCTTAAAGTTTCTCGTAAAAAACGATTTGCAGCAACTCCGCCAACAATGGCAATGCGGTTTAAATCATGCGCCTGCATATAAAAATTAATTTTGTTAACCAGTGAACGAATGATTCAAGTCTGAAAAGCAGTTGCTAAATATTTTTGACGCGTTAATAAGTCACAATCTAAATTAGTGGTTTGTCAGTAATTAATTGCAGCGGTTTTAATCCCTGAATAACTAAAGGGTTTTTTGGCTTGGGGTTGTTGGGCTAAGCTAGCTGGTTGCAGGTTGGGATCAAATAAAGCATCAATTTTGGGACCACCCGGATAATTCAACCCCATTACTCGAGCCACTTTATCATAACATTCCCCAATTGCATCATCAACAGTTGCGTTTAATAATTCGATTTGGTTTAATGCTTTGACCAAATATAATGAGGTTGTTTTTCCTGAAGCCACTAAAGCCATAAACGGAAAAACTAGGGGCTGATTAATCCCCACAGAAAAGATATGGGCATATAAGTGGTTTAAGGGAATTAAGGGTTTATTCCATATCCAACCTAAAGTTTCAGCAAAAATACCACCCACCATCAAACACCCCTTCAATCCAGGGGTTTGGGTATAAGCAATTGCCACAATTTCAGCGACTGTTATATTATATTCAACTAAAACTTGATTGGTGACTCGAATAATTTGTTCAGCATGAACCCGAGCCGCAATTTCAGGCACAACCCCACCATAGCTGGCTTGAATTTCAGCGGATGAAAATTTATTGTGACCAATTAAACCGGTTTTCAGATCAACTAATCCAATTCCGGTGTCATCACAACTTGTTTCGATCCCTAAAATAATTTGCCGCATATGGTGGGGTTGGTTTCTATAATTTGCTTTTTAATCTAAAGCCGCAAAAATTACCATGCACTTTTTAGTTCATTAAAAGCAATCAATAAATTACTTCGTAAAATATCAGGCAGGTCTTTTTCCACAAATTTATTCATTTCTGGAAAATAATTAATGATCAAGATTTTGGCCATTAATAACGCTTTTTCTTTTAATGGTTTGATTGCTTCAGCTAAGTGCTGTTCTGCAGTTTGAGATAATAGATACTCTTGAGTGTGAGTTTCTTTTTCATCAGGATTAGCAATTGATTGAATTTCATAGCTAACCCGAACATAATTATGAACTAAGGCTCCATTTTCTACTGGAGTTCTTTTTTCGACTAAAGTAGCTTCGGTAACAACTAACTTCTTAGTTGCAACAGTTGCTGGATCGGTTTCAGCATCTGAACCATCATCAAAATTAGCTGAACTTAAATAATCTTCTCAGTTAGATGCGTTTAGATTATTATAATCAGTTTTTCCACTTTCTTTTCGTCCAAAGAAAACTTCAGTTGGTGGTTCATAAAAGTAAGAGTCTTCAATGAACTGTTCGACTTGTTCTAAAGTTACATTATCATCAGTGATCTTAACGGTTGGTTGATCCACAGCTGGTGTAGTATCAGTTGAAGTTGGTGGAGTTGTGGTTGTGGTTCCAGAATTTGCTGCTGCATCAGTACCGGTTGCACCAGCTGCAGCTGGATCGGGTTCTGCTGTTTCAGGATTTAAAGGAACACCTAAAATTTCATTGTACATTTTAGTTAGCACCGGAGTGTACTGAACATAATTAAAATTAATCATTGGTCCATAAATGTATTTACCATCATCATCGGCTGTACCATCAATCAGATTAGCATCATAGCTAATGCAATTTTCAGTGCAGTTATTACTAATTGCTTGTTCTAATTCTGCTTTTTTTGCAGCAGTCAAATTTTCATCTTTTTCAGATTCAGCCAACATGGATTCTGTGGTGTCACTACCTTCAAGACTTAAACTGCGCGCCATTTTGTACAATCGGTCTAATTTAGATCCTGCAGTTGGTTTATTGTTTGTAAAAGTTTCGGGCACTTGACTAGAAAAATTGATTAGGTCTAAAGCATAAAGAGTTGCTTGATTTTTGACAATGTGTAAATCATCCCCATCAATTTCAGTTTGATTATCCCCACCATTAGCAGTAAATAAAATATCTCCATTGTACATGAAGCCTCCAGCAGAAGATCCTAGGCTTGCAGTTGGTGCAGCTAATTGGTTGACAATAACAGTAGAATCGGCATTCAATAACACCGGATTATTTCCTAAAATGCCCCGATTAATACCGTTACGAGTAAAATTATCAAACGCTGATTCTAAATTCGCAATTGTTCCGTTATTTAAATCTGGATTCACTCCAAGGGTGTTAGGATTCATTAAATTTGCAATTGACAATAAAGTGCGGGGGTCATTAACTACACCTAATTGAGGGATGTTGTTTCGGGATTTAAACCGATCGTTTTCACTAATAGCTTTAAGAATATCAGACCATTTCAAATCTTTTTCATTTTCGTGTAAAGCCGGAATAGCTTCGCCCCGATAAGCAAAATTAAAAGTTTGTAAGAAATAAGGGATTCCATAGTCCAATAAATTAATTTTGGTACCATCATCCCGAGTATAAATGTTGGTTAAGATTTCTTGAACTGGTTTTGTAAACAGGGTTAAGGCCTGGGTAGCATTGGTAATTAAATCACCATTACTATCTTTAATACCAAAAAAGGATCAGTCCAGTTTTTTTACTAAATCAACTTTAATTAAATTTTCTAAGACTGAACTAGAAACAATAGAAGCATCATAGTTATTTAAACGATAACGTGAAGGCACTTCTTCTGCAGTGTTGAAATAGTTAAAGCTCATGTTATATTTCTGACCTAAATTATTCTCTAATCAAGGAGAAATATAAGACTGGTAGTTACCAAGAATTAAACTGCCATCATTGCTGTTAGCATTAACTCCACACGCTGATAAAACAATTGCGGTTCCTAGTGTGGATAAACCTGATAGGGCAAGTCATTTTTGTTTCATTTTTTTACGCATAACTTAAACTCCTATTCTGCTCGTGACATCATTTCCATCGGATTCTCTTCAAAAGTATTGACTTGTCCCCGATGTTTTTTAACAACATCATCCTTTTTAAAAGAACGAATAATGTTGCGTGGTGAAAGTTTATTGCGGTTGGTTTTTACAATTTTAAAGATTGATAATAAAGCAATAATACCTAAAGTAATTAAAACAATTAACGCACCAAAAGTAATAGCTCATGATTTAATTCCTTTACTCATGGTATAAAGTTCAGTGGCAATTGTAGTTACCCGACCTCGCACTAGATTAGTAATAATAAAATCATCAAATGAAACTGCAAAAGCAATTAAAGTTGCCCCAAAAATTGAAGGCATTAAATAAGGAACAACAATTTTAATAAAAGTTTCAAATTTACGGTAATTTAGATCATAGCTAGCTAATAACAAAATAATGTTCATCTTCATCATTTTCGGATAAAGAGTAACAATAACATATGGAACAGTGAATGAAATTTGTGCCAAAATAATAGTTACTCAACCAAAGTTTAAACCTAGTGGTAAAAATGCAATTACAAATAAGGTTGATAAAGAAATCCCAGTAATAACATCTGGATTGATGATGGTAATTTTGGAAACATTCAAAACATTCGCCTTAGTAATTTCTTTGGCTCTTCAAATTCCAAAAGTAGTTAAAGTACCAATGACCAAAGAAATGGGAGTAACAATTGCAGCAATAATAATGGAATTGACTAATGAGCTAATGAAGTTTCCGTTATAAGATAAATCAACAAACAATCGAGAGAAATTTTCACCACTATTTCAGTTGCGTTCAAAATTTAAAACAACATTTCCCCGCACTGATGGATCGGTGAATGATAAGAAAACCACAATGATTAATGGAATATAAATTAACGCCAAAACAACCCAAATATAACTCATTTTTAAAGTTTTGAAAAAACGGTTTTGGGTGAAGAAATTAGCCAAAAAAGTTTTAAACATTGGAGTTAACTCCTTTATTTTTATTTTGGAATCGGTTAGCAAGTTTTGCTAAAAAACCAAATTCATTTGCAAATTCAATTTTGCGGTTTTGGCTTTTAACTACGGCAACAATTTTAGGAATTAACACAATCACTCCATAACACAAGAACATCACGATACTAATCACTAATGAGATCGCAGAAGAACGTGCTAGAGCAATTGGTGAATCTAACCCCAAAATACCTTGTTCATAGTTAATGTCACCAATTAATAATTGGCCGTTACTATTATCTAAGAATTGACCGACTGCTACTGTGGTGAAGGATGGTAAAAATACCACAATAATTGCAGACAGCATTGCTGCTTTAGTGTATGGGAGAACAACATATAAAAAAGTTTCTCATTGGTTATATCCCAAATCCTGAGAAGCATTCAAAATGTTACGAGGCATTTGGTCAAGAATGGTGTAAATCGGTAAGATTGCAAATGGTAGGTATAAATAAATTAAACCCAACAGACTATAACCCACCCCATAAGTAGAGTTGGCGCCACCATTAATAATGTCTAATAAACTTTTTAGTCCAATTAATTTCACTAAAAAACTACTTCAAATTGGTGCAGTAATAATTAATAAAATCAAGACTTTAAAAGTTTTAGATTCAGCAAAGCTTAAAAAATATGAAAATGGATAAGCAATAATCAGACAAATAAAAGTTGCTAAAAAAGAAACTCATAAAGAACGTCAAATTGCTGCACCAGTTGTAGCGTTTAAAACAACAAAATTATTTTGGGTGCTACCGACCACAGGAGTCAAAGCGTATAAAACGACAACAATTAAGGGAATTATCACTAAAACTAGTGATAAGATTGCGAACGGAATAATAAGCCACAAGCGTGGATTTTGAAATTTTTTAAAAATTCCAAAAACTAACTGTTTCAATTTTTTATTTACACCTCTTTCTTTTATTGTTTCATTACGTGAACATCGATTTTATCTCAAAGTAAACCGATCGTTTGGCCTGGTTTGATTTCGTCAATATTATCAACAAAAATATCACGATCATGGAACTGACATTTTAGTTCCCATAATTTACCAGTATAAATTGCATCTTCCACATAAACATCAATGAAGCCTTTGCCCTGAGGGACAACATCAAAATCTTCAGGACGCATCATGATTTGCACTTTTTCATTGGCATCAAAACCGGTCATCACATCTGTGACAATTTCAATATCATAGAATTTTAGTTGACCAAGAGAAAGATAAGTTCCTTCAAATAAATTGGCTTTGCCAATGAAATTGGACACCCAAACATTAGCTGGTGAGTCATACACTTCAGAAGAAGTACCAATTTGTTCAATTTTTCCTTTAGACATAACCACGATTTTGCTAGATAATACTAAAGCCTCTTCCTGATCGTGGGTTACTAAAATAAAAGTAATTCCTAATTCTTCATGAATTCGTTTTAATTCAACCTGCATCTGTTTGCGAACTTTTGCATCTAATGCAGATAATGGCTCGTCTAATAGTAACACTTTTGGTAGAGTAACAATTGCTCGAGCTAAAGCTACCCGTTGACGTTGACCCCCAGATAACTGGTCAGGTTTTTTAAATTCATTTCCCTCAAGACTAACTAATTTTAAAACGTGATTAATTTTTTCCTGAATTTCTTCTTTAGTTAGTTTGCGAGTTAAATATTTCTTTTCAGCATTTTGTTTACTGATGAAGGGATAAGTTTCCCAGTAAGATTTTCAGTAATCTAAATCATTTAATTCATTGTCAAGGGACTGAATTAAACTTTTTTTCACTTTGTAAGCAAAAGATTTTTGATTAGAAATTGCTGCTAAACTGGCAGTTTCTTTTTCTAAACGTTCTTTAACTTCTTTTACACGTTTAGCATTAGCAGCTAATTTATCACCGGATTTTAGTTTGGCAGCTTCTTCAACTAATTCCACTTTAACCCGCATGTTTTCAGCATTTTCTTTTTGAGTTCGCATTTTTTTCAAACCATATGCAATGTTTTGATAAACATTCATGTTGGGAAATAACGCATAATCCTGAAACACAGTTGCAGTAGCTCGTTGGTAGATGGGAACATCTTTAATGTCCAATCCATTCATTAAAATTTGGCCTTTTGTTGGCATTTCAAATCCGCCAATCATCTTTAATAAAGTTGATTTACCGCATCCACTTGGGCCTAAAATAGTAACAAAAGCCCCATCGTCAATATCTAACGACAGGTCTTCAATTACTGTTAAATTATTGTCATATTTTTTATTAATATGACGTAGTGAAATTAATGGTTTTTTGTTCATTAACAATCCTTAAAATTAAATTAAAAATAAAAATTTTATTTATTGAAAAAAATCTAAAAAATAAAAAAAATATTTGGTTTTAACATAAATGAAATTATATTAAAAAATCAAATAAAAGTTATTGTTTTTTCAAAGATTATTGTTCTAAAATTTCTTTTTTCCTCTGTTAAAACAACTCCTTTTTTTGCTGAAATTAAATAACCAAAATTTTCTTCACCAAAAAATGAAAACAAAAAAATCACAGCCTAGTTTGGCTGTGATTTCTGAGTAAAAAAATTTGCAATTTTATGACAAATAAAACTGAATTTATTCTAGTTAATTTTCGCTTCAATTTCCGACATAATTTCAGTTGTCCGTCCTTGATAATCTTTAATTCTTTTAGTACGTCGAACTAAAATATCAGTCAGTTGTTTACGTTTGTTAGTAATGTATTCTTGTAATTGAATTCGTTTTTTCAAGTTTTGTAAATTCAAACTACGGCGGTAGAAATTGTGAGAGATATCACGAATGTCTTTAGTAAATTCATCAACAGAGTTATTGGAAATTTCTCATTCCCCATTCACAAACTGTTCTGCAATTGGTTTATTAATTAAAGCATCTACAATTACTTCGGTGGATTCGTTGAAGTTATTAGATAAAATATTTTTTTCTTCTTCGCTGCCACCATGAGCTTTATTAAATTCAGTAATTGCTTTTTCACAGTCAGCAATAGCATCACGTAAACGATTAATTCGAGATTCACGATCATAACGTTCACCTTCAGTTAATTCGCGAACTGGTTCGGGAATGATTGGTTCGGGAATAATGGATTCAGAAATAATTTCTTCAACCACTTCTTCTTCAACCACTTCAGTTGTTTGAACTTCGTGAAAGTGAACTTTTTGAGCTTCATTGAATTCAAATAATTCTTCAGAATTTGATTCAAATTGATGGGATGGGATTTCAAAGTTCTCAGTTGCTAAATTCTCCACTAAGATTTGATCCTCTACATCGCTAGAGTGATGATCAGTTGTTAATAACTCTAAGTCTTCTGTTCGGGATTCTTCTTCAACTGATAATTCTTGAATTGATGAATCTTCGGTTAAATCTTCATCATTTTGATGTGAAGCAAAAAATTCTTCTTGCAGAACATTGGTTTCCACTCCAGTCACATCTGCATCAAAAACAGTCTCTTGAGCAACTTCATCAGTTTCAAATGATTCGGTTAACACTTCGTTTTCTTCTGGTAACTCTGTTCTTAAATCTTCAGAATACAATTGGTATGAGCCATCTGTTAAGACCGGTTCACTAATGGCTGCTGATTCCGCACCAAACATAGCGCTCGTTGTTTCAGTTTCAGAATCATATAATATTTCTGAAGAAACTTCTGATTCTGGAATTTGATCAACAACTTCATCGTATGCCAATTGTTCGGGTGAATTCAAAATATTTTCTGGATCATCCAATTTAATTTTTTTAACTTTTAGTTTAGCAAAGAATAAACTAACTTTATGTTTGAAGCTGCTAATAGTTTTGATCGCCAATTCACTTTCATCAACATTGCTTTCCAAAATTCGAACTGTAGAATTCGAATCTAAAACATTTTGAGTTTCATGATTAATTGGTTCTTCAAAAGATTGTTCTTCTTTAGACGCTAAAAAAGTTTCAGAACTAATGTCATCTGAGTTTGCAACTTCTAATGGAGATGATTTTTCAAAATGATTTGATTCTTCAAAATTAGTTTGTTCTTCAAAACTATAATCTATAAATGAATCTTCTTCATTCTGTTGTTGGTCGTGTTGTTCAAAAGATTGTTCAGGCTGTTCAGATTGTTCTTCTTGATGCAATTCTTCTGATTGTTCAGATTGTTCTGTTTGCTCAGTTTCTTCTAAATTTTCAGATTCCTCACCAAAAATAAAGCCAGCTAATTCATCTTCTTCATTTTCAGTCTCTTTTACCGGTGCAGGAACTTCTTTGATTTCAGGGATTTTTACGTTTGTGCTTTTAAACAAACCTGTTTGAATTCGCTCAGCAATAAATGATAAATCATTTTCAGCCGGCACTTTGGTTTCAGCTGATTTTTCATCAGAACTATTGAATTCAGTTGTAGTTTGATTTAACTGGTCAGTGCGAATTTCTTCATTAACTGTAGTTGCAGCAGATTGACCATCAATTTGAGCCATTCGGTTAATTACTTCATATTCATCTAGATCTAAAAACTTATCATTAGT
Source organism: Mycoplasmoides fastidiosum (assembly GCF_024498275.1). Lineage (GTDB taxonomy): Bacteria > Bacillota_I > Bacilli_A > Mycoplasmatales > Mycoplasmoidaceae > Mycoplasma_N > Mycoplasma_N fastidiosum. Next base: position 1,149,352 of record NZ_CP101809.1, read on the forward strand.
AGAACGAACATAAGATTCATAGTCGAAATCAGCTTTTGGTTCTTTGACGGTTTTTTCAGTATCTACTAATTCTAGATAATCATCACCGATGACCCCTTTATCTTCGCTTTCAACTTGATTCATTGATGCAATCAATGAATCTTCTCAATCTGCTTCTTCATCATCTTTAGATTTAGTTTGTTCAAGCTCAAAATCAATTAAATTTTCATTAAATGATGGTTTATCATGGAAAATTTCATTATGAACAAAAGCTTGATCGTCTAAAGTTTTTAGTTGACCATCAATATCTAATTCTGAAGTTAAGAATTTGAAACTTACTAAGTGGTCATTATATAAGTGAGTTAAATCAACACTATTTTTATTATTATATCGGCTTTGAGAAATTGCGGCTTCTTCTTTAGTGAAGACTTTACGACGTTTTAAATGGGGAACATTTTTAACTCCATAAAAACTTTTTATAGTTATGGTGTCAAAAGTTCGGTTTTCGTTTTGAATGTGAGAATTTAAAACGGCATTTTTTAGGTAACCATTATCAATGGTAACTAAAACACTTTTATCTTCATTACTTGCTTCTTTATTTAAGAATAAAGTATAGCTCACAAACAAGATTCCGTTGCGATAACGGAATAATTCTTTCTCTGAATTATAGAACACAACTTGTGCTTGATATTTTTCCGCAAGCACAGTTGCATTGCGTTCGCTTGTTGAAGCAAAATGATTAGGACCAATACTTAAAAAATTCATCCCATCAATTTCAAAACGCACAACATGAGTTTCTACTTTTTCAGGTCAGACTGGTTCAAAATTGAATCCTTGATTAAATAAATCAATTTTAAACACCCTTAAAGCTTGACCATAAAGATCAAAGTAGAAATCAGGAATGCTAAACTTAACAGCAAATTCGACAAAATCATTCTTAATGCCAGCTTTGCTTGTAATTAATATTTTTTTCATTGTTGTATTCAATTAAATTGTTTTTCGACAAAAATTATTAAAATTTTTGCTTGTGTCTTTGGTTTTTATTTTATATTAAATAACTTTAAAACATCTAGAAAATTATGCCAGATGTTTGACTGTCACATTAAGAATTTGGTTATTTTTGATTTCAATTTCGCCATAGGTTCTTCCTGAATTACTACGGGGATAATTAATTGACCCAGGATTTAAAAGGTGAAGGTTTTCTAAAGTTTGATAATAAGGCACATGAGTATGACCAAAAATTAAAAAATTGGCACCATATTTTTCTGCTAATTGTTTTAAGTTATTACGACTTTTAACTTCTTCTCAATGTAAAACATAATGCCCATGGGTCAACAAAATTTTTTGACCCAATAAATTAATAAGATAAACATTATCTTGCGGATAATATTGTCCATCTTTGGGCAAATAAGAACCTTGGTCATAACTATCATTATTTCCCAAAATAAAATATGTTTTAGGATGTAATTTTAAAACACTTTGAGGATCACAAGTAAAATCACCAGCATGTAAAACAGCAAAATATTTTTTCTGATTAATTAATTGCCGAATTGATTCAAGACTGCCATGATTATCAGAGACAACTAAAATTGTTTCAAGCATAAAGATTCCTTCATTAATTTGATTAAAAATAGATTGCTCCAAATGTGAGAGCTAGATGTAATTATATCCAGAAGCTCTATATCTTTTTTGAAGATAAATTGCAGGATTAAAATGTTGATTTTTTATTTAAACAAATTGAAATACGATTCCACTTTGACTTTAATTGCATCAATCCCTAAATTATTTGTAATCCGCACATCATGAGTATCAGGGTGGGCTAATAAATGATCCCGTACTGCTTTTTGGTAAACAACTAATAAATCAGTGGCAATATTAACTTTATTGATTCCTGAAGCCACACATTGAAGAATTTCATCATAAGCAATCCCACTAGTACCATGCATCACTAGGGGGATTGGTAAATTAGCCCGAGTTTGTTTAATCAATTCATAATTTAAACTTGCAGCTTTTTTATAAATGCCGTGGGAAGTTCCAAAAGCAATTGCTAAACTATCTGGTTGGGTTTTTTGATAAAAATCTAGAATTGTACTTAATTCTAATTGATCAGATTCATCCGCAACAAGATCATCTTCTTTACCGCCAATTTTGCCAATTTCTAATTCTAAAAAAACATTTTTGGAACTAGTAATTTTTTTAGCTAATTGGGATAAACGAACATTTTCTTCATAACTAAAATGTGAGCCATCAAACATGACTGAACTAAATCCGTCATTAACTGCTTTTTCTAACAATTCTAAATCTAAACAATGATCTAAATGTAAAACAAATGAAGCTGAAGACTTTTCTAAAACATTTTTAACCATTGGGATTAAATAATCATAACCAGCTCATTTCAATGAACCTTGTGAAATTTGAATAATGACTGGTTGATTGAGTCTTTCAGCAACCTGTACAACTCCCTTTAAAGTTTCTAAATTCAAAATGTTAAAAGCCGGAATGGCTTGGCGGTTTTTTAAAGCTGTTTGGAATCATTTATCCGGATGAATAATATTCATATTATTTACCTGTTATTTCAAAAATTAATTTTCTTTATTAATGATCAGATTGTTTACTTAATTCAATTAATAAGGATATTTATTTCTTTAAAGAATTTTTTTAATCTTAAGTTTATTGAATTTGCATTTGTTTTAATTGATAAATAAATACATTGCATTTAAATAGATATGCAATGTATTTAAAATTTTAATGTAAAAAATAATGCTAGTTTTAATTATTCTTTTAACAAATCAGAGTTTGCTTCAAAGTATGCTGTCACAGCATTCACATCATTACTTAAATTAATATACTCTTTAGCAGACATTTGTACCACTTTAATTTGGTCTTTAGATCCCTCATTTGCTAATGCTTGATAGTTAGGTTTTAGTTGAGGTGAAACCAAAACAATATCAGCTAATTTAAATGCTTCAGCATGATTGCCAAAAGCAAAAGCTGTTGCTTCATAATTCAAATGATGTTGCTGTGCTGCTTTATTTAAATTATTTGCCAGCACTGATGAACTTCCAGCCCCAATACACAAACATAAAATTTTTTTAACTGGTTTTTTGGAAGTTGAATTTGTTGGTTTATTCTCAATTATTTCACTCATAATAGTTTGAGATTTGGAAGGGTGAATTCATTCTAAGTAATTTTGATATGGGTTTTGGGTTTGGGAAATATGAATAATTTGATTGCTTAAATTAACTTTTGTAATTAAATTATTATTTTTTTCGGATTCTAAAGTAGCGATAACATCAGTTGAAACTTGATAGTTGGGATTTTTAAAATGATTATAGATTTTACCCGCAAAATAAAAACGAATTGGCAAATAGTTTTCGTTACGTAATTGATAAATTTGATATTTTAATTCCAATTCCATTTTTTTACGGAAGTATCATAAAATTGGTTCATTATCTTGGGTTAATTTAAAGCTAAATTGTTGAGTATTTAAGTTAGTAATTTCTGCATTTCATTTATCAATCTTAGCTTGTTGTTTGGCATTCAATTGACCAGCAATTGTTAGAATATCATTTTGATAAATTTCAACTTTTTGCTGCAAAGTCTCAATTTTGGTACGTTGTTTTTCGATTCATGCTGTATGCTTATCATTAAGTAATTGAATTTTATTTTCCAGCTTTTTATTTAATTTTTCTAATTTTTTATTTAGTTTAACAGATGAGTAAAAATTAATATTGTCATTATGTTTTTTAACAAATGTTTGTTGCAATTGATCTGCTGAATTGTTTTGATCCTTTTGAGTTTTTTTGGCTAATCGCAATTGTTTAAATGCCAATGGATCAAAATTGAATCATGTCCCCCAAATCACTTGTAATCCACTAACATAGAGTTTGTTTGGGTTAACTAATTTTTCTTGCTTTAGTAAAATATTGTCATGAATTTTGATAAATGGTAAATACATGAAGATTTGTAGCAAGAAACCAATAATAATGGAAAAATAGACTCCCACTTGGTTAAAGTTAGGAATTGCTGTTCTTAAAAATCAAGGAGTTGGTCATGGTAAATTACTCCCTGCGCCATTGAATAAACCCAATTGTCAAAAAGTCATAACTGGAATCACACTTAAAATTGGTGTCAATAAAAAGGGGATAACATAAATCGGATTAAGAATTAATCCAGCACCGAATAACAATGGTTCATTGACTTGAAGCCAAATTGTTACTGATGAATTTTTTCCCACAGTTTTTAACTGATCTGATTTAGCAAATAATAGATATAAAAACGGCACCATAAAAGTGGCGCCTGCTCCACCCGCATCAGAAAAACTATCAATTACATTTTCTACAAAAATATGGGTTCTACCGTTGGATCAAGAATAAAGCGAAGTGGAGTTAGGATTGGTTAGTAAATTTCCGTTTTCTGTTAAATTAGATAAAAGGATTGGTTGAAAAATAGCTCCAGTTCAGTTGGGTTGAATGCCAATAAATCAGGAAAACGGTTTAATAAAACTATAAAAAATAGCCAATCCTCAAGTGTCATTAATTTGGTTAATGATTCGGGAAGATAATTGGGTAAAAATCCAAATAAATAATGGTGCTCCTAATAAAATATTGAATCCTAATGAAATTGAAGAAACTAAAAAGAAACTAATAAAAACCGGCACAATTGGAGTAAAAGCTCGGGAAATAATTTGTGGTGCACTAGGTGATAGCCGTAAAGTAATATTATGTTTATAACACAAATAAAAAATCAATGGTAAACATCAACCCAGAATAATTCCTGGTAATAATCCTTGTGACCCCCATAAGACTGCAAATCGGGAATAACTATTATCCCCCACTTGATAAGCGTCAATAGAAGCGGGAATAATGGCTAGAATAATGTAAGAAATTAAACAAGTAATATAAACAAAAATCGCAGGAATTTGTTTCTGGAAGTTCAAACGAGGATTCAGGTTTTTAGTCATGACATAACCAAGTTGAGCAGCAACTAAAATGCCTAAAAATCCACCACTTAAATCCCAAACCGTTAAAGTAAACCGGCTCCAATTATTTCAATGATAGTTATTAAAAATGTGTTCATTTAAATAATCAGCATCATAAGCAATTGTCAAAATAGCCTGAGGTAAAGCAAACAATAAAAGGAATAATGCACCAACAATGATAAACATAATGGTTTGAATCATGGCTTGCATTAATGACTTAATTAACAAATTAGAAGTAAATCGAGTTAGTCAACGATTTAAATAATTGGCTGAAGTTTTAGCATACTGTCTAAATTGTTGTTTGGTAATTACAGGATTCATATTTAATTAGATTGACTGTATTTAATTTTTTGATAATCAATAATTTCATCAACTTTACGATAATCTAAATCAAGTTGTTTGCTATCTGTTAATTGTTTAAATCAGTTCCCTGATTTTTTAATTCTCCGCGCATAATTATTTAAATCAAGCTCAATTAATCCGTACCGGTTTTTGTAAGCATTAATTCATGATCAATTATCGATCATTGCCCAGAGATGATATCCAAAACAATTGCCGCCTTTTGCTACTGCTTGGAATAAATAATCCAAATGCTCTGCAATAAAACTAATACGGTAATCATCTTCAATTTGTTGAGTCTTCAGATTTCTTCAAATACCTTCGTTTTCTACTCCCATACCATTTTCACAAATCATTCAGGGGAGATTGTGATATTTGGTTTGGATGATTGCACTAATTTCTAATAATGTTTCAGGATGAATTTCTCACCCACGAAAATGATTAAAACGACCTTGATCCCATTTTCATAATTTGAAAGGTCATTTATCATTTTGTTCTGATATTTCAACCCGAGTAGGCGCATAAAAATTAACCCCTAACCAATCAATTGGATTTGCTGCAATTTCATCAATTTCTGTTGGAGTTAAGTGAAAATCACAATTCATTTCTTGTAAGAATGATCGAGTTTCAGCTTCGAATTTACCTAAAATAGCTGGTGAAAGAAAAAAGTAATTATGCAGATGATTGTATTTATTAGCTGCTGCAAAATCTGCGGGCGTGAAATTCTGATTATCTTTAGGGTAACAATGAGCTCAGTTTAAAACGATACCAATTTGAGCATTTATGTGTTGATACTTTGTTTTAAATAAATTAACAACTCGAGCATGGGCCAAAACAATGTTGGCCATACATTGATAACCTAATTTTAAGTTGTCTAATAATGGATATCGTTTTTTGGATCCGGTATAGCCTTCTAAAGCGACAATTGGTTCATTAAAAGTGGCAAAATATTTGACTTTACTTCCATATTCCTGGAAAACAACATCTGCAAATTGTACAAATCCTGCAATAGTTTCAGGGTTGTTTCATCCATCATTTTTATGATTAAAAAAATAAGCTGGTAAATCAAAATGCATCAATGTAACAATCACATCAATATTTAAAGCAGCTGCATAATCTAAAAAGGCATGATAATAATCAATGCCAGTTTGACTCAGTTTATTTTTTTCAGGAAAAATACGTGATCAAGAAATGGAAATTCTGATTGAGTTAGCACCCACAGCTTGAAAAAGATTTAAATCCTCTTGGTATTGAACCATCATGTTGTTGGTGTAACTATTATTAATTCCATGAAAAAAACTTTGTGGAGATTCAGCAAAAAATAAATCTCATTCTGTTCTTGCTTTAGGAGTAATGCCCAATCCTTCTACTTCTTCAGCGGCGATAGCACCACCTAAATAAAACTTATCGGGAATTTTTATAAATTTATTCATTGGATTATTTAGCTTTATGTAATTCGATAATTTCTAAAACTAGATCTTTCAATGTCAATGCATTCATTAAATGGTCTTGAGCATGAATCATTAAAAGAGTTAAATCAATTGGAAGGCTTCTGGCTTCTTGTTGTAGTAGGTCAAATTGGATTCGATGTGCTTCGTGTAAATTTTCTTCGGCTGCTTTAAATAATTTTTCTGCAGCTGTAAAGTTTTTTTCTCGAGCATTTTTTAAAGCAATTAAAAGATCGCTTCGAGCATCTCCAGCATACGCAATGATGGAAATAGCAATTTGGTTAGTATTTTGGGACATAAACAGATAAAAAAACATTAAATTATGTAAAAATGAAATTTTCATTAAAAATAAGCTTAAATTTAATTTTTTTCATTTTTATCGCTTTAATTATAGTTATTTTTTTATGATTAATGAAAAAAGGTAATTTTTTAGATAAAAATAAGAAAAATTAGTTTTTTTATAAAATATTAGTGAAAATTCCATTTAAGAAATTACAAATTATGAAAATTAAAATTTACGCATCACCAGATAATGGTCATTTTGTTAAAAACATTTTGACCACTCTGAAAATAGATGAACATCTAAGTTTGGTTTTAAACGATAATGAAAACCTAAATTTTTCAATTTATGACCAAATTTTGCAAGAAATTGCTGAACAAAAATATGACCGAATTATTGTCATTGAACAATACGGCATTGCTGGATTTATGTATTTGACAAAAGACTTGAATTCCATTGTTGCTTTTGTTGAAGACCAACACTCCGCTTATATGACTCCATTACACAACAATACCAATATCATGATTTGCCCTTTAGCTACTATCGGATTAGAAAATTTAAAAGTCATTATTCAAACTTTTTTGGATTCTAAATTTGAAGCAGCAAGACATTGAGTCAGACTTGAAATGTTAAAAAAATTAATGCAACCAAAGGATTAGTTTATGAAAATTGCAATTGGATGTGATCACATTGTGACTCCCATTAAAAATAAAATTGTGGAAAAACTAGTGGAAGCCCATCATGAAGTTTATGATTGTGGAACTCATGATTTAGAACGAACCCACTATCCCCTTTATGGTCATGCTGTTAGCACTCTTGTTGCTCAGCAAAAAGTCGATTATGGCATTGTTATTTGCGGAACTGGAGTAGGCATTGCCAATTCTTGTAATAAAGTAAAAAATATTCGCTGTGTATTAACCAAAACCCCCTTAATCGCCCAACAAGCCAGAACCCAATATGATGCAAATGTGTTAGCAATGGGTGGAGAAATTATTAATTTTGGCTTAATGTGAACAATTATTCAAAATTTTATTAATACAAAATTCAATCAAGAAAATTCGGGCATTATCGATAAAATAAACGGCAAAATTTCTTTTGAAAATTATCAAACCGATTTACTAGCCGAACAACTGCAAAAATGGAATTGTGGTTGTTATGAAGATGATCAAAAAACAGTTGATGATGAACCAATTCATTATTTACAATTACCCGAAATTAAAGTGTTTAAAAAATAATTGTTTATGAATAAAAAGATTTCTTATAAATTAATTGCTGAAAAAACAGGTTGTAGTCTTGCAGTTATTTCTCGTTTCTTCAATAATAAGCCGATCAAAAAAGCTAACCAAATTATTCTTGAAGAATATGTGAAAAATGCTCAAAATGCCGAACAAATTAAGCGATTAAAAAAGACTAAAAATCAAGAGAAATCAGTTTTATTATTATCAGTCTCTTTTCAAAATCACCAAAATTACCAAGTTATTCGAGAATTAGATAAAAATTTAAATGATAAGTTATTATTTTTACATCGGGTCAAAACTAATAATGAAAACAATTATGCACACATCATTAAGAATTTGAAAAAAATTCAATTTAGCTATTTAATTGTTTTTTATAACGTCAAACTTTTTGATGATAAAAAATTTGTTAAAGAACTAATTAAAATTAAAGATCGGGTTTTTATTTATGGAACAAAATTACCAGAATTTCAATCTTTTTATGTCAACGAACAAAGTGGAATTAAAAGTTTATTAACCAAAATTAAAGCTAAAAACAAATTCAAAAAAATTGCTTATGTAGGTGTTGATCCAACAAGTTCAACCATTGATCAACAAACTTATCAAAATCGTTATCAAGCCATTTTAGACTGGAATCAAAATGAAAATTTACCAGTTGAAATTTTCTTATGCCCCAACAACGAATTAGAAACTGCTACTAATTATCTACGTGATTCTTTTGTTATTGAACCTGATTTAATTATTTGTGGTAGTCACACTATTTTTCGGGCATCAGCTAATTTCAATAATCATTCAGTACAATTTAGTGACATTGGTTATATGTCGTTAAATGATGCTTTTGCTAATTTTAGTTTTAAGATTTTAATTAACTACAACTTAATTGGCCGAAAAATTTTTGATGCCATTAACATGCAAGAACATACTAATTACGAATTAGTTCCTGTCATTATTTCTAAATAAAATTCATCATGTGCAATAAAAAAAGCGGTTAAAATTAACCGCTTTTTTTATTTTTTAAATTATTTGTTATTGTGACTTGATTAATTTATTTAACTGGTCAGCAACATGTTCCACATCAGTACCAATAATAATTTGATACCCCTTATCACCAACCCGAATGACTCCTTTAGCTCCGGTTTGCATGATTAGCTGGTCATTAACTTGATCTTTAGCGTTTGTTTTAAGGGTTAAGCGTAATCTGGTTGCACAGTTTTCTACAAGTTCAATGTTTGTTTGACCAAGAATATTTAAAATATCTTTAGCCATAGTTTGGTATTTATCTGTAACTACTCCTTGAGTTTGATGTTTCTGTTCTGCTTCATCAAAAATATTACGTTGTGAGCTAACAACTTCAGTTAAACCCAACTGTTCTTCGCGACCAGGAATTGCAATTTTGAATTTTTTAATTACAAAAAAGAAAACAAAATAATAAACTCCAAACATAACTAAAGCAAAAGCCCAGACTCATAAGGGATTAGCTAAAATACTAAATTCACGTGCTAGTTGTCATGATAACCCAAAAGAAACAACATAATCAATAAAACCCGCAGAAAAACCAATTCCAATGGACATTTGGGTTAAAGTCACTAATGCATAAAAAATTCCGGTTAGTAAGGCATTAATAACATATAGTAAGGGTGAGACAAAAATAAAAGAAAAAACTAGTGGCTCATCAATTCCGGTTAAAAAAGCTACTAAAGTGGCACCTCCATAAAACAGAGCCATTTGTCGCCGTTTCTTTTTATCTGCTGTCATGATCATCGCCGCAGCTGCTCCAGGTAGCCCGCCTAGAAATAACGGAAAAAATCCCGTTGTAAATAATCCTGAACCAACAATCCCGTTTTGGAAAGCTGTAATATCACCATTAACTGTTAATTCAGTTTGGGTAGTAATGGAATGACCAGTAATTGGTAGTTGAAATCAAACAAATACATTAATAATGTGATGTAATACAAATGGTTGTAGCAACCGGTTTAAAAAAGCATAAACTCCACCCGAAACCGCTTGGACTCCTCCTTCAGAAGCAGCTAAACTTTGACCAATGTTAATTAAAGCAAATTGTAAACCAGGTCAAACAATGGCAAAAAACAAACCTAAAGGAATAACAGTTAAAACTCCTAACATCGGTACAAAACGGCGCCCACCAAAAAATGAAAGGGATAATGGTAAACGCACACTTTTGTAACGATTATAAATTAAACTAACCAAAACTCCAACAACAATTCCTCCTAGAACACCCGTATCGAGTTGATATACTGGCTTGTTATTTCTTAGAAAATAAAGTAACATGGATTTATTTTCTAAATTTTCAGCGGTTGCGACATTGCTTCAAATCGCACTAGCTAAAAAATCTTCTTTTAAAAGTGCAGTCATGCCAAATCACACAATCGCACCTACTAATGCCGCTTCGCCGCGGTTATCCTTAGCTAAACCAAAAGCTACTCCAATGGCAAAAATAATTGCTAAGTTATCAAAAATAACTTGACCTGGTGTGCTTATTAATTTACCAATAAAAACTTGTGCACTACTAATACCAACCGATCCGTTACTCAATGGGTCAGTGATTAAAACTCCAATACGGAGCAGAAGCGCAGCGATCGGTAAAACCGCAATTGGAAACATTAAAGATTTTCCCAGTCGCTGCAATTTATTTAGAATTTTATTAAAATGATTTTTGATTCGGTGAGGTGTTTTATCAGTGTGGCGCATAAGTTTATTACCACGCTGTTTGAAAATATTAAGTAACACTGTTAGACCCCTTTTTAGCCATCGCTAGGGTCTGCTCGCTCAATAAACTTGCTGCTTCTTTATCAAGGATAAAGGTGCAATTGGGGTGTAATTGTAAAAAAGAAGCTGTTATTTGACTATTAGGATCTTCTTCTAACATCTTTTTAGCAACAATTGCTTTATGTTTGCCAAAAGCAACCATGATTGCTTCTTTGGTGTGTTTCAGTAAAGTCTGAACCCCCATTGTAATCGCTTGTTTAGGCGCTTCTTCTGGCGATGAAAATTTATTTTTTGTAATTAAATCAGTAATTGTTTCACTAGTTAAATCAACCACGTGAGTTTTACTAGTAAAGGATGTGCCTGGTTCGTTATAAGCCATATGCCCATTGATCTCTAAGCTAATGTATTGGAAATCTATGCCTCCATGATTGATGATTTTGTTTTCGTATTCCATTGCTTCAGTAAACGGATCATTTGCTTCGCAATTGGGAATATTAATTTTGTTTGTGTTAAGGTCGATATGATCAAACAAATTATTTTTCATTTGTTGGATAAAAGATTCTGGATGCTCTTTATTGATCCCAAGAAATTCGTCAAGATTAAAAGTAGTAATTTCCTTTCAAGAAGTTTGATTTTCTTGATGATCCTGAATCAAATATTGATAAGCTGGAATTGGTGAAATTCCAGTTGCAAAACCTAAAGTAACTTTAGGATTTTGATGAATTTTGTCAAGGAAAAGTTGGGCGCAGTATCTTTGTAAGTCATCAACTTGATCAAAAATAATTATTTTCATATTCAACTAAATCCTTTCCTTTTTTCTAAATAAATATAAAAAATAACTCTTTTATATTTGCTGATTAAATTATATCACTCTAAAAATTTGTAACTTTTTTATCGCTTAGTTATTCATTATGACAAGGTTTTAATTTGCTTAAAAAACTAAAATAAGAATATTTTTTAAATTGAAATTTTCATTTTTAAAAATAAATAATTTTTGGGTGAAAAATTCATTTTTAAAAATTTATCCCCATATTTTTAGATTCTGTTCTTCTCAAAAAAAAAAAAAAGACTTTTGTAAAATGAGTGATGTTTAAAGATTTTTCTTTGGACATCTAAAAATAATTTTTAAGAAAATAAGGACTTTTTAATTAATGAAGAAATTAAAATTCATTCAAAAAAATAAATTATGATTAGCCAGTTTAGGAGTTGCAACAACAAGCAGTTTAGTGCTTGCTGCTTGTGGTGCTCAATCTGGGGTTAACAATAGCAGTAACACACCAAGCGATAATGCCTCTGATTCTTCTAATAAAAATGCGAATCCTCCTAGTCAAGATCCTAAGACAGATGCAAATAAGAAAACTCATCAACCCCAAGTTCCAGTTGTACCAACAGCAACTGAAGAACAGAAAAAATTTGCCGAAGCTGTTTTACAAACTCCTGGCTTATCTTCAATCATTAAGAATAATTTAAATGATTGGAAAAATAGTATTACCACTCAATTAGCAAAAGTAACTTTGATTGATGATTTTAACCAAGAAAAAGTGAAAGATTCAGAAACTGCACTGGGTAAAACAGCAGACACAGCAGCAGACTCTGATGCTGCTACTGTTTTTGCATTAGTAAAAACATTAAGTAATAATGTTAATTCAGCACAAGAAACAACTATTAAAGATGAGCAGAAAAAACCATTTCAAGATGCTTTAAGAAAAGTATCTGATGGTGCTGAAGATCTACTTAAAAAATTTCAAGAACTACCTAAGAAAGATGATGCCAAAAAGTTAAAAAATTTACAAACTCAATTAACAACTGCTATTGACAACTTCTTAAAATCTACTGAAGCTAATGTGCAAACGCAATTAACTGCTTTAGTTACAGCTAAAAACACATATGAAGCCGAAGTGAAATTAGTTGCAGCTAGATTAGTAAACGTTGAAAGATCAGCTTTTATTTTAGATAGCGCAACTTCTGAATTAGATAATTTTGTTAACAATGATGTAACAACTTTTTTACAAGGAACAGACGGTTCTACTCATACCACTACTTTAAATCGTTTAGTTACAAAAGTACGGACTGGCGTATTAGGTGAAGCTGGTAAAGATTTATGAACCACTGGTAATGATGAGTTAACCGCTGAGCGCAATGCTCCAGCTAACACTGCAGCTAAAAGTACTAAATTGTATACAATTATTGTTGGTCTTGCTGATCAATCAGTCGCATGAAATCAAATTAACAATGAAATTAAATCATTGACATATAACCAAGCTTTATTATCTAAATTAGCAAGTGCAGTTAATTTATTAGCACTACATGTGGAAAATCCAACCCCACTAGATGTGGCACGTTTAAATGCGTATTTAACAAAAGATAGCGCTAATGTAGCTAAATTGTTAAGCCAAACGGGTGATAATGGTATTAAAAATGTTTTAGAAAAAATCGCAAACGGTGTGCAATCTTATCAAACATACTTAGTTGCTGGTAGTACAACAAATGCTTTAGCTAAATTAGTTCAGGATTTAAAATCCTTGCATGATGGTATTACTGATACCAGTAAAACAGCCGATAAAACTAAAATTAATGCTTTTAAAACCCAAGCCGAAGCTTTAGTAACCAAATTTATTGCTTTCAAAAAAAAGTGAAATAAGTTACAACCTAATTTATGAACCACAAACCAAAGTACTATTTTTTATCCGCTATTACAACAAGCAACTGCATTAAATCAAACCATTGGTGTTTCAAAAAATTATGGTAATGTTTTAGAAGTTGTTAGCGCTGTAGAATCGTTAGGAAATCACATTCAAAAAATTACAAGCGCAACAGAAGCAGTTCCAGCGACACAAACCGAACAAAATAAAAATACTGCACCATTAATGCGCGCATTAGAAGTAATCATTACCGACATAAAAGGAACAAGTGAGGGAACTTTTGGTAAAGCTTTAGATGACTTTTCTAAAATAACTGGTTTATCAACAGATAATCAAAATAAATTAAATGCGATTGCTAAAAATTCAGATAAATCCGGATATGTTTATACTGATTTAGTAAATGGAACAACAAAATCAGGCGCTAATCATGCAAAGCTTTCATTTGAACAACTGAAAACTGAATTAGTTAAATTACAATGAGGTAACAACAAACAATTAACTACTGTTCAGAATTTATTAAGCAGTCAATTGCGTCCTAATGCCGGTAGTCAAACTGCTAATCTAAACGATCATTTAGCTACTTTATTTAACAATGGTACAGTTTTAGTTGATAACGAAAATCATTAAGAATTTAAAATAATTAAACGATAAAAAACAAATGCAACTACTTTAAGAAGTAGTTGCATTTGTTTTGGAAACTATTTTAATAATTAATTTTTTGTTTTTAAAATACAAAAACTATAAGGTTCTAAAATGAAATTTGAATTGTTTAAATTTTTATAATTTGTTGAGGAATTATTTGAATCAAAAACTAATTCATAATTTTGGATATTTACACTTAATTCGCTTGGATATGCATGATAATTAAAACCAACCAAAAGTTTGGCTGTAGCATCATTTAAAGTATACAAAATATTTTTATTTTTATCCCATTCAACTTGAATTTGTTGACGAATTTTTTCCCGATCGTTCAAACAAAAAACTGGATATTCTTTGCGAATTGCAATTAATTTTCGAATTTTTTCAGCATTAGCAAAATGTTGCTTTAATTGATCTCATGGAAATTGATTAATTGCTAATGGGGCATTATAACTATTTTCAACCAATTTTTTAGAACGAAATAATTCTTGGCCCCCATGTAAAACCGGCACTCCTTGTGCTAATAAAACACATGCAGTAGCAAATAAATGAATTTTCTCTTTTTTAGCTGAAGACCAATCTTGCAAATGAATTTGTAAGTGATCTCATAAAGTATAACCGTCATGAATTTCAACGTAGTTCATGGAATTCATCGGTAAATCAAAAAATTTAGCTCCCTGATTAACCCCAATGGAACCAGTCAGAATTTCGCGCATTGGCTCTAGAATATCTTGTCCGTTAGTTCAATGATTAGCATTACCCCGCAAAAAGTCACGACTTACATCATTGAAAAAACCAAATTCTTTCAGCTCTGATGCATAAGAAAAATCAGCAAATTTACCCCAAAACTTGCGTTTCATGATTCAACCTTCGCCATAAAGTAAAAGTTGGGGATAATGATGTTGTGCTCAAGTTGATATTTTCTTAAAAGTTTGAAAATGCAAAATGCCCATTAAGTCAAACCGAAAACCGTCCACTTGATATTTTTCTGTTCAAAATTGAATTGAATCCAAAATGAATTTATCAACCATTTTTCGCGAAGAATTAACATCATTACCACATTGACTATCTGCTAATAGTTGGTTGTTGTGATCATATTGGAAAAAATAATAAGGCACTAATTGATTGAAAGCAAAATTATCAGGATCATAAACATGGTTGTAAACCACATCCATAACCACACCAATGTGATTTTGGTGTAAAGTTGCAATTGCTTTTTTTAATTCCATAATCCGTGCATAAGGATCGTGAGGATCAGTTGTATAACTTCCTTCAGGAACGTTATATTGCAACGGATCATAGCCCCAGTTGTAATCTGTTTCAGTTACTGATTGGGCTTCATCAATTGTTGCAAAATCATAAATAGGCAGTAATTGTACATGACTAATCCCTAACCACTTCAGATAATCTAAACCAACTGGATGATTATTTTCATCGGTTAAATTAGTTTCAGTTAAACCTAGAAATTTATTGCGATATTGAAAGTGTTGGTGATCCGTAAAATCCCGAATGCTAATTTCATAAATAATTGCATTGGTTGGTTTTTCTAGTTGAATTTGTTGGTGTTGGGGAGTTGCTGCTTCAATTTTATTTCAATCAATTACAAATGAATGTTTGTTATTAGCATCAGAAGAATGTGCATATGGATCGGTTGTGCGAATGGTTTGAAAATTAATTTTAGCTTGGTATAAATATTTATAAGCCTCATAATCTCCGTCCACTTGAGTTGCTCAAACTCCTGCAGGATTTTTCTGCATTGAACAAATTATTTCTCTACTAGTGATTGGATCAATTAAAACTAAATCAACTTGAGTCGCAATGGGTGTTCAAACTTTAAAAATGGAAAAAGAGGGATTATAAGTGCAACCCAAATCATTTTGATCATAAAAAAAGGTTTGATCAAATTCTGCACTCCGTACCATATGACCATAATGCAGTTCAAATTGATTATTTTTATCGTCTGATAAATAATATTGATGACCAATAGTTAATGGTTCTAAAATTTCAAAACGAAATTTTCATTCAGTCCTTTTTGAAGGCGAAGAAATTGGTTGCTTGTTGACACTTAATGTTCTAAGTTGAAATTTTTGATTATTGCTATCAAAAATGAAAAATGGAGTTTGAAGATTGTATTCGAATTCTGATTGAAAAGATAAATCAATAATCTTTCAATCATTTCAATATGCAATGGCCAAGGAAATTGCCTCTATTAATTATTGTTTGTTTCTAATTGACTGATTAAATCACTTAAATTAAATTCGGTTAACTCATCATAAACAAAATCAGCAATTCCGAAATCCACTGGTGATTGATGGGTAATAGCAATTGCTGTCATGTTAGCATTTTTAATGCTTTCGACTCCGGCAATAGCATCTTCTAAACCAATACATTCTTGGGGTAGCATACCTAATCCTGCGGCTGCTTTAATAAAAATTTCAGGATCAGGTTTGCCCTTTTTAAGGGTTCTTGGATCAACAATAAAATCAAAATAATGACTTAAACTAATTTTTTCTAAAATAAGCGGAGCGTTTAAAGATGAAGAAGCAATTGCCATTTTTAAATTTAACTTTTTTGCTTGCTCTAATAAATCTTTCACTCCTGCTAAAACTGATTTTTCGGTTAGTTCTTCATGAAGAAAGCGAACATATAGATTATTTTTTTCTGTTGTTAATGCTTCTAATTGATCAGAATTAGTTAACTCATGGTTCTTTAGTTTCAAAATCGCTTTTAAAGTATCAAGCCGGTTTAATCCTTTTAAACTTTGGTTTTCTGCTTCAGTATATTCCAGACCTAGTTGCGCTAAGGTTTGTTTTCAAGCTAAAAAATGCAAATCAGCAGTTTCAGTAATTACACCGTCCAGATCAAAAATAAGACCCTTTATCTTCATGATTTTACAACCTCGAATTGACGTGGTTTCTCAATTGTAATTGTTTCTTTTTGGTTATTAACATACACATCTAAAGCTGTGCCATCTAGTAATTTAATTGTAAAAGTTTCTTGATTAATATCAATTTCAATTCAAGTATTACGAACTTGCACCCGGTATTTTAGAGAATTTCAGCTTTGGGGAATTAAAGGATTAATATTAATTCGATAATCATCATTTTGCGAATTAGATCAAAAACGAAAACCACCAAATCCAAAAACAATCATTTGTCAAATTGCACATAAAGATCCCGCATGAATGCCTTTATCACATGAATGGAAATTTGTTCCCATATCAATATTAATTGCATACTCGAACAATTTATAAGCTTGAGCACGATCTTTTAAATCATTAGCAATAATCATATAAGTTGCGGCTGATAATGAAGAATCGTGAGTTGTGATTGGTTCATAATATTCAAAATTAGTTTTAACTAAATTTTGATCAAAATATTCTGGGAAAGCAAAGAGACTTAAAACAACATCGGCTTGTTTTACTAATTGTCCACTTAAACGCTTGATTCCCTCAGAAGTATTAAACAAAGTATTACCAGCATCACCTAAAAATTGAAAGGGTAAAACATCTAATTTTGGCAAATGCAAAAACTGATCATTTTCAGGAATGACATGTGCTGCATTAGGTTTTTGAATTTTTAAATTATCAGCAACTTTTTTGATCAAATCAAAATTAATTTGATAGGGAATTTTGGTTGTTAAATATTCTAGTCAGCTAGAATATTGTTTGCCATCAATTAATTTGGGTTCAGCAAATTTTTGTTGTAAGCGCGGTAGCACTTTTAAAGCAAGACGTAAATTTTCTTGCACCGCAAAGTTAATGAAATTATTGTTGTCAATGTTACCTTTATATTCGTTTGGACCCATAACATCAGTAATTTCATAACCGCTATTTTTTGGCTCAGCGCGATTAGTATAATATCAAGCTGTTTCTAATAACATTTGATATCCCATATCCAACATGAATTGTTCATCATTAGTTGCTTGATAATACTGTCAAAGACAAATAGCAATATCTGCGGAGACATGAATTTCTTGAGCTCGAGAAGCAATTGGTACTTGTTCTCCAGTAATAATATCCGGTTGGCCTCAAAATGGGGTTAATTCACCATCAGTTGGTCAACCCATTTCCCAAGGAAATTGAGCGCCTTGCAAACCTGATTCTTGAGCTTTTGCTCTAGCCCCTTCTAATCCTTTGAATCGATATTCTAGTAAATTGCGTGCAACCTGGGGATTGCTAAAAGTATAGTTGGGAACAATGAAGAATTCAGTGTCTCAATAACAATGCCCCTGATAACCTTCCCCTGATAATCCTTTGGCCCCCACTGATAAAAAGGGATTATTTTGGGGTACAAAATTATTAGCATGATACAAACTAAACATTAATGCTAACCGAGCATATTGGGCTTGTTCTGATTCACCAATGATTTCTACAGTAAATTGTCGATAAATTTTTTCTGTATAAAATTGATGATTATCTTCAATCACCTTTTCTAAAGTAAGGTTTTTAATTAAATCGTTCTGTTGATTGATTAAACTATCAAATTGTTCTTCATTAGCTAAACCATTAGGGCTGTCAGGATTAATCGCTGTTGCAATTGCCATCACTTTTTCTAGATGTAACGGCTTATCAACCCTTAGTTCTGTTTTAACTTTAAAACCCACTTGACGACGACTCATTTGTAAAATGAAATCGTTATCATTATTAAATAATTTTTGGTCTCCTGAGTAAACATTTAAAAACATTGCTTGACTGATTGCTAAATCAGATTGGTTAGTTTTATAAGTGTAAGAAACATGATTAGGACCAACTAATTTTTTAGTTCCCTCATTACAATGTTGAATTCCAGAATTAGTCACTTGACCATTAATACGAGGATAAACAATAATTTGTGAAGCTGCTCCACTTAATTGTTTCACTGTAATACGTTGCACATAAAAATTTTTATGTTTTTGACTAACGATTCGTTCAAAAATAAATTGGAATTTTTTGTCCCCAATTTGGTGTTCAATGGTTCTAGTTAATAAACCTGTATGTAAATCTAGTCATTTTTCATAACTAATTAAACCAGAAGAATCTGATAAAGAAAAAGTTGTTTGATCAATACTAATCTTGGTTTGTAAAGTATCAGCTAGATTCGCTAATTCAGAGACTTCTTCTTTATCACCAACATTGAAAACCCCATTAACAAAAAAATCTTCTTTGTTAAAACTTTCAATTTCTTCATCGACTCCCCGAATTCCTAAAGTCCCATTACCTTGGGAAAAAATTGATTCGGTTTTAGCGGTTAGATCGCGGTTAAATCCTTTTTGTCTAATAATTTTGTTTATTGTGTCGTAATATAACTTTGCTTGCACGGAATAATTTACCTTTTACTCATTAAATCAACAATAAAACTGCTTCATACGGGCGTAATTTATTAGTTATACTTTTTTGATCCCGATAAGAACTAAACAAGATTTGTTGGTAAGAAATTGGTTTTGTTAAAACAACTTCTTGTAAGCTTAAATTAATAATTGTCAATGTTGTTTGATTTTGATAAGTGCGTTTTACTCATAACAAATTTTCAGAAAATTCAAAATGTGAGTTACCATCTAAAAATAATTGGTTAAATTCTGAAGATTTACGCAATTTGATGACATCACGGTAAAAATTTAAAATTGATTGTGGATCGTTTTCTTGATTTGCAACACTAATTTTATTCTCAAAATTTTTGCCTAATTTAATTCAAGTTTGATCATTTTCACTAAAGCCATAATTTTTACCACCATCTCATTGCATCGGATAACGAGAATGATCACGGCTGTTCACATTATGCCCAATCAACATTTCTTCTTCAGAATAAATCTGTTTTTCATCTACTAACAGTTTAAAAGCATTTAAAGCATCAACATCACGGAATTCAGACCGGTTTTGAAAATGGTTGTTCAACATTCCAATTTCTTCACCAAAATAAATTGATGGAATGCCTTTTAAACTCATTAATAACAAGCACAATGCTTTAGCAGATTGTTCTCAATAAATTCCCTCATTACCCCAACGAGAAATTGCGCGAGCTGTATCATGATTAGTTGCAAAATTGGTTAACATTTCGGTTTTAATTCGCACATCTGATTGATACAATCGGGCATCAGGGTTAGCTAAATTGCTAACGTCCCAATTAAAATCTACTCCATTGCGCCCTGTTTGTTGATTTCATCCCACCCATCATCAACTGAAATTATAAAAATTTTGACAAACTTGATTAATTCCTGTTCCATATTCCAGAATTTTTTGGGGATTCATACCAGATGCCTCACCAAAAGTATAAACATCTGGTTTGTTTGCAAAAGCAGCTTGATTGAATTTTTTTAAAATTTCTACCATGTGAGTTGCAAACGAATGGCTAAAAGTTGCTCCAAAATCTTTGGCTACATGCTGAATGGCATCTAGGCGAAAACACTTTACTCCTAGACCATATCAGAAATCGATAACTTTAGCAAAGTTATCGATTGTAGTTTGATTCATTCAGTTAAGATCAACTTGTTCTTCAGCAAACAAGTGATAATAATATTTTTTTAAATGGGGCACATAGGTTCAAGAAGAACCGCCAAAAATCGATTCTTCTTTACCAGGTAGATCGGTTCAAATATAAAATTGGTGTTCAGGTTGATCGGGAGATTTCAACGCTTCAATAAATCATTTGTTTTTTGATGAAGTATGGTTTAATACAACATCCATCATGATGTCAATATTGCGTTTTTTAGCTGCTTTGACTAACTGTTTAAAATCTTCAAGTGTGCCAAATTTTGACCAAACACTGAAATAGTCAATAACATCATAACCAGCATCAGCAAATTCGGTTTCATAAATAGGGCACAATCAAATAATGTCAACATGCAATGATTGGATGTAATCTAATTTTTGAATAATCCCCTGTAAATCACCATCGCCATCATTATTAGCGTCTTTAAAAGAACGCGGGAAAATTTGGTAAATAATTTTATTTTTTCAGCTGGTAGCTGTCATCATCTAACTAACTAATCTCTACTAATTTTTGTGTCATTTCACTGAATTTATAATTTTAATTACTAAATGAAATTCACAATAAAAATTGCCGAGAGTGGTTCTTCTTCTTAATATATCAAGTTTTGAAGCAACAAAAAATACAATCTAAAAAAATAGATTGTATTCATCGTGTCTAAAAATAAAATGATTTGGATCAATTAAATAGCGGGCACAAACACAAATTTCGTTTTGGTAATAGCCCTCCATGTAAACAACAATAATCTTCTGACTACCAAACATCTCAATGTTTTCACATTTAAGGTGATAGTTAACTCGTTCTAGTGTCATATTTTCATATGCCAACTTGTGCGTAATAGAAATTTCATTAAAGTTATTACCGATATTAAGTTCAGGTGCCAAGTAGTAATCAGCAGTCATGATTAGTTCATCATTTTTATAATACTGCTTGTAATACTGGTTGAATTTTTTGTAATTAACTCCAAATTGTAGGAGTCAATCAGCCTTTTTTCGACCTTTTACCTTCTCGGTAGTATCACGATCGCAATTAATTGCATAACTTAGTGGTTTGATCAGATTATTGAAATTTTTAACGGCAAATCGGCCTTTTTTCTCAATAATATTCACTGCACCAATTGCTTTTAGTTTGTTGTAAGCAGCAATTGCGATAATTCGGGAACATTTAAATTTGTTACAAATAAATGCTTCTGATGGTAACGATGTATCTTCAGAATTGCATCGAGTTTGAACTAAATTAAATAAATAAGCAATGACCTCGTTCGTTTTCGTTTTTTTGAAATTATTAGTAATCATGGTTTTTGGCCAATAATTGATTTTGATATACAAATCAAAGTTAATTTTAGCAGATAATTTTTGACTATCTTTGATTTCAAAAACTAATTTATAAAAAAAGTGTAAAAAACCATTTGAAATCAAAGATAAAAAAATGAATTTAGCGGATTAAAATTAATTTTATTAGTAGAACCAAAGGATAAATATGTTGTATCACAATATCAAAAAAAATATTGATCAGTGATTAAATTCTGATCTAGTTAGTGAAGCTGATAAACAAATAATTCAGACGATGAATGAAGCTGAATTAGCTCGCGCTTTTGCTGACACTCCATTAAAATTTGGGACCGCTGGAATTCGGGCAATTACTGGACCAGGTACCCAACGATTAAACGTTTTTGTTTACCGCCAAATGGCATTGGGGTATGCCCATTTTTTAAAACAATCTAGTAACAAGTCTCAGCCAGTAGCAGTAATCACTCATGATAATCGCTTGAATGGAGATTTATTTGCTTTAAGTTGTGCGGAAGTTTTAGCTGCTCAAGGCATTTTAGTTTATTTAGCCCCTGAAAATAAACTATTAGCAACTCCAGTAATCTCATACTGGATTCGTCGTTTAAATGCGGATGGAGGCATTAATATTACTGCTAGTCATAATCCTAAAGCTTATAATGGTTTTAAAGCCTATAACCAATTTGGCAGCCAAGTCATTGATGAACAAGCCCAAATTATTGTTCAAAATATGCCTAGTCAAGATCAGCTTTTTGATATTGAACATGCGATTAATTCCCCATTAATCCAGTATCTACCCAGTGATTGTTTGCAGACTTATTTTGATGAAGTGAAAAAAGCTTTACCAAATTTTGCAACAAGGGCTAAAACTAGTGTCAAAGCTTTATATAGTAGTCATCACGGTGTAGGATCACAAACTTGTTTAGCTTTAATGCACCAATTAGGATATATCAACTTTCAAGAATTTACTCCAGAAACTAATATCACTGGTGATTTTCCTGATTCTGAAATTACTAATCCTGAAGATCCCCGATCATTTGCGCCGATGGAAGTTTATGCCAATCAACATAACATTAATTATTTAATGAGTCAAGATCCAGATGGTGATCGATTTGCAATGGGTGAACGGCAAAAAGATAATAGTTTTTATTATTTTAACGGTAATGAAAACGGGATTTTATTTGCTAATTATTTACTAACCACTCAGCAAAAACCTAATCGTTATGTGGTTACTTCATATGTGACTAACAATTTTATTGATCGGTTAGTTAAAGCCCATCAAATCCCAGTGCATCGAACTGGTACTGGTTTCAAATTCATTTGTGATATTGTTGAAAAACAAGAAAAAGCAAACAATAATTTATTAATCGCTTTTGAAGAAGCAATTGGTTCTTTATTGTTTCCCTTTAATCGTGAAAAAGACGGTTATCAATCAGTAGCTTTATCATTGGAAATGATTAATTACTATCAATCCCAAGGATTACGTTTAACTGACGTTTTAAAAAATCTTTACAACCAATATGGTCAATGATTTGGAACAACTCATTCGTTTGTCATCAAAGATCCTAATTGAAAACAATTAATGCAAGCTAAATTAGATTTCTTAGAAAATCAACCTTTAAAAACCGTTAGTAGTCACCCAGTAACTAAAGTGGAATGAAATCATGTTAATGATTGTTTGGATTGAATTTTAGATGACGATAACTGATTACGTTTTCGATTATCAGGAACTGAACCTAAATTTAAAATTTACTACAATTTTTTTGGTGAAACCCAAGAAGCAATCAAAAATGAAATTACCATAATTCGTCAACAAATTGTTGATTATTTAAATTTGGAAGAATATCTTTAAACCTTTTCTTCATTTTTAACATTTCTTTAATATAAATCCAAAAAACCACATTGATTTAAATGTGGTTTTTTTAGGCGTTGAATAAAAAAAGTAAATAAAATTATTATTAAATATCTATTTATTTTTTTGGTTTGGTTAAGTTATGAAATCTAAAAAAATCTTGAAAGATTTTTTAATTGTTTTATGAGTCATCATTCAAATTACTTTTACTAGTTTTGGTGGAGGCAATGCTTTATTGCCAAACATTAATTCAGTGTTTGTGAAAAAATACCAATGAATTGATGAAGAAGAATTTCAACAAATTATCATTACTTCTAATTTATTACCAGGCGCAAATGTTATTCAAGTTTTATCTTATATTGCGATTAAAAAACTAGGCTTATTTTGGGGAAGTCTAGCAACTTTTTTAGGAGTATTACCTCATGTTATTTTTGCGGTGGGAATTTATTATGGTCTTACCTATCTGCCCATTCAGTATTTACTAATTATTAATGTTGCCATTTTATGCGCGATTGTGGGCATGTTAGTTGGATTTGTCATTAATTATTTAAAAAAAGCAAAAGAATCTGGCATTAAAACCTTGCCACTAATTGGATTGACTCTTTTTACTTTTGTTTTTTGTTTTTTAGTTCCTGCTCCTTTTAACTTACCTGCATTTGCTATTTTGGGATTATTGTTAGTGATTTTTTCAATTATTATCGTGCAAAAAATTAGAGCAAAACAACAGGTGCGCAAATAAGTATGATTTTAGTTCCAATTCTGTTGTCATTAATTGCTGTTGCCATTATTTCTTTAATTGTTTTTGGTGGTGGTCAAGTTTTTATTCCGATGTTTCAATGGTTATGAACCACTTTAAATAACACTTTTTCACTAGATTTAGATCCTAATTCTTTCGATGCTGTAATTACAGTTGCTAATTTAACCCCTGGAACTGTATCAACTAAATTAGCGGCAATGACCGGAATTTTAATTAGTGCTAATCAGTGATGAGGATTTTTAGTTTTAATATTATCTTATGCGGTTTTTATGCTGCCTGCAATGTTTATTATGTACTTTGCCAGCAAATTATTCTATAAAATAAAAAATAAGAAATGACTTGTTTATATCCAATGATTTAAACCTGTTATTGCTGGTATTTTAATTGCTCTAGCTTTGCAACTGTTTCTAGGCGCAATAATTCCTCACACTGTATTTAATCAGTCCTTAAAAAATTACATTGGTGATAATTCTCAATCTGCTAAAAATCTTTTTTTCAACGGTTGAAGATTATATGCACTTTATGTTTGAGGACCAATTTTAGTTTTATTGTCATTGTTTTTTTATTGAAAAAAAATAAATTTTATTTTTATTTTTTTTATCGCTATTGTTTTATCTTTAATTGTTTTTCAGCCTTGATTAAGTTAATAAAAATACAGGAAAAAAATGGCTTTACTTCAAAAAATTACTAAATCATTTCAAAATCTTGGTTATACCCATTGGGATAAATCAAAAATTACAGATGCCAATATCTTCAATCAACATAAAATCATAAAATCGATTTTATTTGATTCTTTACAAAAAATCAATCCTCAAATTGCTGAAATTTTGAAAGAAAACTCGCTTGAGAGCGAAAATCTTTATAGACTTTTTGATGAATCCTTTTTAAATGAAAAATTTTTCAAATCCAGAAATACCAAAATTATTAATATAAATAAAAACATAATTCAATCCTTAATTGTTCCGTTTAAATATAAAAGTTTGAACGGTTCTGTTTACAAAATGAAATGGATTGATTTTGATAATTGTGAAAATAATAATTTTATTGCTTATATTGATCACAGAGATGAAGAAGATCCTTTATCAATTCCTGAGATTGTTATTTTTGTTAACGGTATTCCTTTAGTTGTGGGTCAAACTGAAAAATACAGTTTTGATAGTCATGATGGAACTCTTAAAAATTCATCTCGAAAAATTAAAACTTTAATTTCTAATCGAAATAAATTTTTGTCATGTAATTTTTTCAGTTTTATTACTAATGACACAACCACTAAAGTTTCAGCCATAACTTCAGCAAAAGATGAATTTCATTTTTGAAGGGATGATGTAGAGGGAAAAAATCAAATTGAGTTTGTTATTCAAGATCTTTTTCAAAAAGAGAAATTTTTAGATATCATTCAAAATTTTATTTTCTTTAATGATAGCGAAGATAAGCCACGTAAAATTTTTGCTCGTTATTATCAATATTATGCTGTAAAAAAATCTGCTGAAATTGTTCGCAAAAAAATCATTGTTGAAAAAGAACAGAGTGATAACAAAGTTGGAATTGTTTGACACACTCAAGGTTCAGGAAAATCTCTTTCCATGGTAATGTTGGCTAAAAATATTCGTGATTTTTTACCTAATATTACTATTGTTGTTTTGACTGATCGTATTGATTTGGATCAACAGATTTTTAATAATTTTAAAAAATTTCAAAAATATTTAGGCAAAAGTTCATTAATTAATTTCGAAAATATCCAACAATTAAAAGAAGAATTAAAAAATTCCAAGAAAAAATCAATTTATTTTACTACCATTCAAAAATTTAGTAATAATGTTGGCTTTTTAAATGATCGTCAAGATATTTTAATTATCACCGATGAAGCTCATCGTTCTCATCAAGAAGATGATGCAAGTGAAAAAATTTCTTTCCAGTTAGAAAAAGGTTTATCTAAAACACATTCTTATTCTAGCACTTTGAAAATGGCTTTACCAAATGCTAAATTTATTGGTTTTACAGGGACTCCCATCGAATCAGATGACAGAGATACTCGCAATGTATTTGGTGATCACATCCATGTTTATGCTTGAAATCAAGCAACTGAAGATGGAGCCGTTGTGGAATTACGGTATGAGAATGTTAGCACTTTAATTAATTTTAATGTTTCTGATCAAACCTTAAAATTGATAGAAGAAGAAAACGAAAAAGAAAATCAAATTATTCGCGATCAATTATCCACGAATCGCGAAGAAACAGCTATTAAAGTTAAGAATATTCTTAAAACTCAAGTTCTTTTAAACAAATCTCATTGAGAAAATCTTGAAAGAATTAAATTAGTTGCCCAACATTTTGTCAGACACTATGAAAAAAGATCAAGAGCCTTAAAAGGAAAAGCTTTATTTGCAGTTCAAAGTAAAAAAATAGCAGATTTATATAAACAGGAAATTTTAAAATTGCGGCCAGAATGACGCAATCATATTGAAGTTATTGTTACTCCCGATAGTAATTCCAATTCATCTAATTCTACAGATCAACCAAGATCCAAAATTTGAAACCAAAAAATTATTAATAGTTTTAAAAGACCAGATAGTTTACATAAAATTTTAATCGTAGTAGATATGCTATTGACTGGTTATGATGTTCCTGCTTTAGATGTTATCTATCTTGATAAAAATTTAAGAAAACATTCTCTAATGCAAGCAATTGCTAGGGTTAATAGAAAATATGTTGATGACAAAGATTATGCCTTAAAAAAGGCGTATGGTTTAATTGTGTCTTATATCAACATTACTGATAATTTAAATGAAGCATTAAGATTATACTCACATCATTCTAAAACTAAATATAAACCAATTCGCAATGCTAAACAAAATTTTTCTGATGTTGAAATTAAAGATATATTAATGAATAAAATTAATAATTTTTACTTACACATTCTTGGAAAAGATGATTATCAAAAATTTGATGAATCAACTACTAGAGATGAAAGGTTTGAGCGATTAAAAGATTTAATTCTTAATACTGATATGGAAAAATATTTCCTTGAAGATTTTAAGTTGATTAGTTCTGAAATAAAAAAATAATTTCCTTATCTAAGTCCACAAGAAAAAGAAAAAATTGAGTTTTTAATTTTATTAAAAATTTATATTGCTGAAGATATTAAAAGAAAAATTGATTGAGAATCATTTATCAAAAATATTGCTCAATACGCTGACAAACTAATTGAATTTGAAAGCAATCCTGATCATGCAGATTTGCAAGAAGTATTCAATTTAAGTGATTTAGAATTAGTTAAACAAAAACAAGAAGAAGAAATTAGACAAAAAGAAAAAGAAATTGAACAAAAAATTGCTTCACTTAATTTAGAAAATAATGAAATTAAAATTATTGATCACAAATCTCTTGCTTCTGATTCTAGTTCAAAAAAAGTTTTTACTCAAGCAGTTAAAGAATTTTTTCAATCATTAAAAGATACACTTTATTCTTCATTAAAAAGTCGTTTAAATAGAGCCGTTGCATTTATTGCAAATTTTTTTAGTTATGAGTCTGATTCTTATACTTCTTCAAGTTATAAATTTGAAGAGGAAGAAGAAACGGTTGTTACTGAAGAAGAACAATGAATTAATGACATTTATGATATTCTTCGCAATGTCAATCGGAATCAAAGACGAAAATTTCCAAAGTATTTTTATCAAGATTTAGCCCAATTCATTTTTATAAATCTAACAAATCATGAAAGAATGACAATTGAAGAAGCTTGATTTGAAAATAAAGATTCAGAAAGAAATATTAAGAAGAAAATTAGAGAAAGTTTAAAGACCAAAAGGTTTCCAGATAAATTAAGAACCGAAGTTGTTAATAGAATTATTCAAAAACTCAAAAATCAATTTGATAGTGATGATTATTAATCACTTTTATCCCTTTAAAATATTTTGATAAATCATACTTTGAAAAGTATAGCTTTTTTAGATCATAAAAATGCAAATACACTTCTCTTGTTTTAAAGAGAAATGTATTTGAATTCTAATTTAAACTTATAATACTATTTTTTTACTTATTAGCTAATGACGTCCCATTAATATTCCTATATATTCTGAATACTGAAAATCATTTTTTGTACTAATTTGATAATAAGAATATTCATCAAATGCATCTGTTTTAATTAAATATTCTTTTAATTCTTGATAATAATTTTGATCTAAATAATCAGCTCAAATTTTGATTATCTTTCCTTCTTTTATTAATTGTTCATTTTCTCCCAAAATTTTATAAGACATAAAAATTCTTTTGGAAAAACTTCATATTATATTTTCCTTGTCCTTTTTGATTATCTGACTTAAAGTATAAAAATATTCTTCTTTAAAATCTTTATATAATTGTCGTTGCACTTCATGATGAGGTGTTTTTTCAAAAGTAACATTTTCATTGAAATAATCATTTATTTGAGCAATTATCCAAATAATACCTAAATTAGGTCTATTTTGCATGTATTCTCATGCAATTAAAACATGTAAAATTAAATGTTCAATTAAATTACAATAAACTAGATTTATTGGTTCTTGATAACTAAAATCACAAAGAATTGCTATATGTTTCTGGGCCAAATCTGCAAATTCATTTTCCTTAATGTGATGAATATATAACCCTTCTTTTGTTCTTTTAATTTTAGAATTAGTAGATTTACATCCACTATTTGCGAAATAGCTTCCTGTAGCTAGACCATATTTTTCTTGAAGGTATTTGCATGCTTGCAAATAATTCATTTTAAATAAAGCATCAATTTCACTTTTAGAAATCTTAATCATAAAAAAATCCTAGATGATAAAAATAAAGACGTTCTAAATTTTAATGAAAAATTAAACAAAATTATTTGAATTAAGTATGTGAATTCAAATAATAACTTGTAATTAAGTAAATGATTTGTATTTGTAAAACTTTAATCATCACTTTTTCTTTTTGAATCATAAGAATAAAAATGCATTTCTCTTGTTCTAAAGAGAAATGCATTTTTTTATTGAACAACTAAATAAATTTTCAAAAACTATTTAGTAGTTGCTGTAGTGTTTTTTCGGGCTTCAATTAAACGGTTAAATTCTGTAATTAGTCTTGATTGAGAATCAGCCATTTTGTATCCTTCATTGGTTACTTGGATAACTACCTCATCGGTATTCCCAAATCCAGTTACAAAATAGTTATCAACCGTTTCACCTAAATCAGCTCCTTGATATCTTTGGGATGAAGCAGATAAATTATCTTTGAAATCTAAATTAACTCCAGGAACTGCTTTAAATGGTGAATACAATTGCATTTCGTTTCCAGCATATTCTAATCCTGATTTGGTTTGGTATAGAAATTGTAGAAATAATTGAGCTGTTTTCTTTTTAGCTGCATCTTCTGCTAAAGTAGTCAAACCTCATCGCTGTGAAACACTGCGATACAACATTGCGGTTTTATCTGTTTTATTAAAAATTGGCATTGGTAAAAACCCAACATTAGCATCAGGATTTGCTCGGGTAATTTGTGGAGTTGCTCATGTTCCATTTTGACTCATTGCATATCGACCTAACGCTACAAAATTCATAGCATTATCAACGGTGTTAGTTCTTAAATTTCAAGCAGCATCATGACCATAAATATCTAATGCTGTTTTCATACTGTTAATAACCTCATTTGTTAAAATTGCGTTTGGTTCTGACCGCAGCTTAACTTCATCATTGGCTGTTAATCCAGTTTGAGCATTAACTGCTGCTCCCAATAAGTGGTTGGTCATTGGCCAAATTTGTTCTCTTTGGGTTTTAGATGTTACATAAAATGGATCAATTTTAGCATCAGTTAAAGTTTTAGTAATCAATCGATAACCTGGTTCGGTTAAATCACTTGTAAAGACATAAGTATTACCATCTTTAACAATAGTTCCGTTGTAATCTGTGGTTGGTTTAACTAAATCAGCTGGTTTAGTAGTAGCATTTTCAAAAGATTGACCTTCAAAAACTGTAATTTTAGCTTTGGCAAAAGTATCCCGATTATAAATTACCCCAATTGATTCCACAGCTGCTGGTAAAAAAGCTTTACCATTTACTAAAAACTGACCTGCAGTTGTATCATCATTATGTAACATTTCTGCTGCTGAAGCACTGGTAAATCGGGAAATTGTTTGGGCAAAACCATCAACTGAACCACCCCCAATCATTAAAACATTACCTACACCATTAACAAGTTTAGTAGATAAAAATTGACCATAATCAGTAGCTCCTCCAACTTGGGTGAAAGCTAATTTAGTCCCAAAAGTATCATTAAAGACTTTAATAAAATCACGTGATTGTTCGGCAATTTCTTGCTTGTTAGCAATAATTTCCATATCATCAGTTGAATAACCTGCAAGACGAGTTTTTAGTTCAGTAATTGCTGTGCTATCTTCTTGCACTGCTTTAGTCAAAGCTTCAATCCGTGCTTGATTATTACTATTATTTGATCCACATGCTGCTAATGTAATAGCACCAATGCTCATCAAACCTAAAATATTAATTATTTTTTTATAAATTTTCATATGTTATTTTCCTTATGGATTTATTGAAGTACTTGATTTTTTAAAATTAATGACACTTGTTCTTAATTTTTGATAGATTTGTTTAACAAGTGATTTTTTATGTGATTTAACTTTAGCTGTTTCCAAAATTTCAGTACGAATTGCAATCTTATCTGCTGAACCAATTCAGTTTCTTAAGGCTTTAATAGTGTCTAAATTTAATTCTGAAGTTAAACTAATTGTAGTTTCTTGATCAAATAAATGAATTCTGGACAAAATAGGATAAATTTTTTGTAAGCTATTTAGTGGATAATTTTCATAAGCGCTGGTAATGAATTTAATTTCATCACCTAACCCTTTGTCAGTTACAATTCGAGCTCGATAAAGGATTTCATTTCCTAATAATTCTTTACTAATAATTTTGGTGGTGATTTGAACTTTGTAAGCTTCTAAAAGACTGTCATCAACTGAGAAATCAGTTGGTCGGATACCAAAAACAATTTTCTGATTTGGTTTTAGATTGTTCGTTTTATATTTAGGAATTTCTCAAACCACACCCTTCTTAGAAACAAATTGATTATTAATAAATTGTCCTTCAAATAGATTCATTTCTGGAGAACCTACAAAACTGGCAACAAATAAACAAGATGGGTTTTTGAATAAATCGTTAGGATTACTAATTTGTAAAACAAATCCATCCGTCATGACCGCAATTAAATCAGCCATCGTCATTGCTTCAATCTGATCGTGAGTTACATAAACTGTTCCTGAATTAATTTTTTCGTGCAACTCACGAATTTTTTGGCGCATTGTTGCGCGTAATTTGGCATCCAAATTAGAAAGTGGTTCATCCATTAAAAAAAGATTTGGATTACCAATGATTGATCGCCCTAATGCTACTCTTTGACGTTGGCCCCCTGAAAGTTGAGCTGGTTTTTGATCAAGATAATAATCTAGTTCCAAGACTTTAGTTACATCATGTAATTTTTGCTCAATGATTTCATTAGTATTTTCAGCTTTGACTAAATCTTTTAATTGATTGTTTAAATCTTGGATTTCTTTTTTATACTGTTCAATTTCCTCTTTCATTTTCGGAACATTAACAGCTTCTTTTTTTCAAATGGCAATTTTATTTTGACTAGCGCTAATAAATGATTCTAGACTAGCAATTTGAAAGCGTTTTTTTCGGGTTAAATCACCAAAAATTTTGGTCTCAATTTTCTCAACTAGAAAATGAGGAGGATGAGCAACGCGACTAGCTAAAGTTGTTTTAGTTTTCTTCAGCTTTTCGATTGCTTTGGCTAGAATGGCTTCATTTTTAGTTAAATTTTGAATGTTGTTAATTAGATTGGCTCGAGCTTGAATTTTACTTTTTAAGACATTAATCTTTTTATAAACAACCCCTGCTTTACCAATTTTTTTCGTGTTGGCTTTTAAACCAAAAATAATATTATTTTTAACTGACAGATGCGGAAATAAAGCATAGTTTTGGAAAACCATGGTTAAATCACGGACTGCTGGTTCAGCATCTGTGACATTAACGTTATTAATGAAAATGTCACCTTGACTAACTTGTTCTAATCCCGCAATCATTCGTAAAGTAGTTGATTTACCACAACCACTCGGACCTAATAAAGCTAAGAATTCACCTTTTTTTAGTCGGATATTAGTGTTAAAAATAGCTTGAAAACCATTGCTGTAGAACTTATCGACATTGCTCAGTTCTAAAATATAATCTTGCTTGACTTCTTCTTTTTTTAATTGTTCATAGCGTTTTAATAAAAAATCAGGGAGCTTGGAAGCAGTTGCAACATGCTTTTTATAATTCATTATTTAACTGCTCCGTTAGTGATTCCTGAAATAATATTTTTTTGTACAAAAATAAAAAAGATTGTAATTGGAATAATCAAAATTGTTAATCCTGCCATTAATGCGGTGTAATCGGTTCCATAAGTACCAACTAATCCATCATATAATTTCACAACTGTTGTTGTAAAACCATTTTGGTTTTGTTGGTAGACTAGATAAGGTAATAAGAAATCATTTCAAATCCACATAGTATTCAAAATAACAATGGTGGTAATAATGGGTCTAAGTAGTGGCAAAATGATTTTGAAATAAACCCGAATTGGGTTATATCCTTCAACCCGCGCCACTTCTTCTAAAGAAATTGGTACTGATTTTAAAAATCCCGTCATCATAAAAATGGATAAGCTCATACCAAAACCAGTGTACATAAAAATCAAACCTGGCAAATTAATGAATGACATTTTTGCCATCACACTAATTAAGGGCAACATGATTGCTTGAAACGGCACAATCATGACGATTAGTAATAAATAAAATAAAAATTTAGCATACCATTTTTTACTACGCGAAATTTGTCATGCTGCAAGGGATGAAAACAAAACAATAAAAAAATTAGAAAAAATGGTAACTAACAATGAAGTGAAAAACGACTGAACAAAATCCAAAGCTTTAAAGGCTTGGTTTCAGCTTTCAGTTTCATATGGTTTAGGGAAAGCTCAAATGTCATTAAGAACTAATTGACTAATGTCTTTAAAAGAAGTATTAACCATTAAGAAAAATGGAAATAATCACACCAAAGCAATGATTGTTAGAAAAGTGAAAAAGGTAATTCGACCCGAAATTTTTAATGCATCCCGTTTTTCTTTTAAATGAATTTGGGTGCCAAACATTATTGTTGCACCTCCATTTTCTTGCTGAAATAAACTTGCATTAGCGCGATCATGGAAACTAAAATGGTAAAGATGACTGATTTAGCTTGAGCAACCCCATATGTTTGAGTATAAGAGGGAATAAAGGCTGTACCATAAATGTCATAAGCCAATAATCCCGAATTATTTGCTCCTTCAGTTAATGCTAAGTTTTGATCAAATAATTTGAACGAACCACTTAGAACCAAGAAAACAGCAACAGTAATTGCTGGTGCTACTGCTGGCAAAGTTACACTGTAAAAACGGCGCATAATTCCTGCGCCTTCAATGCGACTAGCCTCATCCAAACTTTTATTAACATTTTGTAAAGCAGCAATATAAATGATCATGACATAGCCCGCAGACTGTCAACTCACCACAAGTGCCATCGCAATCATTGCGCCGAATTGGGATTCTAGACGTAATGAGCTACCTCCAAAAATGCTGACAAAAATTTGGTCAAAAATTAGACGTCACAAGTAACCTAGAATTAAGCCGCCAATTAAATTGGGAACAAAAAAGGCACTACGAAACAAGTTTCGGCCACGAAAAGCTTTATTAAGCAATAACGCTAATCCAAAACCAATAAGATTAATGATGACAACACAAAAAATTGTAAAAACAAATGTGTATCAAATGGCGTTAATAAACCCGCCATTGTTAAAAGCTGCTCGGTAGTTTGCGAAGCCAATTCAGCCACTTGCAAACATGTCTTCGCCCTGTTTTCAATCAGTAAAAGACAATAAAATTCCCATAAGAGTGGGAACGAGCATAACAATACTAAAAACAATGAAGCTTGGTGCCACAAGTGTTAGAAATCATTTTTTTGAGTACATGTGTTATTCAACCTTTCAAATCTTGATTTGAAGGCTCAAAAATTGAATTAAACTTTGGAAATCAAGCCTTAAAAAATTCCGTTTTTAATTATAGAATCAAATTCTTGGGTCATTTTATTCGATGCCAGTTTTGAAATAAAAACTTGATATAACCAAACTAGATTAAAGAGTAAATTGGTCTTTCAATGATAAAAGCAGTTTTTATCATTCAATTTTTCAACAGTAATTAACAAACTAAAAAATCAAAATTCAAGGGTTAAATTACAAATTAAGGACAAATAATCGTTGTAATCTTTATACTTGAAATTAATTTTTTTTAACAAAAATTGCTACGCCTTCATACAGTTATTTGGTTCAAAATTTAATATGGTAGCTAATTTTTTTGTGTATAATATATTGGATTTATACCACTTAGTCCACTAGCTAATTGGGAGTATAGCTCAGTTGGTTAGAGCACTCCCCTGATAAGGGAGAGGTCGATGGTTCGAGTCCATTTATTCCCACCATGTGGGGGCTTAGCTCAGTTGATAGAGCGCCTGCCTTGCAAGCAGGAGGTCGTGGGTTTGAGTCCCATAGTCTCCACCATTTTTTTAACCACCATTTTTTAACAATGGTGGTTTTTTTATTGGATTAATTGCATTTTGTTCATAAAAAAAACAACCCAGAAATCTGGGTTGTTTTTTTTATTTATTTTTTTAAATTATTTGTGTGGGAAAAAATTGATTCCTGAAATTAATTCTTCATCAACTACATCGCGGTTTTTAATGTGATATTTTAGTTTTAGTAAATTGTGCTCTTCATCTACTTCACCATTATAAAATAAGCGTTGTCGTAATTTCATTGACAGAACTCAAATTAAAGTACCAAAAGGAATGATTAATAATCCTGAAGCAATCAAGCCAATTAATAAATAAATGAACAGATTTTGTAATTCCATTCAGTTAAATAAAGCCCCTAAAATCGCAGTAATGGTGCCAATACTTAAAAATAAAACGTAAAACAATCAATTATTTTCGATTGATTTATTAATTAATCGAAAGAAGTCTTTAGTTCGATACATGTGTCATTTATCAAAATTTTCACGATACAAATGCAATAACATTGCATTAGTAATTAAACCTAAAACATAGAAAATTAAAATTGAGCCGGTAATGTTGCGGTCAACTGTAATTCGGATAATTGCAATAATGCCAATACTTAAACCAATCAATAAGAAAGTGGTTAATCACAATTGAAAAATGCTTGTTCAATTGAAACGCATTGCGAAATAAATGCTCATAATTGTTAAATTAATGGCAATTAATTTGAATGCTTCACCAATTAAAGCGTTATTGCTAAATTCATTAGTTTGTTGAATACTATAAGTATTTGGCTGTAATCATTGGTTAAACTCATTTGTTAAAGTTGCGAAATCAAAAGTGTTAGTCGTTCTTAAAAAGTATTCGCTTGGATTTAATGCTGAAACATCACGAACAAATTGAAACCCAACTAGTTGGTTTAGACGTTCGGGGGTTAATGCAGCTTGAGCTTCAGCTAAATTACGACCTCCCAAAACTGTATCGGCATTCACAACATAGTTCACACTAATTCCATTTTTTAAAATGAAGGATGAACCAAAACCAATTGAAGGAATAAAGATAATTGTAATTCCTACAATCAAGATCACTAGAATGAAAGCAAAATAAATTCAAGTTTTTCAACTAAATAAATCAACTAGTAATTTACCATCGTTGACTCCTTGAGTGCGGTTAGCAAAATATTTTTTACTTACAAATTTTCTGGCTAATTCGGATTCAATATTTAATTCTCCAGTTAAGGATTTTAAATATGCTCGGTTTGTCTTAGATAAAAATAATTGCGGTCGGTGATTATTAATTGTTATTAAGAATCAATTGGTAACGTTTGTTAAAAAAACAAACACAAACATCAACATGAATGTTCCAATTGATAAAAATAAACCAAAACTACGTAATTCTAATAAAGCTGTAAAGGCAATCAAAATTGCACTAAAAAACGTTGGGATGATGATGTCAAAGCCAAACTGGAATCCTTCACCCAACATTTTATTGGCCGATTGCCGCAGGGAGCTTCCTTGCCGGACTTGTTTAATAAAGAAGTTTAATCCGTACAACATAATCATTGCTGAAATAATAACAAAAGCAATAATCCCTGCTGCACTATCTGAAACTAAAGTTAATTTTAGTCCAAAGAAAGTTGCTAAACTTGCTGTAATAGCACTAGTTCAAAATAAACTAGCAACTAATCCTGGAATGCGGTAAATAACAGCAACAATAATTCCGACTAAAAGAGCAAAAATTAAAGAAGCAATAATGGATCATCAACCACTGCTTAAGTTTTGAAATAAACCAATGTTGTTTCCTGCAACTGGAGGAGCATATCGTAAACTAATTGCTTCTAAAGCTGATGAAACTGGAGATGGTGAATAAATACCACTACTTCAAATCGGTGACAGAATAAAATTATTGTTTTGGTCACGAATAATCGCATTTTGACGTAAACGGAAAAAACGTACTTGATATTTAGTTAACCGATCAAAAAGGTTTTGATTAGTGATTGTTCGGTTAATTGTAGAATCAACTGATAACCAAATTTCATTTTCATTTGGTTTATATTTTTCCAGTTTTTTAGCCGGAGTAGTTGTTGATGCGTTATCAGTATTGGTATTGTTCTGATTTGCGTTTTGATCGTTTTGATTTTGATCAGTGTTAGCATTAGCATCAGCTGCTGGTGGAGTATCAATAACAGCACCCTCACTATTTAAAGCAAAAATCGGGTTAATTTGTTCTGGAACAGTACTATCTAACTTCTCATCAAAATTAGCATTAAACCGAGAATTATATTTAGGAAAAAAATTGGTTCAATTTCCAGATGATCCGGGTTTAATGTTATTAATTAAGTATTCATTAAATAAATTTAGATCACCAGAATTAGCAACAAAATTGTTATAAATTGCATTTAAATTATCAGAACTAATAAATCGTGCCGGAGTAGTTGCCCGATCAACTGCATCAGTATTCGAACGGTTAGCAGTGTTAGAGTTAACTACAATCTTGATATAATCTTCTGCAAATTTTTTCTCATTAGCAGATAAAGCATAGTAGTTTTGTCGAATTGTTTGATAATTCGCTTTTTGAACATCGGTTTGACCATTATTAATATTAGGATTACCAATAACTCGTTGAACCGCGTTTAAAGAATATGCTCAATCTTGATTAAAAACATAAGTTTGATAAATGTAATTTAGCCGTAAAGCTAAAAGATCTTTATCTAATCAAACTTGCCAAGTATTACTTGCGGTATTGCTAAACTGTGAAGGAATAACATATAGTGAAGAGTTGGTATTCGCTAAAATACTGATTTCAGATTTAGGAATGTTTTGATCATATATATTAAAACCGACACCTTCAGAGCCATTAATATTAGCAGATAAATATCGCATATTGGCTGTGCCAATATTGTTGTATTGTACTAAAGTATGTAGTTTTGGTCCCCCACCAACAGTAGCTGAACCATCTTGGTTATAATCAAATCCGTATCGGTCAATGCTAATTTGGTTAAAACTAACGTGTCTGAATCAAGCGTTATTATGATTGTAATCAATTTGGGGTTTAGTATTTTGATTTGTTGGATCTTCGTTTTTAATTTGACCTAAACTTGGTGCATGAAAATACAAGTTTAGTAAACGAGTAGCATTATTATCAGTAACTGAATTAGCATTAGAACGATTAACAAAAAAATCGCGGCGTCCCAAGCTATTATTGAAATTAGTTAACGCAATTTCAGCTTGACTAATTCCTGAGTTCAAAACATCAGGATTATCAAAGTCATATTCTTTGCCTTCTAATTTATAAATTCCAAAACCCTGATTGTTTGAAGCAGAACTTGATGTTAACGGTTCATTGAATGGGTTTAAACCAATTTTACCGATATAGCCGTCAACATAATCCCCTCCTAATTTAAAATTTTGAACAATACTATAAGTACTTCCAGCAGTTACACCAATCCCTGTTAAAACCAGAGTAGCAACTGCAACTTTTTTAATGGAGAGTGATTTATTGAATTTTTGATTTCAGGATTTTTTTAGCTTAGTGAAAATATTCACAATTAGCCCCTTGTTTAAAATTGATAATAAATCAGGTAGTCGGATTGATGAAATTTGTTCGAAAAAGTATTAAATCCGATATAAAAATAGTTACTAAATTTTGATTAAAATTCAAAAGTTAATACGTAAAATTTATTATACATCTTTTCAATTTAAATAAAGATCAAAAAATCTCCACTAAAAAGTTTTAAATTAAGCTCGAACACTTTTCAATAAAACTTTTTATCACTGTTATAACTTTATGAAATATTCATAAAAATTAGTGTAACAACTAAAACAAAAAAGATGTTAATCAAAAAGTAATAATTGCAATTATCTTATCAACTTTTTGACCTAAATTCCGATTATTTTGCTAAATTTTGCTGCTTTTAAATGACTTTAAAATTTAGTATAATATAAGATCAGTTTGTATTTTATTAATAGATACAATGAATTTTAATCCATAATTTTGAAACACCAACTAACACATGAAGCTGTTATCCTTATTCGAAAACAAGACTTATATTTTAAATAAAGCTGAAAAAGTGGTTAATCAAACCGAATCCTATAAAGATGAAATGCGGGCATTAACTAATAATCAGTTACGAGACAAAACCAAATTATTTTTACGTCGCCTAGAATTAGGTGAAACAACTGAAGATATTTTACCTGAAGCATTGGCTACTGTGCGCGAAGCAGCTTATCGCGCTCATGGAATGTTTGCCTATCCGGTGCAATTAATTGGCGCTATTGTTATTTTCTATGGTGACTTTGCTGAAATGAAAACTGGTGAAGGAAAAACCTTAACTGTTGCTTTAGCAAACTACATAATTGGTTTGGAAAAAAGAGGAGTTCATGTTGTTACTGTTAATGAATATTTAGTAAAACGTGATGCTGAATTCTCCCGTAAAATTTTAAACTTTTTAGGTTTAACTGTTGGTTTTAACACTTCTCAATTATCTCGTGATTTAAAACGCAAAATGTTTGCATGTGATGTGACTTATACGACTCACTCCGAATTAGGCTTTGATTACTTACGTGACAACATGGTTACAAGTTATGATCAAAAAGTTTTACGTAGTTTAAATTTTGCAATCATTGACGAAGGAGATTCTGTTTTAATTGATGAAGCTAGAACTCCGTTAATTATTTCTGGTCAGCCCCAAGAAAATCTTTCTTTTTATGTTCAAGTTGACCGGTTTGTCAAAACTTTAGTTTTAGGTGATTTTAAAATTGATCCCGAGTCTCGAGCAGTTAGTTTGCAAAGTTCAGGAATTAAAAAATGTGAAAACTATTTTCAGATTCAAAATTTATATTCTTTTGAAAATTCTGATTTAGTGCACAAAATTAATAATGCTTTAACTGCTAATTTTGTTTTTGAAAATGGTAAAGAATATATTGTTCAAGATGACAAAATTTTATTAGTCGATCACTTCACTGGTCGGATTTTACACGGGCGAAGTTATAATGCTGGATTGCATCAAGCTGTACAAGCTAAAGAATCAGTACAAATTGAACCCGAAAATATTGTTGTTGCCACAATTACTTACCAATCTTTTTTCCGATTATATAAAAAGATTGCTTCATTATCTGGAACTGCTTTATCTGAAGAACAAGAATTTGCTAAAACTTATAACATGATTGTTGTTCCAATTCCAACTAACCGTCCTGTTATTCGAAATGATGTTCCTGATGTTATTTTTGGAACTAAAAATTTAAAGTGAGAAGCCGTTATTATTGAAATTAAAAAACGCTTCTTAAAAGGTCAACCAGTTTTAGTCGGAACATCATCTGTTGATGACTCTGAAATTGTTCATCAGCGATTGCTAAAAGAAAAAATTCCTCATGAAGTTTTAAACGCCCGCAATAATGCCACTGAAGCTGAAATTGTTGCACGTGCTGGAAAAAAATATTCAGTAACTGTTTCTACCAACATGGCTGGTCGGGGAACTGACATTAAGATTAGTGAAGAAGTAAAAAAACTTGGTGGCTTGTTGGTAATTGGAACTGAACGTAACGAATCTCGTCGGATTGATGATCAGTTACGGGGTCGTTCTGGTCGTCAAGGTGACCCAGGTGAATCTATTTTTTACATTTCATTAGAAGACGATTTGTTTAAACGTTTTGCAACTAATCGATTTGAAAAACTATCTCAAAAAATTGAAGATAGCTATTTTGATTCCAAAATGTTTTCTAAAACTTTAGTGCGGATTCAAAAGAAAGTTGAAAGTGTTAATTTTGATATGCGGAAAAATTTGATTGAATACGATCAAGTTTTATCCTATCAATGTGAGTTAATTTATAAACAACGTGACTTAATTTTGACTACTAAAAAGAACGTTGATATTCTAAAACGTATTATTCAAAAAGTTGTTCCTGAAGTTGTAAAACTATTTATTGACTCTCGTAATACTACAATGTTGAACTATGAACTTTTAGCCGAGTCCTTGAATGAAAAAATGTTCAGTTATCCAATGTTTTTACCTGAAGATTTTTTTGATTTAACTATCAATGAAGCTGAAAATTTTCTAATTCTAATTCTGAATAAGATGGTTGATTTAAAAACCGAAGTTTTAGGTGAAACTGTAACTAACAATATGATTCGTGAAATCTTGATTCATAATTTAGATAACGGCTGACAAAAACACATTAGTTTTATTTCTAAATTGCGTGACAGTGTTTCATTAAGAACTTTAGAACAAAAATCACCATTAAATATTTACATTGAAGAAGCTGATATTGCCTTTGAAAAATTATTAACCGAAACTGGTAATAATGTCATCTTAACCTTCTTACATTACAACATTCCTGGTATTAATACTCAATGTTATGAATATGCAGAAACATTAAGAGCTCAACGCAGCAAAAAAATTCAGGATCAAATGGCTGATGCTCGCAAAACAGATGCTAGTTCTTCTGGAGAAGCAAATCTTACATCTGAACACACTGATAATTCAAATTCATCAGCATCAGAATTATCCGCACTAGAACAATTACAATCAATTCAAAAAGCAGCCGCTGAAAGAGGCAATTAAGTTTGAATTTTCTTGGATTTAATTTAAAAAGTTCCAAAACTCCAAAAGGTGATCAACCCAAAGCAATCGAAGCTTTGGTTAAAGCTGTTAATGCCAAAAAAAGAAGTAGTGTTTTATTAGGTGCAACTGGGACCGGAAAAACTTTCACTATTGCTAATGTTATTTCTAAAGTGCAAAAACCAACTTTAGTGATTGCGCATAATAAAACACTAGCAGGACAATTATATAATGATTTAAAATCAACTTTTCCTGATAACCGTGTTGAATATTACATCTCTTATTTTGATTATTATCAACCTGAAGCCTATATTCCAAGTACTGATACTTTCATTGAAAAATCATCAGTAACTAACAGTATTATTGAAATGATGCGGCTATCAACCTTAACTGCATTAACAACCCGTAAAGACGTAATTGTTGTTGCTTCAGTAGCTTCAATTTATCCCGCATCACCACCTGAAGATTTTGCTAACTTTCGGTTTGTTTTAGAATTAAATGATCCGAATTTAACAATTAAAAAAGTGATCAATAAGTTAGTACAACTAAACTATGAAGCCAATGATATTCAGTTAACCGCTGGTAAGTTTAGTCTTAAGGGTGATGTATTAAAAATCATGTTAGGTTACACTGATCAGTTCATTCTAAGGGTTTCTTTTTTTGGTGATGTCATTGAAGAAATTGCTGAAATTGATCCGTTAAATAATACTATTATTCAAAAACATAAAAACTATTTGATTACTCCTGCTAATGAATACTTATTAGAAGTTAGTCGCCGTGATGAAGCCATTCGTCGAATTGAAGCCGAACTAAAAAAAGTTGCAGCTAATTTTGCTAAACAAAATAAATATCTAGAAGAACAACGCATTGTTCAACGTACCAATCATGATCTAGATTTTCTAAAAGAAATGGGTTTTTGTGTTGGCATTGAAAATTATTCTGCTCACTTGGAATTACGTGAAGATGGTCAAACACCTTATAGTCTATTTGACTACTTTGGTGATGATTGATTATTAATCATCGATGAGTCTCATATTACCATTCCCCAAATTCGGGGAATGTTCAACACTGATAAATCCCGCAAAACTACATTGGTTCAACACGGATTTCGCTTACCTTCAGCTTTGAATAATCGTCCTTTAAATTTTGAAGAATTTCAATCTAAAACTAAACAAGTGATTTATGTTTCAGCTACTCCTAATGAATGAGAAATTCAGGAAGCTAATAATGAGATTGTTGAGCAAATTGTTCGTCCAACTGGTTTAATTGATCCAGTAATTGAAGTACGACCTTCTGTTGGGCAAGTTGATGATTTAGTTGCTGAACTAAAAATTCAGATTGAAAAAAAACATCGAACTTTAGTAACCGTTTTAACAATTAAAATGGCTGAAGAATTAACTGAATATTTAAAGCAACAAAAAATTAAAGTTGCTTATTTGCACAATGAATTAAAAACTTTAGAACGTGATCACATTTTAAATTCTTTACGAATGGGAGTTTATGATGTAGTTGTTGGCATTAATTTATTACGTGAAGGTTTAGACTTACCCGAAGTTTCCTTAGTTGTAATTTTTGATGCTAATAAGCCCGGCTTTTTCCGTAGCGAAAAATCTTTAATTCAAATTATCGGTCGAGCAGCACGCAACACCGAAGGAAGGGTGATTATGTATGCAGATACAATCTCAACCCAAATGGAGCAAGCCATTAAAGAAACTAATCGTCGGCGCGATATTCAAATTAATTATAATAAAGCTCACAATATTGTGCCAACAACAATTATTAAACCAATTCACAGCGACTTATCTAGCAACTTTTCAGGAACTGATTTAGATTTAACAATCAAACGCTCTCGCGATAAAAAACAAACTGAAGAAACAATCAAAACATTGCAAGAGCAAATGTTAGAAGCTGCTAATAATCAAGAATATGAGCGAGCTGCATATTTACGTGATGCAATCATTGAGTTACAAATGGCAGCTAAACCAAAAAGACAAAAGAACAAAATAAAATAAAATAAAAAATTTATTTTTAACTTTAAAATATGATAAAATAAAAGATCCTGAGTATAGTTTCAATTAATTTGATTTGATTTAAAGTTAATTGAATTTCTCAATCAAAATAATATAGACTTCTGAATCTTTTATTGAATCAGGCAAAGTGTAAAAAGATTAATTTTGTTTTAGAAATAAAGGGTATTGGAACAATCGTGGCTAAAACTGTCGCAAATAAAAAAACTGTTGCATCTGCAAAGAGTAATTTG
Organism: Mycoplasmoides fastidiosum; assembly: GCF_024498275.1. Taxonomy (GTDB): domain Bacteria; phylum Bacillota_I; class Bacilli_A; order Mycoplasmatales; family Mycoplasmoidaceae; genus Mycoplasma_N; species Mycoplasma_N fastidiosum. Next base: position 1,193,436 of record NZ_CP101809.1, read on the forward strand.
AAGTCATCTACAAAAAAAGTAGTTAGTCTACCAAAAAAAGAAACTGTTAAAAAAACTCCAGTAAAAGCTGAAGTAAAAACTAAAAAACCAGTAGTAAAAAAAGTTACAAAAACTGTTACTACCAAAAAAGGTGCTGTCAAAAAAACAGAAGAAGTTACAAAAGAAAAAAAAGTAGTTGCTAAAAAAATTACTGCTGAATCTAAAAAACCAGTCATCAAAAAAGAAAAAGCTGTTGGTTCTACTAAAACTACAACAGTCAAGAAAAAAGTTGCAGTTGCAACTAAAAAACAAGCTACTGAAGCAAAGAATAAAACAAAAACAACAACTAAAAAAGCAGCAGCTTCAAATAAAACTAAAACTGCAACTAAAGCAAAAAAAGCTGTTTTAAAAAAAGTAATTGTTTCTGACAAAATTCGAAAACAAAAAAAGCAAAAAGACATCAAAACTGATGTTGTTTATAGCGCTGAGAAAGAACAAAAAATGCAGTTGATTTCTCGGTCTGGATCAGCTAAAAATAAACGTGATGAAACTGTTAGTGCTAAAACCAAAAAGCAAATTACTAGAAATAAAAACGTCTCTGATAAAACCAAAACCGTTAAATCAACTTACATTTTGAAAGATGGAGTTGTAAAAAAACGCCGTCTACACTCTAATTCTGTTAAAAATGCAGCCAGCTACGATGAAGTGTATCAAGAATTGATGAAGGTTAAAGAAATTATCGATAAACGAATCGCTCATCAAGAAAGCTTAAAAAATAAAAGTAATAGCGTGATTTTAGATCAGCAATTGTTTGAAATCAATAACAAACGTAATAAATTTGATACTAAAAAAATTAATCGTTATTTAGATCCTTTAGTAACTCAAGCTTTGGGAGTGAAAAAAGGGAAAAATAAATTAAGCCATGATGTTGTAGCTCTTTATTTAGAAGATTACGCACCAATTAGTGATGATAAATGACGAATTATTGCTAAAAAATTTGCTAATAATAAAATCAAAATTACTGAGTTAACTGAAGAAGAAATGGAAGAACATTCCAATTTTGAAATTGATAATGTGCTTGAGGCTTCTAAAGGTTATGGTCAAGCAAGTATGGGCGAAAAAATTCGCGACCCAAACAAAGCTTTATTATCCAAACTTGGTTATTCTAAAATGTTGACCAAAGAACAAGAAACTGAATTAGCAAAATTAATGTTAGATCCTGCAACTCGTGAATATGCAACCCATCAACTAATTACTTCTAATTTACGTTTGATTGTCTCTATTGCCAAAAAATATTTGAACCGTGGTTTAAACTTAGAAGACCTAGTGCAAGAAGGTTCGCTGGGTTTAATGAAGGCGATTCAAAAATTTGACTATAAACTAGAAAACAAATTTTCAACATATGCTACCTGATGGATTCGTCAAGCAATTACTCGTTCAATTGCTGACCAAGCTCGAACCATTCGTATTCCGGTTCACATGGTTGAAACTATCAATAAAGTTGTTAAGGTCGAACGTTATTTAACCCTTAAATTGGGACATGATCCAACAGCTGAAGAGATTTCTCAAGAATTAGCAAAACAAGATTCAACATATACTCCTAAAAAAATTATTGAGATTCGAAAGTTGAATGTGGATTTAGTTTCTTTAGACAAACCAATTGCTCATGATGAGGATTCCAATTTCTCTGATTTTGTTCAAGATAATGAAATGGATAATCCCGAAGAAGCAGCCGAAAAAGAATTCAAAACCAAAACCCTTTTGGAATTTTTAGAAAATACTTTAGAGCGTGATGAACTAGAAGTAATTATGATGCGTTATGGACTTGAACCATATAAAAATTCCATGAGTACTGAAATGATTGCTAAATGCTTATTAAAAACTGATAAACATCATATCGTTCGTAGCAACAAAGACAATAGTTTATTATTGCCTAATCACGATAAAAACAAAGATTACACTGATGAAGAGTGAAAAATTGTTTTTGATTGAGTTCGCAAAAAAGAAGCTCAAGCTTTACGCAAACTAAAACAACCATCTAAAAATGGTAAATATCGAAATACTTTGTTAGGGTTAGGGTAAAAACATTGGCGAATTTTGACTTCCATTTTAAAAATAATCAAAAACCAGAAAATCCCATTTTGTTTATTCATGGATTTTGATCAAGTTATAAAGCAGCCTTTGGACTGTTAAATTTGATCACTGATAATGATTTTTATGGCTTAAATTTACCCGGTCATGGTTCGCCAATTCGGACTCGTCCGTTAGATTTTGAACAGCTTATTGAAGCAACTATTGAATTTATTCAATTCCAAAACTTAAAAAATATTAGTATAATTGCTCACTCTATGGGTGGGGGTGTTGCTGCTGTTGTTAGTTCTCGTGTACCTAATTTAATTAAAAATGTCACTTTAATCTCTCCACTTGTTCCTGCTGAAAAATTAAAAAATCGTGATTGAGAGGAATATTTTTTTGCTGATACCTTTGAAAAATACCGTTTCTTATACGAGTCTTTATATGCAAAAGGTAAAGAATCAACTAGCAATCCTGCTTTTTTAAGAGGTTTACAAAGACGGTTTGAGATTGAAGGACGTCATAATTCTCATATGCTTGATCTTTATCACTCTTTAAAAAGTGATGCAACTTTTGCCGAAATTTTAGTAGGATATCAAAAAAATTCTCTGCCTTTTTTTGTTATTACTGGAGAAAAAGATCCTATTTGTCCGTCTGATATTTTGCGTGAATTTTTTAATACTTATGTTAAAGATTTACAATTTGTAGAACTAAACAACATTGCTCATGTGGCCATGATTGAAGATCCAGAAACTGTTTACCAACTTTTCATGAAATTTAATAATTCAAACATAAATTATGAATAATCACAAAAAGCTCATTCCTAATAACAATTGGTTAGCGATTGATCCCGCCGATGTTTTACGGGTAAAGTGTAATCCCGTTACATTACCTCTATCCAATGAACACTTAGAATTAATTGCTAAAATGCAAGCTTTCATCGATTCTACTTTTGATGACACTGCAGATCAATTGGGTATTAAAAAGGGAATTGCAATTGCTGCTCCTCAATTAGGTGTTCCAGTACGAATAATGTACATTCATTTTCGGGAATATTTACCTGATCCCCTAAATGAAGCAAATGAACCGATTGAAATTGAACATAAATATTTATTAGCTAATCCAGTTATTGTTTCTGAATCACTTCAAGATTCATATTTATCGACTGGTGAAGGTTGTTTAAGCGTAGAAACCAAATATGAAGGTTATGTTTATCGAAAGAAAAAAATTATTGTCAAAGCTTTTAATTTATTTACCAATCAAGATGAACAGTATGCAATGGATAATTTCTTAAGCATTTGTTTTCAACACGAATTTGATCATTTAAATGGTGTTCTTTATTATGATCGCATTTCCAAAACCGAACCGTTTAAAGTAAAAGAAGGAGCATTTAGAATCGAATAAAAATTATGAATAAAAAAGAATTTGAATCAAATCACTTAAAATCTAAAAACAAAAAAACCACTAACGAAAATTTCAATAATGAAGTTAATAAATCTAATGACATTTCATTAACTTCTAATCATGAGAAAAAACCAAATTTTCATAATCATAATTCCCGAAAAAAAAGTTTTAAAACTCCTCAAATAAATTCAAAGCATCCAAATAATCCCAACAAAAAAAATTTATTTAAACCAGAAGAAAAAAAAGAAGTTTCTAGTCAACCTAAACTTGGAACTTCTAAAAGATTTGTTCAAGTTTTAAAACCCCAATTAAAAGCTAAAAGCCCAAATTTATTTACCAAAAATGCTGATCATAACCAAACTTTTGAACGGGATTTTTTAGGAAAAAATAATTTAGTTGAAACTTCTCGAATTCCTCGGATGAAAGTGGGCGGATTAGAATATTTAAATAATCAACGATCAGAGAGACAAAAACACATTTTTAAAGAACCAAATAAAATTCCAACTAAAATTTTTGCTTTAGGTGGGATTGAAGAAATTGGCAAAAATATGTATTGTATTGAGCATGATGATGAAATCATCATTGTTGATTGCGGCATTAAATTTGCAAACAAAAAAGAATTACCAGGAATTTCTGGAATTATTCCCTCTTTTTCATATTTAAAAGAAAATGAAGCCAAAGTTAAAGCTTTAGTCATTACCCATGGTCACGAAGATCACATTGGTGGTGTACCCTATTTACTGAAAAAAATTAATATTCCTGTTGTATATGCTCCAGTTATTGCTTTGGAATTAATTAAACGTAAAGTATCTGAACACAAAAAAGCCGTTTTAAATAAAGCAGAAGTTTTTTCTGATCTATCTGTTTTTCAAACCAAACACTTTACAATTGATTTTTACCGCGTAAACCATTCCATTCCTGATTCATTTGGTGTAGCAATAACAACTCCTAATGGCAACATTGCTTCGTCTGGGGACTTTCGGTTTGATTTTGGGAACAACGCTGATAAAACTGATATTTCTAAAATCTCTAAAATTGCTTTGCGGAACATTGATGTTTTATTGTGTGAATCAACCAATGCCGAAAATGAAGGATTTAATGAGAGTGAGGACAATGTTTTATTAGAACTAAATAATTTAATTAGCTCTTGTTCAGGGAGAATCATTATTACTTCGTTTGCTTCTAATTTAGGTCGAGTTGAAGAAATTATTCGGATTGCAATTAAACGAAATCGTAAATTAGTTATTGTGGGTCGTTCAATGGTTGGTAATGTAACTGTTTCACGAAAAATTGGTTATCTAAGATTTGATGATAAATTCATGATTCAAGCTCGTGATATTGATCAGTATCCCGATAAAGAAATCATGATTATTTGTACCGGATCTCAAGGTGAAGATACTGCTGCTTTAAACACAATTGCTAAAGGACGTCATGCTTGAATTAGTTTAAAACCAACCGATACAGTTATTTTATCTTCAAATGCTATTCCTGGTAATTTTGTTAGTGTTGATGAATTAATGAATCGTTTAAGCAAATCTGGTTGTCGTCTGTACTATAATTCAGCAAATTTAAAAATTCATTCTTCTGGTCATGGGGCAAAAATGGAACAACAACTATTAATTAGTCTAATGAATCCTAAATATCTTGTGCCCATCCATGGTGAATATAAAATGCTGCGGGCTTTACAAAAAAGCGCATCTGAATTAGGCATTCCTAAAGAAAATGTGTTCATTATCAGTAATGGCCAAGTTTTATATTTACTAAACGGAGTTGTATCTCATTCCAACAATGAAGCTGTTGATGCTTCTGAAGTTTATATTGATGGTAATGATGCTACTTTAGAAGGTAATAAAATTATTAAAGATCGTTTTGAATTAAGTGAAAATGGTGTAATTTATTGTCAAGTTTATGTTGACTTGAAAAAACGAAAAGTTTTATCCATTTCTCCTCTAGCGACTGCAGGATCATTTTATGCTTTTGATTCAATGGATTTATTTAAGCGTATTGTTTATCATATTCATACCGATTTAAAAACTTACTTTGATGATCCGACCAAAAAAGTGCAATTAAAAGATTTAAAAAGAATAGTAGAATCCAAAGTATCTGCTTTAATCTGACGAGCTAAAAATAAAAAAACCGTTATCGCTATTAACATTGAAACTATTGATGAAGATAAATTATTTGATAAACCAATTCAGTTAAAAAAAGCACAAACCAAAAACTTGTCTTCTGAGACTCCTCCCGAACAAATTCAATAAAAAAACCAAACAAAATTGTTTGGTTTTTTTATTGAGTAGTTTGATTTTTTAATTATTTGGATAAGAAGTTTTTAGTTTTTCAAGAAAAATGCCAACTATTTTTAACACAACTTCTTCTAGATCTAAATTATCAGTTAATATTTCAATCGCATCTTCAGCCTTTAATAAAGGGGCTAATTCGCGGTTACGATCTTTTTCATCACGCATTGAAATTTCGTATTTAATTTCGTCTAATGATTGGTTGTTAAGTTTCCCCATTCTCTTTAATTCACTAAATCGACGTTGAGCACGCACATCAACAGAAGCAGTTAAGAAAATTTTTAAAAATGCATTTGGTAAAACAACTGTGCCAATATCTCGGCCTTCCATAACAACCTGTTGGTTATTTGCAATTTGTCGCTCTAAATCCAAAATAAAATTACGGATGTTCAGATTTTGTGATAATTCTGAGCTTAGTTTTGCAATTTCTGAATTAGATAAAAAATCATTAATCAATTTTTTTTGATAATAAATTTGATTATCTACTGACGCAAAATTTTGTTGCTTTCTTAATTCTTCTATCATTTGTTCGATCGTGATTTGGGGATTAGCTAATTTTTTTTGTTGAAAAACATAAGCTAGACCTCTGAATAAAAACCCAGTATTCACATATAAAAAATCTAGGGCATTAGCTACTTTTTGGGCTGTAGCGCTTTTACCTACTCCAGATGGTCCATCAATCGCAATTTGAAATTTCATAGAAGTTTAATTCGAATAATAAATATTTAATATTATACTTAAAACTAAATTGATTATAGAATTAATCAAAAATTTATGAGAAATTACAGCGTGACATTGAAATTTTTTTAGTTAATTTGCAATAAAATAATTAAATTTTCATGATTAAAAATCCAATCAATAATTCCAATACCCACTTAAATTCACCAACTTTTTTGATAAGAAAAAGATTATTGGAATTGTACTTTGAACCATTTTATTATTTGGATTAATTGTTATTGTAATTAAATTTGTGCTTGATATTGACTTTCATAATTTATTACAAACGATTAGTAATTTAGATGATACTAATCGTTTTTTAATCTTGGCGATTGTTTTATCAATCATTAATTTTTTTATTGTTTTTCTAGTTCGTATTTTGAATTATTCCATCAAATTAAGAAAAGTTGTTCATGAAAAAATTTCTTATTTTGATTGAATTAAGCACAGTTTTGTTGGAGTCTTCATGCAAATGATTACTCCTTTTTCCATCGGTTCTGAACCTTATTTTGTTTGATGACTTTCACGCAAAGGGGTATCGCGCCAAAAAATTGGCACAATTATTGGTACTAATTTGTTAGCTTGATCAGCAATGCAAACAATTATTACTTGACCATCATTTATTGCCTATTCAGTTGATAATTCAGCAGCAATTGTAAGTGGGCAAGTTACCTACATTTATTACATTGTGATGTTTGGTTTATTAATCGATATCACCATGTTAGCTCTAATTTTTGGTATTAATTATTCCCGACGTATACATGTGGCAATTTCTTCAACAATTCATTTTTTTAGAAAAATTTTGAAAATGAAATATATTACTCGTGAAGAGATTGTTGAAAAATATAAAAATAATGCTTCTTATAAAATTGCTTTTCGTAAAGAAATTTTAGAATGAGACACTCTAATTTTGGTTTTTAATAATTTTGTGGCAACAATGTTGTTGTATGTTATTTTTGTTTTATTCTATTATGGTTTTAATCCCTTTTCAGGTGCTTTAATCCCATGAAACACAATGTTTAACATTATTAACATCGGTACAACTGCTAATAATTTTGTGCCTATTCCTAATGTAGAAGGAACATTACAATTTACATTAAATGGACTAGTTTCTTTTTCAGAAATTATTAATAATGCCGATTTAAATAACCAAATTGCAAATAGCATTTTTGCTTGAAGATTTTTTACCAATTATTTAATTTTTGCTGTAAGTTTAATCTTTATTGTTTTTTTAGGTTCTTATTTCTTTACCAAAAAAACCATTAAATATCGCAGAAAAAAATTAAATCGTTCGTTCTAATTCTTTAAGAGTAGAGTATTTTTTACGCACAATTTTCTTGATATACTGAAAGCTAGAACGCACAAAATCTGGAGGTACATTATTTTGTTTGGCAATTTCTTTATGTGAAAAACCTTGTAATTTACCTTCGATAATTTTTAAGTAAATTGGGTTTAAATTAACTAACATTTTTTTAATTGTATTAATTTTTTGCACATTAATTAAGTGATTGCTTTCTTCATAAGCTGGAGTAACAAAATTACTTTGATCTTTTTCTAAGTGTTTATACTGGCTAGCTGTTTTCCAATGAGTAATTAACTTAAATTCTGCAATTGTATAAAACCGAATTAATTCAAAAAAATAATTTCTAAAAGAATTAATGCTTGTATTTTCTTGTCAGCGAAATTGCTTTAACGCATATGCAAATGCTAAATACACATAACTTAAAACTTCGCGATGATTATAAGCATTAATAAACGCATCATATCGATTAGTATTGATATGATGCAACGCATAATATGAACCCAAAATAAAAAGCTTTTTTAATTCTTTCTTACAAAGACCAATTTGTTTTTCTTCAATCATGTTGGATAACATCTCATCATGATTCATTTCATAGTTTTTCATGTAATTCATTATTAGTTCCTCTGCTTCAAATTCATTTTTCTAGTTCTAATCTTAAATTCGTTTTTCGCGTATTTTGTAATTAAAAAAGACCATTTTTTAGAAATTAACCAAAAAGTGGTAATTTTTTTCAAAATGGTCTTTTTTAATGTAAGAAATATTAATTTACTTAGTAAATATCCCGATAAATACTGATTATTTTGGGATCTTTTAGTTCTTAATAACAAATAAAAAATGCTGATTTTTGGATAAAAATCAGCATTTAATAAAATTCAATATAAGTTTATAATTTAATAAAGTTAAATCTTATGATTTTAACTGAAGTTTTTTATTCATTTTTACTCGACAGACTTATTCTAACGTGAGAAAAATGATCTGATAACGTCATAAAAATTAAAATAACATACGAATGAAAAAATATTTTTTGAAGAGAAAAATTGTACCAACTTTAATGGTCCTTACTACTTCTTCTGCTTTATTTTTAGCAGCTTGCGGAACTACAAGACCAAAAAATCCTGTCACTCTGAATGATAGTCTTCGAACTACTGATTTAACAAGAGAGAGTCGAATTGGTGTTTTTAGTGCTAGGGGTGAATATGACGATAATTCTGTTACCCAATCTACACTAACCGGTGTATTGCACTTAAGTGAACAGATGAAAAATATTACTCCATCAGTTCGTGAACCTTACTTTGTTAAGCTAAATGATCCTAAATATAAAACTCCATCAGAAGGTTATGCTGATGCTCTACAACGTAATGTCAATTTATGGTTCTTAGTTGGCCGTGAGCAATTTGAAGGTGTTAAGGAGTTCTACGAAGCCAATAAAATTCAAATGGATCGAAGAAGAACTGTTTTTGTCGCAGTTGATTTCCAACTTCCTGAAGATTTTGCTAAAGGTAATTCCATTTCTTATAATTTTGATGTTGTAGACAGTGCATACGTTGTTGGTTATGCTACTGCTAAATATATTGCTACTTCTTTTAATAATCGTGAAGAACGAGGCATTAGTACTTTTGGTTCAGCAAGTGTCCCAAGTGTAACCCAGTATAACCGTGGTTTTTTAGATGGTGTTTTGGCTTATAATTTTTTAGCCGATTATAAAAACCGTGTACAAATTACCACCGACCAAATTAATTTATCTTCATCAGATATCAACAGTAAAAGATTAACCGATACTGTTGAACAAGTGTTAAATAAAACAACTCGAGCTACTTTGCCTGTAGCTGGTAATCCTGGGATTGAATCAACCATTCGTTACTATCGCAAAAATGCTGATTTTGCTTACGTTGTGGGAATTGATGTTGACCAATCATTGGTTTATCCAACTCAGTCGTATCGTTTCATTAGTTCTATTACTAAGAACTATGCTCAAGCAGCATATGATATCGCTGCTGATTTATATTCTCAGACCACTACAACCATTAAGGGGTTTGAATATGGTAACAAAAGTTTAACTATCACTTTACCTAAAGAAAAATATTCTGGTTACACTAGTTCAACCGTAAGTAATGCTGATGTTGTAGAACAATACTTTAAAGAGGGTCAAGAAATTTTAGATGGTTTAAGCGAATTTGATCGCGGTACTGTTCTTGGTTTTACTACTCCTTTTAATCGGAATCCCGAAGCAGCATTAAATCGTAAAATTAGTTTTATCAACAGAAACTTTAATGACCCTGATGCAATTCAAAGAAGTAGTCATAAACTTTATGTTATTGGTTTAAGAGAATGGCAGCAAGAAGCTGATAATAAAGAAAAAATGGCAAATGAAGCTGCAGCTGGAACAACTGCTGCTCCAAACAATCAAAATCAAGTGCTTAATGCTCCTGCAACAACTCCAACCACACCTGCTCCAACAACTAGTAGCCAACAAGCAAATTAAATTGTAATTTTTACTTAAAATAATTAAAATTTGTTCTTAATTTTTTAAGGGCAAATTTTTTTATTGTTAGTTAGAATTACTCTAAAAAATTTAACAAGAATAACTCAAATTTTATTTTGATAAAATTCAAACTATGATTTTAAAAATTATTCACTTTAACAATTCCGAAAAAAACAAAATTCGTTTAGATAAATATTTAACTGATCAACTCGGATGAACAAAAACTAAAGTGCAAAATTGAATTAAAAATAATCAAATAATTGTTAATGATAAAATAATTTCGAAACCTGGATTTATTTTAGATCAACTAGAATATCGCATTCAAATTAATCAATCAGAAACAATCCCAATTATTGAAACAAACCAGAGAGAGATTAGTAATCAACCAATTTTTTCCCAGATTAAAATTGTTTATGAGGATGATGCCATCATAATTATTGATAAGCCATCTGGATTACTCTCTCATCCTACAAGCAAAAATGAGAACGATACTTTAACTGATTTTTTAGCTTTTTATTTTAGCCAAAATCCACAAGCAGTTGATCTGTTACGTAATGGTTTGGTTCATCGACTTGATAAAGAAACTTCAGGTTTAATGATTGTGGCTAAAACAGAAACAGCTTTAAAACAAATCTTGTTAGATTTTGAAAAAAAAGTTGTAATTAAAAAGTATTGTGCTATTGTTCAAGGGAAGTTGCCTCATAAGCATTTAAAAATTAACTTACCAATTGGACGATCCAATGATGGGACTTTAAAAATGCGTGTGAATGCTCAAAAAGATTTAAAAGATGCGATTACAGAAGTAAATGAACTCGAGCAATTACATAATCATACTTTAGTAGAATGTAATTTATTAACTGGACGAACCCATCAAATTCGAGTTCATCTAGCTCACATTAATAATCCGGTTTTAAATGATTATCTTTATGGTCATAAAATTCCTGGCGATTTATTTGGACAATATTTGCATGCCAGTTACTTAGAGTTTGATCATCCGGTTACTAAAAAAAGAATTAGTTTTAAAAGTCAGTGACCTCAAGAATTTGATACCAAATATCACCAATTGCGATTTAAGGATTTAAAAAATGAATAATAAAAAGAATGAATACGCTTTATATTTAGGCCCATTAAAAAACGATGTTATTTTAGCTTTAGTAACAATAACACCAAAATCAATTTCACTTAAATCACAAAAATTCCCTCAAAACCAAATTAGCGAATCACTATTGAATAACGTTCGCCAATTTTTGACTCAAAACAATTTAAGTAAAAATGACATTAATGCAATTTATGTTAACAACGGTCCATCTCGTTTTAATAGTGATCGATTAATTACTTTAACCGCTAAAACTTTAGCTTGTTTTGGTCGAGTTCCTCTTTATGCAATGGGTAATTTGGAATTACATTTATTAGCCGCTAATGCTCGAGCAATTACAATTGATGTTGATCAGGATAATGCTTTTTTAGCATATAAAGAAAATGGTCAAGTTAAACAATTTTATTTAGCAAAAGATAAAATCAGCCGATTGTTGGAAACTAGTCGTATTAATCCTATTAAAATTCCTTGAATGACCATTGAAGAACATCAGGATATCTTATTAAGAACCATTCAGTCATTCAAATTAATCGAAGATCCAGCCACTTTAGGTGCTAATTATGTAAAACCACCACTTAAAAATGATCCTAAAATGCACATTGATTCATCAAAGGTAGATAGTTTAAAAAATGAATAGTCAGAAAACTTTAGTAGTTTGTGATATTGATGGCACCATTTTAAATAACAATCACAAACTAACTCAAACTACAATTGATGGTTTGACTAAACTGAGATCCCAGTACTCTAACTTAATCTTATGTTTAGTAACCGGAAGAAACTGGGAAGAAACTCAAGAAATTTATCAGCAACTTAATTTAGACACTGTTGCTGTTTGTTGTAATTCTTGTCAAATTGTCAAACCAAATGATCCAACTTTTAGTCCTCGTTATTTTACGTTTGATAAGAGTTTTCTTCAATCAATTTTTAATGATCAAGTTTTTGTTGATCAAATGGAATGAACAGTTGTAACAACGGTAGAAAAAACTTATAATTTGCACTCCTCTCAAGAGATTAATGATTTTTTAATAAATTACTATAACTCTTGTCATCATGAAGTTGCATACATTCGAACTAAATTTAAAAATCGTAGTTTAGTTAATTATTTGTTTTCTCACATCAAAAACATTGCAACCACTTTATTAATTCAGTGTTGGGAGTATGAGAATAGTGATGTTTTCTTTATGGAAATTGGTGTCCCTTATGCAACTAAAAAATTAGGGGTTGAATTTTTATCAAGTTATTACAATGTTGATTACCAAAATATCTATATTTTTGGTGACAACATTAATGACTTAACCATGTTGAAAATGCCTTGTAATACTTATGCATTATCGAATGGTGTTACTCAAGCTAAAATTTATGCTAAAAAAATTACTGATAAATCTAATTCTGAAGATGGAGTAATTCACGAATTATTCAAGGTTTTTCCAGTTAAATAAGATAAAAAAACCGACTGAATTAACAGTCGGTTTTTTTATCTTAAATTTTCTTTATTGAGTTTGAAAATTTCTAATGTATTGGCAAAAATTTGTTCAGCACAAACTGTTAGATCAAGTGATTTAAGTTCAGCAATTTTTTTCAAAGTTTCTAATGAGTATTGTGGATAATTAGTTTTCCCCCGATACGGCATAGGAGCCAATCATGGAGCATCGGTTTCGATTAACAATTTATTTAGCGAAATTTGTTTCACTGCTTCTTGAATGTCAATTGCTTTTTTAAAGGTCAAAACTCCTGGAATAGAAAGAAATCATTTATTTGTTAAACTCAAATATTGCTGTGCTATCTCATAATTTTGAGTAAAGCAATGGATAATGCCATAATGTTGATTTTGTTGAAGTTCTACTAGCATTTCAGCGTGAGCATCACGCACATGCAATATTAATGGCAAATCATATTTTTTAGCTAACGCAGAATGAATTCGCAATCATTTTTCTTGAACTTGTTTTTGTGTTGTGTATTCTTCAGCACTAAAATGAAAAAAATCAAATCCAGTTTCCCCAATTGCAATAATTTTATTTTTATTTTTATTTTTTAATAAATTTTCAAAAACAGCAATTATTTCTGATTCATTATCCAGTTTGTGTACTTCAGTTGGATGAATTCCAATTGTACAAAATAACATTTCAGATTTAGTTGCTAATTCCACCGCAGCTAAACTAGACTCTAGATCAATGCCAACAATATTGGCGTAACAATTTTGTCTTTTCAATTCAGTGATAATTTGATCAAATTGATCTTTTAAAGGCTCTAGATTAAGATGACAGTGGGTATCAAAAAATTTCATAATTTTATTTTCCTAAACAAAAGTTGGCAAAAATTTTATTGATAATATCACTATCAGGTTCATTAGTAATACTTAACAAAGTATCATAACTTGAACGAAGATTTTCAACAACTAAATCAATTGGAGTTTTTTCAAGCAATTCTTTGTGACCTGTTTCTAATTCTGATAAAGCTAAAGCAAGTTTAGCAATTGCATCATCATTGCATAAACCAAAAACTTGTGTGGAATCAATGGAATTAGAATTTAAAACAGCCTCAATTTTTTCATATAAATCTTTTAAATCTTTTTCTTTTGAACTAATATAAATTTGTTCTGGATCTAATTGCTCTTTAATTAAATCTTTTTTGGAAAAAACCTTAATTACTTTTTTGTCTTGAAGTTTTTTACTAATTCGTTGGTTCTCAGGATGATTCGGATCTGTGCCATCAATTAAATGCAAAACTAGATCAGCATCACTAATTTCTTTGTAGGTTCGATCGATTCCCAATTGTTCTAAAACATCGTCAGTTTCATTAATTCCCGCAGTATCAACAAAACTTACAAGTCTTCCTTGAAAATAATGTTCTACTTCAACACTATCACGGGTCGTTCCCATAATGTCTGAAACAATTACTCGATCAGTTTGTAAAATGGCATTCATTAATGAAGATTTACCTGCATTGGCCCGACCAACAATTGCAATTCGATAGTTTCCTATTTTTTTGGATTGAGAAATTTTACATAACTTTTGTAATTCAGTTATTGTTTCTTTTAACTTAGGTTCAATTTTATTTCGTAAATTTGTTTCGTCATCCGCGTGATTATTATCTGTTTCTGGATAATCAATATTAATTTCACATTCCGCAATAATTCGAAATAAATCTTCACTAATTTTTTTTATTTCTGATGAAACTCGTCCATCTAAATTAGCCATAGCTGTATGAATTTCATGTTGTGATTTCGCTTCAACCAAAGCCATAATTGAAGTGGCGTTATTTAAATCTAGCTTATCAGATAAAAATGCACGCTTAGTAAACTCCCCAGGTTCAGCTAAACGTGCACCATTTTTAACTAATAATTCTAAGATTAACTGAACAATCAACATATTGCCATGACAGTTAATTTCTACAATATCTTCACCCGTAAATGATAATGGAGCAACAAATTTAATCAATAGAACTTGATCAATCATTTGATTGTAACCATCTTTAATTCTAGTTAACTGGATATCTTTTTTACCTGTTTTAACAACTTCTTCAGTTGTAATCTTGCTAACAATCTCATAAGACCTTGAACCAGAAACCCGAATAATATGAAGAGTGCCTTTACCAACTGGAGTTGCCAATGCTGCGATTGTTGGGAGTAAGTGTAAATTATTCATAAGTGTTCTTAATAAGTAGATTTAATAAATAAATATAAGCAATGCGAGGATTAGAATAATGAAAATTTGCTTTAAATTTTAGCAATTGATCAATTAGAAAAATTTCTTTAGATTTGTTTTCATTACGCAATAAATAAATGAGATAATCCAGAAATAGTTGCATTTCAGTATTATCTAATTTTTGAAAAAAATTTTTAATTTCATCAAAAAAGTTTTCTAGTTTTTTGGCTTGATAATTTGCAAAAAAGTTTTGGGTAAATTCAAAAATTTTTTTGTTTCTGTTAATCTGATCTAAATAATTGATTTCAGCTCGATCATAATTAGCATAAATTAATGCTTTCATTGATTCGCTAAGTGTTCGATCTTGAAATGGATTGGTTAAATTCAAATTAAAATAAATACATCGGCTTTTAATTGTATTTAAAATATTCTGATAATTATTGGTGAATAAAATAACATAAGTATTTAATCCTGGCTCTTCAATTAATTTTAAAAGTGAATTACTAATTTTTTCATTTAATTTTTCTGCATTAAAAATTGTAATTAAACGAATGTGATTTTTATTATTTAAACTGTATCTCATTCCTTCAAAAATACTTTCAAAATCTTTTTTTAAATAAGTATTTTTTTCAATATCTTTAACAGGAAAATAATCAGAATAAGTATTATTAATAAATGCTTTTCCAAATTCTTCACGCTGTTGATTGGTTAATTTTTTATTTAAATTAAGGGTTAATTGAAAAAAATCTTGAACAATCAAATCCGCATCAGAATTACTATTTAAATTAATAATAATGGAATGAGGTAATTGGTTTAGAGTTTTAATTTCGGTTGCTCATTTTGCAAAGATCATATTATTGGGTTAATCCAAATTTTTCGATATGGTTAATGATTTCATCAACAATATTATCAATCGGTTTACTTCCATCGATAAAAATAACTTTTCGTTTTTTATTATCCTTCAATTGATAAATCTTTTGATAATTAGTTTTTAATTTTTCAAAATTAATTTTATCTAAGTGATTAAATTCTTGTGTTTGTTTCCGATCTAAAACTCTTTGGTTTCAAGTATCAAAATCAATTTCAAAATAAAATGTTAAATCAATTTTTAAATCCTTTAAAACTAATTGATTAATTTGATTTACTAATTCATAACCTAAATCAGTTAATAATCCTTGATAAACAAAAGAAGAATCTACAAATCTGTCAGTAATAACAATTTTTTTATTTTGTAAATTAGGCAAAATTAATTTTGTTACATTTTCATTTCGAGAAGCAGCAAACAAAAAAGCTTCAGTTAATTCATTCAATCTTTTTTGATTGGGAGGATTCAAAATTATTTCCCGAATTGCTAATGCAGTTTCTGAACCACCTCCTGGTTCAAAACTAGTAACTACCCCTTCATAACCTAACCAGGATTTATCTAATTCAAATTTTTTTTGCAACTGTTTTTCCACTTTTTTTAAAATGGTTGACTTGCCACAAAAATCTCCACCTTCAAAAACGATAAAAACGCCTTTTTTGCGTGTTTTTTGCTTTGATTTTTCTTGATTAGATATCGTAAAATTGTCTTCTAAAATTTTTGATTTCAAAATTTTTTCCTTTATAAAAATTCTTATTTAGCAGCGATGGTTTTGATAGGTTTTGAGTATTTATAAATTATAATTTCAATTATTCAAGTTTATAAAAAATTCAAGGCATTAATATGTTTTCTAAATTAAAAAGAAAAAAATCAATCTTTTTATTTACAACTAGTTTATCAATGTTAGGTTCACTAGTTTTAGCAGCTTGTGGGGGTAATAACAGTTTTCAAAATTTACAAGAATTAAAATTTCATTTACCTTTTCAAAAAGATAGTCTTAATCACAAAACTTTATTAGAAATTTCTGATAAATATAAAAAATTTCTTGCAGAAAATCCTGAAGAAAAAAAACAAGCAGGTTACATGCCTGTTGATTTTTATGTTACAGGAAAAGGATTAACATATTCTGAAGTTTTAAATCAAATTAGTGGAGACTTCACTACAGGAAATTATACTAATATTCCTCAAATTACTTTTGGATATGAATCATTGCTAAGAGAATTAGGGAAATTTAATCGAGAATTAAATTTATCCAACAAAAACTCTGCTACTGAACCAGGATTATCATTGGATAATTATTACAAAACATTTTCTAATTTTACTGAAATTCAAGATATTCCTCAATCTGATACCCAATTCTATGCAGCACCTATTAGTTCTCGAAGTAATATCACCATTCTTTCACGGCCAGTTTTACACTACTTCTTCGATAGTTTAATTAAAGATACATCAGCAGGAATTACCATCGATTCTAAAGATGAAGAATGATTTAGAACAGAATTAGGTGTTGAAAAAACATCTACAACTTCATTAACTGCAACAACTGGTACCCAAAAGAAAAAATATACTGTAAATGCTGAAAAACTAAACAAAATTAAAGAAATTTGGGGTAATCCAAAAAACGTAGCAAACAATTTTCCTAAAGGCACCGATGGTAAAGGTTATATTTTGTCAAAAGCCAAAATGCAAAATTATAACGATTTCTTTGATTTAAGTCTTAAATTAGCTAAAACATTCAATGAAAAAAGTGGAGCAGTAGGTGGTCCTCGAGTTACTGGGTTTAATACTGCTAATTCTGTGCTTCAAGAATATGCCTTCAATGATTTAGATACTGATATGAATAAATTTTTATGGCACAGAGCAAGTGATAATAAAAATTATGAATATCCCTTCTTTAATCCTCAAAATGAACAATATAAATCATTGGAAAAAGCTTTTCAAAAAGTAAAAGAAATTTCTAGTGGTAATGCTTTATGAATTCCATCAAATAATGATCGATATTCAAGTGTTAGTTTTTCTAATTTGAAAATGGCTTTTTCTTTAGCATCTGCAGCTGGTTATACATATTATTTTGGAAAAGAAAAACGTAACGATGGTATTGATGAAGTTGATCTATTAGCTTTACCACAAATTAATAAAAATACCGAAACTCAAGCAAAAGGATTTACTCAAGTTGATGGGCCAAAATTAGTACCAGTTAGAACTGGTGTTGAGCAAGTTGATAAAGCAACTAAATTATTTATTCAATGGATGTCTACAACCGAATCTGAATATTCAGTTCCACAACTTCAATCTAATGGCGAAATTAAAAACACCAGTCAAACTTTAAGTCATATTGATTATTATGCTCTAGTTAATTCTTATTTGCCAACAACTAAGAAATTTTGAGAACGCACTAATAAGGAAGAGTTCATTAGAGTTAATCCATTTTTAACTGCTTCTTTTGAAAGTGCATCTGATTCTGGTAATCAAAATGTAAGTTTTCAACCAGCTGTTACTCATTACACTAATGCAATTGTACAAGCATTTAATAGCGGTTTCCAAACTTCTGAAGGTTTTAAAAACTGAGATTTTAAACAATTTATTTCAAGTGTAAGAGATAACCCAGGTTTGGCTGGTCTTAAAAAATAAATTTAATTTATATCTTTAAAAATTAAAGAAAAGACTTCTAAAGTCTTTTCTTTTTTTATTGTTATATCAGCAATAAATTTATTTATAAAATTAGCATTTATACTTGAATTTATCATTTAATTCTATGTTGAAAACTTTTTTACGAATATTATTTTAAAAAATGTTTTTTTTGTTATTATTAAGTAGTTTAATTATTGTTTTACGTTTGTTTTGAGTTAAACCTAAAATGAACCCCCGCATCAATTTTCGAATTATATATTCGTAAATTTTGTAAAAAGCAACACACGCCAAACTAGTTTTGGAATGTGTTGCTTTTTTGTTTTTATTGATGCTAAAACCCAATAAATTAAATTTTAATAATCTACTTTAATATAAAAAATCTTCTTAATTAAAAAATGAAATTGTTTAACAAGAAAAGTTTAATTTTAACTTCTGTTTTAGCTAGCTTGTCTAGCCTTATTTTAGCTGCATGTGGTGGTGGCGTATCAAGAAATCAAGATGAAATTGTTCTTGGTTTACCTTGGGATGAATCAGATCGACGAGTTGCTAACTTGCAAAGACACCTTGATAACTATAAAGCTGAATTGGATAAAAATCCTGAAATGAAAGCTCAAGGTTATTTACCTGTAAGAATCACAACTACCCCAGGAAGTTATGGAGTATTTACTCGAACTCTTAGCAGCAATTTAAATGTTGGCAACGAATCTGCAATTCCTAACTTAACTCTAAATTATCCTGCCTTAGTTTCTGTTTTAGCTCAACGCGGACGACAATTAGACTTTAATGTTGAAACAACTCCTGTAATTGGAAAAAAAGTAACTTTTCAAGAAAACAATCAACAAAAAAGTGTTGATATGGTTTCTGACAAATTCGACACAAATTTAATTTCTAGTGAATTTCTAAAAATTAACAGTGAAATTCGTGGAGTTGAAACTGACAAAAACAACGTTTATTTATTACCTGTAGGTGTTAGTTCAGAAATTCTTTATTTAAGTAAACCAGTTCTTAATTACTTGTTAAATGAAGCATTAAAAAATGGTGCAAGCACAACAAGTGGTGGCAATAATGGGATGCAAATGAACCAAAGTGATGCTGCTTGATTTAAATCTGAATTTGGTGTTGAAAAAAGTACTTCTACTACAGTTTCAACCCAAGCTGCATCAACTGAAACTGCTGCTTATACTAATCCTTATCTAAATGAAGTAAAAAATATTTATGGTGAATTTACTGCTGGAACTAACAATCCATTTTCAAATTACACTCTAAAAAAAGAAGTATTTGCTAATTTTGATGATCTAATGGATTTAATGGATCGACTAGCTAAAGCTTTTCCATTAAAACAATCCACTGATAAATCCAAACCAACTCGTCGATTAATTTCTTTAGATTCTGTTGAATCATATTTGTATAGTTATTCCTTCAACAAATTAAACCACGACTATTCTAAATATTTATGAAACAAACCACAAGGTGCTCCAATTACCGATGAATATAATTTCCCATTATTCAAACAAGGTACTGAACAATACAACGCACTTAAAACAGCATATGATAAATTACAATCTATTTCTGCTAATGGTGGTTATGATTATTCAGAAACTCCAAACGACAACACCGATTTACATTTTGTTAATTTAAGAGTTGCTGTAAGTATGAGTTCTAACTCTCGTTGAACAAGAAAAACTTCAAACGACAGTGAAGCTGTAACCAAAAAATTATTAACTGGTAAAGATGTTTTAGCAGTAGCTCAACCATTAAAAAATACTGCTAGTGAAAACACTAAATTTTCTTACATTTTACAAGGTGGTAATTTAGTTGGAGTTGATGGTAAATCTGAAAAACAAAATCGAGCAACTCGTTTGTTTGCAAAATGATTCTTTGAACATGCCCAAACTTTAAACAAAGAAAATAAAACATATAATGTATCACCATCAATTACTTATGGTTTAGATTCTTCTTATGTTCCTTCAGTAAAAAGTTTTTATGAAAATAGCAATAATAAAGAATTATTAACAAATCCTGCTGTTAAAAGTGCATTTGATTTATTCAAATCTGCTTCTACTGATAGCAAATATGTTTCATATACTGATCCTGCTAGTGAAGCAGTAGACACATTACGCACTGCATTAAAAAGTAATTTATTGACACTTTTAAGATCCCATAATGGTGCTTTGCCAAATTTTGAAGAATATTTAAAAGCTGTTGGTTCTGAAGGTAATTTGGTTAGTGTTGTAGAAAAGGCTAAATCTTAAATTAATAAGAATAGAGCAAAAAGTTTATTTTTAATTTAAAATAAATTGCTATTTAGAAATAATTTTTTAATTCGAATTTAAAAAATAAAATTCTTCAAGAATTTTAAAATTCAAAAAATTAAGGAAATCATGAATTTTTTATTAGAAATCTTGGAGTCGGAATTCGAGAATTAGCACAAAAATTGCAATCACTTATTTCTGAGCGAATACTAGAAAATTTTGATTACGAACTGAAAAATGTTTGGCCAAAATTGCTAATTTCTCAGTAAAAGAGATTGATAGTTTTGAAGAAAAAATTTAAATTCAATCAATAAAGTTAAAAAATATTCTTCAGACCGATATGAAGAAAGAAAAAAAACTGCTGCGATTGAAGTTAAAAACTTAACTATTGATTTTGGCCAAACATTGGCCATTGATGATGTCAATTTTCAAATTGATAAAGGTGAACTTGTCTGCCTTTTAGGCCCAAGTGGCTCGGGTAAGACGACATGTTTAAATACAATTGCTGGGCTTTTAAAACCGACATCAGGAAAAATTTATTTTGAAAGTCTTGATGTGACCCAATTATCGCCCCAAGATCGAAAGCTTGGTTTTGTATTCCAAAACTATGCTTTATATCCTCACATGACTGTTTATGCCAATATTGCTTTCCCATTGCAAAATGACATTAACTGAAAATTACAAGTGGCTCGTCGCACTTACAAAGCAAAAACTAAATTATTAGAAATGTTTTGTAATCACTTTTGTATCGATAAAGAAGCAATTGCCGAATTAAGGCAATTGCTTTATAAAGTCACAGATGTGAAAGAAGAAGTAAACAATTACTTATTCAGTTTAGAAACTAAATATAACGATTATGTTTTTGAAAATAAAAACTTATTAGAAAGTTTAGTAATTCAAAAACTAGGTGTTATTAAGAATCTTAATGAATCTTATTTAAAACTAAATAAGACCGAGCGTTTAAACTTTGATTATAAAAATAAGCACCGTAAAATTCTGAAAGAATACAATCAGAAAATTAAAGATATTCGTAATGAATTAATTGTTAATCGAAAAGCAAGATTAAAATCTGGACTTTTATCAAAAATTGAAAAAACCCGATTAGATTTATATAACTTTTCTAAAGATACCGAATTAAATTTTGAAACCTATTTCAATTTATTACTTGATAAATGTTGATCAAATGTAAGTAATAAAAAATTAAATAATTTTTTGTTTCAAAAAATCAAGTTAGAACGATTAATTACCCATTTACCTTCTGATCAACAAGGAACTGCCAAAGAACTTTTCGATAATATCTTAACTATTGCTGAAGCAATTAATTTAGAGGTTATGGAAGTATCAAATCGAGTTGAAATTACTAAAAATTTGAAAAAACGACCAACTCAGTTATCTGGCGGACAACAACAACGTGTGGCAATTGCTCGGGCAATTGTGAAAAAACCAAAAATTTTATTGATGGATGAACCCCTTTCTAATTTGGATGCCAAATTAAGAATTAAGACCCGAAAATGAATTCGTGACATTCAACAAGAACTAAACATTACAACAGTTTTTGTGACTCACGATCAAGAAGAAGCAATGTCTATTTCAGACAAAATTATTTGCATGTCTTTCGCTAAAGTTCAACAAATTGGTTCGCCTTTGGAACTTTATAACCAACCAAAAAATGTTTTTGTGGCAAAATTTTTAGGAGTTCCTGAAATTTTCATTGATAAGGGGAATATTACAAATGGTGAATTAACTTATCATAGTGCCAATTTTGGTAAACTGATGCAAACCAATATTCGAGATGGTTCAGTTTTATTTGGAATTCGACCTAATGACTTTGTTGAAGTGACCAATTCTAATCAAGCCGCTAAACTAACTGGAAAAATTGCTAGTGTTGAACTCTTAGGTAAAGAAACATTAGCAGAAGTAGTTTTAGATAACCAACAAAGAATTAATGTTTTATTAGATTCTCAAAAAGAGTATAAACATGATCAAGACATTCGTTTAGATTTTTCAATCAAGAATGTTCATCTATTCGATCCAGAAACTGAAGAGAGAATTAATTAATAATGAAGACTAAATTTGCTCATATTAAGCTTAATATTAATTACTACTGGATTTCACTTAAACTTCTGGTTTCAAATCGTTATAACAAAATTTTTAAAAAAGAAATTGGTTTAGGGATTTTAGACCAAAGACATCCTATGCTAGAAACCTTTCTTCTAGTTGGACCTTCGATTTTAGCCATTTTGTTATTTACTATCATTCCTTTTATTTTTACAATTCAGTTTTCATTAGTGGAAGCTGGATCATCCTTCCGTATTGATGAGCGAAGCATCGGTTTTGCCAACTTTCGTAATTTAGTTAACAACGAAGGCTTTTGAGTTGGTGCCCGAAATACCATTGTTTATTCTGCGCTTTCGGTTCCAATTTCCTTAGTGATTTCAATTTTGATTTCTTCAGCAATTGTTCACTTGGTTCGTAAATTTGCTAAGGAAAGTTTTTTATCAATTTTCTTTATGCCTTATATTACTAGTTCAGTTGCGGTTGCAGTTAGTTTTTATTACATGTTTAGTAATAACGGAATTATTAACAGCATCTTAGGAACTGATGTTCGTTGATTGTCTGATGTTAGCGATAAAAACTGAACATCATTTGCAACAATTCTAATTTATGGTGTCTGAAGTAATTTAGCTTTTCAAATTTTAATTTTGACAACCGCAATGTTGGGTGTTGATAAAACAATTTATAAATCTGCTTCGATTGATGGCACATCTAAATTAAAACAATTTTTTAAAATTACTTTACCTTCAATTAACCGCAGTTTAACTTTTTTAATTACGATTGGAATTATTGGAGCAATTAAAGTCTTTCCATTAGCGTTGTTTAATAATGACCCTTCAGTTGCAAATACTGTTAGTGGATCAACTATTATGTTGTGAATCTATTATTACACCATTAACAATAACAATGAATTTTCTGGTGCAGCATCGATTATTTTGTTTGCAATCGGAATTGCTACTTCACTTATTTTGAATCTTTCATTCCGTGGAGTAATTAAAGGATTTTCAAAATGGAGCGATCACCGTGTCAACATGAAGATTAATCGTCTGAGATAAATTTCGACATTTTTTATTTTATCGAACCCGATCTCCGGAACAGAATTTCTATAAACAAAAGTCCATTATTGGAGTTTTGTTAGGCTTCATTTTTAAAGTTTTTGTTTTAGTGTTCTTTAGTTTGGTAATTTTATTTCCGTTCTATTTCATGATTAATACTGCGCTATTAACTAATGAACAATCAATTAACGGAACATTTTATGCTGTACCGCCTCAAGCTAACTGAGATAGTTTTGTCAGTGCATTTAATGGTGGTTATTGACAAGCATTGGCTTATACGATTTTAATCACTGCTGTTTCTGTTGGTGCCCGAGTCTTTTTTTCCATGACTGCTGGTTATGCTTTTTCACTAAAGCGTTGACGTTTTAAAAATGCAACTTGACTTTTCATGTTGTTAACTTTAATGTTGCCAGAAGTTGCTTTATTATTAGGTCAATATAAAATTATTATTGACTTAAAATGAAACCGCAATGGTTTTTTAATTATCTCCATGTTTTTACCCTTTGTTGCTTCAACTTTTTCTGCATTCATGTTCCGCAATGCCTTTGCAGCTATTCCCGATCGAACCAAAGAAGCAGCCATGATTGATGGAGTAGGAAGTTTAAAATTCTTCTGAAAAGTAGCCATTCCAATGGCGAAAGCAACTGTTTTAACTGTAGTTATTCTAACTGCTTTTGCTTCTTGAAACTCTTTCACTTGACCACAATTATTATTAAATAGTAACCAAAGTGGTAGTCAACGATTCGATGTTTTATCAACTTGATTATTCTTAACTGGTCGGGATAACAGTGGAATTGATGATAATCCAATTATCTATAACAATATCCGAATGGCTGGAGCAATTCTAGTTATTATCCCAATGTTTATCGCTTACATTTTATTCCGTAAAGTAATGATGCGTGCAATTTCTCGTCAAGGATCAGCAATTAAAGGATAGATGAAAATGAAAAACGATTTAGAAAATAAATTATCAGTTGTTGATAACGTGAATGAAGAAAAAATAAATTACAAGAAAATTTATTTTCGTGAAAAAATGAATTCAATTAAAAAATGAATTCACAATCCTCATATTTGAGAAAAAACAATTAGTAATTTAAAAAATTATTCTTTTGTGATTATTAGTTTTTTAATCGGCGTGATTGTTGTGGCTATTACCATCTGAGGTATTGTTGGTGTTATAGCAGCCAACTAATTCATTTCTTTATAATTTAATAAAAATAAAAACTCTGAAACGGTTAATAGTTTCAGAGTTTTTATTTTTTGATAATGTTTGAATTAGATTGAAAATTACTTTTTAATTTTTTGATATTGCTGAAACAGATTTTGATATTCTTCCAGACTAATCATATCTGGTCTTGTATTAAAGTCTAAACCTACTTTAGTAAGAAAAGTTTCAGTTGCTTGCTTAGAATCAAATAAAGCAATTAAATTATTGGTAATCTTTTTGCGTTTCATTTTAAAACAATTTAATAAAAATTGGGAAAATTCAGCTTGATTAATGATTTGATTTGGACGTTTTTTAATTTTAAAAACAACTGAATTAATTTCGGGTTGAGGAAAGAAATTGGTTTTATTAACAACTAATAATTCTTCTAACTCACAAAAAGTTTGAATATAAACCGAAAATGATGAATAATTTTTTTGATTAACTTTAG
The DNA here is from genome assembly GCF_024498275.1 of Mycoplasmoides fastidiosum. Classification (GTDB taxonomy): domain Bacteria; phylum Bacillota_I; class Bacilli_A; order Mycoplasmatales; family Mycoplasmoidaceae; genus Mycoplasma_N; species Mycoplasma_N fastidiosum. Next base: position 1,218,941 of record NZ_CP101809.1, read on the forward strand.
CATTTAAACGTTCAAAATATTCTTTTTGAACCATAAAAATAGCTTCATCTAGAAAAGAGGTTGCTAAAAATTTTTTAATGATCTTTGTACTAATTGAATAAGGAATATTACCAAATAAAAGAATTTGATCAGACAATAAAAAATGCTCTTTAATTGGAAATACTAAAAAATCATCGTTAATAAATTTAATATTTTTATCTAAACTAAATTTCTTAGTTAAATGCTCGAATAATCTTTTATCTAATTCAATTCCTAAATAATTTTTATTTTGTAAATTAAGATGTTGAGTAATAGAGCCTAACCCTGGACCAATTTCAATTAAATTAGTCAAATGACTAACATTAACAAACGTAGCTATTTTTTGAGAAATAGCTACGTTTGTTAAAAAGTTTTGACCTAATTTTTTAGAAGGTCTTAAATTTAGTTTTTTAAGAGTGCGTTGGTCTTGATTCACGTTAATAATTTTATTGAATTAATCGGCTTGGATCAATACTACTTTTAATTCCCAATCGTGATAAATAATCATCGATTGTTACACCTTGACGGCGTTTTTTCATAATGATGTGATGAATAATTAAAGTTTGACTAATTGTAATTCAAGCACTAAAGAAATAATAAACACCAATTCCTGAAGATAAGATAACAGTAAAGAATAAAAACATAACTGTCATGATAGTTTGAATTCTTTGGTTCTTATCTCCACTTTTTTTTCCTTCAGTCGTTATGGTTGATGCTTTTCGATTTCTTTTTTTAGATAAATAAACTGGTAATCGTTGGCTAAAAAATTGCGTTGGCAAAACAAAAAGTAATAAGAAAATATAAACCCATCCACCTTCACCAAAATGTTGAAAAATAGAATAAAAAGGCACAGCCCCTAAGTCTCAAATTCCAAACAAGATGGTTGCTTTAATTGGACGTAGCATACTAAATAAACGTCAAATAATTAAAAAAATCGGAAGATCAACAAATGTTTTTTCAAATGCGCCTAACGGATTAATTCCGTGTTTTTTGTTGTATTCAGAAATCTCTTGATTCTTTCGCATTTTTGCTTGTTTATCGTCACGTTCAACTTTAGCGTATTTGGCGTTAATTTCTGCTAAAGCTCCTTGGTGTTCTAATTGCTTTTCTGTTAAAAAAGAAGCTTTTAAAGAAGGTCAGAAACCCAAAGCACGCATTAAAATCAAAATGATTAACATGGTGAATAAAGTTGAAAATCCACCATACGAAATTGCTCTAAAAGCATATGAAATATGAAGAGTGATTCAAGCAAAGGGATAAACAAATCAAGACAAAAACGGACCATAAGTTATTGTATATTCACTAAAAACCCAATAGTCACCAGTTCCTGCTGCAGCTAAATCAAATCTTCAATCTCCAGTAGTTCCTGAATTAAAACCAAATTCTAAACCCTGACCCACTGATGGAATTGTAATAACATATGGTTGCCCAAATTGTTGAAAACAGCCTCATAAAGTAATAATAAAAACGAAAGAATAAACAATAAATTTAGTCCATTTAATAATTAATCTTCGGGTTTTATTTCTTTCTTTAGGATCTTTAAAACTTTTTTTAGTTTCTCAGAAAGGTTTAATAATTTTTTCAGATCTTATTGTTTGAGATTGGGAAAAATGATAAATATGATGTGATGATAAATACATTTTCTATCTCTTTATTGTTTTTATGAAATTAAAAAGGATTTTATTAATTTCTTTTTTTAGATTTTTATAATCCGGTTTTATTTCGGCAAATTCTTTTTTAAAATATAAGACACAATTATAAGTTGGTAATTCGTCAAAACTTTTAAATTGATAAATACAATTATCAGTTACTCGGCGATAATAGTTTCTTATAACAGCTTTTTTAAAAAATTTTTTGGGAATGATATAACCAAATCTAATATTTTGATTTTCAGTTTTTAAAAAATATAAAACAAAATTTTGACTATAAATTTTTTGATTTTTAGATTTAAGAGTTGTTTGAAAATCTTTCTTTTTTAAAATGCGATATTTTCGTTCCATTACAATTAAAACGATTTAGGAAAAGTTGATTCTAATGGATTTTATTTTTCATCTGAAACTGTTAGTTTATAACGACCTTTTGCGCGGCGTCGTTTTAAAACAGCACGACCAGATGCGGTTTTCATTTTGGATAAAAATCCGTGAGTTTTTGCACGTTTTCGCTTATTTGGTTGGTAAGTACGTTTCATATTTTTTCCTTAATTGTTGTTTATTTTTTAAAATAAAATTCATTTGTTTGCCAAAAGGCAAAATATCTGTTATTAAATTAAAAACCTGATCAGATATCTTTAATTCAATATAATTAACCCATTAATCCCTTTTAAATTTGAAATAATTTTCATTTTCTCTTGAAAAATAATCAATTTTTAGCATTAATTTGAAAAATTAATACCCCTTTTAATTGAAGGGTTAACTATCGAATTTACATTATACATGGTTATTTTTATTTAAAATTAAGATTTATTGAAATCTTGGAGAAGATTATTTAATCAACTATGACTATGAATAAAAATAAAAAAATTTGAGATCAAATTTTAAATTTGATAAGAGATGATATTAGCAATGAAATTCATTTTGAGAATTTTGGTAACTGCCGAATTTTACTATCAAATAATAATGATTTAATAATCAGTGGAACCAAAATTAATATCGAACTTTTACAAGATGATTATTTATCTAAACTTCAAGAAAGTGCAAATCAAATTTTAGAAAAAAGGTAACAATTAAATTTAGAGAAGCAACTGAAGAAGAAATTGCTGAAAAAGATAAATTTGATGTTGAAATTAAGCAAGAATCAACTTTTAAACAAAAGGAAGATCAATTAAAAGTTTTTGAAGAACCTAAACTCAAAACTCCCGAAGAAATAAAAAAAGAGAGAAGAAGTCAATCTCGATTAGCCAAAAAATTAATTGAATCAGTTGAATATTCAGTTGATGAAGATAATTTTAGAGGTTATGGTGATTTAGTTATTTATGATGGAAATAGTTTTGCAAT